>CAVYCI010000020.1:0-54497 GCA_963766925.1 uncultured Alphaproteobacteria bacterium
AATTTTTCGTCTAGCAAAAATGAAACATAATCTGTATACAAATATATAAAATACAATACAACAAAATCTAAATCCAGAATGATACCCGCATTTAAAATGATAATATATGTAAGAAGCCCATCTATAGAATCTTTTGATCAAAAATACTCCTTAAAAAGAGTACGATAGGTAGAACGCGACTTCTACTTGCTCACAGATGTTGTCAGCTTCCTCTCCTCGCGGAGTCTTCTCTGTTCTATACCCGATATCTTTGACGCAAGCTTTCCGGCTAGCTCGTCGGGTTGTTTAGCGACTTTTATTTTGAGCCATCTCAACAGGTACGTCTTCTAGTGATTATCCAAGGAATAAATTCCCAAATCCTTCACAGCTTAACGCGACTATCGTACTTAAAAAGTATGGCTTACATTTTTAGGATTGTAAAGGATTATTTTGGAGGGTATTGAGCGAGACGCGACTCTCGCAACATCTGAGCTTCTCCTTATTCGAATAAAAAGAAGCAAGCAATTTTCAATGTCCCCATAGTCGACATAATATGGGGCGTAGTCCAAGGAAGCTATGTTGACGGCGCCCGCGCGCGCCAAGCCGACCGTAACGAGATCACGGCCCAGGCTTTGACTGCGATCGAAGACCGGGAAATCGAGCGGGTGATCAAAAAGCAGGAAGAGTCGGGCTCAAGCTTGCGACCGACGGCGAATTCCGCCGCACCTGGTGGCAGTTCGATTTTTTCCGCGGACTCGACGGCGTGAAGTGTACACCACCGATCACGGCATCCAGTTCCCGGCGTGAAGACCAAATCGCACGCGCTCAAGATCGACGGCAAGGTCGGCTTTTCCGGCCATCCGATGCTGGAGCATTTCAAGTTTCTCAAGGCGCATACCCGCGTCACGCCGAAAATGACCATACCGGCGCCGAGCACTTTGCATTTCCGCCAGGGCCGCGCCGCGATCAGCAAGGAAATCTATCCCGACCTCGACGTTTTCTTCGACGATCGTCGCCAAAGCCTACCGCGACGGCAATCGGCGCCTTCTACGACGCCGGCTGCCGCTATCTGCAGCTCGACGACACCGCCTGGGCGATGGCCTGCGATCCGAGCGAGCGGGCGCATTCCAAGGAACGCGGCGACGATCCCGATACGCTGCCGCAGCTTTACGCGCGCGCTGACCAACGCCGCGCTCGAAGGCAGACCCGCCGACATGGTGATCACCATGCATTCGTGCCGCGGCAATTTCCGCTCGACCTTCATCGCCTCGGGCGGCTACGAGTTCGTCGCCGAACAGCTTCTCGGCCATACCGGCCTCGACGGCTATTTCCTCGAATACGACAACGAGCGCTCCGGCGGCTTCGAGCCGCTGCGCTACTTCCCGAAGGGCAACAAACAACTTGTGCTCGGGCTGGTGACATCCAAAAGCGGCGCGCTGGAGAAGAAGGACGACATCAAACGCCGGATCGACGAGGCGACAAAATACGTCGCGCTGGATCAGCTCTGCCTCTCGCCGCAATGCGGGTTCGCCTCGACCGAGGAAGGCAACGTGCTGTCCGAGGACGAACAATGGGCAAAGCTGCGCATGGTCGTGGAGCTCGCCGATGAAGTGTGGGGTCGTTGATGCAGACGTAACAGGCCGCCGTTTCGGGCGGATCACGTCGGCAGTCTGCTGCGTGCGGCGGCGCTGAAGGAAGCGCGCGCCCGACATGCACGCGGCGAGATCGGCGCCGGGGCGCTCAGGGCGGTCGAGGACCGCGAGATCGAGGACGTCATCCGGAAGCAGGAGGCGGTCGGGCTGCAATGCGATCACTGACGGCGAGTTCCGGCGCGTCTCATGGAATTACGACTTTCTGGAACGGCTCGATAACGTCGAGTCCTACGCCGGCGAGCGCAAGATCAAGTTCAACAGCAGCGGCCCGCAACCGCGCGCCGTGCTGCTGCGCGTCATCGGCAGGCTCGGCGGTTACCGGCCGCATCCGATGGTCGAGGATTTCAGGTTCCTCAAGGCGCACACCAGACAGACGGCCAAGGTGACGATTCCGTCGCCGTCGTCGCTGCATTTCCGTTACGGCCGCGACGTTGTTCCGGAGTCGATCTATCCCGGCGATGGATGAGTTCTATCGCGACCTCGGGGAGTCGTACCGCAAGGCGGTGCGCGCGTTCGCCGACGCCGGCTGCCGTTATCTCCAGCTCGACGAAGTCAACTTCGCCTATCTGTGCGATCCGGCACTGCGCGCGCACGTCACCGCGCGCGGCGACGATCCGGAGGCCCTGCCGCAGATCTATGCCGCCATGATCAATGCGGCCGTGTCCGACATCCCGCCGGACATGACGATCACCATGCATCTGTGCCGTGGCAATTTCCGTTCGAGCTTCGTCGCCAGCGGCGGGTACGAGCCGGTCGCCGAGGTGCTGTTCAACGCCATCAACGTGCACGGCTATTTCATGGAATACGACAGCGACCGCGCCGGCGGCTTCGAACCGCTGCGCTTCGTGCCGAAGGGCAAGGCCGTGGTGCTCGGCCTCGTCACCAGCAAAACCGGACAGCTCGAGAGCCGCGACGGGATCATGCGCCGGATCGAAGCGGCGGCGAAGTTTGTTCCGCTCGATCAGCTTTGCCTGTCGCCGCAATGCGGCTTCGCTTCGACCGAGGAAGGCAACGTGCTGTCCGAGGACGAGCAATGGGCGAAGCTGCGCATGATCGTGGAAATCGCCGAGGAGGTGTGGGGATGACCCTGCAACAGGCCAGCATGCAACGAACCCAACCGCCGTTCCGCGCCGATCACGTCGGCAGCCTGCTGCGGCCGGCCGCGCTGAAGACGGCGCGCGAACGGTTCGCGGCCGGCGGGATCGATGCCGCGGCCCTCAAGGCGGTGGAGGACGCGGCGATCCTGGACATCATCCACAAACAGGAAGGTGCCGGTCTGCAGTCGATCAGCGACGGGGAATTCCGCCGCTCGTGGTGGCATCTCGATTTCCTGTGGGGGCTCGACGGCGTCGAGCGCCACGTGATGGACACCGGCATCAACTTCGCCGCCGTCACCACGCGCAACGAAGGCGTGCGGGTCACCGGCAAGATCGGCTTTTCCGGCCACCCGATGCTCGAGCATTTCAAGTTCCTCAAGGCCAACACGCAGCGCACGCCGAAGATGACCATCCCGGCGCCGTCGGCGCTCTACGGCCGTCCGTACCGGACGCCGGTCGACAAAGCGGTCTACCCGGACATCGAGACGCTGTTCGCCGATCTCGGTCAGGCCTACCGCAAAGCGGTGCGCGCGTTCGCCGATGCGGGATGCCGCTACATCCAGCTCGACGAAGTGTTCATCGCCATGCTGTGCGATCCGAAATATCGCCAGCAGATGAAAGACCGCGGCGACGATCCGGACTATCTCGGCGAAGTGTACGGCGAGCTGATCAATCAGGCGATGTCCGACATTCCATCCGACATGACGGTCACGATGCATCTGTGCCGCGGCAACTACAAATCGACCTTCATGGGCAGCGGCGGTTACGATGCGATGCAGGAAGTGCTGTTCGACAAAATCAGGGTGCACGGCTACTTCATGGAATACGACAGCGAGCGCGCCGGTGGCTTCGAGCCGCTGCGGCGATTAAAGCCCGGCCGTTTCGCGGTGCTGGGCCTCGTGACCACCAAGACCGGCGCGCTGGAATCGAAGGACGCGATCCGGCGGCGGATTGAGGAAGCCGCGACGTTCACCGATCTCGACCGGCTGTGCCTGTCGCCGCAATGCGGCTTCGCCTCGACCGAGGAAGGCAACGCGCTGGCCGAAGAACAGCAATGGGCGAAGCTTCGGATGATCGTCGAGGTCGCGCGCGAGGTTTGGGGATAACCGATGCCGGGGATTGTCGCGGGCAAAGTCGCAATCGTCACCGGAGCGGGGCGCGGCATCGGTCGCGCCATCGCGCTGCTGATGGCGGAGGAAGGCGCCCGCGTCGTCGTCTGCGACATCGGAGCGAGCCTCGAAGGTGCCGGCACCGATGCGGGGCCGGCGCACGCGGTGGTCGAAGAAATCAGGCAGGCCGGCGGTCATGCGATCGCGTCCACGCTCTCGATCAGCGAGCCCGCGAACGGCGACAAAATCGTGCAGGCCGGCCTCGACGCCTTCGGGCGGGTGGACATTCTGGTCAACAACGCCGGCATCCTGCGCGACCGCATCTTCCATCGCATGAGCTGGTCCGACTGGTCGGATGTGATCAGCGTCCACCTTAACGGCAGTTTCATCATGAGCCGCGCGTGCGCCGCGCAGTTCCGCGAGCAGCAGTCCGGCAGCTACGTGCACATGACCTCGACCTCCGGCCTGATCGGTAATTTCGGCCAGGCCAATTACATGGCGGCGAAGCTCGGCATTCTCGGCCTGTCGCGCGGCATCGCGCTCGACATGGCGCGTTTCAACGTCCGTTCGAACTGCGTGTCGCCGTTCGCCTGGACGCGCATGGTGCAGTCGATCCCGGCCGAAACCGCGGACGAGCAGGCCCGGGTCGCGCGCGCGGCCCAGGTGACGCCGGAGAAAGTGGCGCCGCTGGTGGTCTATCTGGCGTCCGACGAGGCCAGTGGCATCACCGGCCAGATCCTTTCTGCGCGCAACAACGAGATCTACCTTTTCAACCAGAACCGGCCGGTTCGCACCCTGCATCGCTCGGACGGCTGGACCCCGCGGCGGCTCGCGGACCAGCTCAAGGCCGCGTTCGCGACATCGTTCACGCCGCTCGAGCGCTCGCCCGACGTGTTTTCCTGGGATCCCGTGTAAACAGTTTCGGTGTAAACAGTCCCGCGCTCCCGGGCCGGATCAGGAAACGCACATGACGATCGTCTACGACAGACTGATGGCGCTCGACGTCGAGCCGGCGGAGCAGGTTTACGACGCGAAGGACTGCATGCTCTACGCGCTCGGCGTTGGCCTCGGCCACGATCCGATGAACGAGGATGAGCTTGCCTTCGTCTATGAGAAAAATCTCAAAGTGCTGCCGACCATGGCGACGGTGCTTGGCCATTCCGGGGCGCTGGCGCGCAGTCCCGACACCGGCATCGACTGGGTGATGGTGGTCAACGGCGAGCAGGGCTTCACGCTCGAACGGCCGCTCGCCGGTCATGGCGCACTGGTCGGCCACACGCGGATCGTCGACGTGATCGACAAGGGCGCGGGCAAGGGGGCGCTTCTGCTCACCGAACGCAAGATCACCGACAGGGCGACCGGCGCGCTGATCGGCACGGTGACGCAGACGATTTTTTGCCGCGGCGACGGCGGTTTCGGCGGCCCGCCGCGCCCGACACCGCCTCCGCATGCGATCCCGGCGCGCGCGCCCGATGCGGTGTGCGACTTCGGCACCCGGCCGGAAATGGCGCTGATCTACCGGCTGAGCGGCGACTACAATCCGCTGCATGCCGAGCCTGCCGCCGCCAAAGCTGCCGGTTTCGACCGGCCGATCCTGCACGGCCTTGGCACCTTCGGCGTGTCCGGCCACGCGGTCCTCAAGACCATGTGCGGCTACGATCCGGCGCGGCTGACGTCGTTCGCCTGCCGGTTTTCCGCGCCGGTCTTTCCAGGCGAGACCATCCGCACCGAGATGTGGCGCGACGGAACGGTGGTGAGCTTTCGCGCGCGCGTGGTCGGGCGTGACGTGATCGCCATCAATAACGGCCGCGCCGAGGTGACGCCGTGACCGAGGCCACGGATCTCGCCCCGATCCGCGAGGCGGTGCGCGCGCTGTGCGCGAATTATCCCGGCGAATACTGGCGGCGGCTCGACCGCGAACGCGCCTACCCGGAGGAATTTGTCGCGGCCCTGACCAAAGCCGGCTTTCTCGCCGCGCTGATCCCCGAGGAGTACGGCGGCAGCGGCCTCACCATGACGGCCGCCGCCGCCATCATGGAAGAAATCCAGGCGTCGGGCTGCAACGGCGCGGGCTGTCACGCGCAGATGTATACCATGGGTACGCTGCTGCGGCACGGCAGCGCGGAGCAGAAGAAGCGCTATTTGCCCGGCATCGCACGCGGCGAGCTGCGCCTGCAGGCGTTCGGAGTCACCGAACCGACGTCGGGCACCGACACGCTGAGCCTGCGCACCACGGCGACGCGCGACGGCGACAGCTACATCATCAACGGCCAGAAGATCTGGACCTCGCGCGCCGAACATTCCGATCTGATGCTGCTGCTGGCGCGCACCACGCCGCGCGAAGAGGCGAAGTCGCGCACCGCCGGCCTGTCGGTGTTCATCCTCGACATGCGCGAGGTCAAGGGCCAGGGCCTGACCATCAGACCCATCCGCACCATGATGAACCACGCCACCACGGAAGTGTTCTTCGAGAATGTGCGGGTGCCGGCCGACAACCTGATCGGCGCCGAGGGCGAAGGCTTCCGTTACATTCTTTCCGGCATGAATGCCGAGCGCATTCTGATCGCCGCCGAGTGCATCGGCGACGCGAGGTGGTTTGTCGGCAAGGCCGCGGCTTATGCCCGCGAGCGTGTCGTGTTCGGCCGGCCGATCGGGCAGAACCAGGGCGTGCAGTTTCCGATCGCGCGCGCCTATATCGGCATGCGCGCCGCCGAACTGATGGTGCGCGAGGCGGCGGCGCTCTATGAAGCCGGCAAGGATTGCGGCGCCGAAGCCAACATGGCGAAACACCTCGCCGCCGAAGCGTCGTGGGCGGCGGCCGACATGTGCGTGCAGACCCATGGCGGGTTCGGCTTCGCCGAGGAATTCGACATCGAGCGCAAATTCCGCGAGACCCGGCTTTATACGGTGGCGCCGATATCCACCAATCTGGTCCTGTCCTACGTCGCCGAGCATGTGCTCGGCCTGCCGCGATCGTATTGAGTGCACCATGACGCTGCCGCTGTCCGGCCTTCTGGTCGTCTCGCTCGAACAGGCGGTCGCGGCGCCGATGTGCACCTGCCGGCTGGCCGACGCCGGCGCGCGCGTGATCAAGATCGAGCGGCCGGAGGGCGATTTCGCGCGCTTCTATGACGGCTTCGCGCACGGCGAGTGCAGCTATTTCGTCTGGCTCAATCGCGGCAAGGAATCCGTCGTGCTCGATCTCGCCAAGCCGACGACAAGGCGCTGCTCGAAGCGATGCTCGAGCGCGCCGACATTTTCGTGCAGAATCTGAAACCCGGCACGGTGGCGAAGCTCGGCTTTCCGATTGCGCGACTGCGCCGCGAATATCCGCGGCTGATCTGCTGCTCGATCTCCGGCTTCGGCGAGCACGGTCCGTACGCATCGCGCAAGGCTTATGATCTGCTGATCCAGGCCGAGGTCGGGCTTGCCTCGATCACCGGTACGACCGAGCCTTCGCGTGTCGGCGTGTCGCGTGGTCGATGTCGCGACCGGCATGAACGCCTACGAGGCCATTCTCGAAGCGCTGATCGCGCGGCAGCGAACCGGCGAAGGCGCGGAGCTTTCGGTTTCGATGTTCGACTCCATGGCCGACTGGATGGCGGTGCCGCTGCTGCAGCAGGAAGCGGGCAAGCCGCCGCAACGTGTCGGGCTCGCGCATCCGGCGATCGCGCCTTATGGCGCGTTCCCGACGCCGCGACGGCGTCCGATATCCTGATCGGCATCCAGAACGACCGCGAATGGCGCGTGCTGGCGGAAAAAGTTCTGGGCGATGCCGCGCTCGCCGCCGATCCCGGATTTCGCCACCAATCGCGCGCGCGTGGAGCGCCGCGCCGAGACCGACCGCAAGGTCGCCGCGATCACGGCCGCGCTCGATGCAGCGACTTCTGACGCAAAAACTTGCCGCTGCGGAAATCGCGTTCGCGCCCGTCAACGACGTGGCCGGCCTCGCGCGCCATCCGCATTTGCGCCGCATCACGGTCGGACACGCCGTGCGGCCCGGTTTCGTATCCGGCGCCGGCGGAGCAGCGGGCCTCGACGACGCGCAGTTACGGCGCGGTGCCGGCGCTCGGCGAGCATACCGAAAAGGTGCGGGCGGAGTTCGGCAGCGGAATTTGCTTGTCGATCTGAGCTTTGAGTGGCGAAGTTTGCCTGGGAGAACGCCATGGACATCGGCTTCATCGGTCTCGGCAATATGGGCGCGCACATGGCGCGCCGGCTTCGTCGAAGCCGGGCACCGCGTCTTCGTCTACGACACGCGCCAGGAAGCGATCGGCAATCTCGCCGCGCTGGGCGCGGTCGCGGCGCGCTCGCCGGCGGAGGTCGCGGACGCCGCGGAGACGGTGATGGCCAGCCTGCCGACGCCGGACATCGTGCTCGCAGGTCGCGACCGGTCCGAATGGCGTGATCGAAGGCAGGCGCGTCCGGCGCTTTGTCGATCTCTCGACCACCGGCGCGGTGATGGCGCAGCGCGATCTTCAAGCTGCTTGCGGAGCGGGACATCGTGCAGATCGACTGCCCGGTGAGCGGCGGCGTCACCGGCGCCGAACGCGGCACGCTCGCGCTGATGGCGTCGGGTCCGCGCGCCGAGATCGCCGCCGATCGAGCCGGTGCTCAAGGTAATCGGCAAGGTGTTTTTCCTCGGCGAGCGCTCCGGCGCCGGCCAGACGATGAAGCTCGTCAACAATGTGCTGTCGGCCGCCGCCATGACGGCGACATCGGAAGCGATGGTGACCGGAATGAAAGCCGGCCTCGATCCGCAGATGATGCTCGACGTGATCAATTCCGGCACCGGACGCAACACCATGACCGAAGACAAATTCGCCAAGGCCGTACTGCCGCGGAACTTTCAATCTCGGCTTTACCGCGGCCCTGCTGCTTAAGGACGTAAAACTGTTTCTCGCCGAGCGCGAAGCGCTCGGCGTGCCTACGGAAGTGATCGCGAGCGTGGAGCGGCTGCTGCAAGTTGACCGTGGACGAAGTCGGGCTCGACGCGGACATCAGCGCAGTGGTGCAGCCGATCGAGAACCGCGCCGGTGTTAAGGTTCGCGCGCCACGGGGGTGATCGCGCTGTCACGGCGGGCCGGGCCGCCACAAGGGTCGGTTACCGGATAAAATCATTAAATTTCAGCAACTTGCCAAAAACATCCATCGTGTGATGGCGGTCACTTCGCCACCCCGGGGGAGTGCGTACTGTCCACTCACGGTTAACGACCAACCGGAAACGAAGAGAGAGAACTGAACTCGCAACGAATTGGCTGGCTGCTGACGGTACCCGCTCATCCCCCCCCCCGACCCCCCCAGCGGGCCCGGCGGCAGCCACCAAGGGGTGTTACTCGGTCCCCAACCCACCCCAAGGCCCTTGACTGGGTCAGAGCCCGCCCGGATCCCCGTCCGGGCGGGCTTTTATTGTTGATAATTCTGCCGCATGTTCGGCCTACAGTGCCGTGCAGCGGGGGTGAAACGGTTCATGGTCAAGAATGTACGCGTGAATCCGGGCCTGTTGTCCGGTTTGCCAGGCCATCTGGCGGACGACCTGTTTGCGGGCGCGAAGCCCGTCAAGCTGGCCGCCGACGAGGTGCTTTTTCTCGCCGCCGATCCGGGCGACGGCTGCTATCGCGTCGAGGACGGCCTGCTCAAGGTGACGATGGTGTCGCGCTCCGGCACGGAGCGGATTTTGGCGTTTCTCGGTGCGGGTTCGATCGTCGGCGAACTCTCGATGATCGACGGCCGGCCGCGTTCGGCCTCGGTGGTCGCCGTGCGCGACGCCACGTTGAGTTTTCTGAGCCGGGCCGCGTTCGAAGCGTTCGCGCAAAAGCAGCCCGACGTTTACAAATCGCTGGTGACGATACTCGCCACGCGCCTGCGTGAAACCGATGTGGTGGTGGCGGCGGCAAGCTTTCTGCCGCTCAAAGGCCGGGTCGCTTCGACGCTGCTCGAACTTGCGGAAAACTTCGGCCAGGACGTCGGCTCCGGACGCATCGTCATCCGGCAGAAGATCGGGCAGAGCGATATCGCCGCGATGGCCGGCATTGCGCGCGAGAATGCAAGCCGCATCCTCAACGACTGGAAGCGCCGCAAGCTCGTCAGCCGTCTGTCCGGCTATTATTGTCTTGAAAACAAGGCCCAACTGGAACACGAAGCCGAGTTGTGACGGTATCTGCCCGCTTGCCACTCGGCCCTGCGATGAAAACGCCTGCACTCGCCGACTTCCGCCGCATCGTCGTGAAGGTCGGCTCTTCGCTGCTGGTCGACAGCAAGGCCGGGCAGCTTAAGGAATCGTGGCTGGTTTCGCTGGCCGCCGATCTGGCGCAATTGCACCGCGACGGACGCGATGTACTGGTGGTGTCGTCGGGCGCGATTGCTCTGGGCCGCGCCGTGCTCAAGCTTTCCTCCGGTCCGCTCAAGCTGGAAGACAGCCAGGCCGCCGCAGCGGTCGGACAGATCGCGCTGGCGCGGACCTGGACCGAGGCGCTGTCGCGCCACGGCATCATTGCCGGCCAGGTACTGGTGACTTTGGGCGACACCGAGGAACGGCGCCGCTATCTCAACGCGCGCTCCACCATCGACACGCTGCTGCAATGGCGCGCGCTCCCGGTGATCAACGAGAACGACACCGTGGCGACCAGCGAAATCCGCTACGGCGACAACGACCGTCTGGCGGCGCGTGTCGCCACAATGGCAAGCGCCGACCTGCTGGTGCTGCTGTCCGACGTCGACGGGCTGTATGACGCGCCGCCGGGGATCTCGGCGAACGCGCAGCACATAGCGTGCGTGCCGCGCGTTACTGCCGAGATCGAGGCCATGGCGGGTACTGCTTCCTCGGAACTGTCACGCGGCGGCATGCAGACCAAGATCGAAGCCGCCCGCATCGCGACCGACGCCGGGACCCACATGGTCATCGCCTCGGGCCTGGTCGATCATCCGCTGCGCGCTATTGCCGCAGGCGCGCGATGCACCTGGTTCCTCACCGCCGCGAACCCGGTCACGGCGCGCAAGAAATGGATCGCGGGAGCGCTGGAACCGAAGGGCACACTGGTCATCGATGCCGGCGCTGTCGCGGCGCTGCGGCGCGGCAAAAGCCTGCTGCCCGCCGGGGTGACCGCCGTCGAAGGCGGGTTTGCGCGCGGCGACGCCGTCATCATCCGCGGCCCGGACGGCGTCGAGATCGGCCGCGGGCTGTGTGCCTACGATGTTGAAGATGCCCAAAAAATCCGCGGCCGGTCGTCCGCGGACATCGCCCCGATTCTCGGCTTCGACGGCCGGGCGGAAATGATCCACCGTGACGATCTCGTGGTTCGCCCGGCGTGACGGTTCCAAAAAGCAGAGAACCCCGGCTGCTGGGCAGCCGGGGTTCGACGCCGGGTGATTGAGGGTGAGGGGCTGGGGGGCTTCGCCCGGCGCTGTCGTACCAATGCTGGAGCGGTTGGTCGGTTCCTCAGCGGGTCGCAAATTTTTTGGCAGCGCCCGCGGTTCGGCCTTTGGCGCGGGATCGTTTCGCACTGGTCGCGTGACGCACCGGCAGCGTCCGGGACGAAGGCTTTCGCGGCGCCCGCGAAACAAGATTGATCCGCTGCCCGTCCGGCAGCAGCACATAGCGGGCGACCACGCGCAGATTGCCTTCCCCGCCGCCATAACCTTCCACGACGTAGGTCGCTCCGACCGGCAGCCGGCGCGGCAATCGATTGGGCAGATAATTGACAGGGGCAGCCATCACACCCTCCTCTGTTCATGCAACTCGGGGGCGAAACGCCATCTAATGCGGGCAGGTTCCGGGAATTTTGTGACGGCACCGCGAAAGGCTGTGGACTGCTGTGGACAGTTGTGGACAAGGACAGGCCGACAGCCGCCTCGCCGGGCCCGGCTGAACATGGTAGGAATTGCGGCAGGCGGAGACGGAATGCGGCCATGAATGCGCCGGTCAAAGTGTTTGAGAGTTCGGGCGAGCTGGAAGCGACGCTGCGCGGGATCGGGCGTGCCGCGCGCTCGGCCGCGCATGTTCTCGCGCTGGCGCCCGCGGCACAAAAAAATCGCGCGCTCGCCGCGATGGCCAGGTCTGTCCGCCGCTCAGGGCCGGCGATCCTCGCCGCCAATGCCGAGGATGTGGCCGAAGCCAGATCGAAATCCGGCTCCGCATCGGCCACACCCGCGTTTCTCGACCGGCTGACGCTCGATGCGAAGCGGGTTGAAGCGATGGCCGCCGGAATCGATGCCATCCGCAAGCTCAAAGACCCCGTCGGTGCGGTGACGTCGTCCTGGCGGCGGCCGAACGGTCTGCGGATCGAGCGGGTGCGGGTGCCGCTGGGCGTGGTCGGCGTGATCTACGAAAGCCGGCCGAACGTCACGGCCGATGCCGCGGCCCTTTGTGTGAAGGCCGGCAATGCCGTGCTGCTGCGCGGCGGCTCGGAGAGTTTCCGCTCGACGCGGGCGATTCATCAAGCTCTGGTCGAGGGCCTCGCCGAAGCCGGTCTGCCTGCTGCGGCGATATCGCTGGTGCCGACGCGTGAGCGCGCGGCGGTCGGCATGATGCTCGCGGGCCTCGATGGCGCCATCGATGTGCTGGTGCCGCGCGGCGGCAAGGACCTGGTCGCGCGCGTGCAGGTCGAGGCGCGGGTGCCGGTATTCGCGCATCTCGAGGGCGTCTGCCACGTCTATGTCGACCGGGCGGCGAAGCTGCCGATGGCGAAGACCATCGTGCTGAACGCGAAGATGCGGCGCACCGGGGTATGCGGGGCGGCCGAAACCTTGCTCGTCGACCGCGCCGCGGCGCCGAAAATGCTCAAGCCGCTGCTGGAGATGCTGATCGAAGCCGGCTGCGAAATCCGCGGCGACGCAGCCGTGCAGGCGGCCGATGGCCGCGTGAAGCCTGCCGCCGAAGCCGACTGGAGCACCGAATATCTCGACGCCATTCTGGCCGTCGGTGTGGTTGACGGCCTCGATGCGGCGATCGCCCACATCGAGCGCTACGGTTCGCACCACACCGACGCGATCGTCACCGAAAACCGGGCCGCCGCAGAAAAATTTCTGCGCGAAGTGGATTCGGCTATCGTACTGCACAACGCGTCCACGCAGTTTGCCGATGGCGGGGAATTCGGATTCGGCGGCGAAATCGGCATCGCCACCGGCAGGCTCCATGCACGCGGGCCGGTCGGCGTCGAGCAACTGACCACGTTCAAATACCGCATTCGCGGCAGCGGACAGGCGCGACCATAATTCGTCGCCGCCGCCGCGGATTCGCGGGGCGGCCGGCGGCGAAACGGGGAAGGGGAACGTTCCGACTGCCATGAACCGTCAGTTCTCGCCCCCCCGTGCGGTTGCGCGCGTGCGTCCGTCCACCACTTCCGGGCTTCCGCTTACCGTGGACCATTCCCGCCTGATCCTGCCGCCGCACGCCCCTGGCATGCGGATCGGACTGTTCGGCGGGACCTTCGATCCGGCCCATGCCGCGCACCGCAGCGCCTGTCTGCTGGCGATGCACCGGATCGGGCTCGACCGCGTCTGGTGGATGGTAACGCCGGGCAATCCGCTCAAGAACACAAGAGGCCTAGCGCCGCTCGCCGAGCGCGTCGCGGCTGCGAGGGCGCTCGCGAATCATCCGCGCATCGATGTGACCGACTTCGAAGCAAGGCTCGGCACCCGCTACACCCATGAAACCATCGCCTGCCTCAGGCAGCGCTGTCCGGGGGTTCACTTCGTCTGGATCATGGGCGCCGACAATCTGCGCAGCTTCCATCGCTGGCAGCGCTGGCGCGGCATCGCGTCGCTGGTTCCGATCGCAGTGGTCGACCGGCTCGGGCCAAGCCTCTATGCGACGGCGGGTGTCGCCGGTCAGGCGCTGGCGTGGGCGCGGTTGCCCGAACGCGCGGCGAAGACGCTGCCGGAACGGAAGCCGCCGGCCTGGGTTTATCTGCACGGCTTGAAGTCGCCGCTGTCTTCGACCGCGCTGCGGGCCGCGCGTGCCCTGCAGGACGATTAAGGCGGTACCCGGCCGGCGTACGAAAAGCCGGATTGTTGCAAAGCTGTGAAGTCAGGGCATTGAAACTGTTAACTGCGCGTGCCTATCTTGTGGGAGGCCTCGGAATCGATGGCCGGGGCCGACCAGGAGCGAAAGGATAAGGACCCCTGTCCACACCTGTCACTCTTCGGGCCGAACGTCGCGCGCCCGATCCGGTCTCCAGAACGCGTCCTGACGCCGAGGAGATTCTCCGTCTGGTCCTCTCCCGCCTCGACGATATGAAGGCGGAGGACACAATCACCATAGACATGCGGGACAAATCTTCGGTTGGCGACTATCTGGTCGTCGCCTCCGGCCGATCCGCGCGTCATGTCGGCTCGGTGGCCGACAGGATCGTCGAAGACCTTCATAAAGTCGGCGTTGCCGCGAGGGTCGAAGGCGTTCCGCACTGCGACTGGGTATTGATCGACGCGAGCGATGTCATCGTCCACGTCTTCCGCCCCGAAGTCCGGGCGTTCTACAATCTCGAGAAGATGTGGTCAGGCAGCCGTCCGGCGCAGCGCGCAAGCTAGCCGGTCGCGATCTGTTGTCCCGGGGCGCGGCGCGCGCCGCGTTGGTGCGCGTCCGGTTTCGGGCGCGCCCGCCTCGCGGAAAGTGTAATTCATGCGTATCGTCATCGCCGCTGTCGGCCGTCTCAAACAGGGGCCCGAGCGCGAGCTCGCTGCCGCATACATCAAACGCGCCGCCGCGACCGGCCGTTCGCTCGGGCTGCGCGAGATCGAGGTTGTCGAAATTCGCGAAAGCCGCGCGCAGGATGTCGAGCGGCGTCGCGTTGAGGAATCGATCGCGATCGCCAACGTCATTCCCGACGGCGCGGTCGTCGTGGTGCTCGACCAGCACGGCGAGAATCTCGACAGTGCGGCGCTGGCCGCGGCGGTGCGGGCCTGGCGTGCCGAAGATCGCGCGGCACTGTGTTTCATCATCGGCGGCGCAGACGGACTTGCACCCAGCCTGCTGGAACGGGCGAAGGTCCGGCTCGCATTCGGGGCCGCCACCTGGCCGCACCAGATCGTCCGCGTCATGCTGCTCGAACAGCTTTATCGCGCCGCGACCATTCTTTCCGGGCACCCCTATCACCGGGCCTGAAAGCAGGATTCACGCTGTCGCCGTTTACCATTCCCGCTTCACCGATTTGTGAGAGATTGGGGCGGGCCGCGTCTTAATCCGGACGCATCGGGGCTGTCTTTCACTTGCGTTCCAGAAACCGGCCTCTACCCTTGGACAACATGATTCTTCGCTCGGGCCGCACCGATCCGCGCCTTGTGCTCGGATGGACGTTGGCGTTTGCGCTGCCGCTGGTCGCGCCTGCGCCGCTCGTCGCCCAAAACCTGCCCGGCCAGACTTCGCCCGGTGCTAACGGCGCGCCCGCTTCGAGCGCTGGCAAATCCAACTCCGGCAAATCTGACTCCGGCAAGCCCGACGCCGCCACGCTCAGGCAGCGCGATCAGGAGCTTGATGCAATCCGCGCGCAGGAGCGCGAGTCGGCGGAAAGCCAGGCGAAGCTCAAACGCGAGATCGATGCGCTGGGCGAGGACCGTCGCGCGCTCAATCAGCAGCTCATCGATACCGCGGCCCGCGTTCGCGATGTCGAGGCCAGAATCGAGGCGACAAGGGCGCGCCTGAAACCGCTCGACGATCGGGAAACGTATCTCCGGAAGTCGCTTGACGAGCGCCGCGCGGTCATTGCTGAAATCCTCGCGGTGTTGCAGCGCGTTGGCCATCAGCCGCCGCCGGCGCTTCTGGTGCAGCCCGAGGACGCGCTGCGCGCGGTCCGAACCGCCATCATGCTCGGCGCGATGCTGCCGGACATGCGCGAGCAGGCTGAAGCGATTTCCGGCGATCTCGGCGATCTGGTGCGCGTCCGCGCCGACACCGTCGGCGAACGCGAGCGTCTGGCTTCCGATCTCGCTTTGCTTGGACGCGCGCAGTTCCGGCTGAGCGCTCTGGTTGACGAGCGCCAGGCGAGGCAAACCACGACCGAAGCGGCGCTGGAAGCCGAACGAACCCGCGCCGGCGATCTGGCCCGTCAGGTCGACTCGCTCAAGGAACTGATCGCAAAGCTCGAATCGGGACTGGATGCCGCAACCCGCGCCGCGCACAGCGAGGCCCGTTCGATCGAGGAAGATGCCACGAAGCCCGACCTCTCGACGCTCAGGGATCCCGGCAGGCTGTCGCCCGCGGTGGCCTTCGCGTCCATGCGGGGACACCTGAAAATGCCGGTAAACGGCGCGAAAATCCGGGACTTCGGCGCCGCCGATGGCGTCGGAGGGACCCAGAAGGGGCAGTCCATCGCCGCCCATGCGGGGGCGCAGATTACCTCCCCGTGCGACGGCTGGGTGGTATATGCCGGTCCGTTCCGAAGCTACGGGCAACTCTTGATCGTGAATGCCGGCGGCGGGTATCATGTGCTACTGGCGGGAATGGAACGGATATCCGTCGATCTCGGACAGTTCGTGCTGACCGGTGAGCCGGTAGCGATTATGGGCGGCGGAGCACAGGTATCCGCAGCCGGGGCGACCAAGGCAAAGCCACCTGTGCTTTACGTGGAGTTCCGCAAGGACGGCACTCCCATCGACCCCGGCCCATGGTGGGCAGCAAACGAAGGTGAAAAGGTTCGCGGATGATGCGCAAAACTTCCCTTGTCTTTCTTGGTGCGCTCGCAGGCGCGGCACTCACCGTCCTCGCAACGCAGCCTCACCGCGCCATCGTCGGATCGAGCGCGAAGGCGGCAGCGTCGGACACCTATCGGCAGCTTAATCTGTTCGGTGACGTGTTCGAGCGCGTACGCGCCGACTACGTCGAGAAGCCGGACGACAGCAAGCTGGTCGAATCGGCGATCAACGGCATGCTCGCCGGGCTCGATCCGCATTCGAGCTACATGGACCCGAAGAGCTTCCGCGACATGCAGGTGCAGACCCGCGGCGAGTTCGGCGGTCTCGGCATCGAAGTCACCATGGAAGACGGCCTGGTGAAGGTCGTCGCGCCGATCGACGAAACTCCGGCGGCCAAGGCCGGCGTGATGGCGAACGACATCATCACCAAGCTCGACGACGAACAGGTTCAGGGTCTGACGCTGAATCAGGCGGTCGAGAAGATGCGCGGCCCGGTGAACACCAAGATCAAGCTCACCATCATGCGCAAGGGTTCCGACAAGCCGATCGACGTCACGATCGTGCGCGACGTGATCCGGGTGAAGTCGGTGCGCTCGCACAACGAAGGCGAAGATGTCGGCTACATCCGCATCTCGCAGTTCAACGAGCAGACCACGGACGGCCTGAAAAAGGCGATCAGCGATCTGACCAACCAGCTCGGCGCCGAGAAGATCAAAGGCTTCGTGATCGATCTGCGCAACAATCCGGGCGGACTGCTCGATCAGGCCATCTCGGTGTCTGATGCGTTCCTCGACAAGGGCGAGATCGTCTCCACCCGCGGCCGCAATGCCGAGGAGACGCAGCGCTTCAATGCGCGGCCCGGCGATCTGACCAAAGGCAAGCCGCTGATCGTGCTGATCAACGGCGGCTCGGCCTCGGCGTCGGAAATCGTGGCCGGCGCGCTGCAGGACCACAAGCGCGCGACGCTTGTCGGCACGCGCTCGTTCGGCAAGGGCTCGGTGCAGACCATCATTCCGCTTGGCGCCGGCAACGGCGCGCTGCGGTTGACCACGGCGCGATACTTCACGCCGTCGGGCCGGTCGATCCAGGCCAAGGGCAT
Organism: uncultured Alphaproteobacteria bacterium; assembly: GCA_963766925.1. Classification (GTDB taxonomy): domain Bacteria; phylum Pseudomonadota; class Alphaproteobacteria; order Rhizobiales; family Xanthobacteraceae; genus BOG-931. The sequence continues at coordinate 17,564 of CAVYCI010000020.1, forward strand.
CACGCCCGACATCGAAGTGCTGCAGGACGTGCCGGAGGATCTGAAAGCGCGGACCGACACCAAGGGCGAGGCATCGCTGCGCGGACATCTCAAAGCCGAAGGCAGCGAGGAATCCGGTTCGCAGTCCTACGTGCCGCCGGAGGCGAAGGACGACAAGGCGCTTAAGGAAGCGCTGGATCTCCTCCGCGGCGCGATCAGCGACGCCGCGTTCCCGCCGAACCCGAAGGCCGCCGTTCCCAACTGAGCGGACGGTATTGACGCGATAAGGGGCGGCCGGTCGGCCGCCCCTTTTTATTTACGGCAGCCGGTTTGTCCGGGGCGCTGGCCCGCCGGCCGGGCCTGCCGTGATAGACTGCCGCGCATGATTCGCCTGGGCCACATGCGGCAGGTGCCGGCGCCTCGAATCGGGTCAAGAACCGGCACATGACGACCGACGACCTGAACGCGCCGCTTGGCCAGAAGCCGGTGAAGCGCCGGTTCAAATGGCCCGTTTCGGTGCCCCAGCTCATTGCTGCCGCGCTCGCGCTGTTTCTTGGCACGTTCGCAGTGTGGGCGATCGTCGCCGACGAACCGTTCGGAGGCGAGCCGATGGTCGCCGTGCCGGTTGCCGCGCACGACCCGGCGCCCGTGAAAAAGGCTGAAGCGGCGAAGGTTCCACCCGAAACCGCACCTGTCATGCAGGTTCCCGGCCATGCCGATGCGGCCGCCGCCGGCGCGCCGGCGATGCCCGCGGCTCCGGCCGCGCCGACCAAAACGGTCACAATCATCGACGGCAAGACCGGAACGCGCCAGGACGTCGTGATCCCCGATACCGGCAACGCGGCCCCTGTCGGCGGCTTGTCCGCGGGTCAGGCACCCGACCAGAAATTCGCCGAGGCGACGGCGCACGGCGCCATTCCGAAAATCGCCGCCGACGGCACGCGTCCCGCCGAGGCATTCGCCCGGCCGGTGAAGCCGCTTCCCGGCAAACCCGACGCGCCGCGCATCGCGCTCGTGATCAACAGTCTCGGCATCAGCGGCAGCGCGACCAGCGACGCGATCACCAGGATGCCCGCGGCGGTGACGCTTGCTTTCATGCCGTACGGCTCCGATCTCGAGCGCCAGGTCGCGCGCGCCCGCGGCGAAGGTCACGAAATTCTGCTCCAGGTACCGATGGAGCCGTTCGGCTATCCGGAGAATGATTCCGGTCCGCAGACGCTGCTGACGTCGCTGACGCCGGAGCAGAATCTGGGACGGCTGTTCTGGCTCATGGGCCGTTTTCAGGGCTATGTCGGACTGACCGGCGCGATGGGGGCGCGGTTCACGGCCTCGGAACCGTCCTTCGCCCCGATCCTGCGCGAGACCGGAAAGCGCGGTCTGATCTTCGTCGATGACGGCTCCAATCCGCGCAGCGTGGCGGGACGCATCGCGGGAGCGAACAGCCTGCCGTTCGCCAAAGCCGACGTGGTGCTCGACTCGGTTCCGACCTCTGCCGAAATCGACCACGCGCTGGGGCGGCTGGAAATGCTGGCGCGCGAGCATGGCAGCGCGGTCGGCGTCGCTTCGGCGCTTCCGGTGTCGATCGAGCATATCGGCAAGTGGGCGAAGGCGGCGGAAAGCCGCGGCATCCTGCTGGTTCCGATCACCGCCGTCGCCCTGAAAGCCAAGCAGAGTTGAGAAGGGCGAGTGGCGAAATTGCCAGCAGCCAATAGATAAGGCTCCGCGCGCCCTGCCTTCCGGCCTTCCCGTTCATCACCGCGTTTCACAGGCATGAAATCCTACGAAAATCTCCCGTATCGTCCGTGCGCCGGCCTGTTGGTGCTCAACCGCGCGGGTCTCGCGTTCATCGGCCGCCGCATCGGCGGGCCCGAACACATCGACAGGACCCACGTCTGGCAGCTGCCGCAGGGCGGCATCGATCCCGGCGAGGATCCGTGGCCGGCGGCTTTGCGCGAACTCCGGGAAGAAACCAGCATCACCTCGGTTGAGCGGCTCGGCGACATTCCGGACTGGCTGAACTACGACATTCCGCCGGAGATCGCGGGCTCGGCCTGGAGCGGCAAATACCGCGGCCAGACGCAAAAATGGTTCGCGCTGCGCTTCACCGGCGACGAAAGCGAGATCGACATCGCCCATCCGCCGGGTGGCCATACTCCGGAATTCGTGGCCTGGCGCTGGGAGCCGATGAAAAATCTCCCGGACCTGGTCGTGCCGTTCAAGCGCAGGATTTACGAACGGGTGGTCGCGGAATTTTCGAAGTTCGCCTGAGCGGTGCGGCGGCCGGCCATCCGCACCGGCTATCTGCATTCCGCGAGTCGGCAGATCCCCACACTGGCTCTGCCCCTTTCAGGGGGAGAGAATCGCAAGCCGGCGCGCCGAAACTCTCGTCGCGCCAGGTTTCGTTATTCCAGAAATCGTCACGCCAAAAATTGTCACGCCACGAGCTGGCCGTCGCAGCCTCCTCCCCCTAAAAGGGGAAGGATTGGGGTGGGGGTCGCAAGCCGCCCGCGCGGCATACAAAACAGCGGAAGGCGGCTGGACTAATGCGCCGCCGCTGCGGCCGTGCCGAGCGCGGCGCGCAGCGCCTGCAACTGCTCAAGATGCCGCGTGGCCTTGTCCCGCAACGCCGGATCGGCGGCGTCGGCGATGTCTTCCTCGGCGTCCTTGATTTTGGCGGCGAGCGTCTCGAGGTCGAAATCCGCGCGTGCCACCGCGCTGTCGGCGAGCACCGTGAGACCAAGCGGGCCCACCTCGGCAAAGCCGCCGGTGACGACCACAGGCTCGCGGGCCCCGCCGCGGAAGATCGTCACGATGCCGGGACGCAGCATGGTCACCAGCGGCGCGTGGCCGGCGAAAATGCCCATGTCGCCCTCGGCGCCCGGCAGGTCGACCTGATCGACCTCGCCGGAAAACAGCACGCGTTCGGGTGAGACAAACTCGAAGTGCAGGGCGGCCATCGGTTACGCCTCGGCCGCCAGTTTCTTGCCCTTCTCCACGGCTTCCTCGATGGTTCCGACCATGTAGAAAGCCGCTTCCGGCAGATGGTCGTATTTGCCTTCGACCAGGCCCTTGAAGCCCTTGATGGTGTCCTGCAGGTCGACCAGTTTGCCCGGCGAGCCGGTGAACACCTCGGCGACGTGGAACGGCTGCGACAGGAAGCGCTCGATCTTGCGGGCGCGCGCCACCGTCAGCTTGTCCTCTTCCGAAAGCTCGTCCATGCCCAGAATGGCGATGATGTCCTGAAGCGCCTTGTAGCGCTGAAGCACCTGCTGCACGGAACGCGCCACGCCGTAATGCTCCTCGCCGACGACCAGCGGGGACAGCATGCGCGAGGTCGAATCGAGCGGGTCCACCGCCGGATAGATGCCCTTCGCGGCGATGTCGCGCGACAGCACGGTGGTAGCGTCAAGATGCGCGAACGAGGTCGCGGGCGCCGGATCGGTCAGATCGTCGGCCGGCACGTAGATCGCCTGCACCGAAGTGACCGAGCCTTTGGTGGTGGTGGTGATCCGCTCCTGCAGCGCGCCCATGTCGGTCGCAAGCGTCGGCTGATAGCCCACCGCCGAAGGAATGCGGCCGAGCAGCGCCGACACTTCCGAACCGGCCTGCGTGAAGCGGAAGATGTTGTCGACGAAGAACAGCACGTCCTGGCCCTGGTCGCGGAAATATTCGGCGACCGTCAGGCCGGTGAGGCCGACGCGGGCGCGCGCGCCCGGCGGCTCGTTCATCTGCCCGTACACCAGCGCGCATTTCGACTTTACGCTCGGATCGGGATGGTGCGGATCGGCGTTCACCTTCGATTCGATGAACTCGTGATAGAGGTCGTTGCCCTCGCGGGTGCGCTCGCCAACGCCGGCGAACACCGAGTAGCCGCCGTGCGCCTTGGCGATGTTGTTGATCAGTTCCTGAATGAGCACGGTCTTGCCGACGCCCGCGCCGCCGAACAGGCCGATCTTGCCGCCCTTGGCGTAAGGCGCCAGCAGGTCGACGACCTTGATGCCGGTGACCAGAATGGCCGCTTCGGTCGACTGGTCGGTGTAGGCCGGGGCAGGCGCGTGGATCGGGCGATACTCGGTCGCGGTCACGGGGCCGGCTTCGTCCACCGGATCGCCGACGACGTTGATGATGCGGCCGAGCAGGCCTTCGCCGACCGGGGCCATGATCGGATTGCCGGTATCGGACACTTCCTGACCGCGCACGAGGCCCTCGGTGCTGTCCATCGCGACGGTGCGCACGGTCGATTCCCCAAGATGCTGGGCGACCTCGAGCACCAGGCGGTTGCCCTGGTTCGTGGTTTCCAGCGCGTTGAGGATCGCCGGCAGGTGCTCGTCAAAGTGCACGTCGACGACGGCGCCGATGACCTGGGTGATACGTCCGACTGCTTTCGCCATCATGGCCCTCTTGCAAAGTTACAGCGCTTCGGCGCCGGAAATGATCTCGATCAGTTCCTTGGTGATCATCGCCTGGCGGGTGCGGTTATAGGTGAGCGTCTGCCGGCGGATCATGTCGCCGGCGTTACGGGTGGCGTTGTCCATGGCCGACATCTGCGCGCCGTAGAACGACGCGGAGTTTTCCAGCAGCGCACGGAACACCTGCACCGCGATGTTGCGCGGCAGCAGGTCCTGCAAAATGTCTTCGGCGTCCGGCTCGAACTCGTAGGCCGCGCCGCCGAGCGCGTCGGTCGCTGCGGCGTCGAACACCGGCGGAATGATCTGCAGCGCGGTCGGGATCTGCGCGATCACCGAGCGGAACCGCGAGAAGAACAGCGTGCAGACGTCGAACTCGCCGGCATCGAACCGCGCGATGATCTTTTCGGCGATCATCTCGGCGTGCTCGAAGCGCAGCGTGCGGGCCGAACGCAGATCGACCATCTCGACGATCTGGTTGGGGTAAAGCCGCCGAAGCTGGTCGTAGCCCTTGCGGCCGACGCAGAAGAATTTGACTTCCTTGCCTTCGGCCATCAGCGCGTTGGCGCGCTCGCGGGCGAGCCGCACGATCGCGGTGTTGAACGGGCCGCACAGGCCGCGCTCGGCGGTGCAGACCAGCAGGAGCTGCTTCTAGATCGGCGCCGGTGCCGCCGAGGAGCCGCGGCGCCGAGTCGCTGCCGGCGACCGAGGCGGCGATATTGCCGAGCACCTTGTCCATCTGCGTGGCGTACGGGCGCGCCGCCTCCGCGGTGGCCTGCGCACGGCGCAGCTTCGAGGCCGCGACCATCTGCATGGCCTTGGTGATCTTCTGCGTCGCCTTGGTCGCGGCGATGCGGTTGCGCAGATCTTTAAGGCTGGCCATTTCGCAGTCGCCTGTTCACCGTCGGTCCATCAAGCAGGAAAATCACGCAAACGACTTCAATCAAACAAACGACTTGGCGTAGGTCTCGACCGCCGACTTGAGCTTGCCGGCCGTGGCGTCGTCGAGATCGCGGGAATCGCGGATGGTGCCGAGAATGTCCGGATGCTGCTGGCGGAGCGCGCCGAGCAGGCCGTCCTCGAAGGCGCGGATGCGGTTGACCGGGAGCGGATCGAGATAGCCGTTGACGCCGGCATAGATCACGCAGACCTGCTCTTCCATCTTCAGCGGCGAGAATTGCGGCTGCTTGAGCAGCTCGGTCAGCCGCGAGCCGCGGTTGAGCAGGCGCTGCGTGGTGGCGTCGAGATCGGAACCGAACTGCGCGAACGCCGCCATTTCGCGGTATTGCGCGAGCTCGCCCTTGATGCGGCCGGCGACTTTCTTCATCGCCTTGGTCTGCGCCGACGAGCCGACGCGCGACACCGAGAGGCCGACGTTCACCGCCGGCCGGATGCCCTGATAGAACAGGTCGGTTTCGAGGAAGATCTGGCCGTCGGTGATGGAAATGACGTTGGTCGGGATATAGGCCGACACGTCGTTGGCCTGGGTTTCGATCACCGGCAGCGCGGTCAGCGAGCCGGACTTGTGATCGTCGTTCATCTTCGCCGCGCGCTCGAGCAGCCGCGAGTGCAGATAGAACACGTCGCCCGGATAGGCTTCGCGGCCCGGCGGGCGGCGCAGCAACAGCGACATCTGGCGATAGGCGACGGCCTGCTTGGACAGATCGTCATAGATGATCACGGCGTGCATGCCGTTGTCGCGGAAATACTCGCCCATGGCGCAGCCGGAGAACGGCGCGAGGAACTGCATCGGCGCCGGATCGGACGCGGTCGCGGCCACCACGATCGAGTAGTCGAGCGCGCCGTTTTCCTCGAGCACCTTGACGAACTGCGCCACCGTCGAGCGCTTCTGCCCGACCGCGACATAGACGCAATAGAGCTTGATCTTCTCGTCGCCCGAGGCGTTGAGCGGCTTCTGGTTGAGGATGGTGTCGAGCGCGATCGCGGTCTTGCCGGTCTGACGGTCGCCGATGATCAGCTCGCGCTGGCCGCGGCCGATCGGGATCAGGGCGTCGATCGCCTTGAGGCCGGTCGCCATCGGCTCGTGCACCGATTTGCGCGGAATGATGCCGGGCGCCTTGACGTCGACGCGCGACATCGTGTCGGCCTTGATCGGCCCCTTGCCGTCGATCGGATCGCCGAGCGCATCGACGACGCGGCCGAGCAGGCCCTTGCCGACCGGCACTTCGACGATGGCGCGGGTGCGCTTGACGGTCTGGCCTTCCTTGATCTCGCGGTCGGAGCCGAAGATCACGATGCCGACATTGTCGATTTCGAGATTGAGCGCCATGCCTTTGACGCCGCTTTCGAATTCGACCATCTCGCCGGCCTGCACATTGTCGAGGCCGTAAACGCGGGCGATGCCGTCGCCGACCGAAAGCACCTGGCCGACCTCGGAAACTTCGGCCTCCTGGCCGAAATTCTGGATCTGGTCCCTGAGAATCGCGGAAATTTCTGCGGCGCGGATATCCATTAGCGGGCCTCTTTCATCGCGTGCCTGATCGCATTGAGTTTCGTACGAAGCGAAGTGTCGACCATGCGGCTGCCGATCTTGACGATCAGCCCGCCGATGATCGCGGGATCGATTTTGAGTTTGAGGTCGATGTCCTTGCCGCTGACCGCCTTGAGCGCGCTGCGCAGAGCCTCGAGGTGCTCGCCCTTGATCTCTTCCGCCACCGTAACCTCGGCGGTCGCCTCGCCCTTGTTGGCGGCGACCATCTGGCGGAAGGCGCGGACCATGTCGTGCACGGCAAACAGGCGGCGGTTGGCGGTCACAAGCTTGAGGAAGCGCGCAGACAGCCCGCCGATGCCGGCCCGATCGAGCACGGCGGACAGCGCCTTCAACTGCTCGTCGGCGGAAAATACCGGGCTGCGCACCAGGCGCGCGAGGTCGGGATTGTCGGAAATGAGCGTATCGAAGCGTTCCAGGTCCGCTTTCACGGCGTCGATGGCGCCGTTTTCGCGCGCCAGATCGAACAGCGCGGTCGCGTATCGACCCGCCATGCCGGACACAAGGTGTTCTTCGCCTGCCACGTTTGCGTGCTCGCTCAGGTTCTTTTGGAGCTGTTCCGAAGACCCGCAACCGGCGCAAACGTCGGTGCAAGCCCTTGGGATTCAAGCGGGACTTGGATTATCCGGCGACGTTGCGGAATATTCCGCGCGCCCCACGGAAATCGCGCGTTTGCTAGCATGTAGCGCAATGCGGTGCAACACGCCGGAACACGGAGGCTCCAGAGAAATAAAGAGGCTTCGTCACGCGGGCAGGGCGCATGTTGTTTCCCGCGTAGCGCGAGCGACCGCGATCTGCGCCCGGGCATTTGAATTGTAGGGTGGGTTAGCCGCGAAGCGGCGTAACCCGCCGTGCCGAATGGCGGGTTACGCTGCACCAACCCACCGTACATGGACGAGCCTCATCGTTCCCGCGGCGCGATCCGCGCACTGGCTTTGCTGACGAGTCTGATCTAGGGTGGGTTAGCCGCGAAGCGGCGTAACCCGCCGTGCCGAATGGCGGGTTTCGCTCCGCTCAACCCACCCTACGAAGCGCAAGGAGAAGAAGCGCAAGGAGAAAAGGAGTCGGAACGCCGGCAAGCGCGTGCTGCTACCGTCCGCATCTTCCGATGCGGCGCGCGTCCGGCGGGACGCGCTCCCCTGTCGGCGTTCCACTGCGGCTCTCACCATCGGGGCTTTCGCCCGTCCGGCGCAACTTCAGGCCAGGCTTCCTGGGACGTGGCGGGAGAGCACGATCCTTGAAACCGTCCAACCGGGGACGAAGATCGCGCACCGCTCGCGGGCGTTACCCGCGCCCGCCTGTCCCAGTCCAGGGAATGCACCTCCCGGACCGGTCGTAATGCCGGCCAGCATGATGCCCGAAGCTGCCCGGGAGCGGAGTGTATCGCTCCGCGCGCAGGCACCGCTCCCGCTCCGCCTCCGGGAGTACCCTCGGCCGAAGGCGTCCTGTACCGAGCGGGAGTTTGATAGATAACCGAAATGGTGACGTTTGTCAATGAAAGAGTGACAACGGATGGTGGTTTCAAATCCTGACGACGCGAGCAATTTCAACCCATCCCGCGGCTGCTCTCCCGGGGAATTATGTACTTGACGTACCGTTATGGAGGGCATTCGCGAAGGAATGCGCCCGAAAGAACTGACGCCATGGGCGGCGGCGGCAAAGTTGTTGAGAGCGATGAAACCTATATCGGACGCCAGGAAGGCCACGGGATCGACAAGACCGGCTATCACAACAAGAATATGGTCCTCACGCTGGTAGAACGTGGCGGTTCGGCCCGCTCGTTCCATACTGACGGGCACTCAATCGCCAGCATCGTGCCGATCCTGCGCCAGAACGTGCGCCGTGAGAGCGATCTCATGATCGACAAGGCGATGCGCTACAGGGCAGTCGGGAAAGAGTTTGCCTCGCATGGTTCGGTCGCGCATGACGCGGGCGAGTACTGGAAGCCTGACGAAATGCACACCAATACGGCTTGCCGACAGGTTTGTGAGGCGTTGGTGGAGTGCGCAGCATCCGGCGCAGAACGTCATCCCGCACGCTCTCGTCCTGTTTAGGCATCCGACTCATTCAGAGATGTTCACAGGCTGTGGCTCTTTTAGCCAGATACCGGCGATTTAAGCTTTGGACGCATTGCACGAATGATAGGTTTGGGCAGTACCGTTGCGAGATTCGAGTAGCCGCCCGACCACTCTGAATGGTCGTGCGGCAGGGGTCTCTCGACTGGCGCGCTCGCCTCTGTCCCCGCGAGGGGGCCGAAGCGCCCACAGACCCCTCCAAAGGGAATGTGGAGTAGCCTTCCTGCGTGCGACACGGGGTCCAAACCCGTGAACTACCATCAACTCGGGGCCGTTTTCGCAAGGAAACGGCCCTCTTTTTTCATCCCGCGTGCACGGGATGCACAAGACAAGGTGTCCCAAACGCAGACTGATCCGCAAGTCGGCACCCACAAAAAATTCGGTAAAACCGAAAAATCATCCACAAATAGCATTCGGCCTTTCACGCAATCCTGGGTTATACTCTGCGACACAACCCCCCTCTGAGGGTTGGTCCTCCTTTTCCCCACGTGCGGGGAGAGGTGAAGCAACGGCCAACAGGACTCGACGCGGTCGCTCGCTCCTCCTTTTCCCCGCGTGGGGGAGAAGGGCGGGATGAGGGGGCGTGGCCGTTAAGCTCAGAACTTGCGGCAGCGTCCCCTCACCCTCGTTCGCTCCGCTCACTCGACCTATCCCCGCGCGGCGGGGAGAGGTGAAGCAACGTCGAACAGGACTCCGCGGCCGCTCGCTGCCCCTTCTCCCCGCGCGGTGGATGAGAAGGCCGGGATGAGGGGGTCTGCGCGGATCAAAATTCTGGATTGCTTATCGCTTCGCCGCCATGCCGGGCATTGTTTTGTATGTCGTGCGAGCGGCATGCGACCCCCACCTCGATCCTCCCCCTTTCAGGGGAGCAAGTTGCGGGCGGCTTGCTCAGGCGTGACGACCCTTGGCGTGACGAAAGTCTCGGCGAGTGCCGCTTGCGATTCTCTCCCCCTGAAAGGGGGAGAGCCAGAGTGGGGGTCTGCTGACTCGCGGAATGTAAACGCCGGTACGAGCGCTAGCCGGCTTTCCGCTGCCGCGCGCTCGAGCGCGCAGGCTTGCGGGGCTCCTCGCGGCCGGCTTCGCGCGCGGCCTTCTTCCCCGAGATCGGCAGCAGCATTTCCTTCTGGCCTTCGATCTTCTTGCGGCCCTTGGGGGCAGCGGCGCGCGGCGCAGGGGCTCGTGCGGGTTTGCCGCCTTCTGCCTGAACGGAGCGTTTGAGCGCGTCCATCAGGTTGATGACCTTGCCTGTGGGCTGCTCCTTCGGCGCCTCGATCTTTTCGCCCTTGGCTTTTTTCTCGATCAGGTCCTTGAGGGCGTGCTCGTAATGGTCTTCGAATTCCTGCGGCTTGAAATGCCCGCTTTTGGTTTCGACGATGTGGCGCGCAAGGTCCAGCATGTCCTTGGGCAGCTTGACGTTCGGGAATGTCGTCGAAATACTCGCCGGCGTCGCGCACCTCGTAAGGGAAGCGGAGCAGCGTGCCCATCATGCCCTTGCCGCGCGGCACGATGGCGATGACGTGTTCGCGGCTGGTGAGCACCACGCGGCCGATTGCCACCATCTTCATTTGTTCGATTGCGTCGCGGATCACGACGAATGCGTCCTGACCGACCTTGCCGTCGGGCGCGATGTAGTACGGACGGATGTTGTAAAGCTCGTCGATCTCGGTTTTCGGCACGAACTCGTCGATCTCGATCGTCTTTGTGCTTTCGAGCGCGACGGACTGCAGTTCGTCGTCCGTGATCTCGATGTATTCGCCCTTGGCGACTTCGTAGCCTTTGATGATCTGGTCCGACGGGACTTCCTCGCCGGTCTGCTCGTCCACCTTGCGGTAGCGGACGCGGTGGCCGGTCTCGCGGTTGATCTGGTTGAAGCTGACCTTCTCGCGCTCGGACGTGGCGGGATAAAGCGCGATCGGACACGAAACCAGCGACAGTCTCAGATATCCCTTCCAGTATGCACGCGGCGCCACGGTTAACTCCTGCCTGGTACCGGACTGACAACCCGATTGATCATAACGCGTTCCGGTCGTCTCGGGCAGTCGTCGCACCTTGTCTGTTTCTGATTTGTTCCGTTTACCGGTGTTTTAGGGTAAAGCAATTGCCCCAGACGATTCGGAAAGCCGGAATCCTGCAATGCCAGCCGCCGCCCGCAAACCGGCCAGAAGGCCGAAGCTGAAAACCTATCACGCCACCATGCTCGTCACCCGCGCCGAGGAGTGGTGGGTGGAGGCGGAATCCGTGGAAGATGCGCAGGCGCTGCTGGCCTCCGGGCAGGGCCATCATGCCGCCCACGGTGAGCGCGTTCATGTCGAACTGGAGCGGCTCGACGAGGCCTGAGCGGCTGGCCGCGCGCTAGGCGGTCTTCTGCTCGCTCAGTCCCAGTTCCCTGACCGTCGCCTCGCGCATCAAGAACTTCTGCACCTTGCCGGTGACGGTCATCGGGAAGGCGTCGACGAAGTTGACGTAGCGCGGGATCTTGTAGTGGGCGATCTGGCCCCGGCAAAAGTTCTGAATGTCTTCGGCGCCGGCCGTCATGCCGGGCTTGAGCTTGACCCAGGCGCACAGTTCCTCGCCGTATTTCACGTCCGGCACGCCGACCACCTGCACCGCCTCGATCTTCGGGTGGCGGAACAGAAACTCCTCGACCTCGCGCGGATAGACGTTCTCGCCGCCGCGGATCACCATGTCCTTGATGCGGCCGACGATGTTGCAATAGCCGTCCTCGTCGATCGTCGCGAGATCGCCGGTATGCATCCAGCCGGCGCGGTCGATCGCCTCCGCCGTGCGTTCGTCGTCGTCCCAATAGCCGAGCATCACCGAATAGCCGCGCGTGCAGAATTCGCCCGGCGTACCCGGCGGCACGATGCGGCCGTCGGCGTCGACGATCTTGACCTCGATGTGCGGATGCACGCGGCCGACGGTGCCGACGCGACGCTCGAGCGGATCGTCGTGCGAGGTCTGCGTGCTGACCGGGCTGGTCTCGGTCATGCCGTAGGCGATGGTGACTTCGCTCATATGCATGTCGGCGACGCAGCGCTTCATCACCTCGATCGGGCAGGGCGAGCCGGCCATGATGCCGGTGCGCAGCGACGACAGATCGAAGCGGCGGAATTCCGGATGGCCGAGTTCGGCGATGAACATGGTCGGCACGCCGTAAAGCGCGGTGCAGCGCTCCGCCTCGACGGTCTCGCAGCGTCGCAAGCGGATCGAAGCCTTCGGACGGATAGACCATCGCCGCGCCGTGGGTGATGCAGGCCAGATTGCCCAGCACCATGCCGAAACAATGATAGAGCGGCACCGGAATGCAGACGCGGTCGCGCTCGGTGAGACGCTGCGCCTCGCCGATGAAGTAGCCGTTGTTGAGAATGTTGTGGTGCGTCAGCGTCGCGCCTTTGGGCGCGCCGGTGGTGCCGCTGGTGAACTGGATGTTGATCGGATCGTCGAATTGCGAGCGTGCGCTCGAGCTCTGCAAGCCGCGCGCGATGGCGTTCGCCGCCCATCGCGGACACGTCGGCAAAGCGGAGAAAGCCGCGCTTTTCGTCGTCGCCGATGCGGATCAGCGTGGTCAGATGCGGCAGCCGCTTCGCCTGCAGGCTGCCCGGCGTGCTGCGGTCGATCTCGGGCGCGAGCTCGCGCAGCATGCCGATATAGTCGCTGGTCTTGAACGAATCGGCGGTGACCAGCGCCTTGCAGCCGACCTTGTTGAGCGCGTATTCGAGCTCGGACAGCCGGTAGGCCGGGTTGATGTTGACCAGGATCAGGCCGGCCTTGGCGGTGGCGAACTGGGTGATCACCCATTCGGCATTGTTCGGCGACCAGATGCCGACGCGATCGCCGGGCGAAAGCCCGAGCGCGAGCAGGCCGGCGGCGAGCGCGTCGACCCGCGCCTTCAATGCGGCATAGGTCCAGCGAACATCCTGGTGGCGCACGATCAGCGCGTCGCGGTCGCCCCAGCGCGCCGCCGCCCGGTCGAAATGCACGCCAATCGTGTCGCCGATCAGCGGCGTGGTCGAGACGCCGTGGCTGTAGCTCTGCGCCAGTTTCGGCATGATTGTTCTCCCGGGAAGTCCCGCGCCGGACGCGGACGGTTTCCGACGTTAGCCGCCCGGCCGCCCCGGCCGCCAGTTTAGCGTCCCCTCGGCTTCCAGCCGCCGCGCATGCCCGGACGGCCCAGCGTCGAGCGCGGTCCGGTCCGGGTGTCTTCGCCGGACGATTTACCGGGGACGGATTCTATGCCGGGCCCCATTTCGTCGAGGTTCGGTTTGCGGGGCGCTTCGCGCTTTTGCACGCCCCCGGGACGGTGCGGCGCGACCTCGTGGTAAAGCGCGATACCCATCTCGTCGAGACCGGGCTTGTGGACTTTGCCGGTGCCCAGCCCCTTTGCACCGCCGCGTCCCGCACGCCGTCCGTCCGGGGCGCGCGCGGCCGGGAATTTCGCGGTCGGATCGTCGACCACGGCGAGTTCGGTCGCGCGCAGCCGCTTGATCTCGTCGCGCATCCGGGCCGCTTCCTCGAAGTCGAGATCGGCGGCGGCGGCGCGCATGCGTGCTTCCAGGTCCCCGATCACCGCCTCGAAATTGTGCCCGATGGTGGCGGCTGCTTCGAACTCGCCGCCGGCGCCGGCCTCGCCGGTGGAAATCAGTACGTGGTCGCGCTCGTACACGCTCGACAAAATGTCGCCGATGCCCTTGCGCACGCTTTCCGGCGTGATGTTGTTGGCGGTGTTGTACGCCTGCTGCTTCTCGCGCCGCCGGCTGGTTTCGGCGATGGCGCGCTCCATCGAACCGGTGACGGAATCCGCATAAAGAATGACGCGGCCGTCGATGTTGCGCGCGGCGCGGCCGATGGTCTGGACGAGGCTGGTTTCGCTGCGCAGGAAACCTTCCTTGTCGGCGTCGAGGATGGCGACCAGCGCACATTCGGGAATGTCGAGACCCTCGCGCAGCAGGTTGATGCCGACCAGCGCGTCGAATGCGCCGAGCCGCAGATCGCGGATGATCTCGATCCGCTCAATGGTGTCGATGTCGGAATGCATGTAGCGCACGCGGATGCCCTGCTCGTGCAGGTATTCCGTCAAATCCTCCGCCATGCGTTTGGTGAGCACGGTGATGAGGCTGCGGTAGCCCTGCTGCGCCACCTGACGGACCTCGCCGACCAGATCGTCGACCTGCGTGCGCGCCGGGCGAATGTCGACCGGCGGATCGATCAGGCCGGTCGGGCGGATCACCTGCTCGGCGAACACGCCGCCGGATTCGTTGAGCTCCCACGGGCCGGGCGTAGCCGACACGCAGGTGGTCTGCGGCCGCATCGCGTCCCACTCCTCGAACCGCAGCGGCCGGTTGTCCATGCACGACGGCAGCCGGAAGCCGTATTCGGCGAGCGTCGCCTTGCGGCGGAAGTCGCCGCGATACATGCCGCCGAGCTGCGGCACGGTGACGTGGCTTTCGTCGACGAATACCAGCGCGTTGTCGGGCACGTATTCGAACAAAGTCGGCGGCGGCTCGCCCGGTTTTCGCCCGGTGAGATACCTCGAATAGTTTTCGATGCCGGCGCATACGCCGGTCGCTTCCATCATTTCCAGATCGTACAGGGTGCGCTGCTCGAGCCGTTGCGCTTCTAGAAGCCGGCCGGCGGCGTGGAGCTGATCGAGCCGCTGCCTCAGCTCGGTTTTGATGCCGGCGATCGCCTGCAACAAAGTCGGTCGCGGCGTTACATAGTGCGAATTGGCGTAGATTTTGACGAATTCGAGCTCGTCGGTCTTTTGGCCGGTGAGCGGATCGAATTCGTGAATCGATTCCACTTCGTCGCCGAACAGCGAAACCCGCCAGGCGCGGTCCTCGTAGTGCGCCGGGAAAAATCTCCACCGCGTCGCCGCGCACGCGGAACGAGCCGCGATAGAAGTCGCCGGCGGATGCGCTTGTATTGCAGCGCGACGAGATCGGCGAGCAATTGCGCGCTGGTCGATGCCGCTCGCCGCGCTTGAGCGAGAACGTCATCGCCGAATAGGTCTCGACCGAGCCGATGCCGTAGATGCACGATACCGAAGCGACGATGATCACGTCGTCGCGTTCGAGCAGCGCCCGCGTCGCGGCATGGCGCATGCGGTCGATCTGTTCGTTGATCGAGGAATCTTTCTCGATATAGGTGTCGGTGCGCGGGATATAGGCTTCCGGCTGGTAATAGTCGTAGTAGGAGACGAAATATTCGACCGCGTTGTCGGGAAAGAAATTCCTGAACTCGCCGTAAAGCTGCGCCGCCAGCGTCTTGTTGGGCGCGAGGATCAGGGCCGGACGCTGCGTCTCTTCGATCACCTTCGCCATAGTGAAGGTCTTGCCCGAGCCGGTGACGCCGAGCAGCACCTGCGTGCGGTCGTTGCGCCGCACGCCTTCGACCAGATCTTTGATCGCCTGCGGCTGGTCGCCCTTCGGCTCGAAGCTGGACTTGATCACGAGGCGGCGCCCGCCTTCGGATTTTTCCGGTCGCGGCGGGCGATGCGGCGTCCATAACTGGCCGCTGAATTCCGGCCGGCCTTCGCGCAGCAGCCGGTCCAGCGATTGCTGGCTGGCGAGGCCGGCGACGGCGGCAACTTCGCCGCGGCCCGACCGCCGCAGCCGCAAATGCGCCGGCCCCATGTCGGGCGTGATCACGTTGCGCTCATCGGGTGCATCGCCGTCGGTCCCGTCGATGCCGAGGGCCTTCGCGAGATCGGGGTCGAGCTCGCCGGGCGGCACCGGGGTTTTGCCGACATAACTTTGCTGCGGCGGTTCGCCGAAGCCGTGCGTCACCGACGCGCGTGCGCGGTGCGCATTCGCAAAATCGGCGCGGCGGTCGAATGAATTGTCGGGCGGCGGCTGGAGGCCGCTTTCGTCCTTCCGCCTGTCCCCCGATTGGGAGGTCGGCGGAGGTCATCCCGGTTTGCGAGCCGACCCCGGCACGGCCCTGGCCGATCGCGGGGTTCAGCAGATCCGCCAGCGACGGATCGAACGGCGCCGCATCCGGCCGCGACGCCTTGGCGCGTGTCGGCCTGGCCGGGTCTTTCTTTGAATGTCTGGCCGGATCGCGCGTCTTCGGCGCGCCCGGCCGCTCGGGCGTTCTGGCCATGGCCCCAATATGGGCCGAGTTCTCCGGGCCAAGGAAAGTCGCCTCGGCAGTAGTGTCAGAATGCCTGCACGACCTGCTGCACGTGTTCGACTTCCGGCGGCGAGGCGAAGCAGTGGCCGACCAGTTTGCGCCATTCCTGGAAATCGGCCGAGCCGCGGAAATCGACGGTGTGATTCTCCAGCGTTTCCCAGCCGACAAACAGCCGATAGCGGGAAGGCTTCTCGATCGAGCGCTGTAACGCCATGCTGTGGCAGCCTTTGGCGCGCTTGAATACGGGGGCCGCGTTTTTCACGCCGGCTTCGAACTCGGCTTCCATCCCCGGCTTGACGTCGATTTGTGCGATTTCGGTGATCATGACGCTGCTCCTGAATGTGAGGGGTTTACGGCGCGGGAGCCGCGCGGTCCAGCCGGTCCGGCGCGGGCGTTGTCTAAGCGGGCGGCGACGCCGAGGAAACGAAACACGACAGGTCCGGCGATGAGGAACACCAAAAGGCCGGTGCGCCAGCGGCCCGCGCCGACGCCCGCCGCGAGCGAGAGTCCCGCGAGGGGCACGATGGCGGCGAGCGGCAGGTAGTAGCGCGGGTACGCGCCCGCCAGCCATCCGGTGGCGGCGTAGAATTTGTAGCTGTAGGCGAAGTGCAGCGCGAAATTGGCGGCGAGTCCCAGGGCGCCGGCGATGACGACGATGTCGAGCGCGGTCTCGCGGTTGCGCCACAGCCGGCGCAGCGAGACCACGATGCCGGCCGCGGCGCAGACCAGGGCGGCGACCGGGATCACCAGCATCGCGTACTGGAACGTGTGACGCGGAGCCGCCGTCGGCATCCAGTTGGCGATGAACTGGCTGACGAAATACCCGAAGTAGCCGGGCAGCGATTTGCGCGGCAGATCGGCCCAGCCGTAGTCGCGCAGACCCTGTTCCACGAATGCCGTCAGCGCTGGCGTCATCGGCACCGGGCGCCGTACTGCACGATGAAGATCACATACGGTGCGGCGGCGAGCTGCGAACGCCACTGCGGCAACCGCAATCCAGCGCAAGGCCAGCCGCCTGCGCCAGAGCAGATAAACGATGACGCTGCCCACCATTGTGCCTGTCAGCACCAGGCCCGTCATCTTGGCCCATCCCGCAATGACGACGCCGCCGAGCGCGACGGCGAGCCAGAAGCCGCGCCCGGTCGTTACGGCTCGCCACGCGCCCAGCGTCGCCATCGCACCGCCGAGGAAGGCGAGATCGTCGTTGGTCACGGCGGCCGCGAGCTGGACCAGGATTGGAATGAACGCGAGCGGCATCGCGAACGCCCAGAATTCCAGACGAGGCAGCCGCGGATCGAGTCCGATCATCAGCAAAGCGGTGAGCCCGAGGGCGACAAGCCCCACGTCAAACAGGCGATACGGCAGGAGCGCCTGCGGACGGCCTTCGAGCCGGGGGCCGATCGCCGCGAGCAGGTCGTAGAAGAGCGGCGGGTGATCGAGGAAGTTGCCTTTGGCGGTGAACGTGAAGGTCTGCGGATCGATCATCCGCATGTCGTTAAGGTTCGGCCACGGATCGCCGGTGTGCTGGATGTGCGCTGCGTAGGAGATGTGCGCCGGTTCGTCAAAGCCGGTCGTTATGTCGGGCCGCGTCGCGCTGACGAAGCCCACGAACACGAACACGCCGATCAGCAGCGCGGCGATCAGGAAATCGGCTGTCGCCGGCGCCGCCCAGATGCCGGGAACAGCGTGTTTTGCGGTGGCGGACACACGATTGAAATGCGCGGTGAGGGGTTAAATTTTCGCCAGGCGCGCCCTAGATTGAGGGGACCGCCACCGCACAAGCAGGTTTGTGATGATCGATTTGCATTACTGGACCACGCCGAACGGCCACAAAATCACGATTTTCCTCGAGGAAGCCGGCCTCCCCTACAAGATTTTTCCGGTCAACATCGGCAAGGGCGAGCAGTTCAAGGCCGAATTTCTGGCGATAGCGCCGAACAACCGCATCCCTGCCATCGTCGATCACGAGCCGACCGGCGGCGGCAAGCCGATCTCTGTTTTCGAGTCCGGCGCCATCCTGCTCTATCTCGCGGAAAAGACCGGCAAGTTCGCCGGCAAGGATCTGCGCAGCCGCACCGAGACGCTCGAATGGCTGTTCTGGCAAATGGGCGGCCTCGGCCCGATGGCCGGCCAGTACAATCATTTCGGCAATTACGCGCCGGAAAAACTTCCCTATGCGATCGACCGCTACCGCAACGAAGTCAACCGTCTGTTCGGCGTGATGA
This sequence comes from uncultured Alphaproteobacteria bacterium, assembly GCA_963766925.1. Lineage (GTDB taxonomy): Bacteria > Pseudomonadota > Alphaproteobacteria > Rhizobiales > Xanthobacteraceae > BOG-931. The sequence continues at coordinate 35,889 of CAVYCI010000020.1, forward strand.
ACAAGCGGCTGGCCGGTCGCGACTATCTCGCCGGCGAGTATTCGATCGCCGACATGGCGAGCTATCCGTGGGTCGTCCCCTGGGAACGTCAGGGCCAGAACATCGCCGACTTCCCGCATCTCAAGCGCTGGCTGGAAGCGATCGCCGACCGTGACGCGGTCAAGCGCGCCTACGCCAAGGCGAAGGAAATCAATCCCAATCCGGGCGGTATCCGCACCCCGGAAGAGCGCGCCATCCTGTTCGGTCAGACCGCGCAGTCGGTGGAACGCGCGGCCCGCTGACAGCGCCGCGACAGCCGCCCGTTTCCGTTTTTGCGGCAACGGGCGGCGGCAATGCTGTTTAGTTCAGAAAAATTTGCCGTTCTGAAGGGGTTTTCAGTTCTGGCGAATGATGACGCGCGTGCCGACAGACACCCGGTCGTAGAGGTCAGTCACGTCGTCGTTGACGAGACGGAAGCATCCCCACATCAACAACTGGCCGATGGTTTCAGGCGCGTTGGTGCCGTGGATGCGATAAGCCGCCTTGCCGAGGTTCATCGCGCGCGCGCCGAGCGGATTGCCGGGACCGCCCGCCACGAAACGCGGCAGATAGGGTTCACGCGCGATCAGATCGGCTGACGGCACCCAGTCCGGCCACTCGATTTTGCGGGTGACCTGCGTCAGACCGGCCGCACCATAACCGTCGCGGCCGATGCCGATGCCGTAACGCAGCGCGCGGGTTTCGCTCTCGATCAGATAGAGGTGCCGCTCGCCGGCCTCGATCACAATGGTGCCGACCGGATGCTGCGAGCGGTAAAACACCGGGCGGCGCTGGAACTGCTCCGGCACATTATCGTCGGTGCTGCCGTGGTCTACCCCGGGCGCTACGTCCTGCATGGTCGGCTGAAAGCTGCCGGGGTTCGGTGCCGTCCGCTGCTGGGCCATAACGGAAGTCGAGACCAGGCACAGAATTGCCGTCCCAATCCGCGCCGCGTTACGCACTCCCGACCTCACGCGTGACTTCGTCCCGACGCCCATCATGGCGTTATTCTGTTGCAGGGGCCGCGTGCGTTCAATAGCCGGCTACCCTCGTCCGGTTGCGCAAGGGAACCTTATTGGCTGGCACCACCGAAATAGCCGATGATTTTCCAGCCGCTTGCATCTTTCGTGTAGCACATCGCGTCGCCGCCGATTCCGGCAACGGACTCCGTCGGCACGAAGCCGGCTTTCCCGCTCGGCGTGGCGACATGCAGGAACGAGGGCTGGCCGGGATCGTTCGACGGCGCGCTGTCCGGCAGCACGCGCACCAGCGTCAGGCCGAGCTTTTCGACGACCGGCGCATTCGGCTGCGCCGCACCGCGGACTTCGATGCCGTCGCGCACGGTGTAGGCCCAGTCCGGCGGTTCGGTTTGCGTCGCCTGGACCAGAGCCTGGAAGGCCTTTGCATCGATCTTCGGCTCCGCCGGCGCGCAGAGCACGCCCTGACGGTCGGGCAGCGGATTGGCGGTCGGGTCGGCGGCATAGCCCGCGAGCACGTCCCAGCCCGAGCCGTCCTTGGCGTCGAGATCGATGGCGTTGGCGAGATTGGCAATCGGAGTCTTGCGTTTGTCGGCGAGGTCCTTGTCCTGCATCCAGAAGAAGCCCTGCGGCACGATCAGCTTCGCGAGCGCGGCGCGGTCCTTTTTCTGGACGACCTCGGCGAGCTGTTTGCGAAACGCTGCGAAGGCGGCATCGTCATACGGAGCGGGCGGCGTAACCGCGACCGCCTTGTAGGGTTTGACCGCCGGCATCGGTGGCGGCTTGAAACCGCCGGGCGGCAGCGGCACCTGCTGTGATTGCCCCTGCGCCTCGCCGAGCCGTGGGGCAAGCGTAACCGCCAAAACGGCGGCAAGGACGGCACTCGTGACGTTAAAGAGCGGGCGCATGGCTTGATCTCCGTTGGGCGCAATAAGAGCATCAAAGTCGCGTCGATAAACGGGAAATACGACCGCCGTGCGGCGATTTCCACTGGCATTAATGCCGGCGGCGCCAGCGCTGAAAAGTTCAGTTGAGAGATTTTTACAGGAGCGAACGTCCTGCCGGAACCGGACGCGCCGGCCGGCATTGACCGGCGGCGGCGCATTCGCGTCCGGCGGCGCGCACGGCACCATGACTTTTTTTGCTCTCAATGCGGTGAACTTCTTCACGCTGGCGCTGGCGCTGCGTTGTGGCTCCTCGCCCGGCCGGTCATGGGCAAAGCCTGCGCGGCGGCGCCTGCTACTTCAGGCCAAAATATGCCCGGCGCAGCGCGTCGTTTGCCTGCATCGCGCTGACCGTTCCCTCGAAACCGATCCGGCCATTGTCGAGCGTATAGACGCGATCGGCGAAGCGTCAGAAAATTCACGTTCTGCTCCGCGATCAGCAGCGCCAGTTTCTGTTCGCGGAACCGCGTCAGCACGCTGATCACTTCCTTGACGAAGACGCGGCGACAATCCGGCGGACGGTTCGTCCATCACCAGCAGCCGCGGCGCGCCGACCAGCGCCTTGGCGATGCCGAGCATTTTTCGCTGGCCGCCCGACAGGCTGCCGGCAAGCGCGCGGCGGCGCTCCGCCAGTGCCGGGAAAGACAGCATAGAGGTCGCCCATGCGTTCGCGCGTCCGCGCCTTCGGCATGAACTGCGCGCCGATCAGGATATTCTCTTCGATGGTGAGGCCCGGAAAACCTGAGGTCTCGGACATGAAGGCGATGCCGCGACGGACGCGCTGATCGGTGCGAAACCGCGTGATGTCTTCGCCGGCGAATTCGACGCGGCCGGACCAGACATCGACCAGACTCATGATTGCCTTGAGCAGCGTGGTCTTGCCGGCGCCGTTGGCACCGAGCAGCACCACCGACTCGCGCTCCCTGACCGCGAGATCGACGCCCCACAGCACCTGCATGCGGCGATAACCGGCGGTGATGCCTGTGACGTCGAGCAGCGACCGCTGCGGGTCAGGGGGCATGTCCGCCTCCGAGGAAGACTTCGACCACCTGCGAATTTCTGGACGCTTCCGCCAGACGGCCCTCGAAGATTTCCCTGCCGGCATTCATGACGATGATCCGGTCGGTGATTTGATCGATGAAGCCCATCAGATGCTCGACCACGAGCAGCGCGATGCCGGAGCGCGCCAGCTCCTTGAGCTTTTCCGCGACGCGCGTCGAGTTCCGCGGGGTTGAGGCCGGCCGCGAGTTCGTCCACCAGCAGCAGCCGCGGGCCGGTCGCGAGCGCGCGGGCGAGATCGAGCATTTTCTGATGCGCGCTGTTGAGTTCGCCTGCCTGCTGTTCGGCGCAGTCGGCGAGGTCGAGCGAAGCCAGCAGCGCGCCGGCATCGGCCGCGCCGTTGCGATTGCGGCCATAACTGATCGCGATCTCGACATTCTCGCGCACCGTCAGCGTGAGAAACGGCCGCGGCACCTGGAAAGTACGGTTGATGCCGGCATGCACGAGACGATGCGACGCGAGCCCGCCGATTTCGCTGCCTTCGAACCGGATGGTGCCGCCGTCCGGCCGGTACAGCCCGGAAATGACGTTGATGCACGTGGTTTTGCCCGACCCGTTCGGTCCGACCAGGCCGAGTATTTCGCCGGGAGCCGACGGTGAAGCTCAGGACGTCGAGCGCCCGAAAGCCGCCGAAGCGCTTCACGAGGCGGTCGACCTGCAGCAGCGGTGCCGGGTCAGGGGACATTGATGCCCCATCGTTGCAGCAGCGAGGCGAGCCCGTTCGGGAGGAACAGCACCAGTGCCATGATCAGCGCGCCGTAGATGAGCTGGAAATATTGCGGCGTCGAAATACCGACGGCGTTGTAGACGCCGTAGAGGATGACGACGCCGAGAACAGGACCAAGCACCGTGGCGTTGCCGCCGAACAGCGTAAACACGATGGCGAAAATCGTGAACTCCACGCTGAAAACCGTCTCGGGGTAGAACACCGACACGTACCAGGCGAAAACTCCGCCGGCGAGACCGGCGATCAGTGCGCTCAGAAGCCAGGCGATGATGCGTTCGCGCACCACGTCGATGCCGGCCATGGCGGCGCTGACCGGATCCTCGCGAATGGCGCTTCAGCGCCATGCCGAAACGGGAATTGCGCAGCCAGATGACGAGCGCGAGCGTGCCGGCCAGCACCGCAAGCGCCGCGGCGTAGGCGAAGTCAGGATCGTAGACGCCACTCAGGCTGATGCCGTAGGGGCCTTTGGTGATGCTCTCCAGATTCGGATTCGACACCACCTGAAGCACCGCGAGCGACGCCGCGAGATTGGCAATCGAGAAATACGCGCCCGACAGCCGGAACAGCGGCGTCAGCAGCAGCGCGCAGCACAACCGCGGCGCCGGCGCCGGCTGCGAGCGCGGCAAGCGGCGGCGCATGCAGATGCAGCACCAGCGAGCGAGAAACCGTAGGCTCCGGCGCCGAAAAATCCGACATAGCCGAACGGCAGATATCCGGTGAAGCCGTAGATGATGTTGATCCCTGCGCCAGAGTCATAAAGATGATGAAATTGAACAGCAGCAGATGATTGCTGTAGAGTCGCCGGCAAAATCGCGAACGCGATGACCACCGGCGGCAGGATCAGCAGCAGGTCGCGAACCATCCTAGGCACGGCGCACCCGGCGTCCGAGGAGCCCGCTTGGCCGCACCAGCAGAATGCCGATCAGCAGAATGTAGGGCAGCAGGTTGGCCCAGCGAACTGTAATAGCTCTGCATCAGCATGTACGAGATGCCGTAAATAATGCCGCCGAGCACGGTGCCGAGCGGATTGCCGAGCGAGCCGATGACGATGACGGCGAAAGACGGTGATGGTTACCTCGGCGCCCATGGCCGGCGTGATGCTGCCGAGCATGAAAGGCGCGAACACGCCGGCGAGCGCGGCGAGGCCGAGCCCGACGCCAAAGGCGATGGCCGAGACACGGTGCACGTCGATGCCGGTCGCGACCGCTTCCTCGCGGTTGTCCATCACCGCGCGTGTCAGGTAACCGAGCCGCGTGCGATAGAGATAAACATACACGAGCAGCACGGCGCAGCCGCTGACGATGCCGCTTGCCACCCACGATGCCGGGAAGTCTGGCCGAAAATGCTCGACCGGGCCGCTCTCGACCGCGATGACCGGCAAAGAAGCCCATCACGGCCGCGATGACTGCGCCGGGCTGGTCGCCGGGGATCGAGCGCTCGCTGGTGCCGAACGCGATGGTGGTCACCGCCTCGATCACCTGCGAGAGGCCGAAGAACAAAATGAACGACAGCATTTCCGGGTCTTTGGCGCGCAAGCAGCCGCGGCACCAGCAGGTAATACAGCGGCAGGCCGACCAGCGAAATACCGCGAACGCGATGGGCACCGCGGCACGGGATTGATGCGCGTAGAGCGTGAACAGCCAGAACGCGAGGAACGCCGCCCAGCATGACGAAGTCGCCATGCGCGAGATTGACGATGCGCATGACGCCGAAAACGAGGTTGAGCCCGAGCCCGATCAGCGAAAAATACAGGCCGAACAGCAGTCCGGCCATCAGGCTGTAGGTGAGCATGGGCGGGCTCCGCCGGTATCGGCCTGCGCTGCCACCGGCATCGCGGTCACGGCCGCGGATAGACCGGCTTGCCGGTGGCGAGCTTCGTGCGGCCAGACCGTAATCAGCTTCTAGGTCGTCGCCGTCCGGCTGGAACTGCCCCAGCGGCGTGATCTCGCCGATCTGTCCGCCGGTGGCATCGAGCTCGAACGTGCCATCGAGCGTCTTGAGATTTCCCGACAGGCTGAAGATCGCCTTGCGCAACTCGAGCTGATCAAGGCTTTCCGCGGTCGATAGCGCCTTTTCCAGCACCAGGCCCGTGGTGTAGCCGGCAACCGAATTGAATCCGAACTCGACTTTGCTGTCGGCGTATTTTTTGTGCCACGCCTCGCGATAATCTTTCAGCGGCATGCCGAAATTGATTTCGTAGGCGATCTCCGAGGACGGTACGTAGCTGAATACATAATTCAGCGCCTTTTTGCCGACGTTCTTTTCCAGCAGATCGGTTTCGAGCCCAGGATAGATGGCAGAACAGGAATTTGAACTTCATGCCGCTGTCCTGGACGTTGCGCAGAAATGCGATGTCGTTCGGCGCGTAGCCGAGGTGAAGCACCGCATCCGGACTGGAGGCGCGGATATTGTTGATCAGGACGGTGTAGTTTGAGGTGTCCGTCGGAATGCCCTCGTCGAACACGATCTCGACGCCGGAGTTCGATTCCTTGATGAATTTGCGGATTGCGTTGGCCTGCGTGCCGGTGAAATCGTTGGTGGCGTAGAGCATCGCCACGCGCTTGATGCCGAGGCCCGGGCCGTCATGGGTCAGAAAGTCCGCGACCGGCTTCGGCCAGACGGTGGAAACCGGATCGGCCATCAGCACGATGTACGGATTGTCCGGGTGTGAAGAACGCGGCGCCGGTGCCGGTCTGGTCGATCAGCAGCATCTTGTGGTCGCGCGCGATCGGCACCGCGACCGAGGTAAGCACCGATCCGGAATCCGCGACCAGAAGGTCAACCTTGTCCTGGGTGATGAGCTGATTGTAGAGCGTGGCCGCCGTGGCGGTGTTGCTCTGGTCGTCGTAGGCGATGAGCCTGAGCGGGATTTTTTTGTCGAACGCTTTGACGTACACGCCGCCTTCTGGCGTTTTTCTGGTCGATCCACAGCTTGAGACCGTTATGCACCGGCAGCGAAATGCTGGCATAGCGGCCCGACGAGGCATAGAGCGTCCCAAGCCTGATTTCGGTCGGAGCATCGGCCGCCTGTGCGGCGGCGCCGGCGAGCGACGCAAGCAGTATGGCAGTCATGGCCGGTCGGATCACAGGCGCTCTCCTCGGAATTTTTGCTTGGCGGCAGGCTAGGGCATCGGACTTTTCAGGGCAATGCGCCCCGGGGCGGCGTCGCCGCTTTCGGTACCGCGTTCGCCGTCAACGGTGGCGCCCGCCGCAAGCAGCGCGGCGATTTCGGCTTCGGGGAGGCGCGCTTCGCGCAGAACGGAAAGACTGTGTTCGCCGAGCAGTGGTGCGTGGCGGGTGACGGCAAGAGCCGCGCCGTTCCAGCGGCTCGGAATGCCGGTATAGCGCATCGGGCCTTCGGTCGGATGGGTCTGCGTCTGGAAGAACCCGGTCGCCGCGAGGTGCGGATCGTCGATCAGGGCATCGAGATCGTTCATCGGCGCGTATGGAATATCGCAGCGCTCGAACAGCGCCATCCAGTCCGCGGTGGTCCGGCTTTGCAGGATATCGGCGAGCATGCCGTACACTTCATTGTAGTGCAGGGCGCGCGTGGCATGGTTGGAGAGTTTCGGGCTGGCGGCGAATTCGTCGTGCCTTCCGATCGCCGCGAAGAAATCCTTCCAGTGCCGGTCGGTATAGATCAGCACGCAGAGATGGCCGTCACTGGTTGCGTACGGCTTGCGATTGGGCGCCAGCATCCGCTCGTAGCCGGGTTCGCCTGTCGGCGGATCGAACGTGCGGCCGCCGAGATGATCGCCGAGCACGAACTGCGCCACGGTCTCGAACATCGGCAGCTCGACCGCCTGCCCTTTGCCGGTGCGGTCGCGGTGCAGCAGGGCGGCGAGCACGACGTGGGCTGCGTTGATGCCGACGATGCGGTCGGTGAGCGTCAACGGCACAAAACGCGGCTCCTGGCCCGCGGCTTTCGCCGCGGTCGCGGGCAGCGCGCAAATGCCCTGAATGAGGTCGTCGTAGGCGGGCCTGCCGGCGTAAGGCCCGTTGTCGCCGTAACCGGTGAGGCTGACATGAACGAGCCGCGGATTGATGGCGTGCAGGTCTGCGGCGCGTGAGTTTGAGCCGGCGCATCGCGGGCAGCCGGATGTTGTGGATCAGCACGTCGGCGCGTTCGCACAGTCTCAGCAGGGCCGCCCGCGCCGCCGGCTGCTTCAGGTCGAGCACGACGCTGCGTTTGTTGCGGTTGAGCTGCAGATACAGCGCCCCCATGCCGGCGTTTTTCCGCGCGCCGCCCTTGCGCATCAGATCGCCGCCCGGCGGCTCGATCTTGATGACGTCGGCGCCGTAGTCGGCCAGAATCTGGGTGGCGTACGGGCCCAGCACCATCGTCGTGAGGTCGACAATGTGGACGCCCTGCAGCGGGGCCGGTTCGCCGGATTGCGGCAGTTGCGCCATCGTGCTCCTCAATATGGCCCGGGAAGGTCCGCGCAGACCCTGCCGGTCGCGCCGCGCGGCGATTCCCCGAGTTCTGAAAGCGCCAGGTCGATCGTCGCCGCTCCTGCCGGATTTATGGGTGAGTAGCCCCGCCATCGACCGTCAGTTCCTGGCCGGTCATGAAAGCCGATGCATCGGAGGCGAGAAACAAGGTTACGCCGAGCAGATCGTCCGGCGCCTGCGGCCGCGGAATGCACTGTGATAGCGATAATGCGTTCTTTCTGCTCCGGGAGTTACGGTCTTGCGCGGGATTTCGGTGAAGGTCGCGCCCGGCAGGATGGCATTGACGGTGATGCCGTCGCCGCCGAGCTCGCGCGCCATCGAATGGGTCATGCCGGCGAGCGCCGCCTTCGATGCAATGTAGTGCAGATAATTCGGGACGGCCCATCGTCACCGCGCCGGACGCCATGTTGATGATGCGGCCCCATTTGTTGCTGCCGCATCAGCGGCACCATCGCCCGTGCGCACAGAAATGGTCCGGTGACGTTGACGCGCAGCACCTGCTCCCACTCCGGCAGCGGGATCTGCTCGAACGGGCGCATTTCCAGCGTCGAGAAAATCGCGGCGTTGTTGATCAGCACGTCGGCGCGGCCGAAGGTCTTGTCGACGCGTGGCGCCGAGGCGGTTGACCGAGTCCTCGTCGGCGACGTCGGTCTCGACGACCAGAGCGTGGCCGTTACCGGCGGCTGATCTCGCGCTCGACGTCGCGGGCCCTGTCGACATTGCGTTCGGCAATGACGACGCGCGCTCCACCCGCGGCGAACGTCTTGGCGAAGCTGCGCCCGATGCCTTGGCCGGCGCCGGTGATGACGACGACTTTGTCGGCTGACGGAAAATGTATCGGACATGATTTGCCTTTGCTTTCCAGCCTGCTTCGCCGCTTCGCTCCCCGCAGCGGGAACGATGAGGCTCGCGTTTTCACGCCGCTTCGGCCAGCGCGCCGAGCGCGGCGGCCGGCGTCGGCGGGCTGCCACCACAGTTTCGCGCCGAGATCGCGCGCGATGATGCCGGCGGTAATATAGCCGGAGCCGCCGGAAATGGCGCCGCCGGGATGCCCGGCCGAGCCGGCCATGTAGAGATTCGGGAATCGGCGTGCGGTAGCCGAAGTGGTTGTACATCACCTGTTCGGCATTGAACGCGCCCATGAAGATGTCGCCGCGCCGCATGTTGATCAGTTCGGCGGTGTATTCCTTCGCGGTGTAGACGTATTGCCCGATGATGTTGCGCCGGGTCAGGTTCGGGCAATAGCGCGCGAAGGTTTCGATGATCTTCTCGGCGAATTCGCGCTTGAAGTCCTCGTAGTTCTGTCCGCCCAGATCCGGCTCGAACGGCATCACGTGCCAGCAATAGGTCGTGTGCTTGCCGGCCGGCGCCTGCGTCGGATCGAGCACGCTCAGACGGCCCGGAGCCGAACTGCACGATGCGCGGCACGCGCTCCGGCTTTGACGTCCTCGTACGCCGAGAACAGATCCTCCATGGTCTCGGCGCCGATGCTCCATTTAAGCGTGCGGTTGATGTTCGGATCGAACGTCGCCGCGGCAAAGCGCGGGGCTTCGTGCAGCGCGAGATGCAGCCCGAACAGCGTCCAGTTCGGTGTACTGGAAACGGTCGAGCTTTTCCAGGAAAGCCGCGGGCAGTTGCGCGCGGCCGATCATCTTCTCGAACGTCTGGTGCACGTCGAGGGTGGAGGCGACGAACTGCCTGGCCCGCACCGTGCGGCCGTCGGCGAGCACGATGCCGCCGGCGCGACCGCCTTCGATCAGGATGCGGTCGATCGCGACCTGCGGCTGGTACGTGCCGCCGGCGGCGATGAAAGTCTCCATCAGCCCGCGCGCCAGATTGAACGAGCCGCCCTGGCAGAGCTGATAGCCGGTCTCGAGATCGAAGGCGCGGATCACCGAGCCCATCGGGCTCGTCTTCGACAGCGTATCGGTGAGCCAGGTGCCGAACAGCGAGACCTTGAACAGGAACAGAAGCTTGACGTGATCGTTCTCGAACAGTTCGTTCGACGACATCGAGCGGCTGTCGGCGGCTGATATCGAGAAAATCGCGCCCGATCGCGGTCTTCGACAGCAGCGCTTCGCGCTCCGCCTGCGGCAGCGGCTCGGCGTAGCGCTCCGGCATCAGGATGCGCGAGGTGATTTCTTCGGCGCGCCGGTTCCAGTCGCGGAACGTATCGGCGTCCTTGCGCGAGAAGCGCGCGACGTTGGCGATCGTCTCTTCGCGGTCGCGTCCGAACACCAGCGCGGTGCCGTCGCTGTGCGCCTGGCCGAACTCGTAGCGTGGGGTAATGTAGGTGACGCGGTCTTCGAGGCCGAGGTCCTTGAACCACGGCGTTTCCGAGATATGGAAATGATTGATCGAGTGGAGGTTGTGGTAGAAGCCGGGCGCGGTGACCTCTTTGGTCATCAGGCCGCCGCCATAGTCCAGCCTGCGGTCGACCAGAAGAATGTTCAGGCCGGCTCTGGCCAGATAGCTGCCCAGCACCATCCCGTGCTGGCCTGCGCCGATGATGATGCCGTCGTAAGTCTTTTCCAGCGCTCTGGTCACACTGTTCCTCCCGCCGACGTTTGCGCCGAAAGGACACTAAATTTTCCTCTCTGAGAAGCCGGATTTTCGCATGGCCCTTCCGCTTCGCACCCCGCTCTTCCCCATGGAGGCGCTTTCGGTCGACACAATTCCGGCCGGCGCGGAATGGCAGTACGAACCGAAGTGGGACGGGTTTCGCGCGCTGGTGTTCCGCGATGGCGACAGGGTCGAAATCCAGTCCAAATCCGGCCGCGCGCTGACCCGCTATTTTCCGGAACTGGTCGAAGCGGTGCGGGCGCTTGCGCCCGGGACATTCATCCTCGACGGCGAGATCGTGGTGCCGGAGGGGTCCGCGCTTTCGTTCGACGCGCTGCTGCAGCGCATTCACCCCGCGGCGAGCCGGATCGGGAAGCTCGCCGCGGAAACGCCGGCGCTGCTGGTCCTTTTCGACCTTCTGGTGGATGCCGGCGGGAAGGTGCTGACCGGCGAGGCGCTGACGAGGCGACGGGCCGCGCTGGAAGACTTTTTCCGGCATTATTGTCGCCGGTCGAAACTGCTGCGGCTCTCGCCCGCGACGACCAGGCTTGCCGAGGCGAAGGGCTGGCTCAAGCGCGTTGGATCGACGCTCGACGGGGTGATCGCCAAGCGCCGGGATTTCGCATACCGCTTCGGCGACCGCACCGGCATGCAAAAGATCAAGAATTATCGCAGCGCCGACTGCGTCGTCGGCGGTTTCCGTTTCAACGAAGGAAGTCCGCTGGCCGGTTCGCTGCTGCTCGGTCTCTACGACGATGACGGTCTGCTGCACCATGTCGGCTTTACGTCGGCCATCAGGCGCGAAGACAAACCGGCGCTGACGAAAAAACTCAAAGCGCTGATCGCACCGCCGGGCTTCACCGGCAACGCGCCGGGAGGTCCGAGCCGGTGGTCAACCAGACGCTCCGCGGAGTGGCAGCCGCTCAGGCCGAAGCTCGTTGTCGAGGTCTGCTACGATCATTTTTCCGGCGGGCGTTTCCGGCACGGCACGCGCCTGTTACGCTTCCGGCCCGACAAGGCGCCGCGGCAATGCACGTTCGATCAGCTCAGGCAGAAGAAGGCCGGCCCGCTGGCGCTGTTGCGTTGAGACGCGCGTGAGCGGGCCCACGATCCTGTTCATCGGCCCCGGCGCGATCGGCGCTTCGGTTGCGGCCTGGGTGGCGGAGAATTATTCCGCGACGTTCGTCATGGGTCATGGCGAGACGCCAGGAGGCGCTGCGCCGGGACGGCATTACGACATGGCGGTTCGACGCGCCGGAGGCGACGCGCCGCACCGTGCCGGTCGCCGTGGTGGACCGGCCGGGCGATGCCGGAGACGTCGACATCGTCGTGCTGGCGGTGAAGAACTACAGCCTCGAAAACGTGGCGCGCCAGGTGCACGGGCAGCTCGGCGACCGGGCGATCATCGTGTCGCTGGCGAACGGAATCGACAATCAGCGCATTCTTCCGAAGTATTTCAGCAGAGTGATCTACGGCGTGGTGGCCTACAACGCGCGGCGCGATTTACCCGGCGTCATCGGCTACGCGCACAAGGGGCCGTTGCTGATTGGCACGCCGGACAACACGCTTCGCGACGAGTTGCGGCTGGTGCAGTCGGTTCTCGCGCGCGGTTGCCCGACCGAGATTGCCGATCGTCTGCAGGATGCCGTGCATACCAAGATCGTGATCAATCTCACCAACGCGCTTGACGCGCTGGTGGGGCGCGGCTGGAGGCCGCTGTCGAACCTCGCTGTCTATCAGAAGCTGCTGACCGGGACGCTGTGGGAAGGCGTCCGCATCATGCGCGCCGCCGGCTGTCGCGAATATCGCATCCCCGGCATCCCGTCGTTCGGCTTTTTGCATCTGGCCGCCGTTTTGCCTGGCTGGCTGCTGCGCCCGGTATTCAGGCGCAGGCTCGCCGCCATGAACATGTCGAGCATGACCCAGGACGTGGCGCTGCGCGGCGGGCAGGACACGGAGCTGGAATTGATCACCGGCTATGTCGTGAAGCTCGCGGGGGATCATGGCGTGCCGGCGCCGTACAATCGCGCGATCTGCCGCCTCGGCCGGGAGAAATTCCGCCCGGGTTTCGAGCCTATGCGCTGCGAAGATGTGGAGGCCGAGGTTCGGCGGGAGCAGACGCTGTGGGGATCCTGAAAGGCGCACGGCGGACGGAGTTGGCCGATGGAATATTTTGACTTATCGCCGCATTGTTTCCCATACTTCGGGCGCACGCCGCGAGGAAGTTTCCGCACCACATGAAACCTGCGCCTTTCCGGTACATCGCGGCGAGAAATCTCGAGCAGGCCCTGCATTTGAAGGCCGAGCACGGCGACGAGGCGCGTTTTCTTGCCGGCGGACAAAGCCTTGTTCCGACAATGAATTTCCGTCTCACCCAGCCCGCGATCCTGATCGACATCAATCCGCTCCCGGACCTCGCCTTCGTGAATGACAGCGCGCCGGGCCGTCGCACCATCGGAGCGCTGACACGCTACCGGATGCTGGAGCGCGATCCGGCGACGGCGCGCGATCTGCCGCTGATCGCCGAAGCGCTGCCGCACATCGCGCATCCGCAGATCCGCAATCGCGGAACCATCGGCGGCAACCTCGCGCATGCCGATCCGGCTTCGGAAATGCCGGCCATCGTCATGGCGCTCGCGGGCCGCCTGCGCGCACAGTCGGCGCGCGGCGAACGCTGGCTCGACGCGCAGGATTTTTTTGTCGGTGCACTCACCACGGCGCTCGAATCCGACGAAATGCTCACCGGCGTGGAACTGCCGGTGGCGGGGCCGGGCTCCGGTTCGTGTTTCATGGAGGTGTCGCGCCGGCGCGGCGACTTCGCCCTGATCGGCGTCGCCGTCGCGGTGTGCGTCGATGACGGCGGCACATGCACGGCGGCGCGCATCGGCCTTTGCAATGCCGGCGACGGCCCGGTGTTCGCGGCAGACGCAAGCGCGTCGCTGGTCGGCCGGTCCGTCGGCATGGCCGAAATCAGCGGAAGCCGCCGACCTCGTACAGAGCGCCATCGAGCCGGGCGGCAGCATCCATGCCAGCAAGGAATTTCAGCGCCATCTCGCCGGCGTCCTGACCACGCGCGCGCTGACGACGGCGAACCAGCGGGCCCGGCGTGAGCACTGAAACCCACGACATAACCGTTACCGTCAACGGCGCGTCCTACAGCCGCAAGGTCGAGGCGCGGATGCTGCTGAGCGATTTTCTTCGCCACGATCTGCTGCTCGCCGGCACCCATGTCGGCTGCGAGCACGGCGTCTGCGGCGCCTGCACGATTCTTGTTCGACGGCGCGGCGGTGCGCTCCTGCCTGATGTTTGCTCGCGCAGGCGGATGGTCATCGCATCGAGACGGTGGAGGGGCTCGCGCCCGACCGCGACCATCTGCATCCGCTCCAGGAAGCGATGCGCGAATGCCACGGGCTGCAATGCGGCTATTGCACGCCCGGAATCCTGATGACCATGAAGGCGTTCCTCGAAGAGAATCCGGCTCCGGACGAAGCGGAAATCCGCGAGGCGCTGTCGGGCAATCTGTGCCGCTGCACCGGCTATCAGCACATCGTCGAGGCCGTGAAGCTCGCCGCCGGACGCCTGAGGAAGTCAACGCCGTGACAACGCGAAATTTCGGCGCGCCGATTACCCGCAACGAGGACGCGCGGCTACTCACCGGTCAGGCGCTGTTCGTTGACGATGTCGAACTGCCCGGCCTGGTGTATGCGGCGTTCCTGCGCAGCAACGTGGCGCATGCCCGCATCCGCTCGATCGACGTTTCCGCGGCGCGCGCGCGTGAAGGCGTGGTTGCGGTCTATACCGCCGAGGACCTCGGCGCGTACTGGCAGCCGGGACCGCTGCTGGTGCCGCCGCCGCCGATCAAAGACACGGTGTTCAACCAGCGCACCCAGGTGCCGCTCGCCAAAGACAAAATCAGGCATGTCGGCGAGCCGCTGGCGGTGGTGTTCGCGCAGAGCCGCTATATCGCCGAGGATGCGCTGGCCGACATCGTCGTCGAGTTCGATACGTTGCCGGCGGTGGTCGATCTGGAAAAGGCGCTCGCCGACGCATCCGCCCGCGTGCATGACGACGTCCGCGGCAACGTCGCCGCCCGTGTGCGTCAGACCCGCGGCAATTACGCCGCCGCGCGCGCCCGGGCTGCGCACGTCATCGCCCGCCGCTTTCTTTACGATCACGGCGCGTCGTCGCCGATCGAGACCCGCGGCGTGGTCGCCAGCTGGGACGCACGCGCCAGTCAGCTGACGGTCTGGGATACGACCCAGGCGCCGGTGTTCCTGCGCAACGGCCTCGCCGGCATGCTCGGCTTGAGCGAGCGTCAGGTGCGGGTGATCGCGCCGTTCGTCGGCGGCGGTTTCGGGCCGAAGATCATGCTGTTCTATCCCGAAGAAGTCGTGATCCCGTGGGCCGCCATGAAACTCAACCGTCCGGTCAAGTGGATCGAGGACCGGCTCGAACATTTCTTCGCGACCACGCACGAGCGCGGCCAGACCCACGATGCCGAAATCGCGCTTGTCGGCCGACGGTCGCATTCTCGGCGTCAAGGACGTGTTTCTGCACGACACCGGCGCCTACAATCCG
Source organism: uncultured Alphaproteobacteria bacterium (assembly GCA_963766925.1). Classification (GTDB taxonomy): domain Bacteria; phylum Pseudomonadota; class Alphaproteobacteria; order Rhizobiales; family Xanthobacteraceae; genus BOG-931. The sequence goes on from CAVYCI010000020.1 coordinate 51,206, forward strand.
TACGGCCTCACGGTGCCGATCAATTCGCCAATGCACGCTGCTCGGGCCTTATGTGATCCCGAACTACGACAGCACGTTCACCGCGCTCTTCACCAACAAGCCGATCGTCACGCCGTATCGCGGCGCGGGCCGGCAGCACGGCGTGTTCGTGATCGAGCGGCTGCTCGACCTCGCCGCGCACGAGCTGAACATCGACCGCGCCGAAATCCGGCGGCGCAATCTCATTCCGCCCGATGCGTTTCCGTATAACAACGAGATCATCTATCAGGATTTCGCGCCGCTCTCCTACGACAGCGGCAATTACGAGCCGATCCTCGACAAGGCGCTCGAGACTGATCGGCTAGCAAAAATTTCTCGCAGACGAGCAGCCGCGGCTGCGCGCCGCAGGGCCGTCATGTCGGCATCGGCCTTGCGTGTTACGTCGAGGGCACCGGCATCGGTCCCTATGAAGGCGCCAAAGTTCAGGTGCAGGCCAACGGCAGGGTCAGCCTCGCCACCGGCATCGGCACCCAGGGGCAGGGGCATTTCACCGTGTTCGCCCAGATCGCGGCGGACCAGCTCGGCGTCGAGCGTGCGCGACGTCGATATCGTCACCGGCGATACCGACCAGTTCTACTGGGGCGCCGGCACGTTCGCGAGCCGCGGCGCGGTCGTGGCCGGCAACGCCGTGAACGAAGCCGCCAAGAGCCGTGCGGCAGAAAATTCTGAAGCTCGCCGCCGAACATTTCGAATGCGCCGAGGAAGATCTGGAAATCGCGAACGGCGAAGTTTCGCGTGGTCGGCGTGCCCGGCCAGTCCATCAAGCTCGGCGCGCTCGCGGTCAAGGCCAATCCGATGCGCGGCGCGGTGCAAACCCGGCACCGAGCCGGGGCTCGAATTCGACGCAGTATTTCGGCCCGGCCGGCGGCGCCACCGCGAGCGGCGTACATGCCATGATCGTCGAAGTCGATCCGCAGACCTTCACGCTCGAAGTGCTCAAATACGTGGTGGTGCACGATTGCGGCACCGTCATCAATCCGCTGATCCTCGCCGGCCAGATTCACGGCGGCGTCGCGCAGGGCATCGGCAATGCGTTTTACGAGCAGCTCGTGTTCGACGAAGACGGGCAACTGCTCAACGCCTCGCTCGCCGATTATCTGCTGCCGACGGCGCTCGAAGTGCCGCATATGGACATCGCCCACACGGTCACGCCGTCGCCGCTCAATCCGCTCGGCATCAAGGGTGCGGGCGAAGCCGGCGCCATTCCGGTCGGGCCGCTGTTTGCGCAGGCGATCGAGGATGCGCTCGGGCTGCCTGACCGAAACATCGAACTCAACGAAATTCCGCTCAGTCCCGACCCGGCTGTTCGAGCTGACGGCAAAGCCGCCCAAGCCGCGATGATCCTGGTCACCGGCGCGGCCGGCAAGACCGGCAGAGCCGTGATCAATGCGCTGGCGCGCAAAGGGCGCACAGCGTGCGGGCACTGGTGCGCAATCCCGATCATGCCGGCGCGCTGACTGGCGCTCGGCGCCGCCGAAGTCGCCGTCGGCAATTTCAACGACGCGGACGCGCTGGCCGCGCCGACCGCGGGCGTCCGGGCGATCTATCATATCTGTCCGAACGTCAGCCGCGATGAAGTGCCTTATGCGCGCGCGGTCGCGGCTGCGGCGCGGGCGCAGCGGCGTGACGCGTTTCGTGTATCACTCGGTGCTGCACCCGCAGATCGAAGCGATGCCGCATCACTGGCAGAAAATGCGGACCGAGGAGATGCTGTTCGCCGCGGGCTTCGAACTGACCGTGCTGCAGCCGACCGCTTACATGCAGAACATCCTCGGCGCGTGGCGCGGCGTTGTTCGATGACGGTGTGTTTCGCGTTCCCTATCCGGTCGGCGACGCGGCTGAGCCTGGTCGATCTGGACGATCTCGGCCGAAGCCGCAGCCCTGGTGCTGACGCAGGACGGCCATGCGGGCGCGACCTACGAACTTGCGGGAACCGCGCCGCTGAGCCAGACCGAAGTCGCCGCCGCATCGGCGCTGCGCTCGGCCGCGCCGTGCGTGCGCGCGGAAGAGTTCGCTGGCCGCGTGGGAGGCCCGCGCCCGCGCCGCCGGCATGGGCGATTATGAATGCGCAACGCTGCTGGCGATGTTTCGCTATTATGCGGCGCACGGGCTCGATCGGAAACTCCAGCACGCTGCGCTGGCTGCTCGGCCGCGAACCGAATTCCCTCGGCGGATATCTCGCCGGCGTCGCGGCCCGATCTGCCGCCTGACCGGTGCGTTACGCGGTTGTCGCGGCGGCTGCGCGACCCAATATCTGCGAAGGTTCGGAGTTGCATTGCCATGACCGGCGATATCGACGTGGTGATTGTCGGCGGCGGTGCGGCCGGCATTGCGGCCGGGCGCAGGCTGAACGACGCCGGCATTCGCTGTCTGATCGTCGAGGCACGTTCGCGGCTCGGAGGCCGGGCGTGGACCGTGGTCGATGAGCGCGGCTTCGCGCTCGATCTCGGCTGCGGCTGGCTGCATTCCGCCGACCGCAATCCGTGGCGAAAGATTGCGGAACAGCAGGGCGCGGCGATCGACCGGACGCCGCCGCCCTGGATGCGTTCGTCGCTCGAAACGGGCTTTACCCGCGCGGAGCAGGATGAATTCCAGCAGGCGATGGCATCTTTTTACGTGCGTCTGGAAGAGATCGCGCAGCGCGAAGCGGATGTTTCTTCGGCCGCCGCTCTCGAACCGGGTTGCCGCTGGAACGGCCTCATCAACGCCGTGAGCACGTTCATCAGCGGCGCTGAATGGGATCGCGTCTCGGCCAAAGATTTCGACCGCTATCAGGACAGCGGGGTGAACTGGCGCGTGGTCGCGGGCCTCGGTGCATTGATCGCCGGCCATGTCGCAGACCTCCCGGCGATGCTCGACTGCCGCGTCACCGCCATCGATCATCGGGGCAGGCAGTTACGGATCGAGACGGAAAAAGGGACGCTCACGGCCGATCAGGTCATTGTCGCCGTCCCGGTTTCGCTTCTCGCGCTGGAACAGATCGTGTTCACGCCGGCGCTTCCGGAAAAGACGCAGGCCGCGCACGGCCTGCCTCTCGGTCATGACGACAAGCTCTTTATCGCACTCGATGGCGCGGACGTGTGTATTCCGCGGAGCAAATTAAGCGACTGATTCTTCTGCGGCAGGTGGTCGAACAAGGGCACGCAATAGGACAGGTCGCTGCGATTAAAGATCGAGCAACTGCGCGAGCTTCTCGATGTGCAGACATGTCGCCACAGACAAGAAAACGATACCGCGAAGGGCGGCGCAGGAT
>CAVYCI010000021.1:0-95550 GCA_963766925.1 uncultured Alphaproteobacteria bacterium
CATTCACTGACACGTGGTCGTCCTGACACCGCCATACCCAGGCATGCTGGTGCAAGTCATTGGCTGACGCGGTGGGGCACCTATTGCCTGCAACGCCGCTCCCGCTTGCTGTAATGAGTTAGCCGTGTTGGCTGTGCTCATTGCGGCGGCCTGTTGAGCGAACACCGGTCGGTTCGCGTTGGCTCGTTGCTGCGCCCCGGACACCATGTCGGACCACGCCTGCTGAATTAAAACGTTCCCGTCCTCTTGGGTGATTTTACCCTCGTCCATCTGCGTGCTAATGGCGATGTCCTTAGCAGCGAATAGGTCAAGCAGGTCTCGATCCGTACCGCCCCAGTAACGGACTTGGACAGCGATCAAGCAGCGAGCCAGAGCAACGTGGTTCGTTCTAGGGGCTGTGGGAAACTGCTGTCGGCAATCAGCCGCTGCCGCATCTTTCTGAGCTTGCACGTTAGCCGCTGCTTCAGCCCGTTGTTGCGCTTGCATCGCGCCGCAGCCAGCCAGCGAACAGGCCACAACGCAGATGAACAGTACCCTCTTGACCACGCCCAATCCCCATCAGCTTTTTTGACACCCCGTCTCACCCTATCGGGACAACACCAAGTGCGTCCAGACCTTGCTGTTGCTGCCGCTTGCGAGGTTTTTGGATTACTGAGCCTTGCGAAGCGTACACAGTTGACGTACACAGACGCTATTGGTGATTTGAAATTCGCTTGTTGGATCAATGAGCCACGAGCCTAAAAGCAAATCTCGGCGCTCCGACCAATAAAGCGCAATAAAATCAATACCTAATTGGACGTACGGGCGTTTGCAAAATCCGCCCGTTTGCAAACCGTTTGCAGATTTCATCCCGTTTTGTTCACGGAGGCCGTCATGACCTCCGACGAGATTGCCGACCTGCCCGCGGCTCGTATGGTCTATATCGGCTGGCTCTCGCGACAGGTCTTTTCAAACGACGAGATCGCCAAGCAGGCCAACGAATGCTGGCTGGCGATCAGGCACCTTGACCGCGGAGCCCGGCACTCGTGCGGGCCGCGACTGAGGATTTTCACAAGCTGGAGAATTCTGCTCCAGCAAGACCGAGCACAATAGTCGCGACCGCAAATGCGCGAGGAGGATGAGATGAGACTGAGATAATCGTGACCGTGAGGCTATGACGGACGAGCACATCAGGCAGATGAGGGCGACCTGAAGAAACTGAATGGATTGAGTGGTGGCCACCCTGCCTGCGCGACAATTCTTCATCGGGAATCGTCGCGCAGGCAGCGTGGCAGCCCTCATCTTGGCAATTTGGTCGGCGCTGGCCGATACTTCACGCCGGAAGGCGTGGTTGCAGCAGTCGCTGTCACGCGACCCCACGATGTCGAAGCTCGCGATTGGCCGCGGCCAGCGGCCGTGGATCCATCCATTCTTCCAGGTGCGGAATTCGGGGAATAAAGCCCTGATGAAAAAGAAACTCCATCTGCTGCTCCAAACCGTTGAGTGCCGCTTCATCGAGTTGAAAGGACAGATCCGCAAGAAAATCTTCTCCAAAAATGTCAGGTGCCAGCTCTTCCGCATTGCCGCTCTCTGCAGCGATAACACGGGCAGACTGGCGTGGATCTTCGTGCCCGCGGCTGGCGCCAAGCTGGATTGCCTCAAGCAGGCTCTGAACCAGCTCCGGATGTTTGTCGAGCAGCATTCCGTCCACTGTAAAGGCGAGCAGGGTGGAATTGTTCAAGCGGGAATGCCGTGCTTTCAAATAAGCAAGATTTGAAAGGACGCGCGCGCCAATAACCTGGCTCAGAATCAGTCCGTAATGTGCCGGCGAAAAGATCGCATCAACCTCGCCCCGGAGAAGGGCCAGCCCCTCTGATCGTTGAGCACGCAGGGTACGGTAAGGTGTACCAGGCGGCGTTAATGCACCCGTCGATCGATCATCGGCGGGAAACGGATCATCATCGATCTCGATGTCCACCAATCTCACGTCGCCCAGTGTCAATCCCACACTCGCAAGCGCATTTTGATAGCCGCGCAACGCACTGGCCCGCCAAAAATCGATCGGGTAGCGGGGGCGACGAGGCAGCGCAAGGCGCCGGCCCCGGAGGTCTGCGACCGATGCAATGTCAGAGTGCTCATCGACCAGCAAAAGCTGACCCTCGTTGGTCCAGCTCAAACCAACGAGGCGGATATCGACACCGTTAGCCCGCGCCCAGATGGGTGGAACGTTTCCACCATGGCGAATTTGCCCAGGCACACTGTGATTGAAATGCGACAACCGAACTTCCGCCGACGTGGAATGACGCAAGGAGCGGGTTGCAGCCTGATTTCCGACGCAGCCTTCAATCAGTCCGCTATGCAGCGCCAGCGAGAAGGCGGAGGGCAACGGGCAACGGGTATACCAAAGAGTAGTGGTGTCTGCAGGGGCGGGTTTGCCGGTCATGGAAAAGCCTCGCAATGATGGGGCCACAGACGACTTGCATCGATAGTCATGCAATCGATAGTCATGCTGGAGAGCGCTCAATCGTCTGACAAATGCTCCCGCAAAGTAGATCCGGTGTATTCTTTCCGGAAATATCCGCGCTCTTGCAGCAACGGCACTACCTCGTCGACAAACTCCTCATAGGCGGCCGGCAGGTGGGTCGGAGAGATCGCGAAGCCGTCAGCGACCGGTGTATCGAAGAGCTCGATCAGGCGATCGGCAATCTGCCCGGCGGTCCCGACTATGTGGGGGATGAGCACCCCCTGCCCGTAATAGAGACCAAGGTCGCGCAACGTATCGCAGCCCTGGGGGCGATGCGAGCGGATGGTCTCGACAAAACTCCGAATGCCCGTCCCTTCGAAAGAAGGGAGCATTTCATCGAGCGCGGTATCAAGCGGAAATTTCGACAGGTCAAAACCGGTATGGCTGGACAGCGTAGACAGGCCGACGCGCGGATCGACCAGGCTGTTGAGGTATGCCTGCTTTTCGCGGGCTTCCTGTTCGGTCGCGCCGATGATGGGCATTACCGCTGTCATCAATTTGCAACTGGCCGGATCGCGACCGGCCTCGCTGAGCCTGCCCTTGAAGTCGGCGTAGTGCTTGCGTTGAGCTTCCACATCCGGCTGAATTGAAAGAATAACGTCAGCCCATTTGGTGGCGAAATCCCTTCCTCTTGATGAGGCCCCCGCCTGAATCAAGACCGGCCGGTTCTGCGGCGAGCGCGGGACTTGCAGCGGACCGCGCACGTTGAACCACTCGCCGCGATGGTCAAGATAGTGCACCTTTGAGGGATCGGCAAAACGGCCGTTCTTCGCATCGAGAATGAGCGCATCCTCTTCCCACGAACTCCACAATGCCGATACGACACTGACGAATTCATCGGCGCGGTCGTAACGTGCTCCATGGTCGAGGTGCTGATCACGACCGAAGTTCCGCGCCTCGGAGACATTGAGCGAAGTTACGATATTCCAGCTTCCCCGCCCGCCGGAGAGATGGTCAAGCGTGGCAAAGATACGGGCCACGTGATACGGCTCGAAATAGGTGGTCGAAACTGTAGCGCCAACGCCCAGTCGGGTGGTGGCGGCGGCAATTGCGATGGCCTGGCTGAAGGCATCCATCTGCACGCCACCCTGCCCGCCAAGGCCAAGCACAACGTCAAGGTTGTGGCCGTAGCCGTCCTCGATAGCAAGGCCGTCAGGCAGGAAAGCGAGATCGAATTTTCCACGTTCCAGCGTGCGCCCGACACGGGCGAAAAATTCGAATGAGGCAAAGTTCCTGGTTGCCTCGGGATGACGCCAGCCACCGTGATGATGAGCGATCACCGGGCTGAAAAATCCCGCAAGATGCATTTTTCTGTCAGGCTTGGCGATGGCTTGTGACATACAGGTTTTCGACCAGATTTACGATTACCTGACAACCATCTTGCGGTTGCGAGGCTTGTCAACGGCATTGGATCGGGGCCCCTTGTCGGCATCCAAAAGGGACCCCTTTGGTCGACGAGCCCGGGCGGCAGCCATCGCGCCGCCGGAGCTGGTCGGGGTTGCGCCTGCACGTGCCCTTGAACATCGCGAAGGCATGATCGTGGGCATCGAACAGCATCTCCTGCGTCTCGCGCGGATAGGCGCGCACGAACAGCATCCGGCTGTGGCAAAGCCGGACGTGAGGGACCTTCACGGTCACCGTCACGCCGTCTATCAGGACGATCTCGTGGCTCCAGTCGAACTGGTAGGCTTCGCCCGGCGCAAAACTCGGCGGCACACAGGCGGCGGCTGTCGCTTGGCCACGATCCTGAGCCCATCGCCCGGCATAACGGCGCACCGCATCGTAGCCGCCGTCAGAGCCGCGACCGCGCAGCTACCCGTAGATGCGGATTAATGTCAGCTGCTCGCGCGCTGGCTTGGCTGCGTTGCCTTCCAGCAAGGCATCGAGTTCTGCTATCCACAGCCCGAGCTTCGGCCGCGACTGGATTTCTCGCTCGTAGCGGAACTCAGTCGCGCCGGAGCGGATAACCTTCCTTACGACTTTGCGGGATACGCCCAGATCTCGGCAGATCGCTTCGATCGGCTCCCTTCTCTGAAGAACGCTCGAAAATTTGCAATCGTCTCCACGACCAGCATTCCAACCTCGGCTTCCAAGAATCATAGAAGCCAAGCTTGCCCCTCTGTTCGGGAGTCCCAATTAGATGCCGATCACCCCCAAAGGGGTCTTTTTTGCGTGCCCATTCACAGAAAAGCATTTCGGACTCCGCTTAACGGCTTCAGCAAGTCAAACCCGTCGGAACACGCGTGCCCTGACTTGTGCGAAAACATCCGTGCTAAGAATAGGGCATGAAAATACGCCACGCGTCTCTTGCTGATATGGTCGCGATTGCAGAGCTTTCCAGAGAGCTTGCAGCATACGTCAACGATCCGGATCCTGGTTCGGATGCGTCTCTGTTGTCAGATTGCGCCTTCGGTCCTGACCCGTGGTTCGAATGTCTTGTTGCTGAGAGCACAAACTGTATTGTTGGCTTTGCGGCGTTTTGCCGAAGATTTGAAGCACATACACGTGAGAAGCGCCTGTGGGTGAGTGACCTGTGGGTTGCGCAAAATCAACGCCGCAGTGGTATAGGACGCGCGCTTGTTGCCGCCGTGCAAGCGCGCGCCGCCGGGCTGGGATGCGCGGCAGTCGACTTCGACCTCGCGCGTGGGAACTTCGCGGCTCGCGCCTTTTACCAACATTTGAAGGCCGCAATTTGCGATGAGATTGAGCCGTGGCGCCTGCCAACGTAGTGTTGATGTCCGGAAATGCCCTTCGTGTCGTTGCAACACCGCAAGATCATGTCCGGAGTTGCGGGATAAGCGGACGTAGCGCAGACACCGCTATTCGGTAGCGATTGACCCGGAACGGACCTCTACAGCAACGCCGACGACGGCACCGCGGTTCATCTGTCAGCCCCCGGGGCCGTCCCTCATGATGTAGCCCATCAGGTCGCCTACGTTTTGCTCCAAATTTCGGATGACGTCCTTGACGATGTCTCCAATCGAGATCACGCCCACGACCCTGCCCGCGTCCAGCACTGGTAGATGGCGAAAGCCGCGCGCAGCCATCATTGCCATGCAGCCTTCCAGTTGGTCGTTCGGCTTGACCGTCACCGGATCGCCCGTCATCACTTGGCCCACCGGAGTTTGCTTGGCATCGAGCCCGGGCAGCAGCACTTTTATGGCGCAGTCACCCTGGGTCACGATACCGACCAGGGCATCATCGTCGATGACCAGCACCGACCGGACCCGGTTGTCGCGCATCTGGCGCAAGGCTTCGACGACCATGTCGCCGGAACGAACATGGATCAGGGCGCCACTCTTTTGGGCCAGAGCATCTTTGACTGTGTTCATCGAGTCTCCTCTCGTGGGCCCTGTTCTGTTCCGCCTGAGTGGTACGCATCGAAGGTTAGAGCCAGGCTTGTTCAGTATCGACCATAGTCTAGCTCACTACGCGGCTATCAATCGAGGGGCTGGGCTCGTTTGCGTCGCATCTCTACCGACGGGATGATCGAGTAGTGGACTATTTTGCGGCGACTGCCATCGATCGATGAACATATCCCGCTGTCGATGATCAAGATGAAGTTCGAGGAACAGAAGCTGGAATGGGTGCCGCGCGATTTTGTCCCGATCCTCTCGCGCGAGAAACACTATACCCCGGCGCAGATCAGGCAGGTAATGGTGCTGCGTCATTTCAACGAAACTCGTGCGGAACGACCGGAGACTGACTGATGCACGGAACTAACGCGCGCACCGAAATCGTCAGGAAAATCGACGATCTAACGTCCGAGCAAGTGCGGGCGTGGCTTGTCGAACGCCAACAGAAGGCACGCACGATCAGGTGGAAAGCGGACACGAAGCGTACATCGTCCGAAGAGCGATTTCGACCCTGGGCGGACCAGGCGCGGTGGGTTGGCGCTTAATTTGACTTCATCGGAAACTGCGTCCTCTTGTCGGCAAGGGACCGGCCTGGCGAGTTGTAGGAAAGCCCAGGCCGCGGGAGGATATGGATGATGCCGACCAGAAATCTGGTGGTGGTTCTGCTGGGGCTGCTCGCGCTCGCCGGTTCTCCAGCCATCGCGGAGGAGACGATCAGGATTGGACTGATCGCTTCGCTGACTGGCCCATTTACTCCGGTCGGCCGGGAGGTGACCACCGGCGCGCGTCTTTACATGCAGCAAAACGGCGACACGGTCGCCGGCAGGAAAATCGAGCTCCTCATCCGCGACGATGCCGGCGTAGCCGACAACGCCAGGCGTCTGGCTCAGGAATTGATCGTAAATGACGGCGTCAAGATCATCACCGGGTTGAACGTCACACCCATCGCCCTGGCGGTCGGCTCGCTGGTGTCGCAGGCGAAAATCCCCGGCGTAATTATGGGTGCCGGTTCGTCGGTCGCCGTTGCGGCATCGCCGATGGTTGTACGCACGTCGTATTCGTCACCGCAGGTGGTTTCGATCTCCGGTGAGTATTTCGCCAGGGCCGGGATCAAGACGGTGGTCACGCTTGTGTCCGACTACGTGGCTGGCGTTGAGATCGAGACCTGGTTCAAAAAGGCGTTCGAAGCCAATGGCGGCAAGGTCATCGCCAGTCTGCGGGCGCCTTTGGCCAATCCCGACTTCTCCCCGTTCCTGCAACGGGCGGCCGACGAGCATCCGCAGGCAATCTTTGTCTTCGTCCCGGCGAGCCAGGGAGCGACGCTGATGCGTCAGTTCACGGAGCGCGGGCTGCAGAAATCCGGCATCACGCTGCTGGGAGACGGCGGAGTGCTCGACGAATATTTGATGGACCAGATCGGTGACAGCGCCATCGGCATCCTGTCGGCGTCTCAATATTCCGATGCCCATCCGTCCGAGCTAAATCGCAGGTTCGTGATCGCGTTTGAGAAACTCGGGGGCATCCGGCCAAACTTCATGGGGGTCGGCGGATACGACGGCATGGCCCTGATTTATAAGACACTGGAGAAAACGCATGGCGATACGGATGGAGTCGCTTTGTTTGAAGCGATGAAGGGCATGGCGTGGGAAAGTCCGCGTGGCCCGATCAGTATCGATCCGCAGACCCGCGAAATCGTACAGAACGTGTACATGCGGAAGGTCGAGAAGGTTGACGGCCATCTCAACAATATCGAGTTCCAGACTTTTCCCAATGTGAAAGACCCGTCCAAATAAGTCCGGCGCGTCCGCGTGAGTTTCCCGCAAAACTCCGCCCGGACGAAGAAGCCTCGCGCCCTATTTGCTCCGCCAGTCCCCCGAGGCCTCGACCGCATGCGCGGCCTGAAGAACGGTGAGGTCTTCGAATTGACGCCCGACCAGCATGAGACCGATCGGCAGATCATCCGCAACGCCGCACGGAACTGAAATGGCCGGATGTCCGGACACGTCGAACGGCGCCGTGTTGCCGATCATGTCGAGGGCGGCTCCCATGTTTTCTTCCAGCGAACAGTCGGGAGCGACCAGCGGCGGCGTGACGAACGGGATGGTCGGCAGCGCCAGCACGTCGCATTCCGCGAGCGCACTGTCGTAGGCGGCATTGAGCAGATACCGCTGGTTCTGTGCCTTGGCGTAATAGCGTCCGTGATAGTTGCGGTGCATGTATTCGCCGAGCAGCAGCACGAACACCGCCTGCGGCGGCAGATCGCTGCCGCGCGAGTCAAAGCCCCTGCCGCAGGCGTCCATCAGGCGGGTATTGTAGAAGCCGCGCCAGTTGGTGCCGACATTGCGGCCTTTGATCATGAATTCGGCGGGGCCTTCGATCCCGATTCCCATCCACAGATGAAGTCCGTCGAGATGCATCGGCACGGAAATCTCGGTGACGATGGCTCCCTGCCGCTCCAGCTCCTTGATCGCGGCTTTGCATTTCCGGTCCACGATCTCGTCGCTGCCCGGAAAGCCGGGGCCGGCCGGCTGGCCAAATCCCTCCTTGAGCACGCCGACGCGCAGTCCTTTCACGCCGCGGCCGATCGCCGGCATGTAATCGCGGACGTAGTTTTCGGGAATGACGCCGCGCTGGCGCGGATCGAGCGGATCGGGGCCGGCGACCGCCGACAGGAGCCGCGCGGTATTCTCCACCGTGTCGCATAGCGGGCCGACGTGATCGAGAGTCATCTCGATCATGACGATGCCGGTGTAGGGAACGAGCCCGAATGTTGGCTTGTGGCCGACCACGCCGCACCGCGACGCAGGCATGCGGATCGACCCGGCCTGATCGGCGCCCAGCGCCATCTTCACGTCGCCCGCGGCGACCGCCGCCGCGCTGCCGCCCGACGATCCGCCGGGCGAGTGCGTGGGCTTGTGCGGATTGCGCATCGGACCGGCAACGCACGTGTGTCCGCCGCCGGAGAACGAGCAGTCTTCGGTGTTGGTCTTGCCGACGATCGTGCCGCCCGCATCGAGGATGCGCGTCACCACGGTAGCGTCGATGTCCGGAATGAAGCCTTCGAGCGTACGCGAGCCGTTGATCAGCGGCACGCCCGCGACGCAGATCGGATCCTTGATGCCGAGCGTGTAGCCTTTGAGGATACCCGACGGAGCGCCTTCGATGTGGCAGCGCCAATACCAGGCGTTGTACGGATTGTCTTTCGCTGCGGGCCGGTAGCCGGGCGTCCGGGGATATTTCACGGGCGGACGAAACTCCGGCAGCTCTTCAAGCCGCCGGTATGAGCCGATCGGCCCCTGCATCAGCGCCTGGTAGGATTGAGCCTGCGCCTCCGACATCTCGATTCCGAATTCGTCGGCCAGCGACAGAATCTGGTGAACGCTCGGCAGATTGGCTGCGATGGGCATGGGCTCGTCCTTTGCGGCGCGTTGTCGGATCGTACCGCTTTGTCGATAGCACCCGAGCCGCGGCCGCTCTTGCCTCTGATTGCCAAAATGTGGACTGGGCGTGACACTGTGGTAGCGTGAAGCGCCGGGTTGGATGCCCCGAGAACTCATGAGCAGCTTCGAGAAATCGCAGCCGGTCGCGGGGAAGTTTCGGAGCGTCTTGCATGCAGGTCATGACAGGGCCGGCTGCGGTCAAACCGGGCGACTGTTTTGAACATTGGCATCAGGTCACCTGCCGCAATTACTCACTGACGGAATGTCGGCGGGTGCCGGACCGCAACTTCAGGGCCGGCGTTTCTCTTCGCAGCTTCGGCGCGCTGACGCTGAGTGAGATCTGGTCGTCCACGCCGGCCGAGACCCCCATCAGGGTGACGCGCACGCCGCAGGAGATCCGCAAAGACGGCAGGGACGAGTTCCTGTTATGGCTGGCGCTGGACGGCGAGACGAAGCTCGCACAGGCCGGCCGGCAGGCATCGATGCGTGCCGGCGATATCGCCCTTCAGGATCAGTCGCAGCCGCTGTCGCTGGAATTCGGCGAGCATTCCCATGCCATCCTGATAACGATTCCGCGCGCCCTTATGGTCTCGCGGCTTGCTTCGGCCTCCCGGCTGGTGGCGAACTGCGTCAGTGGCCGCTCGAACCTCGGTCAACTGGCCGGCGCGGTGGTGCATCAGGTCGCGCTGCTGGAAGGAACGACAGATGCCGCCACCGCGAGACGCATCGCCGCATCGGCCCTGGATATGCTCGCCACCACGCTCGAAGCCGAACTGACGGACAGCAGTGCTGACAGTTCAAATGCCCGGCGGCGTCTGGAGCAGGTCAAACAATATATTCTCGCGAACCTTCACGACCCCGATCTCGATCTTGAAACCATCGCGCGGTCCCAGGGCACGACCCCCCGCACGCTCAACCGCCTGTTCGCGATCGAGGGCATCACGCCCGTTCGGTGGCTGTGGCAGCAACGGCTCGCGGCGAGTTTCAGGGCGCTTGCAGAGGGGCATGTCAGTCAGGTCACCGACGCAGCCCTGACATTCGGCTTCAGCGATCTTTCCCACTTCAGCCGCGCGTTCAAGGCCACGTACGGGCGTTCGCCGCACGCCATCCGGCCCGGCGACCGGCCGCGGCCGTAAGCGGCTTCTCCCGCGCGACCAGCCGGCAACACAACCGGCGGAGTGGCCGAGGCAGCCAGGGGAACCCGCGAGACCCGGGGGCGCGGCAGCTACCCGCGCGCGAGACTGCAAGAAAATCAGCGAATCTGATAGGCACCGCGGTCGACAGGCAAAACGGGGAAATCGGCCGTGCGGCCTTCCTTTCATTTGCTGGCTGTCCTTGCCGTGTACGCCCTGACCGGGTGCACGCAGTTCATGGCGCATGAGGATGCGTCATCCGACACGCGGTCCAAATTCAAGAAATGCACCAGCGAGAACGTCGCCACGGCGGAAGGCAAGCTGCTGTCGGAACGGCTGTGGATGGAGGACGCAAGCGACGGCGTGGAGAAACTCGCCGATCCCAACCCGCTCACCGCCGACGAGCGCGAGGCGCTGGTGAAGTTTCACAACAAGGCGCTGCAATGCCGCCAGATCATCATCACCCACGCTCAAAAGAGCAATCCCGCGCAGGCGGCGCTGTTCGCGGATCATGGCAAGCGGTCGGATGCGATCTTTTCGCGGCTTGCCAACGGCCTCATTCCGGTCGGGCTTGCCAACCGGCTGTCGATCGAAAGCGACCGCAAACTGCTGATCGATCTGTCGAACGGGCACGCTGACAGTCTCGGTCCGCAGGAGGCGGCGCGGCAACGGGAAACCGACGAACTGCTTGAAGCGAGCGACCGGCTCACCGCGGACGCACAGGCGAAGTCGAAAACCCCCATGCCCACATGCACCTGGCTCGGAAACTCGCTGTATTGCACGAACCCGCACCAGTCGTAGCCGGCTACCGGCCGTTAACGCTTCATTCACCATAGTCACCTAGCCAACGTCAGGGGCACTTTCTCGCCCGCCGCCGGGGCGTGAGCACCGTTCGTTGGGACAGCACCGTGGCCAACAGCCTTTGCGTCGCAAGCGCCGATCCGCTCCCCGCCTTATGCGAGGCGGCGCTGGAGTGTCACCGGTCGGGCCGCCTTGCCGAAGCCATCGCACACTACGAACGCATCCTCGGCCTGAAGCCGGACTTTGCCCAGGTCCACAACAATCGCGGTCTGGCGCTGGCGGAACTGGACCGGCTGGAAGAAGCCGCCGGGGCCTACCGGCGCGCGCTTGATTTGCGGCCCGACGATCCGCAGACGCTCTGCAACCTTGGCGTCGTGCTGGCGCGGCTCGATCGCAGCGATCAGGCGGAAGCAGGTTTCCGCCGCGCCATCGCCGCCGACCCCGGCTTTGCCGGCGCCTGGAACAATCTCGGGCTGACGCTGAAAGAACAGGGCCGCCTGCTGGAAGCCGCACGCGCACTCGAACATGCGATCCGGCTGTCGCCGCGCGAGCCGTCGTATTACGACAACCTCGCCGCGGTGAGGCCTTTTACCGCGCGCGACCTCTACCTCACGGCTCTCGAAGGCATGGCCGGGGCGGACGCATCGATGCCGCCGGCAAAGCGGATGCACCTGCATTTTGCGCTGGCGAAGGCGCACGAACAGATCGGCCGCCGCGACAGCGCGTTCCGTCATCTGCTTGCCGCCAACGCGCTCAAGCGCTCACAGGTGGCCTATGACGAAGCCGGCGCGCTCGATCAGATCAGCCGCACGCGTGCACTGTTTTCCCGCGACTTCATCCGGGACCGTCGCGGCGCCGGCGCAACCTCGCCCCTGCCCGTGTTCATCATCGGCATGCCGCGCTCCGGCACTACGCTGATCGAACAAATTCTGGCGAGCCACCCGCAGGTTTTTGGCGGTGGCGAACTCGGCCTGTTCGAACAGAGCTTCAATGCCGTCGGGTCAAGAATTCCGCAGGCGCCGGCTTTTCCCGAGATCGCACCGGCCATGCTCGCGGACGATTTTCGCGCGCTGGGCACGGCCTATCATCAGAAGCTGCGGGAGCGCGCGCCTGAGGCAGCGCGCATCACCGACAAGATGCCGGGTAATTTTCTGTTCGCCGGCCTCATCCACCTCGCGCTTCCGAATGCCACCATCATTCATGCGGTGCGCGATCCGGTCGATACCTGCGTGTCCTGCTTCGCGGAGCATTTCACCCACGGCCAGATGCAGACCTACGACCTCTCCGAACTGGGCCGCTATTACAGGCACTATCGGGAGCTGATGGCGCACTGGCACGAGGTCCTGCCGCCAGGCAGCATCATGGACGTGCATTACGAGGACCTGGTCGCCGATCTGGAAGGCACCGCGAGGCGCATCGTCTCGCATTGCGGGCTCGCCTTCGATCCGCGCTGTCTCGAGTTTCACCGCAACGACCGGACGGTGCGGACCGCGAGCGCCACCCAGGTCCGCAGGCCGATTTACCGGACCTCGGTCGGACGCGGCCGCAGGTTCGAAAAATTTCTCGGCCCGCTGCTGGCTGGTCTCGCACCTGAGGAGACCGCCATAACACCCGCCGCGACCCCGGCCCTGCGCCGCGCAGGCGGGCGCAACGCCGCTTCGCAGTTTTAGTACGCCGTGCGTGTGCCCATCAAACGAACGCCATCGCTCACCATTTCAACGAGGAAACAAATGCGAACCATGATTGTCACGACCGTAGCCGCAGCCGCCCTGCTGGCGGGCGGCCTGTCCGCTCATCGCGCCGAAGCGTTCCCGCTGGCAGCGCCGTCGGTCGCCGCGCCTGCGGCCATTGTGCAGGTTCATTCGGTTTGCGGCGCCAACGGCTGCTCCAAAGTGCAGACGCATCGCATTGTGCACCACAAGCCCGGCGCGGTGGCGGCGAACCACCTCTGAACCGGGTGACGGAAGCCGCCCGGCTCCCGAGGCGAAAGCCGCAGGTGCCGGGCGCCAACCAACCGTCGCGTCAATCGTCGACTGCGCCGCCGGAATGGGCTGCATCAAGGAGACGCCGGCAGGCGATCAGTTCGTCGAGCGCAGCCTGGAGTTTGCGCCGTTCCCCGTCATTGGGTTGAAGCGGCACCGCAGCCGGGGTGCCTGCTGGCGGGACAATGGCAGGCTCGCGGCGCGCGGACGGCTCACCGCGCGAAACGGGCGCCAACGACGGCTCGCGCCTCGTTTCCACGGCCGCATCCGGTTCGGCATCGTCATCCAGATCATCGTCCGCGACGGGCGGCGGCGATTCTGCGCCCGCGCGCCACACGTCCTGGACGAACGAAAGGCCCTGCTCGCGCAAAATGCGCTGCACGCCGCGAATGGTGTAACCCTCGCCGTAGAGCAGATGGCGGACGCCGCGCAGCAGATCGACGTCATCGGGACGGTAATACCGGCGTCCGCCGCCCCGTTTGAGCGGCTTTATCTGGGTGAAGCGACTCTCCCAAAAGCGCAGCACATGCTGCGGCACGTTTATCTCGTCGGCGACTTCGCTGATGGTGCGGAACGCGTCCGGCGCTTTATCCAAAGCGTTGCTCCCCGCGGCCGTTGTCAGACTTGTTTGCCGTCCTCCGCATCGGAATTGATCCGCTGCTTGAGGATGGCGGACGGCTTGAACACCATGACGCGGCGAGGCGAAATCGGAACTTCCTTGCCGGTCTTGGGATTACGGCCGATACGCTGACCTTTCTTGCGCACGACGAACGAGCCGAACGAAGACAGCTTTACGGTTTCACCGCGTTCCAGACAGTCGGTGATTTCTTTGAGAACCAGCTCGACAAGCGTGGCGGATTCCGTGCGCGACAAACCGACCTTGGAGTAAACCGCTTCGCACAAATCGGCGCGCGTGATCGTCTTTCTCGCCATCGCCAACCCCACCCTCGGCGCCCGATTTTAATCGATCATCGTATCGTACTGAATTATCAACGATATTAGCTTCTCGCGGCAGGGTCAACGGCCAACCGGGGCCCTCCGCCCGCACCGGCGGGGCGATCACCCGCGGCGGCTGCCGGTATGGATACCGGATTCCTAACCGTGCCCCGAGCGCGTTCACCAGCGGACCAGCACGGCGCCCCAGGTAAAGCCGCCGCCCATCGCCTCCAGAAGCAGGAGATCGCCGCGCTTGATGCGGCGGTCGGTGACCGCATCGGTCAGCGCCAGCGGTATCGAGGCGGCGGAAGTGTTGCCATGCCGGTCGACCGTGCACACCACCCGGTCCGGCGGAATCCCGAGCTTGTGGGCCGATCCGTCGATAATGCGCTTGTTGGCCTGGTGCGGAATGAACCAGTCGACATCGGCGACAGTGCATCCGGTGGCCTCGAAGGCGTCATGGACGACGTCGGTGATCATCGCCACGGCGTGCCGGAAAACGTCGCGCCCTTCCATGCGAAGGTGACCAACGGTCCCGGTCGTTGACGGGCCGCCGTCCACGTAAAGCTTCGACTTGTAGCGGCCGTCGGACCTCAACCGCACGGTGAGAATGCCGCGGTCCTGGTTGGTGCCCGGCTGATCCTGCGCTTCGAGCACGACCGCGCCTGCGCCATCGCCGAACAGCACGCAGGTGCCGCGGTCGGACCAGTCGAGGATGCGCGAAAACGTTTCCGAGCCGATCACCAGCGCGCGCGAGAATGCGCCGGTTCGCAGCAGGCTGTCGGCCGTCCCGAGTGCGAACACGAAACCGGAGCAGACCGCCTGCAGGTCGAAGGCCGCGCCATGAGTAATGCCGAGTTCGGCCTGCACCGAAACGGCGCTCGCCGGAAAGGTGTTGTCCGGCGTCGAGGTTGCAAGCACGATCAGGTCGATCGACTGCGCATCGACGTGCGCGTGCGCGAGCGCTGCGCGTGCCGCGCGGGTTGCCATCTGCGAAGTGGTCTCGCCAGGCGAAGCGATGCGGCGTTCGTGAATGCCGGTGCGCTGCACGATCCATTCGTCGGACGTATCGACCTTGGTCGCAAGTTCGGCATTGGTGAGGACCTGGCTCGGCAGGTAACTGCCGCAGCCAAGAATGACGGACCGCCGCACTTTCACAAGGCGGCTCCGCCGAGCGCGCGGAGCGGCTCCGGGGCCGGCCGTGCGAGCGCCGCCGTGATTCTCGCAAGAAGCTGTTCGCGCACCACGCCGTAGCCAAGCTCGATCGCCGCGGCGAAGCCTTCGGCATCGGTACCGCCATGGCTTTTGATGACGATGCCGTTGAGGCCGAGAAACACGCCGCCGTTGGAGCGGCGCGGATCGAGGCGCATGCGCAACTGCTCGAACGCGGGACGCGCGAGCAGATAACCGATGCGTGCGCGCAGCGAGCCGCTCATCGCTTCTCTCAGATACTGCGCGAATTGGCGCGCCGTGCCTTCCGCGGTCTTGAGGGCAATGTTGCCCGCGAACCCTTCCGTGACCACCACGTCGACCGTACCCTTCCCGATGTCGTCGCCTTCGACAAAGCCCAGATATTCGAGATCCGGAAATTGCCGTTCGCGGAGAATGCGGCCCGCTTCGCGCACCGGCTCCAGACCTTTTACTTCCTCGACCCCGATATTGAGAAGACCGACGGTCGCCCGCTCGATGCCGAACAGGATTCGCGCCATCGCGGCGCCCATCACCGCCAGATCGACCAGATGCTCGGCGTCGGCGCCGATGGAAGCGCCGAGATCGAGCACCACCGCTTCACCACGCAGCGTCGGCCACAGCGCGGCGATCGCCGGCCGCTCGATACCCGCGAGCATCTTGAGGTCGAATTTCGACATCGCCATCAAGGCTCCGGTATTACCGGCCGAGACGACCATGTCGGCTTCGCGCCTCTTCACCGCATCGATCGCAAGCCACATCGACGATTTGCGGCGGCCGTAGCGCAGCGCCTGGCTCGGCTTGTCTTCCATGCGCACGGCGACATCGGCGTGCACCAGCCGCGAGGCAGCCTTCAGCGCCGGACGCCCGGCCATCAACGGCTCGAGCATCGCGGTGTTGCCGAACAAAATGAATTCGCTCTCGGGATGACGTGCCAAAGCCAGGTCGGCTCCGGCGACGACCACGGCAGGCCCGTGGTCTCCCCCCATCGCGTCGAGAGCAATGCGGACCATCTGCGACATGCAAGCCCGCGGTCCTAGACTACGATCCGGTTCAACGCAACTCGGGGAAACTGAAAACGGAAGCGACAATAGCGCTTCGGCGTCCGGAAACAACTGCGTTCAATGGTCATCCTGATCCTTCTTGAGCGCCGCAAGCGCCGCGAACGGTCCCGGCTCCGGTTCGGCCTCGGGCGGAGGCTCGAATACCGCGCCCGGCTTGCGCGGATAGGGATCGAGCCCGAGGATCAAAAATTCGGTGGCTATCGCGCCGAGATCGACCTGTCCGCCCACCAGCGGCTCGACTTCATCCACGTCGGCATCCGGCGCCACGAATTCGTCGCCATCGCGCTCGATCGCGGCCGGGACCGCCGCAGCTTTGGGCGGCGCGAACAGGAGAGCGACTTCCTCCTCGACCTCATTGGCAACCGGTTCGAGCGTAACAACACAGGCCTGCTCAACGGTAGCCGAGACCCGCCCCGTGACCTGGAGCGCGTCGTCGCCGAGCCGCTTCACCTCGAAATCTGCCCGCAGCCTCGGCAGCTCGCGCAGGCCCGCGACGCGCGCGACCGCCGCGCGGATTTCCTCGTCCGCAATCAGATCGAAATGTGCGCCGTCCTCGGCGACGTCATCGAGCGCAACGGGAAAGCGCCACGGCGCCGATTCGTTTTTGGCCGACTGATGCTCACGCATGCGACAACGCCTCCGGACGCGGAAAGACCGGTCTGGCCGTTGCCAGCGCGTCTTCCGCCTCGGCATCGAGCGCCGCAGCCGCGGTGCGCGCATAGCGCGCCAGCCGCACGGCCCTGTCGTCGATCCCGGCGATCCCAAAGATATTCCGGGCGAGCGCTTTCTCAAGCTCCGCGGTGTCCCCGGCATCGAGCGCGGCCCCGTAGGCCCGCTGCCGGCCGTAGAATGCCTCGCCGAACCGCCGCATCTCCTTGGGCACGGTAAGATCGCCGACGCCCATTTCGCGGAGATTGTCGTCAAGATCGCTGCAGAATGCGTCGAACAGGCCCTGCCCCAGCTTCCGTGCGGCGCCGGAATTGGCTGCGCTCCGGCTGCCGGCGTCCGGCGCAAAGCGCCGCAGGAACAGCACGAGGTGGAGCACGATCATCTCGAATCGGCCATGAACCGTGTCAGGCACCTGATAATCCACGTAAAATGCCGGCGACCGCGCCTGCGCCACGATCATGCCATAGAGCGCATCAATGTTGCGGCTGTAAAACGCTCGCCGAAAAGCTGCCAATATCATAGGGATAGCCCGTCTGTCCGGCCCGGCTCCAACCCGTCAACGAGTTGGCAAAGCGCCCGTGCCAGTTTCGGGGTAAGACAGGTCTGCGGCGGACTCAAGGTGGGTGCGGGAATGTGGGGTTCTGTGCAAAGCGTAGGGAAACGGGGCGCCGCCTGGGCGCTGGTGGTGGCACTGTCGGTGACGCTTGGGGGCTGCTTCGGCGAAACCTTCCAGCGCGGCTACGTGCTGCCCGAAGGCGCGCTCGAGCAAATCCGCCTCGGCGCCTCGCAGGAGCAGGTGCTGATCGTGCTCGGCACTCCCTCTACCGTCGCCACCGTATCGGGCGAGGCGTTCTATTACATCTCGCAGCGCGCCGAGCGCGCGGCCTCTTTCCTCAACACCTCCGTCACCGACCAGCGCGTCGTCGCGATCTATTTCGACCGTGACCGGCGCGTGCAGCGGGTCGCGTCCTACGGCATCAAGGACGGCAAGATATTCGACTTCATCAGCCGCACCACGCCAACCGCGGGCTCGGACGCGACCTTCATCTCTGCGCTGTTCGATGCGGTTTCACACGCGCACATCGGCCTGCCGTTCTAGCCGGGCGGGCGGGCGCGCATTTACGGCGGCGCCGTCGGCATTGCGGAGCGGAGGCCGCCGTTTCGAGGCGGCCCCCATAGCCGGGCCGCTACCAGACGATCCAGCGCCCGCCGCGCCAATATCCGCGGCCTTCGTGTTCCCGCCAGACGTAGCGTTCACGCGGTCCCCAGCGCCAGTCGTCGGGATGAACGACCACGCCGGCCACCCGCGGATACTCGTACGCATCATGGGTGTGCCAGCATACGTGGCCATTGCATACGATCGCAGCCGACGCACTGACCGCGGACAGGGCCAGCAATCCCGCGCCCGCCGCGGCCGCCAAAAGTGACTTCGTCGCCAGTGTCATTTGTCGATCTCCGTGAGTGATTTCACCGGGACACAAACGGCGTCGATCTAACCAGGTTCCGTGACACCCGGATGAGGCGATGCGGGACGTATTGACGAGCGGGGATGCGTCATCCCGTCATTGCGGACGAAGCCATGCAGTCCGGTATCCATTGCGAGCGAAGCGAAGCAAACCGGACTGCGGCGGGGAACTGGATTGCTTCGTCGCTGCGCTCCTGGATTGCCTCAACCCTCAAGCGGGCGGCAATCGGGGACCGGCCGGACCGGTCCCCCGCTCGCGATAATGACGCTTAGTGCGCGAGCACTGCGAGCAGCAACAGTGCAACGATGTTGGTGATCTTGATCATCGGATTGACCGCGGGACCCGCGGTGTCCTTGTACGGATCACCGACCGTATCGCCGGTCACCGCGGCCTTGTGGGCGTCCGAGCCCTTTCCGCCGTAGTGGCCGTCCTCGATGTACTTCTTCGCGTTGTCCCAGGCGCCGCCGCCCGAGGTCATCGAGATGGCCACGAACAGTCCCGTGACGATCACGCCGAGCAGCATCGCACCGAGCGCGGAGAACGCCGCCGATTTGCCCTGCGCGCCGCCACCGGCGACGAAGTAGATGATGAAGTATCCGACGATCGGCGACAGCACCGGCAGAAGCGACGGCACGATCATTTCCTTGATCGCGGCGCGCGTGAGGATGTCAACCGCGCGGCCGTAATCGGGCTTGTCCTTGCCCTGCATGATGCCGGGCTTCTCGCGGAACTGCCGGCGCACTTCCTCGACAATCGAGGATGCGGCGCGGCCGACCGCGGTCATGCCCATCGCCGCGAACAGATACGGCAGCAGGCCGCCGAACAGCAGGCCAGCCACCACGTAGGGATTGTTGAGCGAGAAGTTGAGCGTGATCCCCGCGAAGTAGGGATGCTCTGCCGAGGTCGATGTGAAGTAGTTCAGATCCTGGTTATAGGCCGCGAACAGCACCAGCGCGCCGAGGCCCGCGGAGCCGATGGCATAACCCTTGGTCACCGCCTTGGTGGTGTTGCCGACCGCATCGAGCGCGTCGGTCGACTTGCGCACTTCCTTGGGCAGGCCGGCCATTTCGGCAATGCCGCCGGCATTGTCGGTGACGGGACCGAAAGCGTCGAGCGCGACCACGATGCCGGCGAGCGCCAGCATGGTCGTGACGGCAATCGCGATTCCGAACAGCCCGGCGATGTTGTAGCTCACCAGGATGCCGGCAATGATGACGATCGCGGGCAGCGCGGTCGATTCAAGCGAGATCGCGAGGCCCTGAATGACGTTGGTGCCGTGGCCGGTCACCGAAGCGAGCGCGATCGAATGCACCGGCCGGAAGTTGGTGCCGGTATAGTATTCGGTGATCACGATGATCAGCCCGGTAACGACCAGGCCCGCGATACCGCAGTAGAACAGCTGCGCGCCGGAATAGTCGACGCCGGCGAGCGGCCCGAAGCCGATCAGGTAGTGGGTGACGCCGGCAATGCCGATCAGCGACAGCACCGCGGTCGCGATCATGCCCTTGTAGAGCGCGCCCATGATGGACTGGCTCGTGCCGAGCCGCACGAAGAACGTGCCGATGATCGAGGCGATGATGCAGATGCCGCCGATGGCGAGCGGGAACGTCATCATCCGCAGCACCATTTCCTCGGACACCGCGCCGAAGAAGATCGCGGCCAGCACCATGGTTGCAACCGTGGTCACCGCGTAAGTCTCGAACAGGTCGGCGGCCATGCCGGCGCAGTCGCCGACATTGTCGCCGACGTTGTCGGCGATGGTTGCGGGGTTGCGCGGATCGTCTTCCGGAATTCCGGCCTCGACCTTGCCGACGAGATCGCCGCCGACGTCAGCGCCCTTGGTGAAGATGCCGCCGCCGAGACGGGCGAAGATCGAAATCAGCGAGGCGCCGAAGCCGAGCGCGACCATGGAATCGACCACGGTGCGGTCGTTCGGAAGGAAATGCAGCCCGCCGATGAGGAACAGGAAGTACAGCGTGACGCCGAGCAGCGCGAGGCCCGCGACCAGAAGGCCGGTGATGGCGCCGGCGCGGAACGCAAGCTCGAGGCCGCCCGCGAGCGAACTGATGGCGGCTTGGGCGGTCCGCACGTTGGCCCGAACCGAGACGTTCATGCCGATGAAGCCCGCGGCGCCTGACAGAATGGCCCCGACCGCAAAGCCGACCGCGACCAGCCAGCCGAGCAGAAATCCGACGATGATGAAGATCACGACACCGACGACGGCGATGGTCGTGTACTGCCGCCGCAGATAGGCCTGCGCCCCCTCGCGGATCGCGGCCGCGATCTCCTGCATCTTCGCATTGCCCGCATCGGCGCGCATCACCGCGGATGTGGCCCAAATGGCGTAAAGCAGCGCCAGCACGCCGCAGAGAACGATGAGCCACAAAGTCGTCATGGAAGTCCCCGGTTGGGGGCCAAAGGTAAGAACCCGGCCCGAAAGGAAAGCGGTGCCTCGCGCGGCCTTTCAGCGGCGCGGTGCAAATCGGCGCGGACATTGCCAAATATGGCCGCAAGGTGCAACGGCGGCGATCTGTTCATGGCAGACCGTCCACATGCGGCTAAACCCGCGTTTTCGGCCCGTTTGCCGGCAGGGGCGCACCGGAGTACCCGGCCCGGTGGGCCACCGTTGCCTCCCGCACCGAATCCCGTACGCAAAAGCGCGCGGGCCGGCCCCTGTCCGCCCGTCCGGCCCTAATAAAGATTGTTGGCGTAGCCCTCGGCGATGACCTCCTCCGCCTGCGGGACCGAGATCTTCGAGGATTTGGTCTGCTCGACGATCATCCGGCCAAGCGAGGGAAAGTCCTTCCGCTCGATCCGGTAATCGTCCTGCCAGAGCTTCGAGCGCTTCAGCGCTTTGCCACAATGCAGGAACGCCTCGCGCACCGTGATCAGGATGATCAGGCGCGGCTCGCGGCCGTTGACGGCGGCCGCCGCCAGCAGGGCGGGATCCCGCGACAGCCGCGCCGTGCCGTTGATGCGGAGCGTCTCGTCGATGCCGGGAATGAAAAACAGCAGGCCCACCTCGGCATCGGCGACGATGTTCGCCATCGTGTCGAGCCGGTTGTTGCCGGGGCGGTCCGGAATGGCGATGGTGTGGTCATCCAGCACGCGCGCAAAACCCGGCGCGTCGCCGCGCGGGCTCACGTCGGTGCCCTCTCCCTGGCGGGCCGAGCCGATGACGGCGAACGGCGAGTGAGCCAGAAAGTTGCGGCAATGGCCGTCGAGCCGGTCGAGCTGCTTGAGCAGCGCGAGTTCCATCGGCTCGCCGTACAGGCCCCGCAGCGAGCCTTCGTCACCGACCGTATTATCGCCTGTAGTCCTCGCGTCCATCGGAGCAGCCTCCGCCAAATCAGACCTGAAAAAACCCTACGCCTGCGCGGGGCGGCGCGCCAGCATGCCCCAGGCCATCAGCAGGCCCGCCGCCAGCACCACCGGAAACGCCACCTCGGTGACCGACCGCCAGCCGTAACCCGACAGCAGCGCGCCGGACGACAGCGAGCCGAGCGCGGTTGCCCCGAACACCAGAAAATCATTGAACGCCTGGACCTTGTTGCGCTCGCCCGGCGTATGGCATTCGGTGACCAGAGTCGTCGCGCCGATGAATGCAAAATTCCAGCCGATGCCAAGAAGCGCGAGCGCGATCCAGAAATTCCACAGCCCGGTGCCCGCGAAGCCGATCAGGGCGGCAACGACGAGCAGACAAAGGCCGATCGCCATCATCGTGCGCAGGCCGAGCCGGACGATGAGCGTGCCGGTGAAAAAACTCGGCGCGTACATGCCGAGCACATGCCACTGGATGCCGAGGGCCGCTTCGCCGACCGAATGATTGCACATCACCATCGCAAGCGGTGCCGCCGTCATCATCAGATTCATCACGCCGAAGCTCGCGACGCCGCACCCGACGGCCACGATGAAACGGGGTTCGCGGACGATGACGAAAAGCGGCCTGCCGTCCGTAAAGAAGCGGCGTACCATCGCCTGGGCCGGCGGCACTTTGAGCTGCGTCAGCACCGCGGCGGCAAGGACCGCGCAGACCGCCTGCGCCATATAGGTCGCGGCGAACAGATAAGCCGGCCAGACATCCCTGGTGAAGATCACGAGCTGCGGCCCGATCACCGCGGAGCAGACACCGCCTGCGAGCACCCATGCGACCGCCTTCGGACGAAACTGCGGGCTTGCGGTATCTGCCGCGGCGAACCGGTAAGATTGATGCGCGGCGGCGTAGAGCCCGCCGCAGAACGTGCCTGCGAGCAGAAGAACAAATGACTCAGACAGGATGGCGGAGCAGGCGATCAGGCCGGACGCGACGCCGAATGCCGAGCCGGTTTGCAGCGCGAACCGCCGTCCGAATGCTTTGGCCAGCATGCCGACCGGCAGCGTGCCGATCCACATCCCGACCGCCATCACGCTGATCGGCAGCGTCACCAAAGCCCGGTCGGGCGCCAGCATCGCGCCGACGATGCCGCCGGTCGCCACGATCACGGTGGTATTGCCGCCGGCAAGCGCCTGCGCCACGGCGAGGATAACCGCATTGCGCGCGGCCAGCCGGTCGTCGGCGGCCTCGGGCATCGGTGCGGCGGCAACTGTCATCGGCGTGTCTCGGACCGGGCGTGAGTTATAGCCTTACCCGCTCCCCCCGGCACTATCGCACGATTCCGGCGGGGAACCGTCGCAGGCCGGCCCGCGGGCAAGCGAACCCGCAGTCTGGAAGGAACCGGGAGCGCCCTCCCCGGCTTATCCTGACGGAATTTCGGAGGGTCTGAGGGGATCACTCGACGTTTTTGCCAAGGCGGGAGCTGACCGCAATGACCACGCAGGCTTTTCCCTCACCGCGACCGGCACTTCTGAAATATCCGCAACGGGAAACCGGCACGTTTAGGCGCAAAGCCTTGGTTGGCGCCCGATTGGCCGCAGCCGCTGTCGTTGGTTGGGGACTGGCGTATCTGTCGATCCTGCCCGGTGCGTCCTCGGCGAACCTGCCGTATTCAACAAACGTGCCGATGACCATCAGCGACACGGTGCACAAGGGCGATCGGCTTGTCCCGCTGCATGCCGGGCGCGCACCGGACGGTGCCGGCCGCAAAGACGTCCAGGGAAGCGGCGTTCGCAAAATTCCGGTCGGATGCGAAGGCGCCTTCAGCAAGCTCGTGGCGAGTGGAAACTTCAGCGCCCGCTGCGTGACTTGACGCCAATCTGACGCGATCTTGCCGCGGCTCGCAACGCTTGCCGCAGAAACTGTGTTGAAAGTCCGTCTCGCGAAGCTGTCCCGCGACACCGTCCTGGGACACTTGCGCTGGATCGCTTTCTGATCTTAGAGTTCGTCTTTCGTCGTGCGCGCGGGTTGTCGGAATGCGCTGGCTGAAGCTGAACAGGATCGCGGGCCCGCTGGCGTTCATCGCGCTGGCGTTGCAATTCGCGCTGACGTTCGGCCACGTCCATCTCGATAACGTCCATCTCGACAACATCCGCCTCGACGTCCATCGGCCTCATATGGCGGCAGGCGCCGCCGGCGTTCAGTCGCAGCAATTGCCGCAGCAAACGCCCGGCAACGACGGCGACGAATATTGTGCCGTCTGCGCGACCATCTACCTCGCGGCGAATTCGTTCGTTCCGCAGGCGCCGCTGCTGCCGGCACCGCCGGTTTCGCAGGCAATCGAGCACGTCCGGCACGTCACAGGCGTTGACGTCGTCCGGCGGCGATCTCCATTCCAGTCCCGCGCTCCTCCCCTCGCGTAATTTTGGTCTTTCGTTGCTGATCTGTTGCGTCGCCGCGCCTGCGGGCCGGCCACGCCAGCACGATTGAGGGCGGCCCTTCACATTTCGCGCCGCTCTGCGGTCAGCATCCGTTCGTCCGTTCAACCCTGTGAAGTTTGGGGCAGAGCTTCATGTCCATTTGTGTTCACCGCCTGCGGAGCGGATATCTTCTCGCCGCGGCCGCCTTGAGCGCGACGGTCGCCGGAGGCAATGGCGCGCGCGCGCAGACGCAGCTTCCGGAAGTCGTCGTCAGCGCGCCCAAACAGCAGCCGAAACCGCGGCCCCGAAAGGTGCAGGCGCAGCCCGCGCCCGCAGCCGCGACGGTCACGCCGGCAGCTCAGCTTAACGCCAAAGCCAGTGCCTTCGACGCCGCGCGCGGCAGTCTCTACACGACCATCGGCACCGCTTCGGACACGATCAGCCACGACACGATCGATGCACTACCGGGAGGCGACAACCAGACCGCGGAAAAGATTTTGCTGCAGGCGCCCGGCGTTTCGCAGGATTCCGCAGCCAGCGGGCTTCTTCACGTCCGCAACGATCACGCCAACGTGCAGTTCCGCTTCAACGGCGTGATGCTTCCAGACGGAGTGACCGGCTTCGGCAGCATTTTCGATGCCAACTATATTGGCAGCATCGCGCTGATCACCGGCGCGCTGCCTGCGGAATTCGGAATGCGGACCGTGGGGCTCGTGGACATCACGACCCGCGCCGACGTGTTCAACAACAGCGGTACCGTCGGGGTTTATGGCGGCAGTCAGGGAACCATCACGCCATATTTCGAGTATGGCGGCACATTCGGCAGCAATTGCCCGACCACCGCGGCTGCTCCCGGAACGCGCCCGTTGCCGGGCGCGGACTGCTTTGGCGGCGTCCAGTATTTCTTCACGGGGCGCTACCTGCAGACCAACGAAGGCATCGAGAATTCGACGGCCTCCTACAGTCCGATCCACGACTTCTCACGGCAGGAAAAAGGCTTTGCCTACATGTCGGCGTTCGTCGATCCGACGCTGCGGGTGAGCCTGATCTCGGGAACGTCCTACAGCACGTTCCAAATTCCGAACGTGCCCGGACAGCCGGTCGGTCTGAACGGCAATCCGCCGGTCAGCAGCGCCTACGGCATCAGCAGCTTCAATTCGTCCCTGCTCAACGAGAACCAGACGGAGTTCACCCAGTACGACGTGCTGGCGGTGCAGAAATCGGTCAACGGCTTCGACGGGCAACTGTCCTATTTCACCCGCTACAACGAGCTGCACTACACTCCGGACCCCGTCGGCGACCTGCTCATTAACGGCGTTGCTTCGGACATCCTGCGCACGTCCTATACCAACGGGCTTCAGGCCGACGGCTCATATCAGATCACGCCTGCGCACACCATCCGCACCGGGTTTACCGTCAGCGGCGAACAGACGTTCGTCGGCAATTCGTCGCTGGTCGAACCGGCGCCGGGAGGCGTCGCGATCGATGCGCCCGAGACAATCACGGATAATGTCGCCAGGCTCGGCTGGCTCGCGGGCATCTACGTGCAGGACGAGTGGAAGGTCACAAACAATTTCACCGTCAACGCCGGCCTGCGCTTCGATCAGATGTGGCAATACGTCAACGCCAACCAGTTTAGCCCGCGCATCAATTTCACCTACAAGCCCTTCGAATACACCACTTTCCACGCCGGCTATGCGCGCTACTTCACCCCGCCGGTGCTGGTAGAGGCCGCTCCCGCCAATATCGCCCTGTTCAACGGCACCACCGGTGCACCGGTCAGCGGCGGAACCAGTCCGGTCCTGCCCGAGCGGTCGCATTATTTCGACGCAGGCATTGATCAGAGTATTCCGTTCGGTTGCAGCAAACCGGCAGCGAAGGACTGCACCGATCTCGATCTTGGCATCGACGCCTACTACAAGATCGCGACCGACCTGATCGATAACGGCAACTTCGGACAGGCGCTGGTGCTCAGCGCTTTCAATTACGCGCAGGGCTATGTCGAGGGCATCGAGCTCAGCGCCAAATTTCACAGCGGCTTTTTTCAGGCCTACGGCAACATCGCCATTGGCGAGGAAAGAGCCACGCAGGTGGTGTCGAACCAGTATCTGTTCGACAACGTTACGCCGCTTGCGGATCTCGGCGGCCTGACCGAGCTGCAGTACATCAATACGCACTGGATCTACACGGATCACACCCAGCTCGTCACCGGCTCGGCCGGCGCCGCCTATCAGTTCTGCGGCCGGGCGGCATACGCCTCCGAGACATTTCCGGTTGTGTCCGGAAGCGGCGAACCGTCGTGGTGCGGCACGAGACTGAGCGGCGACATGATCTACGGCAGCGGCCTGCGCAGCGGCGACGCCAACATCTCCACGGTGCCGCCCTACACGCAGTTCAATGTCGGGATCGCGCGCGAATTCCTGCTGCCCAATGATCCAAAGCCGATGACGGTCCGCTTCGACATCATCAACCTGGCCGACACGGTCTACCTGATCCGCAGCGGTTCCGGCATCGGCGTGTTCGCACCGCAATACGGCCCGCGCCGGGGCTTCTATCTGGGCATCTCGAAGAAGCTCTGATCGCGTGCGTCCCGCATGCCCGGTACCAGACGGAGATTTGCAAATGCCGACGATCCCGCCGCGCGCCCCACCATTCGCTCTTTTATCTCTGGCCGTTGCGTTATGGGGCGCTTTCGCCGCGGCCGGTTCCGCGAACGTTTCCCTCGCACGGCCCGCCGATAGCGAGGAAGCCGCCGGCTCGCATCTGGCGCGAGCCAGCAATCTGAAATCGCGCGACTGGCCGCCGGCGCAGCGCGAGTGCGCCCCCTCCACACACACCTCCGGTTCGCAACAAGGCAAGGCATGCAAAAATTGATTGTGGATTGGCCAGATCGTCGGAACACGCTCGTCGCGTTTGGCGGCGCCCTTCTGATCGCGCTTACGCTCGCGCACGCGGCGCCGGCTCAGGAAGCCGGAAGCCCAGGTGTCCCGAACGAAGTCTCCCAACAGGCGCCCGCGCCCGGGCCGACGTCCGGCCAGCCTGCCGCCGTCCGTGCCGAGCTCCCGCAGGATCTTTCGCCGTGGGGAATGTTTTCCAATGCCGACATCGTCGTGAAGGCGGTCATCGTCGGGCTTGCCTTCGCATCGCTGGTCACGTGGACGGTGCTCCTTGCCAAAAGTCTCGAACTACGCGGCGCGCGCAATGAAGCGCGCGCGGCGCTGCGCGTGCTGACGAACGTCGGAACGCTCGGTCAGGCCGAGGAGGGACTGCGCGCCGGCAACGGGCCGGCCGCACTGCTGATGAAAGCCGCGCAGCACGAAATCTGGCTGTCGCCCGATCTCGCCGGCGGCGGCATCAAGGAGCGGATCGCGTGGCAGCTTGAACGACTGGAACTGGCGGGCAGCAGAAAAATCGCCCGCGGCACCGGCGTGCTGGCGACGATCGGCGCGACCGCGCCGTTTGTCGGTCTGTTCGGCACCGTATGGGGCATCATGAACAGTTTCATCGGCATATCGAGGACACACACCACCAGTCTCGCGGTCGTGGCGCCGGGCATCGCCGAGGCGCTGCTCGCGACGGCGCTCGGCCTCGTCGCGGCGATTCCGGCGGTCGTGATCTACAACGTGCTGGCGCGCTCGACCGCGAACTACCGCGCGTTGATCGGCGACGCATCGGCGCAGGTAATGCGGCTTGTCAGCCGTGATCTCGACCGGGCGGGCGGTTGTTAATGGTCCCGCTGCAAATGACGGCAATACGCCAGGCTTGCGAAATGGATAACGGATACTGAAATTTCCTTCCGCGCGTATTCGTAGTTTTGCAATTGATCTGTATCAATCGGCGCAGTCATTTGTTTGGTTTTATGGGCTAGTTGAAACGTTTTCAGGGAGAAATCGTGATGAAAACGGGTTTGATCGCACTGGTCGTGATGGGCGCCGCCGGCGCGCTCACGACAGCGGGTGCCTCGGCACAGGGCATCGACCTTACCGGCCAGTATCACTGCGTCCAAAACTGCAAAGGGCCGGGACCGGTCTATGTCACCCAGCACGGCTGGGATCTCAATCTCGTCAACGAGGCCGGCCAGCCGTCGCGGGCCTGGATCGACTGGCCCGGACATATCTGGGCGCAGTTCTGGAACGAAGGCGCGGTGGTATCGCCGGACGGTCTGACCATACAGTTTGATGACGGCACGGTCTGGCGTCGCGACCTCCCTCCCCTTCGCGCGCGCGGGTGATTGGATAACGGCTGCAAACCAAATTCGGATGGGTCGAAGAAGCAAACGTCACGCACTTCATTGTTTCTGATGCGGTTCGGGATGGTGTCATGAGAAAACTTTTGACGGCAATCGTTACGGTAACCACCATAGCGGCCGCTGCCGCGGCGATGACAACCTCCGCCGAAGCACGGTGGTGGGGCTGGCGCGGCGGTTGGGGATGGGGATGGCCGGCGGCTGCGGCCGCGGTCGGCTTCGGCGCCGGATACGCGGCGGCCGCGCCCTACGGCTACTACGGCTACCCGCGAAGCTACGGCTACGCGCAAGGCTATGGATATCCCTACAGCTATTACGCCTATCCCTACCGCTACGCCTATTACGGCTATCCGTACGGATACGGCTATTACGACTACGGATATCCCTACGGCTGGGGCTATTGAGCCAGCGTTCAGAACGTCAGCGCGCCCGGATGACGGATCGTCAGGGCGCGCAGCTCTTCAAGATCGTGCGCGCCAAGCTGGCCGAGCGCCGACTGAATCTCGTCGATCAGAAGGTCGATGACATGCCCGGGGCCTTCCTCGCCCAGCGCGCCGAGGCCCCATAGAAACGCCTTGCCCGCAAACGCGGCCGATGCGCCCAGCGCGCAGGCCCGCACCACGTCGCTGCCGCTGCGCACGCCGGAATCCATGATCACCGTGGCACGCCCGCGGACCTGCCGCACGATGGCGGGCAGCGCATCGACGGATGCCGGCAACGCTTCGACCTGACGGCCACCGTGGTTGGAAACGATGATGCCGTCGATGCCGAGCGACACCGCCCGTTCCGCGTCCTGCGGATGCATGATGCCCTTCACCAGCAGCGGGCCTTTCCAGCGGTCGCGATACTTCCTTACTTCATCCCAGGTAAACGCGCCGCCCATCTCGCGCTGCGCGAACGCAATGACCTCGTTGAGGGAAGCGCTCCCGCCGGCATAGGAGCGCAGATTGGCAAAGCGCGGCACGCCGTACTTCCATACGGCCGCGGCCCATGCGGGCGCTCGCGCGATCTGCGACATGATGCGCAGGTCGACATTGAATGCGCCGGCGATTCCGGTCGCGACTTCGCGCGGCCGCGTGGTGCGCACCGGCACGTCGAGCGTGAGCACCAGCGCGCGGCAGCCGGCGGCTTCCGCGCGGCGCACGAGATCGAGGCCGAGTGCGTGGTCGTTCTTCGGAAGGCGATAAAGCTGAAACCAGAAAACGTCGGGCGCGACCGCGGCGATCTCTTCGATCGTGGAACCGCCGGCGGTGCTGAGAGTATAGGGAACGCGCGCGCGCTGCGCCGCGGCCGCGAGATGCAGATCGCCGCCGGGCCATACGATCGACGGACCACCCATTGGCGCGATACCGATCGGCGCGGAGTATCGCTGGCCGAACAGTTCGACGGCGCAGGGCGGCAGCGACGGCATCACGCCGTAGCGTGGCACCAGTTCCACCGCATCGAGCGCGGCCCAGTTGCGGCGGATGCCGGCATCGTCCTTGCCGGAGCCGCCGTCGGAATACTCGAACGCAAAATGCGGGATGTGCCGCCGCGCGCGCTGCCGCAGATAATGGACGGTCGGGTAGTGGCGGTGCAGGGCCGCGTAGCCGGGGCTGCGGCTGTAGCTGAACGGCGGCTTGTCCTGTGGCGCGACCTCGGCCGTTTTTTCAAGCATCGGCATTTCTCCCCGCCGCCATCATAGCCGGCTTTTTGTTTCGCTCCCCGCCGTCGCCGCAGGATCGCGCCGCCCGCGGCGCGCGGCGTCGAGCACGATGGCAGCGGCGCTGGCGCTCGGCGCGGTATCCAGCGCCATAATATCATCGAGCCTGGCGAAGCCGTCGACCTGCCGCGCCCGCTCCGGAGTGTCGGACAGAAGCGGCAGCAGCGCTTCGGCGAGCCGCTCCGGCGTGCAGTCCCGCTGGAGAAATTCCGGCACGATATTCTCGCCGATCACCAGGTTGGCGAGGATGACGCTGGAGAGCCGGGCCCGCAGCCCGGCGAGATTGGCGATCGTCTCTTCGAGCAGCGTCACGCGATAGGCGGCGACCGTCGGCACGCCCGCCAGCGCCAGTTCGAGCGTCACCGTGCCGGAGGCGGCCAGTGCCGCGCGCGCGGTGCGGAACGCGGCCCATTTGTCGGCGGGCTCCACCACGATGCGCGGCGCCACCGCCCAGCCGGCCACCGCCTCGCGCACGAGTGCGAGAAGGTGCGGCATGGTCGGCAGCACAGGTTCCAGCGCGCCGTGCCGTGCGGCAACCCGCGCCAGCGCTTCGCCGAAGACCGGAAGCAGACGCCCGACCTCGCTCGAGCGGCTTCCCGGCAGCACCAGCACCAGCGGCGGATCGCTGCGGCGGCGCTGCGCTTCCGCGGGATTGGGCCGCAGTTCGGAAAGTCGCTCGGTCAGCGGATGGCCGACATAGATGCACGGCGGCCCGCCGAGGCGAACATGGGCGGCCGGCTCGAACGGCAGTATCGCCAGCACGCAATCGACGTAGTTGCGCATCGCCCGCGCGCGACCCGGACGCCACGCCCAGACCGAGGGCGAGACATAGTCCACGATCGGAATCGCGGGCGCCCGCGCGCGCACGCGCCGTGCGACCCGATGGGTAAAATCCGGGCTGTCGATGATCACCAGCGCGTCGGGGCGCGCGGCGACGATGCGGTCGGCGGTCTCGCGAATCCGGCGCAGGATGGTCGGCAGGCGGCGCGGTATGGACGAGAAGCCGATGATCGAAAGGTCGTCGATGGCGAACGGGCTCGCAATGCCGGCCGCCGTCATCGCCCGGCCGCCGACACCGGCGAGCGAAAGCCCGTCGCCTTCCCGCGTGCGCAGCGCGCCGGCGAGCGCGGCGCCCAGCGCGTCACCGGATTCTTCTGCCGCGACCAGATAAATCGAGAGAGCGCGCGACTGCGCCAGACCGTTCATTGCGCCGCGTCCTCGCGCACGCCTGCGATGAAGATGCCGGCCCGGTCGGCCGCGGCGATGACGTCGGCGAGGTCGGTGACGATGGCGTTGCCGGCAGCAACCGCCAGTCCGGCGAGGCCGGCCCGGGCTACCTTCTCGACGGTCTCGCGGCCGATCGCCGGCAGATCGAACCGCAGATCCTGGTCGGGCTTCGGCGCCTTGACCAGAACGCCGACACCCGGCGGCGTGGTCACGCGCTTTGTCTCGCGCAGCGTGGCGAGACGCGCGAGCACGTTGTCGGTACCCTCCGCCGCCTCGACCGCCAGCACATTGCCGTCCGCGACCACAACGGCCTGACCGATATCGAACGGGCCAAGCGCGGCGATCACCTTCAGCGCGCGCACGATATCGGCACGATCGCGCGCAACGGGCTGATGGCGGCCGAACACACCTTCCGGCGCGACAATTTCCGAGGCGACGTCCTTGAGTCCGATGATCCGCAGACCGTTCTCTTCGATCAGCTTCGCCACGCCGGACAGCAACCGGTCGTCGCCGCCGCGAAGCATTCCGGCGATGCGCGGCAACAGCAGGAGCGTTTGCCAGTCCAGCCGGATCTGCGACAGCGGCGGGCGCAGCAGCGTGCCGATAAAAACTGCCTCGCGGCATTGCTCCGCCTTGGCAAGCCGGATGAAGCGGCCGATCTGTCCAAGCGCGATCCAGTGATGCGCGTGCCGCTCGACCGCTGCCGGTTCGGCCCAGCCTCTGATGCCGAACATCACCGGCCGGCGCCCGCGCCGTATGACGGCGTCGGCGACCGCCCCCGGAAACGCCCCGCCGCCACAGATGATCGCGACCGGCGCCGGTCCGGCCTGGGCCGACACGGCACTGGTATCCTCAGGAGGCATCGCCGTCGGGTTTCGCTTTCGCAGCCGGGCGCATCACCGGGCGTTTGCCGCCCGCGCGCAGGAACGTGACGATTTTGCCGGCCAGCGGATCACCGGCGAATTCGCGCTCAAGCACATCCAGCCGCTCGGAGAATACGCCGGGACCGAAGAACAGCGCGCGATAGGCGCGGCGCAGGCGATGCAGTTCGGCGCGTTTGGCGCCGCGGCGTTGCAGGCCCACCACATTGAGGCCGACAAGACCGGCGATCTGCCCAAGCGCGTAGCCGAACGGAATGATGTCGCCGGTGACGCCGGACAGTCCGGCCACCATTACGCCCTCGCCGACCCGGATGAACTGATGGATCGCGGCCTGGCCGCCGAGAAAAACGTGATCGCCGATGCTGACGTGACCGCCGAGCACGACATTATTGGCGAAGGTGACCGCATTGCCGACGTGGCAATCATGCCCGACATGGCTTCCCGCCATCAGGAAGCAGCCCTCGCCCACCGTGGTGACGCCGCCGCCGTCCTCGGTGCCGGTGTTGACGGTGACGTACTCGCGCACCTGGCAGCGCGGGCCGATCACCGCGCGCGTCGCGCCGCCGCGATAGTGCACCGACTGCGGCGGTGTTCCGAGCGAGGCGAACGGATAGACCACCGTGCCCTCGCCGATCGAGGTGACGCCGTCGATCCGGACATTGGCGATCAGGCGCACACCGGCCCCAAGTTCGACATCGGGCCCGACCAGACAATACGGCCCGATCTCGACGCCATCGCCCAGGCGCGCGCCGTCAGCCACGCGCGCGGTCGGATCGATCGCCATCTATTCCTCGGACATGTAGGCGCCGAGCACCGCCTCGGCGATCAGCGCTCCGCCGACTTTGGCCTCGCCCCTGTACCACCACATGCTGCGGCGGTGATTGACCTTGTCGACGTGATACTCGACCACGTCGCCGGGCCGCGCCGGCTTGCGGAATTTCGCCTGGTCGATGGTCATGAAAAACATCGTGCGGCGCTTCTCGCGCGGCGGCATCAGGCGCAGGCACAGCACGCACGCGGTCTGCGCCATGCCTTCGATCATCAACACGCCGGGCATCACCGGATTATCCGGAAAATGTCCGACGAACTGCGGCTCGTTCATCGTGATGTTCTTGATGCCGATGCCGTGCTCGTCGCTGCGGATGTCGGTGACGCGATCGATCAGCAGGAACGGATAGCGGTGCGGCAACAGCCGCAGGATTTCGTGAATGTCGGCTGTGCCAAGCGTTTCTCCGGTCACTGCGTTTCTCCCTCACGCCTGCCGCGTGCCAGTCGCCGCACCACGGCCACGCCCTTCATGAAATCCCGGACCGGCTGCGCGGGCGAGCCGATCCAGCGGGCTCCGGCCGGAACGTCGTGCATGACGCCGCTTTGCGCGCCAAGACTCGCTCCGGTGCCGACGGTGACATGATCGGCGATGCCGACTTTGCCGCCCAGCATGACGAAGTCGCCGAGTACGCGCGCTGCCGGAAATGCCGACCTGCCCGGCGATCAGGCAGTGCCGCCCGATGCTGACGTTGTGCGCGATCTGCACCAGATTGTCGATCTTAGTGCCTTCGCCGATCACCGTGTCCCGGGTCGAACCGCGGTCGATGGTGACGTTGGCGCCGATCTCGACGTCATCCTGAATGATGACCCGGCGGTTCTGCGGAATTTTCACGTGGCCCTGCGCGGACGATGGAAGAAAGCCGAAGCCGTCCTGACCAATCCGTGCGCCGGGATGGACGATCACGCGATCGCCGATCAGCGCATGCGCGACCGTTGCGCCGGGGCCGATACGCAATCGCGGCCGATCGCAACGATTTGGCCGATGGCGGCGCCGGCCGCGATCAGCGTGCCCGCTCCGATTTCGGCACCCGGTCCGATGACCGCAAGCGGATCGACGGTCACGCCGGCTTCCAAGCGCGCGGCGGATGGACGTGCACTTCCGAAGCGCGCGCCGGCCGCTTGCCCCGAACAGCGACGACGGCCGCAAAGCGCTCAGGAAACAGCGCGCGCGCCACGTGACGAAGGCGCGATACGGATGCCAGTCACCAGCACCGCCAGTTGCGCGGGCGCAGCCTTCCGCGAAACGCGGCGACACCAGACACGCGCCTGCCCGCGTCGTCGCGAGCGCGTCGAGATATTTGGCATCGTCCAGAAAGCTGATATCGGACGCTCTCGCCGAGTCGAGCGGCGCAACATCGCTGATGCCGGCGGTCGAGCGGGACGCCGGGAGCGGCTCGGCGCGAGTAAGCGCGACGATCTCGCCAATCGTCAGACCGCGCGTTTTGGGTAAGAAATCCGGCATCAACCGGCCTCGGCGCGCCCGCAGCCCGATCAGAACCGCGCTCCGCCGCCAAACTGGAAAAATTGCGTGCGGTCGTACGGTTGCTTGAGGATCGGGATAGGCGAAATCGAAACGCAGCGGACCGAACGGGGAATCCCAGATCAGACTGGCGCCCGACCGATACCCGCGGGCATGACGGAATCCGCGTAATGCAGTGCGCAATTGCCGCAGACGTAATGTGTCCCCGGGATGTTCGTGGTGACCAGGCCGTTGATTTCACCATTAGCCGGCTACTGGGTCTCGCCCCTGTAGCCCCACTCTGAACCCAAATCGATGAACACGGCGCCGCGGAAGCCCGCATCCTTTGGCAAAAAGTAGAAGGGATACTGAAATCTCGAGGCTGGCGCCCCAGTACATCGTGCCGCCCAGTGCGTCGTCTGCTCTGCCGACGTCAGGTCACGTGGGCCCAAGCCGGCCGGCTGGAAGCCGCGGACAAGGTTCGGCCCCATCTTGAAGTCGTCGAGCACGCGACGTAGTCGTTGTTCGACACGCAAGTGCCGGACGTGGGGCATTCATTAAGTCCCAGCATATCGCCGCCTTGCAGATGCAGAACGCCGACAAGGTCGGAGACAACTTCATAGTAGCTGCGGAGGTCGACAACCGAACGCAGGTAGGCGACGTGCCGCCAAGGCCCGCGAAATCTTGACCGAAATTGATCAGCAGGCCGTTGGTCGGATGTTTGTTGTTGTCGAGGGTGTTGAAGGTCAGTCCGTAGCCTGCCATCGACGTCAGATAGGCGCCGTAGGAAAGTTCTTCGCGGACCGGCAGCGAGGCTTCGTAAATCGGCGAACTGGTGCCCGCGGTGGTGAACAGACAGTTGTTCTGTCCGCCGCCGGCCAGCGCGCCGGCATAGGCCGGATAGGCCCCTGCGATAACCCCCAAAGCACTCGCAGCATTGATGGCATTGACGGTCGGGAACGAACTCGAGAAGTTCGGGTTAACGTTGTTGCAGTCGTTCAGATCCGACACCAGCGATATCTGGGTCGAGTAGATCGAATAGCGCAACTGCAGGGACAGATCTTCCCGGAGCGGAATTCCCAGCTTGAGAGCCGTGCCATAGTTGGTTGTGCCGTACGACAGATACGGACTGGACAGGAGCTGACGGGCAAACAGATCGACGCCGCCGGAAATCCGGTTGTCGAGGATATAGGGCTCGACGAAATTGAGTTCGACGCCGCGGATGAATTCGCCGTAGGTCAGCGACGCCTTGGCGTAACGGCCGGTGCCCAGCAGGTTGCGCTCGGAGATCGAAACCTGGCCCATGAAGCCGTCGGCGGTCGAGTAGCCGCCCATGACCGAGAAGTCGCCGGTCGACTGCTCCTCGACGTCGACATTGACCACCACGCGGTCCGGCGCCGAGCCGGGCTCGTTGGTGATTTTGACGTTCTTGAAGAAGTTGAGATTTTTGATGCGCCGTTCGGCGCGGTCGATCAGCGCGCGGTTGTACGGGTCGCCTTCGGAAATATCGAACTCGCGCCGGATCACATAGTCGCGGGTTCGGGTATTGCCGCGGATGTTGATGCGTTCGATATAGGCGCGCACGCCTTCGTCGACAACGTAGATCACGCTGATGGTGCGGTTCGGCACGTTGCGGTCGCCGCGCGGCCGCACGGTTGCGAACGGATAGCCGTGCTTGGTGATCTCGACGGTCAGGTTCTCGACGGTCTTTTCGATGGCGTCGCCGTTGTAGACGTCGCCGCTTGCGCATCCGCAGCGCGGAGCGAACGCGACGCCGGATCGACGGCGCGGATGTTCGATTGAATGTCGATCGGCGCCGAAATGGTAAAGCGGGCCTTCCTCGATGGTGAACGTGATGATGAAGCCCTTCTGGGCCGGATCGTACTCGCCGGTCGCGGAGACGACCTGAACGTCGGCATAGCCGTGGCTGAGATAGAAGCGCCGGATCAGATCGCGGTCGGCTTCGATCCGGTCGGGATCGTACACGTCTGTCGGTCTGCAGGAAGCTCAGGAAGTTCGATGTCGAGGTCTTGATGACCTCCTTCAGCCGGTAATCCGAGTAGGCTTTGTTGCCGACGAAATTGATGGTCTTGACGCCGGTCTTTTCGCCTTCCTTGACCTCGAAGACCAGATCGACCCGGTTGTTCGGGCGCTGAATGATCTTCGGCACCACCTGGACGTCAAACCGTCCGTTGCGATGATAGACTTCGATGATGCGCTGAACGTCAGCCTGCACCATCGGCGCGCGACAGCGTTCCGCGCGCCTTCGACTGGATTTCCTGCTGAAGCTGCTCGTCCTTGATCTTGTTGTTGCCCTCGAAAGCAAGCCGGTCGATGACGGGGGCTTCGACGACGGTCACGATCAGCCGGCCGCCCTGCTGGGACATGTGGATGTCCTGGAACAGGCCCGACGCATAAAGCGCCTTAAGGGCGGCATCGATCTTGGCGGCGTCGAGACGCTCGCCGGGAGCGACCTTGAAATACGAGCGGATGGTTTCGCTTTCGACGCGGCGGTTGCCTTCCACCACGATCGAAGTCGCACCCACGCCGGTTTCCTGCGGCGCAGCAAAAGCCGCATGCCGGCGCAACGCCAAAGCAATAACACCCCCGAGGAGCAAGCCGGCCAGGACCAGCCCTCGTTTTACCCCCACACACATATTCATGCGCAACGCGCCCTTAATTCCCCACGTGGCCGCCCCCATTGGCGGGTTACTTGCAGTGTCTCCCTTAGTCCCAGTTCTGCGTCTGGCCTCCACGTTGATTTATCACAAGTTTTCGCGCGCGGCGATGACGAAATTTCCCGCTCCTGCGGCAGGCTGATTCCGGAAATCTTAAGAAGTCGCCAGATGAACGATGTCATTGAAAGTTGCAAATATCATCAACATCAAGACAATCGCGAGACCGATCCGAAACCCTACCTCCTGCGCCCGCTCCGAAAGCGGCCGCCCCCGGATGCCCTCGATCAGGTAGAACAAAAGATGACCGCCATCGAGAAGTGGTATGGGGAACAAATTGAGAAGACCGATCGAAATCGACAGCACCGCAGCAAGCTGGATCAGCGGCACGAAGCCGAAGGTCGCCACCTGCCCTGACATCTGCGCGATACGGATCGGACCGCCGAGCTGATTGGCGGCTTCCCGGCCGCTGATGACGCCGCCGATGTAGCTCAGCGTCCGCTCGACCACGGACCAGGTCTCCTCCACGGCCATCCACACGGCCCGGGGCGGCGACACCGGATGCATCTTGAGGTCTTCCGGCGCCATCGACCGGCTGATGCCGAGGATTCCGACCTGCTGCACGTTGCCGAAATTGTCCTTGATCTCTTTGAGCGTCGGTGTCGCGGTGAGGACGCGCTGCACGCCGTCGCGGTCGATCGTGATGCTCAGCGCGTCGCCGGCCCTCGTGCTGACGATCCGCTGCATTTCGGAGAAGTTGTCGATGGCGTGACCGTCGATCGCGACCACGATATCGCCCGGCTGGAATCCCGCCGACGCCGCCGCGCTGTCGGGCTGAACCGAATCGACGCGCGCGCTCATGTCCTGGCGGCCGTAGAGCATGAACACCGCGGCGAAGATCACGATCGCCAGCAGGAAATTCGCCAGCGGCCCGGCCACCACGATGGCGGCGCGTTTGATCACCGGCTGGAACATGAAGCTTTGCGCCCGCTCGCCCGGCATTCATGGTGGCGAGCGCGGTCCTGTCCGGCGTGCTCGCGGCGTTGTCGTCGCCGAAGAATTTGACAAAGCCGCCCAGCGGGATTGCTGATATTTTCCAGCGTGTTCCGTAACGGTCGTTAAAGCCGGCCAGCTCCGGCCCGAAACCGATCGAGAACACCATGATCTTCACGCCGCACCAGCGCGCGATCAGGAAATGTCCCAATTCATGGAAAAAGACGACCAGGCTGAGGACGAAGAGAAAGGGGATGAGGTAGCCGATAACTCCGCCCCCGAAGGCGTGCAGATGCGACAGGAAATTAGACCCCATGATGCTGTCCGCCCCGCCCCCTGAATGCCCGACCCGTTTTAACCGCTACGATGCCATTGCGGCAATTTCGGGCAGGAGTTCGGCCGCTATCCTTCTTGCCGTATGGTCAATGGCGATCGCGTCCTCGACGGATTGCGGCTCATCGAGCGTTCCGCGCCGTTCCGCGGCATCCAGCGTTGCCTCAACCAGGGCAGGAATACCGACAAAATTCAGGCGCCGTCCGAGGAATTCGGCTACGGCGACCTCGTTTGCGGCATTGAGAATCGTCGGCGCGGCACCGCCCGCGGCAAGCGCGCGGCGGGCGAGCGCCAGCGCCGGGAAGCGGACCAGGTCGGGCTCCTCGAAAGTGAGGGTGCCGATACGGGAAAGGTCGAGCCGGGCCGCCGGCGTGCCGATACGCACCGGCCAGGCGAGACAGTGTGCGATCGGGATTCGCATGTCGGGCGAGCCGAGCTGGGCCACAACCGACCCGTCGCGGTATTCGACCAGGCCATGGACCACCGACTGCGGGTGGACCAGCACGTCGAGGGCTTCGGGGCCGAGGGCAAACAGGTGATGCGCCTCGATCAGCTCGAGGCCCTTGTTCATGAGCGTCGCCGAATCGATGGTGACCTTCGGCCCCATCGTCCAGGTGGGATGTTTGAGGGCCTGTTCGAGCGTGACGCTGCGGATCGCGTCCAGCGTCCAGGTACGGAATGGTCCGCCCGAGGCGGTGAGCACGATGCGGCGCACGTCTTCCCGGCGGCCGGCGCCCATCGCCTGGAAGATCGCGTTGTGCTCGGAATCGACCGGCAGAACCGTGGCGCCTGAAGCCGCCGCCCGGCGCATGAACAGGGCACCGGCGCAGACCAGACATTCCTTGTTGGCGAGCGCCACGGTCGCGCCGCGTTCCGCCGCCGCGAGCGTAGGCTTGAGGCTTGTCGCGCCGGTGATCGCCGCCATCACCCAGTCCGCCGGCCGCTGCGCCGCTTCGACCACGGCGGCTTCGCCCGCCGCCGCCTCGATGCCGGAGCCCGAAAGTTCGGCTTTCAGTTCGCCATACGCCTCGGGATCGGCGACGGCGGCGAAGCTTGCGCTGAACTCGCGCGCGAGCTTTGCCAACGCCTTCGCGTTGCGGTTAGCGGTCACGGCCACGACGCGATGGCGCCCGGCCTCCTGCCGCAGCAGATCGACCGTGCTGGTGCCGATCGAGCCGGTCGCGCCCAGCAACGTCACCGTGCGCGGCACAGGCGCCAGTTCCACTCTCGCCAGCGGTCGTTTTTGCTTCATTGGTTTCACCATACCAGCAGGCCGCGAGCCGGCGCATCCGCTCCTGCGTGGAGCGTGCCGACGATCAGCGCGACCAGTGCGGCGACCAGAAATCCGTCGAGGCGGTCCATGAAACCGCCGTGGCCCGGGATGAGATGGCTTGCGTCCTTGGCGCCGAAGCGGCGCTTGACCGCAAACTCCAGAAGGTCCCCGGCTTGCGCCGAGACTGAGAGCAACAACGCCATCACGCCAACAATCCCCAGCTTCCCGACACCGCTCGCATAAGCGAGCAGCAGGCCGGCGACAACCCCCCCGGCCAGGCCGCAAACCGCACCCGACCAGGTCTTCTTCGGACTGACGCGCGGCCACAATAGCGGACCACCAATCGACCGCCCGCCGAAGTATGCGAAAGTATCAGTAATCCAGACGGTTGCGAAGAGGAATAAAAGTGCCGTAAGACCCCATTGCGGATCGCGGCGCAGCAATGCCGCACCAAGCAGCATGGCGCCCGCGTACAACACGCCGCCGAGCGCCCAGCCGCCGGTCCCGGCTGGAAACGGTCGCCGGCTGGCACCCGCGAGCCCGGCAACGGCCGCGGCTGCGGCGATCGCCCCCCATGCGGCACGCGGCTGGTCGAGCCCGATCAGCACCGCAGCCGCGATCAGGCCCAGAACGCCGGGCACAAGGAGAATCGGGACGAGACCGCCGGCATCCGCGTTTCGCACCGCGATCAAATCCCATTCCCAGAGAATGCCTGCAGCCGCGACCAGGCATATTGCGACGAAAATCCAGCCGCCGGCATAGGTGGCCGCGAGCGCAAGCGGCACGAGCACGGCGGCCGAGGCAACGCGCAGAATCAGATTCCGGCCTTGCCGCCGCTGTCAGCCTGCGAGGCCACCGCGCGTTGCGCGCGGTCGCCGCGATGGTCGGACTCGGTCACGGCCCGGACTTACGATCCGGTATCGGCGAGACCGCCGAAGCGGCGTTCGCGGCGCCGGTATTCGGCGATCGCTGCCTTCCAGCGCGGCGCGGTCGAAATCAGGCCAGTTGATCGGACACGAACACCAGTTCGCTGTAGGCGGCCTGCCAGAGCAGGAAGTTGGAGAGCCGCTGCTCACCGCTGGTGCGGATGATGACGTCGGGATCGGGAATATCGGGCGCGAACGAGATAGCTGCCGAGCCGTTCCGGCGTCACGTCTTCCGGCGCGAGGCGTCCGGCCGCAACCTCGACCGCGAGACTGCCGCGCGGCGCGGGCGATTTCCTGCCGCGCGCCATAATTGAAGGCGACGACGAGCGTGAGACCGTCGTTGCCGCGGGTCAGATCCTCGGCTTCCTGAAGCAGCA
Organism: uncultured Alphaproteobacteria bacterium; assembly: GCA_963766925.1. Classification (GTDB taxonomy): domain Bacteria; phylum Pseudomonadota; class Alphaproteobacteria; order Rhizobiales; family Xanthobacteraceae; genus BOG-931. The sequence continues at coordinate 41,192 of CAVYCI010000021.1, forward strand.
GGCAGATGTCGCGATCGAGCCCTTCGCGCTCGCCGATGACGCGGACCCGCACGTTGCTTTTGTGCAGTTCGGCAAGATCGTTGCGGATGAAGCGGCGCAGCAGCGCCATCAGGTCGATGATTTCCGACGGTGGCCGCGTCCAGTTCTCCGAACTGAAGGAGAAGATCGTCAGCACCGAAATGCCGAGGTCGCCCGCGGCGCGCACCGTGCGGCGCAACGCCTCCACGCCGCGCCGGTGCCCCTCGACGCGCGGCAGACCGCGTGCCGCGGCCCAGCGTCCGTTGCCGTCCATGATGATGGCGACATGCCGCGGCACCGCGAAGCCGTCACTCCCCGCGGGGACCGGCTGCGTCTTCTGGTCGGGCGATCGTGCCGCGTCGCTCAAACCGTCATGATCTCCTTTTCCTTGCCGGCGAGCAGTTTGTCGACATCGGCGATGGTGGCGTCGGTCGCTTTCTGGACTTCGCCGGAATGACGCTCGTGCTCGTCCTCGCTGATTTTGTGATCCTTCTCGAGCTTCTTGAGCAGATCGAGCCCGTCGCGTCGGACGTGGCGTACCGCCACGCGCGCCGTCTCCGCGTATTTGTGCGCAAGCTTGACGATATCGCGCCGCCGCTCCTCGTTGAGCTCGGGGATTCGCAGCTTGATGACCTGCCCCTCGGTCGAGGGCGTCAAACCAAGATTGGCGGCCGAAATCGCCTTTTCGACCGCGTGGATCATCGACCGGTCCCAGACCTGAACGCTCAGCAGGCGCGGCTCCGGCACGTTGATGGTCGCAAGCTGGTTGAGCGGCATGTGGTTGCCATAGGCATCGACCTGCAGATGGTCGAGCAGCGCCGGCGAGGCCCGTCCGGTGCGCAAGCCCGCCCAGCTCGGTCTTGAGCGAGGCGATCGCGCCCTGCATGCGGCGCTTGAGGTCATTCATGTCGAACGTGGTTGTTGCCATGGCGCCCTCCGCATAGGCAGTCGGGCGTTTTTCGTCCGCCCGCGCAGAACTCAGCCGACAGTGGTGAAGTGCCCCTTGCCGCGCAAGACGGTTTCGATCGCACCCTGCTCCCGGATCGAAAAAACAATGATAGGCATGCGGTTCTCCCGGGCAAGCGCGAACGCCGTCGCATCCATGATTTTCAGGTTGCGGTCGAGCGCTTCCTGGTGGTCGAGCCGATCGTAGCGTTTCGCCGTCGGGATCGCGTTTCGGATCGGCAGTATAGACGCCATCGACGTCGGTCGCCTTGAACACGGCGTCGCAGCCCATCTCGGCGGCGCGCAGCATCGCCGTGGTATCGGTGGTGAAATAGGGGTTGCCGGTGCCGCCGGCGAACACGATGATTCGGCCGTCTTCGAGATGCCGCAGCGCGCGCTGGCGCTCGTAGGTCTCGCACACCTGCGGCATGGCCAGCGCCGACATGGTGCGCGCGCTCACGCCGGCCCGCTCGACCGCGGCTTCGAGCACGAGGCCGTTCATGACGGTCGCCAGCATGCCCATCGAGTCCGCCGTCGGCCGCGACAGCCCGTCCTCGGAAATCTGCGCGCCGCGCAGAATATTGCCGCCGCCGACCACCACGCCGAGCTCGATGCCGAGCGAATGCGCAGCGACGAGGTCGGCGGCGAAGCGGTCGATGGTCGGCCTGATGGATGCCGAATTTTCCGGGCCGCTCAGGGCTTCGCCGGAGAGCTTGACGATCACGCGCCGGTAATTCGACTTCGCCATCGCAGGAAAGCCCGCCCCTTTTGACCCGTCGAGCGCCGCGAATCCGGCCCCCGCAGCATTATCCCGATGAGAACGGCTTTGCTCAACTCGCCGCGCGCTCCCCGCCCGATTTGCGGAGCGCGTGATTTATCAAGAGCCGGCAACCACGGGTGCGCGCGTCAGTGCGCGCCCGCGAGAGCCGCAACTTCGCCGCCGAAATCGCCGCCCGGCCGGTCGATACCTTCGCCGAGCGCGTAACGCACGAAGCCGGTGATCTTGACCGGCGCGCCGGCCTTGCCCTCGATTTCCTTCACCGCCTGCGCGACAGTTTTCTTGTCGTCGAAGATGAAGGGCTGATCGAGCAGGCAGACTTCTTTGTAGAAACGTCTTCAGCCCGAATTCGACGATCTTGTCGATGACGTTCGCGGGCTTGCCCTGCGCCTTGAATTTTTCCGCGAGCACGCCCTTCTCGCGCTCGACCACCGCCGGGTCGAGCCCGGACGCGTCGATCGCCTGCGGATTGGCCGATGCGACGTGCATCGCCACCATGCGGCCGAAGGCTTTGAGTTCGTCGGCATCGCCCGTCGATTCGAGCGCGACGATCACGCCAATCCTGCCGAGGCCGTCGGTGACCGAACTGTGCACGTATGTGCCGAGCGCGCCTTTGGCGACGGAGATCGCGGCAGCGCGGCGCAGCGTCATGTTCTCGCCGACCTTGGCGATGGTCTCGTTGATCGCGTCGGCAACGGTATGGCTGCCGACCGGACCGGCGAGGATTTTGTTCACGTCGGCGCCTGACGTCAGCGCCACGTCGGCGATCATCTTCACCAGACCCTGAAACAGGTCGTTGCGGGCGACAAAGTCGGTTTCCGAGTTGACCTCGACGACGATGCCTTTGGTCCCGGCGACCGCGACCCCGATCAATCCCTCGGCCGCGACCCGGCCGGCTTTCTTCGCCGCCTTGGCGAGACCCTTCTTGCGCAGCCAGTCGACCGCGCCTTCGAGATCGCCGGCGGTCTCGTTCAATGCCGCCTTGCAGTCCATCATTCCCGCGCCGGTCTTGTCGCGGAGTTCTTTGACCATTCCGGCCGTGATGTTGGCCATCTGTGCTGTTCCTGTCCTTGCGCCGCCTGCGGGTTGCGCGGCGGCGGCGGGCGCGCCGCGCCCGCAAATCCATTCGTTCAACGCTGTGCCGTCAGGCCAGGCCGCCGAGCCCTTGCAGCGGCGGGCGGCGACCGGTCTGCGCGGCCGGTTTACTCAGCCTCGGTCGCCATCTGCTCTTTGGCCCGCGCGATCCAGCCTTCGACGCGGCCGGGAAGACCGACCTCTTCGCCGATGTTGTGCGCAGCCGCGGGAGACAGTTCGGCAATCTGCCAGACGTGGAAGATGCCGGCGTCGTTAAGCTGCTTCTCGATCGCCGGCGACACGCCCGGAAACTTCTTGAGGTCGTCGGCAACGCCGCGCGGTCCCGACAGCGGCTGGAAGCCCAGCCGGTCGGCCTCGGTCGGCAATTCCTCGGCAATCACCGGCTCGGCCTGCTCGCCAAGATCGCCGCGCTCGCCCTGCGCGCGCGAGATGCCGTCGATCACCGCACGCGCGATCAGGTCGCAATAGGTGCTGATGGCACGGCTCGCATCGTCGTTGCCTGGCACGACGTAGGTGATGCCGTCGGGATCGCAGTTGGTGTCAACCACGGCGGCGACCGGAACGCCCAGCCGCCGGGCTTCCTTGATCGCGATGTCTTCCTTGTTGGTGTCGATGACGAACACCAGGTCGGGAAGGCCGCCCATGTCCTTGATGCCGCCGAGCGCGCGGTCGAGCTTGTCGCGCTCGCGCTGGAGCGTCAGCCGCTCTTTCTTGGTGTACCCCTGCGCCTCGTTGGACGAGAGCATCTCGTCGAGCGTGCGCAGCCGCTTGATCGAATTGGAAACGGTTTTCCAGTTCGTCAGCGTGCCGCCGAGCCAGCGCGAATTGACGTAATACTGCGCCGACCGCTTGGCGGCTTCCGCGATGGCGTCCTGCGCCTGCCGCTTGGTGCCGACGAACAGCACCCGGCCGCCGCGCGCCACCGTATCGCTCACCGCCTGCAGGGCGCGGTGGAGCATCGGCACGGTCTGCGTCAGGTCGATGATGTGAATGTTGTTGCGGGTGCCGAAGATGTATTGGGCCATCTTCGGATTCCACCTGTGGGCCTGATGGCCGAAGTGGACGCCAGCTTCCAAAAGCTGACGCATGCTGTAGTCGGGCAGCGACATTGATATTCTCCGGTTGATCCGCCGCGGACCGATGAGCCCGAACCTTGCGGCAGGGCACCGGACGGCTTTTTAAGGCCAGGGTCCGCGTGTGAAGTTGCGGCGCTTATATAGGGTGCCCGCGCCGGGCGCAATCACCAGATTTTGCGGTATTTTTGCCGCCGCGCGGGTCGCAGCGGCCGCGCAGCAGGCCTAATAACCGCGCCGGCGCCGCTTGCGCGCCGCTTTCTTGGCCGCGAGCCGGGCGGCTGCGGCGGCATCGAAGCCCCCTGCCGCGTCCGCATCGGCCTCGGAGGCTGCGGCATCGCCATCGGCCGAAAGCCGGGCGCCAGGCGCTACCCCTGCCCTCGCCCGCTCCAGCACGAAGCGGGCGTAATCGTCCATGTCGCCGGCGAACGGCTTGATGTGGCCGTCGGCCGCGAGCCACAGCCGGTCGGCGACCAGTTCGATCAGCGAGCGGTCGTGGGTGACAAGCACCACCGCGCCCTCATAGTCGTTGAGCGCATCGAGCAGCGCGCGGCGGCTGTCGATGTCGAGATGGTTGGTCGGCTCGTCGAGGATCAGGAGATGCGGCGCGGCCATCGCCACGAGATTCAGAAGAAGCCGCGCGCGCTCGCCGCCGGACAGGTTTTCGACGGTCGTTTCCTGCTTGTCGAACGAAAGCCCGAACTGCGCGAGCCGTGACCGGCGCGACGATTCGCTGTCCTCCGGAAGCTCGCGCCGGATGATTTCCAGCGGCGTATCGTCCGGATCGAGCGCTTCGATCTGATGCTGATGAAACCAGCCGACCTTGAGACGCTGCTCGCGTTTCATCTCGCCGGACTGGAGCGGCAGCGCGCCCGCGAGCATTTTCGCGAATGTCGATTTGCCGGCGCCGTTGACTCCGAGGAGCCCGATCCGGTCGTCAACGTCGAGCCGCAGGTTGAGATTGCGCAGCACGGCGGTGCCGTTGTAGCCGACGACCGCGTTGTCAAGCTGCACCAGCGGCGGCGCCAGCGGCCGCGTCGGGGACGGCAGCGTGAACGGAGCCACCCGCTCCTGCACGATCTCGGCGATCGGTTCGAGCTTGGCCAGCCGCTTGATGCGCGACTGCGCCTGCGATGCTTTGCTCGCCTTGGCGCGGAAGCGGTCGATGAAGCGTTGAAGATGCGCGCGCTCGGCGTCCTGTTTGACTTTGGTTGCCGCCTGCAACCGCGTCTTCTCGGCGCGGCGCTTCTCGAAATCGGCGTAGCCGCCGGTATAAAGGTCGAGCTTGCCAGCCTGCAGATGCATGATGGCGTCGACCGAATTGTCCAGCAGCTCGCGGTCGTGGCTGATGATGAGCGCGCTGTGCGGATATTTCTTGAGGCGCGCTTCGAGCCACAGCGCACCTTCGAGATCGAGATAGTTGGTCGGCTCGTCGAGCAGCAGCACGTCGGGCTCCGCGAACAGGGCCGCGGCCAGCGCAACGCGCATCCGCCAGCCGCCGGAGAACTCCGCCATCGGCCGCGCCAGATCGGCATTGGAGAAACCAAGACCGGAGAGGATTTCGGCCGCGCGTGACGGCGCGCGATCCGCATCGATGGCGTTGAGCTGCTGGTAGATTTCCGCGAGCTGCTCGGGCTCCGCGGTTTCAAGCTCGGCGTTCAGGGCTTCGCGCCGCGTGTCGGCGGCGAGAATGGTGTCAATGAGACTGACCGGCGTGGCCGGATGCTCCTGATCGACCGAGGCGATGCGGGCGGCCTTTGGCAGCAGGATCTCGCCGCTCTGCGGAACGAGCTCGCCGAGGATCAGTTTGAACAGCGTCGATTTGCCGACGCCGTTACGGCCGATCAGACCGACTTTGGTCGCCGCCGGAATGGCAATGCTGGCCCCGTCGAAAAACCGGCGGCCCCAGGCGTCAAACACCAAATTCTCGATCCGAAGCATATCGCGGGCGCCGAAGTCACATTGGGTTGCGGGAAAGGGCGCTCTCTTACCGCGCCGCGTTGCGGATAGCGAGGGGGGATGAAGCGAATGCGACCGGCATCGCGACAATGCCGCAGGCGCAGGACGCAGGCATAAGATGCGGGCGGCCGTTATTTGCCGGAATTGCTGTCGATCGTACGCTCGTCCACGAAGCGGATCGCGATCGGGCGGCCGGCTACGGCTCCGCCCATTCCGCCGCTGAAATGCATCGGCGTGCACCGTCTGAGCGCGGCATCGATGGCGTCGCGGTAGGTGCCGCGCAGGTCGGCGGACGCATCATGACTGGCGTAGGTCATACGCGGCGGCGCGATGACCTCCCCGTCGCGCCTGAACGCGAAGCGGATGGTGTATTCCATGCCATGCCGCGCCTCGTTCTTCGGCGGAGGCACCCAGCACCCGCGCAGCGCCGCGAACATGTCGCCGATCGTGTCGAGCAGGTGGTCCTCGCCCGCTTTTTCCACTTCGCCGTCGGCCTTGCTGCCGTCGGAGGGAGCCTGTTCGGGCTCGTGCGTCCGGTTCGCGGGATCGTTGTCGTCGGTCGAGACGATCGTGAGCTGCAGCGTCTCGCCGAGCGGTGGCAGATAGTACGGAAAACACGGCCCGCGATGAAACACGCCGCAGAACGAAGGATGGCAGGGATGCCCGCTGAGTACGCTGCACGGCGCGCGCGCCGGCGGCACGTGATTGAGCGCCGTGGCGTCGCCGGGCGCCGTCATCCCGGCAAGCCCGATCGCCCCGCAGGCGATCAGGATCGCTGCGCGGGACGCTGGCATGGCTTATCCTTTGGCGTCGGCCGCCACCTGCATCGTGATGATCCGGTCAGGTTTGGACGGCGGCTCGCCGCGTTTGAGTTTGTCGACCACATCCATGCCGTCGATCACTTCGCCGACGACGGTGTACTGCCCGTTGAGGAACGAACCCTCATCGAACATGATGAAAAACTGGCTGTTGGCCGAATTGGGATTGCTGGTCCGCGCCATGCCGACCACGCCCCGCTCGAACGGCACCTTCGAAAATTCCGCCGGCAGGTTCGGGTGTTTGGAGCCACCGGTGCCGTTGCCGTGCTGGCCGTCGCCGGTCTGCGCCATGAAGCCGTCGATCACGCGATGGAACGGCACGTCGTCGTAAAAGCCTTCGCGCGCCAGCAGTTTCAGCCGTTCGGCGTGCTGGGGCGCGACGTCGTCACGCAGTTTCATGACGATACGGCCGGGCGTGGTTTCGAGAATGAGCGTGTTCTCCGGATCGGCGCCGGGCGGCAGTGAAGCGGTCATTGGTCTGGTCCTTTGCTGCGCAACGCGAAACTATTTTTCGATCGTCGCTTTCTTGATGTAATCCAGCTTGCCGAACTCCTTCGTCAGGTAGGCGTTCCCTTCCTGCTGGATCCGGCCCTGCTCGGGCCCCGAGCCGCCCGGCGCGCCTTCGCCGTAGCCGCTGTAGAGCGCGTCCACCACGTTCATGCCGGAAACGACCTGGCCGAACGGCGAAAAGCCCTGCCGGTCGAGCGACCCGTTGTCGGCGAAGTTGATGAACATCTGCGTGGTGCGGGTATTGGGACCGGCGGTGGCAAACGTGATCATGCCGCGCTTGTTGCTCTGGCGCACCGGATCGTCCTTGATCCGCGCCTCGCGCCATACCCCCGACAGCTTCGGATCGGCATTGATGCCGAACTGCACCATGAAGCCGCTGATGACGCGAAAGAACCGCGCGTTGTCGAAGAAGCCGTTTTTAACAAGATTGTAGAAGCGGTCGGCGCCGTTCGGCGCCCAGTCGCGATGCACCTCGACGACGAACGGGCCCTTGCTGGTGTCAAACTTGACCTTGAACGACGCGGGCGCCGGTTCGTTCAGCGCGGCGGGATTGCTCAGGCCCTGGCTGAAGGCCGGAGCGGCGCACACCAAAGCAAAGAGAACGGCAAACAGGCGGATCATGTCATCTCCCGGATCGGCTTTTCGAGCCTGTGACGATTTGGCCCTATGACGATTTGGCGAATTTGTTTTTCAGCCGCTCGGCCACAAGCCCCGGCACAAAGGCGGAAACGTCGCCGCCCATGCCGGCAATCTGCCGGACCAGCGTGGCAGTGATGGGGCGAACTTCCGGCGCGGCAGGCAGAAACACCGTCTGCACCTCGGGCGCCATGGTGCGGTTCATCCCGGCCATCTGCATCTCGTAATCGAAATCGGTGCCGTCGCGCAGGCCCCGGAACAGCACCGTCGCGCCTTCATGCCGCGCCGCCGCGATGACCAGGCCGGCGAACGTCCTGCACTCGATTTCGCAGCCCGAAGACCGCGCGAGCGGCGCACAAATTTCCTGGAGCAGCGCAAGCCGCTCGTCCGCCGGGAACAGCGGCGTCTTGCCGGGATGGATGCCGACGGCCAGCACCAGACGGTCGACAAGGCGCACGGCGCTCGCGATCACGTCCAGATGGCCGTTGGTAATGGGGTCAAACGACCCGGCAAAGAGCGCGACGCGCGGCATGGCCGGGGTCTAGCCCGCGCCCCCGGCGTTCGCAAGACGGTTGTCGCGCACCCTGCGCAGGGGTCCCGTCGGTCCTCCCGATGAATTTCGTACCGCAACGCGAACCGGCGGGCCCGCCTGGAATCGCCGGTGGTGCGCGGCAAGCCGCGAGACAGGGACCAGCGTCCGGTCCCTACCGGGCCACCGCCAAAAGCGTAAAAAGCCCCGGAAATCCCGCGATTTCGTTAACTTTTTGCTCCCCGCGCCTTTCAGCAAAAGTGTGATGGCCATCAAGGCTTTGATGGCGGGAATGGAGCAAATTCACGGTTAATGGAACCGCGACCCCACCCGAAAGCTTACCGGCCTAGGGACCAACAAAAGGGCGCGAGCTGACAAAGGGATGGGTGTCATGCTGAAAGCCGCTTACGCCATTATCGCAGCCGCCATCGTCGCAGCCGGTTTTGTCGCGACCCTGAGCATCTCGGCCGAGGTCGAAGCCCGCGGTTCGGTGCCGGGCGCCAAGGCAGACCGCGCCGACGTCCGGCCGCTGGGCACTGACTGCTCCGAGAAGGGCTGGCCGTATTTCGAGGCTTCCTGCCTGCGCGATACGCGCAATCCCTTCGGCCAGGTCCGCGCGGTTCGGGTGGTGACAACCGATCGGCTGGCGCAGACGCGGGCGGCGACCCCGCGCTAGGCTCCGGCCCGGCGGCCCCCGACGGGGGCCGCCTCGTTTTCATCCAGGCCGAATTTTCATCCGAGCCGAATTTGCGCTAAGAGCCCCGGCAGAAGGCGCCGGGCAGCATGATCGTCCTCATCGACAATTACGACAGCTTCACCTTCAACCTGGTCCATTTCCTGGGCGACCTGGGTGAGCGGGTGCGCGTGCACCGCAACGACAGGATCACCAGCGCCGCCATCGTTGCCGCCGATCCCGATGCCATCGTGCTGTCTCCCGGCCCCTGCACGCCGAAGGAAGCCGGCATCTGCCTCGATCTGATTGCCGCGGTTTCCGGGCGGATACCGATTCTGGGAGTCTGCCTCGGTCATCAGGCGATCGGCGACGCCTTCGGCGGCAAAGTAGTGCGCGCGCCGGAGCCGGTGCATGGCAAGCGCACGGAAATCCGCCACCGCGGCGAAGGCATTTTTCGCGGCATCAACGGGCCTTTCCAGGCGACGCGCTATCATTCGCTGGTCGTCGAGCGCCGGAGCATGCCGGATGAACTGACCGTGACCGCCGACACCGCCGACGGGCTGGTGATGGGGCTTGCCCACAGGCGGCTCCCGGTGCACGGCGTACAATTCCATCCGGAAAGCATTGCCTCGGAGCACGGACATCTGCTGCTGAAAAACTTTCTCGACCTTGCAGGCGCATGGAACGTATCGACTGGCCGGCGCGATGCCGTCGCGGGCGCAAGAACGGCACCGCCAAAGCCGCGGTCACGTGAATTGAGGGGGACGACGTGACGGACGTATTCAAGGCGGTGATCGGCAAAGTCGCAACCGGCGCCACGCTGTCGCGCGAAGAAGCCTCGAACGCGTTCGAGCAGATGATGTCCGGCGAAGCCACGCCTTCGCAGATGGGCGCGCTGGTCATGGCGCTGCGCGTGCGCGGCGAAACGGTGGACGAAATCACCGGCGCGGTCGCGACGATGCGCGCGAAGATGCTGCGCGTCACCGCCCCGCCCGATGCGATCGATGTGGTCGGCACCGGCGGCGACGCTTCGGGCTCTTTCAACATCTCCACGTGCGCTGCGCTGATCGTCGCCGGAGCGGGCGTGCCGGTCGCCAAGCACGGCAACCGCGCGCTGTCTTCGCGTTCGGGTTCGGCCGACGTGCTGGCCGCGCTCGGCGTGAAGATCGATCTCGCGCCCGAGGCGATCGCACGCTGCATCACCGAAGCCGGCATCGGCTTCATGTTCGCGCCGGCGCACCATCCGGCGATGAAGAACGTCGCCGCGACCCGGGTCGAGCTTGGCACGCGCACGATCTTCAATCTGCTCGGCCCGCTGTCCAACCCCGCCGGCGTGCGCCGCCAGATGGTCGGGGTGTTCTCCCGGCACTGGACGCAGCCGCTGGCGCACGTGCTTAAGAATCTGGGCGCCGAGCGCGCATGGGTGGTGCACGGATCCGACGGACTCGACGAGATCACCACGTCCGGGCCGACCACCGTCACCGCGCTCGAAGACGGCGCGATTACGACGTTCGAGATTTCGCCGGAGGAGTTCGGCCTTCGCAGGGTGAAGCCGGAGGCGCTGCGCGGCGGCGACGCCGAGACCAACGCGCGTGCCATTACCAACGTACTTCAGGGCAAGGCGTCGGCGTTCCGCGAAGCAGCGCTTTTCAATGCCGCGGCGGCGCTGGTGGTCGCCGGCAAGGCGAAGGACCTCAAGGACGGCCTTCACGCCGCCGGGCATGCGGTCGATTCGGGCGAGGCCGAAGGCCGGCTCGACCGGCTGATCGCGGTGTCCAACAATGGGTGACATTCTCGCGAGGATCGCGGCCTACAAGCGCGAGGAGATCGCTGCCGCGAAGCGCGCGCGCCCGCGGAAGGAGATGGAGCGCGAGGCGAAGGCTGCGAGCCCGCCGCGCGGCTTCCTCGCGGCGATCCGGCGGCGGCTTGCCGCGGGCGACTACGCACTGATTGCCGAAATCAAGAAAGCGAGCCCGTCGAAGGGACTGATCCGCGAAGTTTTCGATCCGCCGCGCTCGCCGCCGCTTACGCGGAAGGCGGCGCGACCTGCCTGTCGGTCCTGACGGACGCGCCCTCGTTCCAGGGCAGTCTCGACTATCTGCGGCAGGCGCGGGCCGCATGTTCGCTGCCGGTGCTGCGCAAGGATTTCATGTTCGATCCGTATCAGGTGGCGGAAGCGCGCGCCGCCGGCGCCGACTGCATCCTGATCATCATGGCCGCGGTCGACGACGCCTGCGCGGCCGAACTCGAGGCCGCCGCGTTTGCACTCGGCATCGACGTGCTGGTCGAAGTTCACGACGAGGCGGAACTGGAACGCGCGCTCCGGCTCAAGTCGCCGATGATCGGCATCAACAATCGCAATCTGAAAACCTTCGAGACCACGCTCGCGACCTCGGAACGGCTGGCGCGGCTGGTGCCCGCCGACCGCGTGGTCGTCGGCGAAAGCGGCATCTTCGTGCCGGCCGATCTCGCGCGGCTCGCAGCCGCCGGCGTCTCAACGTTTCTGGTCGGCGAAAGTCTGATGCGCCAGAACGATGTCGCGCTGGCGACCCGCGCGCTGCTGGCGCGCGACGCAGCCGTTGCCGGCGCCCGGTAGCCGTGGCGCGCCGCCCGAAACTCAGCCACCTCGGCGCGCGCGGCGAAGCCCGCATGGTGGACGTGTCCGCCAAGCCGCCGACCGAGCGCGAGGCCCGCGCCGAGGGGCGCGTCATCATGCAGCGTGGCACGCTCGACATCGTGCGAAAGGGCGATGCCAAAAAGGGCGACGTGCTCGGCACCGCCCGCATCGCCGGGATCATGGCCGCCAAGCGTACGCATGATCTGATCCCGCTGTGCCACCCGCTGCTGCTGTCCCAGGTCGAAGTCGATCTGGTGCCCGACGCGAAGCTGCCGGGCATCCGGGTCTCGCCCGGGTCAAGGTCGGCGGGCAGACCGGCGTCGAGATGGAGGCGCTCACCGCCGTCGCCGTCGCCTGCCTCACGGTTTACGACATGGTGAAAGCGGTCGAACGCGGCATGCGCATCGAGGGCATCAGGGTGATCGAGAAACGCGGCGGCCGCAGCGGCCATTATCGGGCGGAGGATTAGATCCGTGGCGCTGCTGTCGATCGCCGAGGCTCTCGAGCGCGTGCTGGCAAACGCAGCGCCGCTGCCGGCCGAAGAAGCCCCGCTCGCCGACGCCGCGGGGCGCGTGCTGGCTTACGATCTCAAGGCGCTCCGCACCCAGCCTCCCGCGGACGTCTCCGCGATGGACGGCTATGCGGTACGCGCGGTCGATATCGCGGGCGCTCCGGTTCGTCTGAAGGTCATCGGCGAAGTAGCGGCCGGCCGGCCGTTCGAGGATACGGTCGGACACGGGGAAGCAGCGCGCATTTTTACTGGCGGCGTAGTTCCCGAAGGCGCCGATACCATCGTGATTCAGGAACAGACAAACCGCGACGGCGATACCGTGGAGGTCCAGAAGCCGGGCGCCAAAGGCCGCCATATTCGCGTGCAGGGCCTCGACTTCAGCGCCGGCGAAAAGCTCCTGTCCGCGGGCCACCGCCTCACGTCGCGCGATCTCGCGCTCGCCGCCGCCATGAACCATCCGCTGGTTCCGGTGCACCGGCAGCCCAGGGTGGTGCTGTTCGCAACCGGCGACGAGCTGGTGCCGCCGGGTTCAGCACTCGCACCCGGGCAAATCGTGTCCTCCAACAACTACGCGGTTGCGGCGCTTGCCCGCGCGGAGGGCGCCGTGGTGTCCGACCTCGGGATTGTCGGCGACCGGCTCGATGTAACGGTCGCCGCGGTGCGCCGCGCCCGCGAACTCGGAGCCGACATTCTCGTGACCAGCGGCGGCGCTTCGGTCGGCGACTACGACCTCGTCCAGTCCGCGTTCGCAGCCGAAGGCATGACGCTGTCGTTCTGGAAACTCGCGCTGCGTCCGGGCCGCCCGCTGATGCACGGCAGGCTCGGCAGCATGCAGGTGCTCGGCGTTCCCGGCAATCCGGTTTCCGCGTTTGTCTGCGGGTTTCTGTTTCTCGCGCCGCTGATCCGCCGCCTCTGCGGACGCACCGATCTCACGCCGCCGACGGGACGGGCGGCGCTGGGCTGCGACCTTCCCGAAAACGATGAGCGGGCCGACTATCTGCGGGCGACGCTGACGGACGGCCCGCAGGGACCAGTTGCGACGCCCTTCCCGATCCAGGATTCTTCTATGATCGCGCCGCTGGCGAAGGCGGACTGCCTTGTGATCCGCCAGCCTTACGAGCCGGCAGCGAAAGCCGGCAGCCCATGTACGATCGTCAGGTTCGACAGTTGAGCCGGAGAATACCGCTCAGCGACTCCCGTATCACCTGCTTCCGTATCACCTGCCCCCGAACAGGTTGAACTTGTAGACCAGCGACGCGCTGATGGTCTGCACGTTCGGGTGGAACGTTATGGTCGAGCCGGCCGGCCCGCCGGGCGACAGACAGCCAGCCGTGCAGGTTTCCGGGAGATTGGCGGTGCCGTAATAGGCGTAGCGATACTCGCTGCGCAGGAACCAGCCGGCCGGCAGGATCGGTGCAAGCGTCGTCTCGAAGCCGCTGCCGAGGAACCAGCCGTTCATCGTGACTGCGGGCGTCGAGAAGCCCGAGGCCGTGCCCGCAGGGAAGCCGCCGAACGCGCCGGTCGTTACGAGGCCCGCACCATTGAAGTGAGCCTGGGTAAAGCCGCCGTTCACGTAGGACATGATCTGCGGAGTTGGCAGCCAGCCCGCGCGCACGCCCGCGGCCCATGCAACGTTCTCCGTCATCGTTCCCGCGAAGAACGGATTCTGATCCTGAATGGTGCCGCGGATCGAGGACAGGTCCGCGTCGGCAAACACGCCGGCGAGCACATGCGGGCTCCACTGCCCGATCGGAACGCGGAACTGATAGTCGAAGCCGCCGCCGACGGTGCCGAACCAGCCGCTGCCGCCCTGGGTCTGCGTGGCGCAGAGCAGGCAGGCACCCGTGGCGGGCGTAAGCGTCGTGGTGTCGGCGTTCCACATTCCGTAGCCGCCGCCGCCGTTCACGTAGAAGCCGGTCCAGTTATAGGCAGGCACGGGCAGCGGCGCAGCCTTGTAGGCGAGCGGCGCTGCGGCCGGCTCAATGCCACGCGAATTGAACCGGTAGACGATCTCGGTGGTGACGGTCTGGACGGACGGACGGAACGTGATCGTCGGAGCCACCGGCGAAACCACCGGGAGGCAGCCCGCGGCGCACGTGTCGGAGAGATTGGTCCCGTTGTAGTACGAATACCGATATTCGGTACGCAGGAACCAGCCGGCCGGCAGAATGGGCGAGAGCGTCGATTTCGATACCGCTGCCGACAAACCACCCGTTCAGGGTCGCGGACTGCGTTGAGAAACCGGATGAAGTCCCGGCGGGAAAGCCGCTCGAGACGCCGGTAAACGCCATGCTGGCCCCGCCGAAATGGCCCTGGGTAAAGCCGCCATTCACGTACGACAGCATCTGCGGCGTCGGCAGCCAGCCAAGGCGCGCGCCTGCCGCCCACGACCATTTCTCCGCCGTCGTGCCGACCAGATACGGGCTTTGATCCTGGATGGTGCCACTGAGGCTTCCGAAGTTGCCGTCGGCAAACAGTCCGGCAATCAGTTGCGGATGCCACGGGCCGATCGGCGCGCTGAACTGGTAGTCGTAGCCGCCGCCGACAGTTCCGAACCATCCCTTGCCGCTTTGGGTCTCGGTCACGCACAGAATGCACGCGCCACTCGCTGCGAGCGTCGTCGTATCCGCCGTCCACATGCCGTAACCGCCGCCGGCATTGAGGTAGAATCCGGTCCAGCCGGATGCCGCCGCCGGCGGAAGTTCGCCCGCGAGCGCCGTTCCCGCCGAAAGCGCGAGAAGTCCGAGAGCGGCCAAAGTCTTTTTCACGGAATGCCCCCGAAAGGAAAAATAGTCGGAATCGAGGTGCGAACGTAGCGTGTCGCGGGGCGCGCGTCCGTTGTCGGCAAGCCACAGCGGCGAAAAATAACACCGGGTTTTGAACAGAAGTTACGGCGCATCCCGCTACCTGCGACCGGAAAGTGACCGACTTCCCGGCGTCCGCGACGGCGCGCTCTTCATGATCCCTCCGCCCGGCAGCTGGTACGGCTTTGGCGGTTGATCCAGGTCAAGTCGGACTGCCCGGATGAAGCATAGGATTAATCCAGTAGTGAACAGGGATGGATGCCATGACCAAGCCGGTGCCCGACAAGGCCGAAGTTGCGGTGGAATATCCGGACAAGCTCTACATCGGAACGTTCGAGCACACGTCGCGCTTCGACGCCCATCTGGATGAAAACGGAATTTCGCTCAGTTTGCATCGCGGCGGGCCGGCCGACACGCGCAAATCGGTTCGCATGCATTTCCATTACGCGCTGTTCGCGGAAATCCTGCGGGATTTGGCGAGGACGGTGACATCGCTGCCCCCGGCCGATTTCGCTCACCGCGAAGCGCTGCGCGGATGCTGCGCAGGCGCTGTATCTCGCGCTCGACACCTCCTCCGTCACGGCGGGAGAGGACCAAGCCTCCGATCTCACGCCCGACGAGGAAGTACGGCTTCTGCACATCATGGAATAGATCGCACAGGGCCGTTGCGTTCGTTGCAGGCTTGCGTGCGAAATATGACCAGTGGGCCGGAATGGCATGCGCGTGCTCCCCGCGCCGCCGGCAACTTTCGGGAGCAACGCTTTCTTAACAGCGGAAGCATCTGGTGGTCTGCCGGCGCGGAGCCTCCGGCGTCTGCGGATCCGTGATGAGACGGATCGCGGGCGTCAAATTTCTCACACACCTTTCCGATCCAATGGCGCTTTTTGGCAACCAGATGCCGGCTCGAGGTCAATCCCATGGTCGAAGCTGCACGAAAAGACATAGAGCCGGCGGTAACGGCTGACGGCCGCAATCCTGCCGCGCCGCCGGTGCTGCGGGAGATACCGGGACATTTGCGGCCGGTAACAATGACGGTCACCGGCGATGCCGGCCGGACGGACGAGGCAGACGCAGACGAACTAACGGCCTTTGCGGACGTCATCGACCGGTCGCTGCATGCGGCCATCGCGCACTTCACCGGGGGACTATCGCCGGCTGCGGTCACTCAGGCCTGGCTCGACTGGGCCACCCACCTCACCTGGGCGCCAGGCAAGCGCTACCAGCTCATGAACAAGGCGCTCCGCAAAACGACACGGTTCGGAGGCTATGCGTCGCGCTACGCCCTCGAACGCGGAACCACCCCGCCCTGCATCGAGCCTTTGCCCCAGGACCGGCGCTTCGACGACCCGGAATGGCAAAAGTGGCCTTTCAACTTTCTGTATCAGGGGTTCCTGTTCCAGCAGCAGTGGTGGCACAACACCACCACCGGCGTGCGCGGCGTCTCGAAGCAGCACGAGCAGATGGTGGAGTTCATGTCGCGGCAGATTCTCGACGTGTTCGCGCCGTCAAACTTCCCGTTGACCAATCCGCTGATACTTTCGCGCACGATCAGCACCGGCGGCCAGAATCTGGTGCAGGGATTTCAGAATTTCCTCGCCGACCAGTCACGCGCCGCGAGCGGGCAAAGGCCGGCCGGCACGGAAAATTTCGTCATCGGTAAGGACGTCGCGGTCACGCCCGGCAAAATCGTATTCCGCAATCGCCTGATCGAGCTGATCCGGTACGCTCCGGCTACATCCGAAGTGCGCCCGGAACCGATCCTGATGATCCCCGCGTGGATCATGAAATATTACATCCTCGATCTGTCGCCGCACAATTCGCTGGTGAAGTATCTGACCGAACAGGGCTTCACGGTGTTCATGATCTCGTGGAAAAATCCCGGCCCGGAAGATCGCGATCTGGGCCTCGAGGATTACCGGACGCTCGGCGTCATGAGCGCGCTTGACGCGGTGCATGCGACCGTGCCGGACGCAAAGATTCATGCGGTCGGTTATTGCCTCGGCGGCACGCTGCTTTCGATTGCCGCGGCGGCGATGGCGCGCGACGGCGACGACCGGCTTGCGACGCTGACGCTGCTGGCCGCGCAAACCGATTTCACCGAGGCCGGCGAGCTCACGCTGTTCATCAACGAGAGCCAGCTCGCTTTTCTCGACGACATGATGTGGAAGCAGGGATTCCTCGACAGCCGGCAGATGGCCGGCGCATTTCAGATGCTGCGCCCGAACGATCTGATCTGGTCGCTGATGATTCACGACTATCTGCTCGGCGGGCGGCAGACAATGACCGATCTGATGGCGTGGAATTCCGATGCAACCCGCATGCCGTACCGCATGCATTCGGAATATCTCCGCAGGCTGTTTCTCGATAACGACCTCGCGGAAGGACGCCTGACGGCCGACGGCACGCCGGTGACGCTTGCCGACATTCGCGTCCCGGTCTTTGCCGTGGGCACGGAGCGTGACCACGTCTCCCCGTGGCACTCGACTTACAAGATCAATCTGCAGGTGGGAAACGACGTCACCTATCTGCTTACGACCGGCGGGCACAATGCCGGGATCGTGTCCGAAATCGGCCATCGCGGACGCAGCTACCGGATCAACGCCAGACGCGAGGGCGATCAGTATCTCGATCCGGCACGCTTCCTCGCGGAAGCAAGACGCAGCGAAGGCTCGTGGTGGCCGGAACTGGTCGCCTGGCTCAACGGGCACTCCGGTCCGCGGACCCTGCCGCCCCCGGCCGACATTTCCCCGCCGCTGGGCGACGCACCCGGCACCTACGTGTTTCAGCAATAATCCGCGAAGGTTTCGGGCAGTTCAGAAGCGTGCCGGCACCGCGGACTATGCGGCCTGCGTCTGAATGTTGCCGGGCCTCGTGACCGGCGTCTCGGCAAGCCAGCGGACGACTTTCGGCCACTCTTCCTCGAGCGTCCGCCTGCCCATGAACAGGCCTACGTGGCGGCAGGGCGCCGTCTCTTTCCGGAGATCGCGCGGGTCCGTGCGAACCAGCGCGGCGGCTGCGAATAACTGCCCGGGAGCGACCAGCTCGTCGTCGCGCGCCGCGAGCAGAAACATCGGCGTGGTTACGGTCGCAAGATCGATGGTTCTGCCGAGCGCGACGAAGCTGCCGGCCGCGAGCTGATTGCCCTTGTAAATTTTCTCCACCACGTCGAGGAAATAACGGGCCGGCAGATTGAGGGGCCGCGCGTACCAGTCGCGGAACGTGGCTTCGAGTTCGCAAAAAGCCGTCGAACCGGGCGGCGCGCCCGTTTGCAGAACCTCGCGTATGTCGTCCGCCGCCACCAACTGCACGCCCGAGAACTTCATGACTTTCCGTCCGGGAACGAGCCCCTCGCCAAGGCGCAGCAATCCGTGAAACAGCGGCAGCGGGCTTATCTCGGCCAGCGCCGTCAGAGTGGAAGATCCCGCCCTGATGTCGACCGGAGCGCCGGCGAGGACAAGTTTGCGGACTTTCGCCGGGAAACGGGCTGCGTAGATCAGGGCCATCCAGCCCCCCTGGCACAGCCCAACCAGATCGACCGGGCTGCCGATCGTATCGACCAGCACGTTCAGGTCGGCGAGGTAATTGTCGATTCCGAGGAAGCGCATCTCCGGACCGGCGGATCGCCAGTCGGTCACAAACAGCCGTTCGAGGCCGAGCCCGCGCAGCGCCGAAACGAGGCTGTGCCCGGCAGCAAGATCCGTGATGGCGGCGCTGTGCGAGGCGAGCGGAGCACACAGCAGCGTCGGCCATCCGCTCATGCCGACGGAGAAATCGCGAAGGCGAACCGTTTCCAGTTCGAGCGCGACGCTGTGCTGCGTCTGCCATTTCGCTTCGTCGGTCGCCGGTTCATCCGGACCGACGGCGAGACCCGCGAACTGGGTTGCGGCCTGTCCCGCCATCGCGCTGAACGATGCGGCTGCGAACGCCGGCCAGAGAAAGGCCAGAGTGGCAAGGTTATCGCCTCTTGGTTCGTACATGACATCCTGCCAGTCCGCCCCGGCGCCCGCGCCCCAACAATACGCAGATTCCCGTGGACCCGCGCCTTCGTCCTTGATCCACATCAACGGGCAGGCGCGCAGCGCCAGCACAGACGCGCCCGCGAAAGGCGCAACTCAAACGGCCTGTGCGCCCTGCTCGGACAAATAAAGCAAAACTCTGCGCCTTTTCTTTTACAGGCCGTCAAAACGCGCCGACTACAAAAGAGAAGCCGATCCGGCACTGCAAAGGGGCTGTTCAATGCGTGCTCTCGTTTTGCGTTTTTTGAATGACCGGTCTGCTGCCACGACGATGGAATGCGGCCTGCTGGCTGCTGGCATCGTCTCCGTGGTGATCATCGCCATCGCTTTCGGCTTCGGCGCCGATCGCAATGACACATACGTCACCGCTTCCACCGCTCTGCAGTAGAAGCGGTATCTTTTCAACGCTCGCGCCAGCCGACGACCGTTGCCTGGATCTGCACGCCTGCATTCACGCTTTGCCAGGCGCCGTTGTTCCATCGACAAAGAAATGGAATGACGTACGTGCCGACGTGATCCTCGCAGAGGAGTTCAAGCGGCCGATCCGCCGGCGGCACACCTTCATGAGTGAAGGCATCGATGCGCTCCTGCCGTGTCGCCATCGCGGTTGATTGCCTCTGTCAGAGGGCGAGTGTAGCACCCGCCGTCACCGCCGACTAAACACGCGCCAAATTGGCGGGTTCGAGCCGCAGCGGGCGCAACGCTGCTTTCCCCCGTCATCACCGGCCTTCCGCGCTTCATCAGCTCCGGGCTTGACCCGGTAGTCCATGCGACAGGGCCGCGCAGGATGCCGCGCGGCCGACGCACGCTGGACCGGGAGCATGGATGGCCTCCCCGCAGCCAATTCCATGTGATCAAGATGTGTCGGTCATGTCCCCGAACACCCGTCGGGGATGTCTTCGGGCCATACCTCAAGCCCGGCCATGACGTGCAGAACTTTGCGGGAGGCTCGCCGCTCCTTCTCCCCGCGCGCGGGGAGAAGGTCGGGATGAGGGGGCCTCGCCGCTGCGCCCCGAATCGCGGCAACGCCCCCTCACCCGCCATCCCGTCATTGCGAGCAACAGCGGAGCCACCCGGCGAACGGGCAATATGCCGCGTGCCGGACGGCGAAAACGGCGAGGAGAACGCCCGGTGCGCTGCCCGCGCGGCGGTCGGCCCAATTTCGTGGTCTAAGTGATTGATACCTCGTCAATTTGGTCGCTCGATCTTTTAACTGCAAATTAAATGGTTGCGGAACACATATGGAACGGATAGTGTCCGTTCATGATTTGTTTCGGCTATAAACGCGGCCGGAGGGGGAGCGCCGATGCTGACGCGCAAGCAAGCCGAGCTTTTACGTTTTATCCATGAGCGTCTGAAAGAGGCCGGCGTTCCGCCGTCATTCGACGAAATGAAGGATGCGCTCGATCTGCGCTCCAAGTCGGGCATTCACCGCCTGATTACCGCTCTTGAAGAGCGCGGCTTCATCCGCCGGCTGCCGAACCGGGCGCGCGCCATCGAAGTCATCAAGCTGCCCGAGTCGGTAGCGCATGGCATTGCGTCGGCGCGCACCCGCGGTTTCACCCCGAGCGTGATCGAAGGCAATCTCGGCCGGGTTCGTGCGCCCTCCGAAGACGAATTCGGGCCGGCCGGTCGCCGTCCCCGTGATGGGCCGCATCGCCGCCGGCACGCCGATCGAGGCGATCCAGACCCGCAGCCACACCATCAGCATCCCGCCGGACATGCTCGGCAGCGGCGAGCATTTCGCCCTCGAAGTGCGCGGCGATTCGATGATCGATGCCGGCATTCTCGACGGCGACATCGCGCTCCTCAAGCGCACCGAGGGGGCGGACACCGGCGATATCGTCGTCGCCTTGATCGACGACGAGGAAGCAACCCTCAAACGGTTTCGCCGCCGCGGCGCTTCGATCGCGCTCGAGCCGGCCAACACCGCCTACGAAGTCCGCATCCTGCCGCCCAATCGCGTGCGCATTCAGGGCAAGATGGTCGGTCTGTTCCGCCGCTATTGATCCGGCCCCGGCGACGAATGCTCTCCGTCGTCAGCCTCCAGATCCTCGGCGCGCGGCGTGGCATCGCGTGGCGGCGGCCGCGAAGAAGCCGGCGCGTTCGGCGACGGCCCGGCCAAGACCGCAGCGTTGCCGTGCGCAAGCAGCGGGGCCCAGGGCCGGTCGAAGTTTGCCTCCCGCGCGGCATCGATGACGAAGCCCCCGCCGTCGCGGCGCAGCCCGAGCGCGCCACGTTCGCGCCAGACATTTCGGCCGACCACGGTTGCGGCACAGTCGGACGGCGCGGAGCGCGTCGCGATGACAATGGCGGCGCGCTGGCAATCCTCTTCGGCTGCCTCCGGCCCGAGCGCATAGGAGACGAGCCGCCCGTCGGGGAGCCTGCCGATACAGCCCAGCGGATCGCAGGCGATGCCCCCGCCCAGCCCCGGATCCAGCACGTCGCGGCCGTCCGCATCGGCCGCGAGCCATTCGTGAATCGCAAACGTGGAGCCGCCATTGCGGTGGAACGCGAGCCGGCCGTCCGCGCCACGCACCGCAATGGCGCGGCCGTCATCGGCGATCAGGATGTCCGGCTGCGGCGTGCGCGCCGCAACGACGATCGCCAGCAAAACGAACGCCACGCCGCTCCAGCGCAGCGGCGTTTTGAGCAGACATATGAGCAGCAGGCCTGCCGTCGCGAGCAGCAGCGGCCCCGGTCCGAACGCGGTGACGCGGCCGAACGCGCCTGGCAGGCCCGCGACCCGCAGCGCGACCGCGTCCATCCACTCGATGCCGTAACCCATCTGCCGCCAGAAGATTGCATCGAAGCCGAACGGAATCGCGACGACGCCGAGAATGCCCATCGGCATCACCCAGGCGGACACCACCGGCATCGCGAGCAGGTTGGCCAGCACGCCGTACGGCGCCAGCCGGTGGAAGTGAAACGCCGCATAGGGTGTGGTGGCGAGGCCGGCGACCAGCGACGCAAGAATGAGGCTCAGCGTCTCGCGAAATCCCCACAGCGCGGCGCGCGCATGCAGCGGCGTGTCGGCGCCGGCGCGTCCCCACGGGACGCCGCGCGCATAACCCGCAACCAGCGCCAGCGTCGCCGCAAACGACATCTGAAAGCTCGGATGCACCACCGCCTCCGGCGCGAACAGCAGCACCACCATCGCGGCGATCGTCACGGTGCGCAGCGTCAGAATCGGCCGGTCGAGCATGACCCCGATCAACACGATCGCTATCATGATAAAGGACCGTTGCGTCGCGACCTCGGCACCGGACAGAACCAGATAGAAGGCGGTAACGATCAGCGCTGCCAGTGCCGACCACTTTTTGATCGGCCAGCGGTCGGCAAGCCCGGGGATCAGCGCCAGCAGGGCACGCACCACAAAGAACACGACGCCCGCGACGACCGCCATGTGATAGCCGGAGATCGACAGCACGTGCCCGATGCCGGACACGAACATCGCGTCGAACACGGCGGGCGTGATCGCGTCGCGCTTGCCGGTGATCAGGGCGGAAGCGATCGAGCCAACGTCGCCCGACAGCACCGAGCGGATGCGCAGGTCGATGCCGTCGCGAATAGCCCTGAACGAGCGCGTTGGCGCGCATCGACAGACCCGCCGCCGCCGGAGGGGTCACGATCCTGATCGGGCCGTGGACGAAGCCCGAAGCGCCGATGCGCTGGAAATACAGATCGCGCGCGAAATCGTACCCGCCGGGCCGCAGCGGTTGAAGCGGCGGACTGAGCTGCGCCTTGAGTTCGACGAAGGCGCCCGCGGGCGGCGTCATGCCGCGGCGCACCGAGAGCCGCACCCGCTGCGGCTTCTCCGGCAGGCGGTTCGCTTCGATCCGGTCCACCCGCACCACAAAACGATCGGTCTTCTTCACTCTCCTCGCGAAGTTCAACGAAACCCGACAGCGACACGCCATAGGCCGGATGGTGCAGCACCGTGTGGTCGATCAGGGCGGTCTTGAGCGTGGCGACGGCGAAGCCGCCGGCGACCGCCACAAACCCGAGACCAACGACAAAGCCGACCGGTCGCCGCCGCAGCAGAATGGCGATCACGATGGCGGCAATCGCCAGCGCCGAGGCGGCCCAGACCGACGGCTCGTGTTCGGCGGTGAAATAGAGGACGATCCCTAACCCGAAGCCGACCGCGAACCAGGGCAGCAGGCGGCCGGCTCCGGCCTCGATGGCCGCCCATTCGCGAAGCCGCGCCGGAATCGCGAATTCGGCCCAGGGCCATGCCGCCGGTCCATCCTGACGTGCACGACCGACCGGCCAGGTTCGTGCCCCTGCCGGCGAACGGCTACGCGCCCCACCCTCGTCCGCCACCGCGCGCCCCCCACAAAAGGAACAGGCCCTTTGCGCGCAAAAAAGTCCCCGTCATGCTACCTGGACGCGCGGGCAATGGCGAGCGACATGGCTATAATGCCGACGCACTCCAGGTGCCGAAGCATTCTGGCCGGCGGCGCGCCACAAGGCACTGAACGGCAAAAGATCGAGGAGACGTCCAATGAACGCACTGGCCTATGAATTCTTCGGCGGCGCAGGCCACCATTTCCGAAGAGCTCTCGCGGTTCGCACTGGGCCTGAGTTACGACGCCATACCGGCGGCCGTTCGCGAACGCGCCAAATATCTCATCCTCGACTCGGTCGGCATCGCGTTCGCCTCGACCAAATATCCCTTCGCGTCGGTCTCGCTCGCCGCGCTTGAAGAGTTCGGCGCGGGTCCCTCGGCGGTGATCGGCTTCGGCCGGCGTCTCGCGCTGCGCGATGCGGTGATGATGAACGGCATCCTCGTTCACGGCCTCGACTTTGACGACACGCACACGCGGGGCGTCATTCACGCAACCGCGAGCAGCTTTCCCTGCGCGCTCGGACTCGCCGATCGCGACGGCGCGGACGGCAAGGCGCTGCTGACCGCCTTTGTCGCGGCGATGGAAGTCTCGACCCGGCTCGGAGCAGTCGCGAAAGGCGGCTTTCATCAGGTGGGTTTTCATCCCACCGGGCTGATCGGCGCGTTCGGCTGCGCGCTCGCCGCGTCGCGGCTTCTCGGCCTCGATGCCGAACGCGCTACGATGGCGCAGGGCATCGTGCTGTCGATGGCCGGCGGAAGCCTCGAATTTCTCGAAGACGGCGCCTGGACCAAGCGCATGCATCCCGGCTGGGCCGGCGTCGCCGGCATCACCGCTGCGACCATGGCGAAGCACGGCTTTATCGGCCCGCGCGGCGCGTATGACGGCCGCTTCGGCCTGTACGCCAGCCATCTCGGGCAACATTTCGCCAACGCCGATCTTGCGCTTGCGACCGAAAAGCTGGGCCGAAGCTGGCAGATCGAGGAGGTCGCGGTGAAACCGATCGCCGCGTGCCATTTCGCGCACGCCTCCGCGGATTCGGCGGTGGCGCTGCATCACGCCCACCACGTGCCGGCGAACGAGATCCGGCGCGTGCGCGTGCTTGTGCCGCAGGAAGTGGTCAAGACCGTCTGCGAGCCGGTGGCGAACAAGCGCAGTCCGGCGAACAGCTACGACGCGCAGTTCAGCATCCCGTACATCGTGGCGACCGGCCTCATCAAAGGCCGCTTCACGCTCGCCGAACTGGAAGACGAGGCGCTCAACGATGCGGCGGTGCTCGGTCTCGCAGGCCGCATCGACTACGAAGTCGATCCCGCTTCCACATTCCCGCGGCACTATACCGGCGAGGTCATTATCGAAACCGCAGACGGGCGGACGCTGCGGCATCGCGAGGCGATGAACCGCGGCTGCGCCGACCGGCCGCTCACCAATGACGACGTGGCCGCGAAGTTTCGCGAAAACGCCGAACGCGCGGTATCGCCGGCAGCGGCCGGCCGCATTCGCGACGCGGTTCTGAACCTCGATCGCGCGGATGCACGCGGCCTCGCCGACGCGCTGGCCACCGGCGCGTGAGGCATTCGCGATGGATGCGGTAACCGGTCAGGCCGACAGCGGCGAGAGCGAGCGGCTCATTCTCGACATGGTCGACAAGTTTCTGAGCGTGGAAGTGCAGCCGCACGTCCATGCGCTCGAACATGACGACGTCTATCCCGCCGAGATCGTCGAGAAAATGAAAGCGATGGGGCTGTTCGGATGCACCATCGCAACGGAATACGGAGGCCTCGGGCTTTCGACGCTGACCTACGCGAAAATCATCGAACGGATTTCCGCGGTCTGGATGTCGATCAGCGGCATCGTCAACTCGCATCTGATCATGGCGATGGCGGTGCAGCGCAACGGGACGGTGGAGCAGAAGGAGCGGTTTCTGCCGAGGTTCGCCACCGGCGAACTGCGCGGCGGCGTAGGCCTGACCGAGCCGGATTGCGGGACCGACCTTCAGGCGATACGCACGGTCGCCCGCCGCGAAGGCGATCGATTACGTGGTCAACGGCCGCAAGACCTGGATCACCAACAGCCTCTACGGCAACTGTCTCGCGCTGCTGGTCAAGACCGACCCGAATGCCAGCCCCCGCCACCGGGGCATGAGCCTGCTGATCGCCGAGAAAGGCCCGGGTTTCACGGTGAACCGAAAGCTGGAAAAGCTCGGCTACCGCGGGATCGACACCTGCGAACTCAGCTTCGACGATTACCGGGTGCCGGCGGATTGCCTGATCGGCGGCGTCGAAGGACGCGGGCTGCAGCAGATTCTCGGCGGCCTCGAGCTGGGCCGGATCAATGTCGCGGCGCGCGGCGTAGGCATCGCGGACGCTGCCCTGCGGGAGGCGGTCGCCTACTCCCAGGTGCGGACGACGTTCGGCAAGCCGATCTGCGAGCACCAGGCCATCCAGCTCAAGCTCGGCGACATGGCGACGCGCGCCGAAGCGGCCCGCCTCCTGACCTGGCGCGCCGCCGAAGCCTACGACCGCGGCGAGCGCTGCGACATGGAAGCCGGGATGGCGAAGCTCGCGGCGACCGAAGCGGCGCTGGAGAACAGCATCGAAGCCATGCGGATCCACGGCGGCTACGGCTATTCCAGAGAATTCAACATCGAGCGGCTTTACCGCGATGCCCCGCTGCTCGTCATCGGCGAAGGCACCAACGAATTGCAGCGCATCATCATCGCGAAGCAGCTGATCGAGAGGAACCGCGTATGAGTCTGCCGCTGTCCGGTGTGCGGATCGTTTCGGTCGAGCAATACGGCGCGGGCCCGTTCGGGACGCTGCAGCTTGCCGACCTTGGCGCCGAGGTCATCAAGGTCGAGAATTTTCAGGACGGCGGCGACATGGGCCGCAAGGTCGGCCCGCATTTTTTCGGCCCCGGCGACAGCCACTTCTACGAGGCATTCAATCGCAACAAGCGCAGCCTCGGCCTCGATCTCAAACACCCGAAGGGCCAGGAAATCTTTCGCAAACTGGTCGAACGCAGCGATGCGGTATTCGACAATCTGCGCGGCGACCTGCCGGAAAAGCTCGGGCTTACCTATCCGCACCTGGCGGAGTTGAACCCGCGCATCGTCTGCGTGCATCTGTCCGCTTACGGGCGCACCGGCAGCCGCGCGGCGTGGCCGGGGTTCGACTATCTGATGCAGGCCGAGGCCGGCTATCTCTCGCTGACCGGAGAGCCGGACGGACCGCCGGCGCGCTTCGGCCTGTCGATCATCGACCTCATGACCGGCACCACCGCCGCGATGGCGCTTCTGGCCGGCCTCGTCGAAGCCAGAGCAACCGGACGCGGACGCGATCTCGACGTGAGCCTGTTCGGGGTCGCGCTGCACAACCTCGCCTATGTCGCGACCTGGTATCTCAATGCCGGCGCCGTCACGAAGCGCGAACCGCGCTCCAGTCACCCGTCGCTGACGCCGAGCCAGTTGTGCCGCACCAAAGACGGCTGGGTGTTCGTCATGTGCAACAAGGAAAAGTTCTGGCCGATCATGGCGCAGGCCATCGGCCGGCCGGAATGGATCACCGATCCGGACTACGCGAGCTTTGCCGCGCGCCTGAAAAATCGCGAACAATTCACGAAGGATCTCGACGCGGTCCTAATGACGGCTACGACCGACGAATGGCTGGAGCGGCTTCGGGGCAAGGTGCCGATCGCACCGGTCTATGATGTGCGCCAGGCGCTGGAAAATCCGTTCGTCGCCGAGCAGCAGATGGTGCTCGATTTCGGTCACGCCGAACACGGCAACATCCGCGGGCTCGCCTCGCCGGTGCGAGTGGACAACGGCGACGCCCAGCCGCAACGGGCGGCGCCGCAGCTCGGCGAGGATACGGATTCGCTCCTTGAAGAGCTCGGCTATGACCGGGAAGCCATCGCGGCCCTGCGCAAGCAGGTCGCGGTAGCGTAGCGCGGCCTTCTCCGGCTCGCCGCCCTCCCCGGCTCAGCCGCCGGCCGCCACTTTTGCCCAGGTGTCGCGCAATCCGACCGTGCGGTTGAACACCAGCCTTTGGGGCGTCGAGTCCCGGTCGAGGCAGAAATAGCCCTGCCGCTCGAACTGCACCGGCTCGTCCACGTTCTGGGCGGCGAGCGCAGGCTCGACACGCGCGTCCGCGAGGATTTCCAGCGACTGCGGATTGAGCGCGGCAACGAAATCGGCCGCGTCCGGATCGGGACGCGAGAACAGCGGATTGTAAATGCGTACCTCCGCCGGCACCGCGTCCGCGGCCGACAGCCAGTGCATCGTCGCCTTGACCTTGCGGCCGTCCGGCGCGTTGCCGCCTTTGGTAGCCGGATCGTAGGTGCACCGCAGCGCGGTCACCTCGCCGGCCGCATCCTTCACCACCTCGCGGCAGGTGATGAAATAGCCATAGCGCAGCCGCACCTCGGTCCCCGGCGACAGGCGAAAGAATTTCTTCGGCGGATTCTCCATGAAGTCGTCGCGCTCGATGAAAAGCTCGCGGCCGAAACGGATCGTCCGGGTCCCCTTCCCCGGATCCTCGGGATGGTTGACCGCCTCGATCTCCTCGGTCTGCCCTTCCGGATAATTCTCCACGATCACCTTGAGCGGACGCAGCACCGCCATGCGCCGTAGCGCCGTTTTGTTGAGATGCTCGCGGATGGAAAATTCCAGTACGCCGGCATCGACGACGCTGTTTGCTTTGGCGACACCGATCCGCCGCACGAAATCACGCAGCGCCACCGGCGGCACGCCGCGCCGGCGCAGGCCGGCCAGCGTCGGCATGCGCGGATCGTCCCAGCCATGAACGTAACCGCCGCGCACCAGTTCGGTCAGAACGCGCTTCGACAGTATCGTATAGGTGAGATTGAGCCGCGCGAACTCGTACTGATGCGGCCGCGACGGCACCGGCAGATTGTCGAGACACCAGTCGTAAAGCGGCCGGTGATCCTCGAATTCGAGCGTACACAGCGAGTGCGTGACGCCCTCGATAGCGTCCGACTGGCCGTGCGCGAAATCGTAGCTCGGATAGATGCACCACGCCCTGCCGGTGCGCGGGTGGTCGGCGTGCAGGATGCGGTACAGCACCGGGTCGCGCAGATTGATGTTGCCCGACGCCATGTCGATCTTCGCCCGCAGCACCCGCGCGCCGTTCGGAAATTCGCCGGCGCGCATCCGGCGGAACAGGTCAAGATTCTCCTCGACGCTGCGTCCGCGATACGGGCTGTCGGTCCCGGCCTCGGTGAGCGTGCCGCGCGCAAGCCGCATCTCCTCCTGGCTCTGGTCGTCGACATAGGCCTTGCCGGCGCGGATCAGATGCTCGGCCCATTCGTAAAGCCGCTCGAAATAGTCGGACGCATAATAAAGGTGCTGGCCCCAGTCGAAGCCGAGCCAGCGCACGTCGCGCTGAATGGCGTCGATATATTCCTGCTCTTCCTTCGTCGGGTTGGTATCGTCGAAGCGCAGATTGCAGTGGCCGCCGAATTCCTCCGCGACCCCGAAATTCAGGCAAATCGACTTGGCATGGCCGATGTGCAGATAGCCGTTCGGTTCCGGCGGAAACCTGGTGACGACCGCTTTGTGGCGGCCGGCCGCAAGGTCCGCGCGGATGATGTCGCGGATGAAATCCTGTCCCGCTTCGCGAACCGCCGTGTCGGCAACCGTCATGATCTGATCGCTTCCGTGCCGCTCATGGGCTGCGGCGCGCCCGGATTGGACAAATTGGCCCGCGGGGTCAAGTCCGGGGACAAATTCACCGGCGCCACCCTGTCCGAACCGTCTTAACTTTCCTTCGTTGCCGGCTGTGGTACACGAGCGCGCGGGCGCGGGCATTCTCGCTGCACAGACGGCTGGACAAACGGCCTGGACAGATACTTTGGACAGATACCGGGACGGACAGATAATGAGCCTCGTTTAATGAGCGTCGTTACCCGCTTCGCCCCTTCGCCTACCGGGTTCCTGCATATCGGCGGGGCACGCACGGCTCTGTTCAACTGGCTCTACGCGCGCGGCCGCGGCGGCAAGATGCTGCTGCGGATCGAGGACACCGACCGCGAGCGCTCGACCCAGGCCGCGATCGACGCCATCCTCGACGGCCTTTCCTGGCTCGGCATCGAGTGGGACGGCGACACGATCTATCAATTCTCCCGCTCGGCGCGCCACCGCGAGGTCGCCGAACAGCTCCTCGCCACCGGCCACGCCTACCGGTGCTACGCAAGCGCCGACGAGCTCAAGGAGATGCGGGAGGCGGCACGGCGCGAAGGCCGCGCCAAACTTTATGACAGTCGCTGGCGCGACCGCGATCCGGCCGACGCGCCGCCCGGCGTCAAGCCGACGATCCGGCTGAAGGCGGCGCTGACCGGCGAAACCGTGATCGACGATCAGGTTCAGGGGCGCGTCGTTTGGCAGAACGAGAACCTCGACGATCTTGTGCTGCTGCGCTCGGACGGCACGCCGACCTACATGCTCGCCGTCGTCGTGGACGATCACGACATGGGCGTCACGCACATCATCCGCGGCGACGATCATCTGACCAACGCCGCGCGCCAGAAACAGATCTACGAAGCGCTCGGCTGGGCGGTTCCGGTGATGGCGCATATTCCGCTGATCCACGGCCCCGACGGTTCGAAACTCTCCAAGCGCCACGGCGCGCTCGGGGTCGATGCCTATCGCGCCATGGGGTACCTGCCGGCCGCTTTGCGGAATTATCTGGTGCGGCTCGGCTGGAGCCACGGCGACCAGGAAATATTCTCGACCGGGGAAATGATCGCGGCGTTCGACCTGCCGCAGATCGGCCGCTCGCCCGCGCGATTCGATTTTGCCAAGCTCGAAAGCCTCAACGGGCACTACATCCGGACCAGTTCCGACGAAGCGCTGCTCAAGGCGATCGAGGATTTCCTGCCGCACGCCGCCAACGGCGCGGCGCTGGCCGCGAAGCTGACGCCGGCATTGAGGGCGCAACTTCTCGCCGCCATGCCGAGCCTGAAAGAGCGCGCCAGGACTCTCATCGATCTTATTGACGGGGCATATTTTTTGACGGCGGACCGGCCGCTCCGGCTGGAAGATCCCGCGAAGGCCCTGCTGACACCGGATGCGCGGGCGCTGCTGCACGACATCGAGCCGGAGCTTGCGCAGGTAGAGCCGTGGACGGCGGCCGCCATCGAACAGGCAGTCCGCGCTTTCGCGGAGCAGAGAGGCGCCAAGCTCGGCGCCGTCGCCCAGCCGCTGCGCGCGGCGCTCACCGGCCGCACGACGTCGCCCGGCATTTTCGAAGTACTGGTCGTCCTCGGCAAGGCCGAAAGCCTTGCACGGATTCGCGACCAGGCGAACCTCGCCGGCGCGTAACCGCCGGGCCGATGACGGGCGGCCAGGCCTGCATCGGCCTGTCACAGGCGGACCATAAACTCGTTTACCAGGAGGCTGGCGCAGGACAGCTTCGCGGCCTATTTTCTTGCAGTGCACACTCCGTTGGGCTACCCCACTAAGGCCGGATCGGCAGTGTTGTCAGCGATTTCGCCCCCAGGGCGTGTGCATCGCACTGCCGGGGCCTGTCATACGGCGAGGGATGCGATCATGGACGCAAAAACCGGCGCGAAAGTCACCAGCGGCACGCTCACGCTCGGCGACAAGAGCCACACGTTTCCGGTCTACGAAGGGACCATCGGTCCGCAAGTGCTGGATGTCAGCAAGCTGTACAGCCAGGCCGGCATCTTCACCTACGATCCCGGCTTCACCTCGACGGCAAGCTGCGAGTCGAAGATCACCTACATCGACGGCGACGAGGGCGTGCTGCTCTACCGCGGCTATCCGATAGAAGATCTGGCCGAGCACGGCGACTTCCTCGAGACCTGCTATCTGCTGCTGTACGGCGAGCTGCCGACCGCCTCGCAAAAAGAGAATTTCGACGACCGCGTGGTCCATCACACGATGGTTCACGAACAGATGAGCCGGTTCTTCCAGGGGTTCCGGCGCGACGCCCATCCGATGGCGGTCATGGTCGGATGCGTCGGCGCGCTCTCGGCCTTCTATCACGACTCCACCGACATCACCGACCCGACCCAGCGGATGATCGCCTCGATCCGCATGATCGCGAAGATGCCGACGCTGGCGGCGATGGCCTACAAATACTCGGTCGGGCAGCCGTTCATGTATCCCAAGAACGACCTCGACTACGCCTCGAACTTCCTGCGCATGTGCTTTGCGGTGCCGTGCGAGGAGTACACGGCCAACCCGGTGCTGGCGCGCGCCATGGACCGCATCTTCACGCTGCACGCCGATCACGAGCAGAATGCTTCGACCTCGACGGTGCGGTTGGCCGGCTCGACCGGCGCCAATCCGTTCGCGTGCATCGCCGCCGGCATCGCCTGCCTGTGGGGCCCGGCGCATGGCGGCGCCAACGAGGCGGCGCTCAAGATGCTCGGGGAAATCGGTTCGGTCGATCGCATCCCCGAATTCGTCAAGCGCGCCAAGGATCCCGACGACTCGTTCCGGCTGATGGGCTTCGGCCACCGCGTCTACAAGCACTACGATCCGCGCGCCAAGATCATGCAGAAAACCTGTCACGAGGTTTTGCAGGAACTCGGCGTCAACGATCCGCTGCTCGACGTGGCGCTTGAACTGGAGCGGATCGCGCTTAGCGACGAATATTTCATCTCGAAGCGGCTTTACCCGAATGTCGACTTTTATTCGGGCATCACGCTTCGCGCGATGGGCTTCCCGACCTCGATGTTCACCGTGCTGTTCGCGCTTGCGCGGACGGTCGGCTGGATCGCGCAGTGGAAGGAAATGATCGAGGATCCGCACCAGAAACTCGGCCGTCCGCGTCAGCTCTATACCGGTTCGCCGCGGCGCGACTACCAGCCGATTTCGCGGCGTAAATAGCGGTCCCGCTTTCACGGGCCGTGCAAGCCGTCCGGCGCCGATGCGGGCGCCTGCGTACTCGCGGTCAGATTTGCGGTCAGAAGTGGCTGTACGCCGCCTGCGCGAATGTCAGCGTCCTGCCTTGGTGCAGGAAGCGGACGCCCTCCCCCGCCACGACCCGTCCGATCTCCGTGACCGGAATGCCCGACGCCTGTGCCGCCGCGTGGAACGCGGCGAGCCGGTCCGGCGGCAGCGTGAGCAGAATCTCGTAATCGTCGCCGCCGGTCAGCACCGTCTCGAGCAGCGCGGGGCTCCGCCGCCGTCGCCGCGCGGGCCGCATCGGAGAGCGGCACACGCGCCACGTCGATTTCGGCCGCGACCGCTGAAGCGGCGCAGAGCTTTCCGAGGTCGCCGGCAAGACCGTCCGACACATCCATCGCCGCGGTGGCGTAACGCAGTACCGCGTCCGCCAGCGCGTTACGCGGCTGCGGAAGCAGGTAGCGATGCTCGAGATGCTCCGCCAACACCGGGGCAAGCCGCCACCGCGCGGCGAGGTCCGCATCGCCGCGAAGCTTCACGCCGAGCGCCGCGTCGCCGATCGTGCCGGTTACGAGAATGCAGTCCCCGGCCCGCGCGGTGGCGCGCCGCACCATCCGGCCGTGCGGGACGGTGCCGAACGCGACGATCGAGGCCGAGACCGGTCCGGGCGTGTGGTCGGTGTCGCCGCCGAGGAGCGCGCAGCCGTAGCGCTCCCCGTCCTGGCCGAGCCCGAGCGCGAACCCGGCGAGCCACGTTTCGGAAATGCCGGCCGGCAGCGCCAGCGACAGCAGGAAACCGAGCGGCTTTGCGCCTTTGGCGGCGAGATCCGAAAGATTCATCCGCAGCACCTTGCGGGCGATCCGGTCGGGCGGATCGTCGGGGAAAAAGTGCACGCCGGCAATGACGCCGTCGGTGGTCACCACAAGGTCCGCGCCCGGCGGCGGCGCGAACGCGGCGGCGTCATCGGCGAGGTTGAAGGCGCCGGGATGGGTCGCGAGCGGACGGAAGTAGCGCGCGATCAGGCGCTGTTCGGCCGACTCCGCTGAATTTGACATCGCGCGACACGCCCGCTGATTGTAATAATAAGATAACAACGCCGGACCAGCGAGGAAATGCCGTGGAGCCGTTCGATATCTATTCGCCGGCAATCGATGCCAATCCGTTTCCTTATTACGCCGAGCTTCGCGAAAAATATCCCTGCTACTGGAACGAAAACGGCCAGCTCTGGATGCTGTCGCGCTACGACGACATCGTCGAGGCGGCGCGCGACTGGGAAACCTTCTCGTCGACCCAGGGCAATCTGATCGACGAACTGCCGGGCCGTTCCGGCGCGACGCTCGGCACCACGGATCCGCCGCGGCACGACCGGCTGCGGGCGTTGAGCCAGAGCGCGTTTCTCAAACGCAATCTCGACCGGCTGGCGGAGCCTACGCTGGAAATCGCCGACCGTGCCCTCGACCGCATCGTCGCGCAGGGCAGCTTCGAATTCATCAACGACTATTCGAGCCAGATCACGGTCGGACTTCTGTTCCGAACCATGGGACTGCCGGAACGCGACCACGCCGACATCCGGCGCAAGGTCATTCTCGCGATTTCGACCGACAAGTCGGTGAAGGGCCGTACGCCCGAGCACCTCGCCGCGTTCAAGGACATCAGCGAGTTTCTCACCGCCGAAGTGGCGGCGCGGCGCGCCAATCCGACCGACGACCTGATCACGCACCTCGCCGAAGCCGAGATCGACGGCGACCGCCTCACCGAGCGCGAGGTCGTGCTCACCACCGCGACCTTCGTCATGGCGGGCGTGGAATCGCTGTCGAGTTTCATGAGCGTGTTCGCGCTCAATCTTCACGACTATCCCGACGCGCGGCGGCGGATCAACGCAGATCGCGCGCTGCTGGCGCCCGCGATCGAGGAGTCGCTTCGCTTCAACACCTCCGCGCAGCGTTTCAAGCGCGTCGCCACGCGCGCGGTCGAACTGCACGGCGAAACCATCGAGCCGGGCGACAAGGTCGTGCTCGCGTTCGGCTCCGGCAACCGCGACGACCGCAAATTTCCCGATGCCGACCGGTTCGATATCGACCGCCGCCCGCAGGGCCATCTGGGCTTCGGCTCGGGCAAGCATTTCTGTCTCGGCAGCCAGATGGCGCGGCTCGTGACCGAAGTCGCCATGCGCCGCTTCCTCGAGCGCGTGCCGGACTACCACCTCACCGGCGACACGGTGGCGTGGAATTCCTCGTCGAATTTCCGCAGCCCCGCGGCGCTGCCGTTCGCGTGCGGCTGACCGCGAGTTTTATTCGCCGCCTGCGGGAACGTCCGGAGTGCCGGGGGCGTCCGGACCCGGACCGGCGGCGGGCGCGACTTCGTCGGCGCGCAGCCGGCGCGCAAGTTCATCCAGTACCGCGTTGACCATGCCGGTCTCGTCGCGCTCCACGAACGCCGAGGCGACATCGACATATTCGGACATCACCACCCGCGCCGGCACGTCGCGGCGGCAGGCGAGTTCGTAGGCACCCGCCCGCAGCACGGCACGCAACAGCGCTTCGATGCGCTTGAGCGGCCAGCCGCGCGTCAGCGCCGCGTCGATCTGCGGATCGAGGACAGTTTGCTCGCGCACCACACCGGCGACGATGTCGCGGAAAAATGCCGCTTCCGCCGGCCGATATTGCTCGCCCTCGACCTCGCCGCCGAGCCAGTGGGTCTCGAACTCGGCCATGATGTCGTTCAATCCGGTGCCGGCGAGGTCCATCTGATAGAGCGCCTGTACGGCCGCGAGGCGCGCCGCGCCCCGCCTGTTGGCCTTGCGCGGCTCGGAGGTGCCTCCTCTCGGTCCCGGCTGTGCCATATCAGACTTCCGCCAGCCGGCGCTTGAGACGAATGAGCGACAGCGCGGCGCGGGCGGCATCGCCGCCCTTGTCCTGTTCTTCCGGGCGCGCGCGGGCCAAAGCCTGCTCCTCGGTGTTGACCGTGATGATGCCGTTGCCGACCGGCAGGCTGCGCGCCACCGAAAGCTGCATCAATCCGTGCGCCGACTGCTCAGAGACGATTTCAAAATGGATGGTGTCGCCGCGGATGACGCAGCCGAGCGCGACCACACCGTCATAGGGTCGGCCGTTGTGCTTCGCCGCATCGAGCCCGATGGCGGCAGCGGCGGGGATTTCCAGTGCGCCGGGCACGCTGACGCACTCGACCTCCACACCCGCTTCCGCGAGCACCTTCATCGCGCCCGCGAGCAAAGCGTCGGCAATGTCGTCGTAATAGCGGGCCTCGACAATGAGGACACGCGCGCCTTTCACGTCCCCCTGCTCACTCTTGCCCTGCCGCGGCCCCGCCATCACTGCACTCCGTTGGTGCCGCGAACGGTCCCAATTCCGAAAATCGCTGGATTTTCAGGGGTTCGTCGCCGGCGAGGGGTTGGTAGCAAGCGCCGGGCGCGCGAACAAGCGCCGCTCACCGCGGCGGCGCGGGTGCCAAAAGGCGCGCGGCATAACGCGCCATCAGATCGACTTCGAGGTTAAGACGCGCGCCGGGACGAAGCGCTCCCAGCGTCGTGACTTTGAGCGTGTGCGGAATGATCAGCACCGAGAAAGTATCGCGCTCGACCTCGTTGACCGTGAGCGAGATGCCGTCGAGCGAGACCGAACCTTTCGGGGCGATAAAGCGCGCCAGGTCCGCGGGCACCTGCAGCACAAGTTTCGCCATGTCGGGCAAGTCCTCGCGCGTGAGCAGTTCGGCGATGCCGTCCACGTGCCCGCTGACGATATGGCCGCCCAGTTCGTCGCCGACGCGCAGCGAGCGTTCGAGGTTGAGCCGGGTGCCGGCTTTCCAGGAACCCGCGGTGGTCACCCGGAGCGTTTCGGCCGCCACATCGACGGCGAAGAAGCCGCGGCTGCCGCTGCGGCCCCGCTCCACCACGGTCAGGCAGGGACCGGAGCAGGCGATCGAGGCGCCGATGTCGATGGTGGCAGGATCGTAGCTGCACGCGACGTTGAGCCGGCGCAGGCCTTCGGCCTGCTCGGTGACTTCAAGAACTTCGCCTACGTCGCTGATTATGCCTGTAAACACCGTATTACCTTCGCTCAAAAACCGTTTCCGTGTCGGGACCGACGGGCTCCGCGTCCGTCACCGGGCGGAGTGCCTGCGCCAGCGCCGTAAGCGGCAGGCCCTCGAAAGCATCGACGCCATCGGGGCCTATGACCTTCGCTGACCGGAACAGCACAGCCTCGTCAACAAGGCCTGCGGTGAGGAAGGACGCGGCCAGCGTTGGGCCCCCTTCCACCATAAGGCGGGTAATGCCCCGCTCCGCAAGGAGGCGCAGGACATCGGGAAGATTGAGCCGGCCACCCTGCTCCGGGACCCGCAGGATGACCGCCCCATCCGCCGCGAGCGCCTCCGCGTCCGCACGCGCAGCGCCGTTGCCCGCAACGAGCCATACCGGGATCTCCCGCGCGCTCCGCACCAGCCGCGACGCCCGTGGCAGCCGAAGGCTCGTGTCGAGCACGACGCGGACCGGCGAATTTTTCTCCATGCCCGGCAGGCGACAGGTCAGCAGCGGATCGTCCGCAAGCGCGGTGCCGATACCCACCATGATCGCGTCGCTGCGGGCGCGCATCAGATGCACGCGGTTGCGCACCTCATCGCCGGTGATCGCGACCGGCGTTCGCCCCGGCCCGCCCGCCTTGCCGTCGGCGGAGGCCGCGAGTTTGAGCAGGACATGGGGGCGGCCGTCGCGCATGCGGCGGATGTGGCCGGCGTGATCATGCCGCGCCTTGTCGGCGCAGAGGCCGACCTCCACCGCAATGCCCGCCGCGCGCAGCCGGGCGTGTCCCTCGCCCGCGACCTCGGGATTGGGATCCTCAAGCGCGGAAACGACGCGCGCGACACCGCCCGCGATGACGGCATCGGCGCAGGGCGGCGACTTGCCGTGGTGCGAACAGGGCTCGAGCGTGACGTAGAGCGTTCCGCCGCGCGCTGCGCTGCCCGCGCGGCGCAGCGCCTCCACTTCGGCATGCGGGCGCCCGCCGGGCTGCGTCCAGCCGCGTCCGACGATGACGTTGTCCCTGACGATCACCGCGCCGACGGCGGGGTTGGGCCAGGTGCGGCCGAGGCCGCGGCGGCCGAGCATCAGCGCGAGGTCCATGAAGCGCCGGTCGTCGGCCTGCCCGCTCACCGCCGCACTCACTTGCGCGCGATCTCGGTCGCCTCTTCGCCCGACAGTTCCGCGAGCGCGGTCTCGAAATCCTTGGCCTCGCGGAAGTTACGATAGACCGAAGCGAACCGCACATAGGCAACGTCGTCGAGGTCGCGCAGATAGGCCATCACCGTCTCGCCGATGGTTTCGGACGACACCTCGCTTTCGCCCTGGCTTTCCAGCTCGCGGACGATTTTCGAAACCATTTGATCGATACGCTCGGGCTCGACCGGGCGTTTGCGCACCGCGATCTGCACGGAGCGCAGCAGCTTGTCGCGATCGAACGGCACCCGCCGCCCGTTGCGCTTGATGACGATCAGTTCGCGCAGCTGCACGCGCTCGAAGGTGGTGAAGCGGAAATTGCACGACAGGCAGACGCGGCGGCGGCGGATCACGGACGAATCTTCCGTCGGCCGCGAGTCTTTCACCTGGGTGTCCAGGCTTGCGCAACTCGGACAGCGCATACGGTGTCCCTACCCCTCGTCGATCCGTCTACCCCTCGTAGATCGGAAACCGGCTGACCAGCCGTTTGACCTTTTCGCGCACGGTGCTCTCGGCCTCGGCGTCCTCTTCGACGCCCTTTTGGCCGAGGGTGTCCAGCAGCTCGGCGATCATGTCGCCGACCTGCCGGAATTCGGCAATGCCGAAGCCGCGGGTCGTGCCGGCCGGCGTGCCGAGCCGCACACCCGACGTCACCATCGGCTTTTCCGGGTCGAACGGGATGCCGTTCTTGTTGCAGGTGATGTGCGCGCGTCCCAGCGCCGCTTCGGCCACCTTGCCGGTCAGCCGCTTTTTGCGGAGATCAACCAGCATCAGATGGGTGTCGGTGCCGCCGGAGACGATATCGAGACCGCGCGCCTTAAGCGTTTCCGCAAGCGCCTTCGCGTTTTCGACAACGCTCTTCGCGTAAACTCTGAACGACGGCCGCAGCGCCTCGCCGAACGCCACCGCCTTCGCAGCGATCACGTGCATCAGCGGCCCGCCCTGCATCCCGGGGAACACCGCCGAGTTGAGCTTTTTCGCCAGCTCGTCGTCGTTGGCGAGGATGGTGCCGCCGCGCGGGCCGCGCAGCGTCTTGTGCGTAGTGGTCGTGACCACATGCGCGTGCGGAAACGGACTCGGGTGCACCCCGCCGGCCACCAGGCCCGCGAAATGCGCCATGTCGACCATCAGGTAAGCCCCGACTTCATCCGCGATCTCCCGAAAACGGCGGAAATCGATAATGCGCGGATAGGCCGAACCGCCGGTGATGATGACTTTGGGCCGGTGCTCCTTGGCGAGCCGCTCCACCTCGTCGATGTCGATCAGATGATCGTCGCGGCGCACACCGTACGGCACCGGCTTGAACCAGCGGCCGGACAGGTTGACAGGCGAGCCGTGCGTGAGATGGCCGCCGGCCGCAAGGTTGAGCCCCATGAACGTATCGCCCGGCTGCATCAGCGCCAGAAATACCTCGGCGTTGGCGGAAGCGCCGGAATGCGGCTGCACGTTTGCGAACGAGCAGCCGAACAGCTTCTTCACACGGTCGATGGCAAGCTGCTCGGCGACATCGACAAACTGGCAGCCGCCGTAATAGCGCTTGCCCGGCAGTCCCTCGGCATATTTGTTGGTGAGCACCGAGCCTTGCGCCTCCAGCACCGCCCGGCTGACGATATTCTCCGACGCGATCAGCTCGATTTCGTCGCGCTGGCGACCAAGCTCGTGGCGCACGGCATCGGCGACTTCGGGATCGCTTTCAGCGAGCGTGGCGGAAAAGAAGCCCTCGGTCGTGAGGGCCGCGGTGGAGGTAACGGACATTGCTGGCCTGCCTTAATGTCTCGCCGCCGGCCGTCGGCGGCGTAGCCGCACTTCGCGTAGCACAACAGCCGCGAGGCGCAAGCGGTAGCGAGCGAAATGCGGCCAGAAGCCCTACATTTGGGGCCTCGCCCATATCGCTGCCAGCGCAATGGGTTCCGTGGGCGGGATTCTCGACCGGCGCGGAACTTACAGGTTGGAGGTCGCGGAGGGCGGGCCGGAAAGGCCGTCCTTGGCGTAAATGTCCTCGCGGAACTGCACCACCCCGTCCGGCGTCGCCCAGCCGGTAATGTAGACCCAGTGCAGCGGCACCTGCTTGACCAGCTGGGCCGTCTTCTGCTCGCCGGATTTGATCACGCGGTCGATGTCTTCGAGCGACCAGCCGTGCATGCCATCGAGCAGCCAGGCGACAAGCTGGCGGACATTCTGCACCCGCACACAGCCCGACGAATGAAACCGGAAGTCGTCGCCGAACAGATTCTTCAGCGGCGTATCGTGCATGTACACGCCGAAGGCGCTCGGAAAATTGATCCGGATCGAGCCCAGCGAATTGAAGCTGCCGGGATCCTGCTTGAAAGTGTAGTTGGTCGCGTCCTCGGAGTACCAGTTGATCTGCGCCGGCTGAAGCTCGCGATGGCGTCCGTCGAAGATGCGGATGTGATTGCTGGTGAGATAGTCCGGCTGATCCTGCATTTTCGGGATCAGATCCTTGCGCACTATCGAGGCCGGCACGGTCCAGTACGGATTGAAATTGATCTGGATGATCTTGCTGTTGATCTCGGGCGACGGCCGGTCCGGCTTGCCCGCGACCGCGGTGTGCCGCGATACCGCGACGCCGTTCTCGATCGCCTCGATGCGCGCGGCCGGAATGTTGCAGACCACATAGCGCGGGCTCAGACTGGCGCTCAATCCGCGGAGCCGGGTGAGATTGACCTTCAGTTGCGCAAGCCGCACCGGCGCCGGCACGTTGAGCGCGGCGAGCGTCTCGGGCCGGACCACGCCGTCCACATTCAAGCCGTGGCGCGCCTGGAAGCGCCGGACCGCGGCGTTGACGTACGAATCGTAGGTGTCGTTGCCGGCCGCATGGGGGTCGATGTCGCCCGAGGCGGCGAGGCGCGCGCGCAGCGCGCTCACGCCCGGATGGCGGTCGCCCAGTTGCAGTACGCCTGTGGACGGCACCTGCGGCCAGCCGCCACGTCCCACGATCGCCGCATAGCGCTCAATCGCCTGCTCGGTCGTCTCCGCCGTCGCCGCCGACACGGTAGGCTCGGACGCCTTCGGCATGTGAATGGTGCGCGAGGCTTCGTCGAAACCCTGGCCGAATTCGCCGCGCTGGGTATCGCCGATAAGCGCGTCAAGCGTCTGATCCTCGGCGAAAGCCGGCCGCGACGCCCACCCGGCTGCCGCGACCGAGGTCGCGCCCGCGAGGCGCTGGAGGAACACACGCCGGTCGGCGCGGACAGCTTTCGGGTTGTCACGCTTGCTCATCGGGCGCCCTTCGAACACAGCATATGGGCCGAATTTGGCCGGCCGTTTGGGTCTTCTGCCGGGGTAGCACGGCGCGAGGGGGGAACCAACGGGAGGGGGAACCAAAGCGGGCGTCCGGCGCTCTTGCCCGTGCAATAATCGCGCAGCGGACCTGCGGGGCATTCGCCAGGAGCAACGATGGGCATGATCAGGCTGATGGCGGCGCCGATCCGGAGCATCGCGCGGTCGCGGCTGTTTCAGTTCGCGGTCGTGGTCGCGATCATCCTCGTCCTCGACCACTATTCGTTCGACTATGCGGTGCTGCGCCAGGCTTCGGAAGCGCTGAAGAAACTGGTCGATGCCACGGTCCGATTTTGCGGCGCGTATTTCCGTGTCGGCCTGCTCACCGACCCGGTGCTGCAGGTCGCGCTGCTGATCGCGTACGTCTACATCGTATGCCTGGTGATCCTGTTTCTCCTGCGTCTCGCATTCCGGGCGATCGTCGACCTGATCGGCTGGAGCAATCTGTTTTATCTGAGAAACACCATCGCGCGGGAACGCGGCATCGCGGCCTACCGGGCGTGGCTGCCTTTGGAACGGATCAGGCCGGCGAATGTCCCGCAGGAAAAGTGGGAGGCGGCGTTTGCCTGGCCGCCCGGCGACCGGCCGCCCTACCCGCCGCTCGCGCAGCGCATCGCCTGGACGATCGGCGGCTACGTGCTGGTTCTGGCAATAGCCGCAGTGCTGCTTCAGGAACTTTCGCCGTTTCCGGTTTTGAGCTGGCTCGGCAGGCTGGTGAACGTGCCGCCCGGCCAGCCGATTTGAAGCCGGTCACGCAACGCAAAAGGGCCCCGGCATGAAGCCGGGGCCAAGGCACGCCAGTACGACAGGTCACGCCGGCAAGGCGTGAAACTCTGGCGACGATTATTCTGACTACAGGCGATAGAGAATCTGGTCGGTCCAGAACCGCTCGAGCCGGTGCAGCGCCTTGTTGAGCACGCCGAACTCGTCGGCATTGATGCCGCCGACCTGCTCCACGGTGCGCACGTGCTTCTGGTAGAGCGCATCGACGATGTCACGCACCTCACGGCCCTTTTCGGTGAGCTTGATGCGCACCGAACGCCGGTCGACACGTGAGCGCTGATGGTCGAGAAAGCCCATCTCCACCAGCTTCTTGAGATTGTAGGAGACGTTGGAGCCGAGATAGTAACCGCGCGTGCGCAGTTCGCCCGCGGTCAGCTCCTTGTCGCCGATATTGTACAGCAGCAGCGCCTGCACCGAATTGATGTCGGCACGGCCGCGGCGGTCGAATTCGTCCTTGATGACGTCGAGCAGACGCCGGTGCAGACGCTCCACCAACGTGAGCGCCTCCAGATAGTGCGGTCGGATGTGGTCGAGACGCGCCTCACGCTCGGCGGGCTCGACCGTCTTGACGACGGCTTTCATGGAGATGACGCCTTTCTCAAAGTTCTTTTATGTTCGACGGGCCCTGTTTTCCCGTCGTGAGGCGCCAACCTACCGCCGAGGGTCTAAGATCAGTTTAAATAACAGGCTAAAAATAGGGTTTATTCGCCCGCTGTAGCGGGGCGATTAAGCGTTTAAATGCAGAGACTTCTTTGACGTTTCGTTCACGCTGGGAGGGCCTGCGTGCCGGACCCGTCTGCGGTGCGCGCGAAGATCTCTTCGACCGGCACCGGCGGCGTTACGCCGAAGGTTTCGTCGAGAACCTCACGCAGCTCTTCGGCGCTGCCGAGTTCGCGCTCCGCTGCAACCTCGCCGTCGCGCGCCTCGATCGCAAACCGGCGATTGACCAGTTTGTAACGCCGGTCTGCGCTCAGCCGCTCCATGATCAGCACGTTGAGAAACGGCATCGACGGGTGCGTGGACGTGTACCAGTTGCCAAGCTGGTAGTCCGACGGAATTTGCGGCTCGAGGTTGAACAGATACATCGCCCGCCAGCCGCCCGGCTGTTTCGCGGAGAGTGAAAATACGCCGTCCGCTTCGTCCAGCCGATACGTGCCCATTGCGGTTTGCTGTTCGACACCGGTCTTGAATTGCAGCGGAGAGTTGAGCACGCACGCGCCGAACCCCACATCGGCCAGATAACGCCCCTCGGGCAGATCGACCGCCAGCATCATGTGCTCACGCGGGCCGGGCGGACTGTCGGGCGGCGACATCCAGCGCACGCGGCCGGAGAGACCCGTAACCTTGAAGCCGAGCGCATCCAGCGCCGCCTTGAACAGCGTATTCTGCTCGAAGCAATATCCGCCGCGCCGGCTGTCCACGAGCTTTGCCTGCACCGAGGCAAGGTCGAGATTGACCGGACGCCCCAGCAGCGGGTCGATGCCCTCGAACGGGATCGCATCGACGTGTGCGGCGTGAAGGCGCGCGAGCGAAGCGAGGTCGGGCTCGACGCTCCCGCGAAAACCGATGCGGGCGAGATAATCATCAAGACGAAATTCATTCGACACGATCCGCTCCCCTAAAAACCGCCGGGCGACAATTCGACCGGCGGCCTGCATCTGAAGGCTGCCCTCTCCGGACGCTGCGCGTCTTCGCACGATGGCTTTGGCGGGTGCAATCGGCCTTCGGAGGGTGGTGAGAGATAGTCGTGCAACTGCTCGCGACGTCAATAGCTTAGGTAAAGGTGGAGGCGAAAACGTCTCATTGAACACCAAAAGATATTCTTCGATACTCCCCTCACCCGTGTCCCACGCCGTTGTGGACGGGAGTGCTGACCGGACTTGAACCGGCAACCTCCCTGCTCGTACTCTCCAGTTACCACACCGGATTTCTGTAAAGTCGAACGAGGCCGACCAGCCAGGGCGCTCTATCCTGTTGAGCTACAGCACCACGGCCACGGTAGTAGCTCCTCTGGCTGGGCCGGCAACTGTCAAAATCTGGCTGTCCCGGTTATCCCCAAAAGCACCGCGATATCTTGCGTTCCGGATTTGTGCCGCAATTCCGCCGACCGGCAGGAGTGAACTTCTGCAATGAATCTGGTGATTCGCGGCAGCGGCAGGCGGGATTTCATGAGCTACACCCGGAAGCAACGGAAGCGCAGAGCGCACCGATCGCAGGACAACAGTTCGGCGGCTGGAGAGAGTCCGTGAACTCGAAAGCAATCCGAACCCTCCTTGGTTGCGAGACG
The DNA here is from genome assembly GCA_963766925.1 of uncultured Alphaproteobacteria bacterium. Lineage (GTDB taxonomy): Bacteria > Pseudomonadota > Alphaproteobacteria > Rhizobiales > Xanthobacteraceae > BOG-931. Next base: position 85,016 of record CAVYCI010000021.1, read on the forward strand.
AACGAAAGCGGGCAGCCGAGCGGTGGGCGCAGGCCGGGTTCGGCGGCGATCTTCCATTTCAGTATGTGGTACGCGGTGGCCTGCCGTCGCTCGGCAAGCATCGGTGACAATCATGCACAAGGCTTATCCAGCATCACTCGTAGGCTTGACGCTGTTCGGTGTTGCACATGATTGGGGGCGTCTTTGGTCCGCCTGATGGCCATGGTCATTCTGCCGTGGTGTCTCTTTCCACGAGCAGCTCAGCCTCGATCTCGAACGGAGTGACCTTTGCGTTCAACAACGTGAGTGGTGAGGATTTGCCTTTACCGGCGCCGGATCACAAGCCGCCGCGGGCATCGTCATCCGGGTAGTCAGATGGCAGAACGCAGTGCCAGAGTATGGGACTGCCCGGTCTGCGGCCAAAGCGTCGAGGTCGGCAGCGGCAGACTACCGCCAGATTACTTCGCGACATGCAGGCTTCGCGACCACATGGTCGGAGACGACTGCATCGCCCATCGCGACCAAAATCGGGCAAAGGTACTCTTAATCCAGCGAACTCAAACGACTGTAGGCACGCTCGATCCATACAGAAACAGCGCCGCAGGCGCCAACACTGCGAACGGTCCGCGAACTTCTATTCCCTCAGCTAAAGGTCAGGTGAGGCCGCAGCAGAATAAAACCAACGATATCAACCGGAAATTCTTGCGTTGGTGGGAGAGGTAGGACTCGAACCTACGAAGGCGTAAGCCAGCGGATTTACAGTCCGCCCCCTTTGCCACTCGGGACACTCTCCCGCAGGGAATCCGGCGGGCACCAAAGGAGGCGGTGGCCGGCCCGCGCGGCGCTATATGTTTGGCCGCGGTGCACAAAGTCAATCGGAAAGCGCCGAATTGCCAATCGCTGGTTCCCGTGACAGAACCCCGCGATGCGCGAACGCCAATGGCCGGGCAAGCCTCGCGCCCGAAGCTCCCAAAACTGGCGCGACGCCAAAGCGCGCCGCCACGACCGGCGCGGCGAAGGGCGCGACACTGACGCCCCGATCATCCTCTATGGCTGGCATACGGTTACTGCGGCGCTCGCCAACCCGGCGCGCCGCATCCGGCGGCTTTTGACTACCGAAAACGCCGCACGGCGGCTGGCGGAAGAGGGCATTTCGCTGCCGGCAGACCCGGAAATGGTGCGGCCCGACGCGATCGCGGCGCGGCTTTCGCCGGATGCCGTGCATCAGGGGCTGCTGGCGGAGGCCGATCCCCTCGCCCGCGCCTGCGCTCGAGGAGCTCGGCGCAACCGGCATCGTGCTGGTGCTCGACCAGCTTACCGATCCGCACAATGTCGGGGCCATTATGCGCACCGCGGCGGCGTTTGCCGTCGGCGCCATCGTCACCACCGCGCGTCACAGCCCGGAAGCGACCGGCGTGCTGGCGAAGTCGGCCTCGGGCGCACTGGAATTCGTGCCGCTGGTTACTGTGCAGAACCTTGCGCGCGCGCTCGCGGCGTTGAAGGAGCAGGGTTTCATGGTGATCGGGCTTGACGGCAGCGGCACCGACGACCTCGCGGCGATCCAACTGACGTCGCCGCTCGCTCTGGTGCTCGGCGCGGAAGGCAAGGGCCTGCGGCAGGGCACCAAGGCCGCCTGCGACCGTCTCGCGCGACTGGAACTGCCTGGATCGATCAAAAGCCTCAACGTATCGAACGCGGCGGCATTGGCGCTTTACATCGCAAGCCGTGCGCTCGGCTGACCGCCGCGCGACCTGCCCGTAAGGTCACGCGACGCTCTTTTTTCGTTCGCCCCGTCAGTGCGGATGGGCGACCGCGTTGCCGTGCCAGACGGCGGGTGCCGCGTGATACGCCGGATGGCCGGCATACGGATGGCCCGCATACGGGTGACCGGCATAGGCGTGGCGCGCATAAGGGTGTCCGGCGTATGGATGACCCACGTACGGATGACCGCCGTAACGATGGCCCACGTAAGGATAGACGTGCGGCGCGGCAAGGCCGGTGCGGGGCGACCAGGTGCGGTACGGCACCATGAGGCCGGGCCCCCGATAGTCCGGCCCCTGGTTCACGACGTAGGGCTGCTCGCCTCCATAATAGGGTTGCTCGCCTCCATAATAGGGCTGCTCGCCTGCATAAGCCTCGGGCGCGACTTCAACGCCAGGCGCCGCATATGCGCCCGCCCCGCCGGTATCCCAGGCGGCGACGCCGATCGGCTGCGGGACCAGCGGCGTATATTCGACCGCCGGAGCCTGGTACTGCACCGGAGCCTGGTACACCACTGGCGGCTGGTACACGACCGGAGCCTGAAACAGCGGCACGACCTGATACGAAGGCACGAGCCCGTAAACCACCGGCGCGGCGTAGACCGCGGCCGGCGGGGTAAAGGTGACCGCGTAGGGTCCGCCGCAACCGTAGATGCCGCACGCGAATGCGCCGGACGTTACGCCGGTGGCGGTCAACGCAGCGACTGCCACAAGCATGGTGCGATGAAACGACATGATACTCCTCACAAACTGCCTCCGACCCGGAGGCGGACAATGACAAACCTCAGAGCGGTCTGCCGGCTGACTTGATGCACGACGCACGAACCTGAACGCACGAACCTCGACGCACGAACTGCACTCACCAACTTCCACTCAGCGGCCCGGACCATGCGGAGCAGGCCCGACACCGCCACCGACGCCGCCATGCGGCGGGCGCGGGGGCCGCGGATTCCCGTTCGACCAGCCGCCGTTCCAGATAACGGGCGGCATCGGCACGTTCGGATATTCGGTGACCGGTCCGGAGCCGGACTGGCTCGACCAGCTCTTGCGATAACTCTGCGCCGGCGGCGGTAACGGACGATTGGGTCCCGGATCGACCTCGAGCCGTCCATAGCCCGGCATCTGATTGCTTGACGGAAAATAGTGCGGGCGCGGCACGATCCCGGCATCAGGCAGTGCCACCGCGTAGGGCCGGTAGATTACGGTCGGCGTCACGCCGCGCGGCCTGTCGAGGCCGAAATCGCCGTCGATCACGGCGAACGAAATGTCGACGCCGTTCATCATCACCGGCACGTCCAGCCTGCCCGGAATGACGATCGCCGGAACGCGCTGGGCGAACGCAGGACCCGCGCTCACGACAAGCAGCAACGCAGCATGGACAATACGCATGAGAACTCTCGCCAGCGGCGCCAAGCTAGGCGCGACGCTGCGAAAATTCGTTTAAAACGCACCGTTTATCGTGGTGAATTGCGCAGTAACATTAATCGCCTGATACGGGCGTACCTGCCCGGCGCTTGTCAGGCCCCCCCGCCTGCCCGTTGCCCCGCCCCCTGCTCGCCATTTTGCCGGACCCTCGACGGGCCGCGTTGCGGTGCGGGATGCGACCGTAGCCAGATGCGTTTGTTCGCTACCGACTTTTGTCTTAATACATCTGGGGGACAGACACGAACCAGGGTGCGGATTAGCCTGCCAGATGGCGGCAGGCTGCGTTCGAAGCGCTGGCGTCTGCCCGGCGACAAAAAGCATTGGGGAGGGCGTCCATGACAACCGTTGCAATCGGAACACCGCGCGAAGGAGGCATGACGAGCGAACAGCGGCTCGTGATTTTTGCGTCCTCGCTTGGCACCGTCTTTGAGTGGTACGACTTTTACATCTACGGCACGCTCGGCGCGTTTCTCGCAAAATACTTCTTCTCGAACGTGCCGGCGAATGTCGGCTTCATCTTCGCGCTGCTCGCCTTCGCCGCCGGCTTCGCGGTTCGTCCGTTCGGCGCGCTGATCTTCGGCCGGTTCGGCGACATGATCGGGCGCAAGTACACCTTCCTCGTCACGATGTCGCTGATGGGCATCGGCACGTTCTTCATCGGCGTGATCCCCGGCTATGCCTCGTGGGGCATCATGGCCCCCGTATTGCTGATCGTGCTGCGCCTCATTCAGGGCCTCGCGCTGGGCGGCGAATACGGCGGCGCGGCCATCTATGTCGCCGAGCACGCACCGGCGAACAAGCGCGGCTATTACACCTCGTGGATCCAGACCACGGCGACGCTCGGTCTGTTCCTCGCGCTTCTGCTGATCCTCGGCATTCGCACCAGCATGGGCGAAGCCGCTTTCAGCGACTGGGGCTGGCGCATTCCGTTCCTGCTTTCGGCGATCCTGCTGGGGGTCTCGCTCTGGATCCGGCTCAAGCTCAACGAGTCCCCGCTGTTCCGGCGCATGGTGGACGAAGGCAAGCAGTCCAAGCGGCCCCTCACGGAAGCCTTCGGACAGTGGAGTAACGCCAAGATCGCGCTGCTCGCGCTGTTCGGCGCCACCGCCGGCGAGGCCGTAGTGTGGTACGGCGGCCAGTTCTACGCGCTGTTCTTCCTCACCCAGACGCTCAAGGTTCCGGGCGCGAGCGCGCAGATCATGATCGCCATCGCGCTCGCGATCGGCACGCCCGGCTTCATCCTGTTCGGCTGGCTGTCGGACAGGATCGGACGAAAACCGATCCTGCTGGCGGGCTTCGCGCTGGCGGTCGTTACCTACTTCCCGATCTTCCAGGGCATCACCCACTTCGCCAATCCGAAGCTGGAACATGCGCTGTCGTCCGCGCCGGTCACGGTGACCGCCGATCCGGAGAAGTGCTCGTTCCAGTTCAAGGCGACCGGAACCGAGAAGTTCACGACGCCGTGCGACGTGATCAAGGCAGCGCTCGTCGGCCTGTCGGTGAACTACGACAACGTCGCCGCACCGCCCGGCACCGTCGCCAGCGTCAAGATCGGCGATCAGACCATCGCCGGCGACGCGCCCGACGCCGCCAAGACCATCGCCGCCGCGATCAAGGAACACGGCTATCCAGCCTCCGCCGATCCGAATGACATCAACTACGTGATGACGGTGGTGCTGCTCACCATCCTTGTCATCTACGTGACGCTGGTGTACGGCCCGATCGCCGCCCTGCTGGTGGAGCTGTTCCCGACCCGCATCCGCTACAGCGGGCTGTCGCTGCCCTACCATATCGGCAACGGCTGGTTCGGCGGCTTCCTGCCGGCGACCGTGTTCGCCATCGTCGCCGCGACCGGCAACATCTATTCGGGTCTGTGGTACCCGATCGCGATCGCTGCGATGAGCTTCGTGATCGGGCTGATCTTCCTGCCCGAAACCAAAGACCGCAACATCACGCACATCTGACGCGCGCCGGGGCGCGCCGGACGAACGGGACGGCGGAAACGCCGTCCCGTTTTCGTTTCAGGCCTGCCGGGTGAACTCCGCAACGCGCAGGCCCGGCCCGATTACCGCGGTGAACATGGACTCGGCGATTAGGAATTATCCCGTCCCGGGCCGGATCAGCCGGCGCGCGATGTAATTGCGCAGCGCGGCGGCGCCGGCGCACAGCAGCGCGAAACCGGCGGCAGCGGCGACGATCTCCAGAACATTCTCTGCGACCGGCGCGTGCCCGCGCAGTGGTCCCAGTGTCCGCAACGCCGCGGCGAGCGCGCCGATGACGCCGCCATAAACGGCCACGCGCGCCACACGCCAGGGACGCGCATCCTCACGTGACCTGTAAAGCGAAGGTATCGGCATTTCGCTGAAGCGCCCGCCGCACGATTTATTCTGCTGCACCGGCGCCGGATTGTGCCGGCGCCCCGGGTCCCGCCGAAAGATACCAGTCGGCAATCCGCTCGCCGGTCCAGAATTTCACGTCGCGTTTTTCGCGCATCACTTCCAGCGCGCGGCGAAAATATTTCAGCCGGTGCGGCGCGCCCATGATGTAGGGGTGGACCACGAGCGCCATGACGCGCGCCGACCCGGCTGCGTCCGCATAAATCTGCTCGAACTGGTCGAGCGCGCGGTCGGAATATTCCGAAGCCTTGTGATGCTGGATGAGCATCATGGCGACGTCGTTGCACTCCTGCGTATAGGGCAGGTTGAGCAGCGGACCGCTGCGGGTCCGAAGCCAGACCGGCTGGTCGTCGAGCACCCAGTCGGCGACGTAATCGTAGCCTTCCTCCACCAGCAGGTCGGGCGTTTCCCAGGTCTCGGTCAGACCGGGGCCGAGCCACCCGCGCGGCGGTTTGCCGGTCGCCTCCCGAATGACCTCGCGCGTTTTGCGAATGTCGGCGCGCTCGTCCTCGACCTTCTGCATGTTGCGCTGGGTAAAGCCGTGTCCCATGAATTCCCACTCGCGGTCGAGGGCCGCGCGCACGATCGCCGGATAGGCGGCAAGCGCGGAGCCGTTGATCGCGAGCACCGCGGGAATTGAGAGCGCGTCGAAAACTTCAACGAAACGCCAGAACCCGACCCGGTTGCCGTATTCGTGCCACGCCCAGTTGGGCACGTCGGGCATCGGCGATCCGCCCGCCGGCGGCGTCAGCACCGTGCGCGGCATCGGCTGCGTCGGATCCCATTCCTCGACATTGACGATCACCCACACCACCATCCGCGCGCCGTCCGGCAGTTTGAGAGCGGGGCGTTCGTTGATGGGCGAATAGGCGATGCGGTCCGTCGGCAACATCGGCTGCTTCGAGGGCTTTTTGCCCGGCGCGGCATTTTTCGGCGTTTTCGTCACGGTGAATACCTCCCTGCCCCCAATCGGCGACCTCCCGTCGGCAATAATGCGGATACCCGGCGCTCCTCCTCAACCCGAAGGCGCGCGCAGAAAGGACATATCCCGGTCTCCGGAGAAACGTAAAATCGAACGCGGATGAAGGGGTAATCGAAGGCTCTTTAAAGTCCACCCTGGACGCAAACCCGGGACGACAGGCCGCGGTGGAAATCCGGCGCCGGTTCGGCTAGCTTCCCGCTCAAATCACGGATTGCCGGGTTAGCTCAGCGGTAGAGCAGCGGTTTTGTAAACCGTTGGTCGGGAGTTCAATCCTCTCACCCGGCACCAATGAAATCAGAAATTTCTTGCGCTTTGTTTCACTGAAATCTTCCCGGAACTCGATAGTGGGCTCTTATGGGAAGATAAGCTGGGGATACTTCGATGGCAGACGATGAAGGGAAGCAAGCTGCCGACCCCTACGCGGAACGGAAGGCGCTGTCATTCGAGCAAGCGGAGGGCGCAGAACCGCTGCCGGCTCAACTTCGGTTAAGGGAGCTGTCTAATGAATTGCGAGCGCACCTGTGGGAGGCAATTTATAGGAGCCTCAAACGCAGCTATTACCGCGGGCAAGATGGCTCCGAATTTTTGGAGCCATGGGAGAACATCTTCTACAGGCTCCATGTCTACCGCGAACACCGAATGGTCGACGAGTTTGAAAATGATTTTCAAGGGCTGGTCGAGAAGACGAAAGAGACCATTAAAAACGGCGACTACTTAGCCGTCTTTGGCTGGATCCAATATGTTCTTCGTTGTGGACCGCCAGGCGACTTTGCGGGCAGATTCAAGGCGCTCTCGAAGAAGCCAGGGCCGCATACCGTGTCCTCGATAACACGATAATTCCATTCGGATCCGAGGCCGAGCGAAAGACTATTGAGCTTGCATTTGCCGACCTCGCCGCGTTCGAATTTCATGGTGCAAGGCAACATCTGCGCAACGCTGCCGAAGCACTTACCGCAGGCAGAAGCGCCGATAGCATTCGCGAGAGCATTCACGCCGTGGAATCAGTAGTCCGCGTTCTTGAGCCGAAGGGTGACTTCTCCAAGGCGTTGGCCAAGCTAGATGCGAAGGCAAAAATTCACTCTGCACTCCGAAGCGGTTTCAATTCAATCTACGGCTTCACGAGCGATGAAAAAGGTATTCGCCATCCATTGACAGATGACACCGTTGCGAAGGCCGATGAAACGGACGCCCTCTTCATGGTTGGCGCATGCGCCGCCTTCGTGTCTTACCTGATCAACAAATCCCGTGTTGCCGGCTTGCTCGGCTAAACCGTGTCTCGCCCGAACTGGTCCCGGCCGCTACCGCAGCCACTCGTCATCCCCGACGTGATGACGCTCAAGACACTCGCCGATGTGCGGGCGCTGATGAGACACCTGCCGGAAGACCGCCGTGCGCGGTCAACATGGCGTCGGTGACCGCCGACATAGAAGCAGCCGCCAGCGGCGGCGATATTGCCGGTGCGGTGGTCGCGCTGCGGCTGGTGCTGATGCTGGAAGGGGTCGAATGCCGCCCGGAGTGAAGCTTTGCACCGCTTCCCGCCGCCATGGTCGGTCGAAGAACGGCCAGGCGTGCTTCATCATCAGCGACGCCAGTGGTTTCCCCGAACGTTGCCGATAGCTCCATGTGCAAAGGGCGAGGGTGGGGTGACAAATGCGGACTAGCGAAAACTAGCAAAGGCCCTTCATCACAAACAACCGACGATTAACTCGTTGTTGACCATTTGAAATGCTCCCGCAGAGGGGACGACCAGTGCAGGTTACATGGGTTGAACGCAACATGAAACGATCAGTGTCTTTTGGGGGCACTTTGGCGCTTGCAGCCATCGCAAGCATGTCATTTTCATTGGTGTCTGCCAGTGCCGATACCGTTTACGACTGGACGCTCTCCGGTGACGGTCTTTCCGGAAGTGGAACGATAACTCTGGGTTCTACAGGTTCGGGAACCGATGGTGAGGGCTTCCCGGTCACCGCGATGACTGGCACGTTCGCCGATGCGGACATGAATACGAGCACGACTACAAGCCCCGCGAGCGTTACGGGCCCGCAAATCATAGAAGGAAGCGACAATGTCGTCTATCCTTCATCCCCCGTGGGCCTTAACGGCCACGTCCTGGACGACTTTGAGCTTGGCTTGACGCTTTCCAATGGATTTGAAGTCCTCATCGGCCCGCAAAACAGTAACCCAGGCCTTTACAACGTCTCGGTCGGCGGTCCCAGCCTTCCTTCCTTCAGCTACACGAATGAAAACATCACTTTTGACTTGAGCAACGTGGCGGCGACCCCGCTACCCGCGACCTGGACTATGTTGATCGCCGGCTTCGCTGGTCTCGGTTTCTTTCCTTATCGCCGAGCATACAAGGGCGCTGCTGGTCTCTCGGCGGCCTGATCGAAACCACCTGATCGGATTTCGGAAGGGCCGCCGCCACGAGGCGGTCTTTCTTTTTGTGCTCGCGGAAAATGCTGCGGTACGCCGCCTTAGACGGTCGGGGAACGCCCAGCCTACTTCATCATCAGCGACGCCAACGGACAGGCGCTGGGCTATTTTTATTTTGAGGACGAACCGGGGCGACGCACGGCGGCCAATCTGCTGACCAGAGACGAAGCGCGGCGCATTGCCGTGAACTTTGCAAGGCTGCCGGAGCTGCTGCGCCGTTTAAGCGCGGCGTGAAGGTGTTGCAGCTGCACATTCACCCATGAAGCCGGGTCTCTTTGCAATCGCTCAGAGACCAATTCACGGTATCGAGCATGTCGTAGACCTGCTGATAACCAGAATACTGACCTTCGCCCGGATGGACCAGTATCTCGAACGCACTTACCCAGAGCGCTACGCTGCGGCCAATGTCGTAATTGGTAACTTGAGCATTTGAAGGAAGCAGGGACGCCACGTTGGCCATATTTAGTGAGCGAAAAAGCGCAGTGTCCTCCCACGAAGCATCTTGCGTTTGATATCTGGTCGGCCACCGTTTCAACAACGCGTCGAGCAACGTGCGGTCAATCATATTGGGCTTAAGAGGCCGGGGCGTTACGCCCGGCGTCGATTGCGGCTTGATTTCTTCGACCAGGTGCAATCCCATCTGCGCCACGGAATGCATGACGACGTATTCGTAGTTTTTGTCCGTCATCCACGGATAAACTGAAAACCAACTCCCATAGAGGATGTCGAAAGGCCTATCAAAGTGCAGGGTCTGTGCCCAACCATAGGGAACGACTGAAAGGCAGATCGCGTCCCTGAAGCCGTTTATTGCCTCGATGGAGCGGTAGAACTGTGAACTGTCATCGCGCCAGATGATGATGCTCGGCAGTATCCTGTTGCCAAATTCTGATTCAAACTTGCCAATATACTCGGCGAATTTCTTGTTTTCGTCCGCGAGCTTATGAATCCGCTCGTCGCGGAGCGAAACGAGTGCCATCCCATTAGTCTCAATTGGTTCCTCAACGTCAACGTTCGGAAGCGCAAACATTGGTATCCAACTGGTCACGTCACTTGCCTTGCCTGTCAGATGTTGCAGCTCTTGGTACTACCTGATTTCTGTTGATCGGGACGCGGCCGGGGCTGGCCGATGGTGTGCATAATTTCCAGACGGCGAGTTGCACCTTGGCCACGCGGTGGGCCGTTCGGGACAATCGGGGGAAGGTCAGCGCCTCGCCTTGAGGTCGAGCCGTAAGTGGAGCGATAAAATCCCGATTAGTGGCCTCCTTGATGTGCGGGCCGGGAAGATAGCCCCTGCCGGTGCCGGACGCATCCATGGGCCGCGCTGGGCGATTGCCAGGCCTAAAAATGTGACCTGAGGCGTGACCTTTGGCACCAGATTGACCGGCAGACCTTCGATTGAGCCCTGATTTTATTGATCTAATGCCGCTACGGATCGCGGTTTTGTAAACCGTTGGTCGGGAGTTCAATCCTCTCACCCGGCACCACGCAATGCCTCCATTAGCCGTCGGGTGCGAGCGGCTCGCCCCCCGCCCCATCCCCCGGAAGGCGTGCAGGGGCGGC
>CAVYCI010000022.1:0-55186 GCA_963766925.1 uncultured Alphaproteobacteria bacterium
TAAGGGCGATGCTCCGCGGTTCCCGCGATCTGCCGGAACCTGGGCAAATCGTTTCCCGGCGTTCCCGGGAAATAATCCGGCCCGGAGGCAGGCCCCTTCGGGTCGATCGAGCCGTCGGCCGGATAGGGCGTGCGCGGGCCCTTCGGACCGAGTTCCGGATTCTCCGGCGGCTGCTTCGGCTGCTCGTAAGTCATGAAACGCTACCCTGTGGATCGCCCGCTTTTGCCTGTTGAACGGCTCGCACCGGGCCTGCGGCCAGCTTCACAACGCCCTGCTCCGCGAATTGTTCCAGCCGGTAGATCTTTCGCCGTCACAGCGGCACGGTAAGTTTGCGATTTTCGCCGAGATCGGGCTTTTCGCCGGTCAGGAGCGACTTTGCGAACTGGAACGCGGCAACGGCCCGGCTCGCCGGCCCGTCCCATAGTTCAGCGGTCAGCGGCGTGACCCGCAGCAGACCCGCATTGGGATCGTCGGGGCCCGACCACCACATCCGGTCGGTGGCCTTCCAGATTTCCGCCACTTTGGCGGGGTCGCGCCAAATTTCGCCACGCGCCGCGATCGAGAGGTAAGCGCCTGCCGCTTCGTCGATGAAGGTCAGGCCGACTTCGTGCCAGGCCTCGATCTCCCGCTCCTTGCCGCTGCGCAGATCGGTGACGAACCAGATCAGGCCGGCCTTGCGGTCCGGCCGCGGCTGCAACGGCCTCGCGCGCAGTCCGGCGCCTGAGCGCGTCGTGAGCATGCACACGCCCGTGCGCTCGATGATCTCCCAGACACGCGCGTGATGTTGATCTTCCGCCATGTGCGACTAACACGGCGCATGCAGGCGCGGTTCCCCGTCCGTTTCGCCGCGTGCGAAACCGGACATCGATCAGACGGCGGCCGCCGGCCGGCGTGCCGGCTGCGCGGATGACGGACGTGTTGACCGGAGATTGTGCGGACTAAACCTGCCGCTCCACCAGCGCCCGCTTGATCTCGGCGATGGCTTTTGCCGGATTGAGGTGCTTCGGGCAGGCCTTGGCGCAGTTCATGATGGTGTGGCAGCGATAAAGCCGGAACGGGTCTTCGAGGTCGTCGAGCCGTTCGCCGGTTGCTTCGTCGCGGGAATCCACGATCCAGCGATTCGCCTGCAGCAACGCCGCGGGACCCAGATAGCGGTCCGAATTCCACCAGTAGCTCGGGCACGAGGTCGAGCAGCAGGCGCACAGGATGCACTCGTAGAGCCCGTCGAGCTTCGCGCGGTCGTCGTGGCTCTGCTTCCATTCCTTCTGCGGCGTCGGCGAAACGGTTTGCAGCCAGGGCTTGATCGAGGCGTGCTGGGCGTAGAAGTTGGTGAGGTCCGGCACCAGGTCCTTGACCACCGGCATGTGCGGCAGCGGATAGATGCGAACCGCCGCCGTTCACCTCGCCCATCGCCTTGGTGCAGGCGAGCGTGTTGGTGCCGTCGATGTTCATCGAGCACGAACCGCAGATGCCTTCGCGGCAGGAGCGGCGGAAGGTCAGCGTCGGGTCGACGTTGTTCTTGATCCAGATCAGCGCGTCGAGCACCATCGGGCCGCAGTCGCCGGTATCGACGTAATAGGTATCGATGTGCGGGTTCTGCCCGTCGTCCGGATTCCAGCGATAGACGCGGAACTCGCGCTCCGCCTTCGGCCTGGCCGGGTGCGGCCAGGTCTTGCCCTGGCCGATCTTGGAGTTCTTCGGCAGCGTGAACTGGACCATTGCAACCTCAAAAGACCCGGGTGTGTCAGTACACTCGTTTTTTTGGTTCGATATAGGAGACGTCGTTGGTCATCGTGTAGGTGTGCACCGGCCGATAGTCGATCGTGACCTTGCCGGTTGCGGCGTCGAGCCACGACAGCGTGTGTTTCATCCAGTTCACGTCGTCGCGGTCCGGGAAATCCTCGCGGGCGTGCGCGCCGCGGCTCTCGGTGCGGTTGACGGCCGAATCGACGGTGACCACCGCCTGCTCGATCAGATTGACGAATTCGAGCGTCTCGATCAGATCGGAATTCCAGATCATCGAGCGGTCGCTGACGCGGATGTCGCCGACGCCGTTGAACACTTCGTGGATCAGCTTCGAGCCTTCCTCGAGCACCTCGCCGGTGCGGAACACCGCGCAGTTGGTCTGCATCACCTGCTGCATCCGGGCGCGAAGCTGCGCCGTCGGCGTGCTGCCGGAAGCGTGGCGGAATTTGTCGAGCCGCGACAGCGCCCGCTCGGCGGAGTCCTTTGGCAGCTCGGGCTGCTTGTCGTTCGGTGTCAGAATTTCGGCGCAGCGCAGCGCCGCCGCGCGGCCGAACACCACGAGATCGATCAGCGAGTTGGAGCCGAGCCGGTTGGCGCCGTGCACCGAGACGCACGCAGCCTCGCCCAGCGCCATCATGCCGGGAATGACGTGGTCGGGATTGCCGTCTTTCTTCGTCAGCGCCTCGCCGTGATAGTTCGTGGCGATGCCGCCCATGTTGTAGTGCACGGTCGGCACGATCGGCACCGGCTCGTGGGTCAGATCGACGCCGGCGAAAATCCGCGCCGACTCGGTAATGCCCGGCAGCCGCTCGGCGACGATCTTCGGATCGAGATGGTCGAGATGAAGGAAGATGTGGTCTTTCTTCGGCCCGACGCCGCGGCCTTCGCGGATTTCGATGGTCATGGCGCGCGAGACGACGTCGCGCGAAGCGAGGTCCTTGGCCGAAGGCGCGTAGCGCTCCATGAAGCGCTCGCCTTCCGAATTGACCAGATAGGCGCCTTCGCCGCGCGCGCCTTCGGTGATCAGGACGCCGGCGCCGTAAATGCCGGTCGGATGGAACTGCACGAATTCCATGTCCTCGAGCGGCAGGCCGGCGCGCAGCACCATGGCGTTGCCGTCGCCGGTCTGGGTGTGGGCGCCGGTGCAGGACGCATAGGCCCGGCCATAGCCGCCGGTCGCCAGCATCGTCATCTGCGCGGAAAAACGATGGATGGTGCCGTCGTCGAGATTGAGCGCGATCACGCCGCGGCAGCGGCCGTCTTCGTCCATGATCAGGTCGATGGCGAAGTATTCGATGAAAAACTCGGCCGAGTGGCGCAGCGCCTGCCCGTACATCGTATGCAGCATGGCGTGGCCGGTGCGGTCGGCTGCGGCGCAGGTGCGCTGCGCAGTGCCCTTGCCGTAATGCGTGGTCATGCCGCCGAACGGGCGCTGATAGATCTTGCCGTCCTCGCGCCGCGAGAACGGCAGGCCCCAATGTTCGAGTTCGTACACCGCGGCGGGCGCGTTGCGGCACAGGTATTCGATCGCGTCCTGGTCGCCGAGCCAGTCGGAGCCCTTGACCGTGTCGTACATGTGCCAGCGCCAGTCGTCCTCGCCCATATTGCCGAGCGCGGCCGCGATGCCGCCCTGCGCCGCCACCGTATGGGAGCGCGTCGGGAACACTTTGGTGATGCAGGCGGTGCGCAGTCCCGCTTCGCTGCAGCCGACCACCGCGCGCAGGCCCGCGCCGCCGGCGCCGACGATCACGACGTCGTAGACGTGATCCTCGATCGGGTAGGCGCGACCGTTGACGGCCGGCGCCGCGTTTCCGCCGTTGGCTCCGTTCGCTGCCATGCTCAAACTCCGAACGAGAGCTTGAAGATGCCGTACGCTGAAGCCAGCGCCACGGCGATGGTGAAGAAGGTGTTGGCCATGATCAGAACAAGCTTCACGATTTCGCCGTGCACATAATCCTCGATCACGACCTGCATGCCGATCCGCATGTGGACGGTTATCGAGATGATGAACAGCAGCATGATGATGGCGACCAGCGGCGATCCGAGGATCTGGGCCGCCGCGGCCTGGTTGCGGCCGAGCAGCATCACGATGATGACGACGGCGGCGATGCTCAGCGGAATGCCGGCAACGGCGGTCAGGCGCTGCCGCCAGAACTCCCGGTGCCCGAACTTGCGGAGCCGCGGCCCAGAACGCGCCCGAGCGGCGTGCGTATATGCTTGGGCCCTGCGTCGCTCATCGCGGCCCTCCCATGGCGAGGAAGCCGACGATCCACAGCAGCAGCGTGATCGCGACCGAGCCGATCAGGCTGGCGGCGGCGAGCCATTCGCGTTCGACCGGCCCAAAACCGCGCCCCGTATCCCACAGCAGGTGGCGTATGCCGCCCAGCGTGTGATGGATCAGCGCCCACGTGTACCCGAACAGGATCAGGCGGCCGATGATGGAGCCGGCAAACCATTCGAATTTGGCATAGCCGTTCGGCCCCGACGCCGCTGCCAGCAGCCACCACGCCAGCAGCACCATGCCGAAATAGAGCGCGATGCCGGTGGCCCGATGCACGATCGACAGCGTCATCGTGAGCGTCGGCCGGTAGATTTGCAGATGCGGCGACAGCGGCCGTGCAACGGGGGCCTTGATTTCGGCCATGATACTCTTCCGAATTTCGCGCGACGGCGGCGCCAGAGACAGCTCTGTTCCTATCCAATCCGGACGCCGCTCGCAATCCGGGCGCGCCCGGCGGTGGATGATTTTACGCGGCACCGCTTCGCATTGGACGAAATATAGGCGCTGAAATACACTGCAGCAATTGGGATTATCCAAAGGTACCCTTCGCGAAACACGAAGTTTCCGATTTTCATGCGTTTCGATCTCGTCGATCTTGGTCTGTTCCGGCATGTCGTCGAAGCGGGCAGCATCACCCGCGGCGCGGAGCGGGCGAATCTTGCGCTCGCCGCCGCCAGCACCCGCATCCGCAACATGGAGACGGCACTTGGCGTGCAGCTTTTGACGCGCGGCCGGGCCGGCGTCGCGCCGACGCCCGCGGGCCACACGCTGCTGCAGCATGCGCGCGTGATGCTGCGTCAGGCCGAACGCCTGCATGACGATCTCGGCGCGTTTGGCGGCGGGCTCGCCGGCCAGATCCGGGTGCTGTCGAACACCAACGCGCTGACGGAGTTTCTGCCCGAAGCGCTGAGCTCGTTTCTCGCCGCGCATCCCGCCGTCAGCGTCGATCTCGAGGAGCGTCTGAGCGACGAGATTGTCGGCCTGATCGCCGAGGGTGTCGCCGATATCGGTATCGTCGCGGGCACGGTCGATGCAGGCGCGCTCCAGACCTACCCGTTCCGCCGCGACCGCTTCGTGCTGGTGGTGGCGCGCGGCGATCCGCTGGCGAAGCGGGCGAAAATCGCCTTCGGCGATCTGCTCGAACGCGACTTCGTAGGTCTCGACCGCGCCAGCGCCCTGCAGCGCTTTCTGGCCGGCAAGGCCGTCCGCATCGGCCGTCCGCTGCGGCTGCGCGTGCAGCTCCGCAGCTTCGACGCGGTGTGCCGGCTGGTCGAATGCGGGGTCGGCATCGGCATCGTACCGGAAACCACCGCGCGCCGGGTCGCACGGACCATGGCTCTCGCGGTGGTCCCGCTGACCGATTCCTGGGCCGAGCGCGAACTGACGATCTGCATCCGCAACCGGGACGAACTCCCCCTCTACGCGCGGCAGTTCGTCGAGCACCTCCGCGGGCGGAAATCCTGACGCTTGCGCGGGTGTGTTCCGGCGCAGCCGGGCACGGTGTCAACCGCGCCGATGATGCAGATCGGGCACGACATGTCCTCGCCGCGACGGGCGCGCCGCCAGGGTCTTGTCACAATGCCCGGCGCACGCAGGCGGCCATCAGCGCCAGCCGAGGCCGGGAGCGACGTGTTTGAGGATCGCCTCGATGACGTGGGCGTTGTAGTCGACGCCGAGCTGATTGGGGACGGTCGAGCAGCAGCGTGTCGGCCTCCGCGATGGCTTCGTCTTTCGCCAGTTGCTCGATCAGGGTGTCGGGCTCGGCCGCGTAGCTGCGGCCAAAAATGGCGCGCGTGTTGTCGCCGAGGAAGCCGATCGTAGTCGTCGCTCTCGTTGCCGCGCCCGAAATAGGCGCGGTCGCGGTCGTCCACCAGCGCGAAGATGCTGCGGCTGACCGACACCCGCGGCTCGCGCGCATGACCGGCCGCCTTCCACGCCTCGCGGAATATCCGGATCTGCTCGGCCTGCTGGACGTGGAACGGGCGTCCGCTCTCGTCATTCTTGAGCGTCGAGCTCTGCAGATTCATCCCGAGCTTGGCCGCCCAGGCGGCGGTGGCATTCGAACCGGCGCCCCACCAGATGCGATCGCGCAGGCCCTCCGAATAGGGCTCGACGCGCAGCAGGCCGGGAGGGTTCGGGAACATCGGTCGCGGGTTCGGGCGCGCGAAGCCTTCGCCGCGCAGCACCTCGAGCAAGACTTCGGTGTGGCGCCGCGCCATATCGGCATCGGTCATCCCCTCGGCCGGGGCGTAACCGAAGTAGCGCCAGCCGTCGATCACCTGCTCGGGCGAGCCGCGGCTGATGCCGAGTTGCAGGCGTCCGCCGGCGATGAGGTCGGCCGCGCCGGCGTCCTCCGCCATGTACAGAGGGTTCTCGTACCGCATGTCGATGACCGCCGTGCCGATCTCGATCCGCTTGGTCTTCGCGCCGACGGCCGCCAGCAGCGGGAACGGCGAGCCGAGCTGGCGGGCGAAGTGATGCACGCGGAAATAGGCCCCGTCCGCGCCGAGTTCCTCGGCGGCGACGGCGAGATCGATCGATTGCAGCAGCGCGTCGGAGGCCGATCGCGTCTGCGACTGGGGCGAAGGCGTCCAATGGCCGAACGACAGGAAGCCGATTTTTTTCATGGGCATGCTTTTTTGAGGGGAAACGTCCGGGTTTGGATGTTCCAGTCCGGGCATCACCGGGCTCACCTGGGCATCACTACCCAATAATCCAGATCGAGCAAAACCGCGGGGTCGTAATCGTCGCCGATTTGTACGGGAAATCGTCGCAGGGGCGGTCGCGCGTTGCGACCGTTCGCAGCCGCAGCGCGCCGACGTCGTCGCGGCCCGGCAGCTCCGATTTGCCGAGCACCTCCGACCACGCGAACACGGTGCCGCCGGCGAACAGCGGCGCGACGTGGCGGCCGCCATTGATGGCGGCGATGTGGAATGCATTGGCGAGACCGTTGAATGACAGCGCGCGCGCGAGCGAAATGACGTGGCCGCCATAGATCAGCCGGCGGCCGAAACGGCCCTTGCCTTCGACGTACTGGTTGAAATGAATGCGCGCCGTGTTCTGATAGAGCCGCGTCGCGGTCATGTGCTCGGCTTCTTCGACGGTCACGCCGTCGACGTGGTCGATGCGTTCGCCGGTCACGTAATCGCCGAACCGGAAAGAGCTGCCCGCGAGCGCCGTGTCGTAGGCCGCGACGTCGATCGGCGGGCACGCCTCGCTCAGGACTTTCGGATCAAGCACGGTCGGCAGGCGCGGGACGTGATCGCCGGGCGCGGGCGCCGGACTCGTCGCGCTTTCGCACCATCACCCAGCGGACATATTCGAGCACCGCGGTGCCGTCCTGATTGTAACCGGTGGTGCGCACGTAGACGATGCCGGTTTTACCGCTGGAGTTTTCCTTCAGCCCGATCACTTCGGAGAGCGCGCTCAGCGTATCGCCGGGAAACACCGGTGCGCGGAAGTAACACCCGGCGTAGCCGAGATTGGCGACGGCGTTGAGCGAAACGTCGGGCACCGTCTTGCCGAACACGATATGAAATACCAGCAGATCGTCGACCGGAGAGCGCGGGTAGCCGATCGCTTTTGCGAACGCATCCGAGGATTGAACCGCAAAGCGCGGCCCGAACACGCCGTTATAGAGCGCGACATCGCCCGTGGTCACGGTTCGGGGCGTCGCGTGCCGCATCACCTGGCCGATGCGGAAATCTTCAAAGAAATTGCCGGGACTGGTCTTCGACATGCGTAAAATTCCTTAGAACGTCCCCGGCATTGCGCCGTTTCATACCGCAATGCCGCTCCCGCGCAAGCTTGACGCGATGTTTCATCGCAATAACCGCGCTTTCCGGCATGTTCACGCAGCCGTGAGAACGCCGACGAAACCACGGCTTCGCCCGGACCGTATCTGGCTGTGAGACGCGATGCTTCGCGTTTCGCCGGCGCCAGCCGGCAAACAACGACAGCAAATTCGCAAATAGAGAGATGGAGCTTCTCATGTCCAGGCGTTTCACACTGATTGCCGCCGCGGCCGCAATCGCACTGTCAGCGAGCGTCGTCGCGCCATTCGCAGCCGAGTCCGCGGAAAAGACCGTCATGGTCGGCGGTGCCGCGATGTACCCGAGCAAAAACATCGTCCAGAACGCCGTCAACTCGAAGGATCACACCACGCTGGTTGCGGCGGTTAAGGCGGCGGGCCTCGTGGATACGCTGTCAGGTCCGGGTCCGTTCACCGTATTCGCGCCGACCAATGAGGCTTTCGCGAAGCTGCCGGCGGGCACGGTCGACGATCTGCTCAAGCCCGAGAACAAGGGCACGCTGACCAAAGTGCTGACCTATCACGTGGTACCGGGCCGCATGACCGCCGTTAACCTGATGAAGGCGGTCAAGGACGGCGAAGGCACCGCGAAACTCAAGACCGTTGCCGGCGAAGATTTGTGGGTGAAGCAGACCGGCCCCGGCAAGCTCACCATCACGGACAGCAAGGGCGACGTCGCCATGGTTACCATCGCGGACGTGCTGCAGTCGAACGGCGTGATCCACGTCATCGACACGGTCCTGCTGCCCTGACGTTCCTCCCCGCGTGCTGACTGCCCTCTCCCCGTCTGCGGGGAGAGGGTCTTTCCCAAAGTGTTTCACTCACACGCGCGTGTTGCCGCCCTGATCCGTCCGTGACACGAATGTGAGACATTTTGCTCCGGCCTGTTGCTATAGATCGCCCGTCGCCGGACAAATCGCCGGATTGCCGAACTGGACCGCCGAACCGGACTGTCGAACATGACGATCGAAGCCGCCACGAGTTCCCCGATAATGCCCGATCGGGCGGTGGGTCCGGTCATTCATCCGCTCTGGGTGCGGATCACGCACTGGATCAACGCGGTCGCGATGCTGATGATGATCGGCTCGGGCTGGCAGATATACGACGCGTCGCCGCTGTTCGGATTCACGTTCCCGCGCCAGTTCGCGCTCGGCAACTGGCTCGCCGGCGCACTGCTGTGGCACTTCGCTGCCATGTGGCTCCTTGTCATCAACGGCCTCGTCTATCTCGCGCTCGGCATCGCGGGCGGCCGGTTTCGCCGCAAGCTGTTTCCGGTATATCCGCGCGAGGTGATTCACGATCTGTTTGCCGCGCTGCGCGGCCGCCTCTCCCATGACGATCTGTCGGTCTACAACGCCGTGCAGAAGCTGCTGTATCTCGGCATATTGCTGACCGGCGTGGTGATCGTGCTCTCCGGCATCTCGATCTGGAAGCCGGTGCAGTTTCACGTCCTCACCGGCTTTTTCGGCGGCTATGACACCGCGCGTTATGTCCACTTCGCCGCCATGACCGCGATTGTTGCGTTCCTCATCGTCCACGTCGCGCTTGCCATTCTGGTGCCGAAAAGCCTGCGCGCCATGGTCATCGGCCGCTGAAGACGAGAAAGACAATGGCCCGTCAGCGAAATCCCGTGCCCGGCGTCGACTCCCGGCTTCTGATCAGGGACGCGGCGAAGCTCATGCCAGAGCCGACGCGCCGGCTGTTTCTGCGCGGCGGTGCGAGCCTCGGCGCACTCGCGGCGCTGACCGGCTGCGACATCATCGACGGAGAAACTTCTGAAGGTGCGCTGCGCGTCATTTCGCGGTTCAACGACCGCGTTCAGGCGTTTCTGTTCAACCCGAACACGCTCGCGCCGGAATATCCCGAGAGCGCGATCACGCGGCCGTTTCCGTTCAATGCCTATTACAGCGTCGACGAGGCGCCGGAAATCGACGGCGACAAATACGAACTCGAGATCGGCGGCCTGGTCGACAGCAAGAAATCGTGGACGTTGCCCGAACTCAACAAACTGCCCGAAGTCTCGCAGATCACCCGGCACATCTGCGTCGAAGGCTGGAGCGCGATCGGCTCGTGGCAGGGCGTGAAGCTCTCGGATTTCCTCAAGATGGTCGGGGCCGATCTGACCGCCAAATACGTCTGGTTCCAGTGCGCCGAGGGCTATTCAAACACGATCGACATGCCGACGGCGCTGCATCCGCAGACGCAGCTCACGCTCAAGTTCGATCACAAGACCCTGCCGCAGGCGTACGGCTTTCCGGTCAAGATTCGCATTCCGACCAAGCTCGGCTTCAAGAATCCGAAATATGTCACCGCGATGTGGGTTCAGAACAACGACGCCGGCGGCTATTGGGAAAATCAGGGCTACAACTGGTTCAGCGGACTGTAATCCGCCCTGCTATTTTATGTAGCCGTGCGCCTGCAGAACGGTGTTGAACGCCTCGCTGGTTCGCCGCTGCACGTCCTGCAGGCGCGGCAGGAGCTGCGTGGTGAACTCGGCGGTGACCTGCGGCATTTCGTGCAGCGCCTTGGCCCCGACCGGCGTGCGGTAGAACGTGATCAATTCCCGCAGCTCGCCGACGGTGAAATGCCGCGCGTAGATCGCAGGCGCGTCTTTCATCGCCTCGGTCAGGAAATCGATCTGGATACGCTCGAATTCCCTGTGCAGCTCGGCGATGGTGGCGTCGTCGATTTTGTCGGCGCGGGCCTTTTGTTCGACCATCGGCCAGAACGCATTGGTGATGCGCGCCGTGAGCTGCGCGGTGAGGTCGGGCGACAGGATCCCGAACAGGTCCTTCGCGGCCTGAAGCGCCTCTGGCGAAGGCGTGTCGTCGGCGCGCGCCGGATGGGCTGCGCCGGCCAAAAGAACAGCGACGGCGATGATGCGGAAAAGGCGGAAGGCGGCCATGATCGATTCCCTGCTTGAGTGTCCGTTGTAGCACCCTGCGGGCCGCCAGGCCTCGCTTGCCAAGTGTGACCTGGCGCTTTAGCTATCGTGGCCGTCATTCCGAAGGTTCCCATTATGGCAAATCACAAGCTTCTCCTTCTTGCCGGCGACGGTATCGGCCCCGAAGTCATGGCCGAGGTCAAACGGCTGATCGCGTTTTTCGGCAAGGCCGGCATCGCCAGCTTCGACATCGAGGAGGGGCTGGTCGGCGGAAGCTGCTATGACGCCCACAAAGTCTCCATCACCGAGGAGACCATGGCGAGGGCGCAGGCCGTCGATGCCGTGATTTTCGGCGCGGTCGGCGGCCCCAAGTGGGACAGTGTGGGGTACGACGTTCGCCCGGAGGCGGGGCTGCTGCGGCTGCGCAAGGATCTCGCGCTGTTCGCCAACATCCGGCCCGCGATCTCCTATCCGGCGCTCGCGGAAGCCTCGAGCCTCAAGCGCGAGGTGGTCGAGGGCCTCGACATCATCATTCTTCGCGAGCTTACCGGCGGCGTCTATTTCGGCGAGCCCAAAACCATCACCGATCTTGGCAACGGCCAGAAGCGCGCGGTCGATACGCAGGTCTATGACACCTACGAGATCGAGCGCATCGCCCGCGTCGGCTTCGAACTGGCGCGCAAGCGGCGCAACAAAGTCACGTCGATGGAAAAGCGCAACGTGATGAAGACCGGCGTGCTGTGGCGCGAGGTCGTCGCCGACGTACACGCGCGCGGCTACAAGGATGTCGAACTCGAACACATGCTGGCCGACGCCGGCGGCATGCAGCTCGTGCGCTGGCCCAAACAGTTCGACGTCATCGTCACCGACAATCTGTTCGGCGACATGCTCTCGGATATCGCGGCGATGCTGACCGGCTCGCTCGGGATGCTGCCGTCGGCCTCGCTGGGCGAAGTCGACCCGAAGACGAAGCGGCGCAAGGCGTTGTACGAGCCGGTGCACGGATCGGCGCCCGACATTGCGGGCAAGGGCATCGCCAATCCGATCGCCATGCTCGCGTCGTTCGGGATGGCGCTCCGCTACTCCTTCAACATGGACAAGGCGGCCGACCTGCTCGACGCAGCAATCGCTGCGACGCTCGCCAAAGGGCTGCGCACCGCCGACATCAAATCGGACGGCACGAAAGTCATCAGCACGTCGGAGATGGGTGAAGCGATCGTCGGCGAACTGGAGCAGCTTGCCGCAAAGCGCTAGCGGCGCTGCATCACGCGGCGCCGCGGGTCCCGCGGCGATACGTCAAAAGGCGGTCAGTACGGACGCGCGTAACCGGGCGCGAATCCCGGTATCAGGAAAGGCTGCGCGAGCGGCATGCCGCCGACGCCGGCCTGGTCGGGTCCCATATACCAGTAGGGCCGGCCGGGATCACCGGCGGGCGGGAACGCATAGTCCATCCGGCTGCTGTAGCCGACCGGCACTTCGGTGCCCGAGTCGAGGTACGAGCGCCGGGGCACGACGATGACGGTCGTTGTGCCGTTCGGATTATGGATGATCGTGCGGGTAGGCTGGATCACCGTGCCGGCGGCCGAGCGCTGCACCACCGCCACCTTCTTCCGGGGCGCTGGCGAAACGTCGGACTGGGCGAGAGCGGATACGGCCGATATGACTGAAAGGGCGGCGGCACCGGCTATGACCACAATATGACGCATGGCTCCTCGCTTTTCTGTCCGCAATGTAGCCGGTTTGCAGCGTCCGCGATAGCCTCGCGGTAACGATTCGGCGCGTTTCGCGATTTCAGCTTAATCATGATTATGTAATTTGCGTTGAATGTCGGATTTGTCCGTCGACCGGGCAGGCGGTCATGCAGCGCGACCTGCCGCGGCCGGGGCCGCGAGGAGAGGCCAATGTTGACACGACGCGGACTGATGGAACGCGCCGGCGCGGGTTTGGTGGTTGCCGGAGCAGGCGCAGGTTTGCCGTCGCCGTTCGCCTCCACCGTTGCGTCTGCCGCCGGCGTCGCGCTCGCGCCCGGGGAACCTGCCGGCGTTGAGGCATCCGCCGTCATGGAAACGCTGCCCGGCAAGCAGCCTTTGATCAAGCTGTCCTATCGTCCGCCGAATTATGAATCGCCGCTTGCGTATTTCAGCACGCCGATCACGCCGAACGACCGGTTCTATGTCCGTTATCATCTGGCCGACATTCCGGCCGTCGATCCTGAAAAGTGGCGGCTCACGGTCGGCGGCGAGGGCGCCGGCGGGCAGGCGGTTCTTTCGCTCGACGATCTGAAAAAGCTTCCGGCCTACGAGGTCGTTGCCGTCAATCAATGCTCCGGTGCGCGGCGCGGTTTGTCGAATCCGCACGTTCCCGGCGTGCAGTGGGGCTACGGCGCGATGGGCTGCGCGCGCTGGAAGGGGGCCCGGCTCAAGGACGTGCTTGAGAAAGTCGGCGTGAAGAAGGAAGCGATCGAGGTCGCGTTCGACGGCGCCGACGGTCCGGTCTTCGATAAGACGCCGGATTTCATCAAAAGTCTGCCGCTGTGGAAGGCGGTCGAGGAAACGACGCTGATCGCCTACGAGATGAACGGCGAACCGTTGCCGCATTTCAACGGCTTTCCGGCGCGGCTCGTCGTGCCCGGCTGGACCGGCACCTACTGGATGAAGCACCTCGTCAGCATCGATGTGCTGACAAAGCCTCAGAGCGGCTTCTGGATGAAGGGCGCCTATCGCATTCCGCTCGGGCTGTTCCCGATGGTGGCGCGGTTCACCTCGCAGGAAAGCGCGACCAACACGCCGATCACCGAAATGGTGGTCAACTCGCTGATCACCAGTCACGCCGACGGCGCGAACGTCAAAGCCGGGAAGATCAGGCTCGGCGGGCTCGCCTGGGACGGCGGCTACGGCATTCGCGCGGTCGACGTTTCGACCGACGGCGGCAGGACCTGGTCGGCGCGCAACGCTGGGCGAGGATCTCGGCCGTTACGCGTTCCGGCCGTGGAGCTTCGAGCTGACGGCCGTGCGCGGCACAAACACCGTGATGGTCAATGCCGCCAACAGGATCGGGCAGACCCAGACGGCTTCGCTGCTGTTCAATGCGCCAGGCTACCACAACAACGTCATGCAGAGCCTGACGCTGATCGCTGGTTGAAGGAGCTTTCGATGCGCGCCCCACACCTGTTGCTGTCGATCGCGCTCGTTGCGGGCGGGGCCGCCCCGGCCTTCGCCGAAGAACAGCCCATACAGCTCAAGGCGGGCCCCGGCCTCGAACTGGTCGAGGGCAACTGCGGCGCCTGCCACAGTCTCGATTACATCCAGATGAACTCGCCCTTCCTCAACGCGGCCGGCTGGAACGCCGAAGTAACCAAAATGATCAAGGCGTTTGGCGCTCCGGTCGGGGACGCTGACGCAAGGGCCATTGCCGACTATCTGGCGAAGAATTACGGCGCGTAGCGCGATCCCCCCGGCGCGCCCCTTCCCATAGCCATCCCATAAATATTGTGCTGCCGGGGTTTCTCGCTTACAAGCGCCCCGCCCGCGCACCATTTAACCGGTACGCGGTTCGTTCCCGAGGGAGTCTGAAATGGGTTTTAACGTCGCCGTAGTCGGGGCGACCGGCAATGTCGGCCGCGAAATGCTGAACATTCTCGCCGAGCGCGAGTTCCCGGCCGATGAAGTCGCCGTGCTCGCCTCGCGCCGCAGCATGGGCGTGGAAGTCTCCTATGGCGACCGGACGCTGAAGGTCAAAGCGCTGGAGCATTTCGATTTCTCCGGCACCGACATTTGCCTGATGTCGGCTGGGTCTGCGGTGTCGAAGGAATGGTCGCCGAAGATCGCCGCCGCCGGCGCGGTGGTTATCGATAATTCGTCGTGCTGGCGCTACGATTCCGACGTTCCGCTGGTCGTTCCCGAGGTCAACGCCGACGCGCTCGACGGTTTCCGCAAGCGCGGCATCATCGCCAATCCGAACTGCTCGACGGCGCAGCTCGTAGTCGCGCTCAAGCCGCTGCATGACCACGCCAAAATCAGGCGCGTGGTCGTTTCGACCTATCAGTCGGTTTCCGGCGCCGGCAAGGAAGCGATGGACGAACTGTTCGCGCAGACCAAATCGGTGTTTCAGATCGACGAGGTGGAGTCGAAGAAATTTCCGAAGCGGATCGCGTTTAACATCATCCCGCAGATCGATGTGTTCATGGAAGACGGCTTCACCAAAGAAGAATGGAAGATGCTGGTCGAGACCAAGAAGATTCTCGATCCCAAAATCCGGCTGGTCGCGACCTGCGTGCGCGTGCCGGTTTTCATCGGCCATTCGGAATCGGTCAACATCGAGTTCGAAAATCCGATCAGTGTGGATGAAGCGCGCGACATCCTGCGCAATGCGCCGGGCTGCATCGTGATCGACAAACACGAGCCGGGCGGCTACGTCACGCCTTATGAGGCGGCCGGCGAGGACGCGACCTATATCAGCCGCATCCGCGAGGACGCGACGGTCGAGAACGGGCTCGCGATGTGGATCGTGTCCGACAATCTGCGCAAGGGCGCGGCGCTCAACGCCATCCAGATCGCCGAGACCCTGATCAAGCGCAAGCTGATAACGGCCAAGCGGAAAGCGGCGTAGCTACCGCGCGACCGACGGCAGGGCTGCGCGCGGGTCGGGTGTCACCACGCCGAAGGCGCCGGTGGCTTCGTCGCGCACCGAGAGTTCGCCGGTCGCAACGCCGAAATATGCGCCATGAATCGCGACGTCGCCGCGCTCGATCAATTTGCGCAGTCCCGGAAACGTTTTGAGGTTGTCGAGGCTGTTGGCGACGTTGGCCTGTTCGAGGCGGGTGAGATAGTCCGTCCAGTCGAGCGTGTCCGCGGCGCCGACCTTCTCCGCCGCGGGCGCCATCAGCCGCATCCACTGGCCGATGAAGTCGCCGGGCGACAGCGGGGCTGCTTTTTCGGCGAAGGCCTTGACGCCGCCGCAGCGGGCATGGCCGAGGACGACGATGTGCCGGACCTTGAGCGCGCCGACGCCGAATTCCAGCGCGGCGGAGACGCCGTGCGCCTGTCCGTCCGGCGCATAGGGCGGCACGATATTGGCGACGTTCCGGACCACGAACAGTTCGCCGGGGCGGGCGTCGAAGATCACTTCGGGCGAAACGCGCGAGTTGCAGCAGCCGATGACCATGACCTGGGGCGACTGGCCGGTTTCCGCGAGTTCCCGGTAGCGGTCCTGCTCGCGCGCCAGGCGGCCGTCGCGAAACGCGCAGTAACCGTCGATCAGATGCTGGGGTAACGGCATGGGCGCACTCAAACATCAGGCGGTTACGTTTGGCAACCGTGCCCGGAGGCATTGGCACGCACCCTGCAGGGCCGCTAGTTTGAGAGCCCACCCGAGAGGACGAAAGCCATGACCATCCGCCCGCGGCGCAGTGTGCTTTACATGCCCGGATCGAACGCGCGCGCCATGGAGAAGGCGCGGGAGCTGCCGGCCGACGCGGTCATCTTCGATCTCGAGGATGCGGTGGCGCCGGACGCCAAGGCGAAAGCGCGCGAACTGATCGTGCAGGCTTTGCAGAAAGGCGGTTTCGGCCGCCGCGAGGTACTGGTGCGGATCAACGGGCTCGATACCGCCTGGTGGCAGGACGACCTCGGGATCGTACTGGCCGCACGCCCCGACGCGATCCTCGTGCCGAAAGTATCCACGCCCGACCAGCTTCACGAAGTGGCGAAGCATCTCGTCGGCGTGCGTGCCGACGCAACGATCCGCATCTGGGCGATGATGGAGACGCCGCTTGCCATGCTCAACGCGCGCGAGATCGCCGCGGCTGCGCTCAACCGCGAGACGCGGCTGTCCGGCTTTGTCATGGGCACCAACGATCTCGCCAAGGACACGCGCGCCCGCATCGTGCCGGAGCGGGCGCCGATGCTGCCGTGGCTGATGAACTGCGTCGCGGCGGCGCGCGCCTATGGCATCGACATTCTGGACGGGGTCTACAACGACCTCGGCAACGCCGAAGGTTTTGCCGCCGAATGCCGGCAGGCGCGCGATCTCGGCTTCGACGGCAAGACGCTCATTCATCCGCAGCAGATCGCGCCGTGCAACGAGGCATTCTCGCCCCCGGCGGACGAGGTGGCGTGGGCGCGCAAAATTATCGGCGCGTTCGAGCTGCCGGAGAACCGCGGCAGGGGCGTCATTCAGGTCGACGGGCGGATGGTCGAAATTCTGCACGCCGAGATGGCAAAGCGGACGGTGGCGATCGCCGACGCTATTGCCGGAACGGCGACAGAGTAATGTCCGCTTAGCTCGCAAAGCAACGTGGTTGCTGCGTAGCAGCGAAATGCTGCGATGGGCCATAAGAGGACGCCTGGCAACCCGTCATTGCTCCCTGATAATTCCGGGCAAACGATAAGAGCCGTCGAGGATCGGCGTCTGCGCCCCATACAGTCTCATTGTCAGATTGAAGCTCCCTGCGGGTGCGGGTAGCCAATTCGACCGTTTGTCCGCGCCGGGATCGTCTCTTTGGATGTAAATTGTGATCGACCCATCGGCGCCCTCCTTCAAGCCATTCGTCGTACTGCCGATGCTGTAACGCTTGAAGTCGTTTTCGATGAAGAATTCTTTTTCGTCGTACATATTTAGGTTCCAAAATACCGAGACCGGCGGCATGTGGTCCCTGTCGAAACGCAAAATATATTTGTTAGCGCCGGAAAGGGGCGCGCCTTTGTCGTCGACTCGCGTGTTCGGATACAAGATTTCCTCGGGGACGTTTGCGCCAGTTAGGTTGGCAGAGAACGCCGCACGAAGCGCGTAATTGAAACCGGCCCGGCCTCCGCCCATCGTGTAGCGCCAGCCATTCACGATTTGGGCAGAGTTGGCGTACGTGTTGTCAATAATTGCCTGCGCCATAACAGCCGCTCTGGCCAATCCCCGCTTGGTGGGATCATCGAGGCCCTGCCATTCAAACCCCTTGGCCACGCTAAGACCGATTAAATGCGCTTCACCCACGCTGGGATCGGCGAAGTCTTCGCTTGCTGAGAGAAACATCTTCATTCCAAAGCCGATCTTCTCAAAAATGTGAAGCGGCTCCGGAGCAGTCGGGGTCAATACGAACCGCGCGTAGTCGTATTGCTTGGGAACGTCAGTTCGCAGTCCTTGCTTCTGAAAAACCGAGAGCGGCAACAGTTGAAAACCTTGTTGTGCAGCGCGTGCATTCGGAAGATCGCCGTCGCCATTGACGAAGATGCGATTTGCGACGACGGCAAACTCGGTGCGAACCTTGATTTCCCTCATACCAGCCGGAATCGGTCCGTGATAATCGGGACCGGTCAGAAGAAAGAGGCCCGGCTCGGGGCCTTTGCTGCCGCCTATGTTGTAGACGACCTGATCGTAGTAATCGCCAATCTGTACGATGTACCATCGGCTCTCAGTCAAAGTCGGTACATTCACGACAAGCGGCTCACCGCTTAGATCACCTGCGGCGTAGGCGTCGATTGAGACGTTATTCGGAGTATTGACGAACTTATTCACCGCCGTCTTTAGTTCGGAGAACTTTCGGAAGTAATTGAGGCCGACCGCACCAGCTTTGAGACCTGCCGCAAGCGTGTTGACGTTATCGACGAAAGGTCGCCCCCACAGCGCAGTCTGAACACCAGAGATATAGGCTTGTTCCTCGCGCACCTGCTCCCCCGACATGTTCGATGGCGTGGTTTGAGCGTGCGCCGACACAACGGCACCGGCAACGGACAGTAAAGCGAGTGTGATCTTCCTCATCGGATCGCTCCCTGATCTTGGCATTTGAGAGAAGCGTAAGCCGATAGCCCACTGGGTCAACGTCCGTCTGCCACGGCCGGGAGCTTACGCGCGGCGGAGCTTCCGATATCGCCCGCAATGACGGCAGCATGAACACAGACCTCGTCATTGCCGGGCTTGACCCGGCAATCCATGCTCCGCGACGGCCGTGCGTTGTCCGTGCGGTCTGTCGTGCCGCGCCTCCGCATGGACCACCGGGTCAAGCCCGGTGGTGACGAAGGAATGACCGTTGCCGCGGTGACGGTGCAGGGAGCGCCATGCTGGAGCGGGGATGAACACACACCTCGTCATTGCCGGGCTTGACCCGGCAATCCATGCTCCGCGACGATCGTGCGTTGTCCGTGCGGTCTGTTGTGCCGCGCCTCCGCATGGACCACCGGGTCAAGCCCGGTGGTGACGTTGCCGAGGTGACGGTGCAAAGAGCGTTATGCTGAAGCGGGGATGAACATACACACTCGTCATTGCCGGGCTTGACCCGGCAATCCATGCTCCGCGACGGCCGTGCGTTGTCGGTGCGGTTTGTTGTGCCGCGCCTCCGCCGGGACCACCGGGTCAATCTGCGAAGGCTCAGTTCTTGAGCCGGTAGCCGGTCTTGAAAATCCACCACACAATGACGAGGCACAGCGCGAGGAAGAACAGGATCGCCGCGACGCTGATTTCGACATTGACGTCGGCGACGCCGAAGAAGCTCCAGCGGAAACCGCTGATCAGATAGACCAGCGGATTGAACAGCGCGACCGTATGCCAGGCCGGCGGCAGCACGGTGATCGGATAGAAGGTGCCGCCGAGAAACGTCAGCGGCGTGATGATGAGCAGCGGCACGACCTGCAGCTTGTCGAGGCCGTCGGCCCAGATGCCGAGGATGAAACCGAGCAGGCTGAAGCTCACCGCGGTCAGCACCAGAAACGCCAGCATCCAGACCGGATGCACGATCTGGATCGGAACGAACAGGGTCGATGTGGCGAGGATGATCGCCCCGAGCACGATGGACTTGGTCGCCGCCGCGCCGACAAAGCCCAGCACGACCTCGAACGCCGACGCCGGTGCCGAAAGGATTTCGTACACGGTGCCGGTGAAGCGCGGGAAATAGATGCCGATCGCGGCGTTGCTGACGCTTTGCGTCAGCAGCATCAGCATCATCAGCCCGGGCACGATGAACGCGCCATAGGGGATGTTTTCGACGGTGTTGATGCGGCTGCCGATCGCGGCGCCGAACACAACGAAATAGAGCGAGGTCGAAATCACCGGCGAGACGATGCTTTGCAGCCACGTCCGCTGCGTCCGCTGCATCTCGACCTTGTAGATCGCGCCGACGGTGCGAAGGTTCATCGCTGCCTCAACAGGCCGACGAAAATGTCCTCCAGCGAGCTTTCGCTCGTCGAAAGGTCCTTGAGACGCAGTCCGGCGGCGCGGACGTCATCCAGCAGCGTGGTGATCCCGGTGTGCTCGAGCTGGGTGTCGTAGGTGTAGACCAGTTCCCTGCCGCCGTCGGCAAGCTTGAGCCGATGGGGCGCAAGGGCAGGGGGTATTTCCCCGACCGGCTCGCGGAGCTGCAGCGTGAGCTGCTTCTGCCCGAGCTTGCGCATCAGCTCGTTCTTTTCCTCGACCAGGATAAGCTCGCCCTTGTTGATCACGCCGACGCGATCGGCCATCTTCTCGGCTTCTTCGATATAGTGCGTGGTCAGGATGATGGTGACGCCGGACTCCCGCAGCACGCGCACCATCTCCCACATGTCCTTGCGCAGCTCGACATCGACGCCGGCGGTCGGCTCGTCGAGAAACAGGATGCGCGGCTCGTGCGACAGCGCCTTGGCGATCATCACCCTCCGCTTCATGCCGCCGGACAGCGTCGAAAGTTTGCTGTCCTTCCTGTCCCAGAGCGCAAGGTCCTTGAGCACTTTCTGGATGTAGGCCGGATGCGCCGGCTTGCCGAACAGTCCGCGGCTGAATGACACCGTGTTCCAGACCGACGTGAACATGTCGGTCGCCAGCTCCTGCGGCACGAGACCGATCAGCGAACGGGCGGCGCGGTAATCGGAGACGATGTCGTGACCGTCGACGGTGATCCGGCCGCTCGACGCATTGACGATGCCACAGATGATGCCGATCAGCGTCGTTTTGCCGGCGCCGTTCGGGCCGAGCAGCGCGAAAATCTCGCCGTGCCGGATTTCAAGGTTGATGTTCTTGAGCGCCTGATAGCCGGAGGCGTAGGTCTTGCCGAGACCCGAGACGGAAATGGCGGAGGTCATTTCACTTCCTTCGTCATTCCGGGCGAAGCGATCCCGCGAGCCGTAATCCACTCACCTGTGGGGGTCATGGATTCCCGGCTCCCCGCGGAGCCTGTCACCGGCGGGCGATGATGCAACGACGAAACCGGCCTATACCCAGGGCCGCGCAGCTCTCGACTTCTGCTCGTAACGGTCGATGCTGTCGCGCTTGATCATGGTCAGGCCGATATCGTCGAGCCCGTTGAGCAGGCAATGCTTGCGATGCGGGTCGATCTCGAACTTCACCACGCCGCCGTCGGGCCCGCGGATCTCCTGCTTCTCGAGATCGACGGTCAGCGTCGCGTTGGCGCCGCGCTCGGCGTCGTCGAACAGCTTCTCCAGATCCTGCTGCGAAACCTGCACCGGCAAAACGCCGTTCTTGAAGCAGTTATTGTAGAAGATGTCGCCGAACGAGGTCGAAATCACGCAGGTGATGCCGAAATCCAGCAGCGCCCACGGCGCATGTTCGCGCGACGAGCCGCAGCCGAAATTGTCGCCGGCGACGAGGATTTTGGCCTTGCGATAGGCCGGCTTGTTGAGCACGAAATCCGGGTTCTCGCTGCCGTCGTCCTGATAGCGCTTCTCGGAGAACAGGCCCTTGCCGAGCCCGGTGCGCTTGACGGTTTTGAGATACTGCTTGGGGATGATCATGTCGGTGTCGACATTGATCATCTTCAGCGGCGCCGCGACGCCTTCGAGTACGGTGAACTTTTCCATTTCCCAATCCCTGGAGGCTTCGCCGCCTGCATCCACACGCATTATGGATCGCGGCCCTGTGGCCGCTGACGGCTTAAATGGCGCGGCGCCGGACGCGGGTCAACCCTGAGCGGCCCCGTCGCGGCCCCGGCCGCGGTCCCTTGCGCCGGTATGGCGGCTTCGGCCTCGAATTTCGACTCGCGGTCGAGCGTGCAGACCTGGATGTGGTATTCGGTGTAATACTTCTGCCGCGCCAGTTTTTGTGCGGCGCGATGTTCCGGATTGGTGCGCCAGGCCCGCATCCCTTCCTCGTGCTCGAATTCAACGATCGTCACGCGCTCGCCGTCGTCGGCGAAGAAGCCCTTGTGCGATACATAGCCCGGCATGGTCGCGGCGAGCGCGGCCATCCGCTCGACCAGGGCGACATATTCCTCACGCACTCCCGGCCTCAGGCGGGAGCGAAACACCGTCACGATCATCGCTCTGCTCCTCGTTGCGTGCCGACGGCGGCGCAATGCCGGCGCCGCCAGGGCGGTCGTTCAGCGCAGGTGGCTGGTGCCCTGCTGGGTTTCGCTGCCTGGCAGCTCCGCGATTTTGCCGAGCCAGGACAGCGCGGATCGGGTCCAGATCTGCCGTTTCGGGATCAGTTCGGCGCGCTGCCGCAGGATGCCGACCCTCAGCATATAAGAGTCCTTCGGACCGTCGCCGGGCGCGGTCGAGTAAATCGGCGACCCGCATTTGGGGCAAAACGCCTGGGCGCGCCGGTTGCCGCTCTCCGCGGTCTTCTCGTAGATCGCCGGCTGGCCGGTCATCCTGAAGGTATTGCCGGGAACCGGGACCGAAACGCGAAACGCCGAACCGGTGCCGGACTGGCAATCGGTGCAATGGCAGACCGTGACCTTCTCCGGATCGACCTCGCCCTGGATGGTGATGAAACCGCAATGGCATGCGCCGTCGATTTTCATTGTCCCGCTCCGTTCGTGTCTTCCGCGGACTCCTCGATCGCGGTCATATCTGCATCCGACAGGCCGAAATGATGGCCGATCTCGTGGACCAGCACGTGCCTGACGATCGCGCCCAGCGTTTCCTCGTGCTCGGCCCAGTAATCGAGAATCGGCCGCCGATAAAGCCAGATCATGTTCGGCATCTGCACCGGCGCGCTTTCGCTGCGGAACGGCAGGCCGACGCCCTGAAACAGACCGAGCAGATCGAATTCGGATTCGGCCCCCATCTCATCGAGCGTTTCTTCGCTCGGAAAGTCGTCGACCTGAATGACGACATCGTCGCACAGATCGCGAAACCGGCGCGGCAGACGCCGTAAAATGTCGCCGGCCATGACTTCGAGTTCAACCAGCGAGGGCGCGGTCATCCGGCGCCAGGCCAGTGGATCGAAAGCGGTGTCGGGCATGAGTATATTGTAGCGAAATTATCGCCGGCCGTCATTGACGAACGCAGATGCGAAATGTGCGATTGACCCGCGTGGTCTTATGGGGGACCGTCGGGCCATGGGAACGGACCTGAATGCTTATGTGAACGCCGTGTGCAGGAGATCGCGCAGCGCGACGGCCGGTCTCGCCGTCCTGTCGCTGATCGTGACGGCGTTGCCGGTGCGCGCGCAGATGCCGACGCCGACCGGCGACGGGCCCACCGTTTCGAACCCGCCCGGCGCCCGGCCGCGGATCGAAGTGACGCCGCGGGCGTCGCCGTTCCGGCGTTGCACAAGCTGGTACGTCATTCAGTACCGGCCGAGCGGCACGGTCCTGTTTCCGCAGAAGCACTGCTGGTGGGTTCGCGGCTGAACCGCGATCGTTCTCTACGGCGCGGGTACCCGCCGCGCCGTACCGGCGCTCAGCTCCAGTCGCGGACGTCGACGAAATGTCCGGCGATTGCGGCGGCCGCGGCCATCGCGGGCGACACCAGGTGGGTGCGGCCCTTGTAGCCCTGCCGGCCCTCGAAATTGCGGTTCGAGGTCGAGGCGCAGCGCTCGCCCGGCGCAAGCTTGTCCGGGTTCATGGCAAGGCACATCGAGCAGCCGGGCTCGCGCCATTCGAAACCGGCGCTGAGGAAGATTTTGTCGAGACCTTCCGCCTCGGCCTGCTCTTTGACGAGGCCGGAGCCGGGGACGATCATCGCATTGACGTTCGGCGTTGACCTTCTTGCCGCCGACGACAGCGGCAGCGGCGCGCAAATCCTCGATGCGGCCGTTGGTGCAGGAGCCGATGAACACCCGGTCGATGGCGATGTCGGCGATTTTTTCGCCGCCGCTAAAGCCCATGTAGGAAAGCGAGCGTTCGGCGGCTTCCCGCTTGCGCGCGTCGGTGATCTCGTCGACCCGCGGCACGCGGCCGGTCACGGAAACGACCTGCTCGGGATTCGTCCCCCAGGTCACCAGCGGCGGCAGTTTCGCGGCGTCGAGCCGGATTTCACGGTCGAAATGCGCGCCGTCGTCCGAGCGCAGCGTCTCCCAATAGCGCATCGCCTCGTCCCAGGATTTGCCTTTCGGGCTCTTGGGACGATCCTTCAGATAGGCATAGGCCTTTTCGTCCGGCGCGATGAATCCGGCCTTGGCGCCGGCTTCGACCGACATGTTGCAGACGGTCATGCGGCCTTCCATCGACAGCGCGCGGATCGCCTCGCCGGCATATTCGAGCGCATAGCCGGTGCCGCCGGCGGTTCCGATCTCGCCGATGATGGCGAGGATGATGTCCTTGGCGGTGACGCCGTGCGGCAGCTTGCCGTCGACCACCGCGCGCATGTTCTTCGATTTGTTCTGAATGAGGGTCTGCGTCGCCAGCACGTGCTCGACTTCGGACGTGCCGATGCCGTAGGCGAGCGCGCCGAATGCGCCGTGCGTGCCGGTATGGCTGTCGCCGCACACCAGCGTTACGCCGGGCAGCGTGAAGCCCTGCTCCGGTCCGATGATGTGGACGATGCCCTGGCGCCTGTCGAACTCGTTGAAATATTCCAGCCCGAACAGTCGCGCGTTCTCGGCGAGATACGCGATCTGCTGCTCGCTTTCCGGATCGGGATTCTTCTGCCGCCGGTCGGTGGTCGGCACATTGTGATCGACCACGCACAGCGTTTTGTCCGGCGCATGCACCTTGCGGCCGCTCAACCGCAGTCCTTCGAAAGCCTGCGGGCTCGTCACCTCGTGCACGAGATGCCGGTCGATATAGATGAGGGCGGTGCCATCGGCGTCTTCATCGACGAGATGGTCGTCCCAGATTTTGTCGTAAAGCGTGCGCGGCGTGGCCATGGTCACGAAACTCCACCAGATGCGCGGAGTATATAATTACTTTGCGGGGATCGGCGACTACTCGGCTGCTTTCACGCGCGCCGCTTCGCCCTGCGGGACGTGCTCCTGGCGCTCGGTGATGCGCGCGGACTTGCCGCGGCGCCCGCGCAGATAATAGAGCTTGGCCCGCCGCACCTGGCCGCGGCGCACGACCTTGATCGAGTCGATCATCGGCGAGTAGAGCGGAAACACGCGCTCGACGCCTTCGCCGTACGAAATTTTGCGCACGGTGAAGTTCTCGTGCAGCCCGGCGCCGGAGCGGCCGATACATACGCCCTCGTAGGCCTGCACGCGGCTGCGCTCACCCTCAACGATCTTGACGTTGACCACGACGGTGTCGCCCGGCTGAAACTCGGGGATTTCCTTGCCGGCGGTGAGCTTGGCCACCTGTTCGTTTTCGATTTCCTTGATCAGGTTCATGGCAAACTCTCCAAACGGTGCGCATCGGCTGCGCTGCGGGCGCGGTTCTGACCGGGGTTAAGCGGGTTGGCGCAGCTTCTACGCCACCGCGCGGGATTTGTCACCTTCCCGTCACTGCTCTTTTTGCGTCTTTTTGCGGTTCATTCCGGGCCCCGCGGCTTCGTCCGTACCGCGGCGGAACGGGTCGCCCAGAGGTCGGGCCGGCGCTCGCGCGTCAGCCGTTCGGCCTCGGAACGGCGCCAGGCAGCGATTTTGCCGTGATCGCCGGACAGCAGCACGTCGGGGATCGGCCGGTCCTCCCAGACCTGCGGCCGGGTGTAGTGCGGATATTCCAGCAGTCCGCCGGCGAAACTCTCCTCCGCGCCGGAGGCCGCTTTGCCCATGACACCGGGCAGAAGCCGGACGCAGGCGTCGATCAGCACCATCGCGGCGATTTCGCCTCCCGACAGCACATAATCGCCGATCGAGACCTCTTCCAGGCCCCGCCCGGCAATCACACGCTCGTCGATGCCTTCGAACCGGCCGCACACCAGCACCGCGCCCGGCCCGCGGGCCAGTTCCTCGACCCGGTCCTGGGTCAGAGGCACGCCACGGGGCGAAAACAGCAGTCGGGGCCGCCGATCGGCTGCGGTCGCATCGATGGCGCGCGCCAGCACATCGGCCTTCATCACCATGCCCGGACCGCCGCCCGCCGGCGTATCGTCAACGCTGCGATGCCGGTCGGTCGCAAACGCGCGGATGTCGGCCACGTCGAGCGCCCAGGCCCCGGTCGCCAGCGCCTTGCCGGCGAGGCTTGCGCCCAGCGGCCCCGGAAAAATATCCGGAAAGATGGTCAATACGCTCGCCCGCCACATCTCACGAACCTTTTGACCGTTTCGCATCAGCCTCCTGCTGCGGCGGGGAAGGCGCTTCGGACGCGATCGCGGGCAACGCCACCACGATTCGCCCCGCTTTCAGATCCACCACGGGCACGGTTGCTTCATCGAACGGGATCAAATCCGTCCTGCTGTCGCCGTCACGCCTGAGTTCGATCAGGTCGCCCGCGCCGAAATTATGGACCGCGACCACGCTGCCGAGGCTCTTTCCGGCGGGATCGACCGCGGCAAGACCGATCAGGTCGGCGTGATAAAACTCGTCGGTCGCGGCCGGCTCCGGCAGACGCTCGCGCGGCACGTAAAGCTTGATGTTGGTCAGCCGCTCGGCGGCATCGCGGTCGCCGATTCCGGCAAGGCGGGCGACGAAGTGATCTTTCGCCGGCCGCAGCGATTTTATTTCGATCACCCGGCCGTCCTCCGTCTCCAGCGGACCGTAGCCGGTGATTGCCTGCGGGTCCGCCGTGAACGAGCGCAGGCGCACCTCGCCGCCGACGCCGTGGGGGGCGCCGATTTGACCGAGGCAGATGCGCCCGCCCGTCACGACCGGGCGCCGGATCAGGCCGCCGGCGCTGCCGCGGGGGCTGCGCTCGCGGCGGCCTTCGCCGCTTCCGCCCGCGCCTTGCGTTCCTTGCGCGGCACCGCCTTTTCCGGATTGTTGCGCTTCTCGCGCTTCGCGACGCCCGCGGCGTCGAGCAGGCGCATGACGCGGTCGGACGGCTGCGCGCCCTTGCCGATCCACGTCTTGACCTTGTCCAGGTCGAGCTTCAGCCGCTCGGTCTTGTCCTTCGGCAGCAGCGGATTGAAATAGCCGAGGCGCTCGATGAAGCGCCCGTCGCGCGGGGCGCGGCTGTCGGCGACCACGATGTGATAGACCGGGCGCTTCTTGGTTCCGGCGCGTGCCATGCGGATAACAACGGACATATTCGCTTTCCTTTTGTTCGGTGGTTTACGGAATTCGGAAGAAAAACTGCTGAGGCCCCGGCATCGATTTCCAGATCGCTTCTCTGATCATTTTTCTGATCATTTTTTCTTGCCGAGGCCGGGGAATCCGGGAGGAAGGCCGCCAAGTCCGGGAAGCCCGCCGGGAAGTTTTGGCCCGAGGCCGGGCAGGGACGAAGGCAGGCCGCCGCCCGGCAATCCCGGAGGCAGGCCGCCCGGCATTTGGGCCGCGAGCTTCGCCATCTCCTCGGGGCCCGGCATGCCGCCGCTGCCCAGTCCGAGCATGCTGGCGAGACCCGCCATCGGCCCGCGTTTCGCGCCACCCATCGCCTTCATCACGTCGGCCATGGTGCGATGCATTTTCAGAAGTTTGTTGATGTCCTCCGGCTTCGTGCCGGAGCCGGCCGCGATTCGCCGCTTGCGGCTCGCCTTGAGCAGATCGGGATTGCGCCGCTCCTTTGGCGTCATCGAGTCGATGATCGCCATCTGCCGCTTGAGGACCTTTTCATCGAGATTGCGTTCGGCGAGCTGGTTCTTGAGCTTGGCGACGCCGGGCAGCATCGCCATCAGCCCGCTCATGCCGCCCATATTCTGCATCTGCGTGAGCTGCTCGCGCAGATCGGCGAGATCGAACGCGCCGCGGCGCATTTTCTCGGCGACGCGCGCCGCCTTTTCGGCATCGATGGTGGTGCGGGCTTTTTCGACCAGCGCTACGATGTCGCCCATGCCGAGAATGCGGCCGGCAATGCGGGCCGGATCGAAATCCTCGATGGCGTCGAGTTTTTCGCCGGTGCCGATCAGCTTGATCGGCTTCCCGGTGACCGAGCGCATCGACAGGGCCGCGCCGCCGCGGCCGTCGCCATCCACGCGCGTGAGCACGATGCCGGTGATGCCGACGCGCTCGTTGAAGCTGCGGGCGAGATTGACGGCGTCCTGACCGGTGAGCGCATCGACCACCAGCAGCACTTCGTGCGGGGACGCGGCGCGCCGCACTTCGGCTGCTTCGTCCATCATCGCTTCGTCGAGCGTCAGGCGCCCCGCGGTGTCGAGCAGCACGACGTCGTAGCCGCCGAGCCGTCCCGCCTGCAGCGCGCGGTTGGCGATCTGCACCGGCGTCTGTCCGGCCACGACCGGCAGCGTATCGACGCTGACCTGGCGGCCGAGCACGGCAAGCTGCTCCTGCGCCGCCGGGCGGCGGGTGTCGAGCGACGCCATCAGCACTTTGCGTTTGAGAACCTCGGAGAGGCGCTTGCCGACTTTCGCCGTGGTGGTGGTTTTGCCCGAGCCCTGCAGTCCCACCATCATGATGGCGACCGGCGCGGGCGCGTTGAGGTCGATCGGGTCGGCCTGCGATCCCAGCGTTTCGATGAGTTGGTCGTGCACGATCTTCACGACCATCTGGCCGGGCGTGACCGACTTGATGACTTCGACGCCGACAGCGCGTTTCTTGACCTCGTCGGTAAAGGCGCGGGCGACATCGAGCGCCACGTCGGCCTCGATCAGCGCGCGGCGTACTTCCTGAAGTGCCGCATCGACGTCGGCCTCCCCCAGTGCGCCCCGCCGGGTCAGGCGGTCGAGGACGGCATTGAGGCGTTCGGAAAGGCTGTCGAACATCCCGTAACCCTTTGCAAAAACAACGAAACGCCCGAGGGCGCATCGCGCTGTCGGGCGGTTGCCTCCGGCCTCTCGGGCCGGTCGGCGGCTGGTAATGACGGTCTCTTGCGAGAGCGGCCGGAAAATAGGTGCAGCGTGGCCTTACGTCAACCGCGGCGTTATCGCCCGGCGCGGCAACGCCAAATCATATAAAACCTCAAGCATGTCGCGCTATTACAGCGGTCCGGTCTCGGACCATTTCGACGGCGAGCGGTTCTTCGATCCCCGCGGCGTGCCGCCCAGAGGCCAGCCGGATCTGCTGCGCTGGATGGCCGACCGTTACCTTCGCGGCACCAGGGCGAAATGGCCGGCGCGGGCGCCGTCGCCGTTCAGCGACCGGCCGCCAGCGCGCGTCGAAGGCGCGGCCTGGCGCCTGACCTTTGTCGGCCATGCGAGCTGGCTCATTCAGACCGCGGGCCACAACATCCTGCTCGACCCGGTATGGTCGAAGCGCGCTTCACCGGTCAGTTTCGCGGGACCGAAGCGCGTCAACGATCCGGGCATTGCCTTCGGCGATCTGCCGCCGGTCGATGTCGTGCTGGTCTCGCACGCCCACTACGATCATCTCGACCTGGCGACGCTGTCGCGACTTGCGTCCGCGCATCGCCCGCGAAGTCATCACGCCGCTCGGCAACGACACCATCATGCGCAATCACGACGCCTCCATCGCCGCGCGGGGGCATGACTGGGACGAGCGGATCGATCTCGGCAACGGCGTCGCGGTGACGCTGGTGGCGACCCGGCACTGGTCGGCGCGCAGCCTGTCCGACCGCAACATGTCGCTGTGGGCATCGTTCGTGATCGAAACGCCGGGCGGGCTGATCTATTTCGTCGGCGATTCGGGGTACGGCGACGGCAGGCATTTCCGCGAAGTGCGGGAGCGGCACGGGCCGCCGCGGCTCGCGATTCTGCCGATCGGTGCTTACGAGCCGCGCTGGTTCATGTGCGACCAGCACATGAACCCCGCGGAGTCGGTGCAGGCGCTGGCCGATTGCGGCGCCGAACTGGCGCTCGCGCACCACTTCGGCACCTTCCAGCTTACCGACGAGGCGATCGACGCGCCGCCGGCCGCGCTCGCGGACGCGCTGCGCGCCGCGGAAATCCCGGCCGAGCGCTTCCGCACGCTGCGGCCGGGCGAGGTCTGGGAATTACCGCCGCGCGCTATTTGATCGCGTTATTTGATCAGGACCAGCACGTTAACGACGAGATTGTCCTCGCTGGTGGACAGCGGATCGGTCACGTACTGCTCGATGAACAGGTCCTTGGCTTCGAGCTTCCGCTCGTCGAGATAGTTGGTGATCGCCTCGTAGGTGTTGTCCAGCCCGTCATACGATCCGCGATGCACGAATTTGAGCGCGCGGCCTTCGGGCGAGGTGCCGACCGCGACGTCGCCGCGCGGCGGATTCTTCGGCGCCTCGGTGACCGGAATCGCGGCCTGGAACTGAAAGCCGGTGTCGTCGGTCGAGGTGAAGATCGTCATCGGCTGGCCGTCGGCCTTGAGTCCCTGCTTCTCGACGTAGGCTTTCAGCGTCTTGAGCGCGCCGGTGATGGTCTCGAAGGCGTTGTCCCAGTTGCCGGTGCCCTTCAGGTAGACGATCGGCTTTGCGGCCAATGTGATTTCCTCGCCGAACGGATCCTTCTGCTCGCCGGACGCGGCCGGAGCAGGCGTGGCGGGAGTTGCGGGGGTGGCGGGTGCCGCCGGGGGATTTTGCGCCAGGGTTTGCGCCCGGGAATGCTGCGGTTCCGCGCAGACGATGGCTGCGGCGGCCCCGATGCAGAGCGCAAAGCGGAGGAACATCAGAGTCTCCTGTTCGAAGGGGGCGGATCGGCGCGCCCCTCAATTCTTGATGATGGACTGAAGTTTAGCACGGACCGCCGGGTCTGCCCCGCCCCCACCGGCAGACACTGGCGCACGCAACCTAACTCCTCATATAACTCCCTTCCATTCGGGCATTATCATGAGCGCGCTGGCCAATCGCGATTTCGTCAAGATGAACGGTCTCGGCAACGAGATCGTGATCGTCGATCTGCGCCGGGCGCCCGGCCCGATCGCGCCGGGCGAGGCCCAGGCCGCCGCCGGCCAGGAGCACTACGACCAGCTCATGGCGCTTTATCCGTCCCGCGACGGCGCCGATGCCTCGGTGCGGATTTACAATCGCGACGGGTCGGAGGCGGGCGCATGCGGCAACGGCATGCGCTGCGTGGCCGCGCTGGTCAGCGGCGAGACCGGCAAGGCAAGGCTCGATTTCGAGACCCCGGCAGGCCTGGTGTCATGCTGGCGCGCCGACGCGGACCGCTTTACGGTCGATATGGGCGCGCCGCGCTTTCGCTGGGACCAGATTCCCCTGTCGCAGCCGATGCCGGATACGCGCGCGATCGCGCTTGAATTCTCGCCGCCGGGCGGACCCGCGCTGCGTTCGCCCTCGGTCGTGAACATGGGCAATCCGCACGCGATCTTCTGGGTCGAGAATCCGCAGGTCTTCGACCTTGCGCGGATCGGCCCGCAGCTCGAGCATCATCCGCTGTTTCCCGAGCGCGCCAACATCACGCTCGCGTCCGTGGCCTCGCACGACCACGTCGTGATCCGCACCTGGGAGCGCGGCGCGGGTCTCACGCTTGCGTGCGGTTCGGCGGCCTGCGCGGTCGCGGTTGCAGCGGCGCGGCGCGGCCTGACCGGGCGCAGGGTGACGGTGACGCTGCCCGGCGGCGATCTCGCGATCGAGTGGCGCGAGGGCGACGACCACGTGCTGATGACCGGCCCGGTCGAGTACGAGCACGCCGGACGCTTCGACGCGGCTTTGTTCGCCGACGCCGGAGCGGCGTGAGGATATGGCCGTCGAGGTCGTCACGTTCGGCTGCCGGCTCAATGCCGCCGAATCCGAAGTGATACGCCGCGAGGCGGAACGGGCCGGTCTGAACGACACTGTCGTGGTCAATACCTGCGCGGTCACCGCCGAGGCGGTGCGCCAGGCGAAACAGACCATTCGCGCGCTGCGCCGCGACCGGCCGGGCGCGAAGATCGTGGTCACCGGCTGTGCGGCGCAGATCGAGCCGCAGACCTTCGTCGCAATGCCCGAAACCGACCGGGTACTGGGCAATACCGAGAAGCTCAGCGATCAGGTCTGGATGCGGACGCGGGCGTCGTTCGATATCGACGATTCGCCGAAGGCGCTGGTCAACGACATCATGGCGGTTCGCCAGACCGCCCCGCACCTGATCGAAGGGCTGTCACGCCGGACGCGCGGTTTTGTTCAGGTCCAGAACGGCTGCGATCACCGCTGCACGTTCTGCGTCATTCCTTACGGTCGCGGCAATTCGCGCTCGGTGCCGATGGGCGCGGTGGTGGAGGACGTGCGGCGCCTCGTCGCGAATGGCTGCCGCGAAGTCGTGCTGACCGGCGTCGACATCACGAGCTATGGCCCGGATCTGCCCGGCGCGCCGAAGCTCGGCGTGCTGGTCAGGCAAATCCTCAAACACGTGCCGGAACTCAGGCGTCTTCGCCTGTCGTCGATCGATTCGGTCGAGGCCGACCGTGACCTGATCGATGCGTTCGCGAACGACGGGCGACTGATGCCGTATCTGCACCTGTCGCTGCAGTCGGGCGACGATCTGATCCTCAAGCGCATGAAGCGCCGCCACGCGCGCAGGGACGCCATCGCGTTCTGCGATTCGCTGCGCCGGCTGCGGCCCGACATGGTGTTCGGGGCCGACATCATCGCCGGCTTCCCGACCGAGACCGAGCCGATGTTCGAACGTTCGCTCGATCTGGTCGACGAATGCGGGCTGACGCATCTGCATGTGTTTCCGTTCTCGGCGCGACCGGGGACGCCTGCGGCGCGCATGCCGCAGCTGCCGCGCGGGATCGTCAAGGACCGCGCGCGGCGCCTGCGCGCGCGTGGAGCGGTTGCGCTGCGCGCGCACCTCGACGCTGAAATCGGCGCGACGCGGCAGGTGCTGATTGAACTGGACGGTCGCGGCCACACCGAGCATTTCACGCCGGTCCTGCCTCGGCGCCCGCTGCGCCGGGCACCATCATGGAATTGAAGATCGCCGCCCACGACGGCAAACAACTGCTGGCGGCGTGAACGCTTCAGGCTTCCGCTGCGCGGGCACCGCCGGTGGAAACGGGCGCGTCCCCGGATGCCGTCCATCCGCATGCCGTGAACGCGTCGCGCATGTGCGGCGGCAGCGGGGCCGTGACGCGGACCGGCTCGCGGTTTTTGTAGAGCGGCACCAGCA
This sequence comes from uncultured Alphaproteobacteria bacterium, assembly GCA_963766925.1. Taxonomy (GTDB): domain Bacteria; phylum Pseudomonadota; class Alphaproteobacteria; order Rhizobiales; family Xanthobacteraceae; genus BOG-931. The sequence continues at coordinate 32,895 of CAVYCI010000022.1, forward strand.
CTTCTCGGGCGTGCAGGTGCAGCGTGGGTTCGTCCGTGCGTGCCGCGTTGCCGTAGATCGCATCGCCCAGAATGGGCCACCCCATTTCGGCGCAATGCACCCGAAGCTGATGGGTGCGTCCGGTCACCGGCTCGAGCGCGAGCCACGCGGATGTCTCGGCGCGGCCCAGCACCCGCCATCGCGTCACCGCCGGCTGGCCCTGTTGCGGGTCGTGCTTCATCCACCAGCCGCGCGTGGCGTCGAGGCGGCCGAGCGGCAGTTCGATCGTGCCTTCGTCGGCGTCGGGCATGCCCTCGACCACGGCCCAATAGGTCTTGTCGATCGCGCCCGACTTGAACAGCCTTCCGAGCTGCGCCAGCGCCTTGCGGTGTCGGCCGAGCACGAGGCAGCCCGATGTATCGCGGTCGAGCCGGTGGGCCAGCGCCGGCGCGCGCGGCAGTCCGAAACGCAGCGCGCCGAAATGATCTTCGAGGCTCTCGCCGCCTTTCGGGCCGCGATGCACGGCGAAGCCTGCGGGCTTGTCGAGAACGAGCATCAGCCCGTCGCGATAAAGCAGCCGCGACACCATCTCTTCGGGGGTCATGGTTGCGTACCTTTGCAAAACCGCTATCACGTGCGCCGCAGCAGCGACAGCGCCGGCAACCTGGTAACTTGACTGATGAGTGACAGCGCCAAGCGGAGTTGGTGGCAGCGCCTGACCGGCGGGCTCAAGCGCACGACTTCGGCGTTGAGCGGCGCCATTTCCGATCTCGTTACGAAGAAAAAGCTCGACGCCGGGACCATCGCCGAGATCAGAGGATGTGCTGATCCGCGCCGATCTCGGTCTCGCCACCGCCGACCGCATCGCAGAAGCGCTCGCCGGCAGCCGTCACCAGGCCGACATGACGCCCGACGAGGTCAACGCGGTGGTGGCGGCCGAGATCGAGCGCGCGCTGACGCCGGTGGCGCTGCCGCTTGTGATTGATCCTTCGAAAAAGCCGTTCGTCATCCTCGTCGCCGGCGTGAACGGTTCCGGCAAGACCACGACGATCGGCAAGCTCGCAGCAAAGCTTCGCGCCGAAGGCCGCACGGTGATGCTCGCCGCCGGCGATACGTTTCGCGCCGCCGCCATCGAGCAGCTTAAAATCTGGGGCGAGCGCGCTGGCGCCCCGGTGATTGCGCGCGAGGCCGGCGCCGACGCCGCCGGTCTGGTGTTCGATGCCGTGCGGGCGGCGAAGGAAGCCGGCACCGATGTGCTGCTGGTCGATACCGCGGGCCGGCTTCAGAACCGCACCGAGCTGATGGAAGAACTGCAAAAGGTGGTGCGGGTGATGAAGAAGATCGAGCCGTCGGCGCCGCACGCGGTGCTGCTCGTGCTCGACGCCACCGTCGGCCAGAACGCGCTCTCCCAGGTCGAGATTTTCAGCAAGGCCGCGGGCGTCACCGGCCTGGTCATGACCAAGCTCGACGGCACCGCGCGCGGCGGCATTCTTGTCGCGATCGCGGCGAAATTTTCGGTGCCGGTGCATTTCATCGGCGTTGGTGAGGGAACGGACGATCTGGCGCCGTTCTCGGCGCGCGACTTTGCCCGCGCCATCGCCGGCCTCGAATAGATGCCGTCATCCGCCCGCAGCGCCCGCGACATGATCGAGAAGACATGACCGAAACCAAAAAGCCGCAGCTCAATCCGCTCCTCAAGCTCGCGCTCGATCTCGGGCCGCTTGCGCTGTTTTTTTTCGCAAATTCCCGGCCCGCTTTGTTTCAGCCGTTGCTCGCGCCGGTTCTTCCGGCCGAGCTGCTGAGTGGGGAGCAGGCGGGGATTTTCACCGCGACCGGAGTTTTCATTCCGGCCGTGCTGGTGGCGCTGCTGGTTTATTTTGTGCTGACGAGGCACCTGCCGCTTATGCCCGTGGTGACCGCGATCATCGTGGTCGTGTTCGGCGGCGCCACGCTGTACTTTCGGGATCAGACCTTCATCAAGTTGAAGCCAACCATCATTTACGCGCTGTTCGGCGCGGTGCTGCTCGGCGGACTGTGGTTCGGCAAATCGTTCCTCGGCGTGGTGTTCGATTCGCTGTTTCACCTCACGGCAGAGGGGTGGCGCAAGCTGACGCTGCGCTGGGGGATTTTCTTCTTCGCGCTCGCGGTGCTCAACGAAATCGTCTGGCGCAATACGTCCACCGATGTCTGGGTGAACTTCAAGGTGTTCGGCTTTCTGCCGCTCACCTTTCTGTTCGGCGCGCTGCAATATCCGCTGCTGAAGAAGTATGCCGTGGAGCCTGCGGCGGCGGAGGAGTGACTGAAGGCGTCGCGGATTCCGCTTCGCAGGATGGGGTCATGACCCGGCGCCGAGCGCCTTCTCGATTTCCGGCTTGAGCACCGAGGCGAGATTCTCGGGCGTGATCGGGCCCACCAGCTTGTAAGCGATGCGGGCGTCGCGGCCGACGATGAAGGTTTCCGGCACGCCGTACACGCCCCATTCGATCGCCGCGCGTCCGTTTCGGTCCGCGCCTGCGGCGGCGAACGGATTGCCGTAGCGGCCGAGGAAGCGGCGGGCGTTTTCGGGTTCGTCCTTGTAGTTGATACCGACGACGCGCAGCCGGGTATCGCGCGCCAGATCCATCAGCAGCGGCGCCTCGTCGTGGCAGGGCACGCACCACGACGCCCACACATTCACAAGCGTAACGGCGCCGGCGAAGCGTGCGGGATCGAGGCCGGGAACCGGCTCGCCGTTGCGGTCGAGGCCGGCCACCGCCGGCAGATTGGTTTGCGGCGCGGGGTGGCCGATCAGCGCGGACGGAATGCGCGACGGATCGCCGGAAAACAGCCGGATCAGGAACAGCAGCACGAGGCCGAGGAAGACGGCGAGCGGCACCAGCACCAGCACGCGCCGGCGCCGGGTGGAGCCGTTTTGTCCATCCTGGTCGTTCGGCCCGGGCGCCGCGCTCACGCCTGCTCCCCCGCCGGTCGCACGGCCGAACGCCGCGTCACGCCGCGCCGCTCGAGATCGGCGAGTTTGCCGGCCTGGGCCCGGTAATCCAGCATCACCCACGCAATCAGGGCCGCGATGACGACGGCCGCCACGAGGTAGGAGCCGACGATGAAATCGAGGTGGGGGATGGCGGTCTGCATCGTCACCCCGCCGCCTCGGCCTGCATCAGCCGCAGCGTGCGAACCCTTCGGCGCAAAATCTCGTTTCGCATCGCCGCGAGATGCAGCGCGAAAAACAGCAATGTGAAGGCGAGCGTCGAGAGCAGCAGCGCCGTCAGGATCGGCGTGTCGAGACGGGGCCCGTCCAGCCGGAACACCGAGGAAGTCTGATGCAGCGTGTATTTCCCCTGCTGCCACTCCGCGGAATATTTGATGATCGGCAGGACGATGGCGCCCGCCAGCGTCAGGATCGCGGCCGCGCGCGCGGCCCGCGACGGATCCTCGATCGAGCGCACCAGCGCCATGACGACCAGATAAAGGATCAGCAGCATCAGCACCGAACTCAGGCGTGCGTCGAGCACCATGTATTTGAGCGGCAGTTCGCCGCCGCCCGCCCAGCTTGCCCGCCCCCACAGCCAGCCGGTGACGAAGCAGACGAAGGTGAAGGCCGCGCCGACCGGAGCGGCGGCTTTCGCCGCGACATCGGCGAGCGGATGACGCCAGACCAGCGTGCCGAGGCCGGCGACGCTCATGATGGCCCAGCCCAGCATGCCGAGCCACGCCGTCGGCACGTGAATGAACATGATGCGGATGGTCTCGCGCTGTTCGTAGAGATCGAGCGCGATGAAGAAGGCCTGCCAGATCGCGACCGCGAACGCGAGCGCGGTCAGCGCGTAAAGCCACGGCAGCACGCGGCCCGCGAAGGCGAGAAAACGCGTCGGATTGGCAAGGTCGCTCAGAGCCATGGTGTCTGTCCCGGCGTCTGTCCTAATGACCGTCCGGCGGCCCGGCAATATGGCGTTTTGCTGCCGGCCGGCGCCATCACGTCACTCGGTCCCGAGCCGAAGCGCGGCGGCGGCGGCGAACGGGCCGAGCACGAGGCTCATCAGCGTCAGCGCGCAGAGGATCGTGAAGGATGCGCCGAACGGCGCCGAACCGGTGGCTGCGGCGCCCGCGGCATCGACGCCGAAAATGAGCACCGGCAGGGTGAGCGGCAGCACGATCACCGCGAGCAGTAGTCCGCCGCGGCTTAGTGCCACGGTTAACGCAGCACCAAGCAGACCGGTGAATGTCAGCGCGGGTGTGCCGACCGCAAGCGTCACGGCGACGATGCCGGATGACGCGAAGTCGAGGTTGAGCAGCAGGCCGAGGAACGGGGCTGCGATCGCGAGCGGCAGGCCGGTCGTCAGCCAGTGCGCCACCGCCTTGGTCGCCACCGTCAGTTCGAGCGGCGTCTCCGCGGTCAGCAGAAGGTCGAGCGAGCCGTCCTCGAAATCGGACTTCAGGACGCGATCGAGCGCCAGCAGGCTCGCCAGCAGCGCGCTGATCCAGAGCGTTGCCGGCGCGACGCGCGCCAGCAGGACGGGGTCCGGGCCGGTCGCGAACGGCATCAGCACCGCGACGATGAGGAAGAACAGCACGCCGGTCAGCGCGCCGCCGCCGACCCGCACGGCGACGCGCAGGTCGCGGACAAGGAGTGCCGCGAGCGGCTTCATACAGCGCCTCCGAGCCGCAGCTCGCGCGTGCCCTCGAGACCGATCGCGCCGTGACTTGCGGCGATGACAATGCCGCCGCCCGCGAGGTGGGCGCGCATCAGTTCGCCGAGCCTCGCCTGGGCCGCGGTATCGAGCGTGCTGGTCGGCTCGTCGAGCAGCCAGATCGGCCGTCTGATCGCGATCAGCCGGGCGATCGAGAGCCGGCGGCGCTGTCCGGCGGAAAGGTACGCGGCGGGGAGGTCGGCAAGCGGGGCGAGCCCGACCGCGTCGAGGGCTGCTTCCCGGCCGGCGGCCGGCGCGCCCAGAAAGTCCGCCCAGAAGCGAAGATTTTCGCCGGCCGAGAGCGCGGGCTTGAGCGCATCCTGGTGGCCGAGATAGTGGGCCTGCCCGCCGACGCCGAGTTCCGGGTCTCCACCCTCCAGGACGATCTTTCCTTCGGCGATTCGCAGCAGTCCCGCCACCATGCGCAGCAGCGAGGATTTCCCGGCCCCGTTGCGGCCGCTCACCGTCAGAGCTTCGCCGGATGCGACCGAGAAGTTCACGCCTGCGAACACGTCGCGACCACCGCGCCGGCAGGCCAGTTCAGTGGCGGAAAGCCGCATTACATTCGTCCGCGCCCGCTGGCGATTCGCAGCATCATACCGGTCATTCCTTTGTCGAACTGGAACAAATCTCAAAAACGCCCTATAAGCCGCCCGCCAGGCGGCGGCGCGTTCGGGACGCGAGCCGTGCCTGGCCGGCAACGATCTGTTGGGGCTTGTTCCGGCACAAATTACCTCCAGGGGCGCCGCTCCGCCGCCGGCAGGATGGGAAAATAATCATGGCTTCGCTCGATAGCTTCAAATGCCTTCGCCCGCTCAAGGTCGGGTCGAAAACCTATGCCTATTACAGTCTGCCGGAAGCGGAAAAGAACGGTCTCAAGGGCATCTCCCGGCTGCCATACTCGCTGAAGGTCCTGCTGGAAAATCTGCTGCGCAACGAGGACGGCCGCACCGTTACGAAGGAGGACATCCTCGCGGTTGCGCAATGGCTCAAGACCAAATCCTCCGACCGCGAACTCGCGTTCCGGCCGGCGCGCGTGCTGATGCAGGATTTCACCGGCGTCCCCGCGGTGGTCGATCTCGCCGCCATGCGCGACGCCATGAAGATGCTGGGCGGCGATCCCAAAAAGATCAATCCGCTGGTGCCGGTCGATCTCGTCATCGATCATTCGGTGGTGGTCAATTATTTCGGCAGCGACGGCGCGTTCAAAAAGAACGTCGACGAAGAGTACAAGCAGAATCAGGAGCGCTACCGGTTCCTCAAATGGGCGCAGCGCTCGTTCGAGGATTTCCGCGTGGTGCCGCCCGGCACCGGCATCTGCCACCAGGTCAATCTCGAATATCTCTCGCACACGGTCTGGACCGCGAAGTCGAAGATCAAATTCCCGGACAAGACCGTCGCCACCGAGCTTGCCTATCCGGACACGCTGGTCGGGACTGATTCGCACACCACCATGGTCAACGGGCTCTCGGTGCTCGGCTGGGGCGTCGGCGGCATCGAGGCCGAGGCCGCCATGCTGGGCCAGCCTTATTCGATGCTGCTGCCCGAAGTGATCGGCGTCCGCTTCAACGGCAAGCTCAAGGAAGGCGTCACCGCGACCGATCTTGTGCTCACCGTTACGCAAATGCTGCGCAAGCGCGGCGTGGTCGGAAAATTCGTCGAGTATTTCGGCCCCGGCATGCCCAGCCTGTCGATCGCCGACCGGGCTACGCTCGGCAACATGGCGCCGGAATACGGCGCCACCTGCGGCTTCTTCCCGATCGACGAGGATACTGTCCGGTATCTGCGCGATACCGGGCGCCCGTCGGAACTGGTGTCGCTGGTGCTCGCCTACGCAAAAGCGCAGGGCATGTACCACACCAAATCGAGCCAGGACCCGGTGTTTACCGAAGTCCTCAAGCTCGAACTGTCGCTCGGTCGAGCCGTCGCTTGCGGGACCGAAGCGTCCGCAGGACCGGGTGCCGCTCAAGGAGGTCAAGAGCGGCTTCGCGGTCGCGCTGGACAAGGAGTTCGGCAAGGGCGCGGAGACGGACAAGCGGGTGCCGGTGGAGGACCGCTCGCACACGGTCGGCCACGGCGACGTGGTGATCGCGGCGATCACCTCGTGCACCAACACCTCGAACCCGAGCGTGATGATCGCGGCGGGGCTTTTCGCGCGCAAGGCGATCGCCAAGGGCCTCAGCGTCAAGCCGTGGGTGAAGACCTCGCTCGCGCCCGGCTCGCAGGTAGTGGGCGAGTATCTGGACAAATCGGGCTTGCAGAAAGACCTCGACGGGCTCGGCTTCAATCTGGTCGGCTTCGGCTGCACCACCTGCATCGGCAATTCGGGCCCGCTGCCGCCGGAGGTTTCCAAAGCCATCAACGAAGGCGATCTCGTCGCCGCGGCGGTGCTGTCCGGCAACCGCAACTTCGAGGGCCGCGTCAACGCCGACGTGCGCGCCAATTATCTGGCTTCGCCGCCGCTGGTGGTCGCTTACGCGATCGCCGGCTCGATGCAGATCGACGTCGCGAAGTCGCCGCTCGGCACCGACCAGAAGGGGCGCAAGGTGTATCTGCGCGACATCTGGCCGACCAGCCGCGAGATCGGCGACTTCGTCCGCAAGAACATCAACAAAGCAGATGTTCACGCGCAAATATGGCGACGTGTTCAAGGGCGACGCGAACTGGCGCAAGATCAGCGTGAAGGGCGCGCTCACTTTCCCGTGGGACCGCAAGTCGACCTACGTGCAGAATCCGCCGTACTTCACCGGCATGAAGACGCGGCCGGAAGCGCCGACCGACATCATCGACGCGCGCATCCTCGGCCTGTTCCTCGATTCGATCACCACCGACCACATCTCGCCTGCGGGTTCGATCAAGGTCGACTTCCCCGGCCGGCAAGTATCTGATCGACCACAAGGTCAAGCCGGTGGATTTCAACCAATACGGCACGCGCCGCGGCAATCACGAGGTGATGATGCGCGGCACCTTCGCCAACATCCGGCTGAAGAACCAGATGGTGCCCGGCGTCGAAGGCGGCTTCACGATTCACTATCCGTCGCGCGAGCGCATGACGATTTACGACGCGGCGATGCGCTACAAAACCGAGAAGGTGCCGCTGGTGGTATTCGCCGGCAAGGAATACGGCACCGGCTCCTCGCGCGACTGGGCGGCGAAGGGCACCATCCTGCTCGGCGTGCACGCGGTGATCGCACAGTCGTTCGAGCGCATCCACCGCTCTAATCTGATCGGCATGGGCGTGGTCCCGCTGGTGTTCGAGGAAGGCAATTCCTGGCAGGCGCTCGGGCTGAAGGGCGACGAGCAGGTCACGATTCGCGGCCTGCACAGCGATCTGAAGCCGCACCAGCGGCTGATCGCGGAGATCATCGCCGCCGACGGCGGATTGAAGCGTGTGCCGCTGATCTGCCGCATCGATACGGTCGACGAACTCGAGTATTTCCGCAACGGCGGCATCTTGCAGTACGTATTGCGCCATCTCGCCGCCTGACGCATGACTGGTAGTCGCTCCGCGCGTGATGCGAAAGCGGCGACCGATGACGCCAAAACGGTGAGTCTGTAACGGGGCTCACCGCGAAGTGAGTAGCAGGTGAGGGATGGCGGCCGATATCAATGCGCACCAGCCAAATCCGCGCCGAGGGGCCATCGGGTTAGAGAGCAGGAAATGCTGCGTCGCCGTCTTCCCACCGCGCCGCTGATTGCAGGCCTGCTGATCGCAGGCTGCGCATACGCCGATGCCGGCGCAGCCACGGGCCGTGCTCGAACTGTTCACCAGCCAGGGCTGCTCGTCCTGTCCCGGCGGCCGACAAGCTGCTCGGCGAGATTGCCGGCCGATCCTTCGCTGGTCGTGCTCAGCGTGCCGATCGACTATTGGGATTATCTCGGCTGGAAGGACACGCTGGCCAGCTCCGGCGCATTCGGCGCGGCAGCGCGCCTATGCGCGCGTGCGCGGCGACCGGGAAGTCTATACGCCGCAGATCGTCGTCAACGGCGCGACGCATGTGCTCGGCAGCGACCATGCCGCGATCGAGCACGCCATTGCGCAGACCGATCGCAATGCGGCGATCATGTCGGTCCCGGTAGTGCTGTCGCTCGGCGGCAGCGACTTGGACGTGAAGGTCGCCGGCGGCAAAGGACCATGCCTCCGGCGAAGTCTGGCTGTGCCCGCTCGCAAGGACGGTGCCGGTCGAAATCGGCCGTGGCGAGAACAGCGGACGCACCGTCACCTATCACAACGTGGTGCGGCGCTGGCTCAAGCTCGGCGACTGGACCGGGACCGAGTTGAAATGGAACGTCCCGATTTCAGAAATCACGTCCGACGGCAGCGATGGCGTGGTGGTGATGCTCCAGCAGGGCACCCACGACAAACCGGGCCCCATTCTCGGCGCCGCTTATGTGCCGGTCAGCCGGCAGACCCCCGACGCCGGAGAACCTGCGGCAGCCGGCCATTAAGCCGCGGTCGCGTCATCCGGATCGGAACTTCCCGATCGACACTTCCAGATCAAATCCTGCGTCGCTGCCGCTGCGAAAACAAAAAAGGCCGGCGAACCGGCCGGCCTTTTGATACGCAGCTTCGGTACGCAACTGGTGAGCCACCCGTAAGCAACTACCAAACTCTACGCCGAACAAACGCCACGCTGAACAACTCTGCCTCAGAAACCTGGCCCGGTCCGACCACACCCCGGGGGGCTGGGGGGCTGAGGAATCCGGAATGCGACCAAGACCGGGCCTTGAGGCAACGGTCAATGTTTCGCAGCTCAGCTTGGCGTGTGGTTGACCGAAATGGGGCTTCATTATGATTGGCCTGACGAATCCGTGATTCGGCGGTCGAAAATGTCGCACCCGCAGCGTCAGGGATCGTTCGCTGCGGTTTTCCCGATAGTCGCGGGTCCCTGCGAAGCTCGCTGAAAACCCCTTCAAAGCCTCTTCAAAGCCTCTTGCCGCCGCATCCGCGCGGCGCGATCATGAAGGTCCGATGACCAGGGAGGCGCCGCATGGATTTCGGCGAGACCGAACCGAGTACGTGGCGCGGGGGTGAGCTTCGCGCGCCCGCCCCTGCGAGCAAGGTTACCTTCAGCCGGCGCGAGCTTGACCGCATCCTGGGACTGTACGGCCGCAAGGTCGCCGCCGGCGAATGGCGTGATTACGCCATCGACTTTTTGAAGGATCGCGCGGTGTTTTCCGTCTTCCGCCGCGCCAGCGAATTCCCGATTTACCGGATCGAGAAAAACCCGCGGCTGGAACGCCGGCAGGGCGCCTACAGCGTGATTTCCGCGACCGGCCACATCCTGCGTCGCGGCCATGAGCTGGACCGCGTGCTTGGCGCGCTCGACCGCTCGCTCCGCATCGTTGGCGGTTAGGCGCGGATCGAGGCCGTCCGGCAAACCGCTTGGCTGACAGGCCCGACCACACCGGCGCGACGCGCCCGCGCGCCGTCGTGGTGGCGGCGCTTGGCACGGCCCAGACGCTCGCATGGGCATCGAGCTATTACCTGCCCGCGACCCTCGCCGATCCGATTGCGGCCGGCACCGGCGTCCCGCGTTCGTGGGTATTCGGCGCCTTTTCGGCCGCTTTGCTGCTCGCGGCCTTCGCCGGACCGGCGATCGGGCGCGCGATCGATCGCCGCGGCGGCCGCGGGGTGCTGGTGCTCTCGAACGTCGTGCTGGCGGCAGGTCTCGCCCTGCTGGCTGTTTCTCATGGCCCGGCCGTGCTGTTCGCCGCCTGGGGCATTCTCGGCATCGGCATGTCGCTCGGGCTTTACGATGCCGGCTTCGCCACACTGGCCGCGCTCTACGGTCACGAGGCGAGGGGCCCGATCACCGGCATCACCCTGTTCGCCGGTTTCGCCTCGACCGTAAGCTGGCCGTTGTCGACGTTCCTCAACGATGCGGTCGGCTGGCGCGAGACCGTGCTGGTCTGGGCCGCGCTCAATATCGTGATCGGTATTCCGCTCAATCTGCTGCTGCCGGTGCCGCAACGACTGCGCCAGGCGTTGCGTCCCGCCGCCGCCCTCGACCGGCTGGAAGCCGTACCGCGAAATGTTTCTGCTCGCGTTCGTGTTCGCGGCGGTCTGGTTCGTCACCGGCGCGATGGCGGCGCACCTGCCGCGCCTGCTCGAGACCGCCGGCGCGACCCCGGTGCAGGCAATCGCCGCGGCAGCGCTCGTCGGGCCGGCGCAGGTGGCGGCGCGTCTGGTCGAATTTTTCCTGCTGCGCCGCGCCCATCCGCTTATGGCGGCCCGCGTCGCAGCGGTGCTGCATCCGGTCGGCGCGGTCGTCCTTGCCCTCGGCGGCGCGCCGATGGCGACCGCATTCGTGATTTTTTACGGCGCCGGCAACGGACTTCTGACCATCGCGCGCGGCACGGTGCCGCTCGCGGTGTTCGGCCCGGAGGGTTATGGCGAGCGCACCGGGCTGCTTGGTGCGCCGGCCCGCGCGGCGCAGGCGCTCGCGCCGCTGCTGTTCGGGCTGCTGCTCGACGTCATGGGAGCGTCGGTCATTGCGGTGTCGAGCGGGCTTTGCCTCGCGGCGCTTGCCGCGCTGTGCTGCGTGCGGACGTCGCGGCCCGACCAGCCTTAAAACAAAACGCCCCGGGGTTTGGCCCCGGGGCGCTGTCGTTTCGGTGTTGTCTGCCTTAGCGGCGGTCGCCGAACAGGCGCAGCAGCATCAGGAACAGGTTGATGAAGTCCAGATAGAGACGCAGCGCGCCCATCACCGCCTTGCGGCCGGCGACGGTGCCGTCGTCCATCGGGCTGTACATCTCCTTGATGTTCTGCGTGTCGTAGGCGGTCAGGCCGACGAAGACGAGCACGCCGATCACCGAGATCGCCCAGTAGAGCCCGCTCGACTGCAGGAAGATGTTCACCAGGCTCGCGATGACGATGCCGATCAGGCCCATGAACATGAACGAGCCGACGGCGGTCAGGTCGCGCTTGGTCGTGTAGCCGTAGAGGCTCATCGCGCCGAACGTCGCCGCCGAGATGAAGAACACTCGCGTGATCGACGCTCCGGTATAAACCAGGAAGATCGAAGCCAGCGACAGGCCGAGCAGGCCCGCATAGACGAAGAACAGCGTCAGCGCGGTGCCCGCCGACAGCCGGTTAATGCCAAAGCTGAGCAGCATCACGAGCCCGAGCGGCGCCAGCACGAACAGCCACATCAGCGGGCTGCCGAAGATCGCTTGGCCGAACGGCGTCAGCGCCGGTCCGGGCCGGAATATGTCCGTGGCCGCCAGCGGCATGATAGGTGAACCACGCGACCAGTCCGGTCAGCGCAACGCCGGCAGTCATGTAATTGTAGACGCGGATCATATACGCGCGCAGACCCGCATCGATCGCTACCTGATCCGGTGCGATAGCCGGCCCGGGCGGTCGCGATATTCCGGTCGAAGTCCGACATGGAAGTAACCCCTGGGTTGTCCCGGCATCGCCGGGCCGATACGGCCCGGAAAAGCCGGACTGCATGTGGCCAGGAATCTAGTGCCAAAGCGGAATGCGCGCTAGATGGGAAGGGCGCGATATTTGCGGCAGGTTACGCGAATCAGATTCTACGGGCGTTCATAATCGCTGGAAGTTACAAATTCCTAAGTACTTCCGCGGGCTTGCGGCCAAGTGCCGTGAAACGTGCCGGCAAGCCCGAGCCCGACGGTCACCAACGAGCGCTGCCACGCCGCGACCGCGGCTTGCGCCGGCACGAAGACGAACGGAAAATCCATCAGCCGGGTCACAACAAGGCCGCGGCGAGCGAGCCCGCGGCCACGCCGAACACGACGGCGGCCAGCCCGATGAGGAAGATATTCCAGCGCATAGGCGGCCAGAAGGCGCCCGCGGTCGCGCCCAACGTCCGCAGCACCACCGCGTCGTAGATCCGAAAGCGCTGGCCGGCGGCGAGCGCGCCGCCGAGCACCAGAGCCGCCGCAACCAGCGTCACCGCGCTCGCGCCGCGCAGCGCCCGAAGCCAGATTGCCGACGATCCGATCGATCGCATCGAGCGCGTCTTTGACGCGGACGGCGGAGACTGTCGGGGAACGCACCGGCCATCGCCTTGACCACCGCCGTTTCCTCCGCCGGCCGAGCCGCCGTCGGAAAAGGTGAGCGTCGCGATATCGGTGTGCGGCGCGCCGGCAAATGCGCCCGGCGAGAACACGAGGACGAAATTGATGCCGAGGCTTTGCCAGTCCACCGCGCGCAGGTTGGCGATGCTGCGCGGTTATGCTGCGGCCGAGCACGTTGACGGTGATGGTGTCGCCCGGCTTGAGATCGAGATCGGCGGCTGTCTTATTTTCGAGCGAAACCAGCGGCGGTCCGGAATAATCGGCCGGCCACCATTCGCCGGCGACAAGGCGCGAGCCCTGCGGAACGGCTGAAGCATAGGTGATGCCCCGATCGCCGCGAAGCACCCAGGCCGAACCTTCCGCAGGCTTGAGATTCTCCGCCTTGACGCCGTTGGCCCCGACGATGCGCCCGCGCAGCATCGGCACGCGTTCGAGCGTGCGCGCCCGGCGCGTTGTCGTGCACGAAGGCGTCGAAGCGTCCGGATTCGGCTGACGGAATGTCGAGGAAGAAAAACGACGGTGCGTGCTCCGGCAGCGCCGCGGCGAACTGGCGATGCAGGTTGCCGTCGATCTCGATCACCGTCACCAGCAGGGACAGGCCGAGACCGAGCGAGAGCACGACGTTCGGCGTCAAAGCGCCGCGCCGGTGGATGTTGGCGATCGCAAGCCGCAGCAGCGTCGAGCGCGCCCGCGGCAGGCGCCGCGCGATCGCCATCGTGAGCATGCCCAGCAGCCGCAGTCCGGCAAACACGACGGCCGCGGCGGCGACGAAAATCGCGGCGAGTCGCTGGTCGAAGGCGAACACGACCGCGAGCGCCGCCAGCGCGGCGACGATCGCCGCGGTTGCGATCACGTAGCGCCGCCGCGGCCAGCTCCGCTCGGCGGCGACCTGGTCGCGAAACAGCGTGGACACGGAAACGTCGTGGGCGCGCCCGAGCGGCCACATCGCGAAGGCAAGCGCGGTGAGCAGACCATAGGCGATGGACAGCACGAGCACGGCAGGATGCAGCGACGGCGTGACCGGAAACGGAATAAGCCCGGCAAACATCGCCGCGATCGCAAACGGCAGCGCGGCGCCCAACGCGGCGCCGATCAGCGTCGCGAACAGCGCAACGAGCATGATCTGCGAACAATAGACCGCGAAGATGTCGCTGCCGGTCGCGCCCAGCGCCTTCATCGTGGCGATCGCGCCGCGCTTTCGCGCGAGGTGGCTCGCGACCGCATTGGCGACGCCGACCCCGCCGACCAGCAGTGCCGTGAGCGCGACCAGCGTCAGGAACTGGCTGAACCGCTCGACGTTGCGTTCGAGCTGCGGCGACGCCTTGTTGCGCGTGCGCGCTTCCCAGCCGGCGTCGGGAAATTCCGCTTTTGCCAGTTGCTCGACCGCGGCGACGGCGCTGTCGCCTGCGTCGGATGCGGGGAGCCGGATCCGGTATTGCCAGCGCACGAGACTGCCGGGCTGCAACAGGGCGCTGGCGCGCAAAGCGGCGTCGCTTATCAAAAGCCGTGGCCCGAAACCGATCCCGCCGGCGAGCCTGTCGGGCTCTGTTTTGAGCGCTGCGCGCAGTTCGATGACGGCGTTGCCGATGGTGATGCGGTCGCCGGGCTTGAGATCGAGCCGCGTCAGCAGGGCGGGATCGGCTGCGCCGCCGAAGGCGTCGCCCTGCTGCGCCAGCAAAGCAGGCATCGGCAGCAGAGGATCGGTCGTGACCGTGCCCAGCAGCGGATAGGGGCCGTCCACGGCCTTGATCTCGACAAGGGTGGAGCGCCCGTCGGCGGTGCGCGCCATCGTCGGCATGGTGGCGACGGCGGAGAGCGTGCCCTTCGCGCCGAGAAAGGCGCGTTCGCTTTCGGTCGCTTCGCGCTGGACCAGCGAGAAAGCGATGTCGCCGCCAAGGATCAGGCCGCCGGCGCTGGAAAGTCCTTCGGACAGGCTGTTCGCCACCGAGCCGACGCCTGCGATCGCCAGCACGCCAAGCGCAATGCAGGCGACAAAAACGCCGAAGCCGCGCAGTCCGCCGCGCAATTCGCGAAAGGCGAAACGCAGCGCCACCGGGAAACCGGGTTTTGCATGTGTCGGCTGCGTCATCGGGCCTCCGGCATGAAGCGCGCCAGCACGAAGTGGGTCGGCGCGCAGGCGATCAACGGCAATCCGGCAAACTGTCCCGCCAGCCAGACCCAGGCCGGTACAAAGGTCTGCGCCGCGTGGTCGCTCATGCCCCAGACATAATTGACGTTGACCGGAACGAGCCCAGGGCTCGCCGTCGGCGGCGGCAGCAAAAAGAACGAGACCGCGAGGAGCCCCCAGGCAAGCACGGTCCAGGCCGGCAGCGCGCGCCGGTCGTAGCCGACCCGCCACACCAGAAAGATCAGCAGGAACGGCAGCCAGCCGTGAAACAGCGAGAGCATGCGCAGGAACAGCGAACGGTCGCCGTCGAACATATAGTCCGTCATGCCGAGCAGCGGAAAACCCGCGGCGTTGGCGATGAGGTCGGCGACCCACACCGCCTGCGGCACCACGATGCCGACCGCGCACATCGAGATCAGCAGCGCGTTCTCGGGCCAGATTGCAAACAGCGTGAGGATCAGCGCGACATCGCAGAAATACAAAAAGTTGGTCGGACCGTAATAATGCCAGTAGACCGGAATGAACACCGCCATATACGCGGTGTAAACGAGCTTCAATGCGAGCGGCACGCGCGCTGTTTTCATGCTGTTTTCATCATGTCGCGAACGTCATGCCGCCGGCACGCCGGTGCGGCCCTCGATCCGTCCGGAATGCATCGTCAGCACCCGGTCGCAGCGCGCGGCCAAAGCGGTGTCGTGCGTCACCAGCACAAGCGTCGTGCCGTGTTCGCGGTGGCCGCGGAACAGCAGCTCGATGATTTCAGAGCCGGTCGTTTCGTCGAGATTTCCGGTCGGCTCGTCGGCGACGAGGATGGCAGGAGCGGGCGCAAGCGCGCGCGCGAGCGCCACGCGCTGCTGTTCGCCGCCGGACAGTTCTGACGGATAATGCGAGAGCCGGTGCTTGAGCCCGACTGCAACAAGCTCGCTCGCCGCGCGCTCGAATGCGTCGCGCACGCCGGCAAGCTCGAGCGGCACGGCAACGTTCTCCAGCGCCGTCATGGTCGGGATCAGATGGAACGCCTGAAAGACGATGCCGACATTTTTGCCGCGAAAGCGCGCCAGATCGTCCTCGCCGAGATCGTGCAGGTTTTTGCCGGCGACCACGACCGCGCCGCTGTCCGGGCGTTCCAGTCCGGTCATGACCATCAGCAGCGTCGATTTGCCCGAGCCTGACGGTCCGAGCAGGCCAACCGCTTCGCCACGCCTTATATTCAGCGCGATGTCTCTGAGAATATGAACCCGGGCGGAGCCGGCTCCGAGCGAGAGATTGACCCCGGCCAGCGCGATGGCGTGGCCGTTGAAAGGAAGCCCCGACGTGTCATTCATGTTTCTGGCTGACCGTTGCCCCGGACATTCGCGTTCATATGGGAGCGGCGAAGCGCTGCGCCAAATCGCAGGGTTCGTACTGTGTGCCGTGCTGGCGCTTTCGGCTCCTGTGGTCGCGGCCGGGGCTGAAGCACCTGTGAAGATCGTCGCGTTCGGCGACTCGCTGACGGCGGGGCTGGGGCTTCCGGCGAACGAAGGCTTCGTGCCGCGCCTGCAGGCCGCGCTGGCCGCGAAAGGCATCGAGGCGGAGATCGTGAATGCCGGCGTTTCCGGCGATACCTCCTCGGGCGGACTGGCGCGGCTCGACTGGTCGGTGCCCGACGGTACCGATGCGGTGATCCTTGAACTCGGCGCCAACGACATGCTCCGCGGTATTCAGCCGCAGGTCACGCGCGGCGCGCTCGATACCATCCTGCGCCGGCTGATGGAGCGCCATATCGCCGTTCTGGTGTGCGGGATGCGCGCGGCGCCCAATCTCGGGCCCGACTTCGTTCAATCCTACGAAAGCATCTTCCCGGTGCTGGCGGCCAAATACGAAGCGCCGCTCTACCCGTTTTTCCTCGACGGCGTGGCCGGCGACCACAGCCTGTCGCAGCGCGATGGCCTGCATCCAAATGCCGCCGGTGTGGACGTGATTGTGACGCGCATATTACCCAAAGTGGAGGAACTGATCGCACGGACGCGCAGCCGCAACCCTTCGTAAGGGTTGCGCCCGAAGGGCGATCCCCCCATGCTGGCCTTGCTGCGATTCGCCGACCACAGGACCGCAGGTGTCATGCCCCGTCTTTTCACAGGTCTCGAAATACCGCGGCATATCGGCGACCAGCTTGCGTTGATGCGCGGCGGTCTGCCCGGGGCGCGATGGATCGATCCGGAAAATTATCATCTGACGCTGCGCTTCATCGGGGATATCGACGACGCGCTTGCGCACGACATTGCCGTCCTGCTGGGCGGCGTGCGGCGTCGTCATTTCGAGCTGCGCCTTGACGGCCTGACGTCGTTCGGCGGCCGCAAGCCGCGCGCGCTGGTCGCCGCCGTAACGGCGCCGGCGCCGCTTCTGGAACTGCAGGCCGAGCAGGAACGACTGCTCCAGCGGGTTGGGCTGGAGCCGGAAGGACGCAAATACACCCCGCACGTAACGCTCGCGCGGCTGCGGGATTCCTCGAGCCGGCAGGTCGCCGATTATCTGAGCGCGCGCGGGCATTACCGCTCGGCGTCGTTCGAGGTCACCCGGTTTGTGTTGTTCTCGTCGCGCTCGTCGGTGGGCGGCGGGCCTTATGTCGTCGAGGAGGCTTATCCGCTTGCGACGCCGGTGCCGAGTATTCGCGCACGGCGGGCTTCATCCCGGCCGCGCGCAGAATCGGCTGACCGGCTACGCGCGCAGCATGCGCGACTGCAGATCGAGCATTGCGGTGGCGAAGCCGTGATGGTCCGCCATCATTTCCTGCATCACGGTCAACGCATTCGGCCGCGCCGATTCCACTTCGCCGACGACGCTGCCGAAATCGAACGACAGCTCGGCGTCGAACTTGCGCGCGAGCTGCTGCATGCGCCGGTTGTCGGCGAGGCAGGCCATATGCAGCAGGCGAAAGCCGCGATTGCGGGCGGCGAGCAGCGTGCGGCGAAGCAGCGCGGAGCCGACGCCGTGGCTTTGCCATTCCTTCTCGACGCTGATGGCCGCTTCCGCTTCGCGTGACGAGCGCGTGCCGAGATGCCGCAGCTCGGCTGCGCCACGCATCACGCCGCCGATGAAAAACCCGTGCAGCACCGTGTCGAGCGAGATCGAAAGGTCCGCGTAGTGGCGGATGAAGTCGTCGGATACGCCGCCGCCGAAGCGGCTGTGCCGGCTTGCCGGATCGAGTCGCAGCACGTGATCGCGGTACTTGTCGGCTTCGCCGACCCATAATTTCCGGATCACGCCGCCTTCGGGAAGAAAATCCTGCATTCCAGGGGTCTCCTGACCTCGTTAGCTGACATTCCCGTCAGCAGTCAAAACCCCCTCGGATCGCGTTCCTCCGTTTCAGCAAACGCCGTGAAAACTTCTTTCGGCGCGCCTTCTACTCAGGGTCATCTTGTGTCGTGACCAAAGTTTGGCAAGGCAAAGTATTGAGCAAAATGAGCACATTCCCTATACGCATGGCTGACAATTAACCGCGTTATGGAGTCTTTGCCGCAAAATCCGGCACACATTGTGCAACACCGGCAGGCATCCATCGTTCCTGTTTCCCGCCACGTTTCTCGTCCGATTTCCAGTCAGCTCAACTCAGACTCCCCGCCACGTTTCGCCGACAATGGTTAATTCGCTCATGCCTGGCTCAGTTGCTGCACGATACATCGCCGCCGTTGCCGCCGGCAGAGTCGAGCATGACGACGCGCAGCTTGCCGTCGCCGAAAAACTGGCGGGGCTCGAAACGCGAATCGCCGAGGTTCGTCTGGCGCGCAAGTCTTCCTCGCTGGGGTGGCTGTTTGCCGGCCGCGCCAAAGCCGCGCCGCGGATCAAGGGCCTCTACATCTACGGCGAGGTCGGGCGCGGCAAGACCATGCTCATGGATCTGTTCTTCGAGGCGAGCCCGGTGGTGCGCAAGCGCCGGGTGCATTTCCACGAATTCATGATCGACGTCCATGAGCGGATTCATGCGCTCCGGCAGAAGATGAAAACCGGATCGTTTGCCGGCGAGGATCCGATCGTGCGCACCGCGATCGATCTGGCGGCCGAAGCCTGGCTTCTGTGCTTCGATGAATTTCACGTCACCGACATCGCCGACGCCATGATTCTCGGACGGCTGTTCGCGCAACTGTTCGAGCGCGGCGTTGTCGTTGTCGCCACCTCGAACGTGCCGCCGCAGGAGCTGTACCGCGACGGTCTCAACCGCGCGCTGTTCGTGCCTTTCATCCGCATGATCGAGGAGCACATGGACATCGTGTCGTTGATGTCGCGCACCGATTTCCGGCTGGAAAAACTCGCCGGCATGCGGGTGTGGTACGTCCCCGCCGACGCTGTGGCGGACGCCGCGCTGGACGAGGCCTGGCGGCGGCTCGCGCCGGGGCAGCACGGCGCACCGCAGGATCTGCCGCTGCGGGGCCGCGTTGTGCACGTTCCCCGCGCAGCGATGGGCGTCGCGCGGTTTTCGTTCCACGACCTGTGCGAACAGCCGCTCGCCGCCGCCGACTATCTGCGGATCGCCCACGAATATCACACCGTCATTATCGACCGCATTCCGGTGATGGGTTTCGACAGCCGCAACGCCGCCAAACGCTTCATTATTCTGATCGACACGCTTTACGAGATGAACGTGAAGCTCGTTGCCTCGGCGGAGGCAGAGCCCGACGCCCTCTATCGCGCCGATACGGGCTATGAGCAGCAGGAGTTCGGCCGCACCGCGTCCCGCCTGATCGAGATGCGCTCCCAGGCCTGGCTCGAACGGCCGCACGGCGCCGCCCATTCGCAGCTTTCCGGCGCATCGACCGGAATCGTCGAGACCTGAATTCCTCCGGGCGATCCGCCGGCTGACGGCAATATTTTTGTCATCAATGGCGGCGCCGGCGTGTCATGCCCCGCGCGTTGTACTGTATTATGATTATGCCCTGCAGATATCCCGGCGCGGCCGGAAGGCCGTCCCGGCCCGCGATTGCTGCGCTGGCAGAGCCGGACTGGTTCTGGCGACCCCGAACGGTGTAAGGGTAGCGGCTTGAATGAGTGGGCCGAAAGCGTTAATGACCGCCCAGCCGGACGTTCTCAGCCAGTCAAGGAATTTTATCTGATGGCGCGTAACAAGATTGCATTGATCGGCGCGGGACAAATCGGCGGCACGCTGGCACATCTCGTCGGCCTCAAGGAGCTCGGCGATGTCGTCCTGTTCGACATCATGGAGGGCATCCCGCAGGGCAAGGCGCTCGATCTCGTTCAGGCGTCGCCGGTCGAAGGCTTCGATTCCCGGATAACCGGCACCAATTCCTACGAAGCGATCGAGGGCGCTTCGGTTTGCATCGTCACGGCGGGCGTGCCGCGCAAGCCGGGCATGAGCCGCGACGATCTGCTCGGCATCAACCTCAAGGTGATGGAGCAGGTCGGCGCCGGCATCAAGAAGTACGCGCCCAATGCCTTCGTCATCTGCATCACCAACCCGCTCGACGCGATGGTCTGGGCTCTGCAGAAGTGCTGCGGCCTGCCGAAGCCGATGGTGGTCGGCATGGCCGGCGTGCTCGATTCAGCCCGCTTTCGCTACTTCCTCGCCGACGAGTTCAACGTTTCGGTCGAGGACGTGACCGCGTTCGTGCTCGGCGGTCACGGCGACACCATGGTGCCGCTGGCCCGCTATTCCGCGGTCGCCGGCATTCCGCTGCCCGATCTCGTCAAGATGGGCTGGACGACGTCGGCGCGGCTTGACGCCATCGTCGACCGCACCCGCAACGGCGGCGGCGAGATCGTGAGCCTGCTCAAGACCGGTTCGGCATTCTACGCGCCGGCGACTTCGGCCATCGCGATGGCGGAAAGCTATCTGCGCGACAAAAAACGCGTGCTGCCGGCGGCCGCGTGGCTCAACGGCGAATACGGCGTGCAAGTGATCTTTATGTCGGCGTGCCGGTCGTGATCGGCGGCAAAGGGGTCGAGCGCGTGGTCGAGATCGAACTGAACGGCACCGAACGCGCCATGTTCGAGAAGTCGGTGCAGTCCGTGGAAGGCCTTGGTCGACGCCTGCAAAAAGATTGCTCCCGAATCTCGGCAAATAAATCGTCCGTCCGGCGCCTCGGCCCTTCATCCTTCGAGGCGCGCTCTGCACGCTCCCCCAGGATGACGCGATCGTCAACCGGACCGAAGCTGCTCCCCATGAACATCCACGAATACCAGGCGAAAGCCGTGCTGCGCGAGTTCGGCGTGCCGGTGCCGCGCGGCATTCCGGCGATGAGCGTGGAAGAGGCGGTCAAGGCCGCGAACGAGCTCGGCGGGCCGGTCTGGGTGGTGAAGGCGCAGATTCATGCCGGCGGCCGCGGCAAGGCCGGCGGCGTCAAGGTGGTGAAATCGGTCGACGACGTCAAACGCGAGGCCGGGCGGCTGCTCGGCTCGACGCTCGTGACGCACCAGACCGGGCCGCACGGCAAGGAAGTCCGCCGCCTCTACATCGAAGAAGGCTCCAGCATCGACCGCGAATATTATCTCTCGGCGCTGGTCGACCGCTCCACGTCGCGCATCGCGTTCGTCGCCTCGACCGAAGGCGGCATGGACATCGAAGAGGTCGCGCGCACCTCTCCGGAAAAAATCGTGAGCTTTTCGGTCGATCCGGCGACCGGCTTCATGCCGCATCACACGCTCCAGGTGGCCCACGCGCTTGGTCTTTCGCGCGATGTCGCCAAGCAGGCGGCGAGCGTGCTGCCGAAGCTGTATCGAGGCGTTCGTCGCCAAAGACATGAGTCTGCTCGAAATCAATCCGCTGGTGGTCACCAAATCCGGCCAGCTCGTCTGCCTCGACGCCAAGATCGGCTTCGACGACAACGCGCTCTATCGTCATCCGGACATCGCAGCGCTGCGCGATCCGGCCGAAGAGGATGCCAAGGAGATCGAGGCGCGCGCTACGACCTCAATTACGTCGCGCTCGACGGCACCATCGGCTGCATGGTCAACGGCGCCGGCCTTGCCATGGCGACGATGGACATCATCAAGCTCTACGGCGAGACGCCGGCGAACTTTCTCGATGTCGGCGGCGGCGCGACCAAAGACAAAGTCACCGCCGCGTTCAAGATCATCACTTCCGATCCGAACGTGAAGGGCATCCTGATCAACATTTTCGGCGGCATCATGCGCTGCGACATCATCGCCGAAGGCGTGGTCGCGGCGGTGAAGGATGTCGGCTTGACGGTTCCGCTGGTGGTGCGGCTCGAAGGCACCAACGTCGAACTCGGCAAGGAGATCATCAGGAAGTCGCGGCCTCAACGTCATTTCCGCCGACGATCTCGACGATGCGGCGCAGAAGATCGTCAAGGCGGTCAGGAAGGGCAGCTAGGGTGCCGCGCCGGTTCGCCACGCTGGTTGCGCCGATGCTTGCGCTCGCGGTTGCAGGCACGCCTGCCGGCGCCCGCGCGGACGATCGCAGCAGGGAGCTGGTGAAGTCGTTTCAGAATTTCTCC
>CAVYCI010000023.1:0-113285 GCA_963766925.1 uncultured Alphaproteobacteria bacterium
CCATGTACAGGGACGAACCAAAATCCACAGTAAGGCCACCGCAAAGTGCAAGGTTATTGTTGGCACTGGCATTTCCATTTAAGCCAGTATTACCGCTTATTTCTACAGTGCCTGGATAACCGGCGCCACTCGTAATCCCACTTATCCATTCCACACCTCTTGCTGCAGGGTTAATGCCTGTATTATATTTAAGTAAAGAAGAACATGCATACGTAGGTCCATTGCCTATAGTAATGATCCACTATTAAGTAAAAGTGTACCATCTATTACAGGTGCAGTCGAAAAAGTAGTAGCTCCATTTAATGTAAGATTATTAAATGTAGTAGATGAAGATCCTGCAATTGTTCCGGAGCCTAAAAAAATAATAGTTCCATTACCGCCCAAACCTGAAGTGCCATTATTGGTAAATGTAGCTCCCGATGCCAAACTTAATGTTCCGGAAGCGCCGAATGTTATACCTGAAGATGCATTGATTAAAACCGAACCAGCAGTATTGGCAACAGCACTGTTTACTGTTATGCTGTTTGCAATTGTTATTGCTGCGCTGGCTGTTGGTAATGCACCGCCTAACCAGGTACTTCCTGTATTATAATCTGTTGATGTTACCGTTATATAACCAAGATTAGTAAGTGATGTACTACTGGTAGCACTGGCTGTTCCATCACTAACATAAACAGTGCCAGCTGCAGTCGAATTAGGTACAATAAATGTAATGGCGCTGGTTGTTTGTGAAAGAATATTTACTGCCGGAATAGTCGTTCCACCAGAACCACCTAATTTAATTATAGTAGCTGATGAAAGATTGGAGCCATTTACAGTAACAGTTGCGCCGGCATAGGTTGTTGTAGATGAACCCGGCGAAGAAGATATGCCGGTGATTATAAATTTAGGTACTACTTCTCCTGTAGAAAGTATTGCAGCGCCAATACTTCCAAAACTTGAAAAACTAATTTGCGAAAGTTGAGCTGCTGTCAAACCAGATGTATTCGAATTAAAAATTACTTTTCCGGCAGTGCCGCTGGCACCCGCACTCCCCACCCAGCCCGCTATATTTAAAGTGCCTGTCCATGTAGCTGCATTACTCGCAGCAAAAGATAAAGAATGTGGAACCCGTACCTAATGCAATAGTTGACGTAGCAGTTAAGGTTAATACTCCAAGGGCATTATTGAAACCTGTGCTTGTACCAGAGCTTAATGTTCCGTTATTAAGGGTTATTGGATTAGCCGGTATTGCATTGGCAATTCCCAAAGCAAGCGTACCCGATGAAATTGTTGTCGTTCCTGAATAAGTATTCACTGCGTTTAGCGTTACTGTACCGGAACCGGATTTTATAAGGGAATTGGAAGAAGTCGTTGAGGTAGAATTAGCAGCCAATCCATCAGGAATAATATTATTTTCCATAAAAGAAGTATTGCTTATCCCGATAGGAAGAGCCCTATTATTGGTTACATTATCCGGATCTGAGGTAGAAGAAGTGCTGACATAGGCATTGTTGTTTGCACCCCCGTCATAATCATTATCAAAATAAACGGCATAGTCTGTAATGGGCGTACTGGTATTTAAAAGTATATCATATAAATAAGAAGTAGTGGTTCCATCCGATATAGTAACATTCATCCTGTCTGGTGCAGTTAGCGTACAAGTAATTGTAAAGTTTTTATATGCACCGGAAGTTGTTGATGCCGCTATATTAGCAGAACCTGTTGAAGTAGCGGCATTGGCGGTACTACCATTACTGTATTTAGCATACCAATAACCATAAGTTCCATTTCCAGTATAATCAGGGCCATCCAGATTAATCGATACTGCATCGCCATTCAGCCTGTCATTCCATACAGACCTGCTGGGAGGGTTGCTTAAAAGAGAAAAACCAAGTTCGCCATATACCTGGCAATTAGAAAAAGTAATTGTAAAAACATCACCCACTTGTAAACTTCGGGTTGTACCACCGGTTACATTACCTGCGGTCTTAAACTGCCGCCAACATAATACCTGGTCAGGTTCACCGCCGTGAGCATATAAACCGAGCTGATGTGCATTGGGAGTAAAAGCGCCGCTGGTACCGGTTACAAAAAAGGGCGTACTACCTGTACCATTATAATATGAAGCTTGTTCAACATACGGAACTGTGGTTTGTGCCAATAGCTTTGTCGTGTTGGTAAAAAGAATGAACAGGCTCAACACACAACCGAACCCATAATATAACACCTCATTATCATGAGGATGTTTATAACAAGCTTTGTTTTTAACCGGCAGTGATGTAAAAAATTTCATATAAAACTCTAATTAAAAAATAAGTCAAAGAATATTTTCGGATTTAAAGTTTAAAATGGTTTAACGTATCAGGATTATCTCATTAATCTCCTTGTCTTATCATTTTTAAATGTGTAAAATTTACACATTAAAAATCAGGCAAAAAAATAATCCATCACTACAGACGGCTTTTATTTCAAAATAGTTGCCTTCAAAATAAAAACGTCTTTTGACAAATGATGGAAACCAGAAATATTGAATTTTAAAAAAAAGTGAACCAGGTTGCGGGTTAGCTGAAAAGCCACAAAGTACATCTTATTAAATAAAACACAAAAAAAACGGACTCCATTTTTGAAACTACTTTCTTATTTTGATGTTAACGGTTACGGGCCGGCTAAATACATTTTTATATTATCAGAACATTTCCAGCATTATAAATCGTTATATAAAAATCCTTTACTTTTTTATTTTACCATAAACTATTTTTTTTTATTGTGTAAAAATTACACATATTTGTAGTGTATTTATTGTTTTGATCTGTAATAAACATTAAAAAAATCTTTTAAAAAATAATTGCTGCCAACAATGAAAAAAATTATTACATTGCATTTCTTTTTGTATCTGTAATTGCACACTCTCAGCTTCTTACGTGGTCACCACAGTTTCCTACCGATGCATCAAACATAAGTATAACTATGGATGCAACCCAGGGAAATAAAGGCTTGATGGGATATACAGGCCCTGTATATATGCACCTGGGCGTAATTACAAATCTTAGTACAAGCCCTTCAGACTGGAGATACGTAACAACAGTATGGGGAAGTGCTGTATCGCCTTTATCGCCTGGTGGACGTACGCCTACGGCAATATCCCTTGGCAATAATAAATGGTTGTTTTCATTAAGTAACCCACGTTCGTACTTTAGTGTCCCTGCAGGCGAAACAATTTTAGAAATAGCCCTTCTTTTTAGAACAACCACCGGCGATACAATACAAAGAAATGCTGATGACGGAGATATGAAAGTTCCAATATACGCAGCTGGCGGCAACTACATTCAATTCACAAACCCTCCTATTTTACCTGAAAACTATCCAATCTCCAATACTCCTATAGTTACAACGGTTGGACAATCTGTACCAGTTACAGCAATAGCATCTACAACTGCGGGTACATTAAATTTATATTTTAACGGCAATTTAATTGCCGGTCCTGTAACTGGTACTAACACTATTAGCGGAAGTGCTACTGCTACTTCAACTGGTAGCCAGCAACTCATTTCGCAGCTTGTTATAAGTGGCGTGAGTTATTATGACACAATAAACTATTATATAACACCGCCTACTGTGGTTGCTTCTTTACCATCCGGCGTTGTAATTAATGGTGTTCCACATGAAGGAATTAATTACTATAATTGTTCTGATTCTGTAACATTAGTTTTGTATGCGCCTGATAAAACATCATGTTCGCTTCGCTGGCGGAGCAACTGCCGAACCTCCGTCTCGTCATCACTGCCGGCCCGCCGCGGTCCGGCACTTATTCGCTGGACGCTTTGATCGCAGGCGCCGACTGCACGATGCTTCCCCCGCTGCCGGTCGCGACCGATGCGGCGCTGATGTGTTACACCTCGGGCACGTCGGACGCGCCCAAGGCGGTGCCGCACAGTTTCCAGTCGATGCTTGCCAATCCGCGGCAATGCCTGCCGGCGTTCGCTCTCAAGCCCGGCGACCGGATTGTCAGCGCCGCTCCGCTCACGCACGCTTTCGGTCTGTTCGTCGTCAACGTTGCGCTGATGACCGGGACTGCGTTCGCGCCGCTGCCGGCGTTTACGCCGCCGGCATTGGCCGACCTGCTGGAGCGGGACCGGCCGACGCACGCCTTTGTCGCGCCAGCGCACGTCGCGGCGCTTCTCAAGGCGGATTTGCTCAACGGCCGCGATCTCGCAGAGTCTGCGCCAGGTTATCGTCTCCGGATCGTATTGCGCGCCCGAACTCAAAAGCGCGCTCGAGGCGCGCCTCCCCGCCGCCCGCGTTTACGAGCTGTGGGGCATGACCGAAACGTTCGCGGTGCTGCTCGGCGATCCGCAGGAAAACGCACGCGAGCGCTACGACTGGATCGGCCGTCCGACGCCCGGCAGCGAGGCGCGCATCGCGGCGCCCGAGGGCACGCCCGCTGCGGCCGGCACCGAAGGAGAGCTGCAGGTGCGCGGCTGCTCGGTTTTCGCCGGCTATTTCGACAATGCCGCCGCCAACGACAGCGTGTTCACCGCCGATGGCTGGCTGCGCACCGGCGATCTCGCGGTGATGGGTGAATCCGGCCACGTCCGCATCACCGGCCGGATCAAGGACATCATCAATCGCGGCGGGGTGAAGCTCAATCCGTCGGACATCGAGGCGCTGATCGACCGGCACGAGGCGGTGCTGCAATGCGCGATCGTGCCGGTGCCCGATCCGGTGCTGGGCGAGCGCGCCTGCTGTTGCGTTGTGCTCAGGCCGGAACAGACGTTGAGCCTCGAGGGTCTGTGCGCGTGGTTGCAGGCCCAGGGCGTCGCCAGGTTCAAATGGCCCGAACGCCTCGTGCCGATCGCCGCGATGCCGATGACGCCGACCCGCAAGGTCATCAAAGGCGCGCTGCGTGCCATGATCGCGGATCAACAACCGCCGCGCGGGTAACCGGAACGAAGACCGCAATTCCGGTGTTGCCGGGGCGGTCGTTGCGCTGCCGCGGTGATTACCGCCGGAGCCGGTTGATGCCCCACCAGGTGAGCAGGCCGCCGGCCACGACGAACGGTCCGCCGATCATCAGCACCAGCGAAACGTCGCCGAGCGACGCCATCTGTGAAGGGTGGCTGATGGCCTGGATCACCGGCATCAGTGCAAAGATCCCGGTGCAGAGGCCCGATGGGACGAGGATTAGCAGGCCGACCACAAGGATCGCGATCGTTGCGACAATCGAGGGCCGCCGGTCAGGCTGGGGCACGCGCCGCCTCCCGCAGTTTCACGTCCAGACCTTCACGATAGAACAGATTGTAAGTGTCGAACGGGATGATCTTCGCCTGCGGCGTGACGAAATGGATGCACGACCGCTTCACCGTCGCGACGCAGAAATTGAACCTGTCCAGAAACTGTACGATGACGATGCGGAATACCCGGTCGTAACCAAGATCGCCGGGCACTTCGATCTGCGGCAGGCAGCACAGCAGGTCGCCCAGCACGGTCTCGGTGCGCTCGCCTGAAGACGCCAGCGACAGCAGGTCAAACAGGCGGTTTCTGAGTTCGGGATAGCGCTCGAACGAAATCGTGTTCGGCGCCGCCGCGAGCAGTTCGCCTCTGGGAATAAGCTGCGTGATCGGTGTCACCTTCGATCCGCTGCGCAGCCCGTACGCGATGGCAATCGAGTCGGGATTGCAGGGCAGCGGAATGATGTCGTCTCTGCCGAACACTTCGCCTGCCTGCGCGGCAATCGCGGCGCGGATGTCGGTGAGCACGATGCGGTCGCGATCCTTGTCGAAGCCCTGATTGCGGCCCGCGTCCTGCACCGGCTGAAACGTTATTCCGCGCACGCATTGCCAGGACAGCGCGTGCCGGACAATGTCGCCAATCTCGTCGTCGTTGACGCCTTTTTTCACCACGCAGACCAGCGTGGTGGAAATGCCGGCCTCTTCCAGATTGGCCAGCGCCTGCTCGCGCACCCTGCGCAGATCGGCGCCGCGGAGATTTTCCAGCGCCTCGCGCTTTTGCGAGTCGAACTGAAGGTACACTTCGAAGCCCGGCTTGAGCGTCGCCAGTTCGGCCACGAACGCCCGGTCGGTGGCGATCCGGATGCCGTTGGTGTTGAGCATGACGTGGCGGATCGGCTTCGACTTGGCGAGCCGCAGGATGTCCATGATCTGCGGATGGATCGACGGCTCGCCGCCGCTGATCTGCACCAGGTCGGGATTGCCCTCGCTCGCCACCAGCGTTTCCAGCATGGCGTCGACCTCGGCGAGGGTGCGGTTGCGTGTGCGTTGCGGCGAGGAATCGGCAAAGCACACCGGGCAGGCCAGATTGCATTCGTCGTTGATTTCGATCAGCGCCAGGCATGAATGCTGTTCGTGATCGGGGCACAGCCCGCAATCGTACGGGCAGCCGTATTCGGTGCGGCTCTGATACTGCAGCGGCAGGTCGCCCGGCTTGATGAAGTCCTTGCAGCTTTTGAAGTAGGCGGCGTCGGTCGAAACCAGCGTTTTCTGAACGCCGTGCTGGGGGCACCGCTTGAGAAAGAAAACGCCGTCGCCCTCGATCAGAATTTTGGTGTGCACGAGCCGCAGGCATGTCTCGCACAGCGACATGGTCTGGCCGTAGAAGCTGTAATCCTTAGACGGCCGCACGAAGTTCATGTCGCTGTCCCATCATGATCAGGCTGTACGCGAGCAGCCCGGCGCACACGCAGTGAAACAGGTTAAACGGACCGACCAGCGCCGGATAGGGCTTGAAGAATTCCCAGATAAAGCGCTGGAGCGCGTAAAAGCCGACAAGGAGGTAGAAGCCCTGGCGCAGAAACAGCGGCGAGCCGCGCGCGATCTCCGTCAGGTACACGATCAGAAACAGCGCCATCGCGGCGGATTCATAAAGCTGCACCGGATGCCGCGGGATGCCGTCGCCGAAATCGACACCCCAGGGCATCGCGGTCGACGTTCCGTAGGTGTAGTCCGGCAGGCCCGCGAAAAAGCATCCGAAGCGCCCGACGACGATGCCGACCGCGAGCGGTGCCACGAACTGGCCGCCGGTCGAGCCGCGAATGCCGGCGCGCCACTTGTAAAGTTCGACGCCGGCAATGCCGCCGGCAACCGCGCCGGCAATCGAATGTCCGATCTGCCAGATGCCCGCGAGACTCATGTTCGTGCTGCCGAACAGCAGGGCTCCCGCGATCGCGCCGGTGCCGAGCGCGATGAAATAGCCGGGATCGCGCAAGGGCGTCCGCGGCGCGGCGTCGAGCCAGTGGCGGCGCGCGACGAAAACGCCCATGGCGAACGCGCACAGCCAGGCGGCGAGATCGAAGACGGTATGGACGAGCATGCCCTGTCGCCCGGCTGGTACAGCGTGAGCGCATCATACGCGATCGGCGCGTCTGCCGGGAGCACAAACGCGGCGCGTGCGAAATGGCGCGGGGCATTTCCAACGACGGAGCGGATTGCTACTGTGGATGGCAAACAGCGGGGGGCTTGCATGATCGGCTTTCGTTCGGTGAAACGTTTTGCAATCGTCGCGATGCTGCTGCTGTTACCGCTTGCCCCTTCGTCCGTGCGCGCCGAACAGGCGTTTCAGCGTTTCCTGCCGCTTCTGGTCGATCTGGCTGGCTGGGAAGGCAAGAAGCCGGATGGCATGTCGATGGAAATGTCCAGCACCAGCATGACCACCGCGACGCGCGAATACCGGCACGGCCCTGCGCAACTGCACGCCGCCGTCATCATCGGTGACGCTGCCGCGGGAGCGCTGGCGCCGATCCAGACCGGGATGAACATTCAGACCGGCGAAGGCCATATGACGACCTCGACGTTCCACGGCCTGCCGGCGATGAAGTCGTTCCAGATCCCGCAGAAGTCGGGCGCGCTCATGGTGGCGCTCGGCAAGAACGCGCTGTTCAGTCTCTCCTACAGCGGGATTACCGAGGACGAAGCGCTGGCGCTGGCCGAGAAATTTGACTTGAAGGCCATTCAGGCGGCGACTCAGGTAAAATAGCGGCCGCTTCTAAAAGCCGGCGTGTCGCAGCGGGGGTGGCACATCCCGGCGGCGGCCACGCGGCGGTGATTCAGATCTTTGCCTTGAGCGCGGGCGTGCCCGCTATGTAGGTCTGGCGCACGGCGCGGTCGTCGCCCAGCGTCATCAGCACAAACAGTTCGTCCTCGAGACTGCGCGCTACTTCCATGCGATGCGCCATCGCGGGTGTCGCGCGGGCGTCGAGCACGGCGAGGTCGGCGAACGCGCCGGGCACGATGCTGCCGATCTCGTTTTCCATTCCGAGCGCTGCGGCGTTGCGGCGTGTTATCAGATCGAAGGCGGCGAGCGCGGGCAGGTTTTGGCCCTGCAACTGCATCACCTTGTATGCCTCGGCCGCGGTGCGCAGCATGGAATAGGAGGTGCCGCCGCCGACGTCGGTGGCGAGCGCGATGCGCACCCCCGCCGCGTTGAGGCGGTCGTAATCGAACAGGCCGCTGCCGATGAACAGGTTCGAGGTCGGGCAGAACACCGCGACGCTTTGCGTATCGCGCAGCAGCGCCACCTCGGCGTCGTCGAGATGGATGCAGTGGCCCATCAGCGAACGGGGCCCGAGCAGGCCGAACCGCGCGTAGACCGCGGTGTAGCTCGGATCGTCGGGAAACAGCCGCCTGATGGTGGCGATCTCGTTTTTGTTTTCGTCGAGATGGGTCTGCATCAGCACGGAGGGAAATTCCGCGAGCAGCGCGCCCAGCTCCGCAAGCTGGTCTCCCGTCGACGTGATGGCAAAGCGCGGCGTCACCGCGTAGCGCTGGCGGCCGGTGCCGTGCCAGCGCCGGATCAGATCGCGGCTGTCGGGGATCGCGGTTGCGGCCGGCGCGAGCAGTCCCGGCGGGGCGTTCCGGTTCATCACCGCGTTGCCGGCGATCATGCCGGCGTTGCGCCGGTGGGCTGCGGCAAACAGCGCCTCGGCCGAAACCGGATGGGCGGTGCAGTAGACGCACGCCGTCGTGGTGCCGTTGCGCGCCAGTTCGTCGAGAAAAAATTCGGCATTGCGGGCGGCGTGCGCGGCATCGGCGAATTTCTGCTCCTCGACAAAGGTGTATTTCTCCAGCCATTCCATCAGCTGCGCGCCGTACGAGGCGATCACCTGGGTCTGCGGAAAATGAATGTGGGGGTCGATGAAACCGGGCGTGATCAGCGCGCCGGGGTGATGCTCGACGGCTGTGTCCGACGGCAAGCGCGCCGCGATTTCGTCCGCCGGCCCGACCGCCTCGATGCGTCCGTCCTTTGCGACGATGATGCCGTCGTCGATATAGCGATAACTCTCAGCGTCGCCCGCGCCGCGCGGTGCGCGCAGGAGCGTCAGCAGCCGTCCGCGAATGGCACGCACGCTCAACTTCGCCATCCCTTCGGTCAGGTCACTGTGCCGGGTGTCCGGCGGCGAGCCATGATGCCAGCACGAGACGCTCTTCGCCGGTCATCTCGGTGATGTTGCCGGGCGGCATGAAATTCGACCGCACCGCCACGATCTCGATCAGCGGGGCATGCAGCCGGATCTGCTCGTCGGTGTCGAGCAGGACGCCCTTCGGCGCCGCCGCTATGCCGTCCCAGACCGGTTCGGTGGCATGGCACATGCTGCAGCGGGACATCACGATATTGCTGACGTCGGCAAATTTCGGCGTCGGCGGCAAAGCCCCGGTCGTGGTGGTCCGCGGTCCGGCGGCCGACAGGTACGCGATGGCGATCATGCCGGCCGCGGCGACGGCCCAGGTCCACCACGGACTGCCCTTGCCCTCATGCCGCGAATTGAAGAAGTGCCGGATCACCGGGCCGATCAGAAGCACGATGGCGACGATCAGCCAGTTGAACCGGGTCGCAAAAAACAGCGGGTAGTGATTGCTCAGCATCAGGAAGATGACGGGCAGCGTCAGATAGTTGTTGTGCACCGAGCGCTGCTTGCCGAGCTGGCCCCAGCGCGGATCGGGCTCCTTGCCGGCGATCATCGCCGCGACGGTTTTCTTCTGGTACGGAATGATGATGACGAAGACGTTCGCCACCATGATGGTGCCGATGACGGCGCCGATCTGGTTGAAGGCGCCGCGCCCGCTGAACACGTGCGTAAACGCGTACGTGAGCCCGACCAGAAACACGTAGCCGACCAGCGCCAGCGCCACTTCGTGTTTGCCGAGCGGCGACCGGCACAGGCCTTCGTAGATAAGCCAGGCGATGACCAGGCTGACAAAGGCAAACGTCGCCGCCTGCGCGACGGTAAGATCGAGCACCGCCCTGTCGATCAGAAACAGATCGGCGCCGAGGTAATAGACCAGAACCAGCAGCGCGAAGCCGGACAGCCAGGTGGTGTAGGCTTCCCATTTGAACCAGGTCAGGCTGTCCGGCATTTTCGCCGGCGCGACCATGTACTTCATCATGTGGTAGAAGCCGCCGCCGTGAACCTGCCACTCGTCGCCCTTCACGCCCGCGGGCAATCCGGGACGGGGCCGCAGGCTCAGGTCGAGGTGGATGAAGTAAAACGAACTGCCGATCCAGGCGATGCCTGCGATCACGTGCAGCCAGCGAAGCACGGCGCCGACTGACTCAGCGAGTACAAGCTCCACGATGTGGGGCTCCCCCTCGTGTTTCCCCGGCAAAATACAATGGCAGAACCGGCATAAGCTGCGCAAGCCGGTCTGCCGGCGACCTCCGCTGGCGCGGTTTTATGCAGGGTTATCCCAAACTGCCACTTTTGTACGCGGCGATTTTGTCGGATGATGCCTCCGGCAGGGGCCGGGCGAACGGCCCGCGGGGGATGATCGTTGGAATGATCCTTGCAGTGAACGGCCGGCGAAGGGCGTCTCTTAAGAAGCCTGAAAATACAGGGTAAGTGCAGCGGGTCTCAATGCTTGATGTGTCGTCACAGGGTGGTTCGTCGCGGTCCACGCCGCTCCTGAGCGCCGTTTCCATCAGCAAACGCTACGGCGATTTTCTCGCCAACGACCGCATCGACATTGATCTCATGCCGGCCGAGATTCATGCGCTGCTGGGCGAGAACGGCGCCGGCAAGTCCACCCTCGTCAAAATCATGTACGGCCTGATCCAGCCAAGCGGTGGCGAGCTGCGCTGGATGGGTCAGAAAGTTGTTCTTTCCGGCCCGTCCGAGGCGCGCACGCTCGGCATCGGCATGGTGTTCCAGCATTTCTCGCTGTTCGAGAATCTCACGGTCGCGGAGAACGTCGCACTCGGCCTGCCGGCGACGGATTCATTTGGCGCGATCTCGGAACGGCTCGAGGAAACCGCGCGGGTCTACGGCCTGCCGCTCGATCCCAAGCGCGAGGTGTGGCGGCTGTCGGTCGGCGAGCGCCAGCGCATCGAGATCGTGCGCATGCTGATGCAAAACCCGAAGCTGCTCATTCTCGACGAGCCGACGGCGGTGCTGACGCCGCAGGAAGCCGACCAGCTTTTCCTCGTGCTCGACCGGCTCAAGGCCGAGGGCCGCACCATTCTCTACATCAGTCACAAGCTCGAAGAGGTTAAGCGGCTCTGCGATACCGCGACGATTCTGCGTGCCGGCAAGAAGGTCGCGACCTGCGATCCGCGCAGGGAAACCGCCGCGTCGCTCGCCCGGATGATGGTCGGCGGCGAGATCGGCGAGGTCAGGGCGGCATCGGGACGGGCCGTATCGGTGCCGCGGCTGGTGATCCACAAACTTTCGCTCGAGCCGGACGATCCGCACGGCACGCGGCTTGTTGACCTCTCGCTCGAAGTGCGTGGCGGCGAGATCGTCGGCATCGCCGGCGTCGCCGGCAACGGCCAGGACGAGTTGTTCGCGGCGCTGTCCGGAGAGCGGTCATCGCCGAGCGAAGGCGCCGTCGTTATCGACGGCAACGCCGCGGGCCTCCTCAACGTCAACGATCGCCGCCGCATGGGCGCGGCGTTCGTGCCGGAAGAGCGGCTTGGTCACGGCACCGCGCCGCGCATGAAGCTGTCCGAGAATGCGCTGCTCACCGGTCATGCCGCCAGCGGCATGGTCAAGAACGGCTTCATCAACAGGCTGGCGACGCTCGCGCACGTCGACCGTACGACCAAAAGCTTCGACGTGCGCAAGGCCAAGCGCGATCCCGAAGCGGTCAGCCTGTCCGGCGGCAATTTGCAGAAGTTCGTGGTCGGGCGGGAAATCCTGCGCGAGCCGCTGGTGCTGGTCGTCAGCCAGCCGACCTGGGGGGTCGACGCCGGTGCGGCCGCGACCATCCGCCAGGCGCTGATCGACCTTGCCAGCCGCGGGGCCGCGGTTCTGGTCATCAGCCAGGATCTCGACGAGCTTGCCGAAATTGCCGACCGCATCGCGGTGATGTTTCACGGCCGCCTGTCCGCACCGCTGGAAGCTGTCGAGGCTACGCGCGAGAAGCTTGGACTGCTGATGGGCGGTGCCGCTCCGGAACGGGCCGCCGGCGAGCCAGAGGCGAAATATGCAATTGGTGCTTGAACGCCGGCCCGAACGTTCGGCCGTGATAGCGGTAACGTCGCCGCTGCTCGCCATCGCGCTCACGCTGATCACCTTCGCGGTCCTGTTTGCCATCATGGGCAAGAATCCGCTGGAGGCGCTCTACGTCTATTTCATCGACCCGCTGACCGATCCCTTCACGCTGCAGGAAATTGCGGTAAAGGCGACGCCGCTGGTGATGATCGCGGTCGGACTTTCGTTCTGCTACATCGCCAACATCTGGAACATCGGTGCCGAGGGACAGTTCATCGTCGGCGCGGTTTGCGGAAGCTGGCTCGCGGTGCGCACCAACGGCGCCGAAGTGGGGCCTTGGGTGCTGCCGGCCATGCTTATTCTCGGAGCGCTCGGCGGCGCGCTCTATGCGCTTATTCCCGCGCTTTGCCGGGTGTATTTCGGCGCCAGCGAGATTCTCACCAGTCTGATGCTGGTCTATGTCGCCAATTTCGGCATGGACTATCTGGTGCGCGGCCCCTGGCGCGACCCGCAGGGGCTGAATTTTCCGACCACCGCGGCCTTCGATCCGGCGGCGACGGTGCCGACCCTGTTCGAGGGCGCCGGCCGTCTGCATGCCGGCTCGGTCATCGCGCTGGTCGTGGTCATGCTGGCGACAGTCCTGCTCGGGCCGCACCATCATGGGCTTTCAGATCCGGCTGGTCGGCGCGGCGCCGCGGGCGGCGCGCTTTTCCGGCTTCAACGCCGACCGGCTGGTGCTCTTCACGTTCGCTGATTTCCGGCGCGCTCGCCGGACTTGCCGGCATCATCGAAGTTGCGGGGCCGATCGGACATCTGGATCCGGGCGTGGCCTCGGGTTACGGCTTTACGGCGATCATCGTCGCCTTTCTCGGCCGGCTCAATCCGGTCGGCATCCTGATCGCCGGGCTGTTCCTCGCGCTGACATTCATCGGCGGCGAAGACGCGCAGATCTCGATGAAGGTCTCCGCTCGACCTCACCAAGGTGTTTCAGGGAATCCTGCTGTTCTACGTGCTCGCCTGCAATTCCCTGATCGTTTACCGCGTCCGTCTGGTCAGCACGGTACGAAAGCCCGCCCATGCTGCTTGAGGCCATCATCCTTTCGGTCATCGCGTGCCGCCGACGCCGCTGCTGCTGGCGGCATCCGGCGAACTCGTCGTCGAACGCTCCGGCGTACTCAACCTCGGCGTCGAGGGCATGATGATCATCGGCGCCGCCTGCGGCTTTGCCGGCGCTTTTGCGTCCGGATCGACGCTCGTCGGCGCGCTGTGCGGTATTTTGGCCGGCGCGGCATGTCGGCGATCTTCGGCATCCTTACGCTGGGCTTGCGGTCAATCAGGTCGCGACCGGGCTCGCGCTGACCATCCTCGGCGTCGGCCTTTCCGGCCTGATCGGCGCCGGCTTTGTCGGCGAGAAGATCGTGCCGGCGCCGCAGCTCTATCTGCCGTTTCTGACCGACATTCCCTATGCCGGACGCATCCTGTTCGGCGAGGATGCGTTCGTCTATTTCTCGATCGCTCTGATCATCGCCATCTGGCTGTTCCTCTATCGCACCCGCGCCGGCCTCGTGCTGCGCGCGGTCGGCGACAATCACGCTTCGGCGCATGCGCTGGGCTATCCGGTGCTGCGGATCCGGATGCTGGCGGTGCTGTTCGGGGGCGCCTGCGCGGGGCTTGCCGGCGCGTTTCTCCCATTGGCCTATACGCCGTTTTTCATTCCCGGCATGACCGCGGGGCGGGGCTGGATCGCGCTGGCGCTGGTGGTGTTCGCCTCGTGGCGGCCCGGCCGGCTGGTCGCCGGCGCTTATCTGTTCGGGGCGGTCAGCATCCTTCAGCTTCACACCCAGGCGCTCGGCTTCGGCATTCCGCCGCAGCTGATGACCTCGCTGCCCTACCTTGCCACGGTCATCGTTCTCGTGTTGATTTCCAGAACGCGCGGCACCGCCGGGTCAGCCGCGCCTGCGTCACTTGGTGTGGTCTTCGTACCGGACCGCTGAGCCGTCCTGCGCGCCTTTGCGCGCAGAGCGGATCGAGCGGGGAAAAGTCTGAAAAATGATCAACAAAAACTGCCGAAAGACTGACTGAGAACGACTGACTTGAGAACCGCTGACTGAGAACGACTGGGGACAGTGAATGTCCGCCCGTATTTCTAACCCGGAGTTGAATCATGAAAAAATGGAACATCGTTGCCATGGCCGCGGTCCTCGGACTGGCGACCGCGTCGTTCGGCGGGGTCTATGCCGCCGAGAAACTGAAGATCGGATTCATCTATGTCGGACCGATCGGCGATCTCGGCTGGAGCTACCAGCACGACCTCGGCCGCAAGGCGATGGAAAAGGCGCTCGCCGGCAAGGTCGAAACGACCTTTCTCGAGAACGTCCCCGAAGGCGCCGACGCAGAGCGCTCGATCGAGCAGCTTGCCCGCACCGGCCACAAGCTGATCTTCACCACTTCGTTCGGCTTCATGGATCCGACGCTGAAGGTCGCCAACAAATATCCGAACGTGTTCTTCGAGCACGCTACCGGCTTCAAGCGCGCCAAGAACATGAGCACCTACGCCGCGCGCTTCTATGAAGGCCGCTACATCCAGGGCCAGATCGCGGCCAAGATGTCGAAGACCGGCATCGATCGGTTACATCGTGTCGTTCCCGATTCCGGAGGTCATCTCCAACATCAACGCCACGATGCTCGGCGCCCAGTCGGTCAACCCGAACATCAAGTTCAAGATCATCTGGGTGAACAGCTGGTTCGATCCGGGCAAGGAAGCCGACGCCGCCAAGGCGCTGATCGACCAGGGCGCCGACATCCTGACGCAGCACACCGACTCGCCTGCGGCTACGCAGGTCGCCGAGCAGCGCGGCGTTCACTCCTTCGGCGAATCGTCCGACATGATCAAGTTCGGACCGAAGGCCCAGCTCACCGCCGACACCGACTACTGGGGCGGTTACTACACCAAGCGCGCCCAGGCCGTGCTCGACGGCAAATGGAAGTCCGAAGACACCTGGGGCGGGCTGGACTCCGGAATGGTCGTGATGGCGCCGTACACCAACATGCCTGACGACGTGAAGAAGATGGCCATGGACACCGAAGCGGCCATCAAGTCAGGCAAGCTCCATCCGTTCAAATGCCCGATCACGGATCAGGACGGCAAGACGGTTGAGTGCAAGGGCGGCGATCATCTCGATCCCGGCCAGATCCTCAGCATGAACTGGTACGTCAAAGGCATCGACGACAAGATTCCGGGAAAATAATTTCCCGTCATCCGGGCTGGAAAATGCGATGGCCGGGCTTGCGCCCGGCCATCTGCTTTTCGGGCCTGTCATCGGGACCGTGAACGCAGACGTCGACGCCCGTCAGCGCGCCGCGTAGGCGTCGAGTTCGCCGAGGAAACGTTCTTTGGTCGCCCGCGGCAGCCAGGTGCTTTCGAACGCGTTGCGCGAGAGCTGGACGACTTCCTTCGGTCCGAGATCGGCTTCTTCCTGCGTGCAGATGAAATTTTCGTTCATGTAGCCGCGGAAATAGGCCGGGTCGTCCGAGTGCACCGTGGCGCGGATGCCGAGTTCGAGCATGCGCTTGATTTCTTTCGCCTTGCTGCCGTTGGTGACGAACGCGTTCGAGACCGGGCAGATGGTCAACGCCAGCTGCCGCCGCGCGACCTCGTCGATCAGGGCGCCGGAGTCCAGCACGTTGACGCCGTGGTCGATCCGGTTCACGCCGATCTCTTCCAGGCATTGCCGGATGTGCTCGGTGGAATTCTGCTGGTCGACATCGCAGTGCATGGTCAGGAAATAGCCTTCCTGGCGGGCCCGCTCGAACACCGCCCTGAATTTGACCGGCGGATTGTTCTTTTCGTCGGAGTCGAGGCCCACGCCGATGATCCATTCGCGGTACGGCAGCGACTGCACCAGCGTAGTCATGGCGAACTCTGCGCTCCAGTCGCGCAGGAAGCACATGATGAGCTGGCTTTTGATTCCGAAAATCCGCTCGGCATCGAGCTGCGCCCGGCGAATGCCGCGGATTACGACGTCGAACGCCACACCGCGTCCGGTGTGGGGCTGCGGATCGAAGAACATTTCGGCATACCGCACGTTCTGCGAATGCGCTTTGGCGAGATAGGCGAACGTCAGGTCGTAAAAGTCCGGCTCGTGCACCAGCACCCGCATGCCTTCGTAATAGATTTTCAGGAACGACGGCAGGTCGTTGAAATTGTAGGCAGCACGCATCTCGGCGACGTCTTTATAAGGCAGCGTCATGCCGTTCCTTTTGGCCAGCGCGAATTTCATTTCCGGTTCGAGCGTGCCTTCCAGATGGACGTGCAGTTCGCACTTCGGCATCCCGGCGATGAATTGGCGAAGATCGGTCATGACTGTCTCCTTTCGATCACGCTGAATTTATGCACCCGCCAGGCTGTCCCGGC
This sequence comes from uncultured Alphaproteobacteria bacterium, assembly GCA_963766925.1. GTDB lineage: Bacteria > Pseudomonadota > Alphaproteobacteria > Rhizobiales > Xanthobacteraceae > BOG-931. Next base: position 16,836 of record CAVYCI010000023.1, read on the forward strand.
GATCGACCTAAAGCGTCTCCGGCATCGGCGTCGCCAGGCCGCCGTCAAGGGCGAACTGCGGAATGTGCCCCAGTCCCTGAATCAGCGCGGCGTCGCCGCCAAGCGTCTTTTTCCACTCGTGGCCCTCGGTGAGGATCACACCCGCGCCGACCACATTGCCGCCCGCGGCGCGCACCAGCGCAAGCGTCGCGGCCAGGCTCGAGCCGGTGGCGACAACGTCATCGACCACCAGCGACGCGGCGGCCGGCGAGCAGCGGCACCGCGCGGCGATCGAGCATCAGCCGCTGCTTTCCGGCGGACGTCACCGACTGCACTTCCTGCACCAGCGCGTCGGCCAGATGGATCTTCGGCGATTTCTGCGCGATCGCATACTGGTCGAGGCCGAGCGCGCGCGATACTTCGATCACGACCGGAATGCCGAGTGTGGCGGCGCCGACGACGATGTCGGGCTTGAGATGGCCGAGTTTCGCGGCCATTCCCCGGCCGACGCGCTCGCCGAATTTTACGCCCATGTCGATCACCATCAGCAGCGAGATGGCGAGCTTCTGGTTGATCGGGACGATCGGCAGCGTCACCGGCTCGCCGGCAATATCGACGGTGTAAGTCTGCATCGTTTGCGGTCTTCTCGCGCTTGCCCTTGTTTCGTTATGCCAAAAGCTTCCCGGCTTCATCGAAGTGTGTAGCATTATCCGGGCCGGCACAATTGCTGCGGACAATTCGCGGTTCGCCCGAGCCGGCAGACCGGGCGGGACGTCGCGCCCGATCAACCGCCGGTTTGCAGTTTCCGCGCCGCCGCGCTGTGGCTGCGGATCAGGCCGGCTACGTCGAGACCCGGGATTTCACCGTTCTCGACAATCCAGCGGCCGCCGACCATGACGCGGTCGGCGCGATGCGCCCCGCACAGCACCAGCGCCGCAAGCGGATCGCCGCTGCCGGAAAATCGCAATTCGTCGAGCCTGAACATCGCAAAATCGGCCATTGCGCCGACCTTGATCCTGCCGATGTCCGCGCGGCCGACGCAGGCGGCGGAGCCTTCAGTCGCCCACCGCAGCGCGTCGAGATGCGTGACCTTTCCGACCCCGTAGCGGGCGCGCTGAAGCAGAAAGGCGGCGCGCACCTCCTGCATCAAATTCGAGGCGTCGTTGGAGGCCGAGCCGTCGACGCCGAGGCCTACGCGCATGCCGGCGTCCTCCATCGCACAGACCGGACAGGTGCCGGACGCCAGCCCCTGGTTGCTGCACGGGCAATGCGAAACGGCGGTGCCGGCCTTCGCCAGCCGTCCGATCTCGGCGTCGTTGAAATGGACGCCGTGAGCGAGCCAGGTCCGGTCGTTGAGCCAGCCGCAATCCTCGAGATAATCGAGCGGCCGGCATTTGTAGACCTCGACGCAAAAGCGGTTCTCGTCTTCGGTTTCGCTCAGATGGGTGTGCAGGCGCACGCCGAGCCGCTGCGCGAGTTCCGCCGTCGCGCGCATCAGCGAGGTGGTCACTGAAAACGGCGAGCAGGGCGCGAGCGCGATCTGAACCATCGCGCCGTCGCCGCCCTGATGGTAGCGGGCCACCAGGCGCTCGCTGTCGGCAAGGATGGTGTCCTCGTCCTGCACCACGCTGTCCGGCGGCAGTCCGCCGTCGCGCTGCGACAGGTTCATCGAGCCGCGCGTCAGCAGAACCCGCAAGCCCAGCCGCTGCGCGGCGGCGACCTCAATGTCGATCGAGTTGCCGAGGCCTGCGGGAAACACATAATGATGATCGGTGGTGGTGGTGCAGCCGGACAGTATCAGCTCGGCCATCGCCAGCGTCGCCGCAAGATCCAGAGCCTCCGGCGTCAATCGCGCCCAGAGCGGATAAAGCGCCCCAAGCCACGGAAACAGTTCGCGGTTGAGGGCGGCCGGCACGGCGCGGGTCAGCGTCTGATAGAAATGATGATGGGTGTTGATCAGACCGGGCAGCACCACATGCTCCGCGGCGTCGAACGTTTTCACGCCAGGTGTCGCCGGACGGTTTCCTGCGCGCACCAGTTCGACGATGCGGCCGCCGCTCACGACGACGCCGCCTGCCGCGTCATCCGCCAGGATCGCGAGCGGGTCCTTGATCCAGAGCGCTGGTGATTCCGTGCCGGTCATGCGGCGCTGACCGGCGGGCGGCCGACGCCGGAGGCCTGATGAACCAGGCGCGCCACCCGCAGGATCAGCGGCTCCTCGAAGCGCGGCGCTACGATCTGCATGCCGACCGGCAGTCCGTCGTGCGACAGACCGGCCGGTGCGGTCGCCGCCGGCAGGCTCACCAGAGTGATCAGATAGGCCGGCGCAATCCAGTCGATGTAGTTGTCAAAGTTCCTGCCGTTGATCTGGCTGGGGAAGTTCATCTCGACCGGATAGGGCTTCACGGGCGCCGCCGGCGTGAGCAGAACGTCGAAGCGTTCGAACAGCGCGCGGAAGCGGTCGAACACCTGCTCGCGCACGAGTTCCGCCTCGGCGAAGTCGCGGGCGGTCAGCTTCAGCCCGGCTTCGACGTTGCTTTTCAGATTGGGCCCGAATTCGCCGATGCGGCCGAGCCGCTGGTATTGCTGGCCGACCATCCAGAAGCCGCGCCAGGTCTGATACGCGGCGCGGCCTTCGCCGACGTCGAATTCGATCTGCTCGACATGCGCCCCGAGCCGGTCGAGCGCCAGTGCCGCGTCCCGGCAGATCGTATCGACCTCGGCGTCGACACCGATGCCGGCAATGTCGGAAACGTAGGCGATGCGCAGATCGCGGATGTCTTTGCGGCTCTCGAGCGCGGCGAGCGCGCTCCGCCACGGCGGAGCGACGGAAATCGGCGATTGCCGGGTGAAGCCCGTGATCGCGTCGAGAAACAGCGCGGCGTCCTCGGCGTTCTGCGCCAGCGGCCCGTGAACCTGTCCGGGATCCCAGAGCAGATGCAGCGGCCGGCTTGGGGTCAATCCCGGCGTCGGCCGGATGCCGACGATGCCGCAGAACGCGGCGGGTATACGGATCGAGCAGCCGAAATCAGTGCCCTGCGCGATCGGCAGCATGCGGGCGCCAACCGCGGCAGCCGAGCCTCCCGACGAGCCCGCCGGACTGAGCGCCGGATTCCACGGATTGCGGGTCGGACCAAACAGCGCGTTGGTGGTGTTCGCGCCGGTCGCGAATTCGGGCGTATTGGTCTTGGCGAGCACAATGGCGCCGGCGGCCTTAAGCCGGCGTACGGCTTCCGCGTCTTCGGCAGGCACGTAATCCCGGTACAGCGGCGAGCCGAAGGTGGTGCGAATGCCGGCGGTCGGCGTGACGTCCTTGACGCCGATCGGCAGCCCGTGCAGCGGCCCGAGCGCTTCGCCCCTGATGACTGCGCTTTCGGCCGCGCGCGCGGCATCGCGGGCCTGATCGGCGGCCAGCGTGACGATGGCGTTGAGCTTCGGATTGAGCGTTTCGATCGCGGCGAGGAAAGTGTCGAGCACTTCCACCGGACTGACGGCGCGCGTGGCGATGAGCGTCGCCAGCTCGCGTGCGGTTTTGCCTGCAAGAGTTTTGTCGGCCATGCGTGGTTACTTTCCGGACCAGTGGACGAAACGCCGCTCGATCACAAGGAACAGGAGATTGAGACCATAGCCCAGCGCGCCGGCGGCGAAGATGGCGGCATACATCCGCGGCATTTCGAACAGCTGCTGCGCCTCAAACACACTGTGCCCCAATCCGTCCTGCGAGCCGATGAACATTTCGGCCACCACGATGATCACCAGCGCCAGCGAAACGCCGTTGCGCAGGCCGACGAATGTCTGCGGCAGCGATTTAAGCAGCATCACGTCGAACAGCACCCGCACACGCGACGCGCCCATCACCCGCGCGGCAAGGAGCCTCGTCTTGCGGGCATTCATCACGCCGTAGGCGACGTTGAACAAAATAACCAGGATCGCGCCAAACGCGGCAACCGAGATCTTGGTTTCGTCGCCGACGCCGAACAGGACCAGAAAAAGCGGGAACATGGCCGAGGCCGGCGTTGACCTGAAAAAATCGATGACGAACTCGAGCGAGCGGTAAAGCCGCTCCGACGAGCCCAGCACGATGCCGAGCGGGATGGCGATCACGGCAGCAATCGCGGTCGAAACCGCGGTGCGGTAAACGGTCTTGAGGAAATCGGCGCCCAGCGGGCCGCCGTCCATGCCCGACCACAGCGCCTTGAACGTCAGCAGCGGGGAGGGCAGCAGCACGGGATCGACCCATTCCATCGCGGTCGCGAGCGACCAGACCGCAAGAAGGCCGGCGACACCGACCACCGGAAGCGCCGCTTCGGCTGCGCGGGAGCTCATGCGCGTCTCACCTCGCGCTGGAATATCTCGAGGCATTCTGCCTTGATGCGCACGAAATCCGGATCGGTCAGGGTACGGTCGCTGCGCGGGCGCGCAACGTCGACTGCCATGAATGCCGCGACCCGCGCCGGGTGCCGGGACAGCAGCAATACCCGGTCGGCGAGGAACACCGCCTCTTCAAGGTCGTGCGAAACCAGCACCGTGGTGGTGCCGGTCTCCATAAAGATGCGCTGCAGCTGCTCACGCATGAACAGCGTCATTTCGTAGTCAAGCGCCGAGAACGGCTCGTCGAGGAACAGGATTTCCGGCTCGACAACGAGGGCGCGCAGGATCGATACAAGCTGCTGCTGCCCGCCGGACATCTGATAGGGATAAAGGCCGAGATCGAGCTTGATGCCGAGATGCGCCACCAGCGCTTCGGTGCGGGCGCGGCGCTCCTTCGGCGGCACGCCCATGATCTTCAGCGGATAGGTGATATTGTCGAACGCGCGAAGCCAGGGAAACAGCGCCTCGCGATAGTTCTGGAACACATAGCCGAATTTGATCTCCGCCAGCCGGCGTCCGTCGAACAGGATCTGGCCGCGGTCGGGCGGCACGAGGCCCGCGATCATGTTGATCAGCGTGCTCTTGCCGCAGCCGTTCGGCCCGAACACCGAAATCAGCACGCCGCGCGGAATGTCGAGATCGAAATTGTCGTAGATGACGGTGCCGTCGAAGCGTTTGCTCAAACCGCGGATGGTGACGTGCGGCGCGGCGGCGATCGCCGTGGCCGCCGGCGCCGTGTCGGGCGGGGCGCGCAGCACCGTTGCCATCAGAACGGCTGCAGATATTTTTTCACGTCGAGTTTTTCCGGTACGACGCCGATGTCGTGGCCGAAGTCGGCGAATTTCTGCAGGTCGTCGATCTGTTTGGCGCTCATGTCTTTCACCATGACGTAGCCGAGCATCGGAATGATATCGACGACATTTTCCGGCGTCATGGTGTTCTTGACGAGGTGCCGGCGCGCCTCCTGCGGATCGCTGGCGATCAGCGTGAGCGCTTTGGCCCAGGCCGCCGCGAAGCGTTTCGCGACGTCCGGGCGTTTCGCGATGAAGTCGGAGGAGAAAGCGCAGCCGGCGGCAAACGGATCAGCCTCCGGATCGTTGAGCACGTATTTCGCGATCACGCCGGCCTCGACGGTCCTGGCGAAGCCGAGCTGGTTCATCACCGTGGCATTCGGCTCGAGCGTGTAGCCGCCGTCGAAGGTGCCCGCCTTCATGGCGTTGATGTGCTGGCCCATGTCGAGCTGGTCGATGGTGTAGTCGCCGTCATGAAGGCCGGCCTTCGCGAGAATGCCCTTTGCGGTGTTGAGATTGGCCGGGCCCGGGGCCGACATCAGCTTGAGCCCCTTGAAGTCGGCGAGCGTTTTGACCTTTTCAGCGAGACCGGAGCGCACGACGAACTGCTCCATGCGATGAACGGCGTTCTGGCCGTTCATCGCGACATACATCGCGACGCCGGGCTTCTTGATGTTGGCGTTGAGTCCTTCCAGCGTCACCAGCACGATCGACACTTCGATCTGGTTGGTCATCAGGGCGGCGACATTCGGCGGGCCGCCCATCAGGACGATGGTTTCGGGATCGATATTGAGTTCCTTGAAGTAGCCGAGGTCGCGGGCGATGAAATAGGGCAGCGATGAGCTGACCGGGAACACGCCGACTTTTACTTTGTCCGGGGTCTGCGCGCTCGCCGATGCGCCTGACAGCATTGCGGCGAAAACCGCGGCGAGAGCGCAGCGGGCAAAAGGCTCGAACCAGTTCATTTTACGTTTTACCTGTCGCCATTGCCCTTGATTCCGTTCATCTCGTCGCCACGCTTCCCGCATCGACGAAATCTTTGTCAGAGTACAAGCAAGGCCCATGCCGTTTGCACGGGTCTACTCGCCCGCGTCGATGATCGCGATGCAGGGGCCGCCGCCCTGCGGGCCCTGGTGCATGGCATCGACCGAGACGAACACCGCCGGATCGCCGATTGCCGCTGCGGCGACGCCGCCGACGGCGGCTTTGGCGTGGCGATGCCACGGCACGTCGGAATCGTCGAGCATGATCTGGCGCCGCCCGCGCAGCTTGCCGGTGCGGTCGGCCTCGCACTTCATGAAGCAGTTGACCACGCGGCCGCCGAGATCTTCCGCTCGCGGCCGCGCCGGCAGTTCGAGACCGGCGTTGCGGATGGAATTCGTAGATTCCGTCGATGTCGAGTGCGTCCTTCATCACCGCATGCCCGATGCGATAGCGGCCGCCGGCGCCGTTTTTGTTGCCGAGCAGAACGATCTGCGCCTGGGTCAGTTCGACGCCCGACGAGCAGGACGCGACCGACGAATAGAGATCGAGGTTGTGGCAGATTTCCTCCGCCCGCGGCATCTTGATCTCGCCGAGGCCGACGGCAATGCCGAGTCCGGTGGTGCCGTTCGATACGCCCATGGAGTCGTGCACCTCGCACGCGACCTCCTTGCCGCGCGCGTGCGCCTCGCTCACCGAGTCGACGGTGAGCAGCGGCGTTTTGGTCTGCACGTAGTGCACGTCGGCCGGATCGTCGATGCCGGCGTCGCGCATCGCCGCGCGCACCGCCGCCGCGACTTTCTCGACCATCGCGGGACGGCCGATGTCTTCGGGCAGCAGCTCGGCGCTCATCGCAGTGCCGATCACCAGCCGGGACTGACCGGCCGGGCCGGTCTTTGCGTTGCGCGCGAAGATCGTCGCATGCGGCGTGATGACCCCGTCGCAGCCGCCCGACCACACCATCGGAATTTGCGCGATCTCTTTCTCGGAGCGGCCGCCGAGCTTTTTCAGCACGGCGCGAAACGCCTGGTCGGCGAGGATGCGGGTAAAATCGTTGACGCCGCCATTGCCCTCGGTCTTGCCGATCACGGCGATCACTTCGTCGGCTTTGAACTGTCCCTTCCTGATCAGGGCTTCCATCCCGGAGGCGTCCTGCACGTTCTTGAGTTCGACCTTGGCGACTTCAATGGCCATTACGCTTCATCCTTTCGGTATTCGTCAGATTCATCCCAGTAGCGATGCGCGCCACGCATGCGTCAAGGCCCCCTGCCGCGAAGATCGTATCCCAAACCCCTTCGATATTTTCCAGCACTTCACTGTTCCAGAAGCGAAGCACGCGGTAGTGATGCTCGACGAGCCATTGGTCGCGCACAGCGTCGCGCGGGTTCGCGGCGTGCTGACCGCCATCGACCTCGATGACGAGTTGTATGTCTCTGCAGACAAAGTCGGCGATATACGGTCCGATCGGCTGCTGACGCACGAATTTGAATCCGGCGAGCGACCGGGAACGAAGATATCGCCAGAGCTTCCGTTCAGACGGGGGTCGAATGTCTGCGCAGCCGCTTCGCGAACACTGTCTTCGTTCCATTTGCGCCGCGCATGCGTCGAGGCCCCTCACCCCAACCCTCTCCCCGCTTGCAGGGAGAGGGAGGTCTCAGCGGAAGCGCAGCGGCTCGACCCTTGCCGCGGAAACTTCCGCACTTTCGTGTGCCCACTCCCTCTCCCCGCGTGCGGGGGAGGGGGTTCCTCGTCGTCAGCCCGAGCGAATCCAGGGCTTGATCTCGCCGCGCAGCATTTTCTCAAATCCGTCGCCGCGATCGATCATCGATGGCGGATGCTGACGCGCGGCTTTCATTGTCTCGCGCAGGGCAGCCGTGGCGCCGGCGTCGATGTCGAACGAACCGGCGTGCTCCACAAGCGCCACCCCGTAATCGTCGCGCGCCGCGGCCGGCGAGACTTTGCCCTCGATCACGTCGCGCAGCACCCGGTCCGGCTCGCGATCGAGCGGGTCGCCCCAGCCGCCGCCGCCGGTGGTTACGACGCGCACGATTTGCCCGGCGCGGACCGGTTCGCCGTCGACCAGTCCGCCGAGATCGTGGGCGTCGCCTTCGGCATCGACGGTCACGCAGAACGGCATGCCGGCCTTGCCGCCGTTGAGGCCGTAGCAGCCGAGCCGCACCCGGTCGGCGGTGACGATGGTGCGGCAATCGACCAGCGCGCGGTAATGCTTGTCGTAGCCGAGCCCGCCGCGGCGTTTGCCGGCGCCGCCGGAATCGGTGCGCAGCGCCAGCTTCTCGACCAGCAGCGGAAACCGCGTCTCGGTGAATTCGGCCGGCTGGTTGCGCGAATCCGGCACGATGTGGATGGCGTCGTTGCCGTCGGCGTAATAGCGGCCGCCGGAGCCGCCGCCCAACACTTCGCGCGACAGGAACGGCCTGCCGTCGCGGTCGGTGCCGTAAAAGCCGGTGTAGCGGATGGTTTCCTGATCGGCCGGCATGCGGCCCTCGGCCGCCTGCGCCACCACGCCCGCAAGCAGGCCGAGGCAGCGCAGCAGCACGAACGAGCGCGCATTGGTGGCCGCCGGCCATTCCGGCGTGATCAGCGTGCCCTTCGGCGGAAACACCACGTCGAAGACTTCGCAGACGCCTTCGTTGACGTGAATTTCGGCCGCGCGCTCGGGCGTGTCGGCGAGGTTGCGCAGGATCGGCGCGATCCATTTGATCAAAAACGCTCCGCCGGCATAGTCGGCCGGCCAGTTGATCGGGCCGGTCGATTGCGGATCGGTGCCGGTGAAGTCAAGCGTGAGGCGGTCGCCGCTTTTCTTCAGCGTCAGGACAAGCTTGTGCAGTTTCGGGTCGGTGACGCCGTCGTGCTCGACATAATCTTCCCAGCGGTATTCGCCGTCGGCGATTTTCGGCAGCAGCTCGCGGCGGAAGATGTCGCGGCAGGTATCGAGGATGGCCTGAAAGCAGGCCTCGACCGTTTCGCGGCCGAAGCGCGTCGAACAACTCCGCCATGCGGCGCGCGCCCATCAGGCAGGCCTGCACCTCGCTGTCGAGATCGGCGGCCAGCGTTTCGGGGACGCGGGTGTTGCGCTTGACGATGGTGAACACCGCCTCGTTGCGCACGCCGGCGTCGTAGAATTTGACCGGCGGCACCGCGAGGCCTTCCTCGAACACCGTGGTCGCGGTGCCGGGCATCGAGCCCGGCACGCGCCCGCCGATGTCGTCGTGGTGGCCGAACGCCTGGATGTAGGCGACCACCTCGCCCTGATGAAACACCGGCACCGTACTGCACAGATCGGGCAGGTGCCCGATCGAGCCCTCGGTCAGATAAGTGTCGTTCATCAGGAACACGTCGCCCGGCTTCATGGTGTGCGGCGGAAAATCGCGCACCACGGCGTTGGGCATCGCCGAGTAGGAGCGGCCGGTGAGCTTGCGGCAATAGCGGTCGAACAGCCCGACCCGGTAATCGTGCGCCTCGCGGATCATCGGCGAGCGCGCGGTGCGTTCGATCGAGTATTCGATCTCGGCTTCGATCGAGTTGAGCGTGCCTTCGACGATCTGCAGCACGATCGGATCGACCTCGCGCCGCGGCAGGTCCGGCGCGGTCGGCCACGGCCATTCCTTCGCGTGCACGTTCATCATTCAACAGCTCCGGTCGATTTTATATCGCGCAAGGCCGGTCGGCCATAGAGCCTATATTACCGCCGTCTTCGGCCGTTTCACCCCCTTGCCGCGTATTCCGCACCTGAAGCGCGGGGCCAGACGACCCGCAAGCCGCACAGGCCACAAGCCGGACATCGCCCGGAGAGCCTGCCACCGGATTTCCGCGGTCCAAAGCCCGATGGTCAATCCGCCTCATGAGATGTCGCGCCGTACTGGCCGGACGGCGCGAGCGCTGGCCGCTGATCAAGCCAGGCTCACGCCATCGCGGTCCCGAACGTCAGTGTGTCCTGGCGGACGGTTATTGAGTGACGCCCGAAGGCGTCAGATGATTCCGAATGCCTTCCGCGGCCTGCTGGATCGCCGCCTTAACTTCCGGCACGTCCCGGATCGCGTTCAGAAGCACAAAGTCATGGATCATCCCGTTGTAGCGGACAGCCGTCACATCGAGGCCGGCATCCTTGAGCTTGCGCGCGTACGCCTCGCCCTCATCGCGAAGCGGATCATTCTCCGCGGTGATAACGAGGGCCGGCGGCAGGCCCTTGAGTTGCAGGGTGGTCGCCCGGAGCGGCGACACGTACGGGCTGTTGCGGGTCTTCTCGGCGGGCGCATAGAGATCCCAGCCATACTTCATGAACGCACGCGCCAGGAAACGACCGGTTCCAAACTCGTGATAGGAGGCGGTATCGACGCTGGCGTCGGTGGCGGGGATCAGGAGCACCTGATAGCTGATCTTCGGACCCTTCCGGTCCTTGGCCAAAAGCGTCAACGCCGCGGTCATGTCTCCGCCGACCGAATTGCCCGCGACAGCAATACGGGTGCCGTCGGCACCAAACTCACCGGCATGCGCAGCGACCCATTCCAGCGCCGCGTAGTTTTCCTCCATTTGCGTCGGATACTTTGCCGACGGAAGCGGCGTGTATTCGACGAATACGCCGATCTGACCCGAGCCGACGACAAGGTCGCGCAGCAGTCGCTGATGGTTCTGGAAGTTGCCGACGATCCACACCCCGCCGTGAATAAAGAGAAGGACGCCGGGCTTATCGGCCGCATGCTCAGGTGTCATGATGTAGAGCTTCACCGTGCGCCCGCTCTGGTAGACCGTCTTTTCAATGGTGGTCACCCCGGACATGTCGACTGGCGTCTTGTTCTGCAGTGCGGTGATGATCTCCTGCGGTTTCGGCTGGGGCAGTTGCCAAAACGGACTGCTGTCCTTGTTAAGCTCCGCGAGAAAGGATCGAATTTGCGGATCGATCCGCGGGTCGGTAGCGGCGTCGGGGGCCGCCACGGCAATTTTGGTCATCGGGGTGACGAGGGTTGCTCCAATGAGCAACGTTGCGAGTTTGGGAATGCGATTTATAACAGCTCCGCTTACTGTTGAGGATGAGCCCGACCACGCCACCCGTCAGCGGCGGATCACGCATGCACGATCGGCAGGCCCTGAGGTTGGGGTGAGATAAAGGACGGGAATTGGCGAGAAGATAATGAGAGGAATAGACTCGAACAATGCACCTGTATCTACTGGGTGCTCAAAGCACGGCCAATGCAGCGATGTCCACCCCCTGCCGCTGCGGCAGAGTGCTGCGGCAGCATGCGTTCGAAACCGGGACATTCCTCCAGATCGATGAAGTTGCGCTGATCGTTACCCCGAAAAGCGCATTGCCGGCCGACATGATCCGGGGTTCGCCCGAGCTCTGCTTTCAGGGAGCAAAGCGAACACGGTCGTCCCATGCCTGACGCGTTGCCAATCAGCTTCGCGTTTCGCCCGGCCTGCGTGCGGCGCTCACGATCAGAATACCGTGCGGGTCGACCGTGAGCACCTGGCCCGGAACAACAACGGTGGTCGAGCCGAACTCTTCGACGATCACCGGTCCGTCGAACGTGAAACCTGCTCCGAGGGAGCCGCGCGCGAACACCGGCGTGTCCCGGAACCGGCCGTCGAACCAGACCGGCCGGCTGCCCGGTTGCGGAGGTGCCGCGGATTTCGGCAGTTCGGGAATGGCCGGACGGTCGATCATGCCGAAGGCCGACACGCAGAAATTGACCAGCTCGACTTTTTGCTGGCCGGCATAATTGTAGCCGAAGGTCCTTGCGTGCGCGGCGTGGAACGCATCGGTCAGTCCGGCGACGAAGGCTGCATCGATCCTGCCGGACGGAGCCGGTACGCGCACCTCCATCGACTGTCCCGCATAGCGCACGTCCGCCTCGCGCATCAGGGCGATCTTCGCTGGCGGTATGCCGTCCTTCTCCAGCGTCGCCGAGGCTTCCTGTTCCAGCGTGCCGTAGATCGATGCGACGGCGCCGAGGTCGATCGCTTCCTCGTGCATGACTTTGGTGACGATGTGATCGGTGCGCCAATCGACCGCCAGCAGGCCGAACGCCGACAGGTTGCCGGGATTCGGTGGCACGATGCAGGTCTTCATTCCCATCAGCTCCATCACCGCCGGCGATTGCGCCGGGCCGGAGCCGCCGAACGACAGGAGCGCAAACGCGCCGGGATCGATGCCGCGCTGGATGGTCATCTGCCGGATGGCGTTGGCCTGGTCCCAATTGGCGATCTCGATGATGCCTTCGGCGAGTTGCTCCGGGCCCATATTGCCGGGAAGCCGCGCCGCCAGCGCCTTGAGACCTGTCGCGCGCCCGATCGACATCGAGACTGATGCCGCCGCCGATCAGCGCAGGCGGCAGGCGGCCGAGCACGAGATTGGCGTCGGTAATGGTCGGCTCGTTGCCGCCGTTCGGATAGCACATCGGGCCGGGATCGGCGCCGGCGCTGCGCGGGCCGACGCGGAGTTTGCCTTCGCGCGTGATCCAGGCGATCGAGCCGCCGCCGGTGCCGATGGTCTTGATGTCGAGCATCGGAATGCGCACCGGAAAACGGCCGACCCGGCCGCCATTGGTGATCTTCGGCTTGGCGCCTTCGATCAGGCAAAGGTCGGTCGAGGTGCCGCCGGCATCGAGCGTCACCAGATCGGGAAAGCCAGCGACCTCGGCGATCACCGCCGAGCCGAGCGCGCCGGCGGCGGGGCCGGACAGCGCCGTGGTGATCGGCTTTCGCATCACCTGATCGGGGCTGGCGACGCCGCCGCTCGACTGCATCACCAGGAACGGCTTTTTGTTCAGCTCCGGGCCAAGCTCGTCGCGGATGCGATCGAGATAGCGGCTCATATGCGGCTTGATGAACGCGTCGACCAGCGTCGTCACCGCGCGCTCGTATTCGCGGTATTCCGGCAGCACGTCGCAGGACAGCGACAGCGTGCACTCGGGATATTCCTCGCGCACGATCTCGGCGGCGCGGCGCTCGTGCGCCGGATTGGCGTAAGAGTGCAGCAGACAAATGCCGACCGGCGCGAATGCCCTGCGCCGCGGAAAAATCTTGCCGCAGCGCGCACGCTGTCTTCATCGAGCGGACGCAGCTCGTCGCCGAGAAAATTGAGCCGGCCGCCGACTTCGCGCACATAACGCAGCGGCACGATGCGTTCAGGCTTCACCCAGAAATACGAATTGCCGTAGCCCTCGGGCACTGCCTGCCGTGCAATCTCGAGAATGTGCCGGAAACCGCCGGTGACGATCAGCCCGAGGCCGGCGATCTCGCCTTGCAGCAGCGCATTGGTGGCGACGGTCGTGCCGTGCGCCAGCACCGCAAGATCGTCGACGCCGGCGCCCCATTCGCGAGAGGATGGCGTGCACGCCGCGGACCAGCGCGATCGGCCGGATTGGCGGCGTCGAGGAGACTTTGGTGACCCGCATCGCGCCGGAGCAGTCGTCGACGCAGACGATGTCGGTAAAGGTGCCGCCGGTGTCGATGCCGATCCGCAGCGTCGGATTGCCGCTCATGCTCCACGCTCCGTTGCCACACGGCTGGCGGCCGGCCGGCACTGTCAGGCAATAGAAACCTTCAGGTTCCTACCAGCCCGCTTTCGTTTCCGGCAACAGGTATATTGCCGTGAGGCGCGGGCATAAAAGCCGTCCCGCGGCGGCTTCAGATGGGCCAACCGCGCGGGCATCCGCCATACTGTGGTCGCTTTGCGGCAGCAGGATCACCAAGTCTTAAACGGAAACCGGTAGTTTGTGCTGCGCGTCACACCCCCGGTTGGCAAACTGGGGCACTGACGCTGCTACGTGGAAACGTCGATACCGTAGAGGTGATGCCATGAGAAAAACTCTGAGTGCACTTGTTGCTGTGGCCACGATCGGTGCGGCCGTCGTTGCGATGTCGAGCCCTGCGGACGCGTGGTGGCGCGGTGGCTGGGGCTGGCGCGGCGGGTGGGGCTGGCGGGCTCCGGTGGTTGCCGGTGCCGTCGTGGCCGGCGCGGCCGTGGGAGCCGCTGCTGCGGCGCCTTACTACTACCGCCCCTATGGTGCCTACTATTACGGACCTGGCTGCCGCCGGGTGTGGAACGGCTATTATTGGGTCCGCGCCTGCTACTGAGCGAACCGCAGGTTACGGGTGTCGCAATCTTCGAAGCCGGCGCGAGAGCGCCGGCTTTTCGTCGAGATCAGCCCCCTCGCGTTGGAACCGCAGCGCCTACGGCGCGGTTGCCCGCTTTCCGCCTAAGCGGCAATGAGCGGGAAGGTTATCGCGTTCAGGTGAGGCCGCTGGCCCGCGCCTGGTCCTGCGCCATCACCGCCCAGTCGTGTTCGCCTTCGCCGTGGGCAACGGCGCCGACCAGGCGGTCACGCCAGACATTGCCGCTTGGCAGCGGCACGCCGACCGCCTCGCCTGCGGCAAGCGCCAGGTTGGCGTCTTTCAATCCCGTCACCGCGCGCTGGCCGGCCGGGAGATAGCGCTCCTCGGCAATGAGCTTGCCGTAGGTCTTGTAGGCCCCGCAGGCGAACAGCCCTTCGGTGAGCACGTCGTAGAACGTCTCCGCCTTGACGCCGTATTTGCGCGTCAGCGCGAAACCCTCGCCCATCGCCTCGATCGCGCAGCCGAGCACGAAATTGTTGGCGATCTTGATCGCCGCCGCGGAGACCGGATCGGCGCCGGAATCGACCAACCTCGCGGCGATGGCGGTGAACAGCGGCCGGCAGCGTTCGACCTGCTGCTCGGGTCCGCCGACCAGCATGCTGGCTGACGCCGCCCGCGACCATTTCCGGCCGGCCAAGCACCGGCGTAGCGATCAGTATCTGACCCGCGGCGGCATGGAGGGCCGTGAGCTTTCCGATCGCCGCCACGCTGTGCGTGCCGGCGCAGATGTGAATCCCGCCCTTTGGCAGCGAATCCTTCAGGCCGCCGGTCTGTTCGACGACATCGAACACCGCGGCATCGTCGGTCAGCATGGTGAAGACCGCATCGCCGAAGCCCGCTGCAGCCTTGATCGATGCCATCGGTTTGGCGCCATGATCGGTCAGCGGTTTCATTCGGTCCGCGGTCCGATTGTAGACGCCGACCTCGTGGCCTGCGTCGACGAGACGGCGCGCCATCGCCTGGCCCATGCGGCCAAGCCCGATAAATCCGGTCTTCATGACGTTCTCCGTCAGCTCGAGCTGGCCGCGAACCCACTCGATTTCGCGGCAGACGTATTCGACGATGTCGCCGGTCTTCAGGCTGTCCGGGCAGCACGTCCCAGGTGTAGGTCTCGATTTCGAGCTGCCGCGACAGCGGCTTCTGCTTGTGAAAGCGCAGCGCGTCCTCGATGGCGAAGCGCGTGGTGCGGAACTGCCCGAGATCGTCGAGGAACACCGGCACGTGGAAGTGGGTGCGCCATTCGCGCGGGCCCGGATCCTTTTCGAACGCCGCGATGGCATCGTCGACGTTGAGGAAGCGGTTGATCTTGCCGTCCTGCTTCTCCAGCGTCTGCGTCAGATAGATGGTCTTGGCGTAACGCTTGAGCGTATCGACCGCGCCCTGCGTCACTTCCGGAATGTGCAGCGCGGCGGCTTCCTGAAGCTTGAAGACCGGAACGCCGGCATCGACCAGTTTTTGCAGCGACTCGGTGATGTTCTCGTATTCCACCGCCTGGTGGCAGATGTCGTAGACGATGCCGAGATGCCGCCGCAGCGCCTCGTTCGCATCGGCGATCGGCACGCGCGCCAGCTTCGCGAGTTTCTCGACCGCGGCGCCGGAATAAAGGTGTTTGGTGAAGTAGTCGATCGTCTCGTCGGTGGTTTCGAGAAAGCAGAACGGCTCGGGCTCGAGCGCGAGCTGCACCGTGCGGCCGGTGCGGTCTCTCAGTTCGATCAGATGCGCGACGACGCGAAGCACGTGATCGGTGTAGCTCGCGATCACATGGCCGTCCGTGACCCGCGGCTTGAACCCGAGCGGCGCGCTCTGGATCGACGGCGCGATATGTTTGGGACACGACATCGGCCAGCACCTCGGCGACATTGATGGTGTAGCGGGTGCGCTCCTCGGAACGCCAGTCCGGCTCGTACACCTGCTCCTTCACCGGCGCGTTCTTGAAGTGCCCGTACACGAACGCGTTGGCGGTGTAGAGATACATATCGTTGTCGGCCGAGAAACTTCTTCAGCTTCGCGCGTTCCGGCGCGCTCGCCGCGAGCGTCTCGGCCGAATTCGCGGACAGCCGGATGCAGACGCCGAAGCTCTGGTTGGGCGCGATCCGCGCTTTCACCTTCGGCAGATAGGTGTTCAGCGAATGCCACAGCTGCTCCCAGTTGTCGGCCGGGTGCACGAGTGTCGAATAGGTCAAATGGCCGAGGCCGTTGCCGAGATCCATTTCCTGAATGTCCCCTGTTGCCGATTCAGTTCCGTCGTCCCGAGCGGTCGCCGGGGCGGCGCTCGAAGGATGACGGCGATGACGGTTTGCTGGCAGCCTTCACGCGACGTGCTCGACTTTGCCCGAGGCTGCCGAGCGGATGATGGCTTCGGTCGCGGCAACGCCGTCGATCACCTGATCGAGCGGAACCGGATACGCCGGACCGCCCGACGCCGCCGTCGCGAAAGCTTCCAGCGCCACGCGCGAGATGTCGAGACTTGCCGCCTGCCAGACTTTGGCTTCGCCCTTCACCGGCTGGAATTTGCAGGTGCCGAACAGCCGCGTGCGGCGCTCCTCGGACGAGGCGCCGGCGACATGGGTCAGGCCTTCGAGCCGCAGCCAGCCCTTCGAGCCGAACACCTGGAAGCTGAAACCCGGGCCGGTCGTGGTCATGGTGCCGAGATAGCCCGACATGCCTTCCTTCATGCGCACCAGAATGGAGGTCGTGTCGTCGGCCTCGATCGGCGCGGCGCGGCGGAAACTCTGGGCGAAGGCGTGATCGATCGGGCCGCACAGGTCGATCATGCCGTCGATGGCGTGCACGCCCATCGGCATCAGACCGCCCAGCGGCGTTTCGGATTTGTCGGCGCGCCAGTGCGCCGGGTTGATCGAACAGCGCGTTGGGAAACGTCATGGTCGCTTCGACGTGCAGAATGGTGCCGAGCTCGCCGCCGCGCACCATGTTGCGGAGCTTGTTCATCTCCGGATGGAAGCGGCGATTGTAGCCGACCGCCAGCGTGATGCCGGCCTTGCGGACCGCGGCGATGGCGTCTTCGGCTTCGCGTTTCGTCAGCGTGAACGGTTTTTCGCAATACACGTGCTTGCCCGCGGCCGCCGCGGCCATCACCTGCGTCGCGTGCATCGAATGCGGCGTCGCCAGCACCACCGCGTCGATGCCGGCGTCGGCCGAGCAGGCCGTCGTAGCTCGCCGTCAGCCCGAGCCCGTGCTTCTTGGCGAACGCCTCGACCTCCGGCGTCACCGTTCGCGTGGTGCCCGCGATAAAACGGATCACGTCGCTGTTCGCGGCCGACTCGACCAGCGTCTTGCCCCACCAGCCCAGTCCGACGATACCCGCTTTGATCACCTGCTGCTCCTTACCGGATTGATTTGCCGTCAGCGCGTTACTTCGGCCACGTCAGCATCGCGAGCACGACGCATGCCAGCATCCAGAACACGCAATACTCGATGCCGCCGATCACCCAGATCCATTTCTTCGTCACCTTGTAGGTGGCAGCACCCGCGACCAGCAGATGGAGCGCGGCGATGACGGCGACATAGGGCGTGTAGATGCCGAACACCAGCCCGATCGTCAGCACGACCTCGACCGCGCCGGCCAGATACATCCAGGTCGCCGGCGGGTTGAACTTCGCGGCCTTGAAGAAATTCAGCGTCGCGGGCTCGGTGAACTTGCCGACGATGTGCGGGATGAAAAACAGTCCGCAGATCAGCCGGAGCAGGTTGACCCCGTTGGTCAGGTCGAAATTTTGCGCCAGCGACATGACGTTCCCCCCAAAAAATTCCCTTGCAGCCCGGATGAACAAAGCGAAATCCGGGCTCAGCGTAAAGATCTGCGCATCGGTGCCCGCATTTTTGTCCGCGCGCGCGGACGGCGAAACGGGCGCTCGCCCACCTGCGGCTAAAGCACCTCGAACATCTGATAGATCGGCCCTTCCGGCAGCCGGTGGCCGACGCCGATGCTGACGATCTTGTTGAGCCAGCGCGTACTTCTCGGACGCCGTCTCGTACGAGGCCGAGATGCGAAGATAATAGTCGGTCGCCTTCACCACCTCGCCGCGGGCGATGCGGTCGAGGACGTCCTGCGGTCCGTGCCGAATGCCCGGATAGGTCATGCCGATGATCTGATCGTCGTCGGTCTTGAGCACGATGCGCACGTTGAGCATCCAGGCGCCGTCGCCGGGGCGGATCGCCTGCCAGTCGCTGCCGCCCGGCAGCAGCGTGCCGCGCAGGCGCTCGCCCTCGAAGCGGCCGCCGGTGATGACGCCGACGCGCCGGTCGACGCCGGGAGTCTTGCCCACATTGATCGCCGGCTGCACGTCGAGCAGCAGCGTGAACAGCGGCCGCACCCGCAGCTCGGTCATTTCCTTCGGCAAAATCTCGGACAGCGGACGGGTCGTGGCCACCGGCGAACCTCCCTTTGAATGCTGCGTACGCGGGATTTTTGGCCCGGCGGCGCGCACCATATCCAAAGTCCACGGCAGGGTCGAGCCGCCCGGATATGTTCAGACCAGGGACTTCCTCCCCGCACGCGGGGAGAGGGAGGTGCAGTCGCATAACGGAGTGAAGGTTTCCGCGGTGAAGTAAAACTTCCGCAGCGGCGTGAAGCGGTGGATTGCGCGGTTTTTCAGCTTCCGCGATAGGTCGAATATGACCAGGGCGTCACCAGCAGGGGTACGTGATAACGCCCCTCCGGTTCGGCCACCGCAAACCGCACCGGGACGGTGCCGAGGAACGGCGGATCTGACATCGGCGCACCCTGCCGCGCGAAGTATCCGGCGACGTCGAAACGCAGCTCGTAGGTCGCGATCGGGATCGGCATGCCGGTGAACAGCGGCTGGTCGGTGCGGCCGTCGGCATTGGTGACCGTGCGCCTGATGGTCCGCGCGGCGCCGGATGCCGCGATCTCGCGCAGTTCGAGTTCCACGCCCTGCGCCGGATGACCGCCGTGCGCATCGAGCACGTGGGTCGAGAGGTGGCCGTGCACTTTGAGCCGGTCGCTTCCCGTAACCCGCTGGTCGAGCCGCAGCGCCGCGATGCGGAAGATTTCCGCGAGCGCGGTCTGCTGTTCGGTGGCGGCGTCGTTTTTCAGGCGCTGCTCGAACGCGCGCAGGATCGAGTCCTTGCCGTGACGGCGCACGCACACGATGAACGGCATCCCGAATTTTTCCCGGTAGGCGTCGTTCAGGCGATGAAACGCGGCATATTCCGCCTCGTTCAGCCGGTCGAGACCGGCGCTGATCTGCTCCGCGGTGGAATCGGCGGTGAGCCTGCCTTCCCGCGCCGCCTTGCCGGCGAGATCGGGATGGCCGTCAATCAGCGCGCGCTGCCGCGCGTTGCCGGCGTTGCGCACCGCGTCCGTCATCGTGCGGTAGAGGTCGGCCATGCTCGCGAACGGCCGTGCGGCGAACGTCTCGTCCGCCACCCACGGTGCAAGCTCCATCACCTCGCCGAGAGCCTCAGTGAATGTCGCGCGGTCGGCGGTGTTGAGCGCTTCGAGCGAAATCGGGTTCATGGAGGCGAACTTTGTTGGTGTGCTACAGCCCGGAGCATGTTCGCGGTGCCAATGGCGCGCGATGTCGAGCCGCGTCGCGATCCAGACGCGATCGAAGCCGGAAATGTAGTCGAGAAACCGCGCGAGGCCCGCGGCCCGGCCGGGGCGCCCGGCAAGGCGGCAATGCAGGCCGACCGACATCATTTTCGGCGCCGTCTCGCCTTCGCGATAGAGATAATCGAAGCTGTCGCGCAGATAGACAAAAAAGTCCTCGCCGTTCGCGAAGCCCTGCGGGTTGATGAAGCGCATGTCGTTGGCGTCGAGCGTGTACGGAATGATCAGGTGCGGAGCCCTTGGTCCGTCCACCCAGTAAGGCAGATCGTCGGCATACGAGTCCGACGAATAGAGAAAACCGCCGTCTGCGAGCACGAGGCGAAGCGTGTTGGCCGAGCTTCGGCCGGTGTACCAGCCGAGCGGCCGCTCGCCGGTGGCTTCGATGTGCAGCCGGATCGCTTCGCGCATGTGGGCCGTTTCATCGGCCTCGGAGAAATCCTTGTACTCGATCCATTTGAGACCGTGGCTCGCGATCTCCCAGCCGGCTTCGCGCATAGCCGCGACGATCTCCGGATTGCGGGCGAGCGCGGTGGCCACGCCGAATACTGTCGCCGGAATCCCGCGGGCGCCGAGCAGCCGCCACAGCCGCCAGAAGCCCGCGCGCGAGCCGTACTCGAACATCGACTCGACGTTCATGTGGCGCTGGCCGGGCCAGGGCTGTGCCCCGAGAACGTCCGTCAGAAAGGCCTCCGAGGCCAGATCGCCGTGCAGGATCGAATTCTCGCCGCCCTCCTCGAAATTGACGACGAACTGGATCGCGACCCGCGCGGAGCCTGGCCAGCGCGGATCGGGAGGCGTGCGGCCGTAACCGGCGAGGTCGCGCGGATAGTGCGAGGACGAAGGCGGGGACATCGGCGCTCGTTGGGTTGTCTGGAGACCGGCGGGCTCACCATGGCAGAGCCGCCGCGGAGTCAGCAAGTCTCCGCCGCTGTCAGCTCATGCCGCCAAAGCCGTCATTGGTTCAGGCGTAAGGCGTGCCCGCCATTGCCGCTTTCAGGCCGATGGTCCCCCTGTCAACAATGGCGAGAAAGACAGCTTTTGCTGCTTCTGTATCGCTGCTCTGTCGAAAGGTCCGGTGCGCCTGGATGAAGGCCACGGTCCACGTTGCGAGCAGCAGACCGGCCGCGAGGTAAGCGTCGGGATCGGTCGGGTCTCGCCCGGCACATTCGGACAGCGCCACCGTCATGACCTGCGCGAACTCGTCACGGATCGCCCTCGCCCGGGCCTTGAGGGTTTCGCTGCCCTCGACCGCCTCAATGAAGCGTTGGCTCCTTACAGAAAATTCGACGGCCGGACTCTGCTCGGCAACCAGGCGGTGCGCGAGCTGACGACACACCTCAATCGGAGCGACCTGAGGGTCGCGCCGCCGCAAAGCATCGCGCAGGATCGAACGACCTTCTTCGTCGCGATCAAAGAACATGTCCTCCTTGCGGGGGAAGTGGTTGAACACCGTCATCCGCCCGACGTCGGCGGCGGCAGCAATTTCATCCACCGTCACGTGATCGAAGCCCCGCTCGATGAAGAGGAGTGTGGCGGCATTGGAGATGGCCTGTCGCGTAGCGAGGCGCTTGCGGGCTCGGCGGTCGGACGGAATTGACATGACACCTCGCATAGCATGATTTATATACTGAGTACATTTTTGTATTGACGCTCATAATTCGTCGGTTCATGATGTACTCAGTACATATTGGAGCGCGGCATATGGAAAGTTTGGCGTCGGAGGCGCGCAGCGCCAGGGGGCACGTTACGCCCAGGCTCATTGTCTCCATCGTCTGAACGCGCGTGCGTGAACGCCGGCATCACACACCATGAACAGACCCCTTGTCGTTATCTACGCCGCGATCGCCCTCGACGCCGCAGGCATAGGTCTCATCTTCCCCATTCTGCCGCGACTTCTTGAGCAGGTGACGCACACCCGCGATATCGCGCCTTACGTCGGGATAATGACCGCGCTTTATGCGGCCATGCAGTTCGTCTTCGCGCCGGTGCTGGGCGCTTTGAGCGACAGCGTCGGCAGGCGTCCCGTGCTGCTCATTTCGCTCGCGGGTGCGGCGATCAACTATGTCGTCATGGCGTTTGCGCCGGCGCTTTGGATGCTGCTGCTCGGCCGCGCCATCGCCGGCCTGACCAGCGCCAATGTCGCCGTAGCAACGGCCTATATCACCGACATTTCCCCCGAGGACACGCGGGCCCGTCGCTTCGGCCTGTTCAGCGCCATGTTTGGCGTCGGCTTCATCGTTGGGCCGGTTCTCGGCGGCCTGCTCGGCGACTACTGGCTGCGGCTGCCTTTCATCGCCGCCGCCGTGCTGAACGCCTGCAATCTCCTGCTGGCTTTGTTCATCCTGCCGGAGTCCCGCACAACCGTCCGCCAGAAGATCAATCCGGCCGTGTTCAACCCGTTTGGGTCATTACGTTGGGTCTGCTCGATGAAGGGGCTGCTGCCTGTCGTGCTGGTGTATTTCATCCTGAGCGCGACCGGAGAGGCTTACGGTACCTGCTGGGCGCTGTGGGGTTTCGACGCGTTCCAGTGGAATGGCCTCTGGATCGGCCTTTCGCTGGGTGCGTTCGGTGTGTGCCAAACGCTGGTGCAGGCGCTCCTGCCCGGCCCTGCGGCCAGACTGCTCGGCGAACGCCGGGCCATTGTCGTCGGGATCGCCTGCGCCTGCATCGCTCTTGTCGTCATGGCTTTCGCCAGCCAGGGCTGGATCGTGTTCGCCGTCATGCCGATATTCGGGCTCGCCGGCATCGGTACACCGGCGTTTCAGGCGCTGGCCAGCCGGCAGGTTGATCCGGCCCGCCAGGGCCAGCTCCAGGGCGTGCTGACATCGGCCATAAGCCTCGCCTCGATCGTCGCCCCGCTGATTTTCTCGGCCTTCTACTTTGTGGTCCAAAAACAGTGGCCCGGAGCCGTCTGGCTTTCCGTAGTTGTCGTCAACGCAATCGCAGTCCCGCTGGTTTTTCTCGGCACCCGGACCGCCCGCCCTGCGCAGTCCGCAGGCGCGTAGTGCAAAGCCCGTGAGGAATACAAATCTGGCGGCTGATCCCGTACCGCCGGCCGTCGTGTCGTTCGCAGACGGCAGCTCTCCGCCGGCGGCCGGGCAAGCCGCCAAACCGGCGATTGACCGGACCCGGCGATGCCTCCATTAGAAAGCGCGAGTCGGGGCGGCCTGAGAACACTCCGGGAGCAAACGTGCAGGTCATGCAGGCCACGGATCAGGGCGCACTCGGCGAGGCGATCGCGCAGCGGCTGGCCGAGCTTGCGGCCATCAGCGACGAGCCCGGCCGGCTCACCCGCCTGTATCTTGGGCCCGGGCATCGCAGGGCCGCCGACCAGGTCGCGCAGTGGATGCGCGAGGCCGGCATGACCGTGCGGATCGACGCTCTCGGCAGTGTGGTCGGCCGCTATCGCGGGCGCGACGCTGCCCCGCTGACGCTGATGCTGGGTTCCCACATCGATACGGTGCGCAACGCAGGCCGGTTCGACGGCGCGCTCGGCGTCCTTACTGCCATCGAAGTCGTCAGAGCGGCGTCCGGCTCCGGCAAGCGCTTTCCGTTCGCGATCGAAGTGATCGCCTTCGGCGACGAGGAGGGCGTGCGGTTCGCCAGCACGCTCACCGGCGCGAAGGCGCTGGCGGGACGCTTCGACATGAAATCGCTCGACGAGGTCGGCGACGACGGGGTGACCCGTCGCCAGGCGCTGCGCAGCTTCGGCTGCGATCCGTCGCGGATCGCCGAAGAGGCGCTGTCGCCTGAGCGGGCGCTTGGCTATGTCGAAGTCCATATCGAGCAGGGGCCGGTGCTGGAAACCGAAAACCTTCCGGTCGGCGTCGTCACCGCCATCGACGGGGTGACGCGCGGCACCGTGGAGGTCGAGGGGGTGGCCGGCCACGCCGGCACCGTGCCGATGCCGATGCGCAACGACGCGCTCGCCGCCGCGGCCGAAATGCTGATCGCAATCGAAAGCCGCGCGCGCTCCCGGCCCAATCTGGTGGCGACGGTCGGCAAGATGGACGTGCCGGAATCCGCCGCCAACACCATTCCCGGCCGGGCCAAATTCACCCTCGATATCCGCAGCCCGTTTGACGACGAACGCGTCCACGCGGTATCCGACATCACGCAGACGATTGCGGCGATCGCGAAACGCCGCGGCGTCACCGCGCGGCTCACCGTCGGACACGAGGTGCCTGCCGCACTGTGCGACCGGCGGCTTTCCGATCAGCTCGCCAAAGCGGTCGAAGCGTCGGGCGTGACGCCGCGCCGGCTGCCGAGCGGCGCCGGTCACGACGCCATGGCGTTCGACCGCGTCATTCCGTTCGCCATGCTGTTCGTGCGCTGCCGCGGCGGCGTCAGCCACAACCCGGCGGAGTTCGCCACGGCCGCGGATATCGACATCGCCGCGCGCGTGCTTTCAACTTTTCTGGACGGGATTGCATCATCATGACCACGCTTCGCATCAAGGCCGGGCCTTACGAGTTCACGGCGGAAACGCAGGACAGCCTGGCGCCGAAAACCTGCGCCACGTTCGTCGGCATGCTGCCGTACCGGCAAAAAATCATCCACGTGAGGTGGAGCGGCGAAGGCTGCTGGATTCCGCTCGGCGAATTCGATTTCGGCCTCGGCTACGAGAATCCGACCAGCCATCCGGCGCCGGGCGAGATCATCCTCTATCCCGGCGGCATCAGCGAAACCGAAATTTTGCTGGCGTACGGCGCGGTGGATTTTTGCAGCAAGGTCGGCCAGCTTGCCGGCAATCACTTTCTGACCATCACCCAGGGCCGCGAGAACCTGGCCGCGCTCGGCAGGCTCACGCTCTGGCACGGCGCGCAGGACATTACGTTCGAGCTTAAGACGTAGGGCCGCATCCGTTATCGCGGATGGCCGCGCAGCGCGGGTCCGGAATCCACGTCCACGGGTCGTGGCGCCTGGATTCCGGGTTCTCTGCTTCGCTCAGTTCCGGAATGCGGAAGCGGGCGTCAAACAAACGCCGGCTTGAAATCCTCGACGAACTGTCGGGTCGTGATCGGCGGCCGCTTCACCAGGTCCTCGATGAGTTTTGTGTTCTCTTTGGAGAAGCCGCCCGCCGCGCCGATTTTGGCGATGGTGACCAGATGCGTGATCAGCCATTCGGGCATGTTGCGTGACTTCATGCCTTCCGCGGCCTGCTCGGGCGTGATCGCCACATAGGTGACCGGCTTGCCGAGCACCTGCGAGATGACTCCGGCAAATTCGCCGTAGGTGGTCAGCTTGCCGGTGAACTCATAAGTCTTTCCGGCATGCGGCGCCGGGTCGACGAGGATGCGCGCTCCGACCGCGCCGGTGTCGCGCACGTCGATCAGCGCCACCGGCAGGTCCTTCGGGAACGACATCACCATCCTGCCGTCGTTCTTGATCGATGCCGCCTGTCCCATCACGTTCTGCATGAACAGGCCCGGGCGCAGGATCACCCACTTGATCCCGCTGTCGCGCAGTCTCTGCTCGATGGCGAAGTGACCGCGGCCGACCACGGATTCAGAATCCGCAACCGCAACCGCGGGCCCGCCGCCCACCCGCACCAGATATTTGACGCCGGCCTTGAGGGCTGCGTCGAGCACGTTGTTCTGCTGCTCCACCATCTGCGGATTGTGCCCGGTGACCACGAACACGCTCTCGACGCCCTGCAGCGCTTTTTCCAGCGCCGGCCGGTCCGTCAGTTCGGCGAGCGCGGTTTTGGCATCGGCGCCCAGCACTTCGCGCGCCTTGTCCGCATTGCGCACCACGCTGATCGGGTCCTTGCCCAGCTTCTGAAGCTCTTTGACCACCGCCCGGCCGGTATTTCCGGTCGCCCCGACTACTGCAATCGTCATTGTCGTTTCCTGCCTCGTGAAGTGCGTTTTCGCGCTAGCCCTACCAGCTTTTAGGCCGGGGCGAAAATGCCGTTTGCGCCACACCGTCCATGCGGTAAACGTCTTATCCCCCGGCCGCCCGGTTCGCTTTGCCGAAGGCTTGTTGCCGTGAAAATCGTGAGGATTGACCGATGAAATACAATCGCAAACAGGCGACCGCCTCCTGGGGCATGATGGCCAAGGACTGGGAGAAGGGGATCGACTACGACCGCCTGCACAAGGAGCGCGTCAGGCGAGCCCAGGCGGCCATCCGTCACGCCGGGCTCGGCGCGGTGCTGGCGTTCAACTTCGACAACATCCGCTACATCACCGGCACCCATATCGGCGAGTGGGCGCGCGACAAGTTCATGCGCTACGCGCTGTGCCCGGTGGTGGGCGAGCCGATGCTGTGGGATCCGGCGCCGCCCGCCAAGCGCATTTCCTCGCCGTGGATCGCCGACAACGTCGCGGCGCCGATTTCGACCATGCAGGGCGGCCTGCCGCTTCAGCTCAACGTCCAGGGCGATTTCGCGAAGCAGATCAAGAAAGTACTGATGAAGCTCGGCATCGACAAGGAGCCGATCGGCATCGACCTGATGGAACTGCCGATGCTGCGCGCGCTGGAGAAGGAAGGCATCGAAGTGGTCGACGGCCAGCAGGCCATGCTCGACGCGCGCGAAGTGAAAACGCCGGACGAGATCGAGCTTCTGAAAATGGCGTGCGCGATGGTCGACGCCACCTACGTCGACATCGCCCGTGCCATCCGCCCCGGCACCCGCGAGAACGAACTGGTCGCGATTGCGAACGACCGGCTGTTCCGGCTCGGCTCGGAGCGCGTCGAGTGCGTGAACTCGGTGTCGGGCCAGCGCGGCCGTCCGCACTCGCACACCTTCTCCGACCGGCTGATTCAGCCGGGCGACATGGTGTTCCTCGACATCATGCATTCGTTCAACGGCTATCGCACCTGCTACTACCGCACGTTCATCTGCGGCGAGCCGAACAAATATCAGATCGACGCCTACGAGACGGCATCGAAGTGGATTTCGGCCTCGATCGACATGATCCGCCCCGGCATCACGCCGGACCAGGTGGCGCAGGTGTGGCCCGACGCGCAGGAATTCGGCTACCGCGACGAAGCCGAAGCGTTCCTGCTGCAATACGGCCACGGCGTCGGCCTCTCGCTGTGGGAGCGGCCGATCATTTCCAAGCGCTATTCCGGCCAGAACACGCCGCTCAAGGAAGGCATGGTGTTCGCGCTCGAAACCTGGAAGGGCGCCGAAGACGGCTCCGGCGCAGCGCGCATCGAGGAAGAAGTCGTGGTCACCAAGGACGGCTGCCAGATCATCACCAACTTCCCGTCCGACCGGCTGATCTCCTGCGGTCTTCCGGGCTGCGAGGTGTTTTGATCGAGCGGGACGGGTCAGTTCCAGCGCGCAACCGGCGATGCGTTCATGCACTTCGAGATTCTCGGCGAAATTTCGGAGGTCGAGACTTTCGCCGCCGGATCTGGAATCCGTGAAATCGCGCGGTTACGACGCATCTACGGACGCGGCCGCTGGCGTAAACGCAAAGGCGTAGCCCGCGTTCGACTGACCGATGGCTCGGTCTACGTGGCTGAAGTACACTGGTACGAAGCGGCGGGAATTGGGCGCAAAGAATTCAAGATCAAGCGAATTCTGTGAAAGTCGAACTATGGCAAAGACTTCAGGCAAAACAGCTCGTCGTATGCGTCGATAATGACGGCTACGCAGCGTCGCTGGAGAAGCGAAAAATCTACGTGATGTTGCGCGACGCCGAGGCCGGAAAGCATGACCTGCTGCGGATCATCGATGAGTTGGGAGAAGACTATCTTTATCCGAAGGCATTCTTCCGCTCGATCGCCTTGCCGCAATCGGTCAGGAGGGCCGTCCTGGCCGTTGCGTGAGGACTCGAAGGAGTTTCGAAAGAAGTACACCGGGGTCGGTGCGTGTCGAGACGAAGCCGCGGTCACCAGGGACGGCTGCCGGATCATCTCCCACTTCCCGGCGCCGGCGACAGGGGCATGACGATGCAAGGTGCTGTCGCCATCCTCCGCCCAACGTTTGTTGGTCATGGCCGGGTTTACGCGACGTGCCGGCGTTCCGGGCCCTGTCTTTCTTGCGCTTCGTAGGGTGGGTTAGCGGAGCGTAACCCACCACGCGGCATGGAGGGTTACGCCGCTTCGCGGCTGACCCACCCTACAGAGTCGTCCTTCAGAGCGCCCCAAATCTGCGCGCCAGTCCGTGCCCCCTCATGCCGGCCTTCTCCCCGCGGGCGGGGAGAAGGAGTAGTAAAGTGCATCCCGCAGGGCCGGCCAACGGTCCGCGGCATTTATGACGGGGAGGGTGGGCGTGAATTACGATACCATCATCGTCGGCGGCGGTTCGGCCGGCTGCGTGCTGGCGGGCCGGCTGAGCGAGAACGGCGCCGGCGCGGGTCCTGCTCATCGAAGCCGGACGCGATACGTCGCCTGGCGAGGAGCCGTGGGACATTCGCGACGCCTATTATTCTTCGTATTTCAGGCCGAATTATTTCTGGCCCGCTTTGCAGGTTTATCCGCGCGCGGCGAGCGCAGGCGCGCCGCCGCGCTATTACGAGCAGGCGCGCGTCATGGGCGGCGGATCCGCCATCAACGCGATGGTCGCGCTGCGCGGCTTGCCCGGAGACTACGACGAATGGGCGCAAAGCGGCGCGCGCGGCTGGGCGTGGTCGCGACGTGCTGCCGTATTTCCGCAAACTCGAAAACGATCACGACGTGGACGGGCCGTTGCATGGCAAAGACGGTCCGGTCGCCTGTCGGCCG
Organism: uncultured Alphaproteobacteria bacterium; assembly: GCA_963766925.1. GTDB lineage: Bacteria > Pseudomonadota > Alphaproteobacteria > Rhizobiales > Xanthobacteraceae > BOG-931. The sequence goes on from CAVYCI010000023.1 coordinate 45,369, forward strand.
CGTGCCCCGCGAGGATTGGCCGGGTTTCGCCGCGCCGTCGCCGCGGCAGCCGGCGCCCGCGGCTTTAATTATGTCGACGACATGAACGGCGAGGTGCAGAACGGCTTTTGTTCGGTCCCGACGACGAGCACGCCGACCCACCGGCGTCTCGGCCGCGATGGCCTATCTGACGCCGGAGGTCCGGCGGCGGCCGAATTTGCGAATTCTGCCGGATGCCTTCGTCGAAGCCGTGCTGTTCGAAGGCCGGCGGGCGACCGGCGTGCAGCGTTCGTCAGGCCGGCGGCACCGTCGAGTTTCGCGGCGCGGAGATCATTATCGCCGCCGGCGCGCTGCATTCGCCGGCCATCCTGCAGCGCTCGGGCGTCGGTCCCGGAAAACTTTTGCAGGAGTTTGGCATCGGCGTCGTCGCCGACCGCAGCGGCGTCGGTGAAAATCTGCAGGATCATCCCTGCGTTTCGATTGGCTGTTATCTGCGGCCCGAAGCGCGCCAGCCGCGTTCGCTGATTCGCGGCCAGATGCTTGGGCTGCGATACAATTCCGGCGTCGAAAACTGCGCTTCCTCCGACATGTACTGGACCGTGCCGAACCGCATCTCGTGGCATCGTCTCGGCCGCGCGCTCGGCGCCGTGATCGTCTGCGTCTACAAGCCCTATTCGCGCGGCCGCCTGCGCATCGTCTCGGCCGACTCCGCGTACCGAAGCGCGGATCGAATTCAATCTGCTGTCGGATCCCCGCGACCTTGCGCGGTTGATGCAAGGGGTCGGCATGGCCGACGAGGTGCTGGCTCATCCGCGCCGTGCGCGCCGCTGCATGCGGAGGTTTTTCCCGCCCGCTACACGCCGCGCATCCGGGCGCTCAACCGACGCTCCGCCTGGAACGGCGTGCTGGCGACGGCGGGGTCGGTGCTGATGGAAAGCTCTCCGGCCCTGCGCAAATGGCTGCTGAAAAATCACGTCAGTCCGGGGCCTGATCTCGACGCGCTGATCGGCGATGCCGCGAGTTTGCGCGACTGGATCAGTGCAGGCGCGATCCCGTTCTACCATCCGTCCGGCACCTGCCGGATGGGCGGCGCCGACGATCCGATGGTCGTTGTCGACGAACAGTGCCGCGTCGTCGGCGTCGAGGGTCTGCGTGTCGCCGACGCTTCCATCATGCCGAGCGTGACGCGCGGCAACACGAACTTGCCGGTGATCATGATCGCAGAAAAATTGTCGGCGATGCTGCGCGCGGCGTGATGCGCCGCACCATCCGGCCGGTGAGCCCATTTATCCTCCGTCCGGAAACTTCGGGCTAACCAATCCGCCACGTCATTCGGTTGCACGACCGATATCCTTAAGCGGTTGGTAGCACCTGCGCCGAATGGTGGGCATGGCGACGCAGCACAGGTCCCGGCTGGTGTCCCGCGCACGCGGTTCACAGGGGGGTGTTGGAGGCAGTCCGCATGTCAGCGCAAGCGATCGAGACCCGGATCAGACGGCGTGCGGCGTTTCGCGGGCCCGCGGCGGAGCTTTGGACGCGGGTGGCCGGACGGCTGCGCCTCGGTCTTTATGCAGAGCAAAAGCGTTACGGGCTTGGCCGCGATCTTGCCGTGCCGCTCGAGCCGCCGAATGCAAAAATCCCTATCACCGTGCGCCCGCTGGAAGACGCGGATCTGACTGCGCTGTTCGCGCACGAGGTCGCCGACGACGACATCGCGGAACGTCTCGAAGTCGCGTGGCGGCACGCATTCATTGAAAAAGGCGCGCGCGGTGGCTTTGTCGCGATCGACAGCGGGAACGGCACGCCTTGCTACGTCCAGTGGCTGCTTGGTTCGCGCGACAACGGTTTCATCGCGAAGCTCGGCGGATTTCCGGCGCTGGCCGCGCACGAAGCGCTGCTGGAGAACGCCTACACGCCGCCGGCTTACCGCGGCCTCGGCATCATGGCGGCGGCGATGGCGTTGATCGCCGCGCGTGCGGCCGATTTTGGCGCGAGCCACGTGCTGACATTCGTGGCCGCCGAAAATATCGCGTCCCTCAGGGGCTGCCAGCGCGCCGGCTTCCATCCGGAGATCGTGCATCACCGTACAAATTTCTGTTTCGGAACCATCCGGCGCGACCGCTTCGAGGCTTTGCCGGCAGGCGATCCGCTGCGGACGGCGCACTTTTAGCGGGCCACCGGGTGGCGCGCTCGGGCGCGTCGCAAAGCTCGCACCCCGGCATGACGGTGACTATATTGGGAGAGCCAGCCCGTCCGGCATCCCCGAGAGCGCACCGCCTTGTCGCATACGCCCGTCACCATCCTCACCGGCTTCCTCGGCAGCGGCAAGACCACGCTGCTCAATCGCGCGCTGCGCGATCCGTCGATGGCGAACACCGCCGTGGTGATCAACGAGTTCGGCGAGGTCGGCCTCGATCACATGCTGGCGGCGCAGAGCGACGACACGATCATGGTGCTGGAAAACGGCTGCCTGTGCTGTACCGTGTTCGGCGATCTCGTGACCACGCTCAACAATCTGTTCCATGCGCGCGAGGACGGCGCGATCCCGCGTTTCGATCACGTAGTGATCGAAACCTCCGGGCTCGCCGATCCGGCGCCGCTGATCCAGGCCTTCCTGTCCGATCCGACTCTCGCCGGGCTTTATCGGATCGGCACGGTGGTCGCGACCGTCGATGCGGTGAACGGCCCCGACACGCTTGACAACCACATCGAGTCGGTGCGGCAGGTGGCGCTCGCCGACCGCATTCTCATCACCAAGCTCGACCTGGTCGATCCGGCCGCCGTGCAGGGCGTGGAGGCCTCGCTCACCGCACGGCTTCACCGCCTCAACCCGGCGGCAAAGATTTCGCGCATCGACGATCCGGCATTCGATATCCGCCCGCTGCTGCGCGACGATGGCCTCAATCCGGCCGATGCCGCCGCGGCCCGCGCCTGGCTCAATGCCGCAGCCTACCAGCAGCAGGACAGTCACGATCACGAGCACGGGCACGATCACGACCATTCGGGCCACGGCCACGACGATCACGACCATCATCATCTGCACGACCGCGACATCGCCTCGTTCTGCTTTACCCGCGACACGCCCATTCCGCGCGAGGCGCTGCGCCTGCTGCTCGACGCGCTCCAGCAGAATCTCGGACCCAATCTGCTGCGCGTGAAGGGCATCGTGAACGTCGCGGAAGAACCGGACCGCCCGGCGGTCATTCAGGGCGCGCAGCAGCTTCTGCATAATCTGTCGTGGCTCGAACGGTGGCCGGACGCCGACCACCGCAGCAAGTTCGTGTTCATCACCCAGGGCTTCGACCGCGCCGACGTCGAGGACATGATCGCGCTGCTTGACCGGGTGGCGACGCGCACCGCCGCGGCCCGCGCCCGCGCGCAGGCGCAGGCCCAAAGCGGCGGATAAGAAATGGTGTTCCTGCCCCGGTTCGTCTGATAATGACGGCCAACAAACCGGGGAGGGAAAACGTGACCGGAACATTGCCGCAGGATCGTCTGGCAAAGCGCAGGGTGCTGCTCGACCGCGTCGAAAGCATCGCAGGCACGCTGCGCGCGTCCGGTCCCAAAAGCGAGGAGGGCGGAACGCTCGCCCCCGAGGCCGTCAGCGCACTGCGCGATGCCGGCATGTTCCGGCTGAAGCTGCCCTCCGTCGTCGGCGGCGCCGAGGCCGATCCGGTCACCGAAATGATGGTGCTCGAAGCGCTGGCCTACAACGATCTCGCCAGCGGCTGGTGCACGATGGTGGGTGCCACCGGCATCGCGTCGCTCGGCATCTTCCTGCCGCAGGCCGGTCTCGACCGGGTGTTCGGCGGCGGCCGCGTGCCCACCGCCTCGATCACATTCTTTCCGGCCGGGCGCGCGGTCCGCGAAGGCGACGGCTTTCGCGTCAGCGGCCGCTGGCGCTTCAACAGCGGCATCCGTCATTCGGAATGGGTGGTCGCCGGCGCTGTGGTCGAGGGCACCGAGGCGGAGAACAATGGCCGCCCGATCGTCATGTTCACCAGCTTTCCGCAAAAGGACGTGACACTGCACGACAACTGGGGCGGCGTGGTCGGCCTGCGCGGCACCGGCTCGGTCGATTTCTCGATCGAGAATCATTACGTGCCGAAGGAGATGACGTTCATCTGGGATTTGCTGCAGCCAAAGCCGCTGCGCGGCGGGCCGTCCTATCTGCTGCCGCCGTTCAGCTTCGTGGCCAAGGAGCACGGCAGCGTGGCGATCGGGGCCGCGCGGCGCTCGCTCGACGAACTGATCACGCTCGCCACCACGACGCGCGGGCAGTTCCGCTCCTCGAAACTCGACGAACGGCAGGTGGTGCACCGCTTCATCGGCGAAGCCGATCTGAAACTGAACGCCGCTCGGGCGCTGCTGCATCAAAGCTACGAGCGTCTGTACGAGGGCGCGAGCGCCGGGAAGATTCCGGGCGGCTCCGACATCGCCGAAGTGCGTGCGGCCGCGCTCTATGCCACTGACATCGCGATCGAGACGGCAACGGCGGCGTTCCATTTCGCGGGCAATAGCGGGCTCCATCATCCGCACGTGATCGGCCGGGTGCTGCGCGATCTCAACACCGCGGGGCTGCATCAGGTGATGAGCGACACGGCGTACGAAAATCACGGCAAGTTCCGACTCGGTCTCCCGGCCGATCCGCTGGCCTGATCGCAACCGCGGGGCGCCGCATGCCGGAAGCCGGTTACGACTACGTCGTCGTCGGATCCGGCTCCGCCGGCTCGGTGCTGGCGAACCGGCTGTCGGCTTTGCCCGAATGCAGCGTGCTGCTGCTCGAGGCCGGCGGCTCCGACAATGCGCTGTTCGTGCGGATGCCTGCGGGGATCGCGAGGCTTGGTACGCCACGGTTCGACTGGCTGTATGAAACCGCGCCGCAGGGCGCGCTGCACGGGCGGCGCATGTACTGGCCGCGCGGCAGGGTTTTGGGCGGATCGAGCTCGACCAACGCGATGGTCTACATACGCGGCCAGCCGGCCGACTACGACCGCTGGCGTCAGCTCGGCAATGCCGGCTGGAGCTATGCCGACGTGCTGCCGTTTTTCAGGAAGGCCGAGCACAATGAGCAGTTCCACGACGAATTTCACGGCAGCGACGGCCCGTTAAACGTCGCCGGGCGGCGCTACACCAATCCCCTGAGCCACGCTTTCGTCGAGGCCGCGCAGCAGGCCGGTGTGCCGCTCAATCCGGATTTCAACGGCGCAACCCAGTTCGGCTGCGGCCTCTACCAGGTGACGCAGAAGAACGGCGAACGGTGCAGCGCCGCGGCGGCTTATCTGCATCCGGTGGTCGCCCGGAAAAATCTCACCGTCATGAGCGGGGCGCAGGCCACGCGCGTACTGACCGGCAACGGCTGCGCCACCGGCGTCGAATATGTGCACAAAGGCCGGCCCCACACGGTCCGCGCCACGCAGGAAGTTCTGCTCGCCGCCGGCGCGATCAATTCGCCGCAGCTTTTGCTCCTGTCGGGCATCGGTCCGGCCGGCGAGCTCAAGCCGCTGGGCATACCGGTCGCGCTGGACCTTCCCGGCGTCGGCAAAAATTTGCAGGATCACCTCAACGTCAATGTCCTGCGCCGCGCGAAGCCCGGCGTCTCGCTCGACAGTAAAAACCGCGGTCTTGGCCCGGTGCTTCCCGCGCTGGAGTTTCTGCTGCGCCGGACCGGGCCTGCCACCAGCAATGTCGCGGAGGCGGGCGCCTTCATCTTCAGCGCGCAAGGCGCCGTCACCCCCGACATCCAGTACCATTTCATCCCGGCGCAGGTAGTCGATCACGCGCGCACGAGGCTCGACGGCGATGGCGTTACCCTGCACGCCTGCTGCCTGCGTCCGGAAAGCCGCGGCGAAATCCGGCTGGCTTCGGACGATCCACTGAAGCCGCCGGTCATGGATCCCAACTATCTCGCCGCCGACTACGATCTGAAGATCCTGATCGACGGTATCCGTCGCGGGCGCGACATTCTGGCAGCGCCGGCGTTCAGATCGTTTCTCGGCGACGAACGTATTCCGGGCGCCGCGCAGCAGTCCGACGCCGCGCTTGCGGAATTCATCCGCGCCAGCGCCGAGACCGAATACCACCCCGTCGGCACCTGCAGAATGGGGAGCGATCCGATGGCGGTGGTTGACGCGCGGCTTCGGGTGCACGGCCTTGACCGGCTGCGCGTGATCGATGCGTCGATCATGCCGGCGCTCGTCTCCGGCAACACCAACGCGCCAACAATCATGATCGCGGAAAAGGCGGCGGCGATGATGATCGGGGTTGTACCGGCTGCAAATCAAGACGGCGGGGCGGCCGTACCCTTGACCGCGACGCAAACTTCGTCTGGATAAACCGTCGTTATTGTCAGCGGGCGAGCCGGACGTCGGGGAGCGCATTCATCATGGATTTGATTCTGCGGAACGCCCGCGCGATCGGGGCCGAGCAGGCGCTGACCGATATCGGCATTTCCGGCGGACGGATTGCGGCGATCGCGCCGGGGCTGGCGGCGGAAGGCGAAAGCATCGATCTCGGCGGGCGGCTGGTGTCGCCCGGCTTCGTCGAGACCCACATTCATCTCGACAAATCCTGCATTCTCGATCGCGTGGAGTCGCAGCGAGGCGACCTCGAAGAGGCGATCGCCGAGGCCGCTAAGGCCAAGCGCGCGTTCAGTCCCGAGGATGTCGCGGCGCGTGCGTCGCGCACGCTGGAGAAAGCGATCCTGCAGGGCACCACGCACATGCGCACCCATCTGGAAGTAGATCCCGGCGTGGGGCTTCGCTCGCTCGAAGGCGTGCTGCCGCTCCAAAAGCAGTATGCGTGGGCGATCGATCTGCAGATATGCGTGTTTCCGCAGGAGGGACTGCTCAACAATCCCGGCACCGACGAGCTTCTGGTCGAAGGATTGAAACGCGGCTGCCGCGCGGTCGGCGGCGCGCCCTATGTGGACTCAAATCCGGCAGGCCAGATCGACCGCATTTTCGAACTGGCGCGGGAGTACGACGTCGACGTCGATTTCCATCTGGATTTCGGGCCGACCGCGGACGGCATGACCTATGACCATGTGTGCAGACGGACCGATGAATACAAATACGGCGGTCGCGTCGCGGTCGGCCATGTAACGCAGGCGACGAGCCTTCCGCAGGAGGCTTTCGCGGCGATGGCGAAGCGGCTGGCCGGCGCCGGCGTCGCGCTGACGGTACTCCCGTCGACCGATCTTTATCTGATGGGCCGTCATCACAAACACGATCACAATGTCACGCGCGGCGTGGTGCCGGCGCACAAACTGCTTGCGCACGGCGTCAACTGCTCGCTGTCGAGCAACAACATCCTCAACCCGTTCACGCCTTTCGGCGACTGCTCGCAGATGCGGATGGCGAACCTCTACGCCAACATCTGTCAGGTTGGGAAACAGGCCGACATGCGCGAGTGCTTCGCGATGGTGACGCGGCGCCCTGCGGAGATGATGCGGCTCTCGGACTACGGTCTCGCGGTCGGCAAGTCCGCCGATCTGGTGGTGATCGACAGCACCAGCCCGGAAATGGCCGTCGCGGAACTGACGCCGGTGCTGTACGCCTTCAAGCGCGGCCGCAGGACCGTATCGCGGCAGCCTCCGACGCTGCATCGCCCGCAATGAGCGTGAACGATCCGTACAACGCGTTCTGCCGTCACACCCACGTCGCGCTCGACGGCGCGCCGGACGGGCCGCTGCATGGCCTGAGCTTCGCCGCCAAGGATGTGTTCGACATCGCCGGCCATCGCACCGGCAACGGCAATCCGGTGTGGCTGGAAACGCATGAGCCGGCGGGGCGAACCGCGTCGGCTGTCGCGCGGCTGCTCGCAGCTGGCGCGCGCCTTGTCGGCAAGACCCATACCGATGAGCTTGCCTACAGCCTCAACGGCGAGAACGTTCATTACGGTACGCCGGTAAATCCCCGGGCGCCGGGACGAATCCCCGGCGGCTCGTCGAGCGGCTCTGCGTCCGCGGTTGCGGGCGGCCTCGTCGACTTCGCGCTTGGCACCGATTGCGGCGGCTCGGTCCGGCTTCCGGCAAGCTATTGCGGCATTTTTGGAATCCGCACGTCGCACGGCCTGGTGCCGGCCGACGGCGTGGTCGATCTCGCCGCGAGCTTCGATACCGTCGGCTGGTTCGCGCGCGATGCCCGGATGATGCAGCGCGTCGGCGACGTGCTGCTGCCGGCATCGTCGGGGTTCGCACCGAGGCGACTGCTGATCGCCGCGGACGCTTTCAGGTTCGCCGGCCCCGAGGTCGAAACAGCCCTCGGCGCGGCGGTGGCAAGGCTCAAGGCGGCGTTGCCCGATCATCGTGACGTCAGCGTCTATACCGGCGAGCCTGGGGCGTGGCCTGCGATCTTCCGCATCCTGCAGGGCGACGAGATCCGCCGCCGCCACAGCGCCTGGATCGACGCGCACGATCCGGGCTTTGGTCCCGGCATCGCCGAGCGTTTCCGCTGGACCCGCACCATCGACCCCGCCGAGGTCGAGCGCATGCGGCCGCTGCGCGAGAACGTGGCGCGGCACATGGATGCGCTGCTCGGGGACGATGCCGTGCTGTGCCTGCCGAGCGCACCGGGCATCGCGCCGAAACTTGCGACACCGGCCGATGAACTGGAAGTCTTCCGCAGCCGTGCGTTCGGGCTGCTGTCGATCGCGGGTCTCGCCCGGCTGCCGCAGTTGTCGCTGCCCTTCGGCACTCTCGCGGACTGTCCGATCGGAGTCTCGCTGATCGCGCCGCGTGGCGCGGACGGCGGCCTGCTCCGCTTTGTCGCCGAACGGCTGTCTTGAGTCCCGAGGTTCGGGAGCGGGACGGCCGCCCCCGTAAGGCTATCCCGGCAAATCCACACGATAGTCGTAAGGCACCGGCGGCATGTACTCGCCGGCATAGGCGCGGCGCAGCAGTTCTTTGGTCTTCACGCCTGCCGCGCGCGCCGCGACCATTTTGACAGGTTCGACGAACTTCCCGATCGGGTCCGCTCTGAACACCGGCGACGTATTCATCCAGGCTTTCGATTTCTTCCAGTCGCCAAAAACGTCGGCCTGGAGTTCGACGCTGTTGCCGTCGGGATCGACGTAATAAAACGACAGCGTCATGCCGTGATGGATCGCGACATGCGGTTCGTAGCCGAACTCGTCGTGCAGCCGCTGCCAGGTATCGAGCAGGTCGTCGACGGTTTCGTATTCGAACGCCAGATGATGCAGGCCGGCATATTTGCGAAACTCCGGGTTGTTGAGGAACGCCGGATTGCCGACGATCGAGATCCGGTGATTGGCGCCGTCATTGCTCAGGAACGCTATCCCCGGCGCCTGGAACACCGCTTCGATGCCGACCACGTCGGCGTACCAGTCGATCATCTCCTGCATCCGGGCGGTCTTCAAAAGCGCATGGTGGAATACCGGATTCTTCACGGCCCGCTTCTTGCCGCTCCGGCGCGCGATCGCCGTTTTTTTCTTCGCCGGCGTCTTTTTCTTCGCCGCTGGTTTTCCGACCTTCGATTTCTTTCTGGTGGCCGCTTTCATGGCGCGTTCCTCCCTGCCGGCATTCCCGGGCAACACGGTTTCCCTCGCATTTGGCGTCACGCCCTGCCAAAAAGTCCACGAAATTCAATCCATACGAAAAAATATTTGTAAACGTAAAATAGTTTTTCCTTGCCTCGTATAAAACGGTGCAGCAAGCTGCCGACCCATGAACCGGCAGGCCAGTTCCGACTACGCAGCCACACAGGCGGACCAGGCCTATGAGGCTTTGCTCGCCGAAATCCTTGACTGCCGGCTTTCGCCCGGCGCGAAAATCATCATCAGCGATGTAGCCGGCAGGCTCGGCTTCAGTCCTGGTTCGGTGCGCGAAGCGCTGTCGCGGCTTGCCGCCGAACGGCTTACCGTCGCGACTGCGCAGAAGGGTTATTCGGTAACGCCGGTCTCGATCGGGGAATTGAAAGACCTGACGCGCACGCGCATTACCATCGAACAGCTTTGCCTGCGCTCCGCAATCGCACACGGCGACGTCGAATGGGAAACCTCAATGGTCGCCGCCTGTCACCGTCTGCATCGTATTCCGGTGCGCGCGCCCGATGCGGCGACACGCCTCAATCCGGCCTGGGCCGCGGCCCATGCCACATTCCACGCGGCGCTGACCGCCGGATGCGACAGTCCCTGGATGCTGACGTTGCGCGGGACGCTGTTTGCGCAGAGCGAGCGCTACCGGCATCTGTCGCTTGCTCTGGCGCGCACGGAACGCAACATCGACGCGGAACATGAAAACATCCTCGATGCCTGTCTCGCGCGCGACGCCGATCGGGCGTGTTCGCTGATCGAGGCGCATCTGCGAAGTACCGCCGACATTCTGCTGACCTCGCCGCTGTTGCGCGACGGCGCGGGCAGCCCGCATGTCGCCGCGCGCAGGGTGAAGGACCCGATCCGGATAACAACGTAAACGCAAGTGCAGGAGGAAATGCCAATGACCAAAATCGCCAATGTGCGAAACGTCGCCACGCCCGCCCCGACGGTGGCGGAGCTGGTCGCAAGGGCCCGCGAGCTTGCTCCGTTGCTGCGCAAAAACGCAGCCGCCGGCGAGCAGAACCGGCGCGTCGAGGAGGAAACGGTTGTCGCCATGCGCAAAGCCGGCCTGTTGCGCGTCTGCACCCCGAAACGGTACGGCGGCTGGGAAATGTCCACCCGCGCGATGCTCGATGTCAGCGCGGCAATTGCCGAGGCCGACGGCGGCTCCGCCTGGGTGGCGAACCTCAACAATGTCTGCTGCTGGCTGACCAGCCTGTTCCCGGCGAAGACGCAGGACGAAGTGTTCGGGTCCGATCCGGACGCGGGCGTGTCCGGCGTGCTCAATCCGACCGCGACCACCACAAAAGTTGACGGCGGATATCGCATTACCGGCGCGTGGCATTACAATTCCGGCGGCTGGCACGCCGACTGGGCCGTGCTCGGCATGCCGGTCGTCAACGCCGCCAACGAGCCGATCGACCAGGGCCTCGCGATGATCCCGATGAGCGATCTGGTGCGCGAAGACACCTGGTTCGTCGCCGGCATGAAATCGAGCGGCAGCATTTGCCTCAAGGCCAGCGACGTTTTCGTTCCCGAGCATCGCGTGCTGTCGGTGCCGCGCGCCATCGAGGGCCACTATCCCACAGAAATGCGCGATGAGGCCTTCTATCGCTCCGCGTTCGTGGCGCTCCTTGCCATCATCCTGGTCGGGCCGATTCTCGGCCTTGGCCGCGCGGCACTGGAATTCGTGCGGCAGAAGGCCTCTTCGCGCACCATCGCCTACACGTTCTTCGAGAAGCAGACCGATTCGGTCGCATTCCAGCTTCAGGTCGCCGAGGCCGCGCTGATGATCGACACCGCGCACATGCACGCCTATCGCGCCGCCGACGATGTCGACGACGCCGCGGCGCGCGGGGTTTATCCCGACATGCTGACCCGCGCGCGGGTCCGCGCCGATACCGGCTACGTCGTGGAGAAGATCACGCAGGCGATCGACAAGCTTTTGTTCGCCCACGGCTCGGCCGGCTTTGCCGACTCAAGCCCGCTGCAACGCATCTGGCGCGACGCTGCGGTCGGATCGCGTCACGCCGTGGCGCTGCCGATGGTCGGCTATGAGCTTTTCGGCAAGGCATTGCTCGGCGTCGAGAACAATGTCACGCCGCTGATCTGAATCGCGGCGGAGGAACGGACAGCTGGCGATGCGACGCGCCCGGCCGCTGCTCGGCACGGTGGTGGAGATTACCGCCGAAGGCGATGCCGGCGTGCTGCCCGGCGCGATCGAGGCGGCGTTCGCTTCGGTCGATCTGGTCCAGCGCCTGATGAGCTTTCACGATCCTCTCAGCGACGTTTCGCGCATCAACGATGCCGCGGCGGGGCGTAAAATCGCGGTCGATCCGCACACATTCGGCGTTCTTGATTTTGCGCAACGGCTGTCGGGGTTTTCGGACGGCGTGTTCGATGTGACGATCGCGCCGGTTCTGGTCGCGAACGCGTTCCTGCCGGCACGGCCGCGGGAGACGCGGCCGGACAGCGCCACCTATCGCGATCTTGATCTGCTGCCGGACAATGGCGTGCGCTGGCGCCGCAAAGGCTGGATCGATCTCGGCGGCATCGCCAAGGGATACGCAGTCGACTGCGCGGTGGCCGTACTTCGTACCAGCGGCGTTACGTCCGGCGTGGTCAATGCCGGCGGCGACATGCGGTGCTTTGGCGAGGCGCAACCCGTTCATGTCCGCCACCCGGATTCTCCCGGGTCCCTGTTGATGGTCGGGTGGCTGACCGATGCGGCACTCGCGAGTTCCGCCGGTTATTTCTTCCCCAGTGGGGGCCGGTGACCGGCGGATCGATCCGCTGGTCGACCCGCGGCGGCATTGCTGCACGAACTGGGACGCGAGCGTCAGCGTGGCTGCGGCCGACGCCATGACGGCGGATGCGCTGACGAAGGTCGTCAGGCTCGTGCCCGAGACAGCGCCCGACATACTCGATCGCTTCGAAGCGGAGGCGGTGGTGATCGACAGCGAAGGAGCACGCCGCTGCGGCCGTGTTCGGCTGCGGGAAACCGCCGGCGCGTGACGATGCGCCGGCTGCCGCTGCGCGCAAGCCGGCAAGTCCGCCGCGCCGCGGACCGCAGTCAAGCGGACGTGCCGCGCCGCCGCGCCGCTTACAGGCTGCGCGCTATCATCAGCTTCATGATCTCGTTGGTGCCGGCGTAAATGCGCATCACGCGGGCGTCGCGATACATCCGCGAGATCGGATATTCGTCCATGTAGCCGTAGCCGCCGAACAGCTGCAGGCAGCGGTCGATAATTTTGCCGAGCTGGTCGGTGAGCCAGTATTTCGCCATCGATGCGGTGACGGTATCCAGCTCACCCTTCACGTGCCGTTCGATGCAGTGATCGACGAACACTTTGGCGACGGTCGCCTCGCTCTTGCATTCGGCCAGCACGAACTGCGTGTTCTGAAAATCGATGATCTTTTTCCCGAACGCCTGGCGCTGCCTGACGTAATCGACGGTGAGCGCCAGCGCCCGCTCCATCATGGCGACGGCATTGACCGAAACGATCAGCCGCTCCTGCGGCAGTTCCTTCATGAGCTGATAGAAGCCCTGGCCTTCCTCGGTGCCGAGCAGGCTCTCGGCCGGCAGCGCCACTTCTTCGAAGAACAGCTCCGACGTGTCGGCCGAATCGAGGCCGAGCTTCTTGAGCTTGCGGCCGCGCCGGAAACCGGACGCGTCGCCGGTCTCAACCACCATCAGCGAGACGCCCTTGGCGCCCTCTTTGGGATCGGTCTTGGCGACGACGATAATCAGGTTCGCGTGCTGGCCGTTGGTGATGAAGGTCTTCGAACCGTTGAGCACATAACCGTTGCCGGAGCGCTTCGCGGTGGTGCGCACGCCCTGCAAATCCGAGCCGGTGCCCGGTTCGCTCATCGCGATGGCGCCGATCAGTTCGCCGGTGGCGAGTTTCGGCAGCCAGCGCCGCTTCTGCTCCTCGGTGCCGTAATGGAGAATGTACGGCGCGACGATGCCCGAATGCAGCGGCGCGCCAAAACTGTCGAAACCGGCGAGCGAATATTCGCGGTCGATCACCGCCTCGTGGGCGAACGTGCCGCCGGCGCCGCCATATTCTTCCGGCATCGCGGCGCACAAAAGACCCGCCGCGCCGGCTTTGGTCCAGACTTCGCGCGGATAGGCATGTTCGTCGTGCCATTTGTCGAGATGCGGCACGAATTCGGTGGCCAGAAAACGGCGGGTCTGCTCTTCGAGCAGCACCACATCTTCCGACATCCAGGCTGGACGCGGCACGTTGAGAATTTCGGTCACGATGCGGATCCCGGTTGGTTACGTGGAAATCATCTTCTTCTCGATTCCGGCGCCGGCTGCGACCGCGCGCCGGTATTCCAGCGGTACGGTCGTGGAATCCGGAAGCGCGATGCCCCTTTTGCAGCCGGGCGCAGGCAGAATACGCGCCGGTTCGCCGCGAACCAAGGTGCTTTCGGGAGCGGCGAGGGCTGCTTCGAAGGCGCCGCCCCGCGGCCGGCCGGGTTCTTGCCCAGGCGACAAGCCGGAAATTCCGCCGGTTTAAGCGGATGAGCAATCGGGCTATTTGATCGCAGCCTTGCCAGCCGGCTGCACGATGGTTTGCAAAAACGCCTTCTGGATGCCGAGGATTTCGTACATCGCTTTCTTGTCTCTCGCGGGAAGCACGGAAAAAAATTCGGCGATCCAGTCTTCGTTGGCTTTCGCGGCCGCCCGAAAGGCCTTCTTGCCCTTTGGCGTGAGCCGGACCAGCAGCGCGCGGCGGCTCCGCGGGTCGGCGAATCGCTCCACCAGCCCTTCGGCTTCAAGTTCGTCCGTGAGGCCGGTGATGTTCCCGGTCGTGACCATCAGACGGTTCGAGATTTCGCCCATGCGCAGGCTGCCGCCGGCGGAGTCGATTTGCGCCATCAGGTCGAAACGCGACAGGCTCATGTTGAAATCGGCGCGCAGCCGGCGGCGCGCCTCGCTGGTGACGAGCTTGTGCACCGCCATCATGCGGAGCCACAGCCGCAGATCCTGATGGCCGGACGCCGCGCCGCGCGTCTCGACATCGTCGAGCGGGGCGGGGGCAGTGCTGGTTCGTGCGGTGGCCATCTTCGTCCTCTGCCGGCTTGAACGCCGCCGGCGCTACTGCGCCCAGACCTCGCGGGCAAGGTCGACGACCAGGCGCAGCTTCGCCTCTTGATCTGCCGGCGTCAGCGGGCTGCCGGTCAAATTGGTGGCGAAGCCGCATTGCGGGCTGATACCAAGCTGGTCGAGCGGCGTGAAGCGCGCCGCGTCGTCGATGCGCTTTAGCAAAGCCGGCCGGTTCTCGATCTCCGCCGTTTTGCTGCTGATCAGGCCGAGGATCGCCCACTTGCCGTTCGGCAGCAGCCGCAGCGGCGAAAAGTCTCCGGCACGCGGCGAATCGTATTCCAGAAAGAACACATCGATGCCGGAGATGTTGAACAGCCGTTCCGCGACGCGCTCATAGCCGCCCGAAGCGAGCCAGCGCCCGCGATAATTGCCGCGGCACAGATGCATTCCGATGACCATGTCCGGCGGTTTGTCGCGCACGGCAGCGGCGATGGTGTCGATATAGACCTCGACAAGCCGGTCCGGATCTTCGCCGAGGCTGCGGATGCGGTCGTTGACGTTCGCATCCGCCATCATCGCCAGCGGAACCTCGTCGAGTTGAACGAAGGTGCAGCCAAGCCGGTGCAGTTCCGCGATCTCCTCGCGATAGATTGCGGCGAGGTCGCTGAAGTATTCCGCGATGTCGGGGTAAGCGGTCTGATCGACGCGCTCGCGGCCGCCGAGGAAGTTCACGTACGGCGGCGCGGGCATCGTCACTTTCACCGTGCGCGGGGTGATCTCGTTGACGAATGCGAACTCGCCGGTGGTGATGCCGCGGCTGCGCCTGAGCCGGCCTTCGGCATAGGGCGCGTAGGCCTGAACGGCATCGCCGGCATCGTTCGAAAACGTAAAGGGTGTCGGTTTGACGGTCATGCCGTCGACGCTTTTGACAAAGTGGCTGAAAAACGCGCCACGGCGAAACTCGCCGTCGGTCACCGCCTGAAGGCCGGCATCTTCCTGAAATTTGACGACCTCGCGAATGGCGCGATCCTCGATCCCGCGCAATTCGCCTTCGCCGATTTCGCCGTTGCGCAGCCGGTGCCGGGCCGCGATCAGTTCGGGCGGCCGCAGCAGACTGCCGACGTGATCGGCGCGAAACGGCGGTCTGGCCTTCATGAATCCCTCCTGCATCGCGGATCGCCACCTTACGGGGCGCACGGCCCCCGGGGCGTTTGACACCCAAAAACCTTAGAGCTAAACATCTTAGTTGTAAACATTATCGGGACCCGGGATATTGACTGGCGCCGGAGCGCCGGCGAAGCAGGGGGCCGACGACAGGCCCGGTGGATGCAAGGGTGACTTCAGCTCTCGATCCCAGCGCCTACCCGGACGATTTCGCGCGGCGCGGTCTGCCGCCGGCCGGATTGTGGCCCGTGATCGACCACGAAGCGCTGGGGCGTCTGAACTATCCAAAGCGATTCAACGCCGCGGTTGAACTGCTCGACCGTGCGGTGGAGCGGGGGCTCGGGCCGCGGCCGTGCATACGTTCACCGCAGGCCACCTGGAGCTACGCCGAACTGCTCGAAGCGGCCAACCGGATCGCCGGCGTGCTGGTCAACGAGATGGGGCTTGTTCCCGGCAACCGCGTCCTGCTCCGCTCCGCAAACAATCCGATGCTGGCGGCGTGCTGGTTCGGCGTGCTCAAGGCCGGCGGTATCGCGGTCACGACCATGCCGCTGCTGCGGGCGCGCGAGCTTGGCCAGATCTGCAACAAGGCCGAAACCGCTCTGGCCCTTTGTGATGCGCGTCTCGCCGCGGAGCTTGAAGCAGCGCGTCCTTCGTGTCCGGCGCTCAGGGAGATCAGATATTTCAATTCCGGCGAGGCCGACGGTCTCGAAGCCCTGATGCGGACCCAGAGCGCCACGTTCGACAGCGTCCTGCCGTCGCATGATGATGCAGCTCTGATTGCTTTTACATCCGGCACCACAGGGCCTGCCAAAGCGACCGTGCATTTCCACCGCGATCTGCTTGTGATCTGCGACACCTGGCCCGAGGTGACGCTGCAGTCCGGGCCGGACGACGTCTTTGCGGGAAGCGCCCCGCTTGGATTCACTTACGGCCTCGGCTCGCTGCTGCTGTTTCCCATGCGTCGGGGCTGCTCGACCGTGCTGCTGGAACAGGCAGGCCCGGAAATCCTGCTTCAGGCGGTGCAGGATTTCGGCGTGACAACGCTGCTGGTCGGCCCGACGATGTATCGCGGGATGGCGCCGCACACCGCGCGTTTCGACCTTTCGACGCTGCGCACCTGCTGCTCGGCCGGCGAGCATCTTCCGGTCGCGGTGTTCGACGAGTGGCTGCGCCGCACCGGCATCCGCATTCTCGACTTCATGGGCTCAACCGAAATGCTGCACGCCTTCATCGGCGTGCCACGTGACGACATCCGGCCCGGCGCGACCGGCACGGCGTTGCCGGGTTACAAGGTGATGGTGGTCGACGACGCGATGACTCCGCTGCCGCCCGGCGTCGTCGGGCGGCTCGCGGTGCGTGGGCCGATCGGCTGCCGCTATCTGAACGATCCGGAGCGGCAGCGCGCTTACGTCGTCAACGGCTGGAACCTGACCGGCGACGCGTTCCACGCCGATGCGGACGGCTTTTTCTGGTACCACTCGCGTACCGACGACATGATTGTCAGCTCCGGCTACAACATTTCCGGGCAGGAGATCGAGGAAGTCCTGCTGGAGCATCCGGGCGTAAGCGAGTGCGCAGTGGTCGGCGTTGCCGACGCCGCGCGTGGGCAGATCGCCAAAGCTTTTGTTGTGCTGCGCGATCCGGGTCAGGCGGACGACGCACAGGCGCGCGCGCTGCAGGATTACGTGAAGGCGTCGATCGCGCCCTACAAATATCCGCGCGCGATCGAATTCGTCGGAGAATTGCCCAAAACGCCAAGCGGAAAGATCAGCCGGGCAACGCTGCGGGCACGCGGCTGAGAACCGCGGTCCCGCCGGTGCCCGCCGGCTGCTTTAAGGCGATCTGACCGGCCGGAGCGGGTGCATCAATGCGGACACGCTTCGGGCTGTCCGTCGAGACCTTCACGCTTTTGCTCAAACGTCGTTTTGGCTTCGCCGATTGTCACGACGTACATGCTGTCGAAGTCGCTGCGATCCCAGTCGGGGACCTTTTTCACGCTCTCCGCATCGGCCCCGTGAGCAGCCAGAAGCGCCCGCACTGTCGGCGCGATCTGCCTGTGCTCCCAGGCGACAAGAACAAATATGTTGCGGTCGGGCACGCGCTGTTTCTCGATCGCGGCCTGCAGTCCCTGCGTATCCGCAAAGCCGAAACTGACGTCGACCGGCAAGCCAAACAATATCGCCGTCGGCTCGATCGTCGCGAGCGGCCGAATGTAGTCGTAGAGCCGGCCGGCGTCCTCTTTCGGAAGCGAAGGATTGGGAGCAAAAATGGCGTCCGGCCTGCCAAAGGTTTTGGCGATAACCGGAGCGAGTGCCAGCGCCCGGTTGAGGCCCTGGCAGTTCAGTTGTCCCAAACCGCCTTCGGGCTTTTCGCCATGCCGGAGAAATACGATCGTTGCAGCGGTGCCCGCGGCCTGCTCTCCGACAGCGGAAGCCGCCGGGATCAGCGAACTGAGCGCAATGACAACGGCCGTTTTGGCCAATGTGCTCCGGGTGCGTGCGATCATGGGTCCAGACCAGGCCAAAGCTGCGCGAATTTCCAAACGGGTTTGCGACGCCGCCCCGATGAGTGCGGTGACGTCATCTCTACGGCGCATAATCTGTATGTCGGCCCATATAGATGCCAGCGTAACTCCCGCGGCATCGTGTAAGAAAGTAATAAGGGTCTCCTGATGCGTCAGACGCCTCCGGCGCCTGCCTCCCCAAATTAACGCCAGCCTGCGCTGAAAAATGCGCCTTAGGGCAGTCAGATTCCCTGTCGACGCGGCAACACTGGCGGGAGATCTCATAGTGCCGGGAAATGGCGCGCCCGAAGAGATTCGAACTCCTGACCCCCAAATTCGTAGTCTGGTGCTCTATCCAGCTGAGCTACGGGCGCGGTTGCGTCGCGGGGAAAATCGCCGGCCGGAGGCCGCCTGCGCGCGGGCCATAGCTATCGCCTCCGCCGGCTATTGGCAAGCGCGGGCAGTCCCGCTCCAGACCCGCGGGGGTCAGCCGGCTTTGCCGCCGGCTACTTCGCGGATCACCGCGTCGGCGCGGCGAAATCCTTCCGAGGCGATCGGAATTCCGGCGTAAACGCCGGCCTGCAACAGGATTTCGGCGATTTCTTCCGCCGTCACGCCGTTGTTCAGCGCGCCCCGGACGTGGACCTCGAACTCGTGCCAGCGCGCCATCGCCGCGAGCATGGCGAGGTTAAGCATGCTGCGGGTCTTGCGCGACAGCCCCTCGCGCAGCCATACATTGCCCCAGCACTGGGTCTGGGTGAATTCGATGAAATTCCGGGTGAAGCTGTTGGCCTGCTGTTTGCCGGAATCGACGTAGGCGGCGCCAAGCACCTCGCGGCGCACTTCGGCGCCGAGCCTGGCGCGTTCGGACAATAAATCCGGCATGGTCATGGTCATCCCTCCCTTAAGGTCTCCGGTGATCCGGTGCGGCGGCATTTCGCGCGGCCCCGTGATATAAGGCTCCCGTCGTAGCATGTTGAAAGAAGGCTGAGCACCGCAGTGTGGCGCCCCCCGCAACGGATCAGATTTGAAGCAAAGCCCGGGCACGTGCCCTCGGCCTCCGAAGCCGCCGCGTCGCGGCTGTTCTCGCCGGTCGATATCGGCCCGGTCGCGCTTGAGCAGCGCACCTGGGTTCCCGCCATGGTGCCGTGGCGGGCCACCGAGGAGGGTTATGTCACCGAGGACGTGCTCGAATGGTATGAGCGGTTCGCGCGCGGCGCGCCGGGCGCCATCGTGGTCGAGGCGACCGGGATCCGCGACGTGCCGAGCGGGCCGCTCCTGCGTATCGGGCATGACCGCTTTCTACCGGGTTTGCGTCAACTGACGGAGACGGTGCGGCGGGCAAGCGCCGGCCGCACCCGGCTCCTCGTGCAGCTGATCGATTTTCTGGCGATCCGCCGCCGCCCGGATCCGAAAAAATTCTTCGAGCGCTTTCTCGCCATCACCGACCGCCATCGCGCCGCGCTCGGCGAGCCCGGCCTGCCTGAGGCCGACGTGCGCGCCCGCCTTGCGGCGATGGGCGCCGACGAACTTGCGATCGTGCTGGCGCCGGACGAACTGGAAGCGCTGCAGTTCGGCTATCGCGAGCGCGTCACCGACATGCACCGGCCGCACATCCGGAACCTTCCGCAGGTGCTGCCCGGCCTGTTCGCGGACGCAGCCGCCCGCGCCGAGCAGGCCGGCTTCGACGGCGTCGAACTGCACTATGCGCACGCCTATACGATGGCGTCGTTTCTTTCGCGCACCAACACGCGCGATGACGGCTACGGCGGTTCGCCCGAGAACCGCGTGCGGCTGCCGCTGGAAGTCCTTGCCGAAGTTCGTGGCCGGGTGAGCGGGAAATTCGCCGTCGGCGCGCGCTATCTTGCCGAGGAATGCATCGAGGGCGGTAGCGCGGTCGATGATGCGGTTCGGTTCGGCGTGGCGTTCGCGCGCGCCGGCATGGATTTCATTTCGCTGTCGCGCGGCGGCAAGTTCGACGATGCCAAACAGCCGGGCATCGGCGGGGCGGTCTATCCTTACACAGGTCCGAGCGGCTACGAGTGCATGCCGCAGTTCATCTCCGACGAACGCGGCCCGTTCGGCCGCAACGCGCCCGCCACCGCGGCGGTGCGACGTGCGATCCGCGAGGCCGGTATGGCGGTGCCGGTGGTGGCCGCCGGCGGCATTCACAATTTCGAAATGGCCGAGGATTACCTCGCGCGCGGTGTCTGCGACATCGTCGGCGCGGCGCGCCAGTCGCTCGCCGATCCCGACTGGTTCCGCAAGATCCGGCTCGGATTCGGCGCCGATGTGCGGCTGTGCGAGTACACCAATTACTGCGAGGGCCTCGACCAGAAGCACAAGCCGGTCACCTGCCAGCTCTGGGACAAGGAGCCGGTGGCGTCTGGCGAGCATCGCACCGCCGATGGCAAGCGCCGCCTCACCGCGCCTGCCTGGCAGCCGCCGGACCAGCGCTGAACCCGGTTCATTTGCCCGCGAGGAATTGGCGCGCCTGCGCCAGATCGGGCCGGGTGCT
Organism: uncultured Alphaproteobacteria bacterium; assembly: GCA_963766925.1. Classification (GTDB taxonomy): domain Bacteria; phylum Pseudomonadota; class Alphaproteobacteria; order Rhizobiales; family Xanthobacteraceae; genus BOG-931. The sequence goes on from CAVYCI010000023.1 coordinate 66,147, forward strand.
GGCGGCATCCGCCATCTCGATCATGCGGCCGAAATAATAGCGCGCCTTGTCGGCATTGCCCGCGGCGAGCGCCGCGCGGGCGGCACCGCGGAAGCTGCGCATGCGTTTCGGATCGTTGACCAGCGATGTTTCATAAGCCGCCAGCGCCTCATTGGGGCGCCCGGCTTCCAGCAGCATGTCGCCCAGCAGTTCACGTGCCGGGAGGATGCGTCCGGGAGACACGGCGTGCTTCTCGCTGGAGTTTTCCAGATCGGCGGCGGCGCGCATCAGTTTGAGCGCATCGTCGGATTTGCCGGCCGCAAAGGAGATCCAGGCGGCGGCGCCGAGGCGCTGGGCTTCGAGTTCGGTTGCCCAGTATTCGTTCTTCGCCGCTTTCAGGCCCGCGCCGATCGCCGCGAGACGCGCGACGTCCGGCTCTGCGGCGGCAGGGTTGCCGCTCCGGGCGAGGCCGATGGCGCGGGCAAAAAACGTCATCGCGTCGGCGAACGGAAATTTGCTGACCGGCGGATCCTTCAGGGCCGCGGCCTCGCTCCATTGATCGCGTTCCACCGCGTACCGCGCCGGAATCGCCACGGTCGCGTAGACCCCGGCGACTTCCGCGTTCGAAATGCCGCGCGCGTCCTCCAGCGCCGCGAGTGCGTCCGCGTCGCGCGCCAACTGCAGATCGGCGTAGACCATGTAGTCGAGAGCATGCAGTGCCGAGCTGTAAATCTTCTCCGACTTCGCCACGGCTTCCGAGCGCCTGTTGCTGTCGATCAACTCCTGCCAGCGCCCGACGCGCGTGAAAATGTGCGACGGCATGTGCAGCGCATGATACGCGTCCGGCGCGATGTCGGCGTAGCAAATCGCCGCGGCCAGCCCCTTCTCCGCGACCGGCGGGAAATCGTAGCTGTGAATGAGATAATGGGCCACGCCCGGATGATCGGGATGCTTCGCGAACTGGTCCTCCAGAACCGTTGCGGCTTTCATGGCGCGGGCGAACGTTTTTTCGGTCGGGGCCTGGCTTGCGGTCAGGTAGAGCGCATTGAAAATCTGGGTTTCGTCGTCGTCCGGGTAGCGCGCGGCCAGCGCATCGAACGCGTCCGACAGTGCACGCAGGCGCGCACCCTGGAGCCGCTCGCCGAAATGGTCGTAGTAGGCGGCGACGGCCTCGATATAGTCGCGCTCGCGCTGCGTCTTCGCGCCGATGGAGCGGCCCCGTTCGATCATGGCGCTCGCACGCCGGGCGTCTTCGGGAGTGGGGCCGAAGGCGAGCGGATTGCCGAACAGGACGCTCGCGATCCCCCAGGTGGCGATGGCACAGTCCGGATCGCGGTCCAGCGCTTCGCGGAATGCTTTCTCGCCCGATACGAAGCCGAACGAATGCAGCCACGCGACGCCGCGCTCGAAGCTCTCCTGTGCTGCAGGCGAGCAGGAATTGGCAAACGCGACGGTGCCGAGTTTCTCCGTCGCATGATCATGGTCATCGTCGTGCGCCAGCGTGGGTGCGGACGCTCCCGCCATTCCGGCCAGGATGGAAAATACCAGTGCCGCGGCGCCCCTCATCACCACCTCATCGAGCCTTGTCGTCCCTGCCGACTCCAAAAATGTTACCACGGCATCGGAGCGCAGTCATGCCCGGTTCGTCAGGGACGTTCGTGCGCATTGTCGAGCAGGGCCGTCAAAGTTTCCGCAATCTGTTTGCTGCCGACGTCGCCGCCGACCGCTTTCACAAACTTTCCGGCGGGATCGACGATGTAGATGAACGCGCTGTGGTCGTAGGTGTAATTGCCGTCGCCGGTTTCCTGCCGTTCGTAAAATACCCGAAAGCTTTTGGCCGCAAGCGCGATCTGTTTCGGCGCACCCGTGAGTCCGACGAGGCCGGGATCGAATGATTTCACGTAGTCGCCCAGCACGGCGGGCGTGTCGCGCTGCGGGTCGACACTGATGAAAATGCCCTGCACCGAGGTTGCGCGCGCGCCAAGCTCATTGAGCGCTCCCGCGATTTCCAGCAGCGTGGCCGGACAGATATCCGGGCAGAACGTGTAGCCGAAATAGACCACCAGCCATTTGCCGCGCCAGGTCTGTTCGGTGACCCTGGCGCCGTCGGCGGCCGTCAATGCGAAGCTCACGCTTGCGCCTTCGGGCGGCAAGCCCGTCTGCGCCGTCGCGCGCGGCGCGGTCATGCAGACTGCGAGCAGCAGCCAGCCGGCCGCCAGATATCCGATGGTCCGCAGATTCATGCCTGCACCTGTAATCGCGAGGGCCTTCGCCGTCGAGCCGCGGTACGCCCGCTCGCCATCGCGAGGAGTCGCCGGATCAAGTCCGGTGGCAGGCTCCGCGCCCCGGCTCGCGCCGGTTTCGGCTTAGAAAATCACCCGCGGCTACCAGCCGGCGGGCGAACCCCCGGGATTGTCGGCGCGCCAGTTCGTGGCGATGAAGCGCCGGCCGGTCACGCCATCGGACTGCCGGCTGGCGAGCCACAGCAGCGGCGGCACCATGACTGACGGATCGAGCAGCGTTGCCCGCATGTGTTCGGGAAAGCCCGCCGGAATCATTCCGGTCAGCGTTGCGCCGCCGGGCGCGAGCGCGTTGACGGTGACCCCGGTGCCGTCGAGATCCTGCGCCCAGATGATGGTTTCGGATTCCAGCGCCGCCTTGGAGGGGCCGTAAGGCGAGAAGCCGCGCCGACGCATCGTCTCGGTGTTCATCGAGATATTGACGATGCGGCCCCAGCCCGTCGCGAGCATTGCGGGCGTTGCCGCGCGCGCCATCAGGAAGGGGCCGACGACGTTGGTTTCGATGACCAGCCGCCACGCGTCGGCCGGCGTCTCCCAGAACCGCGTCGGTTCGGTCATGAAGTTTTCGCTGACGTATTTCATGCCGCGGCCGGCATTGTTGACCAGCACGTCGAGGCGGCCGAAACGGTCGAGCGCGGCTGCAACTGCGCCGGCGCAGTCGTCTTCCCTGGTCACGTCGGCAACGAGCGGCACGATGCGGCCGTCGGCACCCGGTTCGTCCGCGAGGCGTTCGATTTCGGCGCGTTCGCGCGCCGCGGTCGCTACCACCGTGGCGCCGGCCCGTGCCAGTCCGAGCGTCATGGCGCGACCAAGTCCGCGACCGCCGCCGGTGACGATGGCGACGCGTCCCGTAAGCGGCAATTCCTGGCTCATGGCAGCGTAATATCCCTGCCCGTTTTGCTCAGGCGTGCAGGCGCGGCAACAGCCGTACCGCGTTGTCACGCTGGATCGCCTGCAGTTCACCCGCCGGAAAACCGAGCGCCTTGATCGCCGCCGCGGTCTTCACGCTCGAATTGAACGGCTCGTCGGAGCCATACAGCAACTGCGAATTCGGCAGCAACTGACGAAGCCCCGCGATAGCCGCAGCATTGGAGCCAATGCTGGCAAGATCGTAATATTGCCGCGCCACTTCGAACTCGACTCCGTTCGGCATCCTCTCCATGCGGATGTCGGGGCCAAGGCGCGCAGCAGCGGAGACCAGCCGGTTGAAGACCGGCAGCAGCATTCCGCCGCCGTGGGAGAAAATGAAACGAATGTTGGAGTAGCGCGCGAACGCGCCGCTGAAAAGCAGGCTCGTTATGGCGCGCGTCGTGTCCATCGGAAATTCGATGGCGGTCGAGCCGACGCCCGGAATCGGATTGCCGCAGCAGGACATCGTCGGGTGCACGAAGACCACGGCCCTGCGGCGATTGAGTTCCTCGAAAACCTTGCCGAAGGCCGGATCGCCGAGCAGCTTGCCGGCATAGCTCGTCAACAGCCCGATGCCGTCGAGCTTCAGCACATCGAGCGCGTATTCGATTTCCTTCAGGCTGCCGTCGGTGTCCGGCAGCGGGATGGCGGCGAACATGCCGAAGCGGCCCGGATAATCGCGCATCAACTGCGCGCCGAACTCGTTGCATTCGCGCGCCCGGGGACGACCGGCCTCGCCGTCGTCGAACCACACGCCGGGAGTCGATATCGAATTGATGGCGGTGGCGACACCGGCCTGATCCATTTTCTCGATCGCGCCTGCGGGCGACCACTTCAGGGACAGTTCCGCAAGCTGGGAGCCGACGTCGCTCGCCAGCCGCTCGACCGCTTCGATCCGATAGCGCGGCGGAAAGAAGTGATGATGAACGTCGATGGTGCGGAACGCGGGAGCCGCAACATCCGCGCGGCCGGTTGCGGGCAGGATGGCCGCGGCAGCGGCTGCCGCGGCTCCGGCAAGGAAGCCGCGTCTCGAATGACACGCGCACGACGCGACGGAGCCGAAAGTCCTGCCGCGATAATGGAGACCCGAATGTGTGCTCATTGCTTTATCTGGAGGCAGGAATTGTGGCAACGCCATGCCGGCGGGGCGACTTGCGGAGAATCGACAGGATCGAGCACCAATCCTGGCCGGCCCGTCAAGCCGCAAGCAGGCGCTTCACATCGGGCCAGCTTTGGGTGCCGAAGGTCTTGAGGTCGTTGGTGAGGTCGGGCGGACAGACGTCGATCAGCGAGGGCCGAAAGCTCGGGCGGGATTTGATCCGCTCGAACCACTCGGTCAGGCGCGGGCGGCTGCCAACCCACATTTCCGACATGCCGAGCATGTCGAGGCGGTTGACGTACGGCGCCATGGCGATGTCGGCAAGCGACCAGGTGTCGCCTGCGAGCCAGGGCTGTTTCGCCAGCGTGTCCTCCATCTTTTGCAGATAGCCGTCGTACAGGCGGAAAGTGCGGCCGACGCCGGGCGCCGCCATGCCCTGACGCACGATCTCCTTCTTGCGCGCGTGCCAGTCGGTGGTCACCGAAACCGGCGGCGTGCTTTCCAGAAACGCCGCGAACTTTTCCGGCGACAGCCGGCTGATGATGTGGCGGTGGCAGGACGCAAAGGTGAGTTCGGCACACGCGGGGTGCAGAAATTCGTCGACCGCCTTGGTCCACACCCGCATCGCCGCGCGGTGCACCGGGTCCGCGGGCTTGAGTGGCGGATCGGGAAAAGTCTCGTCGAGGTATTCGCAGATCACGCTCGATTCGACGATGGCGTGGCCGTCGTGTACCAGCGTCGGCACGACCGCTTTGGGGTTGAGCTTCATGTATGCAGGATCGAACTGGTCGCCGCGCAGGATGTCGACGTAGACCCCATCCCAGGGCACAGACTTTTCCGCCAGCACAATGCGGACTTTGGCGGCGCAGACCGATGAGCCATGATGATAAAGCGTGATCATTGCAGGGTTGCTCCCGTTTATGATGAAACGCATTCCGGTCCGCAGACAATGCGGCGCAGGTGCGCGCGGCCACGAAACAGCCGCCGCTCCCACGGCGGCTCGCCGTCGTATTCTTCCTTCAGATACTTGAGCAGCATGCGGACCTTGGCCGGCACCTGCGGTGAACGCCGGTAGAATGCGTTGAGGATCGCGGCTTCGACGCGGTAATCGTCGAATACCGGGGCGAGGGCGCCGGAACGCAGCTCGTCGACGATCGAATAGACCGGCAGGATCGCGACGCAGTCGCCGCTCAACGCCGCCTCACGGATCATCCAGATGCTGTTCGAAAGCACCACCGGCCGGATCGGCGGGATTCGGACTTCTCCGCCCGGGCCGGTGAAAGTGATGTCGGCCAGCGGCAGGATATAGTTGTTGTGCGCGCAGCGATGCGAAACAAGTTCGTCCGGATGTTTCGGGCGGCCGTGGCGCTTGAAGTAGTCCGGCGCTGCGACCAGCAGCCGGCGCAGCGGCACGACCGGCTGGCGGATGATGGCGTCGCCGCCGACATTGCCCGGCTGGATGCAGACGTCGTAACCCTCCTGAATCGAATCGTAGACACGGTCGTTATGATGCAGCTCGACGATCAGTTCGGGATGCTGGTGCTGAAACCGGCAGACGTCCCGCGAAAGCTGGTGCGCGAGAAATGAGGCGATGCAGCTCAGCCGCAGCGTGCCGGTGAGCCCCGTCGTGAGCGAGCGGACCGCGGCCTCCGCCTCGTCGAGTTCCGCGACGATCCGTACGCATCGCTCGAAATAGCTGGCTCCGGCATCGGTCAGTGTCAGCCGGCGCGTCGACCGGACGAGGAGCTGCGACTTGAGCCGGTCTTCCAGTTCCCTGACCCGCTTTGTGATGACGGACTTCGAAACGCCCAAGCCCCGCGCCGCGGCGACGAAACTGCCGCCTTCGACGACACGAACGAACATGCGAATGCCGGCCAGCTCGTCCATTGGGCTTCGTTTCGGCCGATTGTTCTCGATTCAAGAACGATTAATTTCCAATTTGGCCGATTATCAAATTTTTCGACCTGATCTAATATCAACGTGGTGCGGGAAAAGCAAAATCAGGTGCCCCGCGTGCGGACAGGGAGGCGGGCATGATCATTACTCCGGCCAACAAAAGCGTGACCGAACTCAAGGGCCTGCACCTCTTTCATTCAGACATTTCCAACTGCTCGATGCGCGTGCGCATGACGCTCGCTGAAAAGAGTTTGCCGTGGACCAGCCATCATCTCGACCTGCGCACCAAGCAGCAGGTGACGCCGGAATATTTCGGCATTCATCCCAAGGGACTGGTGCCGACGCTGGTCCATGACGGCGTGGTCCATATCGAGTCGAACGAAATCATCGAATATCTCGACGAGACGTTTCCCGATCCGCCGCTGCAGCCGGAAGCACCGTCCGAGCGCGACGAAATGCGGCAATGGCTGCGCACGGCCACGGACATTCACGTGCCCGCGGTCAAGACGCTGATCTACACCCGCAAGATCGGCAAGGTGCTGCACAAGGATGAAGCGGAGGATGCGAAGTACCGCTCACTGCAGCGCGATCCCGAGTTGCTGGCGTTCCACAGCCGGGCATCGACCGGCGTGGGTCTGCCGAAGGACCAGGTGGACCAGGCCGAGGCGACACTGCTGCGCCTGTTCGCCGAAGTGGAAGACGCACTTGCGCGGCACCGATGGATGGTCGGCGACCGCTACTCGCTCGCCGACATTTCCTGGGTGCCGCTGCATTTCACTCTGGCCGGCGTCGATTTCCCGTTCGAGCGCTATCCGCATGTCGTCGCCTGGGCGGACGCCATCCGCGGGCGCAGGAGCTTTCAGGAAGGCATCCTGCGCTGGTGCGCGAAGTTCTGAGCGTCGGCGCGGAGAAAGATCAAGCATGGGCAGTCTCGACGGAAAAGTCGCGCTGGTGACCGGGTCTTCCCAGGGAATCGGCGCCGCGCTGGCCGTGGCGCTGGCCGCAGCCGGCGCGAAGCTCGTTGTGTCCGACCTGAGCGACGCCGCGGAGACCGCGCAGAAGATCAGGGCGGCGGGTGGTGAGGCGGTCGCCACCAAAGCCGACGTCACCGACAACCGGTCGCTCGCCGCGCTGGTCGAGACCGCGGAAAGCAGTTTCGGCCCGGTCGATGTGCTCATCAACAACGCCGGCGTGTTCGGCACGCTCGAGCTCAAGCCGCTGATGCAGATATCGGAGGACGAGTGGGATACGGTGTTCCGCGTCAACGCCCGCGGCGTGTTTCAGGCGACCAAAGCCGTCATACCGAGCATGAAGCGCGCGGGTGGCGGGTCGATCATCAATATCTCGTCGGGAACGGTGCTGCGCGGTGCACCGATGTTCCTGCACTATGTCGGTTCGAAAGGCGCGGTGTTCGCGATGACGCGGTCGATGGCGACAGAGCTTGCCGCCGATGGCATCCGGGTCAATACGATCGTCGCCGGCTTCACCGCGAGCCAGAGCGTCATCAATCATCCGGTGATGATGGAGAAAATCCGCCCGCACACGCTCGGCGCGCGGATGATCAAGCGCGACATGACGCCGGACGATCTGTGCGGAACCGCAGTGTTTCTCGCCTCCGGGGCGAGCGCGTTCATCACGGGGCAAGCCATCAATGTGGACGGAGGCGCTGTTACCTACTAGCGTGCACCGCGCCCGCTGCCGTGCAGACGGAACAACGGGATAAAAAAACCACCGTCGCCGCGGAATATCGCGACGGTCCATGAGGAAACGGGACAGCGGGGCGCGAACAGTGGCTGAACTTGCCAGGGCGGACCAACTCAGGGCGGCGAGCAATCCGCTCTTCAACGACCGGAAACTGAAGCTCGGAACTTTTTGCAGCAATCTGTCCGGCGGCGCGACCATGTCGACGATCGACGGCGTGCTGCGGGCCGACTGGCCGAGCACGGCGAAGCTGGCGATGCTGGCCGACGAGATGGCGCTCGAAGCCATCGTTCCGGTGGGCCGCTGGAAAGGCTTCGGCGGCAGCACCAATTTCAACGGCGAAGGTTTCGAGTGCTTTACGTGGGCCGCCGCGATGTCGGTGCTGACAAAAAATCCGGCGGTGTTCGCCACCTCGCACGTGCCGACCATGCATCCGGTGATGGCCGCCAAGCAGGCCGGCACCATCGATCATGTCAGCGGCGGCCGGTTCGTCCTTAACGTCGTCACCGGCTGGTACCGGCCGGAGATCGAAATGTTCGGCGCGCCGCTGCTTGAACATGACACCCGCTACGACATGGCGACCGAGTGGATCGAAATTATTGAGCGTATGTGGACCAGCGAAGAGGAATTCGATTTCGAGGGCCGTTTTTACAACGTCAAAGGCGCCATCATGGCGCCGAAGCCACTGCAGAAGCCGCGTCCGGCGATCATGTGCGCCGGCGCTTCGGCAAAGGGCCGTGAATTCGCCGCGCGCTTCGCCGACGTCAACTTCATCAATCTCGACGCCCACGATCTCGACGGCATGCGGGCGCGGGTTCAGGCTTCGCGCAAAACGGCGTGGGACCTGTGCAAACGCGAAATTCAGGTCTGGACCAACGCCTACATCTTCCAGGGCGAGACCGAGGCCGAAGCCCGCGCGTTCTACAATGAAGCCGTGTTCAAGAAGGGCGACTGGGAAGGCGTCGAAAATCTCGTCAACACGATGGGAATCAATTCGCAGTCGATTCCGCCAGCGGTGTTGCAGACGCTCAAGGAGCACTTCATCGCCGGCTGGGTCGGCTACCCGCTGGTAGGCACCAAAGAGCAGGTGGTGGACGGGCTTTCGATGCTGCACCAGGCCGGCTTCGACGGCATCGTTCTGACCTGGCCGCGCTACATCGAAGGCATGCAGCAGTTCAAGGACGTGACCTTCCCGCTGGTGCAGCAGGCGGGCCTGCGCTGAGACTTTCGGCCTGGCGGGCAGGCAGTCGGCTCCTTCGCAGCCTCTGTGCGATGCTTCAACAGTTGCCGGAGCGCTTACGAAGCGGGACTCGGCGCGTCTTCCCGAACGAGCTTTCGCATCGCATTCAACGACGCCGTCACCGCCATCAGGTAGCCCTCCTCCATCTTCGCGGCGAACTGCTTTTCCTCGCGACTGCCGGCGGCAACGCCCTCGACCGACAGCGCGAAGGTGAAGCGAAGCGCGAGGTCGCCGTCGGCGTCCTTGATGATCTCGTTGAGAATGGTGCCCGTCACCCGGCCGGAAATGCGCTCGAACTGCACGATGCGCTCGGGATGGAACGTCACCACCTCGGTGATGGTGTCGCCCTTGTCGACGATCTCGCGCACGAACTTGCCGTCCCTGATGCGCTCGACGATCCGGCATGCCGTGATCACCGGCACGAAGGGCAGGGGATTCTCCGCCTTCATCATCAGGCCGCGCCAGACGTGACTTTGCGTCAGCGCAGGCTCGCCTGGGTCAGCGTTGACCTTGATTGTCCGGCCCGCGTGAATCATGACGAAGCCTCCACTTCTGCACGTAGGTCGGGTCCTACCGGCAATCAATACGGAATGTCCCGAACTCCACCCGCGCGCCCTGCCCGAACAGGCAGCGCTCGTAAAGCGGATCGAGGCCGGGCACTTTATCGCGGTCGCCGGCGCGGGCGCGGTCGTTTTGGAGATCGCCGAGCAGCGTGAACAGCCCGCCGCCGACTTTGAGGCTGTCCACCTTGACGACAGGACCGCTCTCGCCGGGCGGCGCGCCGACCGCGTTACGTTCGGCCACCACGTGGCCGTTCACGCGCCACTCGACCCGGTCATGGGCGCGGTCGTAAGTGATCGCATAGCGGTGCCATTCGCCCTGCGAAGTTTTCACCCCGGTCGGAATCAGTTCGGTAAACGCCGGATACGGATTGTCTTTGCTCTGCGCGAACGGCAGCCGTTCGTAGAGCGCGACGATGCGGGTGCCGCTGACGAAGAAATCGAACACCATGAAAGTCTTCAGGTCGATGGTGTTGAGCGCGCCGCAGCCGAGCCGCACGTCGCCGGCATCGACACCGTAGGGATTAAGTTCGGTGCCGAACGTCTCCACCCGCATGTCGGCTTCAAGCGTGAGCAGGCCGCGTCGCCCGGGCCGAATTCGGCCGTGGTGTAGGTCAGCGCCTTGACGTTGTCGTGGCCGTCGCGCCGGGTCAGCGTAAAGCGCCGCGCGTCGATCGCGAGCGTGCCGTTGCCGTGCAGGTGACGGCTGCGGCCGGATCCCACAGGTCCGGCATCGGCAGGTGCCGGTACCATTTGTCGCCAGGCCAGGAATTCGGTTCATCGAATTCGTCAGACCGTCACGCTGGAACGATCCGCGCCGCCGTTCATCGCTTGCCGCAGCGCCCATCGCACTATTCCTCCTGCTGGCGGAAGCGAAGCAACGGTTCTCGCGCTCGCCGGCGAAGCGGTCAGTCCGCCCGCAGTCATTCGCAATGCGGTCCGGAAGCGCAGTCTTACGCCTGCGCGCGGGCGCTGCGGCGGGCGCTCAATTCCACCGCGCGGTCCGGGATGGTGAGCCGCAGCGTCGCGCCGATGGTGCCTTCGACCAGGCGGATTTCGCCGCCATGCGCGCGCACCAGTTCGGCGGCGATGGCGAGGCCGAGGCCGGTGCCGCCGGTGCGGGTCGAGCCCTGGAACGCCTCGAACAGATGCGCGCGCGCCTTCTCGGAAAAGCCCGGCCCGGTGTCGGACACTTCGATCACCACCACCGCGCCCTCGCGCCGGCCGGTGATGCGGATCTGGTCGCGGCCGGGATCGCGCGCGGCGCGGCTTTCCAGCGCCTGCAAGGCATTGCGCGCCAGGTTGAGCAGGATGCGGAACAGCTGATCGTAATCGGCCTCGACCGTGAGGTCGCGCTCGACCGCGCTGATCCAGCGGATCGGCGCATCCGGGCCGAGCCCGAGCGTCTCGTGCACCTCCTCGACCAGCGGCTCGAGCAGGATCGGCCGGCGATCCGGCGGCGGCTCCTGCACGCGGCCGTAGGACAGCGTCGATTGGCAGAACGCGATGGCGCGCTCGAGCGCGTGCATCAGCTTCGGCGCGAAGCGCTGCACGCCGGGATCGGGCAAGGTCGAGCAGCCGGTCGGAGAACAGCTGCGCCGAGCCGAGCAGGTTGCGCAGGTCGTGATTGATCTTGGACACCGCGAGCCCGAGCGCGGCGAGCCGGCTCTTCTGATGCAGCATCGAGGCAAGCTCGGTCTGCATCGCGGCAAGCTCGCGCTCGGCGGTGCCGATCTCGTCGGCGCGGCCGGACGGCGCGATGACGCGGTCGGCGATTTTCCGGATCGGCGCGGAACGCCATCATGTTGGCGGTGATGCGGCGCATCGGCCGCACGAACATATAATGCAGCGCCAGATACACCAGCGCCGCGGTGATGCCCGAGATCAACAGCGAGATCAGCAGCAGATCGACCGAATAGCGCAGCATGCGCCTTGCGCAGCGGCGGCTCGTCCATGACGATTTCGATGTATTCGCCGCCCATCGGCGCCGGCCCGACCACCCGCATCACGTCTCTTTCGTGGCGTATCGAGCATCATCTTGAAGGCGTCGACGATCGAGTCGAACGTCATTGACATTGCGCATGTCGAAATCGTCGGCTGATCGGCGGCGGCATGTCGTCGACCGCCAGCATGCGCCGCTGCGTGCCCATCTTCATGGCGACGGCGCGGGCGCCGATCGAATCGAGGATTTGCTTGGCGAGCGCGTCCGGCACCATGCCGTTCGGCGCGGCGTCGAGCACGAGCGCCGCGGTATAGGCGCTGGCCAGCCGGTCGTTCAGCCAATCGACGCGGAAATTGGCGACCGAGCGGCACATAGATCAGCACTTCCGCGATCATCACGAACAGGATCGTGAGGACGAGGAGCTTGCCGGAAAGCCCGAAGCGCGGCGCGCCGGACCGGCTCCGGCCGCGCGGCGGGTTCGTCGCTCATGTCAGAGCCTTCGCTGCGCGCGACCGCGCGGCCGATTCAACCGAAACGGGCGCAGCCAGCCCTATGATGCGACGCGTCCAGTGGCGCGTCAAACCCGGGTGAAATAGGTCATGGCCGCGCGTTTTCCCACCTCGGCATAGGTCGGATACGGCACAATAACCCCGGCAATGGCCTCGATATTCAGCTTTTGGTTGATGGCGAGCGTCCAGGCGGCGATGTTTTCGCCGGCCTCCGCGCCGACGATGGTGGCGCCGAGAATATCGCCCGGGCGGTCGGTGATGACCTTGATATGGCCATTGGTCGCGCCGGTCGGCCTGCGCGCGGTCGTTCTCGCGGTAGGGCGAGCGCAACACCCGGATGATCCCGGCATGCGCGCGCGCCTCGTCCTCAGCATGCCGACCTGGGCCAGTTCGGGATCGGTGTAGGTCACCCACGGCAGCGATCTGAGCCGGTCCACCCGCACCGGTGCGCTGAACAGCGCGTGGCGGATCACGAGGCCGGCGTGATATTGCGCGACGTGGGCTGAATTGCGGCCCGCCGGTGACGTCGCCGATCGCGTAGACGCGCTTGTTGGTGGTGCGCAGCCGTCCGGTCGACGTTGATGCCGTGCGCGTCGGTGCGGATGCCGGCGGCATCGAGATCGAGATCCTCGACATTCGGCCGCCGGCCGGCGGCGACGAGAAGATGGGAGCCTTCGATCGTCTCCTCGCCGGCTTCGTGCCCGCCACCGTCACCTGGACGCGCGCCAGCGCGCGGCCGCACCCGCGCGATGTTTACGCCGGCCGCGGACGACGATGCCTTCGCGCAGCAGCGCGTCGAGCACGACCGCCGCGCCTTCGGGATCGTCGCTGACGAGCGGCCTCGCGGCTTCGAGCACGGTGACGTCGGCGCCAAGCCGGCGGAACACCTGCGCCAATTCGAGCCCGGTGGCGCCGGCGCCGATCACGATCAGATGGCGCGGCACTTCGGCGAGATCGAAGACAGTCGTCTCGGTCAGATGCGGTGTGGCCGAGAGGCCGGGAATGGCCGGCAACGACCGGCAGACGAGCCGGTCGCGATCACGAAGCGCCGCGCCGCGATGGTTGCGCCGTCGACCTTGACGGTGCGGGGATCGGCAAACCGCGCGGTGCCCTCGATCAACCGGATTCCGAGGCCGGTGAATCGCTGGCGCGCGAAGTTCGGGGCGAGCGCGCTGGTCACTTCGCCCGCGTAGCCCTTGATGGCGGCGAGATCGATCCCGGACCGCGAGGTCTTGAGCCCGAACCGCGCAGCCACGCGCCAGGCCTTCGCCTGTTCGGCCGCCGCGGTGAGGGCCCGGGCCGGCGTGCTGCCGAAACTTTCGCCGCCGATCCGGCCCTTTTCGATCAGCACGGTCGGCACGCCGACCGAAGCAGCGGCGGTGGCGACGGCAATGCCGCCGGGACCGGCTCCGATGACGCAGATCGCGGGCGCAATATCGTTGGTGTTTTTCGCCATCAGTCGGCCGAACTCACCGCTGCGGGCGCAGATATTGGCTGAAAATCGTTACGGGTGCACATGATAAGCTTTGAAACGAAGGGGCGGCGGATCGCGGGTGCCGGAAGCTCGCCCGGGGGGAGACATATTCCATATTCGGCTTGCGCCGGAAGTCTTTGCTGCTGACGCGGGGCCGCATTGACGAGCAGGTATGGCTCCCGTATAAGCCGCGCCAATCGCGCGCCGCTGCGCTTTGCGGACGGGCGTGCTTTATGCGCAAAAATTGTGCGCAATTTTTGCGACAGACCGGCAGGCGGCGCGTCTGACGTGTGGAGCGGAGAGTCCCGTGAAACGAACCTATCAACCGAGCAAATTGGTGCGCAAGCGCCGGCACGGTTTCCGCGCGCGGATGGCGACGAGGGGCGGCCGCAAGGTGGTCGCGAAGCGGCGCTCGCACGGGCGCAAGCGTCTCAGTGCGTGACCGGGCAGCGCCTGACGCCTTTGTCGTTGAACGGCTGAAACGCCGAAGCGATTTTCGGGCCGCCGCAAACGGCGCCCGGGTTTCCGGCAGGGCTTTCGCGTTGCAGGCGCGCGTGCGTGGCGATGACGGCGCGGTTCGTGTCGGATTCACCGTTTCAAAGCAGGTCGGCGATGCCGTCGAGCGGAACCGGGTACGCCGGCGTCTGCGCGAGATCGTGCGGCTGTCGGCCCGCGCGGCGAGCGGCTCGCTGCGCGCGGGGCATGACTATGTGCTTGTCGGACGCCGGGCAGCGCTGGCCGCGCCGTTCGCCGACATGATCCGCGATCTCGAAGCGGCACTGGCCCGGATCGAGGCCCGCGCCGGGATTGTCACAGGGCGTGAAGGAACTGGTGATATAAGCCGCGACCCCTTACATGAGGCGGGTTCGCCGGCCCGGCCGTTGGCGCGGCGGGGCACCCGGAAAGAGCCGCGAACGCCTGTCGCCCGACCGAACGTCAAGCCGCCCGAACTCCCGCCGCGAGAGCGCTGAATGTTTGAACACAAGAACACCATCCTCGCCATCGTGCTGTCGCTCATTGTCGTGGTCGGATGGCAATACTTCATCGGCTATCCGCAAATGGAGAAGCAGCGCCACGACGCGGTGCTCAAGCAGCAGCAGCAGGAACAGGTGCAGATCCAGCCGGGCACCGACCGGCCGCTCAATCCGGCGACGCCCGGGACGCCGGCCGGCGCCCCGGCAGTGCCAGGCGGGCCGGCTGCTGCCGCCCAGTCGCCGCAGGCGCACACCCGCGAGGCCGTGATCGCTGCATCGCAACGCGTGGCCATCGAAACGCCCCGGCTCAACGGCAGCATCGCTCTTAAGGGCGCCCGCATCGACGATCTGTCGCTCGAGCAATACCGCGAAACCGTCGATCCGAAATCGCCGGCGATCGTGTTGTTCTCGCCCTCCGGCGCACCCGAGGCCTACTACGCGGAGTTCGGCTGGGTTCCTGCCGCCGGGACGGCGCAGAAAATGCCCGGGCCGGACACGCTGTGGACCCAGGAGGGCAACGGCAGTCTCGGTGTCGATCGCCCGGTAACACTCACTTATGACAACGGCGAGGGCCTTCTGTTCCGCCGCACCATCACGGTCGACGATCATTATCTGTTCACGATCAGGGACGAAGTGCAGAACCGGGGCGGCGGCGCGGTCACGCTGTTTCCGTATGCGCTGATTTCCCGTCACGGCACCCCCAAGACGCTGGGCTATTACATCCTGCACGAAGGCCTGATCGGCGTGATGGGCAGCGAGGGCGAGCAGGCAGAGACCTACAAGAAGATCGCCGACAAAAAAGAACTGCACTGGGACGTCACCAACGCCTGGCTCGGCTTCACCGACAAGTACTGGGCGGCGGCGCTGCTGCCCAACACCGATGCGAAGGTCCATGCGCGGTTCTCCGTCCGGCGAAGCCGGCGGCCAGCCGACCTATCAGACCGATTATCTGCTCGATCCGGTGACGGTGGCGCCGGGCGCGAGCGGCTTCGCCGATGCCCGGCTGTTCGCGGGCGCCAAGGAAGTGTCGGTGGTCGGCATGAACTTTCCGTTCGCCGGCGCCGGCGGCTACAACGAGGCGCTCCACCTCAATCATTTCGATCTGCTGATCGACTGGGGCTGGTTCTACTTCATCACCAAGCCGATGTTTCTCGCGATCGACTATTTCTTCCATCTGGTCGGCAATTTCGGCGTCGCGATCCTGATCGTCACGGTGCTGGTGAAGCTTTTGTTCTTCCCGCTCGCCAACAAGTCCTACGCCTCGATGGCGAAGATGAAGGCGGTGCAGCCCGAACTGACCATGATCCGCGAGCGTTACGCCGACGACAAGATGAAGCAGCAGCAGGCGATGATGGAGCTGTACAAGAAGGAGAAGATCAATCCGGTCGCCGGATGCCTGCCGATCGCGATCCAGATTCCGGTCTTCTTCTCGCTTTACAAGGTGTTGTTCATCACGCATCGAGATGCGCCACGCGCCATTCTATGGCTGGATCCACGATCTTTCGGCGCCGGATCCGACGAACATCTTCACGCTGTTCGGTCTCATTCCGTTCGATCCGACGGTGCTGCCGCTGGTTGGCTCGTTCCATGCATCTCGGCGATCTGGGCGGTGATCATGGGCATCACCATGTGGGTGCAGATGAAGCTCAATCCGGCGCCGCCGGATCCGACCCAGCAGATGATCTTCAACTGGATGCCGATCATCTTCACCTTCATGCTGGGCGCGTTCCCGGCCGGGCTGGTGATCTACTGGGCGTGGAACAACACGCTCTCGGTCGCCCAGCAGAGCTTCATCATGCATCGCCACGGCGCCAAGATCGAACTGTGGGACAATCTCAAGCGCACCTTCTCCAGACCGAAGCCGAAACAGCCGGCCGAGTAGGAGACGAGGCCGTCGCGGTCAGCGTTCGGCGTCGGGCAGGGCGCCTGCCAGCGATCCATGGATGACCGTTACGTCCGGAATGTCGGAAACTCTGTCTCTCGCCCGTCGAAGGAGCGTCTGGTCGGCTTCGGAAAGTGACGGCAGGTTGCCGTCCTTGAAATAGCCGATCGTCCGCAACGGCAGCGCCGGGTCTTTGCCGTACATTTTCGCGGACCCGCCCAGTCCCCTCTCCAGCGGGACGCTTGCTCGGCGCCCTCATCCACAACAGCGGCTGGCTGCTGCCGGAAGCGTCGCACGCGGCGGCGGGGGGACTGCATTGTTATGCCGGGTTAATCACCCTTCGCCGATCTCGCGCAAAATTTCGGCGGTGTGTTCGCCGAGCCGGGGCGAGGGGCGCTCGGCGGCCATCGGAGCGCCGTCGATCGTGATCGGCGTGCGTACGCCGGGAATCTTTCCGGCTTTGGCTGCAGCGCTCGGGCGCTCGATCTTCATGCCGCGCGAGATCACCTGAGGATCGGAGAAAACCTGATCGAGATTGTTGATCGGTCCCGCGGGCACGCCGACCGCTTCGAGTTTTTGCAGGAGTTCGGCGCTCGGCAGGCGCGACGTCAGTTCGCAGAGCCGGGCGACGAGTTCGGTGCGGTTCGCAAGCCGCGCCTTGTTGTCGATGTATTCCGGCTTTTTGGCCAGTTCCGGATCGCCCAGCGCGCCGCACAGTTTGGCGAACTGGCCGTCGTTGCCGCTGGCGATGATGATGTGGCCGTCGGCTACCGGAAATACCTGGTAGGGCGTGATGTTGGGGTGCGCGTTTCCCATCCGCTCCGGCACCTTGCCGGAGACGAGGAAGTTGAGCGCCTGGTTGGCGAGCACGCCGACGGTGGAATCGATCAGGGCGGTATCGACATAGCCACCGACGCCGGTCTGGTGGCGGCGCGCCAGCGCGGCGAGAATGCCGACCGCGGAATAAACGCCGGTGAAAATGTCGGAGACCGGCACGCCGGCGCGCAGCGGCTCGCCGTCGGGATTGCCGGTCAGCTCCATGAAGCCGCCCATGCCCTGCGCCATCAGATCGTAGCCGGGCCGCGGTGCGTACGGCCCGGTCTGGCCGAAGCCGGTTACCGAGCAATAAATCAGCCGCGGATTGTCGGGCGCGAGGCTTTTGTAGTCGAGCCCGAACTTGGCGAGGCCGCCGACCTTGAAATTCTCGATCAGAACGTCGGAGCGGGCTGCGAGCTTGCGCACGATGCGCCGGCCTTCCTCGCTCTCGAAATCCAGCTCGATCGAGCGCTTGCCGCGATTGGTGCCGTGAAAATAGGCGGCGCCGAGATGGCCGCCGTCGGCGGCGGGAACGAAGGGTGGTCCCCATGCGCGCGTGTCGTCGCCGGCGCCCTTGCGTTCGACCTTGATCACGTCGGCGCCCAGATCGGCGAGGATTTGCCCGGCCCACGGCCCTGCCAGAATGCGGGCAAGTTCCAGAACGCGCAGACCAGTCAGCGGACCCGGCATGAAAGCACTCCCTGAAAGCGCCGCGCGGCTGCGGCCGGCGCGTGAAATTGGCCGCTTACTGACAAAGCAGGGGGCGTTTGTCCATGTGTTTGGTTGTGCGCCCGGCCGGGTGCTCCCGCCATGCGCGGCGCAATCTTGTCATCGGTGCGCCCGAATATTAGGTCTGGTTGGTGCGCGGGGACGGGGTGGTAGCGGATGGTGGGCGTGAGCACTTCCTTTTTCAGCGACATGCTTCAGAGCATCGCCGAACGCAGCCGTGCCCTGATCCAGCGGCGCGAGCCGGCGCATGAACGCTCGCAGGGGCTGGTCGAGCTTTGCGAAGCGCTGCTTTCGGGCCGGGGCGAGGCCTCGGGTGTGGCGCTGGCGAACGAGATTCTGGCCGATTACGCCGAGCTGACAACCGGCCCGCGGATCGCGTTTTTCGAGACGCTTGCGCGGACCTTCGGACACGACCAGGCGCGCATCGACGGCGCGATCGAGGCGTGGCGGCTGGAGCCCTCGGCGGACGCGGCGGCCGAACTGCACCGCGCAAGCGAGCCGCGCCGGCTCGAACTGTTCCGCCGCCTCAATCTCGCGCCCGGCGGCACTGCGGCGCTGGTGCGTATGCGCGAAAATCTGCTCGACGCGATGGACCACCGCGACGATCTCTCCGTCATCGACAATGATTTCGTCCACCTGTTCTCGTCGTGGTTCAACCGGGGCTTTCTGGTGCTGCGGCGGATCGACTGGTCGACGCCGGCTTCGATACTGGAAAAAGTCATCCGCTACGAGGCGGTGCACGAGATTCACGGGTGGGATGATTTGCGCCGCCGCGTCGATCTGCCGGATCGCCGCTGCTACGCATTTTTTCATCCGGCTCTGGTCGACGAGCCGCTGATCTTCGTCGAGGTGGCGCTGACCCGCGAAATTCCGAACGCGATCGCGCCGATCCTCGCCGACAGGCGCGAGGTCCTCGAGCCGTCGCGGGCGACCACCGCGACGTTCTATTCCATCACCAACTGCCAGCGCGGACTAGCCGGCGTGAGCTTCGGCAATTTCCTGATCAAGCAGGTGGTGGAAGAGGTAAGCCGCGAACTGCCGCGGATCTCGACTTTTGTGACGCTGTCGCCCGCGCCGAATTTCGCCTCCTGGCTCAGGCGCGAACTTGCCGACGTCAATTCGCCCGCGCTGGATGCGGACGATCGCCAGGCGATGACCGCGCTCGACCGGACCGACTGGTGGCGCGATCCCGATGCGCTCGAACGCGTGCGCGAGCCGCTGCTGCGCGCCGCCGCCTGGTACTATCTGCGCGCCCGCAACCGGCGGGGTTTGCCGGCGGATGCGGTGGCCCGTTTTCATCTCGGCAACGGCGCCCGGCTCGAGCGGCTCGACTGGCTCGGCGATACTTCCGAGCGCGCGCTCGCGCAGTCGTACGGGCTGATGGTCAATTACCTCTACGATCTCGATTATATCGAGCAGAACCACGAGGCCTACGCCCAGCAGCACATGGTGGTGGCATCGACCGCGGTCAGGAGGCTCGCGCCCGCGTCGGCGCCCTCGCGGGACGTCGTTCCGGTTTCGGGATAAGGGCCGCGGACAGAAGCCCCGGCCGGATTTCTCCTTACGACTTGCCGTAAACCGGCACGACGGCGCCGCGGGTGACGCGATTGTCCGGCGAGGCCAGAAACAGGATGGTCGCGGCGACCTCCTCGACCTTTGGCCACAGACTGTAGTCGGCGGCCGGCATCGTGCTGCGGTTGGCCGGTGTATCCATGATCGACGGCGCTACCGCGTTGACCAGGATGCCGTCCTTGGCCGTCTCCTCGGCAAGCGCGGCGGTGAGCGCGGCAACTGCTGCCTTGCCGGCGGTGTAGGCGGTCATGCCGGCGCCGGTTCGCCATTCGATTCCGGCGCGGGCGGAGATGTTGACGATGCGTCCCCCCTGGCCGGTGGCTTTGATCGCGGCGACGGCGGCGCGGCAGCAGAGCAGGCAGCTTATAAGGTTCATGTCGATCTGCTGCCGCAGGGTGGCGACCAGGGTTTTGTCCAGCGGTCCCCCGGCAAAACCGCCGGCGACGTGGAGCGAAGCCCACAGCGGCGCGGTAGTCTCGTAGAGCCGCGCGACAGGCTGCTCGTCGGCGAGACTGCCCGTGACACTGAGCCTGACCTGCCTGTGGTCGCGCAGGCTGAAACGCTGCGCGTCGGCTTCGTTGAAACACGGCACGTGGCAAATCGCGCCGGCCTCGATCAGGGCGGTGACGAGGGCGGTACCGAGTGCGCCCGTGCCACCGGTGATGACAATGTGACGATCGCGGAAATCCATGACGTTCGTCCTGCTGGCCGCCCGAAACGTAACGGAGATGCGGGGCGAGGGGGAGACACATTTGCGGGAGGGGTGCCCTCCCGTGACGCACGGGCGGCCGTTTCACTATGCTGGCGGCGAGGGGAGAATCAGTGGCCGACTTCGATCTCGCGATCATCGGCGGCGGCATCAACGGCGCCGGCATTGCCCGCGATGCGGCCGGGCGCGGATTGAAGGTCCTGCTGTGCGAACAGAACGATCTCGCGTCGGGCACTTCGTCGGCCTCCTCGAAGCTGATCCACGGCGGTCTGCGGTATCTCGAGCACGGCGAGTTCCGGCTGGTGCGCGAGGCGTTGAACGAGCGCGAGGTGCTGCTGCGGATGGCGCCGCATCTGGTGCGGCCGCTGCGTTTCGTGCTGCCGCTGGACGCCGCCCGCCGCTCGCCGCTGCTGCTCCGGCTCGGCCTGTTCGTCTACGATCTGCTCGGCCGGCGGCAGCTTCTGCCAGGCACGCGGCCGGTCGATCTCGTTACCGACCCCGCGGGTATGCCGCTCAAGCGCCGCTATCACCACGGCTACGAATATTCCGACTGTTTCGCCGATGACGCGCGCCTCGTGGTGCTCAACGCCGTCGATGCCGCGGAGCGGGGCGCCGCGATCCGCAGCTACACGCGCTGTGTCCGCGCCGAGCGCGGCGACGGGTGGCGGCTGGTTCTCAATGCGCGCGGCGTGCGTGAGGCGGTGACGGCGCGGGTGCTGGTCAATGCGGGCGGCGCCTGGGTGGAGACGGTCGACGAGACGGTGATACGGCGAACCCCGCCGCGGCGCCTTCGTCTGGATAAAGGCAGCCACATCGTGGTGCGCCGTCTTTACGACCACGACCGCGCCTACATTCTGCAGGCAACCGACGGCAGGGTCGTGTTCGCCATCCCGTTCGCGCGCGACTTCACGCTGATCGGAACCACCGACGAGAGTTTCGCCGGCGATCCCGCCGCGGCCGCGCCGGATCGCGGGGAAATCGAGTATCTGTGCGGCGTGATCAACGATTATTTCCGCGTCGCGATCACGCCCGCAGACGTGGTGTGGGCGTACGCGGGCGTGCGCGCGCTCTACGACGACGGCGCCCGAAAGCCGCAGGACATCGGGCGCGACTACACGCTTGTGCTCGACAGAAGTCCGGGTGAGGCGCCGTTGCTGACGGTTTATGGCGGCAAGATCACGACCTACCGCAGGCTCGCCGAGGACGCGCTGGCGCGGCTGTCGCATTTTTTCCCGCGCTCGCGGCCGTGGACCGCGGCTAGTCCGCTGCCGGGCGGCGACTTCGTCCATGATGGCGCGCCGGTGCTGATCGCGCGCGTGCGGCGGCAATGGCCGTTTCTGAGCGGAGATGACGCGGGCCGGCTGGTGAGCGCCTATGGCACGCGCGTGGATGAGCTGCTGAAACCGGTGAAACAGCCCGGCGATCTCGGCACGCACTTTGGCGCCGGTCTCACGGAAGTCGAGGTGCGCTATCTGATGACCCGCGAATGGGCGCGGACGGCCGATGACGTGCTGTGGCGCCGGTCGAAACTCGGCCTTCGCTTCACTGCCGCCGAAACGCGCCGCGCTCGCGCGTTTCATGGCTCAGGCAAACGGGTGAAGTGGCCCTTTGAGCGCATGCCGCATTCCTCGCCCGTCAACCGGCGGTTCGCATTAACCGGCCGTTCACCTTGCGGGCGTGCGCGGCTGCGGAAAGAAACGCGCGTTTCGCTGCGGCAAGGGCGCGACCTTTACCAAGCCGCAACGCGCCCGTGATGTGATGTGGCCGCTTTGCAGGATCGCCACCACCGGTCGTCATGACAGCCAATTTGTCGAAGAAGGAAATCGCCAGCCTGATTGCCGGCCTGAGCGTACTGGTGGTCGACGACAATCAGTACATGCGCAAGATGGTCCGCAATTTGCTGGTCAACTGCGGCATCAAGGACATCTATGAGGCGCCCGACGGAATCACCGCGCTTGACACCATTCGCACCGTGGGACCGGACGTGGTCCTGCTGGACTGGGAGATGCCGCTGTTGAGCGGCGCCGAGCTGGTGCGCATTGTGCGTTCGCCTGGCGTTTTTCCGATGCCGGATGTGCCGATCATCATGCTCAGCGGTTACGGGGAGCGCTGGCGCGTGATGGAGGCGATGCGGCTTGGCGTCAACGAGTACCTCGTCAAGCCGGTTTCGGCCCGCGCGATTTACGACCGGCTGGTTTCGATCTTCGCGCATCCGCGCCCGCTGGTGCAGCTCGGCGACTATTACGGTCCGGAGCCGCGCAAACACACCGTCGATTCCGCGGACGATCTTGGATCTGGTGTCGTCGCTGTCCGAAGTGATGGTGAGTTAGCCGGCTGTCCGGCGCGCCGCGCGGCGGCGCCGCTGCCATATTGGCGTCCGGATCGATCCGCGTTAAAAAAAACCTCTTGAAGTTTCAGGCCGGCCGCTGCTGGTATCGTGGGAATGCCGAGCGTCGGATCGAAACGAAATTTTGCGCCCTGGGCCGATCCGAAGCAGCGTCCTTTGCTGCGCGTCGAGGGTCTGGTCAAGCGCTTCGGTGCGACGGCCGTCGTCGATCACCTTTCGCTCGATATTTATGAAGGCGAATTCTTTGCGCTGCTGGGGCCTTCGGGCTGCGGCAAGACTACCCTGCTGCGGCTGATCGCGGGCTTCGAACGGCCGAATGCCGGCCGCATGCTGCTCGACGGCGTGGACCTCGCGGCGATGCCGCCGCACCGGCGGCCGGTCAACATGATGTTCCAGAGCTACGCGCTGTTTCCGCATCTCACCGTGGAAGCCAATATCGCGTTCGGCCTGAAGCAGGAGGGGCTCGACCGGCGCGAAATCGCCCGGCGCGTCACCGACATGCTGGCTCTGGTCCGGATGGAAAAGCTCGGCGCGCGCAAGCCGCACCAGCTGTCCGGCGGCCAGCGCCAGCGTGTCGCGCTGGGGCGCTCGCTGGTCAAGCGCCCGCGCGTGCTGCTGCTCGACGAGCCGATGGCGGCGCTCGACAAGAAGCTGCGCGCCGACACCCAGTTCGAGCTGATCGAGCTGCAACGCAGCCTCGGCCTTACCTTCGTCATCGTCACCCACGACCAGGGCGAGGCGATGACGGTGGCGGACCGCATCGGCGTGATGGACCACGGGCGGCTGATGCAGGTGGCGCCGCCTTCGTCGATTTACGAGCGGCCGAACTCGCGCTGGGTCGCGGACTTCATCGGCAACATCAATCTGTTCGAGGGCAGGCTCGGCGACGACGGGCTGAGCGTCGAAGCCACACCCGCCGGCCGCCTGCGCGTTTCTGCCGGAACCGACGCCGCGCCCGGCGCGGTGGTCTGGGTCGCCGTCCGGCCGGAGAAGATACGCATCAGCCGCGACCCGCCGCTGCCGGCGCCGGACAATTCCGTCCGCGCCACCGTGGTCGATCTCGGCTATCTCGGCGATACCTCGATCTTCAAGCTCCGCGTCCCGGACGGCTCGCTGGTGCGCGCGGCGATACCAAATATCGGCGGTCGCGATCAGAGCCCCCCGGCCTTCGGCGACGAGGTCTGGCTGAGCTGGCCCGCCGAAGCGGCAATCATCCTGACCAGATAGGAACGGGACCGCGCCGATGCCTGACAACGGGTCCTCGTTCGCGCGAAACCTGATCGTGCGCGTTCCGTTTGCGTGGCTGGTCGCGTTCTTTCTGGTTCCGTTCCTGATTGTACTCAAGATCAGCCTGTCGGAGACGGCGATCGCGCAGCCGCCCTACACGCCGGTGTTCGACATTTCCGCAGGATGGCAGGGCCTGCGCGCGTTTGCCGAAGGTCTTTCGTTCGACAATTACCTGCTGCTCGGCTCCGACCGGCTTTACGTACTGTCGTACGCGAAGAGTTTGGAAATCGCCGCGCTCTCCACGATGATGCTGCTCATCGTCGGTTATCCGGTCGCCTACGGCATCGCGCGCGCGCCGCGGCGCTCCCAGGCCGTGCTGGTGCTTCTGACCGTGCTGCCGTTCTGGACGTCGCTGCTCATCCGCATCTACGCGTGGATGAATATCCTGCAGCACGACGGGCCGCTCAATCAGGTGCTGATGGCGCTGTCGCTGCTGAAGGAGCCGGCAGCCTGGCTTTCGACCGATACCGCGATCTATATCGGCATCGTCTATTCGTATCTGCCGTTCATGGTACTGCCGCTTTACGCTACGCTGGAGAAAATTGACGAGGCGCTGGTCGAGGCGGCCGCCGATCTCGGCGGTCCGCGATGGAAAATTTTTTGGCTTGTCACGCTGCCGCTGTCGTCGCCTGGCGTGATTGCAGGCGTACTGCTGTGCTTCATCCCGATCGTCGGCGAGTTCGTCATCCCCGATCTGCTCGGCGGCTCGCAGTCGCCGATGATCGGCCAGACGATCTGGATGGAATTTTTCGGCAACAAGGACTGGCCGGCGGCGCCGGCGGTCGCGGTCGTTCTGGTTTGCCTGTCTGGTGACACCGATCGTCGTCTACCAGAACCAGGCGATGCGTGCGGCGGAGGGGGAATGAGCGTATGCGCACGGATTTCCGCATTCAATGCTGCAGCCATCGTGCCGGCATGGCTTTCTTTATCTGCCGATCGCCATTCTGGTGATCTATTCGTTCAACGACTCAGCACTAGTGACGGTCTGGGGCGGCTGGTCGGTGCGCTGGTACGCGAACTTCTGCGCCGACGCGCCGTTGATCGGCTCGGCCATGATCAGCCTGCGCCTGGCGATCATTTCGGCGACGGCGGCGACAATATTGGGAACGCTTTCGGCGCTGGCGCTGGTTCGGTTCGGACGATTTCGCGGCCGGCTGCTGTTCTCCGCCATGATCTATGCGCCGCTGGTCATGCCGGAAGTCATTACCGGACTGTCGTTGCTGTTGTTGTTTGTCGCCGTCGCGGCCGATCGCGGCTTCTGGACCGTCGCGATCGCCCATACCACCATGGCGATGTGTTTCGTCACCGTCATCGTGCAGTCGCGGCTCGTTGATTTCGACTTAAGCCTGGAGGAAGCCGCAATGGATCTCGGCGCCTCGCCGTTGCGCACTTTTTCGTCGGTGACCCTGCCGCTGATCTTGCCGGCGATCGCCGCGGCCTGGATGCTCGCCTTTGCGCTGTCGCTTGACGACCTGGTGATCGCGAGCTTCACAACCGGGCCGGGCGCGACGACGCTGCCGATCCGGATCTATTCGGAGGTGCGGCTCGGCGTGAAGCCGGAGATGAACGCGGTGTGCAGCATCATGGTCGGCGTGGTCGGCGTCGCGGTCATCGTCGCATCGCTGCTGGCGAAAATCAGTGGCGCACGCGGCTCCGCGCGGGTGTGACGGCCCGCGATCCGGCCGCGCCGGTCAGTCCCGGCTCTCGCCCGGGGGCCGGAACAGGTAAAGCACGAACCAGACCGGCACGATCACGAGCGAGCCGAGCAGCAGGTTCGGCAGCGCCCAGGCGAGGCCGGCGCGCGCGAGTTCGGCGAGACGGTCGGAGGAAAGTCCCGCGACCCGCATCAGTTCGTCCGTGGTGATGCCGAAATGCGCGAGAATGGTTCCCACGATCAGCGACGCTATGATCACCTTGACCAGCGAGCGTGTGAGGCGGTTCAGCATCCTGCGGCCATCGCGGGCGCGAAAATCCGCGCTGATTCGCGCGCGGGAATCATAATGCAACGGCCGTGCGGGAGCACGCGAGGCGAAATAAAGAAGGTTGACTGTGGCTATTTGGGCGCGGCCTGGGGCTGGCCGTTCGGATTGGCCATAAGCTTGTCGATGACGGAGCGCACGGCGGCCCCGGCATTGCGCGTCCTGATGGCATCCAGCAAAGGCGCGGCGGCGCCGGAGCGGCGGATCAGGCTTTGGGCGTCCGGGAGCATGAGAGGGTCGTCCCACTGGCCCTGGACCACGAACGGCAGGTCGAACTCGCTGGCGGTCGCTCCCGACACCAGCGTCGCTACGCCCTTGAGGTCCAGATCGCGGGTAGGCACCGACACCTGGCCGCTGACGGCGAGCCGCACCGCGGGCCCTTCGACGTGCATGTCTTCGACCGAGACGTCGCCGTGTTCGATCTTGAGGCTGAGCCGGAACTGGTCGAACGCGGTGCGGCCGGTGCGGAAATCGCCGTTGCCCGAGAGCGGCCGGCGCTCGAGCCGGCGCAGCAGCTGTTCGACATTGATGCCCGCGAGCGCGCCGTCATGGGCGGTGAGGCTCGCGGTTCCGTGGAGGGTATTGGTCACCGCCAGCACCGACGAGCCGGAGCCCTCTATGTTGAGGGAGAGGTTGCCGCGGCCGGCGAGCTTGCGAATGCCGAACACCTGGCCGAGGCAGCTTTCGAGATCGACGTCGGCGAACTGCAGGTGCGAGACCACGGCGACGCCGCCATCGGCGTTGGCGATGCCAAGCGCGCCTCTGGCGATGCCGCCGAAGGCCTGGGATTCGCCGATGGTGACGTCGAGCTTGCCGTTGCGCATGTTGGCGGCGACAGCGGTCCGGCCCAGTTGCGCCGCCGCGATCCTGATCGTGGCCGCCGACAGCCGCAGATCGAGGTCGAAGCCGGCGAGACCGTCGAGCGCGATCGGCAACCTGTCCCAGGTGCGCTCGTTCGCCGTCATCAGATGAATTCCGGAGAAGTACGGCGAAAGATCGAGCGCTGTCGGCGGCGAGAGTGCCCTGGACGGTGCGCCGGTCGGACGAAAACGACATCACGCCTTCGGCCGAATTGCCGTCCAGTTCGACGTTGACGCCGGAAAGCGAAACCACGCCGCCAGCAATGCTGCTCTGCGCCCGCAGCGCGAAGCGCCCGAAACCGCCGAACGGCACGTCGCTGTTGTTGGTCCAGCGCAGCGCGTCGCGCAGCGACGGCGATTCGATGGTAAGCGTGCCGTCGAGGGCCAGCGTCGGCTGGTCGCTGCCGGCGCCGTCGAACGCGACCTTGATCGGCGCGCCGGACAGCCGCAGCTTTACGCCGGAGCGCTCGCCGGTCAGCGCTGCGAAGAAGTCGCCCAGCGTGAGCGACGCTTCGATCGGCTCGTCGTGCCAGACAAAGTGGCCGTTGGCGCCGAAACTGCGCGAGATCGACGGCCAGGCGAGCTGGAAGTCCACGCCTTCGAGCCGGTCGGTCAGTTCCTTGCCGCCCTGATGATTGTGGATGACGACGGTGCCGTCGTGAATGCCGATTTCCGAGAACATGCCGGTGGGGCTGAGATCAGGCTGCAGCGCCTGGGCGAGGGACCGGATCAGTCCCGACCAGTTCGACCGGCCGTCGGGCTGGAACGTCACCGTGATGGTCGGACGCACCAGCGTTACGTCGGCGATTTCAATCCGGCCGGCGAGAAGCGGAAAATAGCGCAGATGCGCGGTCAGCTCGTCGGCGACGACGGCGGGCTCCGGGCTGCGGTCATCGCCAAGCGCCACGTTGGAGAACGTCACGGTTCCGGAAGGAAACAGTGAAATCGCGATGTCGCCGCGCAGCACCGGAGCGAGACCGGTTACCGCGTGGATTTCGGAGGTCACCGCGTCGCGCACGGCGGCCGCGGGAATGAGGAAGGACAGCGCGACCAGCGTGATGAACACAGCCGCAACGGCGGCGGCTACGGCAATCGCGGTGCGCTTCAAGCCATTAGCCACAGTCACGGGAGGCGTCTTCCGGGTTGTCCGCTCGGCCGTCAAATATAAGGATTGACAGGTAAGCTGCAAAGCTGACCGACATCTGTGTCGCTTTCGTGGCTGCGAAGCGCGCGCCTCCGCCCAAATGATTGCACTATAAAGGCAAAATCCCGCCAGCCGCCCGGAACGGGCTTATCGCGCCGACGCCTCGCGGGCCTGTTCGAGGTGCGCCCGCGCCACCTCCGCGATCATCTTTCTGACGATGGCCTGCCCGAACGAATTGAAGTTCTCGGCCACCATGACGAAGGCGCCCGGACCGCCGATCACGTTCTTCCGGTAATAATTGTCGAGGCCGCCGGGCGGGTTGGTGTGGTCGGGATTCCACGGCAGCGGCGTCTCGCTGAGAATGACGAGCCCGTTGATGGTCACGCCCTGCGCCAATGCCTCATCGCGCGCCGCGGTCACGTCGCGGCCCGCATTGTTGGTGCCGTCGCCGGACAGGTCGATGGTGTGGCGAGGCGAGTCGTAGGGCGCGCGCTTGAACTGCCCCATGGCGAATTCGATCGCGCCTGATATCGAAGTGCGGTCGGCGAACGACCGCGGCGCTTCCAGCAACCGGTCGCCAAAATCCTTGGCCGATGCGGCATCGCCGACGACGCGCCAGTCGATCACCAGTTGCTGCGAGTTGATGCCCGACCACTCGACGAAGGCGAGTCCGATGCGGCCATGTCTTCCCGAGCGGATGGCCTCGAGCACGCGGGGATCGGAGATCGCGGCCGCATAGCCGTCACGCTGTAGCTGGAACTTTTCGCTGTCCACGCTGCGCGACACGTCGGCTGCGAGCACCAGCAGGAGATCCACCTGTTCGGCCGCGGCCGCGACGGCGGGAAGTCCCGCGGCGCCGACGCAGACCAGCACCAGCAGCGCCCTCAGTACCCCCAGGGTCCCCAATGTGCGCAAGACAGTGTCCCGCGGTCAGGCACTCGCTGCGGCGTGGATCGCTGCCCGAATGCGTTGATAGGTTCCGCAGCGGCAGATGTTGCTGATCGCTGCGTCGATGTCGGCATCGGTCGGCTTCGGCTTTTGCGCGAGCAGGGCCGTCACGGCCATGATCATGCCGCTCTGACAATAGCCGCATTGTGGCACGTCGAAATCGATCCAGGCCTTTTGCACCGGATGCAGGCGGCCGTTTTGGGCCAGCGCCTCGATGGTGGTCACCTGTCGGCTTCCCACCGAGCCGACCGGGACCTGGCACGAGCGCGTCGCGACGCCGTCGATATGGACGGTGCAGGCACCGCACTGGGCGATGCCGCAGCCATATTTCGTGCCGGTGAGGCCGATCGTGTCGCGCAGCACCCAAAGCAGAGGGGTCTCGGGTTCGACGTCGACGTCGTAGGATTTGCCGTTGACGGACAGTTCCGTCATTCGCACTCCATTCCTCGCCCCGGTAAAAACGATGTCGGCGTCCGATGGCATGAATCGAATTCTAGCGTGTTGCGGCGCCAATGCGAAATCGCAAAACCGCGAGCGGCGATTTCACGCAGGGATTCTTACATTCGCCGATAGGCGTAGGGCGCGTCGTCCTGAAGGGCGGCAAGCGCGGCGACGGCGCCGTGTTCCGGGGCGAGATGGCAGACCGGATCGGTGGCGCGGGCATTGCCGGTCATGGCGAACGCCTGACAGCGGCAGCCGCCGAAATCGATGTCGCGGCGCGCACAGCTGCGGCACGGTTCCGTCATCCAGTCGGTGCCGCGGAAGGCGTTGAAGGCCGGCGAATTCGCCCAGATGTCGGCGAGCGCATGCTCGCGCACCGACCAGAATTCGAGACCGGGGATCGACTCGGCTGCGTGACAGGGCAGCACCTTGCCGGACGGTGTCACGTTCAGCGAGCGCCGGCCCCAGCCGCCGACGCAGGGCTTCGGCAGCCGGGCGTAATAGTCGGGCACCACCGCGTCGATGACGATTTCGCCCCGGTGGCGCGACCGCAATTCCTCGACGGCGGTGGCGGCGCGCCGGACCTGCGCCGCCGTCGGCATCAGCGCCGCGCGGTTCTTCAGCGCCCAGCCGTAATATTGCGCGTGTGCGATTTCGACCCGGCTGGCGCCGAGTTCGAGCGCAAGCGCGACCATCTCACGAACGTGATCGATATTGGCGCGGTGCATAACGGCGTTGACCGTAAGCGGGATTTTCAGCCGCACCGTCTCCGCCGCGAGCGCCCGCTTGCGCGCGAACGCGCCGGCATATCCCGCGATGTGGTCGGCGCTGTCCGGCGCGCTGTCCTGAATCGATATCTGCACATGGTCGAGGCCGGCCGCGGCGAGCTTTTCCAGCGTCGCGGCGGTAATCCCGACCGCCGAGGTGATGAGATTGGTGTAGAGGCCGGCGCGATGCGCCGCCGCCGTCAGTTCCGGCAGGTCGCGCCGCGCGCCCGGCTCGCCGCCGGACAGATGGACCTGCAGCACACCCAGCCCTGCTGCTTCGCTGAACACCCGCGCCCACGTTGCGGTGTCGAGTTCGGTGTCTCTCGCGTCGAGCGCGAGCGGGTTCGAGCAATACGGACAGCCCAGCGGACAGCGGTGCGTCAGCTCGGCAAGAAGGCCGAGCGGTTTGTGCAGGATTGCATCCGATGAGGCCACGGGAGGCCTTTCACTCGCTGTCATTTTGAGGCAGGCCGCAGCCGCGAGCTGGAAAGACTATCACAACTCCAGCAGTTTCTTCTCGGCCAGTCCGCGCAACAGCGCACTGACGTCGGTCAGGATGCGTTCGCGCGGTGCGGAATAGGTTTTCGCCAGATCGTCGACGATGGCTGCGAACGTTGTTTCGCCGGTGCAGCGCCTGAGCACCTCGGTCGCGATCGCGTCGGCCTTGAAGATGCGTTCCGGCGCAAGCAGCACCCATCCGCCCTGCGCCTCGTTGTGCACCAGCCGGACCCCGCGCGGCAGGCGCGGCCTGACGTCCGGCGCTATTTCTGCGCTTGGGGTTCCGTTCACGATCATCACTCCTGCGCCACGAAGTCCTGCGCCACGAAGTCCTGTGGCACGAAGGCGCCCGGTGGAACGTGCTTCGGCGCGACATAGGCGTGGTAAAGCGCATCCAGCATCGCCCACAGTACGTCGCACTTGAAGTTGAGCGCCGCGAGCACTTTTTGCTGCGCTTCCGGCGTGCGGGCATGTGTTTTGACGTAGTCGAGCGCGAAGCGGGAATCGCGCTCCGCCTGCGGCGGGCGTTGCGAAAAATACGCCAGCGTTTCGGGTGTGACGAACGCGTAGCTTTTCAGCATGCCGTCGATGCGCTCGCTGATGATCTGCGGCGAGAACAGTTCGGTCAGCGACGAAGCGACCGCTTCGAGCAACGGTTTCTCGCGCACGAAATGCACGTAAGCCTCGACGGCAAACCGCGTCGCGGGCAACAGGCCTTCCAGCGACACCACATAATCGCGGTCGAGGCCGAGACCGTCGGTGAGTTTGAGCCAGCGCGCGATGCCGCCTTCGCCCTCGCGGCTGCCGTCGTGATCGACGAGACGGCTGCGCCATTCGCGGCGGATCGCCGGATCGTCGCAGCGCGCGATCAGGCTCGCGTCCTTGATCGGGATCATTGCCTGATAATAGTAGCGGTTGAGCGCCCAGGCCTGCACCTGGCCTTTGCTGCACGCGCCGCCGTGCAGCAGTTTGTGGAACGGATGCAGACGATGGTAACGCCGCGCGCCGATGTCTCGCAGGCGGGCTTCCAGTTCATCCGCACTCAGCGCGTTCACAGCACGATCTCCATGCCGTCCTCGGCTACTTCGAAACCGGCGGCCTCGACCCGGCGCCGCTCCGGCAAGTCTTCGATCAGGATTGGATTGGTATTGTTGATATGGGTCAGGATGCGACGGCCGGGAAGGCCGGCGAGTACCGCGAGCGTGCCGTCTTCGCCGTCGAGCGGCATATGGCCCATCCGCCTGCCGGTTTTGCTGCCGGTTCCGCTGGCGATCATTTCGTCGTCGCGAAACAGCGTGGCGTCGAACATTATCACCTCGGCGCGGTTAAGCCTTGCCAGCATCGCGGACGTGACGCCGGCGGCGCCCGGCACGTAAGCGAGCCGCCGCGAGCCGCAGACGATTTCGACGCCGACATTGGCGCCGGACTCTTCATCCGTCGCCGGTTCGCCGTCTTCCAGATAAAGCGCCACCTTGCCTGGAACCTTGAACAGTTCGGCGGTCACGCCGCCCGGCAGGGCAAACGGCCGGTCGCAGACCGCAGGCGTGCGTGTCACCACATCGTCGGCGAGCACGCCGAAAATCGGATTGGCGCGAAGTGCCGCAAGGGTTTGCGCGGTGGCGAACACGGTAAAGTCCTGCCGTTCGCGCAAAGCCAGCAGTCCCGCGACCTGATCGACTTCGGCCCCGGTCAGCACGACGGCCGCAATCGGGCTGCCGCGCAGAGCGGCGCAATCCTGTCCGGTGCGGGACTTTCGGGTGTCAGGCTGCAACACCGGACGGGCCAGCAACTGCGCCCGCAGATCAGGAGAGGCGTTGATCAAAATCCAATGCTCGCCGTCGCCGGAAACGGCGAGACTCGCCTGGCTGCGCGGCTTGACGCGTTTGTCGTTATGCCACGCGAGCCGGCAAACCGCGCAACGGCAGTTCCATTGCGGGAATCCACCGCCGGCCGCAGCACCGAGAACGATGGCGGTCAGACTCCCCATTCACGGGGATCGCGGGGAGCTTAAAGACGACGGATCAGAACTCGGCCGGAAGATAGCCGTTGATCTCGAGGCCAATGCAGATCTCGACGAGAGTCGGTGTGGTCCAGGCCATGGTCGTTTTCCCGTGTTCGGCGGGGCAGCAGACGCTGTCACGCGTAATGATGGTAAATCGAAGCCGTGGCACGCTGCAAGGGGGTAACGTTCAGTTGATGTCCGGCACGCGGACATCGGCCTCGGCCCCTCAGTTCAGATCGTCGCACCGGCTTCAGTGGACTTTTCAGGGCCTTTTCGGCGGGGCATGCTGAGGCGGGGCGACAGCGTAATGCCGGAAAAACGGCGTCCGCCGGGTTCGGCGGATCAAAAACGCACGTGAGGAGGAAACGCATGGCTTATCGCCTGACACGGCGCAGCGTTGCATGCTGCGCGGGCGCGGTTGCTCTTGTGGCCTGCCTGGCAGCTTCGCCCGGGCCCGCATCTGCGCAAAGCGGAGAGCCGATCAGGATCGGCTTTTCCATGGCCGTTACCGGTCCGCTCGCGCCGAACGGCAAACAGGCGCTGCTCGGCGCCAAAATCTGGGAAGAAGAGATCAACGCCAAAGGCGGTCTGCTCGGCCGCAAGGTCGAACTGGTCAATTACGACGACCAGTCCAAACCTGAAAACATTCCGGGCATCTACACCAAGCTTCTGGAAGTCGACAAAGTCGACATCGTGATGGGCCCTTACGGGACCAACCTGAATGCGCCGGCCATGCCGGTCGTGATACAAAAGGGCAAGCTCTTCATCGGATTTTTCGCGCTCGATATAAACTCCGAATTCCAGTATCCGAAATATTTCTCGATGCTGTCGACCGGTCCAAAGCCGCGGGAAGCCTTCACCGAGGGGTTCTTTCAGGTCGCGGCGGAGCAAAAACCGAAGCCGCAAACCGTGGCGCTGTCGTCCGAAGACGCGGAATTCGCGCGCAACGCCTGCGACGGCGCCCGCAACAATGCCAGGACCTACGGCTTCACCATCATCTACGACAAGACTTTCCCGCCGGGGACGACGGATTTCTCGCCGATCATCCGTGGTTTGCAGGCGGCCAACGCGGACCTCGTGGTGTTCTGTTCCTATCCGCTGAGCTCGGTGGGCCTGGTGCAGTCGGCGAGCGAGCTTGGGCTCAAGCCGAAGATGCTCGGCGGCGCGATGGTCGGATTGCAGGCGACCGTGTTCAAGGACCGTCTCAAGTCGAAGCTCAACGGCATCGTCAATTACGAAACCTGGGTGCCGTCGCCAAGGCTGATGGCGCCGGCAAAGGCGTTCTTCGAGAAATACCAGGAGCGCGCCAAGGCGGCCGGTGTCGATCCGCTCGGCTACTATCTCGGCGGCTGGGGTTATGCCGACTTTCAGCTTCTTGGCGAGGCCATCGAAGGCGCGAAGAGCATCAACGACGACAGGCTTGCCGACTACCTCCGCAACAACGAGTTCAAGACCATCATGGGGGACATCCGGTTCGGCAAGAACGGCGAGTGGACCAAATCCCAGTTCATGCAGGTCCAGTATCATGACGTCACGGATGCCGCCAACCTGGAGACCTGGCGCGGCATGTCCTATCAGACCGTTGTCGCGCCCGACGATCTGAAAACCGGCAGCGCGGTTTATCCCTATGAGAAGCTGCGCTGATCTTTGCCTGTCTGGTGGGGGATGATCCTGCGGGGTGCGGACGAAAGTTCGCGCCCCCCGGATTCATAAACTCGCCATGCGCTGACGGCCGGGCGCTGCCGGTGGCCTTTTCAGGCAGGCAGAACCGGTGCATTCTGCGTTTGTTATTTGCAAATTAAAAAAATCGGCCTGGGGAGGACATAATGACTCGTCGTTCGGGACAGGTGCGTCTTGTCGCGGGGCTCGCCGCGGCGTTTCTGATCGCGGCGCGCGCGATGGCGCCCGCTCCGGCTTTGGCCCAAAGCAGCGACCCGATCAGGATCGGCTTTTCGCTCGCGCTCACAGGCCCGCTTGCGCCGAACGGGAAGCAGGCGCTGCTTGGCGCCAAAATCTGGCAGGAAGAAATCAACGCCAAAGGCGGGCTGCTCGGCCGCAGGGTCGAACTTGTCAATTACGACGACCAGTCCAACCCGGCGAACATTCCGGGCATCTACACCAAGCTGCTCGACATCGACAAAGTCGATCTGGTGAACGGTCCTTACGGCACCAATCTGGTGGCGCCGGCGATTCCGGTCGTGATGCAGAAGGGCAAGGTCCTGATCGGCCTGTTCGCGCTCGACGGCAACAAGGAGTTCCACTACGGCCGACTACTTCTCGATGATTTCGGCCGGTCCCAATCCGAGCCGGTCGTTCACCGAAGGCTACTTCGAGTCGGCGGCAGCGCAGAAACCGAAGCCGCAGACCGTCGCGCTGGTCGCCGAGGACGCCGAGTTCGCGCGCAACGCCTGCGAAGGCGCGCGGGAGAACAACAGGACCTACGGGTTCACCATCGTCTACGACAAGACCTTCCCGCCCGGCACCACCGATTTCTCGCCGATCATCCGCGCGGTGCAGGCCGCCAATGCCGATCTGGTCGTTATCTGTTCCTATCCGTTGAGCTCGGTTGGCATCCTGCAGGCCGCGAGCGAACTGAACTTCACGCCAAAAATGCTCGGCGGCGCAATGGTCGGCCTCCAGTCGACGGTGTTCAAGGAAAAGCTCAAGAGCAGACTCAACGGCGTCGTAAATTACGAAACCTGGGTGCCGTCGCCCAAACTGATGCCCCCCGCCGCGGCGTTCTTTAAAATCTATCAGGAGCGCGCGAAGGCCGAAGGCATCGATCCGCTCGGCTATTATCTCGGCGGCTGGGGTTACGCCTATTTCCAGCTGCTCGGCGAAGCCGTGGAAGGCGCCAAAACGCTCGACGACCAGAAACTTGCCGAGTACCTGCACACGCACGCGTTCACGACCATCATGGCCAATAACGTCAGGTTCGGCGAATTCGGGGAATGGACGGTGTCGCGCTCGTTGCAGGTGCAGTATCACGACATCACCGACGCCGCGAACCTCGAAACCTGGCGGGGCATGAGCAATCAAATCGTGCTCACGCCGGCAGACGAGAAAACCGGCGACCTGATCTATCCATACGAAAAGGCGAGGCTGCCCGCCCGTTAGCGCGGTCCCGCTTTCCCTTCAGCGACGGCCTCGCAAAGGGCGGGGGCTCGATGATATTCAAGGTCCGGCACCAGACGACCCGGACCGGGTGCTTCGCTGCCTTCCTTTAATGACGCCTCGGAGATCTGCGCGAATGCTGTTTCCTTCCTCGCTGGTCGGCTCGTATCCGCAGCCCGACTGGCTGATCGACCGGGCAAGGCTCGGCAAGGGCGTGCCGCGCACGCGGGCCGGCGATCTTTGGCTGGTCGATCCGGGCCGGCTTGAAGCCGCCCAGGACGATGCCACCGTGCTTGCAATCCGCGATCAGGAGCGCGCCGGACTCGACATCATAACCGACGGCGAACAGCGGCGTGAAAGTTACTCCAACCGCTTTGCCACCGCGCTCGACGGAATTGACAGCGAACGTCCCGGCACCACGATCAACCGCACCGGAGAACCCATTCCAGTGCCGCGCGTGGTGGGCCCGATCCGCCGCGTGCGGCCGGTCGAATTGCGCGATCTGGGCGTCCTGCGTGCCAGCACCGCGCGGCGCGTCAAGGCGACGGTGCCGGGCCCGTTCACGATGAGCAAGCAGGCGCAGGACGATTTCTACGGCGATCCTGAAGCGATGGCGCTCGACTACGCGGCGGCCGTCAACGCGGAGATTCTCGATCTCTTCGCCGCCGGCGCCGACATCGTGCAGATCGACGAGCCGTGGATGCAGCAGCATCCGCACGACGCGCGACTCTACGGCCTCAAGGCACTCGACCGCGCGCTCCAGGATGTGACCGGAACTGTCGCGGTGCATCTGTGCTTTGGTTATGCCGCGCTGGTGCACGGAAAGCCTGCCGGCTATTCGTTCCTGTCCGAACTGGAAGGCTGCACGGCGCAGCAGATCTCGATCGAAGCCGCGCAGCCACGGCTCGACCTTGAAATTCTGCGGACGTTGCCGTCGAAGACCATCATCCTCGGCGTCATCGACCTTGCCGACATGAATGTCGAGACGCCGCAAACCGTGGCTGAGCGCATCCGCCGCGCGCTGGCGCATGTTCCCGCTGAACGTCTGGTCGTCGCTCCCGACTGCGGGATGAAATACCTGCCGAGGCCGGTTGCGTTTGGCAAGCTCAAGGCGATGGCAGAGGGCGCGGCTTTGGTGCGGCGCCAACTCAATGGCGGCTGAACGAGTGACGCGATGGAAGATCGCCGGGAAGTGCTGCGTGGCATCGCCTGTGTTATTCCAGCCGGCACAGCGGCTGACGTTGCGGCGTGAGGAATATTCGTTTGTTTGATGCCAGATCATCAAAGAAACGGATATGTATACAGCCTGTACAGTTTCTCACGTGAGCGTTTCGCGGGCGCGGATGACCTGAAACTGTATCCCGGTTGCTTCATGCGCGAACGTGGAAAACCGCGCTGCACGTTGCAAGAACCTGTTTGGTTGGCAGGCAGTTGGCAGGCCGGGAACGGTCCCTTTCCGGCCTGATCTTAACAAAGAAAACAACCCCGGCTTTCATTGCGGCCCGTTGGGCACTAATAAGCCACCTTGACGTATTAAAGGTGGCAGGCCCGCCAACGGACAACCTCGATGGTCGAGAAGAACGTCCTCATCCTGTCCGACTTCTTCAAGGAGCGCTCCGACGCGGCGCCGGACGGTCCCGCGCCCGAGGAGGGATTGCGGCTGATCAAGGCCTTCGCGCTGATCGCGGATCGCCAGCGCCGGGCCGCCATTATCGACCTTGTTGAACAGGCAGCCCGCGAACAGGCCGTCCCGCCTCCGAAGCCG
Organism: uncultured Alphaproteobacteria bacterium; assembly: GCA_963766925.1. Classification (GTDB taxonomy): domain Bacteria; phylum Pseudomonadota; class Alphaproteobacteria; order Rhizobiales; family Xanthobacteraceae; genus BOG-931. The sequence goes on from CAVYCI010000023.1 coordinate 103,590, forward strand.
GCCGGCAAATAGCCGCGCGCCGAAGCCGCCGGTCGGTCACGCTGCGCCGTCGCCGTTGTGCTCTGGCGCCGTCGCGATCCCGGTCGCGATCCCGCTCATCAGGTCCGCCAGACTGCGGGCGAGATCGAATCCGGAATGGTCGGCGAATGCGGCCTTCGCGGCATCGCCGAGCGGCCGACTGTCCGCCAGCGCCAGCAAAAACGCCGCACCGCCCGGCGGCAGCGACCGGACTTCCACATCCAACTGCGGGCGAACCACCAGTGCGTCCTCGCCGTACCACGGTTCGATCGGCGCGGGCGTCAGGCGCCCGCTGTTCATCGCCCAGATGGTAACGACCGGATGCGGGGAACGGATGATTTCGGCCGAGGGATGTAAGACGACCCGTAGGCCGGCGAGCGTTGCCGGATCGAGCGAGGCGAACCGGGCCTGGTCGAGCGGCAACGCGTCGGCGGCGTGAAAGGCGCGGGTGCGCGCGGCTTCGAGCCTTGCCACGTCGGCGAGGTAGGCGACCTCGCGGGCGGGCTCGAAAGCGGCGACGAAGGCATGAAATTCGTCGCCATATCCGGACAGCACCGGCGAACGCGGCGGATGCTGCACGACATAGAGACGCGCCATCGCAGCAAAAAACTCTTCGCCCACGATTTTCTCCACCGCGGGAAATCGTGAGCGCAGGGCTTCGGTCAGTCCGGCAACGACATTGTTGCGGTGGACGGCAAAGCCCCGCGCGGCTTCGGCGTCATTCCCGGCGATGACCGTTTGCGGAACGGAGCGTTCGGGGTCGCGCAACGCCTTGGCAAACGCATCAGCAAATGCCGGCAGCATGGCGCTCAGGCCGCCGACGCGCGGCGCGCTGCGGTGAGGATCGCCTGCGCCGCCTGCGCCTCGCCGCACAGCACCGGCCAGTCCGGGACGTTGTTGTCCCGTTCGATCAGCGTCGGCAAGGGCCCGGTGCGGGCGATTACGTGACGGTAAAGCTCCCACACCGCGTCCGCGACCGGCGAGCCGTGCGCATCGATCAGCAGCGGCGGGCCTTCGGCGCCGCCCTCCGCGTGATGCCCGCCAAGATGGATTTCCCCAACGCGCCCGAGCGGAAACGAATCCAGATAATCGAGCGGCGTCGTATTGTTGTTGGTGGCGGAAACAAAAACATTGTTGACGTCGAGCAGCAGACCGCAGCCGGTGCGCCGCGAGAGTTCGGCGAGAAAGTCGGTCTCCGGGATCGTGCTGTGCGCGAGACAGAGATAGGTCGACGGATTTTCGAGCAGCATGGTGCGGCCGAGTACGGTCTGTACCTCGTCGATATGCTCCGCGACCCGCGCGAGCGTCGCCGCGTTGTAAGGCAGCGGCAGCAGATCGTTGAAATAGACGCCGTCATGCGACGACCACGCGAGATGCTCCGAAAAGCTTTCCGGCCGGTAGCGGTCGCACAGGGCCTTGAGTTGCGCGAGATGGTCGCGATCGAGCGGGTCCATCGCGCCGATCGAGAGCCCCACGCCGTGAATCGACAGCGCATAATGCCCGCGCAGCGCGCCAAGCTGCGCGTGCGGCGGTCCGCCGGCGCCCATGTAGTTTTCGGCGTGGACTTCGAAGAAGCCGACCGGCTGCGGCGCGGCGATGATGTCGTAAAAGTGCTGCGGCTTGAAGCCGACCCCGACGCGCGCCGGCAGGTGCGGGGGGGAATACATCGGCGTTTCAGGACGCGTCGGGACTTTTGCCCGGCTCCAGCGAGCCGTTGCCTTTCGGCGTCACGATGGTCGCGCAGGTGCCCTTCGGTACGTATTTCCACGCATTGCCCTGATAGTCGGCGGCGGCGGTGCCGGCGCAGGTGGTGCCGGGACCGGCAGCGCAGTCGTTGCTGCCTTTCAGGGAGATGCCGAAGCACTTGTCCATGGTGGGCTGCGGCGGCTTCGGCCCGGCCGCCGCCGGAACGGCGATCATGGCAAGGGCGGTTGCGAACGAACTGGCAATGACGGCGGCCAGCGCGCTATGCGATTTCATGGGTGATCCTTTTTCGGAACCTGCCGGACGTTAGGGTCGAGGACACGCCTGTTTCATAGCATAATTGTGTCGAATCCCGTTACGGCAAAACGGCACGGCGTCGCGGCTTACTTCGTCTTCATCGCGCTGGTTGCTTCCCAGTCCGCCCCCGGCGGCGACGCGAGAAATTCCCGGCAGCGCTCGAGCATGATGCGCGCGGGTGTATCGGCCGGGCGCTCTGCGAGAAGCGTCTCGAACAGATTGATCGCAGCGGCGAAGTCCCGCATCCGGTAGGCCGCGAGGCCCTGGGCGTAAAGCGCGACCCAGTCTGGCGGCTTGACGCCGGGTTCGGCGACGCCGAGCAGTTCGTAGATCGCCAGCCCGCCCTGTCGCCCATAGACCATCAGCCGGTCGAGTTCGCGCACGATGATGCGATCGCCGGCGAGGCGGCGGGTTTCTTCGCCGATGATGATGTCGGTGCCGTATTCCTTGTTGGCGCCCTCCAGCCGGCTCGCGACGTTCACCGCGTCGCCGATCACGGTGTAGTTGAGCCGGAACTCCGATCCGATATTGCCGACCAGCATGTCGCCGGAATTGATGCCGATCCGCACCCGAAGTGCGCGTCCGGCGTCGTCGGTCAGTCCCGACTCGCGCAGCGCGCGCTGGCAGGCCAGCGCCGCGCGGCAGGCGTCGACCGCATGATCGGCGTTCGCCGCCGGCGCGCCCCAGAACGCCATCACCGCGTCGCCGATGAATTTGTCGATCGTGCCGCCATGGCGCGCTGACCTCGCGCGACATGGTGTCGAGATAGCCGGAAAGCAGCGGGATGATCTGGTCGCCGAGCCGCTCGGACAGCCCGGTAAAGCCGGCGATATCGGCGAACAGCACCGTCAGCGTCCGCACCGAGCCCCCCGGGCGCGGCTCGATGCCTTCGCGCACCAGCATCTTCACAAGATCCGCGGGAATATATTTGCGAAACGCGGCAAGGCCGCCTGCCATGTCGGCGATGGCGTTCGACAAGGTTTTCAAGCTCGGCGATCCGCGACGGATGACGGCGCACCTGGTCGAGTTCGAAGCGCTCGACATGCTTGAGTTCGCCGACCACGGTGATCAACGGCGCTGGCGATGACGCGCCGGGCGAGCCAGGCCGAAACGATGCCGGCGGCAACGATGAGACTCGGCGAGCCCGATGAGCAATGCCGGATCGTGCTCTCGATCGGCCCCAGAAATTCCGCTTCAGGAATGACGGTCGCAAGCGTCCAGCCGGGAAAGTCGAGCGGCGTCAGAGTGACCGCATAGGCGTTTCCGGCGGCGACATAACGCATTGGTCTGGCGCTTTTTTTGCTGCCGTCGTAAGAGCTGCCGGCCTGCATTCAGCGCGCCGCTGCGCGATCGGCAGCAGCGGCTGATCCGGCCCGCTGCATGTTGACTTCGTCGGCGTCGGGATCGGGCGCTGCGATGGTCGTGCCGTCGCGGCCCAGGATGAATGCGGCGCCGGATTTTCCGACCGAAAGCTGGGACAGAAACTGCGCGAGCCGGGTGTTTTCGATGATGACCGCAAGCACGCCCTGGCGCTTTTGATAGACATCGACCGGACCGGCATAGACGATCGAGGGACGCGCTCCGACCGGATGGGTGCTGACTTCGAACCAGCGCGGCTCGTCGCTTTCGATGCCTTTCCGATACCATTCCTGATCGGTGACGAGGTAGTCGGTATCCTCGAACCGCCGCTTCTCGAACTGGATGTCGCCGACCACGACCTGATAATTGTCGATCCGGCGTTTGACCGCGCCGTCGACACGGCGCGATTTCCATCATTTCGAGGCCAAGATCGCCGAGTTTGTGCGCGGCAAAAAAATGCGCCGTCCGGCCAGCCGAACGCCACCCAGGAAATATTCTGCTGCGACTGAAGCTGCGACAGAAAGACGAATTCGCGTTTGTCGGCTTCGCGCGTCTCAAGCACGTTCTGAACGAACAGCGTCCGGATCGCGGTATGCGCGGCGCGCGCCTTCGGCGGTGATGGTGGCGAGTTCCTTGTCCACGGCGGAAACGATCTGCTCGTTGATCGTCTCCGCAAGCGCGTGGCTGTTCGCGTCGGCGGTGCGCCACCACAGGAGATGAACGCCCGCCGCGCTGATCAAAATCGACGCCAGCACGAGGCCGGAAATCGCTGCGCGAATCCCGATCCGGGTCACGGCCTGATCACCTGTCCAGGTTCATGCGGGCGCACGGTCGCCGCGCTCCAGCGCTGCGCGGTCCCAGTGCGCGAGGTTCGCTGCCGGCCTCGTAGGTTTCCTGGAGAAAGCCAAGCAGCAGGGCATCGGGATCGCGCGCCTGTCTGACCGCATCATAGGGCAGGATGAACTGTCCGAGGTCTTTGTCGTAACGCCCGCCGGGGGTGCGCAGCGGCGTGTCGCCGTAGCCGGCCGGCTCGGGATAGGCATAAACATAAAACGCAGCTTCTCCGAAGCCGCCGTTGCCGGGCCAGAAGCCGCAGCTCGACACTTCGTGCGAATAGGCTTCGGTCATCACCCAGGCGGCGACGTTGGGCGTGACGCCGGCAGGCGGGGGCGCCGTTCGACCGGAAAATCGAGAAACCGCGAGGTCGAAACTGCCCCAGAAGAAATGCACCGGGCTCGCCTTGCCGATGAAACGCGCGCGAAATTGGTTCATCACCCGGGCGGATTGACAAAGCGCGCGGTGAAACCGCGATGCGTACGCGGCATCGTATTGCGCGTGGGCGCGATCCTGCTCGAACGGTACCGCGTTTTCGATTTCGGCGGGCATGGTCCAGATGTGAATGTCGATGCCGAGACGGCGCAGGCGTTCCATCAACGCGGCGTAAAAGTCGGCGACCGTCATCGGCACGAGCGCGAAACCTTCCGAGCGTCCGTCGCCGGTTGCGATGACAAACCGGTGGCCCTGCAGATCGAACGTCATGTCGAAAGTCCCGCCCGGCCACACATTCGCCGGCGCAACGAGGCCGCGCGCGTCGACCTGAAAAGTGACGTTCCACCAATGATTGATCAGCGGGGTCGAAGCGAGCCGCACCTTGCCCGCAATCTGGGTCCAGCGGTGAAGCGTTTCGCAGGTGTCGGTCCACGCCGGCAGCGGCAGGTCGGGCCAGCCCGAATTCATGCTCATGGCAGCTCCGCGGATCGGCCGCGCGCGGGAAAACTAAGCCCGCCGTCGCGCCGGTGTTTTATTAGCGCGGGCGGATCGGTGTGGGAAGAAATTCGGTGCGTGCCGCTTCATTGCGGCGGCCGCCGCGATCGCGCTCCGATCGCCGCGCGCGCCGCGGAGGCGAGGCGCCACAGCGCCGGCGTCTGTTTGATGAAGCGCTTGATTTGACGCCGCGCGGACGACATCCACGCCGCAGGCAGGCCGCGCCAGGTCGTGCCGGCGGCAAAATCGTACAGCGCGACATAAGTGTCCGACCATTCGAGCTTGTACGGTTCGTCGCCGATGGTGAAATCGAAACGCTTCAGCCCGCGCCCGATCGCGTAAGCCATCAGTTCGCGCAGATGCAGTGCGCCCGGCCCGTATTGGGAGACGGCGCTGCCGTCGCTGTAGCTTGCCAGTACGTGATAATAACAGTCGCCGAACACGATTCCGAGATTGGCCGCCGCGCAGGTGTCGCCGATGTCGAGGCGGCTGACGTGAATCAGATGACGGACGTTCGGGCCGGTTGCCGCGGTCGAGGAAAAAATCCCGGTATCCCGGCCGCTCGAAAATGTCGGCGATGCCCTTGCGGGCGAACGTGCGGCCCTTCTGCTCCATCAGAATTTCGAGCGTACGCCGCGAGTCGTCTGCATCGCAGGCGGTCACGAAGCGGATGTCGCCGTGGCCGGACATGTGCCGGCGTTTGGTCCGGTCGCGCCGGCGCGTCGCAGTCGAGCGCCTGGCCATGTAGAATTCTTCCCAGTTCGCGCTCAAATGGGTCAAATGCGCGCCGTTGGGGTTGGGCGTGACGGCGAGCCGCATGAACGGATTGTTCTGGGCGCCGATTTTTTGCGGCATCTTCTCGAATTCGATCCAGTCGAAACGAAGCCGCGGATCGTATCGAATCTGCCGCTGCATCGCCCGCCATGCGGCCATGAACTCGTCCGGCTCAATTCGCTCCGCGAAGTCGGGGGCGAGCAGCGGCCCGTTGTAGTCGCACAGATCCTGCCCGAGCCAGCCCAGCCGGCGCATGCCCCATTTCGGCATGACGCACAGCGGCGCGATGAAGGCGATCCCGCCGTCGCCGAAGCGGGCGACGACGACTGCGGCGCGCGCGCGCTGGCGCGGCCCGACGTGACGATACCAAAGCGCGAGCCAGTCGAACGTCTGGAACGCGGTGCAGTCGGCAATTTGCTCGAAGCGCCGCCATTCGCTTTCGATCGCGGCGGGGTCGCTGAAAATCTCCAGCGAGAGCGCCGGCCGCCTGGCGGGGGCAATCCCGGCGTCCGCCGCGATCGCGCCGTTAGCGGCGCCGACCGGCGAAGCCGCGTTTTCGAACGCCGTCACTGGGGTCAAACGCGTCACTGCATTGATCGGGATGGCTGAGGTCACCGGACGGCTGATAAGCGACAATAGCTAAGGTTTGCCTCGCCGGCCGGTCACGGCGTGGCGTTAAGGTAAAGCGCGCGTGAATCAGGCGCTGCCGCCGGTCGCGGGCTGCGGTCGCAGCTAATCGGCGCGGCAAATACGACAGACATTTCGGCGGGTTAGGTTGGTAGCGGAGGACGGATTTGAACCGCCGACACGCGGATTATGATTTCGCTGCTCTAACCAACTGAGCTACTCCGCCAAACCGTCCGTTTCGAGCTGGCCGCGGCGAGATTTAGGGCAGTTCTGCGCCCTTTCCAAGAGGCAAATCGCAGCCGGGTCAGGCGCGGAACCGGGCCTGGGCAACGCCCGGCGTCTCCTCAAACGATTCGCCCGCGAAACGCCGGAGGCGGGCAAAGCGGATCATCGAAAAATGGCCGAGCGGCGGCATCGGGCAGCGCTCGACCACCCGCACGCCGCCGTGCTTCGTAACCCACCGCGCAAGGCGCTCCCAGCGAAACTCCGGCCGCCAGCCGAGCCGGCGGGCGAGCGGCGCGAACCACTGCTCCAGCAGGGCGCGGGGGCCTGCCTCTGCGCCGAGATGGTTCACCAGGATGATTTCACCGCCGGGTTTGAGCACGCGCACGAATTCGTCGAGCGTGGCCTCCGGGTCCGGCACCGCGGTGATGACGTATTGCGCGACCACGACATCGAACACGCCATCCTGGAAGCCGAGGTGCTGCGCGTCCATCACCGCGAGGCCGTCGACGTTGGTCAGCCGGTGCTCGGCCACACGCGTCTTCGCCTTCAGCAGCATCGGGGCCGACAGATCAATCCCGGTGACGCGATTGGTCCACGAATAATCCGGCAGCGACAGGCCGGTGCCGACACCGACTTCGAGGATGCGCCCGCCGATGCGTTCCGCGGCGGCGATCGAGGCCTTGCGCCCGCGCTCGAACACGGCACCGAACACAAGATCGTAGAACGGAGCCCAGCGGCCGTAGGCTCTCGCGACTGCGTCCTTGTCGAGTTCCGTTATCATCGCGCGTGCCGCGGCGGCGTTGCCCGCCGCCGTCCTTAATGTGCCGCAGCCAGATCCGCCCGGGCTGTCCCTACCGCACGCGCCGCCATGGTGCTGGCTATGATTCCGCCGCCGAGAACGCGCGCCTGTCCGTCCATCGCGTCGTAGAACACGCACGCCTGGCCGGGCGAGACACCATCCTCGCTCGCGATCAGTTCGACCTCGATGCCGCCGTCGGCGCCGGCGCGCAGCCACGCCGCCTGCGGCGGCCGCGTCGAGCGAACCTTTATGAAAACCTCGGGCCGATTCTCCACGGCCGCTTCGACCGCGCCCTCGCCAAGCCAGTTGATGTCGCGCAGCCGGATCCGGCTGGTGCGCAGCGCTTCGCGCGGGCCCACCACGACGCGGCGCGAGCCGGCATCGAGACGCACGACGTAGAGCGGCGCGCCGGTGGCGACGCCGAGACCGCGGCGCTGGCCGACGGTGAAATGAATGATCCCGTCATGGCGGCCCAGCACGCGACCATCGATGTCCACGATCTCGCCCGGCGCCGCGGCGCCGGGCCGCAACCGCTCGATGACCTCGGCATAATGTCCGCTCGGCACGAAGCAGATATCCTGGCTGTCCTGCTTGTCGGCGACCGAAAGGCCGAAGCGCTGCGCCAGTTCCCGCGTCTCCGCCTTGGTCCGCTCGCCCAGCGGAAAACGCAGCAGATTGAGCTGCGCCCGCGTGGTCGCGAACAGGAAATAACTCTGGTCGCGCTCCGTCTCGCGGGCCCGGTACAGCGCGCGGTCGCCGCCTGGCAGCGCGCGCGAGGCGACGTAATGACCGGTCGCGAGCACGCTCGCGCCAAGCTCGCGGGCGGTTTCCAGAAGGTCGCGAAACTTGATCGACTGATTGCATTCCACGCACGGCACCGGCGTTTCGCCCGCGACGTAGCTTTCGGCGAAGCGGTCGATAACCGCCGCCTTGAACCGGCTCTCGTAGTCGAGGACGTAATGCGGAATGCCGATGCGCTCGGCGACCGCCCGGGCATCGTGAATGTCGCGCCCCGCGCAGCACGCGCCCCGCCGATGCGTCGCCGCGCCATGATCGTAGAGCTGGAGGGTGATGCCGACGACGTCGTAACCGGCATCGGCCAGCAAAGCCGCCGTCACCGACGAATCGACGCCGCCCGACATGGCAACGACCACGCGCGTTTCGGACGGCTTGCCCTCGAGATCGAGACTGTTCAGCATGACAACGCGGTTTGCTCCGCCAGCGGCATTTTACTGCAACGTTCGCAGCCCCGGCAGCGATACTATAGGCGTCGGCGGTTGCCTCCGCCATGTTTGCGGCTCGCCCGGCAGTGAAGATCGCGCAAGTTTCCGCGGGCGGAAAATTTTGCCGGCCGCAGCAAAGGATGCCTGCCCGCGATCCGGCGGCCTCCGGCCAAGATCCTGATCCTACGGCATTTTTGACGTGCAAGGTTGTGGCCCGCGGGTTGCAGGCAGGCATCTGCGTCCATTTTTGGCGGGGGATTCCGCAGTGTCGGGTACAGTGTCAGATGTCAACGCCATCGCGTTGAGCGGATTTTCCCCGCGGCCGCAGGCGTCTTCGCAGACAGGGAATTCCGGCACCCTGCCGTTCTCCGCCTACCTCGACAGCACCACTTCGGCCAGTACGCAGGCTTCGCCCGCAACCGGCGGTCAAAACGCTCCCCCGCAAAACGCTCCCCCGCAAGAGGCTTCCCCTCAAAACGCCCCCCCGCAAACCGCGACCACACAAAATGCCGGCAGTGGCGGCCAGGGTTCGAGCGGGGGCTCAAGTTCAGGCGGCGGCGCCAGTGCTTCCGGGCTCTCGGGCACGGCCAACACGGGCGGCAACACGACCGGCGCCGGCACGTCCGCCAACGGCGCGAACGCGAACTCAGCCAATACCTCAAGTTCCGGGAATACGTCCGGCAAAGCGGCCGGCGCCGGCAACGTCAATGCCAATGTGACCGGCAGCGCTCCCGTCCCAACGAAAGCGGCGGCCGCTCCCGCACCGGCGGGCAAGACCGCGAATGCGAATGGCGCGGCCGGCCCTGCCGGCCAGTCCCAGCAAGAAGTCGCCGCGGCAGCAGACAGTGCGGCTGTCGCGACCACTGCAAGCGTGCCGCAAACCGGGACGCCGGTCTCCGTAACAAA
>CAVYCI010000024.1:0-10753 GCA_963766925.1 uncultured Alphaproteobacteria bacterium
TCGCGATGTACGTGCAGGGCGTCGAGAACGTATTCGATCTGAATTTCAACGGCCGAGAGGATGCGCGCAAGGTCAGCTACGGCGACATCTTTTTGCAGGCTGAGCAGGAATATTCGCGGCATAACTTCGAATTTGCCGACACCGACATGCTGTTCGCGCAATTCCGTATGGCCGAAGCGGCATGCGGGAAATATCTGGAGGATGGCTGGAGCGCCGCAGGCGGTCGCGACGGCGGCCGTCATCTGATGGCGTTGCCGGCCTACGATCAGTGCATCAAGGCGAGCCACGTGTTCAATCTGCTCGACGCGCGTGGCGTGATTTCGGTGACCGAGCGGCAGAGCTACATCCTGCGGGTGCGCGAACTTGCCAAAGCGTGCGGCGAGGCGTGGCTCGCAACAGCAGGCGGAGGACGAACCGAATGAGCGAGATGCCGGAGATCGCGGGCAAGCGGCCGATGCAGATCAAGGTCGAGGCCGGCAAGAGCTACTGGTGGTGCGCGTGCGGGCTGTCGAAGGCGCAGCCGTTCTGTGACGGCTCGCACAAGGTCACCGCATTCAAGCCGGTCGAATACAGGCCGGAAGCGTCCGGTGACGCGTGGTTTTGCGCCTGCAAACGCTCGTCGAAAAAGCCGATGTGCGACGGCACTCACAAGACCCTGTAATTTTCTCTTTTTCGCGCAGTAGCGTTGCAGCCGAACCATGCCCGATCTTCTGCTTGAGCTTTTCTCCGAGGAAATCCCCGCGCGCATGCAGGCGCGCGCGGCGGACGATCTGCGCAAGCTCGTCACCGACCGGCTGGTCGAGGCCGGGCTGGTGTACGAGGGCGCCAAAGCGTTCGTGACGCCGCGGCGGCTCACGCTCTCCGTGCACGGCGTACCGGCGCGGCAGGCCGACGTGCGTGAGGAGAAAAAAGGCCCGCGCGTCGGTGCGCCGGACAACGCCATCGCCGGCTTCCTGAAAGCGGCCGGCCTGAAATCGATTGCCGACGCGAAAGTCCAGCCGGACAAAAAGGGCGACTTTTATGTCGCCGTGATCGAGAAGCCCGGCCGCGCCGCGCTCGACGTGATCGGCGAAATTCTCCCCGACGTGATCGTAAAATTCCCGTGGCCGAAATCGATGCGCTGGGGCGTGCGCTCGAAGGACCCGGGCGCGCTCACGTGGGTGCGGCCGCTCCATTCGATTGTTGCGACTTTCGGCCCGGAGACCGAAGAGCCCGACGTGGTGCCATTTTCGGTCGGTGGCATCGTCGCGGGCAACGAGACGCGCGGCCACCGCTTTCTCGCGCCGGCGCCGTTTACCGTTCGCCGGTTCGACGACTACCAGCAAAAACTCGACAGGGCCAAAGTGGTGCTCGACGCCGCGCGGCGGCGCGACATCATCATCACCGAGGCAAAGCAGCTTGCCTTCGCGCAGGGCCTCGAACTGGTCGAGGACGATGGCCTTCTCGCCGAAGTGGCGGGCCTTGTCGAATGGCCGGTGGTTCTGACGGGCTCTTTCGATGTGGCTTTCTTGCAGATCCCCGGCGAAGTGATCCGCACCACCATCCGCAACAACCAGAAGTGCTTCGTGCTGCGCGATGCGGCCACTGCGAGACTGACCAACAAATTCGTTCTCGTCGCCAACATCGAAGCCGAAGACGGCGGCGACGCCATCGTCGCCGGCAACGAGCGCGTTATCCGCGCACGGCTCTCCGACGCGAAATTCTTTTATGAGACCGACCTGAAAACGCGTCTCGAAGACCGGCTGCCGAAATTCAAGCAGATCCTGTTTCACGAAAAACTCGGTACCCAGGCGGAGCGGATCGAACGCATCGGTGAGCTTGCGGCGGAGCTTGGCGCCGCTGGTCGGCGCCGATGTGGCGAGGGCAAAACGCGCGGCGCTCCTGTGCAAGGCGGATTTGCTCACCGAAATGGTCGGCGAGTTTCCCGAACTGCAGGGCCTGATGGGAAAGTACTACGCCGAGGCGCAGGGCGAGGACGAAGCGGTCGCGCACGCGTGCGAGGATCACTACCGACCGAAGGGCCCCGACGATCTGGTGCCGTCAGAGCCGGTTTCGATCGCGGTCGCGCTTGCGGACAAGCTCGATACGCTGATCGGCTTCTGGGCAATCGACGAGAAGCCGACCGGGAGCAAGGATCCCTATGCGCTGCGCAGGGCGGCGCTGGGGGTAATCAGAATCGTTGTCGATAATGAAATCCGTCTGCCGCTTGACCCGCTCATACGGGCGCGAATGTCCAGCCTGCGGGGCCAAATGCCGGCGACCGTCTCGTCAGGAGCGACATTTGCATCTTCGGATTCGACCGACGCGCGCCAGAGTCTTCTGGATTTTTTTGCAGACCGTTTAAAAGTCCAGCTGCGGGACAACGGATCGCGGCATGACCTGGTGGACGCGGTATTTGCGGTTGGGGGGCAGGACGACCTTCTGCTGATCGTGCGCCGTGTCGAAGCCCTGGGGAAATTCCTCGACACCGAGGACGGCAAAAATCTGCTCGCCGGCTACAAGCGCGCGACCAACATCATCCGGATCGAGGAAAAGAAGGACGGCCGCGCCTACACCGGCACGCCGGATGCGGGGCTTTACCGGCAGGATGAGGAGAAGGCGCTGGCGCAGGCCATCGGGGTGGCCCGCGCCGAGGCCGGGAGCGCGGTCGCCGCCGAAGATTTTGAAGCCGCGATGCGCGCGATGGCCAAGCTGCGGCAATTTGTCGATGCCTTCTTCGACAAAGTCACGGTCAATGTCGAAGATGGGCCGCTGCGGGAGAACCGCCTCAAACTGCTCAACGAAATCCGCGCCGCGACGCGCGCCGTCGCCGATTTCTCCCGCATAGAGGGGTGATATCCCGAATTTCGCACAGCCCGCAAGAACCGAACGCGCGGTCGTGCGTTCTGTATCCTGCGAGGTCGTCCGGATTTATACTGCCGCGTTTTTAACCCCCAAAGTCACTTGCACCGAGGCACCCCAATGGTCATTACCGCTGCCCATATCACCCCGCTTGTCGCCATCCTCGCCGGCATTCTCATTCTGATCATGCCGCGGCTTCTCAACTACATCGTCGCGCTCTATCTCATCGTCACCGGCGTGCTGGGGCTCAACGCCGTCCATCATTTCTTCAACTGGCATTGAGCGCGCCAGGACGGGTGCCCGGCAAGATGCGGGTCCGGCGTTGCGTTGGACGCCGGGTTCTGCATTAAAGATGCGCGACGCTCAGGTGAACGGACTTCAGTAGAATCTCATGGCAAAATCGCGCTCGAAAATCTCCCGCCAGCCGCTGAAGAAAGCGAAGCCTGGCGCCGCGCCCAAAGCGCGGGCGTCAAAGAAGCCCGCCGCGGCGGTCAAGGCTGGCAAAGGGGGCAAGCCCGTCAGGGCGGTCAGCAGCGGCAAGGCCGCGGCCCACAAATGGGTCTACGCCTTCGGCGGCGGCAAGGCGGCCGGCCGGGCCAACATGCGCAATCTGCTTGGCGGCAAGGGCGCGGGCCTCGCCGAAATGGCGCAGCTCGGCCTTCCGGTGCCGCCCGGCTTTACCATCACCACCGAGGTCTGCACCCACTTTTACTCACACGGCAAAAACTATCCGAAGGAGCTGCGCGCGCAGGTCGAGGCGGCGCTGGACGAGGTCGGCCGCCTCACCGGGAAGAAATTCGGCGACGGCAGCAATCCGCTGCTGGTCTCGGTGCGTTCCGGCGCGCGTGCGTCGATGCCGGGCATGATGGACACGGTGCTCAATCTCGGCCTCAACGACACCACGGCGGCGGCGCTGATCGCAAAGTCGGGCGACCGCCGCTTCGTCTATGACAGCTATCGGCGCTTCATCACCATGTATTCCGACGTGGTGCTGGGCATCGGCCACCATCACTTCGAGGAAATCCTCGACGAGCACAAAGACCGCAACGCCTACACCCTCGACACCGATCTCGAGGCCGACGACTGGGAGCAGGTGATCGGGCTGTTCAAGGAGCGCGTCGAAGCCGAAACCGGCAAGCCGTTCCCCCAGGACCCGCACGCGCAGTTGTGGGGCGCGATCGGCGCGGTGTTCGGCTCATGGATGAACCAGCGCGCGATCACCTATCGGCGTCTGCACCACATTCCGGAAAGCTGGGGCACGGCGGTCAACGTCCAGGCGATGGTGTTCGGCAATATGGGCGAGACGTCCGCGACCGGCGTTGCCTTCACCCGCAATCCCTCGACGGGCGAAAAGAAGCTCTACGGCGAATTCCTGATCAATGCGCAGGGCGAGGACGTGGTCGCCGGTATCCGTACACCGCAGGAAATCACCGAGGAAGCGCGGCTGGAGGCCGGATCGAGCAAGCCGTCGATGGAGACGGCGATGCCGGAGGCCTTCGCCGAGCTCAAGCGCTTCCACGCCAGGCTCGAAAAGCACTACCGCGACATGCAGGACATGGAATTCACGGTGGAGCAGGGCAAGCTGTGGATGCTCCAGACGCGCAGCGGCAAACGAACCGCGAGCGCGGCGCTTCGCATCGCCGTCGAACTTGCGCAGGAAAAGCTGATTACCCGGCAGGAGGCGGTGACCCGCGTCGATCCGGCGGCGCTCGATCAGCTCCTGCATCCGACCATCGATCCTGCTGCCGAACGCACGGTGATCGCGACCGGACTTCCGGCGTCGCCGGGCGCGGCCTGCGGCGAGGTGGTGTTTTCGTCTGAAGAGGCCGAGCTGCTCAAGAGTCAGGGTCACAGCGTGATCCTGGTCCGGATCGAGACTTCGCCCGAAGACATTCACGGCATGCACGCGGCCGAGGGTATTTTGACCACGCGCGGCGGCATGACCTCGCACGCCGCCGTGGTGGCGCGCGGCATGGGCAAGCCGTGCGTAGCCGGCGCGGGTTCGCTCCGCGTCGACTACCGCGCGCAGACCATGACTGCCGGCGGCGTGACGCTGAAGAAGGGCGACACGCTCACCATCGACGGCTCGACCGGCCAGGTGCTTGCCGGGCGCGTGGCGATGCGCGAGCCGCAGCTCGCCGGCGAGTTCAGCATCCTGATGAAATGGGCCGACGCCGTGCGCAGGCTCAAGGTGCGCGCCAATGCCGATACGCCGGCCGACGCCCGCGCCGCGCTCAAGTTCGGCGCCGAGGGCATCGGGCTGTGCCGCACCGAACATATGTTCTTCGACGAGGACCGCATCCGCGCCGTGCGCGAGATGATCCTCGCGCAGGACGAGACCGAACGCCGCACAGCGCTCGCAAAGCTTCTGCCGATGCAGCGGGCGGATTTCGTCGAGCTGTTCAAGATCATGGGCGCGCTGCCGGTCACCATCCGGCTGCTTGATCCGCCGCTGCACGAATTCCTGCCGCACACCGAAAAGGAAATCGCGGAAGTCGCCCGGGCTATGGGCGCGGATCCCGAAAAGACTCGCCGACCGCGCCCGCGAGCTGCATGAATTCAATCCGATGCTCGGCTTTCGCGGCTGCCGTCTCGCCATCGCCTATCCGGAAATCGCGGAGATGCAGGCGCGCGCCATTTTCGAGGCCGCGGTCGAGGCGGGGCGCGCCACCGGCGCGACTGTCGCGCCGGAGATCATGGTTCCGCTGATCGCCAGCAAAGCCGAACTCGATCTCGTGAAGGAACGGATCGACGCGATGGCGAAGACGGTCGCCGACGAAACGAAGAGCGCTGTCAAATATCAGGTCGGCACCATGATCGAACTGCCGCGTGCAGCGCTGATGGCCGGCGAGATCGCGCAGACCGCGGAATTCTTCTCGTTCGGCACCAACGACCTGACCCAGACCGCATTTGGCATCAGCCGCGACGATGCGGCGAGTTTTCTGGGCATCTACACGTCGAAGGGCATTCTGCCGGCCGATCCGTTCGTTTCGATCGACCGCGAGGGCGTCGGCGAACTTGTTCGCATTGCCAGCGAGCGGGGCCGCGGGGTGCGTCCGAAGCTCAAGCTCGGCATCTGCGGCGAACACGGCGGCGATCCGGCTTCGGTCGCGTTCTGCCACGAGGTCGGGCTCGATTATGTCTCGTGTTCGCCGTTTCGCGTGCCGATCGCGCGGCTCGCCGCGGCGCAGGCGGCGCTGGGCAAGGGCGGCAGCTCGACCGCGTAAGCGGACGCCCTGCCGTATTACGCGGCGACCCCGGCGAGGAATTTCTCGACGTGGCGGCGCAGCTCGGTCACCGCGTCTTCGACCGAACGCGACGTCTCAAGCATCACTTCGGCCGATGCGCTGGTCTGGGTCGCTGCGCCGGCAACGTCGCTGAGCACGCCGGCCATCTCCCGGGTTGCCTCTGCCGCGCTCGCGACGCTCGACGAAATGTTGCAGGTCGCGGCGCTCTGCTGCTCGATCGAAGCCGCGACGCCGGTCGCGTAATGCCGGATTTCCTGCATGCGCTGGGTGATGCGCCGGATCGATTCCACCGCGCTCGCGGTCGATCCCTGCACCGCGAGGATCTGTCCCGCGATCGCCTCGGTGGCTTTCGCGGTCTGCAGCGACAGCGATTTGACTTCGGACGCGACGACCGCGAAGCCGCGCCCGGCGTCGCCGGCGCGTGCTGCCTCGATGGTCGCGTTGAGCGCCAGCAGATTGGTCTGGGCGGCAATGGTCTGGATCAGCTTGACGAT
This sequence comes from uncultured Alphaproteobacteria bacterium, assembly GCA_963766925.1. GTDB lineage: Bacteria > Pseudomonadota > Alphaproteobacteria > Rhizobiales > Xanthobacteraceae > BOG-931. The sequence goes on from CAVYCI010000024.1 coordinate 6,584, forward strand.
GTCGCCGATCCGCTGTGCCGAGTTCGGCGAGCGTGGCCATTTCGCCGCTGGTCGATTCCGCTTCCTCGACGGCCACGTGCACGATGTCGTTGGTCTGGGTGATCTGGCGCGCGATTTCCGCGATCGAACCCGAGAGTTCGTCGGCGGCACCGGCGGCGGTATTTACGCCCCTCGCGGCGTCGCTGGATGCCGTCACGGCGCCTTCGGCACATTGCGAAGTGTGACTGGAAGCCGACGACAGCGCCACCGCGGTCGATTTCATCGCGGCTGCGCTGTCGCCGAAAGTTTGCAGCAGCGCTTCGGTTTCGGCCCGGAACGATGCGATGACGCGGTCGACGGCAGCGCGCCGCTCCTGCTGCCTCGTCATGTCGTCGTGCTGCTGCTGAAGCTCACGCTGTTCGGTGACGTCCTCATGGGTAGAGACCCAGCCGCCTCCCGGCATCGGCTCGTTGACGGCGTGGATCAGGCGTCCGTCGCCGGCCTTCACCGTCCACATCGAAGTTTTGCCGGCGGCGATGCTGGCGAGGATGTCCTCGCAGTATTTTGCCGGGTCGAGGCTCAGGAGGCCGGTGGCCTTGCGGTGATCCAGCAGCGCGCGCAGCGTGCATCCGGGCTTCACGACGTCGCCTGAAAGGCCGTACATGCGGAGATATTGCCGATTGCAGACGACGATGCGGGAGCGTGCGTCGAACATGCACAGGCCCTGCGTCATGTAGTTCAGCGCGTCGTTGAGCCTGCGAATGTTCATCAGCATCCGCCGGCCGGTCACGGCGCCGGCGGCCAGCAGCGCCAGCGCAACGGCCAGTACGGCGGTTGGCCAGTCCGGCAGCAGAAAAGCAGACGTGTCGGACATGGTGGTGTGGCCCGGCGGTCCCGCAAGTATTTCGTGCGGGCGTTGCTGTCTGGTTAACAAACAACAACAAATGAGGCGGCGGCCGGGGACGCGGGAAACCACGTTCCGGCTGATGATCCCGCCAACATCCAAATTTTTCAGCAGTTAACCCGGTCGCAAGGTTAACCGGACAATATCGGCATGTGTCGCATTTGCGCCACCGCGTTAGGGTTCCTGAAATGCGGCGGCGTCGCTCTTTTGTTTGTTGCGGGCGTGAGGGTGATGGTAGCGTTGGGGATCCGGCCAGGGGGCGGGTTGTCTTTGCCCTTCTGGCTCAGTGCAGTGTGGGCGGCGTTGACGCCGGCCCCGATCGGCCATCAGGACCTCGCCGCCTTCATCGCGCGGCAGCCGGGCGTCTCGGAACGCTGGCGCGATCATCTGATCGCCTCGCCCTTCGGCACCATTCACGCGGCGACCTTCAGTTTCTCGCGCCCGATCGGTACCGCGATGCCGGAGCCGGAGGGCGTGCAGCCCGTCAACTTCGATCCGCGCTCGCTCGACGGCAATACCTGGTCACTCGACAGGCCGCTCGCCGAAGGGCCGCCGGGCCAGCGCGTCGAGTATCCGACCGTGAACCGCCGTCTCAAGGGCGACCGCCTGAGGGTTTCGCTACCGGTGCCGCCGTCAAGCGCGCCGGCCTCGACTGAACCGGCGGGTCTGCCGCCGCTCCAGCCGGTCAATGCGCCGGCATCGCAGCCGACCGGCCCGACGTCGCCGAACGTGATGCGACGGCCCAAAAGCGCAGAGAACGGCGCCGGGCAGATCCTGCCGGCCGATGCCGATCCGGATGCGCCGGTCGAGGCGTTCGGCACCCTGCCGGTCCTCGACCAGACCGGCGATATCGCTGCAGCGTCGGGTGATTGGGCCACAGCGGCCGCCGGCACGGGCGATACCGATGCAGACGACGCGGGCGACGACCGTGATGACGGAACAGCCGCGCTGCCCCCGGAAATCACCGCGGGTAACAGCAGCCCGGCGGGCCAGCCCTCGACGGCGGCGCTGTCCTACTTCGACCAGAAGCCCGCCGAGCGCACCACGCAGCTTTATTTCGGCGTCGCGGCGATGGGTGCGGAAGGGGGACTGGAGCGGTGGGAAGCGGGCGCGGAACCGGTTCCCGTGCCGTCGGCCGCCGATTCCGCCATCAGGCTGTCGGCTTTACGCGGCTCGGCCGAAGGTACCGCGGTCGGTGAACCCGCCACGGGCAAAACCGGCGTTTCGCGGTTCATGAGCCCGGCAAACCAACTCAGCCTCTCCGGCAAATCGCGCGCCAAAGCCGAGAAATGCATGGCCGACGCGGTATATTTCGAGGCGCGCGGCGAACCGCGGCGCGGGCAGGAGGCGGTCGCCCAGGTGGTGATGAACCGCGTGTTTTCCGGCAAATATCCCAATGACGTCTGCGGCGTGGTCTATCAGAACGCGCACCGCCATCTCGCCTGCCAGTTTACGTTTGCCTGCGAGGGCAAGGATCTGAGCCGCATCGACGAGCCCGACATGTGGGAGCAGGCGAAGCGCATCGCGAAGGACACTCTCGACGGCAAAATCTGGCTCAGCGAAGTCGGCCACGCCACCCACTACCACGCCTACTGGGTGCGGCCGAGCTGGGTGCATGAAATGGCGAAGCTCTACAAGCTCGGCGTGCACACGTTCTACCGGCCGCGCGCCTGGGGCGACGGATCGGATGCGCCGAACTGGGGCATTACTCCGGTCAGCGAGAAGTCCCCGACGGCGCCGGGCCCCGCGGCATCGCCCAAGGTGCCGCAGGCCTCGCTCGAAACGGGCGCGAAAACGCTGCAGGTCGCCAGGCTCTAGACGTCCGAATGCCTGGACTTGTCCACGGCTCCGGCGTCTTACAAACTTGCCGCCACGATGGGCGATTGCCGGGACGGGCCTGGCCATCCGCATCGAAAGCCGGAGCGAGCGCGTGGCGACATTCAAGGCGATCGTGATCGAAAAACGGACGCCGGCCAGACCGTCCGGCTCACCGATTTCGACGAAAAGGATCTGATGGACGGCGACGTCACCGTCGCGCGTCGAATGGTCGACGGTGAACTACAAGGACGGCCTCGCCGTCACCGGCAAGTCGCCGGTGGTGCGGCGCTTCCCGATGATCGCCGGCATCGACTTCGCCGGCACCGTCGAAACCTCGTCGCATCCCGGCTGGAAGCCCGGCGACAAGGTCATCCTCAACGGCTGGGGCCTCGGCGAGACCCATCTCGGCGCCTATGCGGAGAAGGCGCGCGTCAAGGGCGACTGGCTGGTGCGGCTGCCCGAAAGCATCAGCGCCGCGCGACGCCATGGCGATCGGCACCGCCGGCTACACCGCCATGCTGGCGGTGATGGCGCTGGAACGCGCCGGCATCACGCCCGAGCGCGGCCCGGTGATCGTCACCGGCGCCGCCGGCGGCGTCGGCTCGGTCGCCGATCGCGCTGCTGGCCAAGCTCGGCTACACCGTGGTCGCCTCCACCGGCCGGCCGGAGGAGGCCGACTACCTCAAGGGCCTCGGCGCCGCCGAGGTCATCGAGCGCACGAACTCAGCCGGCCCGCCGCGGCCGCTCGCCAAGGAGCGCTGGGCCGGCGGCATCGATGCGGTGGGCTCGACCACGCTCGCCAATGTCCTGTCGATGACGCGCTACGGCGGCGCGGTCGCCGCCTGCGGGCTGGCCGGCGGCATGGACTTGCCGACCACGGTCGCGCCGTTCATTCTGCGTGGCGTGTCGCTGCTCGGCATCGATTCGGTGATGTGTCCGCTGCCGTTGCGGCAGCAGGCCTGGCGGCGGCTGGCAGACCGATCTCGACCGCGGCAAGATCGCTGCGATGACGAGCGAGATCGGACTGGACGACGTCATGCGGCGCGGGCGCGCGCATCGTCGAGGGGCAGGTGCGCGGACGGATCGTGGTAAAAATTGGGTAAGCGTTCTGAATTTTTACGAATTTCGACCGAACGAGGGCCGTATGGTAAGGGGACGGTTAAGAAATCTTGTTAACGTAGCCCTCGAGTTGATACTGGGGTTGGTACATGTTGCTGCGCGTTGTCGCCGTTCTGTGCTGGCGTGCGTTTTGGGCGCCGGCCGGCGCCTTCGCCGAGGAACTTGCACCGGAGCAGGCCCGCGCATTCGTCGTCGGCAAGCTCTTCAGCTATACCTGCTTCGACGGCACCGCCGGCATGGGCCGCATCTTCTCCGACGGCTCGGTGGTCGGCACCATCCGGCCGGGCGGCCGGGCGAAACCCGCTTCGCCGCGTTGCCGGCCGGCACCATAAAGGTCGACACCAGTTCGG
>CAVYCI010000025.1:0-73229 GCA_963766925.1 uncultured Alphaproteobacteria bacterium
ACCTCCTATTGTTTCACTTAAATGACTAAAGGTAACCTGCTACTAATTACTAAAGGTAACCTCCTATTCACTAAATGACTAAAGGTAACCTCCTATTGTTTCACTTAAATGACTAAAGGTAACCTCCTATTGTTTCACTTAAATGACTAAAGGTAACCTCCTATTTTTAACTTAAATGACTAAAGGTAACCTGCTATTAATTACTAAAGGTAACCTGCTACTGATTACTAAAGGTAACCTGCTATTAATGACTAAAGGTAACCTCCAACTAATTACTAAAGGTAACCTACTATTGATGACTAAAGGTAACCTAAAAGTAACCTGCTACTGATTACTAAAGGTAACCTCCTACTGTTTTCCCAATTTTTAGATATTTTAATTATGAAGTTCTCCTAGAGGTAAATCAAATCTATTTAGTAAATAGGAGAAATTAAATTCATATTAATGTTCTTAAATACATCAAATCCATTTAGTGTGTTAATACATCTTATCTTATTTTGTGAGGTAAAAGAAATAGATCTAATCTATAAATTAGCGAAATTAAGAGATTTAGTATCTAATTTAGTGAATATTAGAAGAAAACTCTAAATGGAATTAGACAGATCTTACTTTTATTTAGTAATGAGTGCGAATGGATTTAAATTCATTAGAGAGATTTATAACGGTATGCTGATCGAAAGTCTTTTTCGGTATCATTAGAATTGTATTGTGTCCGAACATTTTAGAAACAATTATAGCCTAAGACGGAAGATCCGATTACGAGAACCGATGGTTATATCTCATTGTTTCCAAAAATTTGAAAAGATTACCGAAAAAGATTTTGGACCACGCCTTAAGAATTGGATAAAAAAATGAATAAGATTCAGAATCTAAACATTTAAGAATGTTTATCTGGCGGCTTGTTAACCGACCAATTTATTCTAGACATGGTTCATTTACGCGAGCAAAGACTTTTGAGTTGTTATCACATTGTAGTTCTCACCCAAAACCAGGGGAGGTGCGGCAGCCTCCACGCGGGCCAGCGGCGCCGACAACGCGGCAACAGTGAGTAACCCCAGGCAGGCCATCGCTTTCATGGTTTTAGGTGCTGTCCAGGAATTCCGCAGTCTGGCAGGGAGTCGCTGCCGCGTCATCCGGCCGGTGGTCGCGAGGTCCGGTTGGCGGGGCGACCGCTCGGAAAGCCGCAGATGGTGCTTGGCCGAACGGGTCGCGGGAATTAAGCTCAGGGTGGTCGGTGATGCGGGCGCTGGCGCCCCCCGCTCGTCTTTTTCCGCAGCGAGGGGCTCATGACGATGCTGGTCAAAGTCGGATGAAACGGTCGCACGCTTTCTTCCGAACACACAGAACATCAGCACCGCGGACTCGCTGGGGACGAGGCTCGCGATATCGTCAGCCGGAACATCTACCCCCACCGCCTGCGGGTCGTCACCCCGACGCCTCTGGCGATACCGGCGTCGATGTCGATGTGAATGCCGCCGCGCCCGCGGCGGCGGCGAAGGCTTCACCGGCGGGCGACACTGCTGCCTCAAACAACGAGAGCGGTGGCGGCGTCAACGCAGCGCCCAAAACCGACAGCAACGGTCTGCCGACATTCGGCTTCGTCACAACGCCCGCCGCAACGCAGGAAGCGGCGACCGCGACCGCGGCTTCAGCGCCTGCGGCCGCCGTGCCGATCGCAGGTCTTGCGGTCGCGATCGCGTCCAGGGCGCGCGCCGGTTCGAACCAGTTCGACATCAGCCTCACGCCGCCGGAGCTCGGCCGCATCGACGTGCAGCTCAACGTCGACGGCAACGGCCAGGTCACGACCCATATGACGGTCGACCGTCCGGAGACACTCGCGCTGCTTCAGAATCAGCAGCCGCAACTGCAAAGCGCGCTCGAGCAGGCAGGACTGACCACTGCCGACAGCGGTATGCAATTTTCGCTGCGCGACCAGTCCTTCACCGGACAGAACGGCTCCGGCTCCCAATGGGGCGCGGCGCAGGTCGTCATCCCCGAGCCGGAACTGACCCCGATCGCTGCAACGCAGATTTACGGCCGTGCCGGCTCCGGTGGCGGCATCGACATCCGTGTTTGACGAACACCCGCACGACAAAGGATCGAGACAGCCATGAGCACCCTCTCCACCGCGCTTTCGCAGATCGCCTCGACGGCGACCAGCGCTGCGTCCCAGATCGCAAGCACCGCGACATCGGCTGCGTCACAGGTCGCAACCACCGCCTCATCGGCGCTCACCGGCACGGCGCCGGCATCGGGCATCTCCACCACATCGACGGGCGCAACGGGCACGACCGGCACCAGCTCCACATCGTCCACCACCAACGCACTGCAAACGCTGGCGGGCAACTACGACACCTTTCTTCAGCTCCTGACCACGCAGTTGCAGAACCAGGATCCGCTGTCGCCGCTCGACACCGATCAGTTCACCCAGCAGCTCGTCGAGTTCGCCTCGGTCGAACAGCAGGTCAACATGAACACCAACCTGCAAACCCTGATCTCGATGCAGCAGACCAGCGAGGCGACCTCGGCGCTGCAGCTTGTCGGTTCGACCGTGACGGTGTCCGGTAACGTCGCGCCGCTCTCTAACGCAACCAGCACGCCCGCGAGCTGGAGTTTGAGCACCACCACGCCCGCGACCGCCAACATAACTGTCACCAGCTCGACCGGTCAGGTCGCCTACACCGGCACCATGGCGCTCAACGCCGGCACCCAAAGCTTCACGTGGAACGGCACCGGCAACAACAACATCAGCTGGCCCGACGGCAGCTACACGCTCGCGGTCAACGCCACCGGAGCGAACGGCCAGGCCGTCACCGTCACCACGCAGGTTCAGGGCACGGTCAGCGCGGTGAACATCAGCGCCAATCCGCCGACCGTCACGGTTGGCGGGCAGAGCGTCCCGATCAGCCAGATACAGTCGGTCAGCAACGGCGCGCTCAGCGCCCTCAACTCGACGATCAACAGCAGCCTGAGCACGCTCGGCACCAGCATCACCAATCTCAACACCAGCATCGGCAGTTTGACCAAGCTGCTGTAGCCGGATGGATGCCGCAGGCGGGTACCTCCCGATGGCCGCGCGCGGCCGCTCCACCGGCGGCGGCGTTTGTTTGCCCGCCGCGCTCCTGACGCAGGCATTGCGACCGTCACGACGGGCCGTTCAAATTCGCTCTATCGAATTACGGCCAATTGAGTGCTGCGCTTAGGCAAATTTTAAGCCGCAGCCCGTAAGGTCCCTGCCTACTGTGTCGAGTGTGAGAGTTGCTTATGACCGAGCCCCATCGCCCGAGGGTCAAGTATGTCATCGGGCCGGACGGTTCGCCGCTGACGATTGCTGATTTGCCGGCGCCCGGAACGAAACGTTGGGTTATTCGCCGGAAGGCGGAGGTCGTCGCCGCGGTTCGCGGAGGTCTGCTTTCGCTTGAAGAGGCGTGCAGCCGTTACACGCTGACGGTTGAAGAATTCCTCTCCTGGCAATATTCGATCGATCAGCACGGCCTCGCCGGACTGCGCACGACGCGCATTCAGCAGTACCGCCAATAGCGCGTCCTCCATCGATCCTGCCGATCGCGTAACGCCGGCGGAACGGGCCGGCGTTTTTGCGTCGATGCGGGCGGCTGCCGCAACGCCTCTGCCGCGCAAGCGTTGCGGGCCGGCGGCCTGACCGTGCGCCGGCCGACACGCCGCGCGTTTGTGCGCCGGATGAAGCTCCGCATTAACCCCCTGATAACCATAAACCGGGCAAATCTTGCCGGGTGGCGCGAATGCGTCGCCGGGACGGGGGACAGGCCCAGTGCAAAGTCTGCTTGAGTTCGTAAAAACGCTCGGCGCTCCACGCATTGCCGCCATGGGCGCCGTCACCATCGCGCTGGTCGGCTTTTTCGCCTTCATCATCGTGCGCGTCACCGCCCCGCAGATGACGACGCTGTTCACCGACCTGACGTATGAGGATTCGGCGGCGATCGTTAAGGACCTCGAACGGCAGGGTGTGCCGTACGAACTGCGCAACGACGGCAACATCATTGCGGTCCCCAAGGACAGCGTCGCCCGGCTGCGCATGACGCTTGCCGGCCAGGGCCTGCCCAAGGGCGGCGGCGTCGGCTATGAGATTTTCGACAAATCCGATGCGCTCGGCACCACGAGCTTCGTCCAGAACGTCAACAATCTGCGCGCGCTTGAAGGCGAACTCTCCCGCACCATTCGTGTCCTCGACAGAGTGGTCGCCGCCCGCGTGCATCTGGTGATGCCGGAGCGGCCGCTGTTTTCGCGCGACAGGGTCGAGCCCTCGGCGTCGATCGTGCTCAAGGTTCGCGGCACGATCGACCCGCAGCAGGTGCGCGCGATCCGTCATCTGGTGGCGTCCGCGGTCAACGGCCTCAAGCCGCAGCGGGTGTCGGTGGTCGACGAATCCGGCCGCCTGCTGGCCGACGGCTCTGGCGAAGACGGAAACGCCGGAGAGGTCGGCGCCGACGAGCGCCGGATGTCATTCGAGAAACGGCTGCGCGAACAGGTCGAAGCGATCGTGTCGTCCGTGGTCGGACCGGGCCGCGCTCGCGTCGAAGTGAGTGCCGACTTCGACTTCAACCGCGTCACCTCCACGTCGGACCGCTACGACCCCGAAGGGCGCGTCGTGCGCTCGAGCCAGACCCGCGAGGAAACCTCCGCGACCGGCGAAGGCCGCGACAACCAGGTCACGGTAGGCAACGAACTCCCCGGCAGCGGCGGCAATCAGCGCCAGCCCGCGGCCGCCCCGGACGCGACCGCCAATCCGCGCGACCAGAGCCGGAAGTCGGAAGAGATCGTCAACTACGAGATTTCCAAGACGACCAAGACCGAAATCGTCGAAGGCGGACGCATCAACCGCATTTCGCTCGCCGTGCTGGTCGACGGCACCTACGGCAAGAACGACAAGGGCGAGGTCACCTACCAGCCGCGCAGCAAGGAAGAAATCGAGCAGATCGCCGCGCTGGCGCGGACCGCGATCGGCTTCGACCAGAAACGCGGCGATCAGGTCGAGGTCATCAACCTGCGCTTCGCCGAGATGCCGGCCCATCCGGTCGTCGAGCCCGCCGGCTGGCTCTCCGGGCTGTCGTTCACCAAGGACGACATCATGCGGGCGATCGAACTGATGGTCATGGGCCTGCTCGGCGTTGTCGTGCTGCTGATGGTGGTGCGCCCGCTGGTGCGCCGCGTGCTGACGCCCGAGGAACGGGCGGTCGCCGCATTGCCTTCGCGTCCGCTTTCGGCCGACGGCCCGTCGCCGCCCGCACCCGCCGGCGCCGACGCGCTGATGGCGGAGCCGAGCCAGACCGCCAAGATGATCGACATCGCCCAGGTTCAGGGCCAGGTGCACGCCCAGTCGGTCCAGAAGGTCGGCGACCTTGCCGACAAAAATCCGCGCGAAGCCGTTTCCATTATCCGTCAATGGTTGCAGGAAGGCGCCGCAGCCTGATCGATTGACATGGCAGGAACCGAACCAGACCTCCGCAGGATTGGCAGTCCCGCGACCGGCAACGCCGGCGGCCCGGCGACTGTGGGCCCGTCGCCGGCAGGCAGGCGTCAGCTCACCGGTCCGCAGCGGGCGGCCGTGCTGATGCTCGCGCTGGGTGGACAGCATGGCGCGAAGATCTGGAGCATGCTGGACGACGACGAGCTTCGGCAGATTTCCATCGTGATGTCCACGATCGGAACCATCGAGGCGGAACTGGTCGAGAACCTGCTGCTGGAATTCGTGTCGCGCATGTCGGCATCGGGCGCGCTGATGGGCACCTACGACGCCACCGAGCGCCTGCTTCAGCAATATCTGCCGCCCGAGCGCGTCGGAAACATCATGGACGAAATCCGCGGGCCGGCCGGCCGCAATATGTGGGAAAAGCTCTCCAACGTTCAGGAGGAAGTTCTCGCCAACTACCTCAAGAACGAATACCCGCAGACAGTCGCGGTCGTGCTCTCGAAAATCGGCCCGGAGCACGCCGCGCGCGTGCTCGCCATCCTGCCCGAAGACCTGGCGCTCGACGTCGTCAACCGGATGCTGCGCATGGAGGCGGTGCAGAAGGAGGTGCTGGAGCGGGTCGAACTGACGCTGCGCACCGAATTCATGTCCAACCTCTCGCAGACCCGCCGGCGCGATGCGCATGAAGTGATGGCGGAGATCTTCAACAATTTCGACCGGCAGACCGAAACGCGTTTCCTCACCTCGCTCGAGGAGGACAATCGCGAAAGCGCCGAGCGCATCAAGACGCTGATGTTCACGTTCGACGACCTGATGAAGCTCGATCCGGGATCGGCGCAGACGCTGATGCGGCACGTCGAAAAGGACAAGCTCGCGGTCGCGCTCAAGGGCGCGGCGGAGCCGGTGCGCCAGTTCTTCCTCTCCAACATGTCGACCCGCGCCGCCAAGATGCTGCTCGACGACATGGCGGCGCTCGGCCCGGTGCGGCTGCGCGACGTCGACGAAGCGCAGGGACTTCTGGTCAACCTCGCCAAGGACCTCGCGGCCAAAGGCGAGATCGTCATTTCCAAGACCCGCGGCGAAGAAGAGCTGATCTACTGACATGAGCGCGCCCGCAAAATTCCTGTTCGATACCGATTTCGCGGCCGGCGCCGTGCGCAAGCCCGTGATCACGCTCGCCGAACACGAAGTGCGGCTGGCCGAAGCGGAAATGGCCGCGCACCGCAGAGGGTACGCCGAGGCGCAGGCCGACGCCGGCGTCGAGTCGGAGCGGCGTATCGCAGGCGCGCTGGAGCGCATCGCCGTCAACCTCGGCGAGGCCTGCCGGGGACTGAAGGCCGTCGAGGCCCGGCTCGAATGCGAGGCGGTCGAAGTCGCCGTGGCGGTCGCCCGCAAGCTGGTGCCGGCATTGATCGCACAGGAGCCGTTCGCGGAAATTGCCGCACTGACCGGCGCATGCTTTCGCGAACTGCTGGCTTCGCCGCACATCGTCGTGCGCGTGAACGACGCGCTCTATGCGGCGGCCCGCGATCGGCTCGACGGCATCGCCCGGGCGAGCGGTTACGAGGGCCGGCTGGTCGTGCTCGGCGAGCCGGGCATCGCGTTCGGCGACTGCCGGATCGAATGGGCCGATGGCGGCGTCAACCGCGACACCGCCGCGACCGAAGCCACCATTGCAGAAGCAGTTTCGCGCTATGTCGGCGCACGTCGCGGTCCGGCCAGCGCGACGCGGGACGTTGAGGAGGCAAAACAATGAGCGAGGAAGCCAAAGTGCCGCTGCCCAATCTTGAAGAGGGCGCCATGCAGCCGGATGTGCCGCTCGCACCGGAACCGGACGCCGTCACGACGCGGATCGCTGCCGACCTTGAGGCGGTATTCGACGTGCCGGTCCAGCTCTCGGCCGTGCTGGGGCGGGCGCGGATGGATATCAACCAGCTCCTTAAAATCGGCCCCGGCACCGTACTCGAACTCGACCGCAAAGTCGGCGAGGCGATCGACATCTACGTCAACAACCGCCTGGTCGCCCGCGGCGAGGTGGTGCTGGTCGAGGAAAAGCTCGGTGTGACGATGACGGAAATTATCAAGGCCGAGCGCACCTGAGGCGCGGGCCAACCGGAAGAGGAATAGGACCATGAGGCTCCTGATCGTCGGCACGCTCAACGGGCAGCTCACCACCGCGACCAAGATCGCGATGGATCGGGGCGCCACGGTCATGCATGCGGCCGATATTGCCCAGGCGCTCGCGGTGCTGCGCTCCGGCCGCGGCGCCGATCTGCTCATGGTCGATGTCGCGCTGGACATTCGCCAGCTCGTCAAAGGGCTCGAAGCCGAGCATATCCACGCTCCCATTGTCGCCTGTGGCACCGCAACCGATGCCCGGGCCGCGGTCGCGGCGATCCATGCCGGCGCCAAGGAATATATCCCGCTGCCGCCCGACCCGGAATTGATTGCTGCCGTGCTCGCGGCCGTGGCCGATGACGCGCGCGAACTGATCTATCGCGACGACGCCATGGCGCGGGTGGTCAAACTCGCGTTGCAGATCGCGCCCAGCGATGCCTCGGTGCTGATTACCGGCGAATCCGGAACCGGCAAGGAAGTGCTGGCGCGTTACGTGCACGCCCGGTCGAACCGGAGCAAAAAACCGTTTATCTGCGTCAACTGCGCCGCCATTCCGGAGAGCCTGCTCGAATCCGAGCTGTTCGGTCACGAGAAGGGCGCGTTTACCGGCGCGGTGGCGCGCCGCATCGGCAAGTTCGAGGAAGCGAACGGCGGCACGCTGCTGCTCGACGAGATCTCCGAGATGGACGTGCGGCTCCAGGCCAAGCTGCTGCGCGCGATCCAGGAGCGCGTGATCGACCGGATTGGCGGCAGTCGCCCGGTGCCGATCGATATTCGTATCATTGCGACCTCCAACCGGAATCTGGCCGATGCGGTACGTGACAATACCTTCCGCGAGGATCTGCTGTTCCGCCTTAATGTCGTGAACCTGAAAATCCCTCCGCTGCGGGAGCGGCCCGCGGACGTGATCGAACTGGCGCATTATTTCGTCAAGAAATATGCCGCCGCGAACGGCGTCCCGCCGCGGTTGCTGTCGCACGACGCGCGCCGCACGCTCACGGTGAACTACTGGCAGGGCAATGTGCGCGAGCTGGAAAACACCATGCATCGCGCGGTGCTGATGGCGACCGGCCCCGAGATCGGCCCGGACGCAATTCTCGCGCCCGACGGCGCGCGCCTCGACCAGCAGCGCGGCACGCCGTCCGTCACCCACGCCGCGCTTGCCGCCGAGCATGCATCGCGCGCGCTGGTGGGACGTACCGTCGCCGAGGTCGAGCGCGATTTGATCCTCGAAACGCTCAAGCATTGCCTCGGCAACCGCACCCATGCCGCCAACGTGCTGGGCATTTCGATCCGGACGCTGCGCAACAAGCTCAACGAATACGCAGCCGACGGCACGCCGGTGCCGCCGCCGGGCGGCGGCGAGTCCCGGGTGGCGGCGTAGCCTTCCGCAGCCGGCGAACGTTTGCGGCGCTATTTCGCGGCTTCCAGTCCCTCGAGGACCACGATTTCCACCTCGCCCGCGCCGTTGCGGCGGAACGTGGCGGCTTTTTTGTATTCCTCGGAGTTGAAGCAGGCGACGCCCTGCTCGAGCGTCGGAAATTCGATCACCACGAACCGCTGGAACGTCTGCGGTCCCTCCATGATCTGAAAACGCCCGCCGCGCGCCAGCGCCCTGCCGCCGTATTTGGCGAGGATCGGGGGCACCTGGTCCGCGTATTTTTTGTAATCGACCGGATCGTTGACCTTCGAGCGCGCAATCCAGTAGGCCGGCATTCAAATCCTCCGCCATTCCCGTATCGCCCGCGCCGATCGCGGGCCTGACGTTCTACTATCGGGAACGGATCGAATCAAAGAGCGGCCAGGCTTCAAAGCGCCGATTGCGCGGATTCGAAGAAGGTTTGACCGTAAAATTTCGCGGTCACTCCGCCGCGCGGCGCGCCGCGATGATCTGGTCGGCGGTTCGTCCGGTCAATTCGGCCATATGGTCGAATTTAAAGGTGAACGTGCCCGCGCCCGCCGTGGCCGAGCGGACCTCGACGATCAGGTCGCCGATTTCCGCCTCCGGCATTTTGGCGCGTACCACGTCCCAGCCGTCCCAGCCTTCGCGGGTATCGAAGCCGAGGATCTGGCCGCGCCGTCCCGACATCAGCGCGTTGATCTTCGCGGTCGCCTCATTAGGGCAGACGATCTCGACCAGATGAATCGGCTCGAGCAGTACCGGCTGGCACTGCGGCAGGCCTTCGGCGATGCCGATGCGGCCGGCGGTGCGGAACGCCATGTCGGAGGAATCGACGGTGTGATACGAGCCGTCGATCAGCGACACGTGCAGATCGACCACCGGAAATCCGAGTGGGCCGTGTTTCAGCCCATCGATTACGCCTTCCTCGACCGAGGGAATGTAGTTGCGCGGCACCACGCCGCCGGTGATTTTGTCCTCAAAGACAAAGCCTGCGCCGCGCGGCAGCGGCTTGATGTCGAGCACGACGTCGCCGTACTGGCCGTGACCGCCGGACTGCTTCTTGTGGCGGCCGCGCTGCACCACGCCTTTGCGGATGGTTTCGCGGTATCCGACGCTCGGTTGCCGGCGCTCGATCGCGATTCCGTAGCGTTCGCCGAGACGTTCGGTGGTGACGCGCAGGTGCATCTCGCCCTGGCCCCACAGCACCACCTCGTGCGTTTCCGGATTGTGGACGACGATGATGGAGGGGTCTTCCTCGGCAAGCTTGTTGAGCGCCTGCCCGAGCTTGACGTCGTCCTTGCGTTCTTTCGCCGAGATCGCGATCGCGAGGACCGGCGGATAGGGCTCGATTTTGGCGATCGCGGGATGCGCCTGCTTTCCGGCCGTCAGCGTATCGCCGGTCCGCGCCCGGTCGAGCCTCGCGAATGCAACGGTTTCGCCGACCGTCGCCGGTCCGCGTTTCTCGCCGGTTTGCCCGACGAGCTTGAATACGCCGGCGACCCGGCCGGCCTCTTCGTCTCCCGACAGGAAGCTCGTGCCGTCCCCGGCCTGCCCCGCGAGCATGCGGGCTATCGACATCCGGCCAGCATGGGTGGTGTTCTGCGTCTTGAGGACGTAAGCGACCGCGTCGGCGCCGCCTTTGATGCCAAGACGTTTCGCGGTTTCGGCGATGCCCGGCAATTCATGGCGCAGCGCTTTCAGCAGCCGCAGAACGCCGTTGGCGCGCGTCGCGGTGCCGATCAGGACGGGGCACACCAGCCCCTCGCGCAATTCGAGCGTCAGATCGTCGAAAATTTTGTCGCGCGGCGGCTGAATGTCTTCGAGCAGCTGCTCCATCAGTTCGTCGTCGTGGTCGGCCAGCGTTTCCAGCATCGCGAAGCGGGCGGTCTTTTCGCGGTCGGCGAGATCGCCCTCAAGCGCGACGACTTCGGACGCGGCGTGCTCGCGGTATACGAAGGCCCGTTCGAGCGCGAGGTCGACAAAGCCGGTGATAAGATCGCCGGAGAAGGTCGGGATCTGCCGCATAATGAGCTTCGTGCGCGAGGCCGGCTGCAACAGCCTGAGCACGTCCTGAACGCCCGCATTGCCCCTGTCGATCTTGTTGAGGAACAGGATGCGCGGAATCTTCCGGTCCTCCAGCTCCCGCAGAATGAGCTGAAGCTGCGGAAGCTTCTTCTCGTCCATTTCACACACCACCACCGCGACATCGATCGCCGGCAGCACCGCGCGCATGTCGTGGACGAATTCCACCGATCCGGGGCAGTCGAGAAACGTGTAGCTGTCTCCCATGAAGCCGGTCGTGGCGACGGTGAGCTCGACGCTCATGTGATGATGGCGTGCTTCGTGGCTGCTGTCGCCGACGGTGTTTCCGGCTTCGACAGTGCCCTGGCGCGGGATCGCTCCGGTGCGGGCGAGGATCGCTTCCAGCAGCGTGGTCTTGCCGCTCTGGAACGGGCCGACCAGTGCGATACAGCGCGGACCCGAAGCACGCGTGGCGTGGCTTCCATTGGCTGCCATGACCACCTCCCGGGCAAACCCGTCATTCGATGCGGGTCGCTTGACCCCCATCGTTTCAGGGCTCGGCAGGGCTGGTCAAGGGGCGCGACGATGCGCGCCCCTGTTTCAGGTCCCGTTCCGGAGAGTGTGCGATGTGACGGCGCGGCCCTGTCTAGCGGACCGGATGCAGTTCCAGTGAGCCGATACCGCCGGCGATGTTGAGCCCAAGCTGGCCCTGCAACGAGATCGGCTGGAGGGCGATGGTGCGGTTGGATCCGCCAACCAGCACGTTGGCGCCGAGCCCGGCGGCGACTGAAACTTCGGCGGTGGCGCCGGCATAATTTCCCGCCAGCATGCCGGCATACCGGTTGGTATCGGCGAACACGGTCCAGACGATCACGCCGCCGGTGGTCACGCCGATATCGACGCCGATCCGCGTCATCGTGCCGGTATAAGCTTCCTCGGGCTCCCCGGGACCGCCTTTGAAAATGCAGTTCACGTTGCGCTGCGAACCGACGATCAGACCGACCCCGGCGGACAGCGAGCAGGTGAGCTGGCCGATCTGAACCTGTCGCGGCTGAGCATTCACCGGCGCCGCAACCATTGCGAGTGCGACAGCGATGGCGGCGGCGAAAGCCGTACGAAACATAATGACAATCCCCTCATGGGCCGCCCCGGCGGGCCCGTCCGTTCATTGTAGGGGAGAATGGTGTCGCCGTCGCGTACCGTTTTTGCGGATTTCGCGACAGTTTCACCGCGAGGCTTCTGCAAACGCCGCCACGACGGCAGGCGCCCTTCGCACCCTTGCGGTTTTATACAATATAAGTTCTATAGATTACCGGTTATTCTGGGGCGACGTCACCGACATTGCACGCGGGCAGGAACCCGTCGTGACGCGTGGAATTCGGCATCAACCCAAACGGAGTGATGTCGGCGCCTTCAGACAAACCGGGATGTGCCGGCTTCGCCGGCAATGGAGGCGACAATGAAACGCATGACGACGGGTTTTTTGTTTCTGGCTCTGGTGTCCGGCACGGCGTCCGCAGCCGACCTGAGCCTGCTTAATGTTTCCTACGATCCGACGCGGGAGCTTTACGCCAGTCTCGGCCAGGCTTTCGAGGTCAGGTACAAGGCCGATACCGGCAAGACGCTGGCGGTCAAAACATCCAACGGCGGTTCCGGCGCGCAGGCGCGCGCGGTGATCGACGGCCTTGAGGCCGACGTCGTGACGCTCGCTCTCGCCTACGACATCGACGCCATCGCCGATCGCGGGCTGATCGCGGCGGACTGGCAGAAACGCCTGCCGTCTAATTCCGCACCCTACACTTCGACCATCGTGTTCCTGGTGCGCAAGGGCAACCCGAAAGGCATCAAGGACTGGGACGACCTGGTGAAGCCGGGCGTCAAGGTCATCACGCCCAATCCGAAGACCTCGGGCGGCGCGCGCTGGAACTATCTCGCCGCCTGGGGTTACGCGCTGAAGAAATACGGCGGCGAGGACAAGGCGCGCGAATTCGTCAAAGCGCTCTACGCCAACGTCCCGATCCTCGACACCGGCGCCCGCGGCGCGACCATGACATTCGTCGAGCGCGGCGTCGGCGACGTGCTGCTGGCGTGGGAAAACGAGGCCTATCTCGCGATCAACCAGCTCGGCAAGGACAAGTTCGACATCGTGGTGCCGAGCGTCTCGATCCTCGCCGAGCCGCCGGTGGCGGTGGTCGACAAGGTCGTCGACCGGAAAGGCACCCGTGCGGCCGCGCAGGCGTTCCTCGAATTTCTCTACACCCCCGCGGCGCAGGCGGTGGTCGCGGCGAACTATTATCGGCCGCGCGACCCCGAAATCGCGAAGCAGTCGGCGTCGCGCTTTCCCGACGTTGCGCTCGTGACCATCGGCGACTTCGGCGGCTGGCGCAAAGCGCAGGCCACCCACTTCAACGATGGCGGCGTGTTCGATTCGATCTACGCGCAATAAAGCGGGGCGGACGTGACCGGACCGACGGTTGCGGGACGCGGAAAAAGCGTGATCCCCGGGTTCGGGATCACGCTGGGAATGACTCTGCTCTGGCTGGGGCTGGTCGTGCTGATCCCCCTTGCGGGCCTGTTCATCAAAACGACGGAACTTTCGGCCGGACAGTTCCTTGCGATCCTGTCCAGCCGCCGCGTACTGCACGCGTTCGAAATCTCGTTCGGACTCTCGCTCGCCGCGGCGGCAGTCAATCTGCTGTTCGGCGCGGTGATCGTATGGGCGCTGGTTCGCTACCGCTTTCCGGGCCGGCGCATCCTCGACGCGCTGGTCGACATCCCGTTCGCGTTGCCGACCGCGGTGGCAGGCATCGCGCTTACGAACCTTTATGCCGAGACCGGCTGGATCGGCGCCATACTGGCCACCTGGGGAATCCGGGTGGCGTTCACGCCGCTCGGCATCTTTGTTGCGCTTGTCTTCATCGGCCTGCCGTTTGTGGTGCGAACGGTCCAGCCGGTGCTCGAAGACCTCGACGGGGAGCTTGAGGAAGCCGCCGCCTCGCTCGGCGCGGGACGCTGGATGACGGTGCGACGGGTCGTGCTGCCCGCCATCCTGCCGGCGCTGCTCGCCGGCTTCGCGCTCGCGTTCGTGCGCGCGGTCGGTGAATACGGCTCCGTCATCTTCATTGCCGGCAACCTGCCGAACGTGTCGGAAATTGCCCCGCTGCTGATCGTCATCCGGTTGCAGGAATTCCGCTACGCTGACGCGACCGCGATCGCCGTTGTGATGCTGGTCGCCGCGTTTCTGATGCTGTTTCTGATCAACCTGTTGCAGCGCCGGTTCGGTCTGCAGGCGAAAAGCCGGCGATGAGCCTCGAGTCTGTCACCTCCATCGATGGTGCCGTCCCGCTGAAACCGCCATCCGGCGAATTGATCGGACAGCGCGCCTTGGCGCGCGGCCGCGCCGACGCGCGGACCGACGCCTTGTGGGTGCGCCTTGTGGTAATCGCGTTCACCGTGCTGTTTCTCGGACTCTTTGTTGTATTGCCGCTGCTCTCCGTACTGATTCAGGCCTTTTCCAAAGGCGTCGCTGCCTACTTTGCAGCGCTTGCCGAGCCGGACACGCTTTCCGCCATCTGGCTGTCTGTCGTGGTCGCGGCGATGTCGGTCGCGATCAACGTCATCTTCGGCGTCATGGCCGCCTGGGCGATCGCGAAATTCGAATTCCGCGGCAAGAATTTTCTGATCTCGCTGATCGAATTGCCGTTCTCCGTCTCGCCGGTGATCGCCGGACTGGTTTTCGTTCTGCTGTTCGGGTTGCAGGGCTGGTTCGGACCGTGGCTCGTCGCGCACGGGATCAAGATCATTTTTGCGCTGCCTGGCATCGCGCTGGCGACGATTTTTGTGACATTCCCGTTCGTCGTCAGAGAACTGATCCCGCTGATGCAGGAACAGGGCACCGACGAAGAGGAAGCGGCACTCTCGCTCGGCGCGTCGGGGCTGCGGACGTTTTTCCGCGTCACGGTCCCGAACGTGAAGTGGGCACTGCTTTACGGCGTTCTTCTCTGCAACGCGCGGGCCATGGGCGAGTTCGGCGCGGTGTCGGTGGTGTCCGGCCATATTCGCGGGCAGACCAACACCATGCCTTTGCAGGTCGAGGCGCTCTACGACAGCTACCAATCCGCGGCCGCGTTCGCGGTCGCGTCGTTGCTGGCGCTGCTTGCGCTGGTGACGCTGATCGTCAAGGCCGCGCTCGAGGCGCGGCTGGCGAAGGAGTGAAACCGTGAGAATTTCCGTCTTCGACGTCACCAAGCGCTTCGGCAATTTCAACGCGCTCGACCGCGTCGATCTCGAGGTGAATTCGGGCGAGCTGATAGCGCTGCTCGGGCCGTCGGGCTCCGGCAAGACGACGTTGCTCCGTATCATAGCCGGCCTCGACTGGCCCGATGCCGGCGAGGTGCGGTTCGACGGCGAAGATGCGCTGTCGCGCAGCGTCGGCGAGCGCCACGTTGGTTTTGTGTTTCAGCACTACGCGCTTTTTCGGCACATGACGGTGTTCGAGAACATCGCGTTCGGACTGCGCGCGCGGCCGCGCCGGCTGCGGCCCGGCGAAGCAGACATCCGCGCGCGGGTGAAAAAGCTTCTCGACCTCGTTCAGCTCGACTGGCTGGCCGGGCGCTATCCGTCGCAGCTGTCCGGCGGCCAGCGCCAGCGGATTGCGCTCGCCCGCGCGCTCGCCGTCGAACCGCGGGTCCTTCTGCTCGACGAGCCGTTCGGCGCGCTCGATGCCAAGGTGCGGAAGGAACTGCGGCGCTGGCTCCGCAACCTCCACAACGAAATTCAGGTCACCTCGATTTTCGTCACGCACGATCAGGAAGAGGCACTTGAAGTCGCCGATCGCGTCGTCGTTCTCGACAGGGGCCGCATCGAGCAGATCGGCACGCCACAGCAGGTGTATGACGAGCCGCGGACGCCGTTCGTCCATTCGTTCATCGGAGAATCGCTTGCGCTCCCGGTCGACGTACGCGGCGGGCGCGTCGAGTTTGCCGGACGGCCGACCGGACTCGAGGGGCAGGGCATCGCCGACGGTGCGGCGACTTTATTCACGCGCCCGTTTCACATGACGATCATTCCCGCCGGGGACGGCACAAACCTGAAAGGTGTCGTCAGGCGCGTTCACGGGATCGGTGCGGCGCGCCGCGTCGAAATAGCGCTCGACGGCGGGCCGGCCGAAACGATCGTCGAGGTCGATGCGCCGCGGTCGCAGCAATGGCAGGTCGGCGAGACGGTTCAGCTCCGGCCCGAACGGTACCGGCTGTTTCCCGCGCAGCAATAGACGGGCCGCCCGCCGGCGCCGGCTATTGCAGATTGCCGCAGAAACGCTGGATGCGTGTGCAGGCTTCTTCCAGCGCGCTGGTTGCGGTCGCATAGGATATGCGGAACGCGGGGCCTACGCCGAACGGCGTGCCCTGCACCACCGCGACACCCTCGGCCTCCAGCAGCTCGGTGACGAAGTCCTCGTCGGTGACGAGCTTCTTTCCGGTCGGTGCGGTCTTGCCGATCGCTCCCGCGCACGACGGATAGACATAGAACGCGCCTTCCGGCTTGGGACACTGGATGCCTTTGGCCTGGTTGAGCATGGAGACGCAAAGGTCGCGCCGCTCCTTGAAGATTTTGTTGTGCTTCGCGATGAAGTCCTGCGGACCGTCGAGCCCTTCGACCGCCGCCCATTGCGACACCGCCGTCGGATTCGAGGTCGACTGCGACTGGATCGCCGCCATCGCCTGGATCAGCGATTGCGGACCTCCCGCATAGCCGATGCGCCAGCCGGTCATGCAATAGGCCTTCGACATGCCGTTCACCGTCAGGGTGCGCTCGTAGAGCCGCGGCTCAAGCTGCGCCGGCGAGAAGAACCTGAAGTCGTCGTAGACCAGATGTTCGTACATGTCGTCCGCCATGACATGAACGTGCGGATGCCGCACCAGCACGTCGGTCACCGCCTTGAGTTCGTCGCGCGTGTACGCGGCGCCGGTCGGGTTCGACGGCGAGTTGAAGATGATCCATTTGGTCTTCGGCGTGATCGCTTTCTCGAGCGCTTCCGGCGCCATCTTGAAGCCGGACTCCATCGTTGTGGCGACCGCGACCGGCTCGCCGCCCGCGAGCAGCACCATGTCCGGATAGCTCACCCAGTACGGGGCCGGAATGATCACCTCATCGCCCGGATTGATGGTGGCGACGAGCGCGTTGTACAGCACTTGCTTGCCGCCCGTCGCGACGGTGATTTGCGAAGGCTTGTAGGTCAGCCCGTTCTCGCGCTGGAATTTCCGGGCGATCGCCGCCTTGAGCTCGGGAATGCCGTCCACGGCGGTGTATTTCGACGCCTTGCCCTCGCGGATCGCCCTGATCGCCGCCTCTTTGATGTTGTCGGGCGTGTCGAAATCAGGTTCGCCCGCGCCAAGGCCGATGACGTCGCGGCCCGCCGCCTTGAGCGCGCGCGCCTTGTCCGTCACCGCAATGGTTGCCGACGGCTTGATGCGCGCCAGTCGGTCAGCAAGGAAGGCCATATCGGTTCTCCGTTCGCGCGTGCTTGGTAAAGGCCCCCTCGCATGGAGGCAAGGGGCGCCGGCCACCGCCGGCTCAATTCTCCGTTAAGGCTCCGCTGGCCTAATGCGCGGACACCCGGCAAGGAGCCGTCGAGGAGCCGTCATGGATCGGGCGCGCGAACTCCTGCGAAGCGGAGCCTGGCTGACGCGCGAGCGGGTCCGGCTGGTCGCGGCCGCGGTCCTGATCGCTTCCGTGGCAGGTTTTCTCTATCTGGTCGTGACCGCGAGCGGGCTGGTGGACCTGCGGGGCCGGCCGCTTGGCACCGATTTTTCCGACGTCTATGCCGCCGGGACCTATGTACTGGAAGGCAATCCTGGCGCGCCGTTCGATCCGCCGCAGCAGCATGCGCGGGAGCAAAAACTGTTCGGCGAAGCGACGCCGTTCTACGGCTGGCATTATCCGCCGGTCTTTTTGTTCGTCGCTGGCTTGCTCGCGCTGATGCCCTACGGGCTTGCACTTGCCGCATGGCAGGCGGTCACGTTCGGGCTGTATCTGCTGACGATCCGCACAATCCTCGCGGCCTCGACCGGCGACATGCCGGGCAGGGACCGGCCCGGCGTGCCAGCGGCGGACTGGCTGCTGCCTGCGGTGGCGTTTCCCGCGGTGCTGGTCAATGTCGGACACGGGCAGAACGGTTTTCTCACCGCGGCTCTGCTCGGCGGCGGTCTCGTGGTGCTCGATCGCCGGCCGTACCTTGCCGGCGTTCTGTTCGGCCTGCTCGCCTACAAGCCGCAATTCGGGCTTCTGATCCCGATCGTGCTTGCGGCGCGCGGCGACTGGCGGGCTTTTGCCGCCGCCGCGGCGACGGTGGCCTTGAGCGCGCTGGCTGCGACCGTCGTGTTTGGTCCGCACGTCTGGCAGGCGTTCCTCGATTCGACTCGGTTCACGCGCACGGTCGCACTCGAACAGGGCGACACCGGCTGGTTCAAAATTCAAAGTCTGTTCGCCTGGGCGCGCATGTGGGGCGCACCGGTCCCGGTGGCTTATGTGCTTCAGGGCGCATTGAGCGTCGCGCTTGGCGGCGCGCTGATCTGGCTGTGGCGCAGCGCCGCGGCGTACCCGCTCAAGGCGGCGGCGCTTTGTATCGCCTCGATCCTCGCTACCCCCTACGCATTCGATTACGACATGATGGTGCTGGCGCCGGCGATTGCCTTCCTCGCCGTCGACGGCATGGAGCGCGGGTTCTCACCCTGGGAGAAAACCGGACTTGCCGCGCTCTGGCTGATACCTCTTGTCGCGCGCAATTTCGCGCTCCTGACGTTCATTCCCCTCGGCGTGCCGGTAATGCTCGCGATTTTTATTCTGCTTGTGCGGCGCAGCACAGTTCGTACCGCCTTTCCGGTAGCGCCATCCGGAGCATTTCTTCTAAAATAGCGGCCGGTCCCTGCGACGAGTTTCATTGTCACGACATCGCCGCGTTCGGGTCGTATCCGCGGGCCGGGCGATTTGACGGGAGGGAGCCGGGAGCGATCATGTTTACGCTCTATTCGATGCAGCGTTCGGGAAACAGTTACAAGACGCGGCTCGCGCTCGCGAAGCTTGGCATTCCGTACCGGCTGGTCGAGATCGACATCCTCAAAGGCGAAAGCCACACGCCCGAATTCCTGCTGAAGAATCCGAGCGGGCAGGTCCCGCTGCTGGAAGTCGAGCCCGGCCGCTTTCTGTCCGAGTCCAACGCGATTCTCTGGTATCTCGCCATCGGCACTCCGCTTGCGCCCGATGACCGTATCTCGAGGGCTGAAGCGTTGCAGTGGATGTTCTTCGAGCAGCACAGCCTCGAGCCCAATCTGGGCGCGGCGTATTTCTGGCTGACGCTCGTGAAGGGCGGACGTGAACTGCAAAGCCACGCCTTCGACGAGTGGATGGAGGAAGGTCATCGCGCGCTCGGCGTGATGGACAAGCATCTCGCGCTCCATGATTTCTTTGCCGCCGACCGCTACTCCATCGCCGACATTGCGCTCTATGCGTACACGCACGTGGCGCATTTGTGCGACTACGACCTTACGCCGTACCCGGCGGTGCGCGCCTGGCTCGAGCGGGTCGCGGCCGAGCCCGGGCACGTGACGATGGAGTTCAATCCGGCGGCGGTCGTTCCGGCGTGATTTCGGCCGCATCGGCCGCGGGAACAGCCGCGGCGCCGCTGTTAACTTCCGGTTAACCATATTTCACGGAATCGCCTTTGTTCTTCAATCGCTGGCGCCCCAATCTGGCGCGACGGTCAACCGATACCGATTCGCGGGATGACCATGAGCGACTTGAGCGGCAACAGCGGATTTGCGGCCACCCGGCGCCGAAGAGACCCTGTCGCGGCGGCGCGCGCACGCGCTCGAACTGATCGCCACCGCGGCGCTCACCGTTTCCCTTATCGTCGCCGTGACCGCTGTCTCGATCGGGGACCGGACGCTGGCCCGCGGCTGACCTTGCCGGCCAGGCGCCGGTGCAGGTTCTGCTGCCCCGATAAGACGAACCGTCCGCACCGCGCGACACGGCGTGCGACATCGGGCGCGCCAGGCGCTAGGGTTGGAACCTGACGGGATGTCGGGCTTTCAGACCAAAGCGTGACCGGATCGGCGAGCGGCCCTTCGATGGATGCATCACCGGCTCAGGCCCCTGCCGACGCGCCGGCCGAAGCGCGCGCCGTTACCGGCCGGCTGCTGACTTTCTTCGCGCTGCTCTATGTCGTCGAAGGCGCGGGCCAGGTCGAGCGGCCTGATCGCGCAGCCGCTCAGTTTTTATCTGAAACAGGGCCTGGGCTGGACGCCGCTGCAGGTCACCGCCTGGCTCGCGATCTTCAATTTTCCCTGGATCATCAAGCCGCTCTACGGCGCATTCTCCGACTTCGTGCCGCTGTTCGGCTATCGGCGAAAAAGTTACCTGCTCGACGCCAACGTCGCGGCCATCATGCGGATTTGTCTGGATCACGCAGCTGACGGCGCCGGGCCACCTCGGTTTGGGCGCTTCAGCTGACCGCCTATGCCATGGCGATCTCGAGCACCGTGTGCGGCGCGGTGCTGGTGGAGAACGGGCAAAGGCTCGGCGAGAGCGGCCGCTTCGTAAATCAGCAGTGGCTCTGGTTCAACGTCGCCGCAATGGCGGCAGCGATCGCCGGCGGCCAGCTCGCGGAGCGGCTTTCGCCGGCTGCCGCGCTGCACGCCGCTGCCGGCATTGTCGCCATCGCACCGTTTGCGGTGCTGTACGGCGCGCATGTTTTTGATGCCGGAAGAGAAAGCCAAAATCGATCTGCCGGCGCTGCGCGGCTACGCTTCGCCGGCCTGGCGGCCGCGTTCAGGCGCCGCGAGTTGTGGATCGTCGCGGGTTCCTGTTTCTCTATTACTTCAGTCCCGGCCTGAGCACGCCGCTCTATTACGCCATGACCGACAGCCTTCAGTTCTCGCAGGGCTATATCGGGGTGCTGGGATCGATCGGGTCGGCCGGCTGGATCGTGGGCGCCATTTTTTACCGGCGGCTGTTCGGAGGCCTCTCGACCAGACGCCTGCTGCAGTTGAGCATCGCTTTCGGGACCATGACGACGGCCGGGTATCTGCTGCTGTTCAACGAAACGACGGCGGCCATCCTGAGCTTTTGCAGCGGCTTTGCCGCGATGCTCGCCACTGTCGCCACCGTGACGCTCGCCGCCGATTATTGCCCGCGGCAATCAGAGGGGTTCAGTTTCGCGGTGATGATGTCGCTCATCAATCTCGCCACCGCTTCGGCCGACATCGTCGGTTCGTATTTCTTTCAGCGGGTGTTCGATCACCGGCTGGCCCCGCTCATCATCCTGTCGGCGGCGTTTACCGGCTTTGCCATCGTGCTGGTGCCGCTGCTGCGGCTCGGCGACAAACCACAGGGGACGGCCGCCGGCCCGGCGCTCGCGGTCGGTCCCGAAACCGGCCACGTGATCCGCGGCGTGATCAGCGAGTGAATTGCCGCTGCGCCTTGATCCACATCAAGGCCCGCCGTGCACCGACCGGCACATTAAGATTTGCTTGCGGCAACGGACGTTCGCGTCCCTGTTGCGGGTAGCGGCGCGGATACGGGGGTACCGCGCCGCTTTTCGTTTAAAGCGCGGCAAAAGCGGCTTCCGGCGGCCCGGAAATTGCATGGACATTGCTTCATTATCAGGCAAAGTACCGCGTACAAACATGTCCATCATCGTCGGGCTCCACCACGCAACGCGCTACGATTACAGCCGGCCGATCAGTCTCGGTCCGCAGCTCATACGCCTGCGTCCGGCACCGCATTGCCGCACCCGCATTCCGGCCTATTCGCTCAAGGTGACGCCGGCGCAGCACTTCGTGAACTGGCAGCAGGATCCGCACGGCAACTGGATCGCGCGCTTCGTCTTTCCGGAAAGAACGACGGAATTTTCCATCACGGTCGATCTCATCGCCGACATGGAAGTCATCAATCCGTTCGACTTCTTCGTCGAGCCGTATGCCGAGCGGTGGCCGTTCACGTATCCGGCCGAACTCAACGAGGACCTCGCCGCCTATGTCACGCCGGAACCAGCGGGGCCGCGGCTGAAAGAACTGGTCGCGTCGATTTCGCGGGAGCCGCGCAACATCGTCGACTTTCTGGTCGAACTGAACCGGCGTTTGCAGGGGATGATCCGTTATCTCATCCGCATGGAGCCGGGCGTCCAGACTCCGGAGCAGACGCTGGAGACCGCCGCGGGCTCGTGCCGCGACTCGGCCTGGCTGCTGGTCCAGCTGCTGCGTCATATCGGGCTGCCGGCGCGCTTCGTGTCCGGTTATCTCATTCAGTTGCGCCCCGACATCAAACCGCTCGAAGGCGCGGCCGGCGCGGACCACGACTTCACCGACCTTCACGCCTGGACCGAGGTCTACATACCGGGCGCGGGCTGGGTCGGGCTTGACCCGACGTCGGGGCTGCTGTGCGGCGAAGGCCACATTCCGGTGGCAGCGACTCCGCATTACCGCTCCGCCGCGCCGATCAGCGGGCTGGTCGAGCCGAGCGAGGTCTCGTTCGCGTTCGACATGAGGGTCACGCGGCTCGCCGAACAGCCGCGCGTGACCGCGCCGTTTTCAGAAGATGCGTGGACCGCGCTCGATGCGCTCGGCGAAAAGGTCGATCGCGATCTCGTCGCGCAGGATGTCCGCCTGACCATGGGCGGCGAGCCGACCTTCGTGTCGGTCGACGATTACCAGTCCGCAGAATGGAATACCGCGGCGCTTGGTCCGCGCAAACGCGTGCTGGCCGACGAACTGATAAGGCGGCTGCGCGACCGGTTCGCGCCCGGCGGCCTGCTGCATTACGGCCAGGGCAAATGGTACCCCGGCGAACCGCTGCCGCGCTGGGCTTTTGCGCTGTACTGGCGGCGCGACGGCGTGCCGGTCTGGCAAAACGAAAATCTGATCGCGCGCGAGAGCGCCGACCTCAAGCCGACCGCTGACGATTTACAGCGTTTCGCCGAAGGCATTGCCGCGCGGCTGGGAATCACGGCGGACTACGTGCAGCCCATCTTCGAGGACCCGGCCGACCGCATGCTCAAGCAAGGTCTGATCCCGGACAATATCGATCCCGGCAATCCCGGGATCGACGATCCTCATGAGCGCGCGCGCCTGCTCCGTCTGTTCGACAGCAATTTGAGCCCGCCCGCGGGATTCGTGCTGCCGCTGCAGCACTGGACCGCGCAGGCGAAGCAGGGCTGGCTGAGCGAACTCTGGCACACGCGCCGCAAGCGGCTGTTTCTGGTTCCAGGCGACTCTCCGGTCGGATTCCGGCTGCCGCTGGCGTCGCTGCCGCGCCTTGCGGAAGCCGACTATCCGCATCTGGTGACGGCCGATCCGTTCGCAGAGCCCGCGCCGCTGCCGGACCCGAGAGACGCCGCGCCGGCAGTCGCCGGCGTCCTGCCGGCGCACGGCGTGCAGCCTTCGCCGCCGTTGGCCCCCGAGACACTGGTGGTCCAGCCGCCGCCGGCCGCGATACCGGCGGCTCGCGGGCCGGGCAGGCCGGTGCGCACCGCACTTTCCGTTGAAGTTCGCGACGGACGCGTGTGCGTTTTCATGCCGCCGGTCGAAACGCTCGCCGCCTGGCTTGAACTGCTCGCGGTAATCGAGGCGACCGCCGCCGACCTCGACATGCCGGTGCATGTCGAAGGCTACGAGCCGCCGCCCGACCCGCGTCTCAACGTCATCAAGGTCACTCCCGACCCGGGCGTGATCGAGGTCAACGTCCATCCGGCCGGATCGTGGCGCGAAGCGGTCGCGATCACGCGCGACCTTTATCACGAGGCGCACCTTTCGCGGCTCGGCACCGACAAATTTATGATCGACGGCCGGCACAGCGGAACCGGTGGCGGCAATCACGTCGTCCTCGGCGGCCGTACTCCCGCCGACAGTCCGTTCCTGCGCCGGCCCGATCTGCTGAAGAGCCTGGTGCTTTACTGGAACCGGCGGCCGTCGCTGTCCTATTTCTTCTCCGGCCAGTTCGTCGGGCCGACCAGCCAGGCGCCGCGCATCGATGAAGCGCGCCAGGACATGCTCTACGAACTGGAAATCGCGCTCGCCCGGGTGCCGTCACTGGGCGGTCCGGATGCGGTCCCGCCGTGGCTGGTCGACCGGCTGTTCCGCAATATCCTCGCCGACGTGACCGGCAACACGCACCGCACCGAGATCTGCATCGACAAGCTGTTTTCGCCCGATGGTCCGACCGGCCGGCTCGGCCTCGTGGAATTCCGCTCGTTCGAAATGCCGCCGGATGCACGGATGAGTCTTGCGCAGCAACTGCTGCTGCGCGCGATCATCGCCTGGCTCTGGCGCGCGCCGATCGACGGCAGGCCGGTGCGCTGGGGCACCGCCCTGCACGACCGTTTCATGCTCGAGCATTTCGTCTGGAGCGACTTCAACGACGTGCTGGCCGATCTGAAACATGCCGGTTACGCGTTCGACCCGGCATGGTTCGAAGCGCAGCGGCAATTCCGCTTTCCGGTCAGCGGCACGGTGCAGCATGCGGGCGTGAAGCTGGAACTGCGCCAGGCTATCGAACCCTGGTATGTGCTCGCCGAAGAGACGGTCGGCGGCGGCACCGCGCGGCTGGTCAACTCGTCGGTCGAGCGTCTGCAGGTCAAGGTCGAAGGCATGACCGAGGGCCGTCACGTTGTCACCTGCAACGGCGCGCGGCTGCCGCTCACCTCCACCGGCCGTTCCGGCGAGTATGTCGCGGGCGTGCGTTTCAAGGCGTGGGAGCTTGCGTCGGGCCTGCACCCGACGATCGGCGTCCAGGCGCCGCTCACGTTCGACATCGTTGATACCTGGAACAGACGGTCGCTCGGCGGCTGCGTCTATCACGTCGCGCATCCCGGCGGACGCAATTACGAAACCTATCCGGTCAACTCCTACGAAGCCGAAGCCCGAAGGCGCGCCCGCTTCGAGGATATCGGCCACACCGGTGGACTGATCGACGTGCCGCCGCGTGAAATCCCGCCCGAGTATCCGACCACGCTCGATCTGCGGCGGCCGGCCTGAGCGGCGACCGGAGATGGCCGCCAAACTCGACCCCGCAATCCCGCCGGAGACCGCAGGTCCGGAGCGCTTCGTTACCGCGTACCGGCCGCTTCCGGGCATCCACGACGAGATGATGGATGCGGACGGCCGAGTGCGCGCGCACTGGCGGCCGTTCCTCTCGATGCTGGCGGCTCTTGGCGACGACGAGATCAATCGCCGGTTCGCCGCCGCCGACCGCTATCTGCGCGGCTCCGGCGTTTTCTATCGTGTCTATGAGGACGCCACCGGCATCGAGCGTCCGTGGCCGCTCAGTCATGTGCCGCTGATCATCGAGCCTGCCGAATGGACGCAGCTCGAGGCGGGCCTGATCCAGCGCGCGGAACTGCTGGAAGCCGTGCTCGCCGACGCCTACGGGCCGGCATCGCTGATCCGCGACGGACGCCTCCCTGCCGCGCTGATCGCCGGCAATCCCGAGTTTCTGCGGCCGCTGGTTGGTGTCGCGCCGCCGGGCGGCGCACATCTGCGGTTTTATGCGGTCGATGTCGGCCGCGGCGCCGACGGTCGCTGGTGGGTGCTCGGCGACCGTGCCCAGGCGCCGTCCGGCGCGGGCTACGCGATCGAGAACCGGCTCGCGCTGTCGCGCGCCATTCCCGATCTGTATCGCGCCACGCGGGTCGAACGGGTCGCGCCGTTCTTTCAGGCGTTCCAGTCCGGGCTTTCCGCGCTCAGCCGCCAGGACGACGCGCAGATTTGTCTGCTCACGCCCGGCCCGATGAGCGAAACCTACTTCGAGCATGCCTATCTGGCGCGCTATCTCGGGCTGCTGCTGGTCGAGGGCGAAGAACTCAGCGTGCGCGAGGACGGCGTGTTCGTCCGCACCGTCTCGGGGCTGCGCCGCACCGAAGTGCTGCTGCGCCGCATCGATGCCGACTTCGCCGACCCGCTCGAACTCAATGCTGCCTCACGTCTCGGTGCGCCGGGTCTGCTGCAGGCGGTCCGCGACGGCAAGGTCGTCATCGTCAACGCGCTCGGCGCAGGTCTCGTCGAAGCGCGGGCGATGCTGGCGTTCCTTCCGGCGCTGGCGCCGCAGGTGCTCGGGACCGGGCTTGCAATTCCGAACGTCGCCACGTGGTGGCTCGGCCGCGCGGACATGCGCGAGGAGATGATCGAAAACCTCGACCGGATGGTGATTGCGCGCGCCTTCGACACGCCCAGCGACGGCGGCGGCGCCAACGACATTCTCGGCGCAAAGCTCGACGACGCGCAGCGCAGCGCGCTGATCGCGTCGATCCGCGACCGCGGCGCCGACTATGTGGCGCAGGAAGCGGTGACGCTTTCGAGCATGCCGGTCTGGCGCGACGGCCGCCTCCAGCCGCGGCCGTTCACGCTGCGGCTGTTCCTCGCGCGCGTCGGCGGGCGCTGGCAGATGATGCCGGGCGGCTTCGTGCGCATTGCCGACAACGCCGATCCGCGCGCGGTCAGCCTGCAACGCGGCGCCGCGACGGCGGACGCGTGGGTGCTCGCGCGCGGACCGGTCGCGGAGACTACGTTGCTGCCGACGCCGGAACGGATCGAGGTGCAGCGTGCCAGCGGACCGCTGCCGAGCCGCGCTGCGGATAATCTGTTCTGGGTGGGGCGGTACGTCGAGCGTGCTGAGGCGACGCTCCGGCTTATCCGTGCGATGATCAATCGCGCCGCCGAGGCGGACGAGGCCGAAGCACCGGTTGTCGCCGGCATCGGTTCGCTGCTCGAAGTCTGGGACGCAGCGCCGCGCGACATCGGGGCCGCTCCTCCGGCGCTGCTCGCCCGCGCCGTGCTCACCAGCGCCGAAGGTTCCGGCTCGCTGCCTTATCTGACCAGCGCCGCGCGCTCGGCGGCCTCCGTGATCCGCGACCGTTTTTCGCCGGACGCGTGGCGTGCGATCAACGATCTCGCCACCATGATCGTATTGCCCCTTGCTACGGGGCCGTCGGAAAGCGTGATCATCGAGCGGGTCGAAGCCGCGCTGCGGATTGTCTCTTCGCTCTCCGGACTTGCGCAGGAAAACATGACCCGGCTTGCCGGCTGGCGTTTTCTGGAACTGGGCCGCCGCATCGAGCGCGCAATCCTGACCTGCCGCCTCGTGCGCGTGTTCGCGCAGCCGCCCGCGCCGGAGGGCGGGCTTGAACTGCTGCTCGAGCTTGCCGACAGCCAGATCACCTATCGCCAGCGCTACGTCATGGTGGCGGCCCGCACGCCGGTGATCGATCTGGTCATGCTGGACCCGAACAATCCGCGCTCGGTGGCGTTTCAGCTCGACCGCATCGAGACGCATCTTTCGGCGCTGCCGGGCCGCAGCGCCACCGGCAGGCTTTCGCCGGTGCAGCAGATCGTCGCCTCGATAGCGACGCGGCTTCGCACGGTCGATGCCGCCGCGATCGACGAAGCGCTGATCGGCGACATCGAGCAGTCCCTGATGAAACTTTCCGACGCGGTCACGGCGGCCTATCTGAGCAGCAACGAACGCTCCGAATTGACTGTGGGAGGCGCTGGCGTGATCTACGACGTGCGGCAGACCACGACCTGCGCGTACGCCTCGCCGGTGGCGCAGGCGCACCACGTGCTGCGGCTCACGCCGATCCATCGCGCCGGCCAGCGGGTTCATGTCTCCGCTTTGCAGATCGTGCCCGAGCCGGCGGAGTCGCCGCGAAGGCCAGGATTTTTTCGGCAATCGCCTGACATGGATCGAAATCGAGGAGCCGCACAGGACCCTGACGGTCAGGCTCGCGGCACGCGTGACGGTCGATCCCGCCGTCACTGCCGATGCCCACGCGACGCCGGCCTGGGAGGAGGTTCGCGAGCAGGCATTTGCCACCAGCGACATCGGCCCGCTGTCGCCCGCGCATTTTCTGTTTCCGAGCCGGATGGTTTCGCTCGATCCGGAAATTCGCGATTACGCGCGCGAGAGCTTTCCCGCCGCGCGTCCGGTGCTCGAAGCGGCGATCGAACTGATGAACCGCCTCAAGGACGACATTACCTACGAAATCGGCGCGACCACCGTCACCACGACGCCGCCGATGTCGTTTGCGCTGCGCCGGGGCGTCTGCCAGGATTTCGCGCACATCATGATTTCCGGGCTGCGCGGCATCGGCCTGCCCGCGGCTTATGTGAGCGGCTATCTGCGCACGATGCCGCGAACCGATCCGACCCGCCTTCAGGGCGCCGACGCCATGCACGCCTGGGTGATGGTGTGGTGCGGCGCCGACGCCGGCTGGATCGGACTTGATCCGACCAATGCGATCATCGTATCCGATCAGCATGTCGTGCTGGCGGTCGGCCGCGACTATACCGACGTCGCGCCGATGGACGGCGTGATCGTCGGCTCGGGCCGGCAGCGGATCGATGTGGCAGTGAACGTGACACCAGCCGGCTGAGCCGGTTTTGTCACCGGGAGATCAGGGATGCAGTGCGTGCCTATCAGTTGCCGGACGGCGGCGCTGGCATCGATGCGCTGGTCAAGGTCGAGCGGCCGAGCCGAAGCCGCAATACCGGCAGGTGCTGGTTAAGGTCGCAGCCTGTTCGCTCAATTTTCGCGATTTCGGCATCGTGCGCGGCACCTACCGCATGCCGGTGCGCGACAATCTCGTTCCGCTGTCCGACGGCGCCGGCGAAGTGGTCGAGGTCGGCCCCGGCGTCACGCGCGTGAAGGCCGGCGACAGGGTCGCCGGCAGTTTCTTCCAGCGCTGGCCCGGCGGCGAGCCGAGGCCGCAGGTGCACGCGCAGCGCGCTCGGCGGCGGCATCGACGGCATGCTCGCGGAATATGTCGTGCTGGAGGAGGACGGCGTCGTGAAAATTCCCGACGCATCTGTCGCTGCGAGGAAGGCGCGACGCTGCCGTGCGCCGCCGTCACCGCGTGGCACGCGATGATGGAGCACGCCAAGCTGATCGCCGGCAGACCGTGCTGCTGCAGGGCACCGGCGGCGTCTCGGTCTTCGGGCTGCAATTCGCGCACGCGACGGGCATTCGTGCCGATCATCACCTCGTCGAGCGACGAGAAGCTCGAGCGCGCCAAGGCGCTCGGCGCCGCGTTCGGCATCAATTACAAGACCACGCCGGAATGGGACAAGGCGGCGATGGAGTTCACCGGCGGCCGCGGCGTCGACCACGTGGTCGAGGTCGGCGGCGCCGGCGACGCTGACGCGCTCGTTCGGCGCGATCCGCGTCGGCGGCAAGGTCAGCATGATCGGCGGCTTGAGCGGCGGCGCGACCGAGCTCAATCCCGGGCTGATCTTCTCGCAGCCGCGCCAACGTGCAGGGCATTTCGGTCGGCTCGACGCAGATGTTCGAGGCGATGAACCGCGCGATCGCCGCCAACGCGCATCAAGCCCGTGATCGACAAGGTATTCGGCTTCGCCGAGGCGAAAGGCGGCCTACAATCACATGGCCTCGGGCGCGCATTTCGGCAAAATCGTCATCCGCGTCTCCTGAGCGGACAACAAAGCACACCGGATCTATTGCGCGACGACGCGCGCCGGGGGAAACGCGACCTCGATCAGCGTGCCGGCATTCGGCGCGCTGGTGATGCTGAAATGCGCCTGATTGGCTTCCGCCAGCGCCTTGGTCAGCGGCAGGCCGAGACCGGTGCCGCCGGAGCCCCAGCTTCCTGAAGTCGCGGTCTGCCGGAACGGCTCGAGCGCCGCTTCGACGTCCTTCTCGCTCATGCCGACGCCGGTATCGCGCACCCGCAGCACCGCCTCGCCGTTGTCGGCAAACGCCGTCGATACGATCACCTGGCCGCCCGGGCCGGTGAAGCGGATCGAATTGGACAGCAGATTGAGCACGATCTGGCGGAGCGAGCGCTCGTCGGCGACGACCTGAGGCAATGCAGGCGCGAGCGCGGTGCGGATGATGATGCGTGCGCGGCTCGCCTGCGGCTGCATGATGCCGACGCACTGTCTGGTCAGGTCGTTGAGGCTGATGCTGGCGAAGTTGAGATCGAGCTGACCGGTCTCGATCCTCGAAAGATCGAGCAGATCGTTGAGCAGCGAGACGAGGTGCAGGCCGGCGGCGTGCACGTCCTTGAGATAATCCCGGTAGCGGTCGTTGCCGATCGGACCGAAGCGCTCCGCGAGGATCAACTCGGTGAAACCGGTGATCGCGTTCAGCGGCGTGCGAATTTCGTGGCTGACCTTGCCGAGAAAGTCCGCTTTCGCCGCCGCGGCTTTCTGCGCTTCGCGGGTCGCCGTCCGCAGCTCTTCTTCGGCGACGGTGCGGGTGTCGAGTTTCGCGCGAAGCTGCCGAATTTCGTCCTCGGCGCTGGCCAGCGATGACGCCGCAGCCCGCCGCCGCTCCTCCGCGGCACCGTTGAGCAGAACCAGCGCGAGCGCGGACGTGCCGCCCCACGGGACTGCAAACAGCCGGCCCTCGACCGGTCTGCAGTCGCCGCTTCTGGTCATGACCGAGAGAGATTGCGCACCATCGGCCTGGACGAGCGCGCCGGCCCCTGCCGGAGCGAACAGTGCGGTCAGGCCGCCCGCCGCCGCGAGCGCTTCGACATCCGGGTAGCCGCCCAGTTCCAGAAAATAGCGATTGGCGTAAAGCAGGCGCTCCTGATGATAGATCAGGACGCCGATCGGCAGCCGGTCGAGCAGTGCGCCCTCGAAGCCCGGCCTGGCTGGCGCCGATTCGACGCCGGACGCGGCCGGCGCATCGCCTGCGACGTCGGCTGCGGCCGACGCATTGCCTGCGACGCCGGCTGCGGCCGCAGCTTCTCCTTCGCCGGTTTCCTGATCGGAAGTTTCACGCACTCCGCCGAGACGCGCGGTCAATTCCTGCGCGAGCTGGCGAAACGCCTTGTGCTCCACGGGACTGAGGCTGGGCGGCTTCAGTTCGGTTGCGCTTCCGGAACGAAACGGCACGACGTTGGCGGGCGCGGCGACCGGCGTGGTCGGCGCAGACGGGACAGTCTGTTCCGCCGAAGGCCGCGGCACGTGCGCAGCTTCGTTGGTCCCGGTTTCAGATGTCCCGCCTGACGGGGGCTCGTTACCGTCGAACCTTGTATCCGGCTGCGGCCGGCGATCGCCCGACGTATCGACCGACCGGAAAGCAGCGGCCACAGCGGAAATTCCGCCCTGCGGCGAAAACTCCGGTCCGGTCATGAAATCCGTTCGGCTGTTCGCGGCGCGCGCGTAACAACTGATTGATGCGGCCAATGTCGCGGCAGACGCCGAAGCCGCGATAGCCGCAGAACTTTCGCTCGCGGTCGAACACCGGAAGGCCGGACATCTCGACGGGCAGACGTTCGCCTGCGTCATCGACCGGCCAGGAGACAGTAATGCCGCTCCACGTCTCGCGCGTCGCCAGCGCGCGCGCGACCTGATCGTCCGGATCGAGTTTCAGATCGGCGGCGACATCGCTCCACAATCGGCCGAACGCGGCGGTGGTGCGTGGTCCGGTCAGTTCGGCGAACTCGTCGGAGCCGACAACAAAGCGGCCGTCGGCGTCCATCTGCCAGACAAAGCGCAGCGGGTGACGCCGCTCCAGTGCGGGTTCGCGATGCGCATCCGCGCCGTTCGACTGTGCAGCCGCAGGTGCGGATGACACCGGTTCAGTCGCGGCCACCGGCGCTGGCGTTTCAACAATGCCCTGCGATGGCACCGGCGCGATCACTGCGCCGGCATTTGCAGGCTCGATCTGTTGCGTCCGTACCGGAACGGGTTCCGCACCGAAGGTCGCCACCAGCACGGTCGAGGAATCGCTGCCGAGACGTTCGACCGTCACCGGGCCGCGCGCGGTCGCGCCACTGGCGCGGCCGTCAGAAAGCGCCTGCGCCGCGATATCCGCGATGCCGGACGCCGCAAATGCAGGCGTACCTTCAAAGCGAATCCGCGCTGCGTCGCTGGCGTACAAAGCGGTCCCGTCGGGCGCGAACGCCGCGAGCGTTTCTGACCTGTCGGACAAAAGACGGCTCACGCGCTCGCGGAGCGTCAGTGCAGGGCCCGCGGGTTCGGCGGCGACCACCAGGATCGCCGTTCCGCCATCGGCCAGCGCAAGGCGCGAGCAGACACACGTGAGCGCCCGGCCGAAGCTCGCGCCGAATCCGCGGAGCCGTTCGAGACGAGCGACGCCAGCCTGCGGTAGAGTCAGCGCGAGTCGTGAAATTTCGGCCGCAGCCGGATGGCCCGGTTCGAACCGGCGCTCGACGGAGCCGCCGGCAATCGCACTGCCGAAGATCGCGGCGCCGACCGCGTTGGCCCAAAGAATACGGGAACCGTCCGCGCGCCACAGCCACGCCGGAAGCGTGTCGGTCGCGCGGTCGGCGAGCTGCGCCGGAAGCCTGCCGTCGCGCGACAGGGCGAACTCTGATTTCACGATCGGCATGCACCCGAACCCGTTTGCCTAACAAATCCTTAATGGTGCAGGCCAACGCCGTCCATGCCGCCCGGCCCGCGGGAGCCGGGCTTGGTCGGATAACCTTAACCGGGCCGGGGTCTTGACCGGCGCCAAAATCCCGCGTGCACGCGGTACGTAAATTCGCCTAGGATGAAGAGGCGGCGGCACCAGGAGTTGAGGATGGCCAAGGAACCGTTTGAGCAGTTCGCGATGCCCAACGAGGTTCGCGCCTTCGTGGAGCAAAGCGTCGCGCAGGCCCGGACTGCTTTTGACGGCATCGCTCAGGCGGCCAACCAGGCCGTTTCACAGTGGCAGGGCCAGGCCGAGACCGCGCGCGCGGGCGCCAGCGAAATCGCGCATAAATCCATGGGGTTCGTCGAACGCAACATGGCGGCAACGTTCGACTTCGCGCAGAAGTTGATGCACGCCAAAGATCCCGCCGAGGTAATGCGGCTGCAGTCTGAATATCTGGCCAATCAGATGAAAACGCTTTCGACCCAGGCCCACGATCTGGGTCAAAGTGCTGCCAAAATAGTCATGGACACTGCAAAAACGAGAAAACCCTGACCGTTCCGACGATTAGGGTATGGTAAATTCAAAGCAAGATCAGCCACTTGTGAAAGTTTTGTGCAACGCAATAAAGTCTATTGCGACGCACCAAAATGGCTGCTATATATTCGCACAGAAGGCCCCGGGCCGGGATTGTAGGGAGTACGGCTTCGCGGCCGAGGAAATATATGTCTCGCGCGATGGGCGGCGGGACAGTTGAGACCGTTCCGCGTCACAGCCCAAAACCCGAGCGAACAAGGACGAGTTCCATGGCGGACACCACCAGTGCATCCCCGAAAGCCAAGACGACCAAGCCGTTGAGCAGCCCTTTTGAAATGCCGAAGTTCGAAATGCCGAAGTTCGACATGCCCAAGGTCGAAATGCCGGCAGCCTTCCGCGAGATGGCCGAGCGCGGCGTCGCGCAGGCCAAAGACACCTACGAGAAGATGAAGGCCGCCGCTGAAGAGGCGACCGACGTACTTGAGACCACCTATTCGACCGCCACCAAAGGCGCCTCCGATTACGGTCTCAAGGTGATTGAACTCGCCCGCGCCAACACCAATGCGGCGTTCGATTTCGCCGGCGAAGTGATGGCCGCGAAGACCCTGTCGGAAGTGGTCGAACTCACCAACGCGCACGCGCGCAAGCAGTTCGAGGCGATGACCCAGCAGAGCAAGGATCTCGGCGCGCTGGTTCAGAAAGTCGCGACCGAAACTGCCGAGCCGATCAAGTCCGGCATGAACAAGGCTTTCAAGACCGCAGTCTGAACGCGGTCTGGTATTGCTCCCGTCCGCGCGACGGGGCAAAGCCCGGGCTTATGGCCCGGGCTTTTGCGTTTTCGGGGGGCGGGGGCGCTCCGGTCCTCAGGCACCGGTCAAGGCTCACGTCAGGCAACGGCGATCTTGCCAAACCGGATCGTACCTCTTAGCTTCCGCGCGCTTGCCGACCCGTGCGGCCGTGCAGCTGTAGCTCAGTTGGTTAGAGCGCCTGACTGTGGATCAGGAGGTCGGTGGTTCGAATCCCCCCAGCTGTACCAACTCTTCAATAAATTCATTTATTTACTGCGCGGCGAAAAATCGGACTGTGTGGCAGGGCTTCCCTGCCGACCCAATGCGGACTCCGCCGGTCGAATTTGCCTGAGGATCCAGTCAGCGCTTGCGCCGGGTGCAACCGCGGACATCCCTGAGCGCGCGAGCCACACTCTCCTCTGCGAGGGGGCGGCGTCGTCGGCCGCACCTGCGGCGCCCGCCGGTCTTTGGTGGAGGCGTGGCGAAGTTCTAAATGACCGCCACGCCCTGTATCTCGATCAGAATGCCCGGGTGCGCGAAGTTGGAGACCGTGATCAGCGCGCTGCACGGAAACTTCCCGTCCGGGAAGAAGCCTTGCCTGAGCTTCACAAACTGGTCGCCGTATCGCGGGTCGCTGATCGAAACCGTCATCGTCACGAGGTCGGCGAGCGTGCCGCCGACCCTTTTCAGGGTACGGTCGATCAGCGCGAAACAGGTTCGCGCCTGCGCGTCGAAATCGTGCGGGATCGGCTTCCCGTCGAGATCAACCAGCGTCGTCTGGCCTGCCAGCCAGACGGTCCTGCCGCCCTGCGTTACGATCGCCGGCGAGTAGGCGCGGGATTTCTCAACGGCGCTACCTTCCAGGTGCATAATGGTCCGGTCGGATTTCTCCAGGCGTTCCATGCGACATGCTCCTTGTTTGATGCGGGCGAGCCTGCCCGCGGTTCAATACCCTTATCGTTTGGCCCGCTTGCTCGCGCGCTTTTTGGATTTGCTCCCCGGGATGACCGGCACCAGCACGTAGGGGGCTCTTTCGCGTCCGAAGTGCAGCGTGGTGACGCCGCTGAAAATCGCCGGAGGACGGTCGACCGGATCGTCGTGCAGGAACGGACCGCAGCCTTTGAGCTCGTTCTTGAAGTTCGACAGGCGTCCGCCGCTCGCGCCGCCGTATTCGTAGTCCTTGCCACGAATGCTGATGCCCACCCGGTATCCGGCCGGAACGACGATCGACGTCGGCCACAGTTCCACGTCAAGCTCGACGACCTGGCCGGGCTTGAGTTTCTGTATCTCGTCGTGGGTGTGATAGGGGCGGTAGGGTCGCGACAGCTTCCTGTCGAGCTTGCGGTGCGATGCGCGCAGCCAGCCCTGCGCGACCGGCGTGTGCGGATCGATGGCGCCCTGGAAAACGACTTCCTTGAGCTCCGGCGAGAACACCCGCAGTACCGCAAACACGTCGGCATCGCTGGTCGATGACGAGAGGAACAGCTTGAGCGCTGATGGGCCGGTGATCTCGGTGTCCTCCTGCATCGGCGGCGTCAGAAAGGTCACGCCGTCGCTCATGGCGTCAAAGCTGATGGCTGCGCGCTTTCCTGACGGAGCTTTTTCCAGCGAACTGCCGGCGGGATCGAGATAGAGTTTCCGCCATTTGGTGCGCGCGATCGGCCATTCCTTCTCGGCCCGTTCTTCGAAACGGTCCACGTGACGCACCTGAAGCCGCACCTTCGGCTGTTTCGCCCACGCGGTCTTTTTCTTGCCGTGGAGAAAGTGATCGAAGAAGAGCTTCTGCTGTTCGCGGCCATAGTCGGTGTAAAAGTGCGTCCAGTGTTCGATGCCGTGGGCCTCCAGCCATTTCTGTTTGGAGGCGGCGCGCACGTAACCTT
This sequence comes from uncultured Alphaproteobacteria bacterium, assembly GCA_963766925.1. Taxonomy (GTDB): domain Bacteria; phylum Pseudomonadota; class Alphaproteobacteria; order Rhizobiales; family Xanthobacteraceae; genus BOG-931. The sequence goes on from CAVYCI010000025.1 coordinate 35,587, forward strand.
CAAAGTTGCCGCGCGGATGCAGACCCTGACCGCCCCAGTTCGCCGCGGACAAAAACGGCACTGTGACTTTCGACCAGTCCGGCGAACGCTCGTGGTGGTAGGCGTCGTCAAGCGGGTGGGAGCGGATGGCGGCGCCAAAGTCGGTGCGGTTTTTGGCGAGTTCCTCCTCGGACAGTGTTTCCGGTCCGCAGACCAGTTCACCGTGAACGCGGCTGCGTTTGCCGCGCTCCCCCGCGCCGTATTGAACGGTTTTCACCTGCATGTCGTACCAGTTGGCCCAGAACGTGGACAGGATGCCGCCGTGATGGGTCATGTCCCGGTACCAGTCGGCCGCGCCCTCCCAGATGCACATGGCGGCGAGGTGCGGAGGCTGGAGGCTCGCGACCTGCCACTGATTGATGCCGTAGTAGGAGATGCCGTTGATGCCGACCTTGCCGTTCGACCACGGCGCTACGCCGGCCCATTCGATGCATTCGTAAAAGTCCCGGGTTTCCCGCGGCGAAAAATGGTCGATGTAGCCCGGCGAGCAGCCGCACCCGCGGGAGTCGACACGCACGCACACATAATCGTGCGGCACCCACTTCTCCGGGTCGGCGACTTCCCAGTTCTGATATTTGTTGGTCGATCCGGCCGCGACGTCCGGATGCTGCTCGACCATCCGGTTCCAGGCACTCGGATAGCCGTCCTGAAACGCCAGTCCCTTGGCGTAGGGACCGTAGGTGAGGATCACCGGATAGCGGCCTTCCGCGACAGGCCGGAACACGTCGGCGCGCAGCACCAGTCCATCGTCCATTTCGATCGGGACATCCCAGTCGATGTGCATGCCGTCGCGGACTTCGCTTCTGGCCGTGCCGGCTTTTTCGATTTTGTTCATTCTGGATTTCCTCCGTTACAGGCAGTCGAAATGCATGGATTCGGGCGCGGAGATGCGGAAAGCTTCGCTCCGGCGATGCGTCCGCAACGCCTTCCGGAACGGTGGCGCAATGCTAGTGCAGCACGCCGATGCGCCTTTCAGGATCGGTCTCGGAGAGCGTGCGTCCGCCCGCGCTTTCATCCGCAATGTTCGGCAGCGTCTTCGCTTCCATGCCGAGCAGCGGCGCCGTCAGTTCCGGGCGACGCAGTGCCAGAACGCCCGGCACCGATGCGAACGGCGGCGGGATGGTGAGACCGTCGGGGAATTCCTGGCTGCGGCGCATCAGGCGCAGACGCGCCAGATCCAGATCCGCGGTCAGGATGCCGGAGTTCGGCATGATGCCGAGCACGCCTTCGGGGCCTGCGATAATCGCGAGACCGCGGTTCAGGCCCTCGCCGTCGCCCGCCGGCAGGTCGCGACCGGCATAATGTTTGAGCATCGCGCGGTCGAACAGGTTCTGGCACGCCGCGGTGAACATCGTGTTTTCGATCGCTCGCGCCCGGACCAAAGTCTGCCAGACGTCGCGCCAGCCGAGATCGTCGATCGTCCAGCCCACCGGGAACAGGCAAATCTCGGCGCCTTTGAGCGCCAGAATGCGGGCTATTTCGGGCACGAACATTTCGCTGCAAATCGAAATGCCGATGACGCCCCAGCCCATGTCGAACACCGGAAATTCGTCGGCGGCGGTGTACTCGAAATTTGCACAGCCGCCCGAACCGTAAAGGCCGCGATAGACCTGGCTGCGCGGGTGCGTGCGATTGTATTGACCCTTGATGTTGCCGACCGCGTCGATGACGACGTGCGTAACGTGACAGGCCTTTGGTTTGTCCGGTACCGGTGTCGATGTGCCGGCGGCCACCGCGACGCGATTGAGCGCGCACGCTTCCTGGAGCGGTTCGATGACTTCGTAGCGCACGTCGTGGCTGATCGGGCCGGGATACATTTCCGGAAACAGCAGAAGATCCACACCGCGCCGGCCGGCTTCCTCGATGCTGGCGACAGCGTCCTGAAGCATGCGGGGAGCTTTATCGTCCCACCAGTCGCGCGGTTGTACGACACCGAGACGGATCCTGTCGCGCAAAGTCATTTTCACCTCCTGCTTTCCGGCTGATGGATTTTCGGTGAATCGGTCTTTGTAACTTGCGGTGACTTTGTAACCGGCGGTGACAACGGATGTCCGGACAGGCGCCATTGCCTGCGCCTGTCCGGACGGTTCTCAATCAGTCAGGCACGTACGCCATCAGATCCAGCAGCGTGTGCGCGCCGGGAACGACCAGCGGGCCGCCGATGATCAGCGTGGTCGAGCACGGCTTGCGGTCGGGGAAGTGCGACGACCATTCCTCCATGGATTCGGCGAAACGCTCACCGGTGTCATGGAAGCAGGCCCGCCGGACGATGTTGGCGAGGGACGTGCCGGCGGCCTCGCAGATCGCCGCGACGTTCTTGACCATGTACCGCATTTGCGCGCGACTGGTCAGGCCGTAGTACGGGAAGTTCGGATCGCGCGTCATGCCGGCAGGCAGGACGCCGTTTTCGTCGCAGGGCATCTGCTGGCTGAGGAACAGCAGATTGCCGACCTTGATCGCCTGCGGCTCGTGGCTGAACGGCTTCGGAGCCTTGCTGGTGCTGACGGTTTCGATCTTCAGTTTCGAATCCGACGAGAGCAGCGTGAGCGCGACCTCGACGCGGCTGCCTTTGCCGCCAAGACCCATGTACGGAATCACGCAGCGCGCCGGAGGGTTCTTCGGGAACCAGCGCTTCCAGACCTTCTCCATGCCCGCGTAGTCGCTCGGATCGCCGATATAGACGTCGGCTTTCACCGTCCGGTCGAGAGTCGTGCCGGCCGCCTCGGCTATTTTCGACAGCTTCCAGAGGACGTACTCGGTCTGCTTCTCGATCTCGGAGCCGTACCAGACGTACGGATTGATGCGGGCTTCCTTTGCAAGCGCGCTCGGCTCGCCCAGATGTACCGGGCTCATATAGTCGCCGACCCAGTCGACCGGAATTTCGCCGGCGAGGAAAATCCAGTCGCCGCGGCGAATGGCGGGCGAATAGCCGGCGAGCGGAGAGGGCACGCCCTCGGGTGTCGGAAAGCCTTTGCTCTTTCCGCCGTCGTCGATGCAGATGAGGTCGACTTCGAGGATCGTGTCTTTGACCAGCAGTTCGCGGATGCCCATGCCGGTCGAAGCCGGGCGCGGCTCTTTGATGAACTCGTTCCTGGTGTCGAGATACGGCGTGATCGAAATTCGCGGCCAGGTATTGCCGGCCTTGAACTCCTCCATCGTCGGATACGGCGACGTAAACCACTGCCAGATCCGGACGGCGTCTTTGGAAATGTCGCAGCCGCCGGCCTGCACGGTTTTGGCAAGGTTTTCCATCGTGTAGCGCGATTGCAGCTCGAGCGAATTGCCCAGATTGGGATTGGCCGGCGTGGCTTCCGGCGCAAGTCCGTTCTTGAAATCGCTCGCGAGCTGGCCCGATACGAACAGCCAGCCCGCCGCCTTGATGGCGGGGGTGTACGGCGCCAGCGGCCGGGGCGGTCCATCCGGCCAGATCGCGACCGGCGCCTTGTTTGCTGTTTTGGCAGATTGGACATTGCTTCCTCCTTGGTGACTAAACGGGCGAAACGTCGTCGGGACGAGCGCAACGCGCCCGCCCCGCATTTTGCGGATCAGGACAGGGCGTTCTCGAGAATGCGGTGGTAAGTGGCTTCGGTTCCCGGGAAACTCGAGACGATATGGCCTTCGCGCATCACGTGGATGTCGTCGGCAAGACCGATGAGCTCTTCGAACTCGGACGTCGCAATGATGACGACACAGTCCCGTTCGGCGGCGACGCGGCGCAGCAGGGAATGAATTTCGGCCTTCGCGCCGACGTCTACGCCCTGGGTCGGCTCTTCGATCAAAAGCACCCTGGCGTTGCCTTCGAGTGCTCTCGCGATCGCGACTTTCTGCTGATTGCCGCCGCTCAACGCGCCGATTTTGATCTCGGAGTAGGGCGGCCTGACGCTGAGGCGGCTGATGTAATCCTGCGCCATCCGCGTTCCTCGCCAGGCCAGCGAAGACCGAAGCGGCGAACCGAGCGGCGAACCCGGCCGCCGAGACAGAGATTGGCGCGCACCGAGAGGGAAGGGACGATCGCGGCTCCGCGCCGGTCGGCGGGAACCAGCAGGATTCCCCGTTCGACGGCGTGCCGCACCGATCCCAGCGGCAGCGGGTGACTGTCGAGAACAATCTCGCCTTCGTTGGCTGAATCGAGCGCCGGCGATCGCGCGAATGAGATGACCGTGACCCGAACCCTGGACACCGGCGATGCCGACGATCCGGCCTGCCGACGCGGTGAAGGTTGCGTGGCTGAACCGCCGCCCGGAAGACAGATTCCTGATCTGAATATTTGTTCGGGAACCCTCAGGCGCTGCGTGCAGAGGATTCGGCGCTGCGTCGGTGGCGACGGGCGCGTTGGCGATGTCCTTTGCCATCAGCCGGACGATATCGGCGCGCGAAACCTCGCCGCGCATGTAAACGCCGACCCGTTTTCCGTCACGCAGGATCGTGATCCGGTCCGCCATGCGGATGACTTCGGAAAGGCGGTGCGTGACGTAGAGCACCGCTTTTCCTTCGGCACGGAATTGCATCACCCGCTCGATCAGAAGTTCGGCATCCGGTTCCGACAGAACCGCGGTCGGTTCGTCGAGAATCATGATTTCGCCGGGATGCACGAGCGCGCGGGCGATCTGCGCCAGCCGAAGGTGCGGCACGCTGAGAGTTGACGTTTTCGTGCCCGGATCGAAAGTCGCGCCGACCTTGGCCAGCGCGGCCTTGACGGTTCTGCTCTCTTCGGCGCTCAAGCTGGCCAGGTCTGGCGAAGCCCCGCTCGCCGACCCAGCAGAATATTCCGGCCGATCGAGAACTCGGGCACCATCAGGATGTCCTGCGGCACCACCGTGATTCCAAGTCGCGGCGGCTTCGCTCGGCCGTGTCACCAGAACGGCGGCTGCCGCCGACGATGAAATCGCCTTCGTCGGCCGACGTGCACGCCGCTGAGGATCTTGATGAGTGTGGATTTGCCGGCGCCGTTCTCGCCGAGCAGCGCATGGACTTCGCCGCGATGCAGGTCGAGATCGACGCTGTCGAGCGCCGTCACGCCGGGAAAGCGCTTGGTCACTCCGCTGAAGCTGCAGCGCCAGCGTTCCGGGAAGGGTCGCCGCGGGTTCATAAAAACATTCGTTTCGGACGGGGATCTCGTTCATCGAAGAAAAGGCGGCGCCGACGCGCATCCGCGAGCGGCGCCGCTTCGTATGTTACTTGGGCGCGGCAGCGTCCGCCGGCATGATGCTGCTGTCGATCCAGATCGGATCGTTCACGTCAGCCTTGTACATCGCCGCGACCGGCGCGCAGTTGTATTGCGGCACCTGTCTCGCCGTTGAGCTTCTGCACCGCCAGCGACAGACCGATGTAGCCGACGGAAATCGGGAAGTCCGGAAGGATCGCGGCGGCGCTGCCGTCTTTCATGCGCGTCCAGCGTCGTGCTGGTCAGACTGCCTGCGACGTACAGCGCCTTGTGATATTCGGCCGGGATCGACTGCGGCTGAAGCACGAACGAGCCGGTCACATAGATGAAGTCGAACTTCGGATTGGCCTGCGCCGCGTTCGAGAATTTCGTCAGTCCGTCGGCGGCATCATTATCCGAGCTGACGACGGCATTCAGCTTGATGTTCGGATGTTTCTTGATCCCGTCGAGAAAACCGGCGACCCGCCGCCGCGCCCAGCTTGCATTCGGTGGGCCCGCCATCAGCAGACCCTGCCCGCCCTGAGGCAGAAGCTTGGCGGCCGCTTCGGCGGCGATCAGGCCCTGCGTGTAATCGTCCTGAACGACTTTCGCGGACTTCGTGCTCGCGGACAGCGTTCCAACGTCGAACACGGGCGTGCCGGCCGCAATGGTCTCATCGATCGTAGGCGCCATGCCCTCCGGATCGGACGGATTGATGAGCAGCGCGTCCGGCTTGTGGGTAAGGGCGTTTTCCACCTGCGTGATTTGCGATGCAGGATCCATGAATCCCTTGCCCGCATCGGTCGTCAGCGTGACGCCGGCTTCCTTGGCGGCCTTTTGCGCGCCGTAGATCACCGCCTGAATATAGGGGATGAACATCGGCACCGAGAATTCGATCTTGTAGGGCTTCTTCGCCTTCGGCGCCTTGAAGCTCGGCCAGATCGGTCACTTTGTAGTGTGACGTCACACTTTGCCGGAGTTTTTTCGGCGTCGGTGAGGTTCAGCCCCTGAGCATTTGCGCCGTTCATCCACACCGCAAGAATCGCGGCCGTGGATACGGCCGCCACCAGCGGTTTGCCACTGTATTTACTGACGTAAGCCATAGTTTCCCATCCTCCATGTTCACCGCGACGTGCGGCATTCCAGAAAAACTAGCCCCTTCGAGGCAGCGCTATTTGCCGGACGAGAGTACGGATCGATACGGCGCGCGCCTTCGAGAGCAGGACCGCCGAGATCAGGACCAGACCGGTCACGATCTGCTGGACGAACGGATTGACTCCGGCGATGTCGAGGCCGGTGTTGAGAACCGTGACGAGAACGACGCCGAGCACGACTCCGGTCAGGCGGCCGACGCCGCCGCCGATGACCACACCACCGATCACGGCCGTTGCTATCGAAAGCAGTTCGTATCCCTGACCGAGGCTTCCCTGAGCGACCGCAACGCGCGATGTCAGCATGACGCCGCCGACCCCCGCCAGCGTTCCGCACAGCGTGTAGGCAAGAGCCTCGTAGAGCTCAACGAACACGCCGGCGACGCGCGTGGTCTCGCGGCTGCCTCCGATTGAGAAAATGTAAAGTCCTGCCCGCGTGCGCTGGAGGATCAGCCACGCAATAACAAGCACCAGGACCGCGATACATGCTGCGCTCGGAATGCCCCACCACGGAGCGCGCCCAAAAAGCGCGAAGTCATGGGGAAACCCGGTAATCACGCGGCCGTTGGCAAGCTGGTCCGCGAGGCCGCGAACCGATGTGAGGATGCCGAGCGTCATCACGAACGGCGTGACGCCAAGTATGGAAATGCCGACGCCGTTGATCAATCCGACGACGGCTCCGGCCAGCACGCCGAGTGCGACGGCTTCCGGCACTCCGACGCCGCTCTTCATAAGGAGCGCGCAAACGACGCTGACGAGACCCATCGTCGCGCCTACCGAGATATCGAACCCGCCGACGATCAGAGCAAAGCTTTGGCCGATCGATACGACAAGCAGGATGCCCGCCACGCGCGCCATATTAAGCAGGGTGCCCGACGTCGCGAAGCTGTCGGGAAACGCGTAAGAAAAAATGGCAGCCAGCGCGACGATTGCGATAAAGATTTGGATTTCGGCGGCGGGTACGTGCCTGACGATTTCGGGCAGCGCCGCACGTGAAATCGGCTCGGGCTTTATTGTTTGGGGGCGATCGGTTGCCATGCCTCCTCGCGTTGCCGCAAACTCCCACTCGGGACCCGGCTGCTTTGGTCGCAGCGCGGGCTTTAAATTTTATGCCGTCTCTGGTGTCCCGGAACACCGTTTCGAATTAAGAAGAACGTTCGTACTAATGTCAAACCAAATATGCAGAAATCGCAGGACTGCCGAATATTAATCCAAAAACCCAATAAATTGGCAGTTGAAGCCCAACGAAATCGCAGCAAAGTCCGGGATTTGCCAAGGGGGTTGACTACAACACACGGGGCGTTTGATACAATCGTACTACCAGCGGGATAAGAAACATGCGGAAGGGCAGAAGGACGCCGCCAAGTCGTCTGAATCACGGCGAGGCAAGGGGGCGCATCATCGAAGCGGCAGAAAGACTGTTCGCGGTTGACGGTTATGACGCAGTCAGTTTTCGCGATCTGACGACTGCGGCCGGCGTGAGCCTTTCGGCGATTTATTATCATTTCGGTTCGAAGCAGGCGGTGCTGTCGGAAATTTTTGCGCGCCGTGCTGCCGTGCTCAACGAGCGCCGTCTCGAGCTGCTTGAGGCGGCGCGCCGCTACGCCGGCCGGCCGCCGCCGCTCGAAAGCATTCTTGACGCGTTCCTCCGTCCCGCCTTCGAAGTCACGCACGGAGATCGCAACGATCTCTTCAACCGGTTGCGGGCGAGGGTATCGCTGGAGCAAAGCGTCACGACGCGCGAAATCGTCAGTCGCGCTTTCGATCAACTCGATTTGCTCTTTATTGCAGAACTGGGCGCGGCGCTGCCGGACCTCGCACATGAGGACCTGCACTGGCGGTTTCATTTCCTGGTAGGCGCGATGATCTACACCATGTCGGACTGGGTCAGCTTGAAGGACTGTCCGGCGGAAAGTGTTCTGCGGAGCGGACCGATCTTGCGCTCGCCGGCATGGTGGCGACGTTTTCCGCGCTTTTCCGTGCGCCGCCGATGTCTCAGTCAGCGGCGGAAAATCGTTCCTCTGAAGTAAAAAGGCTCGCCAGCTAGGGCTCCTGCAAACGGCTTTGTTACGAAATCAAGGGGGGTTGAAATGTCCGCTTCCGAGTTCGCGGGTAAAGTCGCTCTGGTGACCGGGGCGTCAAGCGGCATCGGTTCTGCTGTCGCAAAACGGCTGGCGCGAGGGGGCGCGACCGTTGCCGTTCACTACAACAGTCATGAGGAAAATGCCGCCGCGGTCGCTTCCGCGATTGCAGGGGAGGGCGGCGCTGCGTTTATCGTTGGCGGCGACGTGACCAAAGTCGCGGATGCATCGCGCATAGTCAAAACGATTGTCGATCGATGCGGCAGGATCGACATTTTGGTGAACAATGCCGGAATTCTTGAATACGCCCGTTTCGGTGACATCGACCCGGGCACTTTCGAACGCCAGTTTTCCGTGAACGCACTGAGTGTGGTGCTGATGATGCAGGCCGCCGTGCCGCACTTCCCGGAATTGGGAGGGCGTGTAGTCAATGTCTCGACCAACATTGCGTATCGCCCGATCGAAGGCTGCGTCATCTATTCGGCATCGAAGGCGGCGGTCAGCACGCTCACTGAAGGCTTTTCAAAAGAGCTGGCGTCCAGAAAAATCACCGTGAACGCGGTGGCACCGGGCGCCACCGCCACGCCCATGACGGCGTGGCTGAGCGATGACCTGAGACGCGGAATTGAGCAGGCGACACCGCTCGGAAGGATGGCCACTCCGGATGATATTGCCGACGTTGTGGCATTTCTGGCGTCGGACGGAGCGCGCTGGGTGACTGGCAGAACAATCCTTGTGGATGGCGGCCTCAACTAGATGGAGTGTGCGGGAATCCGGAGGGACGTGAGCCCCTGGGTAACCGCCATTTCGCGGGTCACGAGCCACTTGGGCTTCACTTTCTTCAAAGTCGAGGGTCCGCTCCGTGTGGTCGCTTCACCGCAAGATCATCCGGCAGGAAGTGGCAGCGGCTTCATGCTTTCTGTTTCACAGGCGGCACCGCGGGCGGTCCTGATGAACGTTGTCGATCTGCCGGAAGGCGAGATGCGGCGGCGCGGTCGCCATCGTGACAGCGGTGATGGCCGAACGGTTCGCGAAATCCTTGCTTCCCGAAAGGCGGCATGAGGTGATCAGCAAAGAGAGACAATAAGCAGCCTCGCTCACACCGTCGCGGAAGTCGGCGGGTCGCTTTCGTCGAAATAACCAGCAGGAAACGTCCAGCGCCGATCGCATTCATGAAAAAGCGCCGGCAACAAAGGGAGACTTTGCTTTGAACGCCATTGCCCCGTACGGTTCGACTGCGGCCCGCAGTCACGGCCGTCCCGGCCGCGAAACGCGGCCCCGCAGCGTGACGATCGATATTCATTCTCACGTCGCGGTGCCGGAGGCTGCGGCAAGTCGTCGCGCCGCATCTCGATATTTCGACGATCCCGCTGGCGTTCTTTTCCACGCCGGAGACAAAAGAAATAAACGGGAAGCAGGAAGCCGACGAGCTCGCGCATGAGCGGGCGGGACGACGGGCTGGCGCTCCTGCGCGATCTCGATGACATGGGGATCGACGTCAGCTGGTGATGCCGCCGCCGCCGCAGTGCTATTACACCGTGCCGCTCGAGATCAGTGTCAACGCTACCCGTGTCGTCAACGACGGCATTGCCGCGTACTGCGCCGCAGGCCCGACCGTTTTACCGGCCTGGGCTCGGTGCCGATGTCGGACGGAAAAGAAGCCGCCGCCGAACTCGAACGCGGGATGCGCGAACCTTGGCCTCAAGGGCGTCCAGGTGCTCACCAATGTCGCCGGACGGGAGCTTTCCGATCCCGCATTTGCTCCGTTCTGGGCGAAAGCCGAGGAACTCGGAGCGCTGATCGTAATTCATCCGAACGGTTTCACCGAAGGCGAAACGGCTTCGACGCGATTCTATTTCAACAACGTCATCGGCAATCCGCTCGAAACGACACTGGCGCTGCATTACCTGATCTTCGACGGCGTACTGGAGCGTCATCCGGACCTGAAGCTGCTCGCGGTGCATGGCGGCGGCTATCTGGGCGCCTATTCCGGGAGGATCGATCATGCCTGGGGCGCGCGCCCGGATTGCCGCGCCGGATTGCCTCATCCGCCGACGCATTATCTGAAAAAGGTGTTCGTCGACACCGTCGTGTTTACGCCTCATCAGCTTGCAGGTCTGATCGGAGTATTCGGGGCGGATCATGTTCTGCTGGGGACCGATTATCCGTTCGACATGGCAGAGTCCGATCCCCTTGGCCACCTTGCGTCGGTCGAGGGGCTCGATCCGAAAACTGTCGAGGCCATAGCCGGCGGCAACGCACGAAGGCTGCTCGCGATCTGAGCCTGTTGATCCCCGGCGACCCCAGGGATGATCGCGGGCACATGGGCGTTGATCCGAACCAGCTCTAACAGCCGGCGTGGCCGGGGCTCATCACGACACGCCGGTTTCGCGCCGGGCAGCGATTTGGCGACACGTTACCGGGCCGACGTTGCGCTTAATGGCTGCGATGCGCGAAGCCCCGGACGCATCCGTGCAAGGCACTGGCCGCGCTTGTGAGGTCCAATGAGGCCCCCGGACTTTCCGCGCCGGCAGGCAGATTTATCGCGGTATGGAATTTGGTGTCAGGGCCGCAGCGGCTCGTCGGCGGCGGAATCGATGCCGTCAAAGCCCCGAGTTCTGTAGAGCAGCCAGGCCGCGGCCCAGCTGAGAACAAAGAACGCCACGATTGAATAGCCGACCAGGCCGAGATTGTTGCTGAGCGTCGCGATCAGCCGCCACACCGGTCCCTGAAGTTCGAGTTTTTCCCCGATCAGGCCGAGCGCCTCGATGCCGCCGATAACGACGGCGACGATCACCGAGGCGAGCGTGACGGTCATGTTGTAGCGGAGTTTGCGGAGCGGTCTGACCAGACCCCAGCCGTAAGCGCCGACCATCACGGTCGAGTCGGTCGTGTCCATCAGCGACATGCCGGCGGTGAACAGCGCCGGGAAAATCAGGATCGTCCAGATCGACAGTCCCTGCGCCGCCTGCGCCGCGGAGATCCCGAGCAGGCCGACTTCCGTCGCGGTATCAAAACCGAGCCCGAACAGCAGGCCGAGCGGGTAGGCGTGCCAGCTTCGCTCGATCAGCCCGAACACCGGCCGCAGCAGCCGGCTCAGCAGCCCGCCTTTGCCGAGCACATGATCGATGTCGTCGTCGGCGAGCTGCGCACCGCTTTTCACGGCCTGGTATGTGCGGAACACCTCGAACAGCACCACGAGGTTGGCGGCGGCGATCGCGAACAGAAAAAGCGCCGACGCCGAAGTGCCGATGACGCCGCCGAACTCCCTGAGCGCTGCGAAATGGCCCTGCATTGCGGTGGTGCCGAACGCGATCGCCAGCACCAGCCCAACTACGACGGTTGAGTGACCGAGCGAGAAGAACAGTCCCACCGCAATCGGCCGCTGTTGTTGCCGCATCAGCCTGCGCGTCAGGTTGTCGATCGCGGCGATGTGGTCGGCGTCGAAGGCGTGCCGCAGCCCGAAGCTGTAGGCGAGGAAGGCGGTGCCCAGAAGCAGCGCGTTGTCGTGGAATTCGGCGAACGCCCACAGCCAGACGAGGAGATTGACGGCGCCCAGCAGCGCGAACGTGCGGAGCACCTTCGCGCGGGTCTGCTCCGGCGCGTCGCCGAAAATGTGAGAAAGCATGCACTGCGCTCCAGCATCGGCAGTTTAAAACTGCCCCGGCTGCCGCATTGTTTCAAGCGTCACGGCCGGCCGGCAGGCGCGATTCCGGTAAGAGGCGGATGGGGAAACCGGCGCGCCTTAGTTGCGCGCGGCGGCAAACGCGGCGGTGGACGACGGGGCAGCTCTCGCGGTTTCGATCCGCTGATCGATCGAATCCATCCGCGTCAGGATGTCCTTGATCGGATAATCGGCCCAGGCGTGGTTGACGAAATTGCGGTGCGACACGTCGCCTGCCGGCAGGAACGCCACCATGCCCTGAAGCTGGCGGCTGCGAAGGTCGGACCTGATACGAGATCGCGTGCTGGGCCAGCAGCCGCTCGAGGTCGGCGTTGTGATGCGCGGTGTGCGGCGTGTAGGAGCTGACGAAGAAGGTGGAGCGGTTGTCGGCAATCCAGTTGGCGAATTTGTCGATACCGGCGTAGAGCGCGTCGAGCAGGACGACGCCGCGGATGCGCGAGCGGACGCCGCCGCGATCGAGCACCGACAGGGTCGGTCCGAAGCCGCCGCTGTAGGCGACCAGCACGATCGGCATATTGGCGAACGTATCGACGCGGCGCGGATCGCCGTAGAGCCGCGCGAGCTTGACGGCCGCTTCGTCGAGGAAGCGCTTGAAGCCGTTCGGCTCCCAGAACTTGCCGGCGCTCGAGTCGGCGGCATCGACCGCGAACTGCGGCGCGACCAGCACGGCATTGGCGCCGGCCGCGGTGATCTGCGCCGGGACCTGCTGACGGTCGCGCACGTCGCGGGCGAGCGTCGCGCCGTGGCCGTGGAAGAACACCACCATGACGGCGGGACGCGACGGGTCGAAGCCGGGCGGAATGTGCAGCAACACCCGGTCGTCGCTGAAGGTCGGCGATTCCCAGTAGACATGGCCGCGGAAGTTGACGTGGCCCCGATGGCCGTCCTGGCCGGCATTCAGGAACGACCGGCTCGAGTCCGGCGACCGCGCCGCGATACGGAAACGGTGCGGTCTCGAAATCGACCAGGCTGGTGACGGCTCCGGTTTCCGGCCGGATGCGCGACGGAATCGCTTCGGTCGGCGGACGCAGCGCCGAAAGCGGCGCAGCCCCGCCCTCGAGCGAAGCGAGCCGCACCGGCGGCTTCACGTTTGCTGTGGCTACTTTCGCCGGTTTTACCGTCGTGCGGACGCGGTCGGCGGTCTTGAAGGTTTCGAAGCGGCTCCACTCGCGCGCGACGAGGCTCGCCGGACTCTCGTTGCCCAAACTCTGGTCCGGGGGCGCGATCTGCTGGCGGTCTGCCCGCGCATGGCTCGATGTGCCGAACGAGTTGGATTTGCCGACGCCCGCATCGCCCGCGACCGACATCGTGTAGGCGGTTTCCGGCAGCGCGCTCAGAGCCGGAGCGCGAAATTGATTGTAGATGACCCAGCACCAGCCGGCTGCGCCGAGCATGAACAGACCGGCCGAGATCAGAAGCAGATTGCTCGCCAGCACTTCCCGAAGCACGCCGGTACGGCGCGCGAAGCCACCCGGCTTCGGGCGCGGGCGGGGAATCTCGACGTGACTGGCGACGAGGTGCGGCCGCGGCAGCGGATATTCAAGCCGGCGGACTTTCGAGTCGGACGCGAAATGCCGCGCGCGCACGACGGGAGCTGCCCCCGACGAACGGCGAAATGCCTGCGGCGCTGGTCCACGGACCGTATTTCGCACTGTTCCCCCACCCCACCGACATCCCAATGTCGGCGAGGACTATGTCCCCAATTTGGCGCGCTACCGGCCGGATTTTGCCTCCGGAACAGAACAAAACGAGAAGACCCCCGGAATTCCGCAGCCCAGCGATCCGGTCGTGTCGCTTTCCGTCTGTTTCCGGCGCGGCGCCGCCGCTCCGTTCGCGGAACGAACTTTTTTCCGCGGCGGGCTCTCAGTGGCCTGAGGATAGTTATCGTTTGGTAAAGACGGTGCTAACGCGGGCGCGTCCGCCTTCTGGTCGACCTTCTCCGCCAGCAGCAGATTCGATTCGTTCCGCCTGAACCGGTAGCCGATGCCGAAGTCGATCGGAGTGGCCTTGCGGAACAGTTCGCCCATCTTCGCCTGATAGGAGTTGGCGAAAATCGAAAGCGGCCCGACATAGCGGCCGAAAGGCTGAAGCCGCCACTTCCGCTGGTCGAAATATGCGAGCGGGATGCCGCTGTCGTCCTGGAGGATGGTGGCGCTGTGCTCCAGCAGGAGATTGCGCACATTGTTGAAGCCGCCGCTGTGCAGGAGATACGACGCGCTTTTGATGAAGGCGTCGGCTGGTCCGAGGTTGGCGCAAAACGCCAGGAAGCCGGTGCGGCCGATGCCGTCGTCCGCCAGGTTGGTGCTGAAATAGTACAGCGTCTGATGCGGGCCGAGCGCCGTCGGAGAAAACGATCTTGACGCCCTTGGCGCCTGGCGCTGTGCATCGCTTCGGCGGCTTTTCGCCGGCCCCGGATCTTGGACGTTGCCCTGCTCATCCAGGTCCACGAAATTGACGTCGTGTATGGTCTTGCCGGTTCGCGCCATGAAACATGAAAGCACCGGCAACGTCCCGTAGACCGGTCCTTCGTACAACTGCGTCTTCATGTTCTTGGTGATGAAGAAGCTGTAGCTGAGGATCGAGCCCAGCGAGTTTTCGAGGTTGTGCAGCGTCTCCGCGACGGCGGACGCGACAGGCTGGTCAATTGCGGGATGTCGCCGGCCGGCTCTAGCCCGGCCAGCACGTAGGTCGAAGCATTGGGAAAAAACGTGGTGGCGTAGAGAAAATCCGGGCCGCTGAACAAGTACAGCAGGGTGTCGTGCTTGTCGGTCAGATGATCCTTCGCGAACGCGCGGACTTTGGAGAGCTTGGCGTCCTCGCGGCCGAAAATGGAATTGAAATAATGCGCGTGCTCGCGCCACAGAGCATCTTTGGTCAGCGCCGCAAGCGGTGAACCGGCGCCGCCGGTAGTCCGGCGAGGAATCGCGCCGTATCGTCCGGTGACGCCTCGGCGCTGCGCGCCGGCGAGCGGCAGAGCGAGCGAGGCCGCCATGAGAGTAGCCGCATCAATTTCGGCAGGGGCAAGAACATTGTTCAGGCCACAGTTTGGGAAACGTCCGAAGCGGGAAACATTCGAGGATGACGGGCGGGAGACATAATAGATGACCAGCCCGGCCAACATCATGGCGACGCCGGCTAGCGATTGCAGCGGCCGGTTGACAACGAGATAATACATCATGAACAGCGTCACGCCGAGGAAAATGAGTGGCGTTACAGGATAACCCCAGGCGCGGTAAGGCCGCGCCAGCTCCGGGTGGGTGATTCGCATCTTGATCAACCCAAGTACAGTAAAAAACGAGCAGAAGGCGAGGCTGAATTGGATGAAATCCAGCACCGCCTCAAAGCTTTGGGTCAGGAGCAAGAGGTCGGCGATCAGGAGTTGAAAGACAATGGCGACGGTCGGCGCGTCGTTTTTCGACTTGCGCGAGAACGGGCGCAGCAGAGGGATGTCCTCGCCCATGGTCATGGTGACACGCGGCCCGATCCAGGTCATGGCGCTGATCGAAGAAACCAGCCCGAGACAAATCAACGCGCCGACGATGCGTCCGCCCAATTGCCGAAGACATGCGTGCCGGCGATCAGCGCCACATCGATCCGGCCGGCCAATTCGTTGATCGGCGTCGTCAGCAAAAACACCGCGTTGAGCGCGACATAGAGCGCGATAACAATCCCGGTGCCGAGGAACAGGGCGCGTGGCAGACTTGCGCGCTGGTTCGCGCAGTTCCCCGACGATATAGGTCGCCGCATTCCAGCCGGAGTAAGAGTACATGACGAAGACGAGGCTGATAGCGAAAGGCGCGCCGGCGATATAACCGAAATCAGCGGTGCTTGGCGTGAAAGAAACGACTGCAAATTGCCAACGCGAAGCCGGCAAAAATGAAGACGACGATGAAGGCGAGTTTCAGCGCGGTCCAGACGTTGTGGTAGGCACCGCCAAATTTGGCCGCCGCCCAAATGAACCAGCGAGGCGATCCAGGTAATCAAGAGCCCGAGCACTAGCGGCCAGTTATTTCGGCGCGCCGGGAGCGGTGGCGTTGAAATAAGAGCCGAAAGCCATGGCGGCGAGCGCGATCGGGGCGGCAAATCCGACCGTCGCTGACAGCCAGCCGGCGACGAAGCCGAATGCCGGATGATAAATGCGGCGCAGGAAATTGTATTCGCCGCTCGAGCGCGGCAACATGGTGGCGAGTTCCGCGTAGCAGAAGGCCCCGCAAATCGCCACGATACCGCCGACGATCCAGAGCAGCAGCAGCGAAAAGCCGGACTTGATGTCGGTGACCTGGAATCCGAGGCTGGTGAAAACACCGACGCCCACCATGTCCGCCACGACGATCGCCGTCGCCGTAATCCATGAAACCGTGCCGGCGGAAGCTCCGCCGGAACCGGATTTGGCCATAAATGAGCTTTCTTCGCCCCGCACCGCAGCATTACAGAGCGCGGGGCGTTAAAATTCAAGAAGCCTTTTAGCGATCCCGGTGCACAAAAAATACCCTTACGAAGTTGTGTGCCGGCGATTGTCACATTTTTGTGGTGGAGCAGTGGCGGATGGGAGCCGAAGGCGCAGGCCGCGCCGCCAGGTCAATACCCCGCGCCGCCGCGCTGGAGCGCGGGCGCGGTTGCCGGACGCCGGGGCCTGAAGCCGTCGCGGCCGGTCTGGGGCTCCCGCTTCGACACCGAAACGATCAGCTGCTGCACGAAGGTCAGTTTCGCGACAGCCAGCGGCCCGAGCACGAAGGGATAGAGATCGTGCAGCCCCATACTGCGGTTGAGGGAATTGACGGCGAACGTCAACGCCACCCAGGCCTCGATCAGTCGATCCATGCTGCTGTTGCGCGGATGGAAGTCGAACACCGCACCGGGGCTCTGCGGCAGTTTTGGACTGACAGCGAGGCCTGCGACGTGTGCGGTTTCGAGCGTGTCGATCATGTGAAAATAGTGCGCCCACGTCTCGGCGAAATCCTCCCAAGGGTGCGCGCTCGCATAGGCGGAAATGAAATGCTCCGACCAGTCGGGCGGCGCGCCGCGTGCGTAGTATTCCCGAAGCGCCTCGTCATAATCGCGGCGCTCGTCGCCGAACATGCGGCGAAACTCTTCCAGCTTCGGCGTGTCCGCGATCAGCCGGTCCCAGTAATAATGCCCGATTTCGTGCCTGAAATGCCCGAGCAGGGTGCGATACAGCTCGCTCATCTGATGACGGCGGCGCTCACGTTCCGCGTCGTCGGCTTCGGCGAGATTGATGGTAATGACGCCATCGGCGTGGCCGGTCATCACCGGCAAGCCTGACGGCGCGGCATCCGCGAGAAACTGAAACGCCAGACCGTGAGGACTTTCCTTCTGTGTCTCGAGCGGCAGCCGGAGCTGAAACAGCGTGTAGAACAGCCGGTGCTTGGCGAGTTCGAGCGACCGCCATTTGCCGACATTCTCGGGCAAAGACAGATCCGGGATCATGCGATTGTGACGGCACGCGGCGCAGTATTCGTCGGGCTGCGTCGCGGGCACCAGCCAGTTGCAGGCATCGAAGGCGGCGTTGGCGCAATATCGGTAGATCTCCCCATCGGCGAGCGCGCGAAAGATCCGCGGCTCTCCGGGCGCCGTGATCTGGTCCTGCTTGAGCGCCGTGACCGTTTCCTGCATCGGCAGATAGCCGAGCGCCAGCCCGCAGCGTTCGCAGCGGGTGTTCTCGAAATACAGCGGCTGACCGCAATTCTGACACTGAAACAGTTTCATGGAACGCCCATAGGCCAGCCTCCGTCGGCTGCAAAGTCGGCGAATCACCTAACAGGATAGACCCGCATTGGTTCAATCGGTGGAGACATGGCGTTCACGGTCCGCAGCCCGCAGCCTCGTGACGCCGGACCGGGATCGGCCAGGTCGTGGCTTTTGGTGGTTTTGGTCGCCGGAATCGGCTGAAGGGGTTAAGAGTGCGGCAGCGGTTCGCTGCGGCGGACGGGAGAGTTAGGTGGCTTCTGGCGACACAGTGACCCTCTACGCCGACGCCCTGATTGTGCTGGGCACGGCCGGCATTGTCGTGCCGATGGTGCGCCAATGGGGATGGAGCCCGATCCTCGGTTATCTGGCAGCGGGCGCCGTGCTCGGCCCGCACGGGCTCGGTTCGTTCGGCAATGCTTTTCCGGTGGTCTCCTGGTTCACCATCAGGGACGTCGAAAACATTTCAGGTATCGCAGAACTGGGCATCGTCTTCCTGCTTTTCCTGATCGGTCTCGAACTGTCGTTGCCACGACTGTCCACCATGCGCCGGCTTGTTGTCGGTCTTGGCGGTTTGCAGGTTCTGCTCACCAGCGCACTGATCGCAGGCGTTGCGTTCTGGGCCGGACGGAATCCTTCGGAAGCGATCGTGCTGGGTACGAGCCTGTCGCTCTCGTCAACCGCGATCGTGCTGGAGCTGCTGTCGAGTTCAGGAGCGCATTACCACGGGTGTCGGGCGCGCCAGTCTTTCGGTCCTGCTGGCACAGGATATTGCCGTCATCCCGATGCTGCTGCTGATTTCGATTCTCTCTTCGCGGTCCAGCCAGTCGATCCTTGCCAGCGTCGCCAGCGCGCTGCTGCAGGCCGCCATCGCGCTGCTGATCATTGTCATCTTCGGTCGGGTTCTGCTTCGCCCGCTGTTCCGGCTGGTTGCGACGGCGCGCTCCAGCGAAGTCTTCATCGCCGCGGTGCTGTTTGTGATCGTGTCGGCCGGAGTGATTGCCGAACAGGCCAAACTCTCGATGGCGCTCGGCGCTTTCGTCGCCGGTTTGCTGCTCGCGGAGACCGAATACCGCAAGGCGATTGAAGCAACCGTCGCGCCGTTCAAAGGCCTGCTGCTCGGCATTTTCTTTTTCACCGTCGGGACGAGCATCGACTTTCGCGAACTGCTCAGCGACCCGGTGCTGTTTCTCGGCATCGTTTTCGCGCTCATTGCCGCGAAGGCTCTGATACTGGCCGTTCTCGGCAAAGCGTTTCGCCTTTCGTGGCCGGTAGCCGTAGAGACCGGACTGCTGCTTGGCCCGGGGGGCGAGTTCGCCTTCGTCGGCATCGGCATGGCTGTGGCGGCGGGCCTGATCGAAACGGGTCTCGCAAGCTTTACGCTGGCCGTGACATCGGTGACGATGGCGTTGACGCCGGTGCTGTCGATCGGCGCCCGGCACCTTGCAAGGCGCATCACAGCAAAGAAAGCTCCCGACCCTGAACTCGCCGCGCGTCCCGCGGGAGGGCAGCGGCACGCGATCGTGGTCGGCTACGGCCGTGTCGGCAAGGTTGTTTGCTCGCTGCTGCGCGAGCACGGCATTTCCTATATCGCCGCCGACTCCGACGCCCCCACGGTGACGCGTGACCGCCGTAATGAGCATGACGTTTTCTACGGTGACGCCGCCAACCCGCAATTCCTCGAAACCTGCGGCCTCGCCACGGCGGCGGCGGTCGTCATCACCGTCCATACCGCCGGCGTCATCGACGCCATCGTCGAACACGTGCGGGCCGTGCGGCCCGATATTCTGATCGTGTCGCGCGCGCGCGACGAGGCTCACGCCCGGCACCTCTACAGTCTCGGCGCGAGCGACGCGGTACCCGAGACCGTCGAAGCGAGCCTCCAGCTTTCTGAGGCGGCGCTGGTGGGCCTGGGGGTACCGACCGGCCTTGCGATCGCGTCGATTCATCAGAGGCGCGACGACATACGTCATGCGCTGCAGGCCGCGGCCCGCGACGCCGGACTGGACCGGATCCACCCGGTGAAAGCCAGGTCCAAAGCCTGAACGCTCCGAGCCGGCCGCTCATCCATCCGCGTAGGCGGTGGTGGACATCAGTGCGACCTCGGAATGTCGCGAGTTCGAGCCGTGTGTGCTGGACGATGACCGGCACGTCAGACTCGAAGACCGACGAGAAATCGGTATCGCGCGGAACGATCTCCGGGTCCTTCAGATCGTTGAAGCGCAGGTGCAGCGTGCGCCGCGGAGCGACGGTAACACGGTAAACCACCGGCTCGCGGTTGGTGAAAAACACCGTAATGGCAACGCGGGCTTCCTGATCGCCGGCGTTGAGGATGCACGCCGTCTCGTGGGAAATCAGCGCGCGGTCGGAAAATGAGCTTTGCGAGGGAATATATCCCTCGGCAATGGACCAGCGTTTGCGTCCGATGGGCTGCATGTCTGCCTCGTTTCGCCGCGGCCGCGTCAGAGCCGCAGGCGCATAAGAACTGCTGAACCATGCGTCCGGTTCCGGACTGGTTCCCCGCGGTGGAACTTTTTGCCGGATCGGTGCTTACCGGTTGCGCGCTCTGCGCTGCGCGCCGCGATCGATTGCGTAACAACATCACGGAAAGAAAGAATGCGCGCGCTTACCGTTGCGCCGGGCATTGCGGATTCGGCGAGTGTCGAGGATTATCCGGATCCGCCGCTTTCCGATGGCACTGTGCTGGTGCGCGCGGTGGCGCTCGGTATTTGCGGCACCGACCGGGACATCGTGTCCGGGCACTATGGCTGGGCGCCCCCGGGCGCGAAGCGGCTGATTATCGGCCATGAATCGCTCGGAAACGTAGTCGAGGCGCCGCCAGGGTGCGGCTTTGCGCCCGGCGATGTGGTGGTCGGCATCGTGCGGCGGCCCGATCCCGTGCCGTGTCCGGCCTGCGCGATGGGCGAATGGGATATGTGCCGCAACGGCCTTTACACGGAACGCGGCATCAAGGAACGCAACGGTTTCGGCTCGGAATTCTTCCGCATCGAGCCGGACTTTCTGGTCAAGGTCGATCCTGCGCTGGGAATGGCCGGCGTGCTGCTGGAGCCGATGAGCGTCGTCGCGAAAGCGTGGGACCATACCGAGCGTATCGGCAGGCGTTCACGCTCGTGGCAGCCGAAGACTCTGCTGGTTACCGGGGCGGGCGCGGTGGGACTTCTGGCGGCGCTGATGGGCGTGCAGCGCGGGCTTGACGTGCACGTGCTCGACCACCGCAACAATCTGCTGAAGCGGCGGCTGCTCGAGGACCTCGGCGCCACCTACCACTCCGAACCTCTGAATGAGCTCGGCGGCCCGCTGCCCGATATCGTGATGGAGTGCACCGGCTCGCCGGACGTGGTGCGCGATGTGCTGAGGCGAACCGCGGCGAGCGGCATCGTCTGTCTGGTCGGCGTTACCGAACCCGGTCATAACTTCAACATCGATGTCGGCCAGCTCAATCGCACGATGGTGCTGGACAACGACACCATATTCGGCACCGTCAACGCCAACCGCATGCATTATGAAATGGCCGGCGACGCGCTGGCACGGGCGGATACGTCGTGGCTCAACCGGCTGATCACCCGGCGAGAGCCGCTCGAGCAATGGACGCAGTCGCTGACACGAGAGCCGGACGATATCAAAGTCATCATCGAATTTTCCTGAGCGCATGGCCGCACGCATCGAAGAATACGCGATGATCGGCGACTGCCGGACCGCGGCACTGGTGTCGCGCGAAGGCTCGATCGACTGGTTTTGCTGTCCGCGCTTCGATTCCGAGGCCTGTTTTGCGGCGCTGCTCGGCACGCCCGCGCATGGACGCTGGCTGATCGCGCCGCGCGGCGAGGCCCGCATCACCCGCCGATACCGCCCCGACACGCTGGTGCTGGAAACCGGGTTCGAAACCGAAGAAGGCGCGGCGACGCTCGTCGAGTTCATGCCGATGGGCGGCCGCGCTTCCACCATCGTCCGTCTCGTTGTCGGCACGCGCGGGCGGCTGGAAATGACGACCGAGCTGATCCTGCGCTTCGGCTATGGCGCGATCGTGCCGTGGGTGACGCGGCTCGATGACGGCACGCTGCGCGCCATCGCCGGTCCCGACATGGTCATTGTCCGGACGCCGGTATACCTGCGCGGCAAGGACATGACCACGGTCGGCGAATTCACGATCAGCAAGGGCGACACGATACCGTTCATGCTGAGCTATATGCCGTCGCACCGTCCGCCGCAGCCGCACCTGGATCCGATCACCGCGCTTGCCGACACGGAAAAGTTCTGGCGCGGCTGGTCGGCGAAATGCCGGCCGGCCGGACCGTGGAGCGATGCCGTCCGCCGTTCGATGATTACCGTCAAGGCGCTGACCTATGCGCCGACCGGCGGAATGGTCGCGGCGCTGACGACGTCATTGCCGGAGCAGATCGGCGGCGAGCGCAACTGGGATTATCGCTATTGCTGGCTTCGCGACGCCACGCTGGTCCTGCTCGGCGCCATGCATGCCGGCTATTTCGAGGAAGCCGAAGCGTGGCGCGAGTGGCTGCTGCGCGCGGTGGCGGGCAGTCCCGGTCAGCTGCAGATCATGTACGGTATCGCCGGCGAGCGCCGCCTGACCGAGTGGACCGCGCCGTGGCTGCCGGGCTACGAGAATTCCGCGCCCGTCCGCATCGGCAATGCCGCGCACAATCAGCTTCAGCTCGATGTGTTCGGCGAAATCATGGACGTGCACCATCAGGCGCGGCGCGGCGGCCTCACGACCAACGAATCCGGATGGGATGCGCAGCTCATGTTCATGGAGCATCTGAAAGAGATCTGGCGACGCCCTGACGAGGGCATCTGGGAAGTCCGGGGCGGGGCGCGCCACTTCACCCATTCCAAGGTGATGGCGTGGCTTGCGTTCGACCGCGCGATCAGGAGCGCGGAGGCGTTCGGGCTCCCGGGACCGGTCGACGAATGGCGCGCCCTGCGCGAGGAAATCTTCAGGGAGGTATGCACGAGGGGCTTTAACGCCGCGCTCAACAGCTTCGTGCAGTCCTACGATTCAAAATACCTCGATGCCAGCCTGCTCCTGATACCGTGCGTCGGCTTTCTGCCGGTGACCGATCCGCGCGTTGAGGGCACCATAGCCGCGATCGAGAGCCGTCTGCTGCGCGACGGCTTTGTCATGCGCTACGATACCGAACAGACCGACGACGGACTGCCGCCCGGCGAAGGCGCGTTTCTGGCGTGCAGCTTCTGGCTGGCCGACGTCTACACGCTCCAGGGCCGGATCGCCGAGGCCGAACGGCTTTTCAAAAAACTGGTGGCGCTGTGCAACGAAGTCGGTCTTTTGAGCGAGGAATACGATCCGCGCGCGGGGCGCCTTGTCGGCAATTTTCCGCAGGCCTTCTCGCACATGGCGCTGGTGAGCACCGCCTATAATCTGACGCGCCTGCAAAATCCGGTCGAGCAGCGCGCCGGGACGGAGTCCGCGCAACCCGCAGGTGCCACTGCGGCCTCATAACGTCAGCAACAACTTATAATGTTGTATCTGAATACCACCGGATTTCGTTACACGACATTTGAACGCCACCGGATTTGAACAAACGGCATTTTTCCGTCGCATTATTTATGTTACTCTGGTGTGTGGCATAACGTAACTGTCGGTCGTTGGGGCGCCAGCGTGGCAGATACCAGCCTTAAGCGGGCCATTGCGCTCGGCGGCGGGGGACCCGCCGCGGGGCTGGAGCTCGGCGTTCTCAGCCGTCTCTCAAAAGAAATGAAATTCGACGTCTGGGCGCTGTCCTGCATCGGCGCCTGGGTGGGGATCGTCTACAACCAGTGCGACCCGGGCAGCGAGGTAGATCAGACCCGCAGCTTTTTCCGCGATCACGTGTTTCGCGACGATGCGTCTTACGAGCGGTTTCCGGTCAACAACGTATTCGCCCCCGATTTTGCGCACTATGCGGCGGCATTCACCGGGTTCGTCGGCAACCCGGAAACATATCCAGGGCTTATGCCGACCTGGAGCGATTTCATGCGCTCGATCGGGCAGACGTTCGATTTCATGACGAATCCGCGCGCCTGGACGGTGGGTGATTTCAATCAGTGGGTTCTCAACAGCTTGATGGCGGTCAGTCCTGCCAGCCGCTTCCTGACGTCGTTGATGTTTCTGTCCGGCGTCACGGGACTTTCGAGGATCTATTATCCGAACAGCAACTTTCTCAGGGCGATCGATTTCGGCAAATTGCAGAAGAAAAAAGATACGGTCATCTTCCATAATGCGTGGAACCTGACAAAACAAAGACTGGAGTTATTCAGCAATCAGACAATCGCGGGAAGACATTACGGGGACATCACCGCCGCCAGCCTGTGCGCCTGCTCGGCCCTGCCCTTTGTCCTGGAGCCGGTCGTGATGCACGGAGACGTTTACTGCGAGGGCGCGCTGATCGACACGGTAAATTTCAAAAACCTGCTGGAAGATCATTTCGATCTGGATGAAATCTGGATCTGCCGCATCGTCGATGCATCGCAGGTCCACGCGCCTGCCGATCTGGACGATGCCTTGAGCAACCTCTGTGAGCTGTTCGCGGCGACCGTGGGCGAAGACGACATCAAGCTGTTCTACCATCACGTCAAAGAAGGAATTGAAATAAAGGGCGAATGCAAGAAATGGACCGGCACCATCGTCGAAATCCAGGTCAGCCCCTACGTGAACTTCGACTGGTCGCACAGCAACCTCGAAAAGGGAGAAAGCAGCGGCTGGAAGGCGGCGGATGATGCCCTGCGCGAATATAGGCTCCGGACCGGGGGCCGGAAAAATACTTCGGGAAAGGTCAGATTCATAAACCGGCTGGAAGATGCAAAGCCCGGGGCGTGCGACGATCCAGACGACCCGCCGGACGCGACAGCCCTCGGCGGCTGATTGAACGGAATTTCGCCGGCGGTTATTGCCCGGCTAATCGGCGGCAGAGGCTCAAATGCCTGCCTGATCGGGATGCGCCGCGAGGTCCCCGGCGGCGCGTGATTCCAGCGACCGGGCCTTTTGCAGTTTTGCTGTCGCGAGCGCGAGGTTAAGCAATTCCCGCGCGCCGGTTGCTGCGCCGGGCCCGGAGCGGGCGAGGAGTGCGCGGGCTTTCAGACGGTAAAGTTCGGCTTCGAATATCCGTTCGCTGTTGTGGTCGGCCGTCGAAAGTCCCTGTTCGATGACCTCCAGTGCGGCTTCTGGTTGCTGCTGAAGCAGCAAAGCCGGGCACCACAGGATGTCGAGCGCCGTGATGCCGAGTGCATAGCCGGCGCGACGGTAATCGTTGAACGCCCCTCTCACTTCATCGAGCGAGAGCGTGTCCGATGACGGTCCAAGCATCGTCATGCTGATGCCCCGGATGGCGCGCGCGAGACTGAGCCACTGCCTGAATCCGTGTTCTTCCGAGAGCGCGACGCAGCGTTCGGCATGGCCAAGCGCCACTGCGAACTCTCCGCGCAGGGCGTGAAGAACCGAGGCGTAGTAGCAGACATAGGCCTGCGTGTGCGGATGCCGGACGTTTTCGGCGCGCGCGAGGGCGGCGACGATGCAGTCCTGGGCCTGATCGACTTCGCCGAGGAGCCAAAGCGTCCAGGACATGAGCGCGAGCGCCGCCGCGCCTGCGTCCTGGCCCGCCGCCCGGGCGGCCAGTTTCAGGGCCTCGTCGCTCGCATTGAACTGTTCGATGGCCTGTTCGATAGCGGTGCGGGCATCGACGATCCGGCCCATGAACAGGAGGATCATCGCCCGCCCGCGCATCGCGTTGAGCAGCGCCGGGCCGTCGTCGCGCGCTTTGGCGAGGTCGAGCAGAGTGGCGATGGCTTCGTGCGCATGCGGCAGCTCGCCGCGAATGACGCTCGCGGTAACGAGCCAGAACATGACCTGGAGATATTCCGGCAGATCGCCAAGCCGCCGGCACAGTTCCTTGGCGCGGGTGAATGTCGCCATCGCCGGACCGGACGCCGGACCCTGCGTGGCAATCAGGCACGGCGCGAGCGCGAGACGAAGATCAAGCTCGATCCGGTCGCGGGCCGGATCTTCCGGAAGACGGCCTATGGTCTCGATGCCGCGCTGGAGGTGCGCGATCGCTTCTATATTTGCCGACCGCGCCGCTGCTTTTCTGCCGGCGCGCAGCCAGTACTCAACCGCTTCCCCGATCAGCCCGGCCTCGGTCAGGTGGAGCGCCAGTGTTTCGGGCTCGGCCTCCGCGATGTCCTGAAACCGCTGCCGGAGTGCGTTCGCGATGGCGGCGTGCAGTTCCGCGCGGCGGCTCTTCAACAGTCCGGCGTAGGCGGCGTCACGCACGAGCACGTGCTTGAAGGTGTAAATCCTGTCAGGTCCTTCGCCGCGGCAGAACAGCAGTTCGGATCGCACCAGCTGGTCCAGCGCCTCGTCCAGTTTCTTTGCCGGCAGCGGCGCCACGACGCTCAGGAGCTCGTACAGGAACTCGCGGCCCAGCGCCGCGCCGATCTGCGCCACCTCTTTCACGGCTGCGAGGCGGTCAAGCCGCGCCATCAGCGAAGCGTACAGCGTCGTCGGGATCGCAAACGACGGCAGCGGACGGTCCAGCACGTACCGACCGGCCTGTTCCTGCAAAAGTCCGCTTTCCAGCACCGTCTTGGTCAGTTCCTCGATGAACAGCGGGACGCCGTCGGTGTGGGCGAGGATTTTCTCCATGACCGCTTCGGGCAGGGGCTTGCCGGTCGTTACCCGCTCGACCAGCGCGGTGCCGTGGCGGCGGTTCAGCCGTGTCAGGGCGATCGTCGTCACATGCGGGTGGTTCGGCCACGGGGGCGTGAACTCCGGCCGCGTGGTGATGAGCAGCAGCACGCGCATCTCCGGAAGCCGGTGGATGGTCATTGCCAGCAGTTCGAGCGATGTCGGGTCGATCCAGTGCAGGTCCTCGAACACAACAAGCACCGGCCGCTTCGCTGCCAGATCCCGAAGCGATGCCAGCAGCGCCAGCAGGGTCGCCTCTTTGCGCTTTTGCGGACTGAGGTCTGTCAGATGCCCCGCGCCGTCTGACGGCAACGACAGGAGGTTTGCCAGCACCGGCACCTGCGAAGGGGAGGCCGCAAGCAGGGCCCCGAGCTTGGCGAGTTTGTCGGCCTGCGTGTCGCTGCGCTCAAAGCCTGCGCCGCGTTCAAGCTGGCTGATGAAAGGAAACAGCGCGCTGTTGGTGTGGTGCGAGGAGCAAAAATACCGCAGGCGCGTGTGCCGCTCGGCTTCCAGACGCTGCTGAAACGTCAGCGCGATGTGAGACTTTCCGATGCCGGGTTCGCCGGTGAGCACCACCACGCAGCCTTCGCCCTGTTCGGCCTGCCGCCAGCGGCGCCACAGGAGTTCGATCTCTTCCTGCCGCCCCAGCAGCGGAGGCAGGCTCATGCCATGCTCGGCTTCAAAGCGGCTTTCGACCGCACTCGGACCCAGCGCCTGCCATGCGGCAATCGGCTCCGCGAGACCTTTCAGCGTAACTGCGCCAAGATCGCGATATTCGAAGTGCCCGGCGGCAAGCCGGTGCGTGCTGGCGGAAATCACTACCGTACCCGGCTCGGCGATCGCCTGCAGCCGTGCGGCAAGATTTGGCGTGTCGCCGACGACGGCGTGGCCTTCCGAAGCGCCCTCCGCAATGAGATCGCCGACCACGACGACACCGGTGGCGATACCGACGCGGGCCTTGAGCGGTTCGCGGGCGGCGGTCTCGAGCCGGGGGATGGCGGTGACGATGTCGAGACCCGCCCGCACCGCGCGTTCGGCGTCGTTCTCGTGCGCGTGGGGAAAACCGAAATAGACCAGCAGCCCGTCGCCGAGAAAGTGCGCCACGTAGCCGTCATACGCCGAAATGACCTGGGCGCAGGCCGAGCGGTAAGCACCGATGACACCGCGCAAATCCTCCGGATCGAGCCGCGCGGAAAGCTCGGTCGAGCGTTCCAGGTCGCAAAACATCACGGTGACCTGACGTCTCTCGCCCGGCGTCGAATTTTTGTCCGGGGGCGCCTGAAGCGGCGACCGCGCAAGTTCTCCGATCGCGCGCAACATTTTCCTGCGATGGCCGAGCGGCACACCGAGTTCTTTAAGATCGTGCTCCGTCAGGTCGTGAAGAATGCCGGCATCGATGCCGTGTTCGGCAAAGCGGCTCGCGTGCTCGGACAAGCCGAGCGACATCAGCCAGTCTTCGATCCTGCGCACCAAAGCCTCCTCGAGGGAGGTGTACCGATCGAACTGCTCAAGCGGAGACAATCATAGCGCGCGGTGCTCCGCGTGTACATGAGCGTTCCGGCCGGTCCCGCAGGGTGTCTCCGGCTTTTGGAGCATTTTTGTTTAAAATGCCGCCGGCATGCCGACGGCAGCTACAGAATAATGCTCGGATTGCGGATCGACTGATCGCATTCGATCAGATTGACCTGCTTGGCCTCGATCTTCCACCCGCCGTCGCCGCGGACCACGCGATGGCCCGCCCAGCCGGTCAACTGGCGGGTCTCGTCACCCCAGAACTCGCTGATCAAAAAATTCGAACGCAGCATGAAGGCGTCTTCGCGCGCGGTCGCGAACACTTCCACGTTGGCGATCAGCCGGACGGTGCGCGAGGCCGGCGCCTGCGACCAGGCAAAGCCGGTGCGCATCCGGTAAATGCGGTCTTCGAGGCGGCGGCGGTCGTCGAACATGATCGCGATCTCGCGCCGCGGGTCGCCGGCATTCGGCGTCGAAGGCACCCAGTAGACGCACTCGGCTGTGTAGAGAGCGAGCCAGTCGTCGTAGCGAAGCTGGTCGAGCAGACGCGCTTCCCGTTCCAGCAGGCGGCGGAATTCATCGCGGATGGCCATGTCGGCAACCGCGCGCGCGTCGTCCTGCCAGCCGGTAAAATTGGCGATCAGTTCGCGATAGAGCGCATCGCTGATGTAATACGAACTTCGCGAAGGATCGCGCGGCGGGGGGGCAGCCGGCGCGTTCACGTCATGGCTCCCGCCGGATGGCGAGGTTCGACGGCCCGCGCATCAGCCGCTTCCACTCCTTAAAGTGTTCGCGCATGAACGCTTCGTCGGTCGCGGGAGCGGTAATCGAGCCGTCTGCGCCGGTGGTGACGCGGCCGGGAATGCCCAGACCGCGGTTCATGTAGACCCACTCGTCCTCGACCGCCATCAGCCCGCGCTGTATCTGTTCGAAATTGGCGATGTCATCGACTTCGCCGAAATTCGGAAAGCCTTCCTGCGTGCGCATGCGCAGCGCGTTGATGTCGTTGACGGCGTCCGCGCCAAGCGCGCCGGCATCGTCGACGATCATCGTGCCGTACCAGATAGCATTGGTTTCCTCGACGCTGACCGGTTCGAAAACCTGGATATGATTGCCGAGCAGCGACAGGTTCGGAAAAATATTGATGTTGACCGGCTCGGAACCGGCGAGATCGAGCAGCGAGAAGGCGCGGTCGCCGTAGCGCCGGATGAACTCGGCCTCGTAATGCTCCATGCCGGGATGCGCGCTCTCCAGCGCCCACAGGCCGCCCGGGCGCTTTTCCAGATTGGGCCGCTTGTCCTTGAAGTGGTTGCCGTGGCCGGTGTAGCGCATGTACATCGGCTGCGTGTCCGGCGAGTTGCGATAATACGCCATGCCCTTGGCGTTCTCGCCGGCGAAGCGGTTCTCGGTTTCCAGCAGCGACCGGTGCGAATAGGCGACGTGATAGCCGTCGCAGGAATTGTCGTAGGCGAGCTTCCAGTTGCCCTTGTAGCGAAACCTGTTCGCTTCGCAGACCACGACCTTGCCGCCCGGATTGCGGTCGAGCCATTCGTCGATGACGGTGGTGATCGCTCCGAGATGCTCCGTCAGCGGCAGGGCATCGAGATTGAGCGTACCGAAAATGAATCCGCGGTAGGACTCGACGCGCGGCACCTGGGCGAGATTGTATTTCGGATCGCGAAGGTCGGCGGCATAGCCCTCCGGCCACGGCACGCCGCGCAGTTTCCCGGTGTTGAGAAAGTTCCAGCCGTGATAGGGGCACTGGAACGATCTGGTGTTGCCCTTCTCCCAGCGGCACAGCGTCGTGCCGCGATGGGTGCAGCGGTTGTAGAGCGCGCGGATGGTTCCTTCGCCGTCCCGCACGATGATCAGCGGACGCAAGCCGAGGCGCCGGGTGATGAAATCGTTCTCGTTGGGAATCTCGCTCTCGTGCGCGAGATAGGTCCAGGTGCCGCCGAAGATGTGGGTCATTTCGGCGGCGAAAATCGCCGGGTCGGTGTAGATCAGCCGGTGCGCGCGGTCTTCCTGGACCAGATAATCCCAGTCGTAGAGTGCGGTTCCGGGGAGCCCGGCCGGCGACGGTCCGATCCTCTCCAGCGCCGTCATGTCCCGGTCCTTTCGCGCGCGTCAGAAAAAATCGAAATACTCATTCTGCTCCCACTTGCCAGGCTCGTCGCCCGGCGTCGCTCCGCCCTGTTCGAGCGAGCGCGCGTAGCGTCCGGCTTCGCTGCGTTTGAGCCTGACGAAATAGTCGATGAAAGTATCGCCCAGAACGCGCCGGAACAATGGCTCTTTCTCGAGCGCATCGAGCGCTTCGGGCAGGCTCTTCGGCAGCAGCGCCCGGTCGGCGGCGTAGGGTTCGTCGCTTGCCGGCGGCAGCGTCGCGTTTGATTCGATACCGGCGAGGCCGGTGACGATTTGCGAGAGGATGTACAGATAGGGATTGGCCGCCGGTTCGCCCACGCGGTTTTCAAGCCGCGTCGCCGGATCGCCCGGTCCGCCGAGCACCCGGATCATCGCGCCGCGATGATCGTAAGCCCAGGTGGCGCGATCGGGCGCCAGCGAGTTTGGCCGGTAGCGGCGGTAGCCGTTGACCGTGGGCGTAGCGAACACCGTCGCGGGCACCGCGTATTGCAGAAGCCCCGCGAGATACGACTGGCCGAGCGGAGAAAGAATCTCGCCGGGCTGCCGCGGCGTAAACAGATTGGTGCCGGCGGCCGCGTCGGTCAGCGACTGATGCAGATGCCAGCCGCTCGAATAGAAACCCTTGAACGCCGGCCTGCACATGAAGGTCGCGAAATAGCCTAGCCGCCGGCAGATTTGCCGCGTCGCGGTGCGGAACAAAAGCACGTTGTCCGCTGCCTGCAGCGCGGAGCAGGGGGCGAACGTGCATTCGACCTGGCCCGGCCCCCATTCGTTTTCGATCGAGCGCAGGCCCAAACCGAGCGCCTCAAAGGCATCGCCCAGCGCGTCGAACGCCGGCTGCATCAGGTCCATGTTGGACTCGGAGTGATAGTGATAGCCGGGCTCGACGGGCCGCGTCGCGACCGGCGCGCCGCGAATACCAGGTTCGCCGATATGGCTTGCATCCAGCCGGTCGTCGTCAATTCGCAGCAGATACCATTCGATCTCCGGGCCGACGACGCTGACGAAACCGCGTTCGTCCAGCCGGCGCAGCGCCCTGCGCAAAAGCTGGCGCGGCGAGAAATGAAACGGCGTGCCGTCGTTGAAATACTCGTCGCCGAGAATCCAGCCGACGCCCGGCGCCCAGGGCAGCGTGCGGAAGGTCGACGGATCGGCCGCAATGGTGAGATTGGGCGAGCCGGTCATCTCGTCGAGGCCCATGCCGCCGCCTTTGGTGAACGACGAGAATACGCGGGCGCCCGATCCGTCGAGCGTCGTGGTGGCGACGCCGATATTGTAGCCTTGCGTCAGCGCGGCGATGAAAGCGGGCACGGTCAGCGTCTTGGCGCGCGCGTAGCCGTGGGTGTCGCTCCAGGCCAGCCTGACGAAGCGTAATTTTTCGGTCTCGACCCGGCGCACGATCTCGGCGGCGAGCCGCTTCTGCCCGTCGCTCCAGATGCCGTGCCGGTCGATGAACGAAGGGAAGGCGCTCATGCCGGCAGCTTATTACATGACTCGCCGGCAGATTTATCCGCGCGTGAGAAATTTCAGCAGCGTGTCGGCGAGCCGGCCGAACGGCGGATAGAGCAGCCATTGGCCATTGAGCCGGCTTTGCGCGAACACGCCCCTGCGATGGGAAAAGGTCTGAAAGCCGAATTCGCCGTGATAGGCGCCAATGCCGGACGCGCCGATCCCGCCGAACGGCAGATTTTCCACCGCAAAATGCAGCAGGGTGGTGTTGACGGACGCGCCGCCCGAGATGGTCCGGCGCAGCACCTCGTCGCGCTTTGCGCTGTCGGTGCCGAAATAGTAGAGCGCCAGCGGGCGGGGATGCGCGTTGACGTAGTCGATCGCCTGATCGAGCGTACGCCAGGTTTTGACCGGGAGCACCGGTCCGAAAATCTCCTCGCGCATCACGGCGAGATCGTCGTCGGGGTCGATCACCAGCGTCGGTACGAATTTGCGGGCTTCCGGCGGCAGGGTTTCGTGCGCGGGATTGATTTCCACGACCTGTCCGCCGCGCGCTTTGGCCTCGGCGACGTACTGTGCGATCCGCTGGTAGTGACGGTCGTTGATGATCGAGCTGTAGTCGGGATTGGCGGCGAGCGTCGGATAGAATTTTTGCACGGTCTGGGTGGCGAGCGTGATGAACTCTTCGAGGTTTTGCTCCGGCAGCAGCACGTAATCCGGCGCGATGCAGGTCTGGCCGGCGTTGAGCAGTTTACCGTGGACGATGCTTTCGACCGCGTTGGGGAGTGCCGCGTCGTCGCCGACGATGCAGGGCGATTTGCCGCCAAGCTCGAGCGTCACCGGCGTAAGATTTTCGGCAGCCGCCTGCATGACCATCCGGCCGACTTTGGTTGAGCCGGTATAAAGCAGGTGGTCGAACGGCAGCCCCGCGAATGCCCGTCCGGTCTCGGGCCCGCCGACAACGGTCGCCACCTTTTCGGCCGGAAACAGTTCCGCCAGCAGGTCGGCAATGAACTGCGCCGTCCGCGGCGCAAGCTCCGACGGCTTGAGCATGACCCGGTTACCTGCCGCCAGCGCTGCGACCAGCGGCACGATCGCGAGGTTGAACGGGTAGTTCCACGGACTGATGATGCCGACGACGCCGACCGGCTGATAGAGGATG
Organism: uncultured Alphaproteobacteria bacterium; assembly: GCA_963766925.1. Lineage (GTDB taxonomy): Bacteria > Pseudomonadota > Alphaproteobacteria > Rhizobiales > Xanthobacteraceae > BOG-931. The sequence continues at coordinate 68,376 of CAVYCI010000025.1, forward strand.
CGTGCGGTCGCCGGCATCAGTTCGAGCCCGACCGAAACGCGCTTCGGTCTCATCCAGCGTGCGAGATTGCGCAGCGCGTGCCGGATCGTCGCCTGCGCCGGGAAAATCTCGGCCAGCGCGGTTTCGTGGCGCGAGCGGTTGCCGAAATCGGCTGATATGGCAGCTTCCAGCGCACCCGCACTACGGGCGATCGCGTGGGCGACGTTTTCCAGATCGGCCCGTCGTTCTGCGAGCGGTGGGGGGCCTGCGCGGAGAAACGCGGCGCGCTGGGCATCGAAAATCGCCCTCATGCCATAGGTCCGCGGACTGGCGTCATTCGGCCCTGCAACGGAAACCTCAGTGAGTGCCATGATGCGAATCCTCGAAAGACTGCCTCAAAACCGGTTCGGCCTGCGTCAGCCGCCGCGCGTCGCTTTGGTCAATTTCAGTCAATGCCTGGGGGCGTTGCTGCGCTGCAGCGTATCCGCAGCATCGATGCCGGGCCGGATTACCATGAGACCGGCTGCATCGCACCATAGCCGGCGGGGCATTTTTGATCAAAAAATCCAGTTGCTGATTTGGTAAGCAAAGAATGTTTGACCCGTTGCGCAACTTTTAGATGCCGCCCATACTTCCGGGCAGGGGCGGAGATCCCAGGAGGCAGAATTGGCCTCCATCCAAAGGGAGAACACATATGTCGAAGACCCTTGCCGTCACAGCCGCGGCTCTGGCGATCCTGTTTGCTGTGCCGGTTGTCGCCGCACATGCCGGAGGCGCGAGCAGCGCTCCGTCAAAATACAGCTATCAGACCGTCAGTTCGTCTCAAGCCCGCGATCATCGGCTCGTGCAGAATGCCGATCTCCGGATCACCGAATTTTCTTCTTCTTCAGCGAAGATTCCGGTGGGGAAGCGCTGAACTGAAACGACGGTAGTGTTTGTTTGCCCTCTTATTTTGGGTCGCCTTGCGGAAAGGCGCTTCCTGCCTGCCTGTCCGCGCGATCCAGCCGCGGGGTATCGAAGTCACTGACCCACTTCCGCACCGTCGCTAAAACATCGGGCAGCAGCCTTGTGACCTCGGCCTGGGTCATGCCCGGCCGGACGCGCGGGTCGTAAAGAATATTCAGAAGGTATTGGTCGTAGACGTCGAAGAAGCCCATCTGGACGTCGTCATTGAACATCGTCCAGGGAACCGATCCGTCGTCGTTGAGAATCCCGAGCGCCTGGAGCAACTCCTCGTAGGCGCAGTCGTAAAACCCGAATTCCGGGACATCGACCGGCAGAATGACTTCGGCGCGCCGGATGCGATATGTCCGGTCTCTTGCGATACCGGACAGGCATTCCGGATGCAGCGAGTCCTGGATGCGCTTGGCCTCGCCCGCTCCGTAGCGGGCACGGATCGTCTGCGCGACGTCGCCGCGCCGCACGAGCGTCACCACAACGTTCGCGCTTTTCGGATCGGCGGTGATCGCGAGGTCGAGATGGTCCACGTGTTTGCGGATATCGGCGACGATCGCCGCGATATCGGCGGTCCGTTCGGGCGCGTCCCGATTGATCACGAGCACCCGGACCGGTCCGTCGAATTTCCGTATGCGTTCGACCTTCCGGTCGAATTGCAGTTCCGCATGGAAGGCGGTTTTGAAGAAGCCTTCTGCAATTTCGTCATTGCTGAAAAGCGTTCGCTGGGCGAGGCGCCGCTCGCTGATGTCGGCGTTTTCAGCGCGCGCCTGGGAGATCGCTGCTCCGCCGGCCGCGAACGAAATCAGCGCGCCGCCAAGCGCGAGGCAGGCCAGCCGGTGCGGCGTCCCGGCTGCCAGCAGCAAAACACGCAATTCCGAAAATCCGCGAAGCATCGGTCGCCACCGCGCCCGGCCGATAAAGCCGGATAAAACCCATGCGTGTACCGACGCGAATATGGACGGTCGCGACGTATGATTTCGAGTGCGAAAGACAGCTGAAAGAATATAAAAATCATAGTGCTGGATAATCTGAACAAAGGGACCAGCCGCGCAACGGATAACCCGGAATCGTCCGGGATCACTCCTGCCGCGCTGCCCGCTTTCCAGGTTCGGCAGCAGCGTTCGCGTGAAGCCTGCGCAGCTCTGTCTTGAGAACCTTGCCGTAATTGTTCTTCGGCAGCGACTCCAGAAACACGTAGCTGCGCGGCCGCTTGAAGCGCGCGATCGCCGCGAGGCAAAGCGTATCGAGCTCTTCTGCGCTGACCTGCTGTTCCGGCCGTGGCACCACGCAGGCGACGACTTCCTCGCCCCAGTCGTGATGCGGCCGGCCGATCACCGATACTTCGAGCACGCCGGGATGGCGCAGCAAAATCTCCTCGACCTCGCGCGGATAGATGTTGCTGCCGCCGCTGATGATCATGTCCTTCGAGCGGTCCTTGAGCGTGAGAAAGCCTTCCCCGTCGAAAGCGCCCATGTCGCCGGTGTGCAGCCACCCGCCGCGGAGCGTTTCGGCAGTGGCCTGCGGATTTCTCCAGTAACCTTTCATCACGACTTCGCCGCGAACCAGAATTTCGCCGATCTCTCCCGACGGAACCTCGCGGTCTTCGCCGTCGGCTATGCGGACTTCGACATTGGCGCGCGGCAGGCCGACCGAGCCTATGATCTCCCGCCAGCGCGGCCGGGTCCGGTCGGCGTGAATCTCTTTCGACAGCGCCGTGATGGTCATCGGCGCTTCGCCCTGACCGTAGATCTGCGCGAATTTCGGCCCCAGCAGGTCCATCGCGCGGGACAGGGTTTCCAGATGCATCGGTGCGCCGCCATAGATGATGGTGCGCAGGCCCGGATGTGCGGCTGCGGCGAAGCCCGCATCGTGGATCAGCCGGCTCACCATGGTCGGCGCGGCAAAGAAGCTGACGTTGCCGTGCGCGGCGAGCAGCATCGCGATCTCGGCAGGATCGAACCCGCCACTTTCGGGAACGACGGTGCCTCGCGCCCATGGCGACGAACGGCAGCCCGTAACATCCCGAGCCGTGCGACATCGGTGCGGCATGCAGCACGCGATCCTGCGCGCCTACCGGTTCGATTTCGGCGAAATAGGCGAGCGTCTGCGCCATCATGATGCCGTGCGTCAGCATCGCGCCTTTCGGGCGGCCGGTGGTGCCGCTGGTGTAAAACAGCCAGGCGAGATCGCCGGGCGCACGCGGTACAACGCCGATGCCGTCGCCCTCGCAAAGCCGCCGCCACTCGGCGCTGCCGGTTACGATGGTGCGGCCGTGGCGGGCGACATCGCCGGCGCGATCCGGGACTCGCCAGCACCAGCGACGCGTCGGTATCCCCGATGATGTAACCGAACTCCTCGCTGTGAAGTTTGGCGTTCATCGGCACCGCGACCAGCCCGGCGTGCCAGATCGCAAACAGCGCCTCGAGAAATTCCGGCCGGTTGGTCATGGCGATTGCCACCCGGTCTTCCGGCTGGCACAGCGCGCGCAGACTGCCGGCAAGCGCGCGCGAGCGCGCCGCCCATTGCCGCCACGTGGAAAAGATTGCGCCGCCAAGCGCGATCGCCGGCCGGTCGGGCGCGGCCCGCCCCCACTTCTCGACCCAGGCCGCCAGGTTCATCGCGCTGCGCCCGCTTTGATCAGGGTGCGGGCTTTGCGTCGATCAGGATCGCCGCCAGCAGGCAGGGCTTGTCGCCGCGATTGACCCAGGCGTGATTGGTACCGCGCTGCACGATGCAGTCGCCCGCATGGAGCTCGACCTCGCCTTCCTCCATCAGCATGTGCATCGAACCCGAGATGACCACCAGGTAATCGATCGAGTCGGTCTTGTGCATGGTCGGATGCTTTGGCGGAGTCGCTCGCGCTTCGGCTTGTTGGTGCTGCCGAGCTGGCCGAACGTTGCGCCGGCGTCGATTTTGACGTCCGGGCGCTCCGGCGGAATTTCGACGACGCGAAAGATGGTGCCGGAAGGGGTCGGATCATGCCGCATCGGGCGCAGCGAGCGGTCGGCTCCGCCGTTGTTGTCCACCGGCATCTCGTCGGTGACCCAGACCTCCGTGACGCCGAGCCCGGGCCAGCCCTTGATCGGCGTCGCGTTGGGCGCGTGGTCGTCGAGCATCACGATCGACTTGCCGGCCGCGTTGTGGCCGGTTACGAAGCGGCGAATTTTTTGCAGCATTTGTTCCTCCCAATGTCCGATTGATGTCAGGCGCGCACGATGCGGTTGCGCAGCACGCCGATTTTCTCGACTTCCAGTTCGACGGTCTGGCCCGCTTCCACGTAGCGTCCGGTTTCCATACCCGAGCCGTTGCCGACGGTTCCCGAGCAGAACAGTTCGCCAGGATGGATCGTCTCGACCGTGCGACGAAAGCGATGCAGTCCTCGTATTTCCAGTGCATTTCGCGGGTGTTGCCGCGGCCGCGTTCCTCGCCGTCGACGCGCACGATCATCTCCAGCGCGTAGGGATCGGGAATTTCGTCCGCGGTGACGATGCAGGGACCGATCGGGTTCGAGTTGTCGAAGTCCTTGCCCTTGCCCGGGCCGAGATTGCTCAGCATCTCCAGGCTTTGTTCGTCGCGGGCGGACAGATCGTTGAAAATCGTATAACCGAAAATGTGCTCGCGGGCTTTGTCCCTCGGAATATCCTTGCCGCCTTTGCCGATCACGCAGGCGAATTCCAGTTCATAATCGATGGTCTTTGAATAGGGCGGCCACACGACTTCCTGACCGGTGCCGCACACCGCGAACCGGCTCGGCTTGTAGAAACTCGGCCGCTCGTACCAGATTTTCGGCGGCTTGAAGGAGCCCTGCGCTCCAGCTCCCGCAGCGCCTCTCAGGATCGGGCGCGCTCGCTGCGCGCATCCGGTGCATCTGGCGTGAACGCCTGGGTAAGATGTTTTTCGAAACACAGAAAGTCGCGC
>CAVYCI010000026.1:0-10588 GCA_963766925.1 uncultured Alphaproteobacteria bacterium
CCGCAAAAGAAGGCGCCCCGAGCGGCACGATCATGAATTCCTGAAAATCGATCGGGTTGTCGGCGTGCGCGCCGCCGTTGATTATGTTCATCATCGGCACCGGCAGAAGCCGCGCCGCGGTGCCCCCGACGTAGCGGTACAGAGGCAGCCCGTTGGCCAGCGCGGCGGCTTTGGCCACCGCGAGCGATACCCCGAGGATGGCGTTGGCGCCGAGCCGGCCCTTGTTCGGCGTGCCGTCGAGCGCGATCATGGTTTCGTCGATTTTGACCTGCGCTTCGGCGTCCATGCCGCCCACCGCATCGAAAATTTCGCCGTTGACGGCGTCGACCGCATTACGCACTCCCTTGCCCAGGTAGCGCTTTTTGTCGCCGTCGCGCAGCTCGACCGCCTCGTGCTTGCCGGTCGAGGCGCCGGATGGCACCGCGGCCCGCCCGCGCGAGCCGTCCTCCAGAACCACGTCGACTTCGACGGTCGGATTGCCCCGGCTGTCGAGAATTTCCCGGCCGACGATGTCGATAATGGCTGTCATGCTTGCTCCCGGAGGTCTCCGCGAGCGGCTTCTACAGGATGGACGATGCAGTTGTCATGGGGGTTGGTCGCAAACCGCCCGAGGCGCGTTGGCAGCCGCGCCCTTCCGGTGTAACCACCGCTGCCGGCGCTCTGCGGCGCCCGAACTGACGACAGACTGGCATCCGATGGCAACAAAGCTGCAACTCGGCCAACCGGCCGTGATCCCCGCTTCGCCCGGCGAAGCGGTGCTCGATCGCGTCCCGAACCCGCACCGCGGTGCGAATTACGTCGCCCGCTTCACGTTTCCGGAATTCACTGCGATGTGCCCGGTCACCGGTCAGCCGGATTTCGCGACCCTGGTGATCGATTACGTGCCAGGCGCATGGCTGGTGGAGTCGAAATCGCTCAAGCTCTACCTCAACAGCTTCCGCAACCACGGCGCATTTCACGAAGACTGCACAGTGGCGATCGGCAAGAAGATAATCGCGCGGCTGAAGCCGAAATGGCTGCGCATCGGTGGCTACTTCCATCCCCGTGGCGGCATGCCGATCGACGTGTTCTGGCAGGCTGGAAAGCTGCCCCCCGGCACGTGGGTTCCGGACCAGGGCGTCAGCACCTATCGGGCACGTTGATCTGACGCGCCGCCCGATTGGGCCGTAACCGTGAGCGGGCGTCGCAGAGCGGCAATCAGCGCGCCGACCTCTTCGGCAGGGTCGGTCGCCCGCATGATGCCGCCCATCGCCGCCACTCCGGCAGCACCTGCCCCGATTACCTCAGCCACACGGGCCGCTGTGACACCGCCGATCGCGAGCACCGGTACCCGGGCTGCTTGCGTCAGTTCCGCAATGCCGTTGACGCGCAATTCGGGCCCATAGCCGGGCTTGCTCGCGGTTTCGAAAACCGGACCCGCGACCGCGTAGTCGACAACACCGGGAGCGGTCGATAGGGCTTCAGCCACCGTATGGATCGAAATGCCGACAAGTTTCTTCGGCCCCAGCAGTATCCGCGCCGCCCCGGCATCACCATGTGACGGCAGGTGCACGCCGTCGGCGCCGGCGGCAACTACCCGGGCCGCTTCGCCGTGAACGGTCAGGACGGCCCCGTAAGTGTGCGCCAACGGAATCAGCGCCCGCGCCAGCCGGATTTGTTCGTCAGCCGGCAGGTCCTTTTCGCGCAGGCTTATCCAGCGGCAACCGGCCGCGAGAGCGGCGGTGACGATCTCATCGAGCGGACGGCGCGCCTGACGCCGGTCGGTCACCAGAAGAAGCCGCGGCACCGGAAGATTCATGAATTTCGGCCAGACACCTGCGATTGACGCTTCGCCCAGTCTCGCCTAACGCCAAGGCGAATTCGAGAACCCAATGAACCGCGCCCCCCGTATCTCCTTTGTTTCGCTCGGCTGTCCGAAAGCTCTGGTCAATTCCGAGCGCATCATCACCAGGCTGCGCGCGGAAGGTTACGAACTCGCCCGTGACCACGCCGATTCCGATCTGGCGATCGTCAATACCTGCGGCTTTCTCGACAGCGCGCAGGCGGAATCGCTTGCTGCCATCGGCTCGGCACTCGCCGAAAACGGCAAGGTGGTTGTCACCGGCTGCATGGGCGCAGAGCCGGAAAAGATCACCGCGGCGTACCCGAACGTGCTCGCGGTGACCGGGCCGCAGCAATACGAGAGCGTGCTCGAGGCCGTCCATCGGGCCGCGCCGCCGCAGCCGATCCCCTACGCCGATCTGATCCCGCCGCAAGGCATAAAGCTGACACCCCGACACTACGCTTATCTCAAGATTTCAGAGGGTTGCAACAATCGCTGCACGTTCTGCATTATCCCGCAACTGCGCGGCGACCTGGTATCGCGACCTGCGGCTGACGTTTTGCGCGAAGCCGAGCGGCTGGTTGAGGCCGGGGTCAAAGAGCTTCTGGTGATTTCTCAGGACACGTCCGCCTACGGCGTGGATGTCAAATACGCGGCAAGCCAATGGAAGGGCCGCGATGTGCGGGCGAAATTCATCGATCTCGCCCGCGCGCTGGGGGAATTCGGCGTCTGGGTGCGCCTCCACTACGTGTATCCCTATCCACATGTGGACGAGGTGATCGGGCTGATGGCGGACGGTAAGGTGCTTCCCTACCTCGACGTGCCGTTCCAGCATGCCAGTCCGGCCGTGCTCAAGCGCATGCGGCGGCCGGCGGCACAGGAAGAGACGCTGTCCCGCATTGCGCAATGGCGCACGATCTGCCCGGATCTCACCATCCGCTCGACCTTCATTGTCGGCTTCCCCGGTGAGACCGAGGCGGATTTTTCGATGCTGCTGGACTGGCTCGGAGAAGCGGAACTCGACCGCGTCGGCTGTTTTCGCTACGAGCCGGTCGACGGCGCGACCGCGAACGATCTGGCCGCGCCGGTGCCGGAGCCGGTGAAACAGGAGCGGTACGACCGCCTGATGCAGCACCAGCAGGCGATCTCGCGCAAACGGCTCAAGCGCAAAGTCGGTGCCCGCGAGCGGGTGATTATCGATGAGGTCGGCCAGTCCGGCCCGGGTCCGGCGACCGCAAAGGGCCGCAGCAGGGGCGATGCGCCGCAGATCGACGGCACCGTATTCGTCCAGAGCCGGCGGCCGCTCCGGGTGGGCGAAATCGCGACGGTGAAGATCGAACGCACCGAAGCCTACGACCTTTACGGCACTGCGGTGGGTTACTGACAGCTTCGCCGGTCCGCCAAGTGTGTGGAGACTTGACGATTTAAGCTGGCGTTGCCGGACGTTAGGCGCTTTCATGCCGCGCGAGGCGCCAAACCGTGACCGCGATTTTCATCACCGCGACCGGCAGCGACGTGGGAGAGACCTTCGTCGTCGCCTCGCTCATCCGTCACTTGCGGCAGCTTGGCCGCGCGGTCGACGCCATCAAGCCGATCGTCTGCGGTTACGATCCCGCGCAGGCGGCGAAGAGTGCCACCGGCACGCTGATTTCAGCTCTCGGTCTGCCGTTCTCGCCGGAATCCGTCGATCGCATTTCCCCATGGCGCTTTCGTGCGCCTCTCCCACCCGACCTGGCGGCGACCTACGAGGGCCGCGTCATCGACGTCGATGCAGTGATCGCCTTTTGCGAAAAGGCGGTGTCGCGGCGCCGCGACATTCTGCTGATCGACGGTGTCGGCGGCATCATGGTGCCGCTTGACGGGCAGCGCACCATTCTGGACGTGATGATGGCGCTGCGGTTGCCGCTGATTCTGGTCACCGGCTCATATCCCGGCGCAGTCAGTCACACGCTCACCGCGATCAACTCGCTGTTCCGCCGCGACATGCGGTACTCGCCACCCTCGTCACCGAAACGCCCGGCAGCCCGATCGCGCTCGAAGACGTGGTCGATTCGATGTCGCATTTCACCGCGCCGGTGAGCGGCCTGCCGAAGCCCCGGCGATGACGACCGGCGCGGCTACGGGAAAAACCGGATGTGCAGCACGGTCTCCATTGTTCCTTCGAGATTGAACAGCGCATGCAGCAGGAACGTGAGCAGGGTCGATCCTGAGCGCCGGCGGATCCAGCCGAGGAACAGCCCGATCGCGAAAATCTGCACGATGCCGGTCCAGTCGTACTGCACGTGCAGCGTCGCCCATAACAGCGAAATCACGATGATCGCAGGCCAAACGGTCCGCTCCGACCTGGCCCAGCCGCGGAACAGGAAGCCGCGAAACATGACCTCCTCGCCCGCCGGCGCGACCAGGATCGCGGCTGCCAGCATCGGCAACAGCCAGCCTTCCGCGCCGGCCGAGGCGTATGACTGCAACTGAAATGGCGTCACCAGATCGCGTCCGCCGAGATACAGCAGCAGGTCGCTCGCCACGATCAGAACGACGAGCCCGATCAGGCCGATTTTCAGTTCGCGTGCCGGCACCAGCTTCAGCCCCAGATAGTCCACTTGCGAAGCACGCGCGACCAGTACCGCGAGCGCGACCACCGCGATCATGACCGGGTTGGAGACCAGGATGAAGATCGTTACCATCGCGCCGTCGAACGGTGTCGTGAGCAGCGTCTGCACGCTACTCAGCCATGCCGCAACCAGCACGCCAAGCGCGATGAACTGGCTCAGCGCGAAGGCCAGAAGTCCCCAGCCGAGCGTCGCCCAATAGCCCCAAATCCGCATTGGCGGGCTCATCCTCAACGGCGGGTCAGAACGCTCACGGCAGAAGGATCGACGAACCGGTGGTTTCCCGTCCTTCGAGATCACGGTGGGCCCGCTCGGCATCGCGCAACGGATATTTCTGATTGATGGGAATCTTGACGGCGCCGCTGCCGACAACGGCGAACAGTTCGCCGGCCATCTCCAGCAGATCTTCGCGTTTTGCGGCGTAGGTGCCGAGCGTCGGGCGGGTCGCGAACAGCGAGCCCTTGGCCTGTAACAAATTGATATCGAACGCCTGGATCGGACCCGACGCATTGCCGAAACTGACGAACAGGCCGAGCGGGCGGATGCAGTCGAGCGACGCGGGAAAAGTTGCCTTGCCGATGCCGTCATAGGCTACATGGCAGAGCTTGCCGCCCGTGATTTCTTTCACCCGCGCGACGAAATCCTCGTCTCGGTACAAAATGGTGTGGTGACAGCCGTTGGCCTTTGCCAGTTCGGCTTTCTCCTTCGAGCCGACGGTGCCGATGACGGTGGCGCCGATGTGGTTCGCCCACTGGCAAAGGATGAGGCCGACACCGCCGGCGGCGGCCTGCACAAGTATGGTCATCCCTTTTTCGAGCTTGAAGGTGCGGCGCACAAGATACTCGACCGTGAGGCCCTTGAGCATTATCGCCGCGGCCTGCTCGTAGCCGATGTTGTCCGGCAACTTCACGACGCGGTCCGCGGGAACGTTGCGCTCCTGGATGTAGCAGCCGGGCCCCTGCACGTAGGCGACCCGGTCGCCCTTGCGAAACTCGGTCACGCCAGGGCCGGCTTCAACCACTTCCCCCGCGGCTTCCGCGCCGGCTACGAAAGGCAAACCGCCGGGTGCCGGATAAAGGCCGCTGCGGAAATAGGTGTCGATGAAATTGACGCCGATGGCATGCTGCCTGACCCGCACCTGACCCGCCGCCGGCGCAGGAACGTCCACTTCCTCGTAGGTCAGGACTTCAGGACCACCGACCTTATGCACGCGCACCGCACCGACCATTGCCGTCTCCTCATCGCTCCCGTTCGCGAGGCCGCGATCATAGGTGCTCAACAGTGCCGCGCAAGGTACAGCCGGCGCGTCAATCGCCGGTGCGCAGCAGGCCGACAATCACAAAGTAGATGGCGATGACACCGAGCGCTGCGGCCATCCAGCCGGGAGGATCGAGTTTCATCACCAAAGCCGCAAGCGCGAGCAATCCCCACACGACCAGCAGGACGAGGTTGAGCACCCGCCACCGCGGCACCCGCACGGGATGGACGAAATAAATCGGCACAAAGGTTGCCGCCGCGAGAACGGCAATCGCGGCCGCGCCGATCCACGGGGCGGGTTTGAGCACGAACAGATAAAATGCGACGACATTCCACAGCGCCGGAAAGCCGCGGAAGTAGGAGATCGCTGGTCTTCATCCGGCGGTCTGCAAAATAAAGCGCGCCGGTCACCGTGACGATCAGCCCCAACGCGACCGCGACCTGAGCCGGCAGCAGGCCCCCGGCCACTATGGCGTAGGCGGGGACAAATACGTAGGTGGTGAAATCGACGACGAAGTCGAGTGTGTCCCCGGACCACCGCGGCAGGACTTCGCCAACCCGCAGCCGCCGCGCAAATGTGCCATCGACCCCGTCAATCACGAGAGCGACGCCGAGCCAGGCGAACATTGCGGTCCAGCCGCCATTGACCGCCGCAATCAAGGCCAGCAGCGCGCAGGCAGCGCCGCAGGCTGTAAAGATGTGGACCGAAAACGCCGCCGCGATGCGGGGCGCCCGGTCGCTTCCGGATGACGCAGGTTCCATCCGGCGATGATACGCAATCCCGCTGGGATTGCGCGTGGTCCGGCGCTACAAGGCTGAAAAGCTGTGAACGCGTGAGGCCGTAGCGTTGAGCGACGGGGAAGCCATCTCGGCAGACGTAGCGGTCGTTGGCGCAGGACCGGCCGGTCTCGTGTGCGCGATCGCGCTTTCGACCGCCGGTGTGGACACGCTGCTGATCGCACCCGCGGCGGAGAACGATCACCGGACCACGGCGCTGCTCGCGGGCTCCGTGACCGCGCTCGAAACCCTCGGCGTCTGGCCGGCGTGTGCGCCCCACGCCGCGCCGCTTGTCACCATGCGTATTATCGATGACACGAGACGGCTCGTTCGTGCCCCGGAAGTCGGATTCACGGCAGCCGAAATTGGTCTCGACGCCTTCGGCCAGAATATCGAGAACCGCCACCTGCTCGCGGCACTCACCGCGCACGCGGCAAAACCGGCGCTCCGGCGCATCGAAGCACTGGTGTCGTCGGTCGCAGCCGACGCCGAAGGTGTCACCATTACGCACGCGAACGGCACGGCCCGCGTGCGGCTCGCAATCGGCGCCGACGGACAGCGCTCGTTGTGCCGCGCGGCGGCCGGCATCACCACCGACCGGCGGACCTATCCGCAAACCGCCCTGACGCTCAATCTCGCGCACACGCGCCCGCATCAGAACGTCTCGACCGAATTCCACACCGAAAACGGCCCATTCACGCTGGTGCCGCTTCCCGGCAAGCGATCAAGTCTGGTGTGCGTCCTCGATCCTGCAATCGCCGCGCAGCTTGCCGCTGCAAACGACGCGGAGCTTTCCGCGGAGATCGAACGTCGTGCCCACTCGCTGCTGGGCAAGATGAGTGTCGAGCCAGGGCGCGGCGTGTTTGCGCTCTCGGTCGAGACCGCGCGTGCCTTTGCAGCTTCCCGCATTGCGCTCATTGGCGAGGCCGCGCATGTCGTGCCGCCGATCGGCGCGCAGGGCCTTAATCTCGGACTGCGTGACGCCGCCATGCTTGCCGAACTCATAGCCGACGCGAGGCGGCGTAATGGCGACATCGGCGCGCCGGACCTGCTCGCGCGCTATGACCAAGAGCGTCGCGCCGACGTCGCCAGCCGGCGGATTGTCGTCGATCTGCTCAACCGCAGCCTGCTGACGGACTTTCTTCCGGTTCAAAGCGTTCGCGGGCTCTCGCTTTTCCTCGTCGACCGAATCGGCCCGCTGCGGCGCGCGCTGATGCGCGAAGGCGTGACGCCCGGCGTTTCGCAGCCCCGGCTGATGCGCGGCGAGATGGTCTGAGCCACTTCCTGGGCACAGATGGCGTGAAAAACGGCTTGGCGGGATCATGCCGTTCATCCTACCGTTCCGGTTCAGGCAAGGGATCCACGCATGAAGCTGCCGCGCAACTTCTTCAAGCCGCTCGCGATCGGGGCGCCGGCGCCGTTGCGCGAGCTGCCGGTGCGGCTCGAGCGCATGATCCATTTCGTGCCGCCGCATATCGAGAAGATGCGCGCCAAGGTGCCGGAGCTCATCAGCCAGGTCGATGTGGTGCTCGGCAATCTCGAGGACGCCATTCCGGCCGACGCCAAGGAGGCCGCGCGCGCCGGCTTCATCGCCATGGCGAAGGCTTCCGATTTCGGCAGCACCGGCCTGTGGACACGCGATCAATGCGCTCAATTCGCCGTGGGTGCTCGACGACATTCGCGAGATCGTCGCCGCCGTCGGCGACAAGCTCGACGTCATGATGCTGCCGAAGGTCGAGGGCGCGTGGGACATCCATTATCTCGATCAGCTGCTCGCGCAGCTCGAGGCCAGGCACGCGGTGAAAAAGCCGATCCTGATCCACGCCATTCTGGAGACCGCCGAAGGCGTCAACAACGTCGAGGCGATCGCCGCGGCCTCGCCGCGCATGCACGGCATCAGCCTCGGCCCCGCCGATCTCGCGGCCTCGCGCGCCATGAAGACGACGCGCGTCGGCGGCGGCCATCCCGACTACAAGGTGCTCGCCGATGCCCGCCGGGCGCGCCGCCGACGCAGCGGCGCGCCGCTTATCAGCAGGATCTCTGGCACTACACCATCGCCAAGATGGTCGACGCCTGCGCGGCCGCGGGCATCAAGCCGTTCTACGGGCCGTTCGGCGATTTCTCCGACCGCGCGGCCTGCGAGGCGCAGTTCCGCAACGCGTTCCTGATGGGCTGCGCCGGCGCCTGGACGCTGCATCCGAGCCAGGTCGCCGATCGCCAAGCGGGTGTTCTCGCCCGACCCGGCCGAGGTCGCGTTTGCGCAGAAGATCATCGCCGCCATGCCGGACGGCAGCGGCGCCGTCATGATCGACGGCAAGATGCAGGACGATGCGACCTGGAAGCAGGCCAAGGTGCTGGTCGATCTCGCCCGCCTGGTCGCCGCCAAAGACCCCGAGATGGCGGCCGCGCTATGGGCTATGAACAGCGGAATTCGCGACATGGGCGCTGATCGCCGTGGCTCATCCAATCGCGTCCTTGCAATTGCCAGCCGCGCGCCATAATTGTGTGTCATCGCTATTGCCATGAACAAGATCCGGATCGCCAAGTTCCAGATCGGCCAGGTGGTGAGGCACCGCCTGTTTCCGTTTCGCGGCGTCGTCTTCGACATCGATCCGGAATTCAACAATACCGAGGAATGGTACGAGGCGATCCCGGCGGAGGTGCGGCCGCACAAGGACCAGCCGTTCTATCATCTGTTCGCCGAGAACGACGAGACCGAATACATCGCCTATGTCTCGCGAGCAGAACCTGCTGCCCGACGATACCGGCGAGCCGGTGCGCCATCCGCAGGTCGCGGAGGTGTTCGTCAGGGACGGCAACGGCGGCTACCGGCCGCGGTGGCGACGACGCACTGAGGCAGTTTCACGGACTGCAACCAGATTTCGAAACTGCCGCGCTGCGGCAGAATGCGCGCCGCGGCTCTGACCGCGACGCGCGAATTTGCTATCGAAGCCGTGCAGGCTTACTGCGCCTTGCCGGCCGCCGGCGGCGGTGCCGCCGACGAGCGCGGGCGCGCCCTGCTGGCTTTCGAGCTTCTTGCGCGCTTCGTCGGCGCGCTTCTGCAGATCTTCTTGCAGCTTCCTCTGCTGCTCCTCGAACACTTTCGGATCGGTCGGCGGGCCGTCATAGGCCTTGGCGAAATCGCCGAGCGGCATCGCCATGCTGATCGGCTGGCCGGTCGCATTGATCGCCTGCAGACAGGTTCTGGCCCTTCTTCAGCTTGCCGATCAGCTCGGCGCTCGCCTCGTAGTCCGCCATGCAGCCGTTGGTGAAGCAGATCACGTAGGGCGCGTTCATCGGCTGGCTCTGATCGACGATCATGCGCGTGCCGTGGACAAGCTGCATGCCGAGCGGCAAGGTGATGCGCAGAATTTTCTGTCGGTTGGCCTTCCGGCTCGATCAGCACCGCCGCCACCACCGGCTGTCCGGACTCGATGCGGGCGTCCTTGCCGGTGAAGCAGACCTGCTTCGCGTTCATCGGCGCTCCTGGCCCCTTGAGGCAGAATTTGGTCCACGGCGAATAGATCATCTGCACTTGCTGCTGGCCGTTCTGCGCCTGGCCCTGCTGCTGCGCAGGAGCGGCCGCCGCGGGCGGCGGCTCGGCCGGCGCGGCCGGCTCATGCGCTTCCTTGGCAGGCTTTTTCGGCTTGGCCTTCGGCGCGGGTGCGGCAGGCGCAGGGGGTGCCGGGGGCGCGGGCTGTTGAGCGGACGCCTGTGATGCGACCGCAACGGCGAGCGCGATTGCAAGCGGAACGCAGACGGAGTTTTTCGCAACAGCGGCGAGCGTACGGCTTGCCGGCCGCACCGGGGCCGCCGCGGTACCAAAAATCATGAGATGCAGTCCTTTGTTAGTGCTGCCGCGCTACGCCGCACGCGCGCCCCCAAGAGGGTCATTCGACGTAGATTGCGGCAACAGCGTGACGCCGCAATCCGCAGGAAAGTCACCAGATAGCCCAGTTCGACCGGCAGATAAAGCGGTGTCGTTCCCTTACGCCAACGCCTGTTGATGATGCGCAACTCGAGGAAAACACGTCGGCTGCCATGATACTGTCGTCGCAGGCCAACGCGAAAATCCCGTCGGGCTTTCGTGCGCGGTTTGACATGAACCATGCCTAGCAATACA
>CAVYCI010000027.1:0-65483 GCA_963766925.1 uncultured Alphaproteobacteria bacterium
AAAGATCAACAATCACCTTGCGCCGGTCGAAGAACCGGGCCTGCAGGAGCTCTTAACCGAACACAAGGCGCGTATTTCGGCGACGAGGGACTGGTCGAAGGCGATTAACGAGACCGAAATCACCACTGTAATCGTGCCGACCCCAAGCGGTAGCGACGGCGCATTCCGGAATGACTACGTGCTGTCCGCGATGGATGAAATTGGACGTGCGCTCGCCCGGAAATCGGGTTACCATTTAGTGGTCGTGCATTCGACCACGATGCCCGGCTCGGTCGGCGGCCCAATTCGCGAACGGCTGGAGCGTGCGTCCGGACGCAAAGTCGGGCACGATCTTGGCCTTTGCTATAATCCGGAATTCATTGCGCTGGGCGACGTGATCAACGGGCTGCTGCATCCCGATTTCATTCTTATCGGCGAGAGCGACGCGAAAGCCGGCGACCTGCTCGAGGGCGTCTATCGCACCGTAGTCGGGCCGCAGGCGAACATCGCGCGCATGAATTTCGTTAACGCCGAACTGACAAAGATTTCAGTCAACACTTACGTGACCATGAAAATTTCGTTCGCCAATATGCTGGGGGAAATTTGCGATCGATTGCAGGGCGCCAACGTTTCGGTCGTCGCCGACGCCATAGGTCGCGATACCCGCATCGGCAAAAAATATTTGAAGCCCGCAATCGGATATGGCGGCCCTTGCTTCCCGCGTGACACCATCGCGTTCGGACGCGTCGCTCATCTGGTGGGTGGCAAGGCCGATCTTGCGCTCGCCACCGACGTCATCAACCGGCGGCAGGTGCTGCGGCTGATTGAGACGATCGGCAATCTGATTTCGACCGGCGCGGTGGCGGTGCTTGGGTTGTCTTACAAGCCGAACACGCCGGTGATCGAAGAGTCTCAGGGCGTCATGCTGGTCAAGGCGCTCGCGGACCAGGAATTTGAAGTCGTCGCCCATGACCCCGCCGCGCTTGGTCCGGCACAATCCGTGCTTGGCCCGATGGCGAAATTGGTGCCGTCGGCCCGGGAGGCCGTAAGCCAGGCGGACGTGGTGGTGATCGTCACGCCCTGGCCGGAATACGCTGCCATTACGCCTGAATGGCTGGAGAGCGGCCGCACCCGCTTCATCATCGATTGCTGGGGTCAGCTCGATCCGGCTCTTTTTGCCGAGCGATGCAATATCGTGCGGCTGGGGCATCAGGAGACGATTTCGGCGAGCGCTAACCGTATGGCGGCTGAATGAGTGAAAGGTATGCGCGGGGCTGTTATACGGGCCGCGCATGAGTTTCTGGTCTCCCTACAGTCACGGCTTTGTCCGGATTGCGTCCTGCGTCCCCCGCGTTGAGGTCGGCGATCCGGCGTTCAACGTTGCCCAGACGCTTGAGCTGGCGCGTCTGGGCCACGAACGCAACATCGCGTTGATGATCTTTCCCGAGCTCGGGATCTCCGCCTACGCGATCGACGATCTGCTGTTTCAGGATGCCCTTCTCGACCGCGTCGAGGCAGGCATCGTTGCGATTGCGGACGCATCCCGTGACCTCGTTCCTGCCCTGGTCGTCGGCGCGCCTTTGCGCCGCGGCGGCCAATTATTCAACTGCGCGATCGTCATTCATCGCGGGGCGATCCTCGGCTGCGTTCCCAAGACCTATTTGCCGAATTATCGGGAATTCTACGAAGCGCGCCACTTCGCCTCAGGGGCCTCGATGCGCAATGTGGCAATCGATCTGGGCGGGAGGTCTGTCCCGTTCGGAATCGATCTGCTCTTCAAGTCCGGCGGCTCGCTGCCTTTCACCGCGCACGTAGAGATTTGCGAGGACGTCTGGGTTCCCGAACCGCCATCGACCGCGGCGGCGCTTGCTGGCGCCGAAATCCTTTTAAATCTCTCCGCAAGCAATATCGTCATCGGGAAGGCCGAGGCGCGCCGCCTGCTTTGCGCTTCCCAGTCGGCGCGCTGCATCGCGGTCTACGCCTATTCCGCGGCCGGGCCGGGCGAATCCACTACGGATCTGGCCTGGGACGGCCAGGCGGCGATCTACGAAGCCGGCACGTGCCTTGCTGAAACCGAGCGCTTTCCTGCCGGCCCGACGATGGCTGTCGCGGACGTGGATCTGGTTCAGATCCGCCAGGAACGCATGCGCATTGGCACGTTTGGCGACTGCATAAGCCAAAATCGTGACCGGATTGCCGAATTTCGCACGATTTCCTTCGGCTTCGATGCTCCAGCCGGAGAGCTGGAGCTCGTGCGCGCCGTTGATCGTTTTCCTTACGTGCCATCGGACCCGTTCCGATTAAAGGAAAACTGTTACGAGGCCTACAACATTCAGGTGCAGGGCCTGATGAAGAGGTTGCAGGCGACGCGGACGACAAAGGTCGTGATCGGCGTTTCCGGCGGACTGGATTCGACACATGCGCTCATCGTGTCGACGCGGGCGATGGATCGATTGGGTCTGTCGCGTTCCAATGTGCTGGCCTACACGTTGCCCGGTTTTGCCACGTCGGACAGCACCAAAGCCAACGCGTGGAGACTGATGACCGCGCTGGGTGTTTCCGCGCAGGAAATCGACATCCGGCCGGCGGCGCGCCAGATGCTTGCGGATATTGGCACATCCGTTCAGTCGCGGCGAAGAAGTTTACGACATCACGTTTGAAAATGTGCAGGCCGGGTTGCGAACGGATTATCTGTTTCGCCTGGCCAACCATAACGGCGCGCTGGTATGCGGCACCGGTGACCTTTCCGAGCTTGGGCTCGGCTGGTGCACCTATGGCGTCGGCGACCATATGTCTCATTATAATGTCAATGCCTCCGTCGCGAAAACGCTCATCAAGCATTTGATCCGCTTCGTCGCGACCTCCGGAGAGTTCAACGAGCAAACAGCCCAGGTTCTGTTCACGATCCTGGCGACGGAGATATCTCCGGAACTTGTGCCGCCTGGAGCGGGCGGGGCGATCCAGTCGACTGAAAAGGTCATCGGTCCTTATGAACTTCAGGACTTCAATCTTTTCTATGTGACGCGATACGGATTTCGTCCGTCGCGCATCGCATATCTGGCTGCGAATGCCTGGTCCGACGCGGCGCGCGGCAGCTGGCCTGACAACATCCCGGTCTCCGAGCGTCGAAGCTATACCCTGGCCGAGATCAAACATTGGCTCGGCGTCTTTCTGTTTCGCTTCTTCACGACCAGCCAGTTCAAGCGATCGGCGTTGCCCAACGGGCCAAAAATCTCCTCCGGCGGTTCGCTGTCGCCGCGGGGCGATTGGCGGGCGCCGTCAGACGGAAACGCCCGGGTCTGGCTGGACGAGCTGACGGCTAACGTTCCGGATGCCTGAGCAAACGAGGACTAGCCGACGCCTTCCAGGTCTGACGAACGCGAGCGCACGCCGCATGCATTTTGGCAATCTCGACTGCTGCGGCGTAGCTCCTGTCACGCAGGTCGCGTATCGCAGTCTTCGGCTTTACCGCCACTGAACGGAGCAGGAATCCTCCTCCGCCGTCACTGTCGATACGAATGTGAATATTACGCACGTCGCGCGGCAGGCCGGGAGGAACATCGAAAGAGTAAATGCGGAACGGACCTCGAGGGATTCGAATGGGTCCAAGTCGCAGCGCGGCGAATTCAATTCTGCCGGAAGCGAGCAAAGTGCTGCCGGCAGTAATATTCGTTTGCCCGCCAGGATGCCCGCTGCCGACGCGCTCGACCTCGCAGGACAGTTTCGTATCGTCCTGGAGCGAGCGGATACCGAATATAGCCGATGTTTCCCGCCTTATCCGGCAGCGCGCAAACACCGCGCTCCGTTTGAAAACCGGCCGCGCCGACCTGAAGGGATAACTGCCGATCTTCCGTCGAAAACGCGGCGGGCGGTTCGTCACTTAGTATCCGTACCGCCATGGAGCGAACGCGGAAACTGGCTTTTCCAGACGTAAAAATGCGTGTTTCGATCATCCGCGATGCCGCGGGAAGTTCCGCGCCCAGGGCGAACGGCAGGCGTAGTACCGCTGCATCCGGCGTACCCGCAGGCACAAGTTGATCGAGGCGCCACTCACCCTTTGCAACCAGGCGCTCGCCAGTGTCGGTGCTGACATCGAGCGTTATCGCAGGCTCGCTGCCCGGCGTTAGAGTGAGTGGGACAATCGACGCAATCAGCTCATAACGACCCACCGGCAGCGTCCAATAGGGGCCGTACACGGGAAATTCCGGCCGTCCTTCCCTCACCACGACGCCGTCAGCGTCCGCATGTGCGCTCGGGCCCGTCTGCAGGTAAGGGAGCCAGTTATCGAGCTCACACGCAGCAGGGCGCTCACGCCGCAACGCCGTCTTTACCCGTTTAAGCATCAGCGTGTGAAGTGCTACATTTGCCGCGGCAACAACTTGTAGAGTAAACTCAATTCCACCGGTTGCGGCTGCGTCAGGCGATATCTCGAAAGTAATCTGACGGCTTCGGCGTTGTCCTGATTCTCCTGCAAGGGCGTCGATCTCGACAACATGGCTGCCGCATTTGACTACCACGATCACGCACGTCGGTCGATTCTCCAAAATTGAATCGCTGTCTGCGTGCAGCGTCAGCTCAAAGGTCAGCCCATAGGCGCCGGGTTCAATCGTAAACGCCGGGTTGTAAGCAACACGGCCAATTCGCCCGTCAATGTTGCGAATTGCGCCGTCAGTGCGCTGGCCCGCATCGCCCGTCAAAAGAATCGGAAATATCTCTTCCAGGTGTTGAGGATTTACCGCTCTGACCGACAACGAGCGAATCTTAAATTCTGCTTCTCCCGAGCTCCAGATACGCATCTGGGCAGTTCGCGCGGCAAGCGACGATCCGTCGATCTGAAAAGGAAGCCGCAGTACGCTTGCGGCAATTAGTTCGTCATAGGCGAGGCCAGTAAGTTGAAAGCGTGCCGCCGCCACCTGACGATCGCCGGCGAGGACATCACTCACAATCAAATATCTTGAAGTAATGACCCCCCACTCCTGCTCAATGTAAGCAGCCATTTCGTAAGTGCCTGGCGGCAGCGACCAATATGGTCCAAAGACCACAAAGCCGCCTGGTCCATTCCCGGCATTGACCGCTGATTGGTCAGCGCGGCCGAGCGGCCCAACCCGCAAAAACGGCAACCAGTCGTCAAGCTGCAACATATCGAAAACAGTGATGCCGGTTGGGACATCCTCTTTAGTACTGATCGAGACGGAGGCCGCCTCAATCGTCAGTGCCCTTAGCGTGACTCCGCCGGGGTTTGTCACGCCCACACGCGATTCAATCGAGCCCACCCCTTCGGCGACGTTTTCTGAAACATCAAAGGTAAACCTGTGACGTGCCGAGTGTGAACGCAAATTTCTGAGCAAATAAAGCCCCAGAAGTTCAGGGCCGGCCGCTACCTCAACGAATGCCCACGGCCGGTTCCCGGGTTCAGGGGCGGGGGCCTCGGCCGATCGTTCGATTTCCAGTGAAATCAGATACCGTCCCTTTTCGAGGTACTTAAACGGCCCATAAGCGATCAAACCCTGTCTCGCCGGAGCACATTTGATCAAATGTCCTTCAACGCGAACGCCAGCCTCTCCCACCGAAAGCAACGGCAGCCAGTCGCCCAATGCCGCACTTGCCGGAAACACGAAACCGTGCCTCATGTGCGTCGAAAACGGTGTCGCAGCCGCTGCCACATAGCCGCCTACGAACCATTCAAATGAATTATTGATGGCGTTGAGCGCGACGATGCGTCGTGCAGGCGCTCCGGTGGAGAGTCGGTGCCGCTCGTCGTACACAACGCGACGAAAGCTTTTCAGCATTTCGTAAGTTCGTTGGTCAATCTCGGGCGATAAAACCGAAACGGGCTTCAGGCACCCAAAATCGAATATAAATACATCCGCCTCAGTCAAAAGGTCCTGCTGCGAAATATTATGAATGGCCGTCTCCGTGCGTTCGGACAGCCTCGACCCTCGTTCAAGAAAAATCTTTCCGGTGAAACCCAGGCGCTGCCAAACACCGGCGAACAGGCGGAGTGTTTCGTCTCTCGCTCCATACCAGCCTACGTTCAAATTGCGCGGCATGGATACAAACATGTCCGCCAGGAACGGCACGAGATGCGGAGGATCGTAATCGGCTTTGTTGTACGTCTCTCCCGTGTAGGAAACCACGTTCGGCGCAGCGAGCGGCTTTCCGATCACGTCCCGAAGTGCCTTCACATAGGCGCCTGCGGGGTCGGCCGCGATGCGCACTTCTTCAATGGCGTCGCCGGCACAACCCCAGTTTGACGCCTGCTGCGGGACATCCGGGCGTGCCACGTCGTCAACGAACTTTCTCCAGTCATTCTGAACTCTGGTGTGGCTGTGGGCGGGGGTCACCTGTCGCGTGTGATCGCAGTGGTAACCATAAACCTGCTGTCCGAGATCCCCGACATTCCTGTATTTGAGCTGCATTCTTGCGGCGATATTCGAATCGACGTGCCATCCGAGCAGCATGTCTTCGTCAAAGCCATGGTTTTCGAAAAGATCAGTGCGCAACAGGAGCTGAAAATCCCCGGGACCGTCGTATCGGATGAACTTCGATCCAAGAACGATTTCATTGAGATGTAATGCGGTGCCCCATTCCCGAACCGTTCTGATGATTGTTTTGGGTTCGCGTCTGTCAAGGCTCTCCCAGAGCGCTTCCGGAATTTCTATTCGGGGCGCGTGATAGAATCCGTTCGGCAGATCGCGGGCGATCTTCGACAGAGAACCGGCGTGTTGCGGGACAAAAATCATGTCGGTGTTGGTCGACAGGATCCAGCGATTTGCGGGGTTCGACCGGCGGATTGCGACGTTTCGCGCGATCGGCTCCAACGCCAGCAAACGCGTCCGGGTCTTGAATCTTTCGTGTACGCGCGGCCTTACGCGGAAGATCCGCAATAATTTACGCGCACGCTTGGTAAGCGTGTCTTGGATTGCTTCCGGAAAGGTGGGGAAGTCGTCCGGCGTGTTGTAATCAACGAACAGGATTTCGTCCGACGGATCGGTCAAAATCTCCGCCATGCAGTTCAAACTAAGGGCAGCTCTTTTGTGAAGGTTGTAGCCGTAATTGTCGTTTCGGCCGTAGAGAACTATGGAAATCATCACTTTAACTCCGTCGCCAAAAGGAGCGCGACAAGCCGTTCGCAGTCCGGGCAATCGATCGCCAGACAAAACCGACGGCAACGTAGCAATTACGGACGAGTTCCTGGAAGCAGAATGAGACAGTAATCCCGGTTCACCTGGCGGTTCGTGCGGCTGCCCGATTCGCTCCCGAGGGGGACGGGTTAAAGACCAGCCTTGATCGAAGCGCCATGGACGATTAAAGGGAAGCTGATCGGGAGAGGGTGTATGTTGAATGGTCTGGGCGCTGGCGTGGCGGATATCCGCGAGGGGGCGAGCAGCTGGCGAATGTGGACGATGCTCGCCTGGAATGACGTCCGCCGTCGCTATCGCCGTTCGGGACTCGGCCAGTTCTGGCTTACGCTGAGCATGGCGGCCACAATTGGCGGGCTTGGGTATATATACGCTCACCTTTTCGGCGTGGATGTGTCGGTTTACCTGCCCTACGTTTCGGTAACGTTTGTGGTGTGGGGAATCATGTCAAGCGTGGTTGTGGAAAGTTGCAATGCGCTCAGCGAGGCCGACGCGATGCTGAAGCAACTTCCATTGCCGCGGTCATTGTTTGCCTTGCGGGTGATTGCAAGAAATCTTGTGGTCGCCGGCCACAACGTAGTGATCATTCCCTTCGTCTTCGTTTGGTTCCATGTTGGAATTAATGCGAATATATTATGGGTCATTGTCGGTTTGGCGCTGCTCGTCGTCAATGCATTTTGGGTTGCATGCCTTCTTTCCATCCTGTGTGCGCGATATCGTGACATTCCGCAGATCGTCTCCAGCGTCATGCAAGTTGTCTTTTTCGTAACTCCGATCATGTATTTGCCGGCGCAGTTGGCTCAGCGCGGTGTCACGGTGTTGAAATGGAATCCCTTTGCAAGCGTCCTCGAGGTCGTTCGCGATCCGATCCTGGGGGCCGCTCCCAGCACCTGGGCCCTGGGGAGCTGCGCCGTCACGGCGATCGTCGGTCTGGCGGTGGTCACTCCATTTATCGGGCGCTACGCGCCCCGCGTCGTCTATTGGCTTTGAAACGCCATGTCGTTCATCAGACTCCGTGACGTTTGTGTCGATCTGCCGATATATAATTCCAGGGGGCGTTCGCTTAAATCGGCAATTCTGGCAAGAACGGTAGGCGGTCGCATTGCTGACGATCCCGATCAGAGCGTGGTGGTGATTCGTGCGCTCAACCACCTGACGCTTGAATTGGAACACGGGGCCAGAGTTGGGCTCGTCGGTCCAAACGGGGCGGGAAAGACGACGCTATTGCGCGTGATGGCCAAAATCTATCCCCCCACGAGCGGCGTCGCCGACGTTGCGGGCCGGGTCACTTCGTTGACGAACCTCAACGTCGGGCTGGATGCCGAGGCGACCGGCTACGAGAACATCAGAATGAGGGGCGTACTATTGGGTCTCGCCCATCAGGAAATAGCCAGTCTCACAGAGGATGTAGCGGAGTTTACCGAGCTCGGCGAATACCTGAAGCTTCCGATTCGCTGCTACTCTCAAGGCATGATGCTGCGTCTCGCATTTGGTCTCAGCACCGCTGTGCGGCCGGAAATCATTTTGCTCGATGAAATCATCGGTGTTGGAGACCGCGCCTTTGCGGAAAAGTCCCGGCAGCGACTGCGGGGGTTGATGGACGCCGCCAGCATACTTGTCGTCGCGTCACATGATACGAATATCATCAGTCAGATTTGCACGTCGGCGATTTGGATGTCCCAGGGCCGCGTGGTAGAGCATGGGCCCTCTTCAGAAATTCTCGAACGCTATGCTAAAAACGTTCAAGCTGCCTAGGCGACCGGAGATTGACATCCTGAGCGATCATATTCACCCATTGTTGTTCGATTTCCGATGACAACTTCAGTGATTACTGGCGTTACCGGCCAGGACGGAGCCTACCTCGCTCAGCAACTGCTTGAGGCGGGGCAAAAGGTTTATGGCGCGTTCCGAAGGGTGAGTTCCGTCAATTTCTGGCGGCTGCAGGAACTCGACATCTTAAACCATCCGAACTTTACTTTGATCGAATTCGACCTGATTGATACGGGCTCGTGTCTTCGATTGATTGAAAAGTCCGAGCCGGATTTCGTTTATAACCTGGCGGCGCAAAGCTTCGTCGGCGTGTCGTTTGATCAGCCGGTTGCTACGGCGCAGATTACCGGCGTCGGCCCATTGCATCTGCTTGAGGCGATCAGGCACGTCAACCCAAAAATCAAATTCTATCAGGCAACGAGTTCTGAGCTTTACGGCCGCGTCCACGCCGTGCCGCAAAATGAGGACACGCCGTTCCATCCGCGCAGTCCGTATGCTGTCGCCAAACTGTTCGGTCACTGGATCACGATCAATTATCGGGAGGCGTATGACATCTTCGCGAGCAGCGGTATCCTGTTCAACCATGAATTGCCGTTGCGCGGTCGCGAGTTCGTCACGCGGAAGATCACGAATGCCGTGGCCTGCATTCATCTGGGCAAGCAGGATTGGCTGGAAATTGGCAATCTTGAGGCGCGGCGCGATTGGGGATTTGCCAAAGAGTATACGCAGGGAATGACTTTGATCATGCATTGCGGCCAACCCGAAACTTTTGTGCTGGCTACCGGCAAGAATGCGACCGTTCGCGATTTCACCGAAATGGCGTTTGCTGCGGTGGGAATTGATCTGGAGTGGCGGGGGCAGGGGATAGAGGAACAGGGTATCTGCAAAAAAACCGGGAAGGTCCGCGTCAAGGTCAATCCTGCATTTTTTCGCCCTGCCGAGGTCGACGAATTCATCGGTGACGCCTCGCGGGCGCACAAAATGCTTGGCTGGAGAGCCCGCACATCTCTCAAAGAATTGTGCCGGTTGATGGTCGAGGCGGATATCCGGAGAAACCAAATTGGGTTCTCGTTCTGAGCGGATATTGATCACCGGTGGCGCCGGGTTTACGGGGCGTCCGCTAACTGAGCGGCTGCGTGAAGACGGATACGATGTCGTTCCTCTGCAATCACGAAGCCAGCGATGTTTCCCTCAACGTCGACCTGACCGATTTCGATGCGATAACGCGGGCGCTGACGCGATACCGCCCGACTGCGATCGTGCATCTCGCCGGGATTGCGGCGTCCGACGCACAGCAAGATCGGAGAGATGTACTCGGCAAACGTGGTGGGGACAGCCAATCTGTTTGCGGCTCTCGACGGTTCAAAGATCGAACCGCGGGTCGTTATCGTCGCCAGCAGTGCACAGCTTTATGCACCTTCCGGCCAGGAGATTGCGCTGACCGAACAGGCACCCATTGCGCCCAGGTCGAACTACGCCGTCAGCAAGCATGCAACCGAACAGATTGCTGCAATTTATTCCCGGCAATTCCCCATCATTATCACGCGGCCCTTTAATTATACCGGACCGGGCCAGGCGTCGAATTTTCTGGTGCCAAAAATTGTCCGGCATTACGCCGAGCAGCGCAGCGAGATTCGTCTTGGAAACCTGGATCTGTTCCGCGATTTCTCCGACATAAGGCGGGTCGTCGAAGCTTACTTTCGGCTGGTGACGCAATCGATCGATCCGGTTACCGTCAATATTTGCTCCGGACGGGCAGTTCGTCTGGCGGAAATTCTGAAGATTATGGATGATATATCGGGCAATAACGTAAGGCCAGTGTCTGACGCGTTCGTTGTTTCGCGACGATGAACCACGGTATATTTTAGGGTCCCCGTCGCGGCTTGAAGCCTTGATTGGCCCGTTGCCGAATCCGGAATTATCCGAAACGCTGGCACAAATGTACGATGCGTTTCGCGGCCAGCGTGCGTCTGGGTAGGAAATACAGCGTACGATGAGCGTGGTCGACGGAGCGGGACTTTGGTGCGAGATAACGGGCGAGGGTTATGCGGGCCGGGCTGCTGTTTTTGTCGATCGCGACGGAGTGATTGTCGAGGACGTCAACTATCTGGGGCGTGCGTCTGAACTGCGCATGATTCCGGGAGCGGCGCAGGCGATAGCCCGCTGCAACAGGCTCGGCATACCCGTCGTACTGACTACGAATCAATCCGGAATAGGCAGAGGATTTTATGGTTGGACCGATTTCGAGGCGGTCCAGGGCGCGCTGGTGGCTGCGCTCGCGAAGGAGGGTGCGCACCTCGACGCCGTTCTGGCCTGTGCCTACCACGCCGACGCGCAGGGACCGTATCGCATTGCCGATCATCCCTGGCGAAAGCCCCGGCCCGGCATGATGCGGGAGGCCGCGGGACGAATGGGGCTGGACCTCGGCAACTCCTGGATCATCGGTGATCGGGCGAGCGATTTGGCTGCCGGCCGGGCGGCGTCACTCGAGGGTGGTGTGCTCGTCACCACAGGGCAGGGCGGGAACGAGCGGGATGAGGCGCTGGCGTTGGCCGGCAGGCTGTTTATGGTGAGGGTGTTGCCGACCCTTGCGGATGCGGTTGAAGTGCCCATCTCGCGGGCGCACCGGCTCAACCACGGGGCCTGACATCAGGTCACGACGGGTTGGGAATTGAACGCCGCTGCCGAAGATTGTTTGCGAGCCGATGAATTACAATCGCAATGCAGACTCCGACGCGTTTGCGGCCGAGGCGGAAAAGCTGCGCCGCTGGCTTTTGGACGCTGCCTTTCCGCTTTGGTGGGATACGGGCGCAGACCACTCGGCGGGCGGCTGCTACGAACGGATCGCTTTCGACGGCCACCCGGTCGCTTTGCCGAAGAGATCGCGTGTCGCTGCGCGCCAGGTCTTCTGTTATCACGTGGCAGGGCGGCTTGGCTGGCGGGGCCCGTGGCGGAAAGCGGGGCAGCACGCACTCACGTCCTTGCGCGAGCGGTTTGTCTGCAGCGACGGGACCGTGGTCTCGTCGATCGGACAGGATGGCGCCATCGTCGATGCCACGTTCGATCTCTACAATCAGGCCTTCGCCCTGCTGGCCTATGCCTGCGCTCATCAAACCATTGATCCTGACGGCGGCTGGCGGGCGCGCGCCCGTACGCTCATTGAGACGCTCGGACAAGGGTTTGCTCATCGTGACGGCGGATTTCGCGAGGATCGCGACGGTGCTTTGACACTTCGCGCCAATCCGCACATGCATCTTCTCGAGGCGGCGCTGGCATGGCTGGCCGTCGAGCCCGATCCGGCATGGCGCCGTCTGGCCGACGAAATTGCGGCGCTGTGCCTGGAGCGCTTTATAGATCGCAAAACCGGCGCGCTGCGCGAACGCTTCTCGAACGACTGGAGTCCCCTTTCCGGAGCGGAAGATCAAATCGTCGAGCCGGGCCATCACTACGAGTGGGCTTTTCTGCTTGACCGATGGGCCAAACTGACCGGCCGCGCACGACCCGACGAGGTAGCGAAGCTGATCGCATTTGCCGACGCCGGCGGGATCGACTGCAACCGGCGCGTCGTCGTGAATGCGATTACCATGGATGGACGGATTCACGATCCGGTCGCGCGACTGTGGCCACAAACGGAACGTCTGCGCGCCTGCATCATCGACCGCACAGACGGCGCCGACCGGCGTTTGCATGAAGCGATCGCGACGCTGTGGCGTTACCTGGAGGCGCCGCTGTCCGGGCTGTGGTACGAAAACCTCGGTGCCGACGGCCGATTTACGAACGAACCTGCGCCGGCGACCAGCCTGTACCATATCGTCGGAGCGGTCGAGGAGTTGTGGACCGCGTTCGGTGCGCCGGCGCAAAAGCAAAGTACGTGATCCGGTCGCGAGCCGCGTCCTTCTGGCGCATTTTCCGGCCGGCCAGGTTATTGGAGCCTCATGCACGACGGTTCATCGTCCACACGCAAGCCTGTCATCCTCTACCTCGTCACCGAGGATTGGTATTTTCTGCTGCATCGTCTGCCGATGGCGCACGCGGCGGCGCGCGCCGGCTATCAGGTCCATATCGCCACGCACCTCAACAAAGATCGCGCGGCGATCGAAGCGCTCGGATTTGATCTGCATCCGCTCGCCTGGCGGCGCGGCAGCCTCAATCCGCTCGACATCATTTCGATCGTTCGTGAAATCCGCAGGCTCTACGCGCGGATCAAGCCCGACGTGGTTCATCACATCGCGTTGCAGCCGGTGGTGATCGGCTCGCTGGCCGCGCTGGGCCTGCCGGTGGTGGCGCTCAATTCGCTGGTCGGACTGGGCTTCGTCTTCACCTCATCGCAGCCGAAAGCGCGGGCGGTCCGTGCAGTGCTGAAAACGCTTCTGCCGCGATTGATGGATCGTCCGCACCGCGCGGCGACGGTGGAAAACAGAGATGACAAGGCGCTGCTCGCCGCGTTCGGTGTGCGTCACGCGCCGGTGTTCGTTCTGCCGGGGTCCGGCGTCGACATTGCGCGGCTCACGCCGCATCCCGAGCCGGACGGACCCTTCACCGCTGCGTTCGTCGGCCGGCTGCTCGACGACAAGGGCATCCGGACGCTCGTCGCCGCGCACGATTTGCTGACGCAGCGCGGCATGCAGATCCGGCTCCTGATTGCCGGCGAACCCGATCCGGCGAACCCGACGTCAGATTCCCGCGAAGGAAATCGAGGGCTGGAAACGCCGTCCGGGCATTTCGGTGCTGGGCCATGTTTCGGACATTGCGGGCATCTGGCGGTCTGCCCATCTCGCCGTGCTGCCATCGCGGCGCGAGGGCCTGCCGACCAGCCTGCTGGAAGCTGCTGCCTGCGGGAGGCCGCTGGTCGCGACCGACGTTCCCGGCTGCCGCGAGATCGCGCGGCCCGACGTGAACGCACTGCTTGTTCCTGCGGACGATCCCGCGGCACTCGCGGCGGCGATCGGCCGGATGGCCGCGGATGCAGCGATGCGAAGCCGGTTTGGTGCCGCGAGTCGCCGGATTGTCGAGACTGAATATTCCAGCGACATTGTGGGCCGCGAGGTTGTAGCCCTTTACGACCGGCTGTCCGGACGTCGCGTCGCGCAATTGGCGCAACCGTCGCCGGCCGGGCCCGCACGCGACGCCTGAACGGTTGATACCGCGCTGATGTTTGCGGGATTGTCCTCCGGGTCCGCTTTGACATCGCCGGCGCGAATGGGCACAGATATTGCGGCCCAATTCATGGCGATACATCCAGCACAATGACGCTTTTCTCATGACCAAATCCGTGCTCGGCATCATCGGCGGTTCCGGCATATACGACCTGCCGGGGCTGGAGAAAGTCAAAACGAAGAGTCGTTCAAGACGCCCTGGGGCGAGCCGTCGGCGCCGCTGCGGATCGGCGAGATCGCCGGCTTGCCGGTCGTGTTCCTGTCGCGCCACGACAAAGGCCACCGGCTATTCGCCATCGGACATCAATTATCGCGCCAATATCGATGTGCTCAAACGCGCCGGCGTGACCGATCTCGTTTCGCTGTCGGCGTGCGGTTCGTTCAAGGAAGAATTGCCGCCTGGCACGTTCGTGCTGATCGACCAGTTCGTCGATCGCACCCACAAGCGCGAGAGCTCGTTCTTCGGCAAGGGCTGCGTGGCGCACGTCTCGATGGCGCATCCGGTGTCGCCGCGGCTGCGCATCCATCTCGCCGAGGCCGCGATGGCCGAAGACATCGCAGGTCGTGCGCGACGGCACTTATGTCTGCATGGAAGGGCCGCAATTCTCCACGCTTGCCGAGAGCCTCACCTACAAAAATCTCGGTTATTCGGTGATCGGCATGACCAACATGCCGGAGGCCAAGCTCGCCCGCGAGGCGGAGATTTGTTACGCGACCGTCGCCATGGTGACGGACTTCGACTGCTGGCATCCCGACCACGATGCCGTCACCGTGCAGGACATCATCAAGGTGCTGATGGCCAATGCCGAAAAGGCCAAGCGGCTGGTGGCGCGGCTGGCGCGGGATTTTCCGCGCGAGCACGAGCCGTGCCCGATAGGCTCTGATCGTGCGCTCGACAACGCCTTGATCACGGCGCCGGAGGCGCGCGATCCGAAGCTGCTGAAGAAGCTCGACGCGGTCGCGGGCAGGGTGCTCCGCCCCGCGGCACCAAAACCGGCCCGAAGGAGCAAAAAGCGTTGAAGCAACCGCCTCGGCAGGACCGTCCGGTTTATTCTGCGCATTGTATGGTTGATTAAGACGATTGCCTTAAAGCTGCCTGCACGCTCTGTCGTTGTTGCCAGTCGCCAATACCGCTTCATGGTCGCCGAGCCGCTGGCGGAGATCCGGCCGAGGTCGACATTCTGCTCGAAGCCGGCGCGATCCAGCCCGGCGGGCGATTGTGGTCGAGCCCGGGTTCGCATTTAGTCGCGACAGGGACCCGTCGTCATTTCCCCTGCTGCCGACCGCGTCGTCACCGGCGTACCCGCGTTCGCGATGGCTTGTGCCGGTGCGATCGAAGCGAGCATCGATGACAGTCATCACTTTTCCTGATCGATCGCGCGGCGCGCGCGGGGGAACCGCTCGCGCCCTCCCGCCGTCAGCTTCTGCCAGGCAACTCGGGACGCGGATCAGTCGCGGCGATGGCAGGCCAGCCCGAGCAAATAATGCGCCATCGGATAAAAGCCGGTATGCACCACTTCGTCGTTCATCGAGAATACAAAAACACTGTGGAAGTGTTGCTCCAGCGTCCGCTTAAAGGCTTCCCCCGACTTGCAATTCACATGGCCGGCTTTGCTTTGCGGCGATGCGTAGGGCTGGGATTCCAGAGAGGGCATACCGAAGATCGCAACGCCGTCAGGGGTCAGCGAACGCACTGCATTACCGATGAACTGGTGCTCGTCGCGTTCGGCGATATGCTCAAGAACGTCAAGCGCGAACACGGCATCGAACGAACCCGGCACCGGTCCGGTCATTACATCGTGTACGAACGCCTCGATCGGCCAGTGCGGTGACATCCGCTCCTTGACGTCCGCAATAAAGACCGGATCGAAATCGACCGCGGTGACTTTGCCGACCGCCTGTTGCACAATCCGGGTGCCAAAAGCATCCGCGCATCCGACTTCAAGCACGTGATTGCGGCCGCCGAGCATCCTTGCCACGAATTTGTACCGCGCGAGCGTGAACAGCGTCCGCCTCGGGATCCTGATTCAGAATTCGTTGACCATCAGTCCGAGCCGGGCAATGCCGTACTTCTCTTTCACATCGAGCAGCAGCGAATACTGAGGCTCCTTTGTCGTTGCGCGATCGCTCATGGTCGTTCCGGTGATATGCGGCGGCAGGTCCGCCAGTCTGACGATATCTGTAGCAGCGCCCGACAGCCCGGACAATCTCGGTCCGCCCGACGATCAACCGTCTGATGTCGAGCGTTCATGAAGCTCACGCGACTGCTCGGGAGCGTTCGATTCCCGCCGGAAGGTGCGATTTGCGGGTCCGGCAAAAATCCGCCCGCCAAATCCATCATCGGCATTGACCGATGCTCAGGTCTTTGCCCGATCACGCGGAGGGGGCGTCGCGTTCGCCGATCAGCTGTTTTGACGCCGCCGATAAACCCAGTTCGCGATCCGGCGAAAGATCAGGTCGACGATCGTGTGCGCAACAGAGAGCTGGTTTCGGAAGGCCAGAGCATTGGATGCGCCCGTCCGTCGCTCCACGGTTTTACCGGCACTTCGCTGTAACGTGAAACCCTGATCGAGCAGCATGCAGATGATGTCGGCCTGAAAGCCGAAGCCGCGCGTGTTGGGATGCCAGCGCATCACGTTGTAGCGCAGATGCACGGCAAGTCCGTTGTAGTAATGCAGCCGAAAGCCACTGATGAGATTGACCAGTCCCGCTATAGGCATTGGACAGCGACGGCGGTAGAGGCTCTTGCCTTCGCTCGTCACGTAATACGGGATGATCATGTCGGCCTGGCCGATTTCCCGGAAGACGGCGACCATGGTCTCCTTGGGCTCGGCATTGTCGCCGCAGATCAGGCGGTAATATTTGCCTTTGCCGATGAAGGCGGCATCCAGATAGTTCTGCGCCAGCCCGCGATTGTTTTTGTTGGTGCGCAGCAGAACGCGCTCGTCGGGATGCGCGGCGATGTAGGCTTTGACCAGTCTCGCTGGACGGTCCTTCGAGCGATCGTCAACGACGATGATCTCATAGCTCACATTGCCGACTTCTTTCAGCGCATCCCGCACGGTTTCGATGCGTGGAGATGATAAATTCCTGCTTCGTTGTAGCAGGAAATGAAGACCGTGAGATCGAGCGGCTTCTGGCGACCGGGCTGCGAGCACATCGGCCGCGATCGTGCAGGACGTCGGGCGGCCGGCGTCATGGTTACGTCGGCGGGAAACAGATCCGTCATTGCGACGACAGTCCGGCGCCGATCGAGTCGATCCGCACCGCGACCTGCTGCCGCGCGAACGCCAGATAGGTGTATTTGACGTCGTGCTCTGCCACGAATTCCTGAAACGCCTTGAATTCGTGCTGCTCCCAGTTCGGGTAATTGAAATACTCGTCGAACAGGATGACGGTGCCGCCCTCGAGCCGCGGGGCCGAGCAAACTGCAGACACCGTCTTGGTGGAGCTGTAGAGGTCGCAGTCGAGATGGATGAACGCGACCGGTCCGGGATGCGCCTCCAGCCACGTCGGCAGGCTCGCCTCGAAATATCCGCGGTGAAGCTTCACGTTGTCCGGTACGCGCGGCAGGCGGCCGCCGACATCGAAAGCCTTGCCGCCGAGATTGAAGCCTGACCACGCCTCGGGCAAACCCTCGAAGCTGTCAAATCCGTGGATCGGTCGCGTGCCGATCATGGCGGGCGATGAACCGGATCGTGCCGCCGGTGAACACGCCGAATTCCAGATAGTGGCCCTCGATCGCCGACTGCACGCAGCGAAAATTCGATCAGTTCGCGCTGACTGTCGAAGCCGAGCGCGTAGCGGCATGTATTGTTCGATGTAGTCGACGCTGCGCTGCAGCGCTCGCAAGGAACGTTCGCGGGCCGGATGAATGCGTCCGACATCCGCCAGCTGATAGATGCCGATACGATCTGTAGAGCAATATTTCAGTCTGAAATTTGTGATCAGCATGGTGCGGCGCGTCAGTGCGTCTGAGCGGTGGCGGGGCGATACGGGCGTATTCCGACGTCGGGGTCGCGACAGGCTGCCTGGCCGTAACCCTGCCTGCGCACGCGGTTCCGACACGCACCGGTACTGGTTTGAACGCGATTGCCGGTCAAGGTGTTTGCCTCCAGGCCTGCTGCCAGTTCCGGTAGAACTTCGCACCGGCATGGGGGCGGCTGTTCATATTTCCTGCCTCACTGCCGGGGGCCTGGTTATTTCATCGAGCGGGACAGCCGTGCAATTCTGCCGCCGCATCATAAGCCAGATTGCTCCGCCGGGAAGGTTCATGAACATGCCGAGAATTCCGACTTCCACCGACAACAGCAACGCGGCCTCCCGGTCGACCCCCAGGAGGCCAAGGAGCGCCACAACGGACACTTCCCGCACTCCCCATCCGGCGAACGAAATCGGCAATGCGGAGATGAAAGTCACTATCGACATCACTGCGATCATTGCGACCAGGCCGATATCGATTTGCAGGCTGCGCGCAATCATATAGGCGGCCAGCGCCCCGCAAAAAGCCGATGCAAGGGCCCAGGCCAGCGCGGGCAGGCCGCCGCGACGCGCGAAGTGACGCACTTCCCCGGTCGTAATCAGGAGTATGGAGCCAAGGCGCCCATCGCGCCATTTTCCCAGAAGGCGCTCTGCCGGTTCAAGCAAAAGAAATCCTGCGGCAGCGCACACGAGAACCGCGAGGCCGCCATACCATGCGCTCGAAGCAAGCGGATGCGAGACGCCGGGCAAGGTCATGACTGCGAGCACGACCAGGGCGCAGACCGTCACTATGCGGTCAAGCAGCACCGACACGACGATCTGTCGGACCGAAAGCGGAAACTGCCGTGCCAGCAGCACCCTTGCCACGTCGCCGCCGACCGTTCCCACAGGAAGAGTATTGAAGAATACGCTCGCATAGAATACCAGTTGTACGGAAAGCCATGACGGCGCCTGCCCGGTGGAGATCGCCGACAGGATCGCGCGCCAGCGCTCGGCCCCCAAACAGATTTGCAGGAAAGTGAAAACGACCGCAGCGAGAATCAACGCCCGATTTTGCGCTGCCAGCAGCCGGGCAAAAACCTCGCGATCTATCCCGCGGAAAACAAAATAAAGAGTCGCCGCCGTCAGCGTGACGGTAAATCCCAGTGCCGCCCAGCGACGATAACTTCGCGGACGGGCGGTCGAATTTTCGATTGACAAGGCAGCGACCCCCAGCCTTTTTAATTCTGCGGCCGAGGCCGTCCTTCTGCCAGCTTTGCTGGACGATCTCAAGTGCTGTAGCGGGGACGGCAGCGAATATGGGCCGCATGAAAGTTGCCGCAGTACAGCCGTGAAGAGCTGGAATCCCATAACGAGGGTACTCAACAACCCTGCAGGCCTGGCGGCATTTACGCTCTTTGCGGGAGTCTATATCGGGCTTTTGGCGTGGTTCAGGCTCTTTGACGTTTATCACGTTCGTTTTTCGACCAGCGGCGCCCTCATCCTGGCGTACAATTTCTTTCGTCTGCTGTTCGTCTTTTATTTGTTTTGGATGCTTTATTGCGCGGGAAATCTCCTGCTGAGGCTGGTTTTACGCCGCCGGATCGACGGGCAGAATGTCATCGACGATATCGCGTTGAAATTCTTCGCCGGCGCGGGCGTGTGGCACGTGGCGCTGCTCGTGCTTGGCTGCCTTTGGCTTTACACGCCCGCGGTCGCGATCGGCATCACACTGCCGCTTGTTGCTGTCTCGTTTTTTGATTTTTGGGCAGTCCTCGGGCGGGCGCTGACGGCATGGCGCGGTCGAACGCGCGGAGACTGGTCGCGGGGCGACCTGGCCGCGCGGGCTTTGGCCGGCATTGCGGTCGCGTCGGCTCTTCTTCTCCTCGTCGCGCGGGGGCTCTATCCGGGCGGCGGCCATGATTATTTTCTGCATTATTTTGCCCATTACCGGTCGGTCATCGATGACGGCGGTCTTTGGCCTAATCAGGTCTGGTACCAGTACTATTATTCGAAGGGCGCCGGACTGTATTTTCTCGGTTTTCTGCTCACGGATCCGCTCGCGCCCCAACTGGTGTCCTTTTGCTTCGTTGCGGTTGCAGGACTCGTTGTCTGGCGGTTCGTCGGGCGATTTTCTGCCGGCTCACTCTGGCCGTGGGCTGGCGTCGCTGTTTTCTTCGGCATCTACATTTACACGCCCGGCAATGGGCCGTTTCGCCAGGATGGCGGCTGGGGCGATTTCGAGAAGCTGCATGAGCTCAACGCGGCCCTGGTCATCGCGATTCTCTGGATGGGCGCTGCGGCCCTCGACCGGGACAACCGACTGGCCGCATCATGGATCGTTGGCGCCGTGTCCGCAGTTGCCGCTGCCGTAGTCATCAACCCGCCGATTGCCTTCTATCTCGGATTGACCTTTTGTCTTGTCGCGGTGTGGTTTTACGTTCGGGGCCGCCGGCGGCAAAGCTCGACTTCTCTTGCTGTTGCTGGCGCAAGCGGAGTGGTCCTGTGCGCAATTTTTGCTCTCAACTATTTTGCCAGTGGTCTGATCGATGACCAGGGCATTCTGTATTTCTGGCGCTTCGCCGACGTCGAGAAGCTCTATCGCTGGGGTGCGCTGGCTCAGGTGATACTGCTCGATCGGGATCGAACTTTATTGCTGCGTCCTGATCACGCGGTTTCGTTCGTGTGGCTGCTCCGGCAATGTTTGCGGTGGGATCTGCTGTATCCGCTTTTGATCGGCGGCACGTTTGTGCTGCTCGTAACCCTGGTCGTCCGGCCATCGTTCCGGAAGCGGGCCGTTGCCGGTTTGGGGAACGCAGACGTTCCTGTTCTGGCGGCTGCGCTGCTGGCGTTTCCGGCATTCGCTTATGCCGGCCGGGATCAATATCTTTCGCTCTTCCGCTTTTCGAGCTTTATGGTGCCGGTTTTGATTGTGAGCGGCTTCGCCTTGTGGGCGGCTTCGTTCGATCAGCTTGTGCCGGACCCGAAGCGGTCGGTCTGGTCCGCGATAGTGTCGATGCTGGTCGTGGCCGTCGTTGGCGCGGCGGTCGCCAGCAGTTTTGGGAACGATCGCGTCCGAGAGCATCTGGCGAACACATGGCGCTTTGCCATCGGTCGGTTTAGCATTGACCGGGCTTACACGACTCAGCTTTTGCCGGGCCGTTTACCCTGGGGCGGTATCTATCCCGGCGCGCGCGGCGCCTACGGCGTGGCCGGTGCGCGTACGCCGATCTGGTCGCTTCACGAGTACAGCTACTGCATGTTGCCGGACTGCAACATGCAGACGCACCCGGCTTTTTTGATCGGACGGGAGTGGGACCGTGTCATGTTCGGCACACCGGAGGAGGCGAAGCAGGAATTGCAAAAGGCCGGGATCAATTATTTCCTGTTTTCGAAAGAACTGGATGTCCGGGATCCGTTGGCAACCAGCCTGCTGTTTGGGCCGGATCAAATCGGCCGCCATCTCGGCATCCGCTGGACTGACGGGACCACCGCCCTGCTGACTTGGCTGGAGCCAAGCATGTTGCCGTTCGACGAATCATGGCTCGCGGCGTATCGCGCCGCCGTGAAGAGCGCTCCGTCGGTAGCCGACGTCAGGGACATTTTCAGTCGGTTGCGCGCCGCGCCGCATCCCTGGCATTCGTTTCAACTTCCATGACGGGCGTGAGCAGGCGCTGTGCTTTCCGCGCCGTCGTCAATCCGCGGAATGCCTGGAAAGCCAGTCATTATATGCAGCCTTGGCACATGTGGCCTTGGCGCGGTGCGGTCTATGCGGCCTCGAAGGTGAAAGCAGGACCCCGGAGAGGTAAAATCTTAACCTTCGTCCAGATACGCTCGCCCCAAAGAACGGCGCTGGAAGGTGCTATTTCGTGGCGGCTCACGATGGAATCGACTTGGTGACAGGCGGCGCCGGTTTCATCGGCAGCCACCTCGTGGATCATTTGCTGGCCCAGGGCCGATCGGTTCGCGCGTTCGACAGCTTCATAGTCGGCCGTCGCGACAACCTGAGGCAGCATAGTGGAAACTCTCGTTTGGAAATTGTGGAGGGCGACGTCGCGGATGCTGCTGCCATTGCGGCGGCGTCCAGAGGCGCGGAACGGATTTTTCATCTCGCCGCCCGCGCTGATATCGTCCCCTCGATTCAACAGCCTGAGGCCTATTTTCGGTCCAACGTGACGGGGACCTTTTCGGTGCTGCAGGCAGCGCGCCAGTGCGGCGCCCGGCGCGTGGTCTATGTCGCCTCTTCGTCCTGCTACGGCATCCCTTCACACTACCCAACGCCGGAAACCGAGCCCGCCGATCCCCGATATCCTTATGCCCTGACCAAGTATCTGGGCGAGCAAATCGTCATGCACTGGGCCCAGGTTTATCGGCTGCCGGCAGTCTCGGTGCGCTTTTTTAACGTTTATGGTCCGCGCGCGCGCACCAGCGGCACCTACGGCGCCGTTTTCGGCGTTTTTCTTGCCCAGCTTCTCGCCGGTGAACCGCTGACGATCGTCGGCGACGGCGAGCAGACCCGGGACTTTACCTTTGTCAGCGACGTCGTCGATGCGCTGATCGCCGTGGCCGGGAGCGACAGAATCGGCGAAATCTACAATGTGGGAAGCGGCCATCCGGTCAGCGTGAACGAACTGGTGCGGCTCCTGGGATCGCCAGCCTGCGTGCAATTCCGAAACGTCCGGGAGAACCGGACTGCACGTGGGCCGATATTTCCAAAATCCGCGACGATCTTGGATGGCAGCCGAGGGTCAGCTTTGCCGACGGCGTTGCGAGTGATGCTGGAGCAACATCGAATATTGGCGCGACGCGCCGGTCTGGACGGCGTCACGCATCGCCGAGGCGACCAGCGACTGGTTTCGCTTTCTCGAAGCTGACGCGGCGTGAGGTAGAAAGATGGACTCGAGCGTCACAAAGCTGATCCGCCAGCCGCGCGTCGGGCGGCCGGATTCAGCCCGCGGGACAAGGTCAGAACCCTGGCCGAAGTGGCGGCGGCGTGCGAGCAGGCGCGGCGTTCGGGCCAGACCATCGTGCAGGCGCACGGTACCTTCGATCTTCTTCATCTCGGCCATGTCCGTCATCTCGAGGCGGCCCGCAAGCTTGGCGACGTGCTGGTCGTCACGGTCACTGCCGACCGTTCGTCAACAAGGGACCCGGGCGGCCGGTATTCAATGCCGAGCTGCGCGCCGAGATGCTGGCGACGCTCGAATATGTCGACTGGGTCGCGATCAACGACGCCGCCGACGCGGTCAGCGCGATCGAGCGCATCCGGCCGTCAATCTACATCAAGGGCCAGGACTACCAGAATCCGCAAGGCGACATCACCGGCAAGATCACGCTCGAGCGCGCAGGCGGTCGAGGCGCATCGGCGGCCGAATTCATTTCACCGAATGAGGTGACCTTCAGCTCGACCGAATTGATCAATCGTCATCTCAATGTCTTCGAGCCGCACATCCGCGAGCACCTCGACACGCTTGCGCGAGAATGGCGGGCTCGAACGAGATCTGCGAGCTGATCGAGTAGCGTCGCGGATTATCGCGTGCTCATCGTCGGCGACGCCATCATCGACGAGTATCAATACGTGCTGCCGATGCACAAAACGCCCAAGGAGAACATGATCGCGACCCGCTATCAGGATCGCGAACTGTTCGCCGGCGGGGTATTTGCGGCAGCCAATCACGTCGCGTCGTTCTGCAAGCAGGTCGACGTCATCACCTGCCTCGGCGATTCCGACAGCCACGAAGACCTGATCCGGCAAAGCCTCAAGCCGAACGTCGGCTCAAGTCTTTACGTCGCGGCCGGCGCCCCGACCACGCTCAAGCGCCGCTTCGTCGATCCCTCGTACATGCGCAAGCTGTTCGAAGTTTATTTCATGAACGACGAGCCGCTTACGCCCGACCTGCAGGGCGAGGTCGATCGACGCGATCGCCGATATGGCCGCGGACTACGACGTGGTCATCGCCGCCGATTTCGGCCACGGTTTGATCGCGCCACTCATCGATCGAATGCGCTGACGTCGAATTCCCGCTTTTCTGGCCGTGAACACACAGAGCAACAGCGCCAATCTCGGCTACAATCTCATCACCAAATATGGCCGCGCGGACTACATCTGCATCGACGCCCCCGAGGCGCGGCTGGCGGTGAGCGACCGGATTTCCAGCGTCGGCGATATCGCCCGGCGGCTGAGCGGAGCATCATATCGACTGCTCGAAGATCATCGTCACCCAGGGCAAGCACGGCTGCGTCACATTCGAAAGCGGCGGCGTCGTGCACACCATTCCGGCTTTCGCGAAAAATGTAGTGGACACCGTCGGCGCCGGGGACGCTTTCCTCGCGGTAACGGCGCCGCTCGTGGCCACCGGCGCCCCGATGAGCCGAGATCGGGTTCATCGGCAATGTGGCCGGCGCCCTTAAGGTCGAAATCGTCGGACATCGGCGTTCGATCGAGAAGGCAGCGCTCATCAAGGGCGTGACCGGTCTTCTCAAATAGCTTGAACGGCACACGGTCAGGGACGTGCGAGAGCAGCTGAATCAATATTTTGAGACCCTCGCCCGGCTTCTGCGCGACGCCGAGGTTACCGATCTCGCTTCGAACCGGCTGGGTCTCGATGAGGGCTGCGAGTGGGTGCGCAATACCGCCCACGCGGCGCACGATGCCGGCAGCAAGATTATCTTTGTCGGCAACGGCGGCAGCGCGGGCATTGCCAGCCACCTCGCCATCGATTTTTCAAAGAACGGCGGCCTGCGCGCGCTTGCTTTCAACGATGCGGCGGCGCTGACCTGCCTTGGCAACGATTTCGGTTATGAAAATGTGTTTGCCAGGCAGCTCGATTTCCACGCCCGTCCGGGTGATCTGTTGATCGCGATCTCAAGCTCCGGGCGTTCCCCGAACATCCTGGGCGCGGTGGAGAGCGCGCGAGGGCACGACTGCAAGGTCGTGACTTTTTCCGGATTTACAGCCGACAACGACCTGCGGCACACCGGCGACGTCAACTTCTTCATCCGTTCGCGCGAATACGGCTTCGTTGAGGTTGCGCATCTGGCGCTTTGCCACGCCATCCTGGACATCGACATGGGCTGGACGCGGCCGGCCTGAGCGCCTGCCGCGCACGGATCAACCACGGCAACAGCTTGGAAGCAATGATGGGCAAGCAATTCCAGCGCGTCCTGGTTACCGGTGGCGCCGGTTATGTCGGTTCGAACCTGGTGCCGAAGCTGCTCAAAGCCGGATACGAGGTCTCCGTGCTTGATCTTTATATTTACGGCGACGTCTTCGCCGGGATCGAACGGCAATGCGAAGCTGCGACAGATCAAGGCGACCTGCGCAATCCCGCCGACGTGAGCCGGGCTCTGGCCGGCTGCGACGCCGTGATCCATCTCGCCTGCATTTCCAACGATCCGTCGTTCGATCTTAACCCCGAACTCGGCAAGTCGATCAACTTCGACTGCTTCCGGCCGCTGGTGCGGGCGTCCAAGGACGCGGGCGTCAGGCGCTTCATCTACGCCTCCTCGTCTTCGGTCTATGGCATCAAGGACGAAATCGACGTGACCGAGGACCTGCCGCTGGCGCCGCTGACCGATTATTCCAAATACAAGGCCATGTGCGAGGAGGTGCTGGAGGAGGAGCGCGAACCCGGCTTTGTCGCGGTGACCGTGCGCCCGGCCACGGTCTGTGGCTATGCGCCGCGGCTGCGCCTTGATCTCACGGTCAATATCCTGACCAATCATGCCATCAACAACGGGCGCATCACGGTCTTCGGCGGCGATCAGCTGCGTCCCAACATTCACATCGAGGACATGACCGACCTCTATCTCATGCTGCTTGAGCAGCCGGATGAGGCGATCGACGGTAAGATCTGGAATGCCGGCTATCATAACCTCAAGGTCCGCGCCATCGCCGACATGGTCCGCGACGAGGTCGGCCGCGATGTCGATATCGTCGTGACGCCAACCGACGATCATCGCTCCTATCACGTCTCGTCGGAGAAGATCCGCCGCGATATCGGCTTTGCCGCCGCCCGCACGCGTGAAGGACGCGATCGTGGATCTGAGAACCGCGTTCCTGGCCGGCAAGGTGCCGAACTCGATGAGCGACAATCGATATTACAACATCAAGCGGATGCAGGAGCTGAAGCTGCAGATGAACGGGGTCGGCACGGTCCTGCGGGAAAATGCTGCCCGGCCGG
This sequence comes from uncultured Alphaproteobacteria bacterium, assembly GCA_963766925.1. Lineage (GTDB taxonomy): Bacteria > Pseudomonadota > Alphaproteobacteria > Rhizobiales > Xanthobacteraceae > BOG-931. The sequence continues at coordinate 26,191 of CAVYCI010000027.1, forward strand.
TCGAGCCAGGCAATCGCTCAGGAGCGTTCGCGCGATAAGCCATGGTGTCCGGATTGCGCATCGGGATCGATTTCGACAACACCATCATCACCTACGACGAAGTGTTCTGCGCGGCGGCGAAGCATGGCGGGTTGATCGGCGCGAATTTCGTCGGCCGCAAGCAGGCGGTGCGCGATGCCATCCGTTTGCTGCCCGACGGCGAGCTGGCCTGGCAGCGCCTCCAGGGACAGGGTTTACGGCAAGGGCATTGGCGAGCGCCGGCATCATCCCGGGCGTTGAATGCGTTTCTGCGCCGCTGCCGGACGGAAGGATGCACGGTCGCGATCGTGAGCCACAAAACCGAGTTCGGCCATCACGATCCCGACCGCGTGAATTTGCGAACGCGCCGCGCTCGACTGGATGGCGGCGCAACGGCCTGTTCGATGTCCACGGTGTGCCGCGCGCGAACATTTAGTTCGAAGGCACGCCGAGCCGAGAAACTCGCAACGGATAGCGGTCGCTGTCGCTGACGCACTTCATCGACGATCTCGAGGAGGTGCTGGGCGATCCGGCTTTCCCGCCGAACATCGAACGCATTCTGTTCGCCGAGGGCGGCGTAGACGCCGACGCGGCTCCTACGCCGTCTGCGCAAACTGGCAGCGAGATCGAGCATCGGGTCTTCGGCGGAGCCACTCATTGAGCGCGGAAGTGAGCACGATTTGGGCCTGCTCCAGGCGACCGAGGTGGCGCGCGGCGCTGGTTGGCGGCGCCGTCGAGGTCGAGCCGGTTCGCGACCGGTGGCCGTAACAGCCGCATCTGGCAGGTGCGCGGCGGCGACCGCGGGTATTCGCGCTCAAGCAGTATCCGCCGCGGCGGGACGATCCGCGCGACCGGCTCTCGACCGAAGTCGGGCGCGCTGCGGCTGATGGACGGTACCAGCATCGATACCGTGCCGCGCGTCGTCGGCGTAGATGGCGAGCGCGGCTACGCGCTGTTGAGCTGGATCGACGGCGGCGAGGTCGATCGAGGTCGGCGATGCCGACATCGACGCCGCGGTCGACATTCCTGGCGGCGATCCACGCGCTGCGCGCGACGCCGTGGGCTACGGAGCAGCCGCCGGCAGCCGAGGCCTGCCTGTGCGGCGACGAGATCGAGCGGCAAATCGAGAGCGAGCGCGTTGACGAGCTCCGAAGCGCGGCGTCGCCGGACGGGAACTGATTGATTTCCTTGAACGTTCGTTCGCGCCCCGGTTCGCTGAACTGGTGCGGCAGGCGCGAAATATGGTGGCGCAGCCGGCCTTGATTTTGACGGCTGAACTCCCGCAGGAATGGCGCAGTCTCGTGCCGTCGGATTTCGGCTTCCACAACAGCCTGCGCCGAAATGACGGATCGCTGGTGTTCGTCGATTTCGAGTATTTTGGCTGGGACGATCCCGTGAAGCTGACCGCCGATATTCTGCTGCATCCGGGCGGGACGCTTCTGCCGTCCGCAACGGGCAGCGATTCCGCGAGGCGGCGACGCGGCTTTACGGCGATGATCCGGCATTTGCGCGCCGGCTGTCGGCCTATCTGCCGCTGTTCGGGCTTGCGCTGGGTGCTCATTCTGCTCAATGAGTTTATTCCCGAGCGCTGGCGGCGCCGCGTTCTCGCCGGCGACACCGGAAGCTGGAGCGAAGCCAAGGCGCGGCAGCTCCCGGCGCGCAGGAATTTCTGGCGGCGTTACCTGAAAAGCTGCGGAGGACTAAGGTCATGGCGGCAGCCCAGGCGGCGCAGACATCCGACCTGGCGACGCGCGCCGCTCGACGAGCGCTCCAAATATTTGCGCCGGCTCGTGGTGCGTACGCTGCACGGCGGCGAGCGCGGGCACGTCGGCTCCTCGATGTCGCTCGTCGAAATCATGCGCGTGCTGTACGACGACATTCTGCGATTTCGCTCCGGCCGAGCCGAAATGGCCGGGCCGCGACCGCATGATCCTGAGCAAGGGCCACGGCTGCATCGCGCAATACGTGATGCTCGCCGACAAAGGCTTCATTCCCTACGAAACGCTGGACACCTTCTGCCGCCGCGATTCGATCCTCGGCGGCCATCCGGAGGCCGCGAAAGTTCCCGGCGTCGAGGCTTCGACCGGTGCGCTCGGTCACGGGCTGTCGCTACGGCGTCGGCATGGCGCTCGCGGCGCGCATCGAAAAACGCGACACCCGCATCATTCGTGGTGATGGGCGACGGCGAAATCAACGAAGGCTCGGTGTGGGAGGCCGCGCTCTGCGCCGGCAAGCACAAGCTCGTCGAACCTCACCGCGTGTCATCGATTACAACAAGATCCAGTCGGCCGGACCGACGCGCGAAATCCAGGATCTCGAGCCGCTGCTCGACAAGTGGCGCGCTTTCAATTTCGCCGCGGTCGATGTCGACGGTCACGATGTCGAGGCGCTGCGCAAGGCGTTTCGCCGGCTGCCGCTCGCCGCCGACCGGCCGAACGCCATCATCTGCCACACCGTCAAGGGCAAGGGCATCGCATTCGCCGAGAACGATCGCCAACTGGCACCACAAATCGAAGATCGCCAAGGACGTGGTGACCAGGCTCTACGCCGCCCTGGAGTGATGACATGCGCGCCACCTGTCTCAACATGGTCTACGAGCTCGCGAAGCGGGACAAGCGCGTGTCTGTTCATCGGCTCCGATCTGAGCCCGGGCCTGCTCGCCGACATGCAGCAGGAGATGCCCGAGCGCTGGTACATGGAGGGCATTACCGAGGCCAATGTCATCGGCATGGCGGCCGGCTTCGCGATGGAAGGCTACATTCCCTACGTCAACACGATCGCGACATTCATCACGCGGCGCTGCTACGAGCAGGTCGCGGTCGATCTGTGCCTGCACGAACTTGCCGGTGCGGCTGATCGGCAACGGCGGCGGCCTGGTCTATGCGCCGCTCGGCCCGACGCACCTTGCGATCGAGGACATCGCCATCATGCGCGCGCTGCCGAACATGGCGGTGACGGCGGTGTGCGACGCGAAGGAGATGGTGCGGCTGATGAACAGCACGCTCGACTGGCCGCACCCGATCTACATCCGCCTCGCCAAAGGCGGCGATCCGGTCGTCAGCCGCGAGGAGAATGGCTTCACGATTCGGCAAAGCGATTCCGATGCGGCGCGCGCGTTCGCGCCGCTCCGATCGTCCTGATGGCGACCGGAGTGATGACCACCAATTGCCTCGCTGCGGCGGACATGCTCGCGAAGGACGGCCACGACGTTTCGGTCGTGCATTTCCATACCATCAAGCCGCTCGACGACGAGGCCGTGCTCGAGTTTGCGTGCGACGCGAGGCTCGTGGTGACCGTCGAGGAAGGCATGCTGATCGGGGGCTTCGGCAGCGCCGTGACCGACGTGTCTGGTCGAGAACCTTGGCGCGGCGATGCCCGCCGATGCATGCGCATCGGCCTTCCGGACGCGTTCCCGCATAAATACGGCCTGCAAGAGGAACTGTTCGAGGTCTATGGCCTGACCGCCGGCCCAGATTGCGGGGCGAATCGGCAGGTCTCTCGCGACAAAGGAAAAAGTGGCCTGACAGGACCGCGACGTGGCAGAAATCTTCAGCCGCGGCGAAGGCCGAGACCAGCATTGCGGCGCCGTCCAGGACTGCCGCCCCCGCGGAGGGAGGGGTAATGTCCGAAATCATGGATCGAATTCCACCTGCCGAAGAGGTGACCGGTGATCCTCATCGCCGGCGGTGACTCGGAAATCGGAGCGGCTTTGTGTCGTGCGCTGACGGCGCAGGGCAAGTCCGTCGCGGCAACGACCCGCAGTCCGGAGCGGGTCGCGCGCGACAGGCCGCTGCTCGACCTTTCCAAGCCGGTCGGGTCATGGGAGCCGCCGCAGGGAACGACGGTAGCGTGCGTGTGTGCCGCAGTCGCGCGTCTCGCAGCCTGTGCCGACGATCCGCCAGGCACTGCGCGCATCAATGTCACGCAGACGCTGGCCCTGATCGACAACCTGCTGGCACGCGGCATCTACGTGCTGTTTCTTTCCTCAAACCAGGTGTTCGATGGCAGCGGACCGCAGATGCCGCCCGGTGCGCCATATTCGCCGGTCAGCGAGTACGGCCGGCAGAAGGCGCGCACGGAAACGGCGCTGCGCGATCGCATGGCGCGCGGCGCGCCCGTTGCCATCCTGCGCCTCGCCAAAGTTGTCTCCAGCCGAAACCCCCTCATCGACGGCTGGATTGCCGATTTGTCGGCGGGCAGGCCGATACGTGCCTTCAACGACATGATAGCAGCGCCGGTGCCGGCCGGTCTGGTCTGTGCCGCGATCGGCTCATTGCTGGAGGATCGTGCTGCCGGAATATTTCAGCTCACCGGCCCGCGCGATGTCGCCTATGCAGATATCGGCCGCTTCATTGCATCCCGCGTCGGCGCCGAAAGCTCGCTGGTCGCGGAGACCAGTGCGCGGGACGCCGGTTTGCCGGAGGGCTCGACGCCGCTCAACACGACGCTCGATTCCAGTCTGTTGTGCGAACGCTACGGGTTCAACGCACCGGACGTGCGGGAGGTGATTGAGAGTGTGCTGTTCCGGGCAGGCCGACCCGACACGAATGCCGGCCCGCCCGTGCCGCCTAATTCACCGCGACTGTAAAGTCGCTCTTTACGCCGCGCCAATCTTCAGGAGCACCCGGCCGGCCGGCGCCGCTGCGCACGAGGTCGAGCGCGTCATTGATTTCGTCGAGCGGAAATTCGTGAGTGATGATGCCGTCGAACGACAGCCGGCCGGCCTCGGTTCAGCCGGATCAGACGCGGAATATCGATCTGCGGCACGGCGTCGCCGCCGTGCGATCCGGTCAGCACCTTGTTGAAGTGGATCGGCAGCGTGTAGATCGTAACCTTCTCGTTCGGCACGCCGACCAGCACGCAGGTGCCGTCCGCATGGGTGAGGTTGTAGGCGAGCTCGATGACCGATTTGACGCCGGTCGTCTCGATCACCTTGTCGGGCCCCTGTCGCCGACGATCTTGCGGATCTCGCCGTCGAGGTCGCCGAGCGCCTGCCGAGTTGATGCAGTGGGTCGCGCCGCGCTCCTTGCCATGTCGAGCTTGCGTCGACAAGATCGACAGCGACGATCGGATAGGCGCCGGCAAGCTGTGCAAACTGCACGACGTTCAGGCCCACGCCGCCGACGCCGAAGACGACGACCGATTCGCCGATCTTCACCTTGGCGTCGTTGTTGATCACGCCGGCCGCAGTCGTCACGGCGCAGCCGAGCAGGGGCGCGTTGCGGAGATCGTAATCAGGCGAGATCACCGTCATCCGGTTTTCCGAAATCACCGCATAATCGTTGAAGGTCGTCACCCAGCCGGCATTGAGCTTCTTGCCGCGCCACGTGTAGGCCGGCGGCTGGCACTGGATGCCCTGGCTCGGCCGCCAATGCAGCACGACGGTGTCGCCGGGCTTGACCGTCGTCACGCCCGGTCCGATCTCGAGCACCTGCGCCGAAGCTTCGTGTCCGAGCAGGTGCGGCAGGAATTTGTCCGGTCCCTTGGCGGCGGCGATTTCGTTGATCTGCGCGCCGCAGATCGTCGTGTATAGCACTTTGACCAGCACCTGGCCGACGCCGAGCGCCTCCGGCAAGCGCGATCTCGTCGACGACGAGCGGCTGGCGCGACTGCGCCAGGATCGCCGCCTTCGCGGTCTTGACCTGCATGCTGCCGCCTATTCGAAATAGATGAATTCGTAATCGCCGGTATAGCCGAAATGGTTATAGAGCCAGATCCATTCCGACGTGTGCAGGATCGACTCCGCGGTCAGCGCCCAGCATTCAAGATTGAATTGCTCTAGTTCGTTACGATAGCCCTCGACCATGATGTACTTGTTCTTGCCGACGCGTTCGATTTCCTGCACGGCGGTCTCGAGCTCGAACAGCTTCAGATTGTGCAAGCAGCCGAGCGAGATGACGAGGTCGAACGGCATCGTCGCCGTAGGGGTAGCGATCCTGTGCGCGGTAGCGGAACAGATAGGGCTTGATGTTGTCGCGGGCGTCGGCGAGCCCGTGCTTGGAAATGTCGAAGCCGGCGATCTTCAGATCGGGCAGGATCTTTTTCATTTCGTAGAGCAGAAACGCCTTGCCGCAGCCGACATCGAGCACGCTCGATCCGTTTTTGAGCCCGTAGATGTCGATCAGCGCCTTCGCCACCGGCTTCCAGCGGCCCTCGATGAATTTGTAGCCGCCATAGCCGTAACGGCGGTCGCCGTCCCAGTAATCGAATTCGTATTCCTTCGCCTTTACCATGCAATGAACTTTGTCGTCGTTCATGCGCGCGAGATAGTCGCGCTTGGTCGCCTTGTGCAGCGGCGTGACGATTTCGAGCAGTCGCCCCATCCTTCAAGTCCCTGTCGTAATGAAAGGCGCGTCGGAGGAGCGTTGCCTCCAGGGCTTTATGCCGGGCCGATGGCCGGCAGTATGAGCAGCAATAGGTTAATATGCGACGAGCGGACGACCGGAACGGCGACTGTCGACCGCGCTCGCCGGGCTGTGTTAACTACGCAGAAATGATCGCTCGCCAATTGAGCGGTACGGCGCGTTCGAGAACAAATTGATGTCGGGGAGCGCCGGTTCCGCTATCGAACATTCGGTCGTTCGGGAGGAGGTTGTCAGCATGAGCATGACGCTGCAGAACCTGGCTGTGAAGCTGTTCACGGACGGCGCCGACAAGGCGCAAATCCGGGAAATGGCCAGACAGTCGTGGATCAGGGGCTTCACCACCAATCCGTCGCTGATGAAAGCGGCGCAGGTTTCCGACTATGCGTCCTATGCCCGCGAACTGGTTGCGGCTGTACCCGACCGTCACATTTCGTTCGAGGTGTTTTCCGACGACATCGCCGAAATGGTGGCGCAGGCGAGGCTGATCGCGACTTGGGGACCGAACGTCTACGCGAAACTGCCGGTGACGACGACGGCGGGCGAACCCCTGTTCAAGGCTGTCCGCGCGCTTTCGAACGACGGCGTCAAGGTCAACCTGACGGCGGTGTTCACCGCCGAGCAGGCGGCGGCCGGCATCGCAGCGCTCGCCGGCGGCGCGCCCGCCTGTGTATCGGTGTTCGCCGGACGCCTCGCCGACGCCGGTATCGATTACCGGCCGATCATGCGCGACGCGGTGGCGCGCGCACGGCAGACGCCAAATGTTGAAATCATCTGGGCATCGACACGCGAAGTCTTCAACGTGATCGAAGCCGACGAAATGCAGTGCCACATCATTACGGCGCCGGCTGCGGTGCTGAAAAAACTTCCGGCGCTCGGCAGCAGAACCGGAGCGGAGCTCTCGCTCGATGCCGTGAAGGCGTTCCGGGACGATGCAGTGGCGGTCGGCCTGTCGTTGCCGGTTACGGCCGTGCGCGCTGCGGAGTAAGCGCTCCGCGACGGCGGCAGGCGGTCTCAGGCTGTCAGATCGGCGAGCTTCGCGTGCGATGCCGCGCGGCCGCCGCCGCGCCTCGCCACCATGTCGGCAAGGCTCACCTCGTCAAGCACGTCGGACATGGCGTCGCGCACTTTGGTCATCAGCAGCCGCACGGTGCAGGTCTTCACATCCCGGCAGTCGGCGCAGGGCTGATAGGCGGTGCGGCTTGCGCAGGCGATCGGCGCGAGCGGTCCGTCAATGGTGCGAATCACATGGCCGATCTTGATCTCGCCCGGCGGGCGCGCCAGCCGGTAGCCGCCGCCCGGGCCTTTGCGGCTGTGGACGATGCCGGCGTTGCGCAATTCACCGAGAATCGCGTCGAGAAACTTCTTCGGGATATTGTTGGCCTCGGCAATATCGATCGCCTGGGTGGTCGCGCCTGGTTTGAGCTTCGCGAGATGGGCGAGCGCTTTGAGGCTGTATTTTCCCTTGGCAGTGAGCATGATTCCCCGCGAAGCCAGATAATCTACGCATAGCACGGATCAGCAGATTCGGGTGCTGCCGCGTCATAATTCAAATTTGCTAAATATTCCAATGCCTTGGTTGATGTCATTCTCAACCACCGCAATGGCCGCAAATAGCTGACAAAGGCCAGCGAGCCGAGATTTGATAGCTAGTATATAAATGATCTCTCTCAAGAGAGGGTTGCTGTCGCGACTGCCAGCCTGTCGTCTTGTTACGCTCCTTACGGAGCGCGGACGTCACCGGCACGATCCGGCCTGATTCCACACTGCGCCCGACCCGCGACACGGCCAGATCGCTTTGCGGCGATTCGCGGGGATGCGCGTCTATTTCCGTAAGCCGTCCAGCAGCGCCTTGTGAAAAACATCCGGCGCCTGGATTTGCGGCGCGTGCCCAAGCTCCGGAAACTCGACGAGTTTTCCGTGGGGAAAGCGCGCCACCGCGGCTTTGGCCAGTACGGGATAGTTGCCGAGCGTCGGCCTGATTTCGGGTGGGGCGAGGTTCTTCCCGATCGCGGTCGTGTCTTTATCGCCGACAATCAGCAGCACCGGCGCGGCGATCCGCTCGAACTCGTAGAAAACCGGCTGGGTGAAGGCCATGTCGTCCACCAGCGCCGCGTTCCAGGCGACAATGTCGTGGCCGGGGCCGCGATAGAGTCCGGCAAGCATCTCTACCCACCGATCGTACTTCGGATCCCAGGAGCCGGCGTAATACGTCACGCGCTGATAGTCGCGGATGCTGTCGGCGCTGGTTGTCAGCTCCTGCGCATACCAGTTGTCGACGCTCTGCCAGGGCACGCCTTTGGCTTTCCAGTCCTCGAGCCCGATGGGATCGACAAGGACAAGCTGCTCGACGTCGCCGGGAAAAGTCATGGCGTAGCGCATGCCGAGCATGCCGCCGACCGAATGGCCGATGAACGTTGCCCGGGTTATCCCCAGCGACGCGAGCAAAGCATGCGTGTTTCCGGCGAGTTGCTGAAAAGTATATTGATAGTGGGCAGGCTTGCTCGATTTGCAGAAGCCGATCTGGTCGACGGCAATGACGCGCCAGCCGGCGCCGGTCAGGGCCGCGATCGTATCCTGCCAGGTCGCCGCGCAAAAATTCTTGCCGTGAAACAGCACCGCGGTACCGCCGTTCGCCGGTGCCGCGGCTTTTACGTCCATGTAGGCCATGTCGAGGGCTTCGCCCTGCGACGTGAAGGAAAAGTGCGAGACCGGCCAGGGATATTCGAACCCCTGCAATTGCGGCCCGTACGCCGGTGCGTCATCGGCGGCGAGCGCTGGCGGCGGCGCGGCGGCGGCAAAAATCAAACAGCACAACGGGAACACGGACAGTATGCGCATGATCGAACCTCTCCGCGAAAAAGCGCCTGGGCGCATGGGAGTTCCGGCCCGGCGGACGGGACCGCCCCGCCCGGCGATTCATGCATAAATGCCGGGCCCGGTCGCGCGGTAATTGCATGGCCGAAAAGCGTCGCGGACGGCGTAAAGCTCCGAAGCAATTCGTGTTCGGGCTGCTGTGGATAGGGTTCGCCAACCCGCCTTCCCCCGTGCTAGGGGATGGGCCGGGGCGGCTGTGTTGAGGGGTTTTTCGGGAAATGGCTGAGCCTTCCGGGGCAGATACGGGTCGCCCGCTGCGCGTCGGTGTTGTCGGCGTCGGCATCATGGGCAGCAACCACGCGCGCGTGCTTTCGGATATGGCCGGTGTCCACGTCGCGGGCATTGTCGATCCGGACCGCAAGCAGCGCGAGAGCGTCGCCCGCACGCTGGGCTGTCCCGCATTCAGCGACCTCGAAAGCCTGCTCGAAGCCGGGGTCGATGCCGTCACCATCGCTGCGCCGACGCATATGCATCACGATCTTTCGCTCGCGTGCATTGCGCGCGGCGTCCACATCATGGTCGAAAAACCGATCGCCTCGAACGTGGAAGAGGGCAGGGCCATGGTCGCGGCCGCGCGCCGCGCCGGCGTGCTGCTGATGGTCGGCCATGTCGAGCGCTTCAATCCCGCGGTGGAATCGATGAAGCGCGCGATCAAGGATCAGGACATTCTCTCGATCGCGATCACCCGCGTCGGCCCGTTCCCGCCGCGGATGTCGAACGTCGGCGTGGTGATCGATCTCGCCGTCCACGACATCGATCTGATTCGCTGGTTCACCGATTCCGAGATCGTGGAAATCCAGCCGCAGCTGTCGAGTGCGGTGGCCGAGCGCGAGGACATCGCGCTGCTGCAATTCCGCACCGCGTCGGGCGTGCTCGCGCACATCAACACCAACTGGCTGACGCCGTTCAAGGCGCGCACCATCCATGTCGCCACGCGCGACAAATATCTGATCGCCGATCTGCTGACGCTTCAGGTTACCGAGTGTTTCGGTTTTCAGGCGGACGGCAGCTATTCGATGCGGCACCTCTCGGTCGGTTATGCCGAGCCGCTGCGCGCGGAGCTGGTCGCCTTCGTCGATTCGATTCGCAGCGGGCGGGCGCCGGCGGTGACCGGCGAGGAAGGCGTCGCCAGCCTCGAAATCGCCATCCGCTGCCTGACCGCGCAGCCGACACAGTCGAACGTGCCGCAGCGCAAGGGGCCGCGCCGCGTCGCCGGCTGAGCCTGCCCGTATTGTAAGCCTTCGAGCAACGGCATGATTCGAAACGGCTTTTCCGCTAACATTCCGCTGCATTGAAAGATCGAGTCTGGATTTCCTCATGAATAAGCATGCCCGCCTGGACGAGCGGCCGATCCCGTTTATCGATGTGGCCGCCCAGCGCCGCCGGCTCGGCCGCGCGATCGACGAAGCGGTCGCGCGGGTGTTGGCGCATTGCCAGTTCATCCACGGGCCGGAGGTGCGAGCGCTCGAGACCGAGCTTGCCGCGTTCTGCGGCGCGCGCCATGCCATCGCCTGTTCGAGCGGCACCGACGCGCTTCGCCTTGTGCTGATGGCGTGGGGAATCGGTCCGGGCGATGCCGTGATCTGTCCGGCGTTCACGTTTTGCGCGACCGCCGAAGTGGTGGCGCTCGTGCGGCGCGACGCCGGTTATGGCCGACGTCGATGCGGAGACGTTCAATCTCGATCCGGCAAGCTGCGAGCGCGCGGTGGCGACCGCGAAGCGGCTCGGGCTCAAGCCGCGCGCGATCATTCCGGTCGATCTGTTCGGCCTGCCGGCCGATCACGACGCGATTGCCGCGATCGCCGCCGCGCATGGCCTTCTCGTGCTCGACGATGCGGCGCAGTCGTTCGGCGCGACCTATAGGGGCCGCAGGCTCGGCGCGCTGGCGACGGCGACCGCGACCAGCTTTTTCCCGGCCAAACCGCTCGGCTGCTATGGCGACGGCGGCGCGGTCCTCACCGACGATGAAGCGCTCGCGGTGCGCCTGCGCAGTCTGCGCGTACACGGCGAGGGTCCGGACAAATACGATGCGGCCTTTATCGGCCTCACCGCCCGGCTCGACACCATTCAGGCGGCAATCCTGCTGGAAAAGCTCAAGATATTCCCGAACGAGATCGTCTCGCGCAACGCGGTGGCGCAGCGTTACGGCGCGGGCCTCGCGGATGTTGCGATCGTGCCGCCGGTGCCCAACGAATCGACCTCCGTGTGGGCGCAGTACACCATCCGGCTCGCGCCGGGCCGCCGCGACGCGCTTGCGGCTTCGCTCAAGGCGCAGGGCATCCCGACCGCGGTGTATTACGCCAAGCCGCTGCATCGCCAGGCCGCCTATCGCGACTTTCCGGTGGTGGATGGCGGGCTGCCGGTCTGCGAACGGCTTGCGGACGAAGTGATCAGCCTGCCGATGCACGCCTATCTCGAAGCCTCCGGTGCAGGAGCGAATCATCGCGGCGGTTCGCCACGCGCTGACAGGCTAGTGCGCGCTCCGCCGCGCGCCTGCCCGTGCCAGCGGCCGCGCCGACCGATTTGATGTGCGGTGAATTCCTGACGCGCCTGTTCAGGATCCCGCTGTCGCGGGGACGGGCGGTGGTAATCTGACGATCATGATCGAACGGATTCTCACCGTTGGCGGCTTCACGCTCCTCTCGCGGCTTACGGGATTTATACGCGACATCATGCTGGCGGCGATCCTCGGCGCCGGGCCGGCGGCCGACGCGTTTTTTGTCGCGTTCCGGCTGCCGAACCACTTCCGCGCCATCTTCGCCGAAGGCGCATTCAACGCCGCGTTCATTCCCGCCTATGCGCGCATCCGCACCCAGGGTGGCGCCGAGGCTGCCGGATTATTCGGCGACCGCATCTTCACGCTGCTGATCGCCGTTCAGGCGGTGCTGCTCGCGGTGGCGCTGCTGTTCACTCCGCAGGTGATCGAACTGCTGGCGCCGGGCTTTTCGCGCGTGCCGCATGAATTCGATCTGGCGGTATCGCTGACGCGCATCACGTTTCCCTATTTGCTGCTCATCACGCTGGTGACGTTGTGGGGCGGCATTCTCAATGCGCTGCAGCGCTTCGCCGCAGCCTCCGCCGCGCCGATCCTGCTCAACCTCTCGATGATGGCGACGCTTGCCTGTGCCGCATTCTTCGGCGGCGCGGGTTACGCCGCGGCCTGGGGCGTGCTGATTTCGGGCGTGCTTCAGGCGGTGCTGGTCGGCGGCGACACGTGGCGCGCCGGCGCGTTCACCTCGTTCCGTGCGCTGCGGCTCGATGCCGACGTGCGCCGCTTCTTCAGGGCGCTGGTGCCGGCGACCATCGGGTCGGCGGGCACGCAGCTCGCTTTGTTCGCCGATACCATCATCGCAAGCCTGCTGGCCGCGGGCGCGATCTCGGCGCTCTATTACGCGGACCGGATCGATCAACTGCCGATCGGCGTGATCGGCATTGCCGTCGGCACGGTGCTGGTGCCGGAGATGACGCACCGGATCGCGGCCGGCGACGAGGCCGGCGCCCGGTCGGCACAGAACCGCGCCATCGAATTTGCGCTGCTGCTCGCGATCCCGTGCATCGTCGCTTTCCTCGTGGTGCCAGAGCAGATCATGCGCGGCCTGTTCATGCGCGGCCGGTTCAACGCCGACGATGCGCATGCCGCGGCAATGACCCTCGTGGCCTACACGATCGGGCTCATTCCGTTCATCCTGATCCGCAGCACGGTCGCGCCGTTCTTGGCCCGCGGCGATACGCTGACGCCGATGAAGGCGGCGCTGACCGGCACTGCGGTCAACATCGTGTTCAAGATCGCTCTGATGGGATCGCTGGCGCAGGTCGGGCTTGCGCTCGCAACCTCGATCGGCGCGTGGATCAATTTTATCCTGGTGCTGTGGCTTGCGGCACGCGCCGGCCACATCGCCGCCGACGCGACACTGAAATCCTCGCTGCTCAGGCTCGCGGCAGCCGGTGTCGCGCTGGCGGTCACGCTGCTGATCGCGGCGCCGTTGGTTGCCGCCGCGTTTTCGTCGTGGACCAAATTCCGCAACGAGTCCGAGCTGATCGTGCTGGCTGTAACGGGTGCTGTCGTGTACGGCGCGCTGATTCTGGCGCTGTTCGGCCGCCGCGGACTGTCGCGGCTGCGCAGCCGCCCGAGGGCCGGGCCGTCAGCGCCGCTCGCTGAGTCCGAAGCCATCGCGCCGCCGCCCGAACCGGACAACGTCTGAAGCGGCAAACGAACAGACGATCAGCTTCGCGGATTGATCGGCCGGTTTTCGGTCCAGTCCCAGGTGCCGTTATCGCGGTCACGCACGGCTTGTTTCCAGCCCACCGTCTCCGCGCGGTGCTTGAAGTTCATTCCTTCGGGCGAATGGCGGGTGATCCCGTCAAAGACGGTCGCGATCATCTGGGTATTCTTCAACCCCATCGCCTCGATCGCCTGATTGACGACGAGCTTTTGCATCATCAACTGATTGACCGGCACGCTCGCCATCCGTTCGGCGAGCGCTTCGACTTCGGCATCGAGGTGTTCGGGCGCAACTGCCTTGAGCACCAGGCCGAGCTTTTCGGCCTCGACGCCGGTGATCTTGTCGCCGGTGAACAGCATCCGCTTCGCCCGCTCCGGGCCCAGCCGGTAAACCCACATCGCCGTAGTCGGACAGCCCCACACCCGCGTCGGCATGTAGCCGATCATGGCATCGGTGCTCATGACGACAAGATCGGCGCACAGCGCGATGTCCGAACCGCCGGCGACAGCATAGCCGTGCACCTTGCAAATGACCGGACGATATGAACGCCACAGGCTCATGAACAATTCGGTGTTCCGCATCATGAAGGCGTAATCCTTCATCGGGTCCCACGGCATGTCCTGGATGAGGCCGTGGCCGCCGCTGCCCTCCGCGTAAAAGGTCAGGTCATAGCCGGCGCAGAACGCCTCGCCCGCGCCTGACAGCACAATGACATGCACGCCGGCATCGGCATTCGCCCGCGCGACGCAGTCCGCAAGCTCGACCGGCACCTCATCGTCGATGGCGTTCATCACCTCGGGGCGATTGAGCGTGATCCGCCCGATCCTGCCGTCTTTCTCGTAAATGACTTTCGGCATCGGGATCTCCCTCGCCAAATGCACGCTAGGCCTTGAGCGCGGCAAGTACTGCCGGCGCAACCTCATCGCCCCATTCCTGGACGAAATGTCCGGCCTCGGCGAATTCGAGCGGGGGCGGACAGTTGCGGATGTCGTGGTGGAGTGCGCGCATCACCGGCGGCCCGAGCACCGGGTCCTTCATGCCGATCGCCATCGCGCTTCGCCCGCTCCAGGCGTTGCGCCAGAAGTCGCGCGCGGCGCGCTCGATCGCGGCGCCGGGGCTGTCCGGAAATTCCGGCACCAGATTCGGAAAGCGCCGCACGCCGGCTTTGTAGCGCGCGTCCGGATAGGGCGCGTCGTAGGCTGCCGCTTCGGCCGGCGACAGGTGCGGGCATGCCCGCGCCATCAGCCTGCCGATCGCCATGTCGGGCTGGCTGTTGGAGAACGCGCGCCAGTCGAGAAATCCTTGCGGCAGCGGCGTCTCGCCGGTCGGCAGCGCCGTATTCATTACGATCAGCCGCGAAAATCGCTCCGGCATTTCCATCGGCAATGTCAGTCCGAGCAGGCCGCCCCAGTCCTGCACCACCAGCGTCACATCGGTCAGATCGAGCGCGCGCACCAGCGCAAGCAGGCTGTTGCGATGGAAATCGAAGGTGTAGACGCCCTCGTCCGCGGGCTTGTCGGAGCGGCCGAAGCCGAAGAAATCCGGCGCCACCACGCGGGCACCCGTGGCGATAAATGCGGAATCATCCGCCGATACAGATAACTCCAGGTCGGCTGGCCGTGCAGGCACAGAAAAACCGGCGCGGTTTTTGGTCCTTCATCGAGATACGACATCGCAAGGCCGGAATATCCCGGCAGGTCGCTCGCGACGATGCGCCGGCCAGGGAAAGCCCGGCAAGGTGGTGAAGCGCTCCGGCGGCGTCTGCATAATCTCGGGCATCGCGGCCATCCGTTCGATTTTGTTTTTCTGTCGTCACCTTATAGCGTGGCCGATGACTTCGGCGAAAGCAAACCGGCGGCCTGCCTGGCGCAGGCCGCCGCAGATAAACGAGAAATGGCCGCCAGGTTTCCCTGACGGCCGTTCCGCGTGCCGGATCAAACAAAAACGGCTCTCAACCCCACCGGATGGCGATGGCGTTGGAAATCGGCAGCGGGCGTGCGCGGACCCGGTTGCCGTCGTTGCCGGACTCGACGATCCACTGGCCGTTCTCCTGGCCGACGATCTTGCCGACGTGATGCGACCAGACGACGACCGCGCCGATGCCCGCCGGGCCGGGACGGCCCCAGTGCGCCCAGTTGCGCGCGAGATTGAACTCCGGTCCCGGATCGCCGCCGACCACCTGACGCATGTGCCAGCCGCACCAGGCGCGGGGACGTCCGCCCAATCCGCCCTGATACGAGCTCTGCGCCTGCTGCGCGAACTGTGCCTGATAGGGATTGATCCGCTCCTGACGCGTGCGCCTCGTCTGATACGCGGTGCGGGTCTGATACGTGCGCTCGGGACGATCGGCGCTCTGCGCGGGATACGCGTGCTCCTCGCGATATGTGTTCCGCACCCGATACGTATTCTGTGCGCGACGCACGTCCCGCCCTTGATACGCGCCCTGCGCATTCCATGCGAACGCATCGTTCGCCCCGTAAGAGAAAGGCTGCCCGTGATTGCGGTCGCCAAATCCCCCATTGCCGGCGACATGGTAAACGCCGCGGCCCTGTTTATGGTCACGCGCTTGCGCGGTTTGTGCAAACGCCAGCATGACGGCGAGCGCGGCGGTCAGGCTCATCAAGTTCAACTTCATTCCGGTACTCCTCGTCTTCTTGAGATGCGTGTTCTTTTCGCTACACACAAAAAACTCGTCCAAATCGTCAGATTTGGACGAGGTTCAGCAGACAAAAACGCCTCGCTGAACGGCGAGGCGTGGGGCGTCATAACATCTCCGGTCGCGATCTCCCGGTCCTTATCTGCATGGCTTCCATTTGCTCAGCGGCCAGCACCGTCAAATTGTCGCCCTGTTTCAAACAGTCGAAAATGCCGTGGGTTTTGTTAACCACAATGTCCCCGAATGCCCCGATGCATGGAGGGTGAGAGCGCTGCGATGAGCCGCCGGGACGGCGCCGGACCGGCACAAAATGAGCCAGATTGACAATTCAGGGACCGCGGGCGATCACGGCCCATGCAGGTCAAGCCCGATTTTTCCCCAAAGCCCGCCACGTCGCCGGTTTTCCCGCACTCAGCGCCGCCCGGCCCCGGCGCCACCATCGAAGTAGCGCCGGGCATTCTATGGGCCCGGCTTGCGCTGCCGTTTCTGCTCGACCACGTGAACATCTATTTCGTCGAGGACGGCGACGGCTGGGCGCTGATCGATACCGGACTTGGCGACGAGGCGACGCAGCGGGCATGGCAGCCGCTGCTCGACGGGCTGCTGCGGGAGCGGCCGCTGACGCGGATCATCGCCACGCATTTTCATCCGGATCATGTCGGCGCCGCCGGATTTCTGCTCCGTCACTTCAACGTGCCGCTTGTCATGACGGCCACGGAATATCTTCAGGCGCTCAACATCCATCTCGATCCCGGCGCGCTCGAAGCCGGGCACTACCGGCATTTTTACCTCGACCACGGCCTCGACGCCGAAACGACGCGCCTCGTCGTCACCAGCGGCCACGCCTACCTTAAACTCACGTCAGGCTTGCCGCCGACCTACCACCGTGTCGTCGGCGGCGACGTGCTCCGCATCGGCGGTCGCAGCTTCGACGTGATCACCGGCGGCGGCCATTCGCCCGAGCAAATCATGCTGCTCTCGCGGCAGGACAAACTGTTCTTCGCCGCCGATCAGGTGCTGGCGAAGATTTCGCCGAATGTCGGGGTGGTCGCCAGCGATCCGGAGGGCGATCCGCTCGGCTATTATCTGCGGTCGCTGAATACGCTTCGCGCCGAAGTGCCGGACGACGTGCTGGTGCTGCCGGGGCACAATCTGCCGTTCTACGGGCTGCACGCGCGCGCCGCCGAACTGCTCGACCACCACGAGGAGCGCTGCGAGCGCATCCTCGAAGCGTGCCGCGCGGCACCGCGCTCGGCGGCCGAACTGATCCCGTTTGTTTTTACCCGGAAGCTCGATCCGCACCAGACGGGTTTCGCGTTTGGCGAAGTGCTGGCGCACGTCAACTACATGCTGCGGCGGGGCACGCTGAAACCGGGGCCGGATACCGGCGGCATAGGCAGGGTAATTGCGGCGTAAGGCCGTGCCGGCCGAAAGAGCCGGCACAGCCTTTACATTCTCCGGCTATTCGCGACGGCTGTCTGCGCCAGTTATTTGAAGCTGGTCGAGACGTCGGTGACCGGCTGCGGTGCGTCCATTTTGATGAACCGGATCCTGCCCTGCGCGGCGGCCAAAGCTTTCGCCGCATCGACGGTACGGATCGACTGATCGTCATAGGTCTTGAAAGACCAGCGCAGGTTTTTCAGATCGGAGGCGCTGGTCCAGGTCGTGGACTTCGGCGTGCGTCCGGCCGTTGTCGACCTCGCGCACCGCGCCGAACGGAATGTCGAAGTTGTTGAGGATATGGAATGCCTGCAGCACACCGCGGGCTGCCGTTTCGGGCTGAATCGCGGACTGCGAGAAAGCCACCGCACGGACGAAACGTGACGGCGGCGTGAAGTCGCCCGGCAGGCCCCGCATCCCCGAGCCCTGACCGAACTGCGCGAGCTTGATGCCTCCGAGATCGAGCGGCGGGACGTTGGTAGCGCTCAGGTTCACGTAATTGCGCAGATTGGTCATGTGCCAGTCGAACGACGGCGAATTCGCCATGACGCCGAGCGGGTTGTCGTAGATTTTCAGCGATTTCGCCAGCGGCTCGATCACCACCGATTTTCCGTTGCGGTCGTGCACCACGAAATGCACCGGCGCCGCCTGCTCGATGGCTTCGACCACGACCGGAACCAGCACCACCTTGTCGAAATTGGCCTTGACCTCCTCGACGCTGGAGAAGTTGCCGAGCAGCCAGTTGCCGTATTCGTGCGGGGCCATCGCGCGGGAGGCGTTTTCTTTGGTGGCGTCGGGATAGCTGGCGTAGCCGGGGAAATAGAACAGACCGACATAGAGGCCCTGGTCATTGATGCCGTCGACGATCGCGGTCAGGCCTTCGGCGTTGGCGCCGACGAAGCCGTATCTGGTTTTGTAGCTGATGCCCTTTCCGCCGTCGGGGAGAGACCCGGCAAGCGCGGTGCCGGCCGGCACCACCATCACCTCGGAGTGCAGGTCAAATCCGAACTCGAGCGTGCGCGCCGCAACGACGCCGCCGTCTTTGGCGATCAGGCGGATGCCGGTGCAGGCCTGCGCCACCGGCGCAAAGCAAAGGGCGGTGGAAACCACGCCGACAAGCAGCGAGCGGAAAAACATGGTGGCTCTCCTGGGACAGCAGTCGCAGCACGCACGCTAACCACGGCGGTCGCAGCCGTGCAAAGCAGGATGCAAATCAGCATGAGCAGAAAGACGCCCGACAATTTCATATCAATTTAAAATTGATTCGATACCGCCCGAGCTGCCCGCCGCCGGTCGGCAGTTCTACCGGTGCGGGCGGCGGCGATGTACAAACGGGCTGCAGCAGCGGGGGCGGCAGGTCCGGCAGGTCACGCCGCGCGTTTGCGTTCCTGCGGGACCAGCGAGACTGTCAGCCGTTCTGCGCCGCGCAGCACGTCGAGCGCGACGTCCCTGCCGATCCGGTCGCCGGTGAGTGCCCGGATCAGGTCGTCGGCGCCGGCGATGGTCGCGCCGTCGAGCGCGATGACGATGTCGCCGGCTTTGACGCCCGCGCGATCGGCGGCGCTGCCGCCTTCCACCGTGCCGGCGACGACGGCGCTTTCCTGCGCGAGGCCGAGGCCGCGGCGAAGCCGTGCCGGCAGCGCGATCTGCTGCGCCGAGATGCCGATGAAGGCGCGGCGCACGCGGCCGTGCCGCACCAGCTCGCCCAGTACGAAGCTCGCGGTATTGGCGGCGACCGCGAAGCAGATGCCCTGCGCGCTCATGATCACGGCGGTGTTGATGCCGACCACTTCGCCGCGGGAGGACACCAGCGGACCACCGGAATTGCCGGGATTGAGCGCGGCATCGGTCTGGATCACGTCGTCGATCAGCCGGCCGGTGCGCGAACGCAGCGAGCGGCCGAGCGCCGACACCACGCCGGTGGTCACGGTGGACTCGAAGCCCAGCGGATTGCCGATCGCGATCACGAGCTGGCCGCGTTTGAGCAGCTTGGAATCGCCCAGCGACGCGGCCGGCAGCGTCACCGCCTCGTCGACGCGGATCAGCGCCAGATCGGTATCCGGATCGTCGCCGACGAGGCGCGCCTTGAGGTGCAGGCCGTCAGCGGTGGTCACGTCAATATGGGCGCCGGCGCCGGCAGGCCCGGCGACGTGGCTGTTGGTCAGGATAAGACCGTCCGGCGCCACCACCACGCCCGTGCCGGATCCGCCACGATTCTTGTCGCGCCGCACGGTCAGGCCGACCACGGCCGGCCCGACGCGGTCGACCACGTCGATCACGGCGCGCGAATAGGCATCCAGCAGCGCCTGGTCCTCGGCTTCGATTGTCGGTTGCCTGGCTGAGGCGGATTCCCCGCCTCCCGGCCCGGCATCGCTCAGGGGGATGATTTTCACCGAAATATACCGCGTTTCCGGCGTCACGCCGGCGGCCCGCGGGGGCGAGCCGGATCGCAGATATGGGAATTCACCGAGCCCTGTGAAAGGGCACTCGAAGACCACGATTTGTGCTGCGGTTGACAGCGGCTATCGCATATGGTGCGGACGCCGGGGGATATTGCGAGGGATTGAGAATGGCTATCGCCAGTGCGGCGCGGCCGGCGGCGGTTCTGGCAGTACTGGCAATGGTGTCGGTGCTGGCCGGCTGCGGGCAGGGCCAGCAGCAGCAGCAGTCCGGCGGACCACCGCCGCCGACGGTGACGGTGGTGACGCCCGTCCAGCGCTCGGTTGTCGATCAGGACGAATATGTCGGCCGCTTCGTCGCCGTGGACTCGGTCGAGGTGCGCTCGCGTGTTTCCGGGTACCTTTCGGACATCAGTTTCATCGACGGCCAGATGGTGAAGAAGGGCGACCTGCTCTTCACCATCGATCACCGGCCGTTCCAGATCGTGCTCGATCAGATGCGCGCCAATCTGGCGCAGGCGCGTGCCAACCTCGCCTACACCGAAGCCGATCTCGCGCGCGGCCAGGAGTTGCTGCGCAACAAGACCATCACCGAGCAGACCCACGACCAGCGCAAGCAGGCCAAGGCAGTCGCGGAGGCCTCCGTGCAGGCACAGGAAGCGATGCTCCATTCGGCCGAGCTCGACCTCAACGAATATTCCGAGCTGCGGGCGCCGGTCGACGGCCGCATCGGCGACCGCCGCGTCTCGGTCGGCAATCTGGTGACTGGCGGCAACGGCAACAACACCACCGTGCTTGCGACCATCGTTTCGGTCGATCCGATCCGCTTCGAATTCACCTTCGACGAGGCGTCGTACCTGCGCTACCAGCGCTTCGCCGGCACCGATACCCAGATGGCGAACGGGCAGGGCGGTGTCGCGGTGTCGCTCAAGCTGATCGACGAGCCGGACTTCGCCCACACCGGCAAGATGGATTTCGTCGATAACGTGATCGACCGCTCGTCGGGGACAATTCGTGGTCGCGCCCTGTTCGCCAATCCGGGCGGCCTGTTCACGCCGGGCATGTTCGGCCGCGTCCGCGTTCCGGGCTCCCCGCCGCACACCGTGCTGCTGGTGCCCGATGTCGCGGTCGGCACCGAGCAGTCGCGCAAATACGTGCTGGTGATCGATGACGGCGGCGTCGCGCGGCAGAAATACGTCACGCTGGCCCAGCTGGACGGCGGCCTTCGCGTGGTCAAGGACGGGCTTGCGGCGACCGATCGCGTGGTCGTCAGCGGCCTGATGCGCGTGCGGCCCGGAATGAAGGTCACCGTGCAGGAAAAGGACACGCCGGCCGCGTCGTCGTCATCGCCCAAAGACGCCGTGGCGCCGAAGGCTGCCGTGCAGGCGAAGACGGATTGAGGCCGATGCGAAGCAGCGCCCGTCGGGGAGCGCGGTAGATGCGCATTTCGCACTTCTTCATCGACCGCCCGATTTTTGCCGCGGTGATTTCGGTCGTGCTGATGATCCTCGGCGCGGTGTCCTTCTTCCGCCTGCCGATCGCGCAGTATCCGGAGATCGCGCCGCCGCTGATCAGCGTCACCGGGCAATATCCCGGCGCCAGCGCCGAAGTCGTGGCCTCGACCGTGGTTACGCCGATCGAGCAGCAGATCAACGGCGTCGAGAACATGATCTACATGGCGTCGAATTCGACCGCCGACGGACGGTTCTCGATCGCGGTGAGTTTCGAACTCGGCACCAACCTCGATATCGCGCAGGTGCAGGTGCAGAACCGCGTCGCCATCGCGACGCCGCGGCTGCCGTCCGACGTCCGCAACATCGGCGTCGTGGTGCAGAAAAGCTCGCCCGACCTGATGATGGTCGTGCATCTGTATTCGCCGGATAAATCGCGCAACGCCCTGTTCATTTCCAATTATGCCACGCTGGAGGTGACCGATGCGGTCACCCGCGTCGACGGCGTCGGCTCGATCACCGTGTTCGGCGCCCGTGACTATTCCATGCGGGTGTGGCTCGATCCCGACCGGCTGCAGTCGCTCGGCCTGACCGCGACCGACGTCACCAATGCGCTCCAGGCGCAGAACATTCAGGTCGCCTCCGGCATTCTCAACCAGCCGCCGATTTCGCAGCCGGGCGCCTTCCAGATCGCGGTGCAGACGCTGGGCCGTCTCGCCGATCCGGAAGAGTTCGCCTCGATCGTCATCAAGCAGACGCCGGGCGCGGTGGTGCGTTTGAAAGATGTGGCCACGGTCGATCTGGCGGCGCTGGATTATTCCTCGAACTCGTATCTCGACCATTATCCCGCGGTCGGGCTTGCGATCTTCCAGCGGCCGGGCTCGAACGCGCTCGAGACCTCGCGCGCGGTGCGCGAACTGATGGAGACGCTGTCGAAGCGCTTTCCGTCGGGAGTCAAATACGACATTTTCTTCGATCCGACCCAGTTCATCCGGCAGTCGGTCGATGCGGTGATCGAAACCATCGGCGAAGCCATCGTGCTCGTCGTGCTGGTGGTGATCGTGTTCCTCCAGACCTGGCGCGCCGCCATCATTCCGCTGGTCGCCATTCCGGTATCGCTCGTCGGTACGTTCTTTCTGATGGCGGCGTTCGGGTACACGCTGAACAACCTTTCGCTGTTCGGGCTGGTGCTTGCGATCGGCATCGTGGTCGACGACGCGATCGTCGTGGTGGAGAATGTCGAGCGTAATATCGCGACCGGACTCGCGCCACGCGAGGCTGCGAAGAAAAGCATGAACGAGGTCGGCTCGGCATTGATCGCGATCGCGCTGGTGCTGTGCGCGGTGTTCGTGCCGTCGATGTTCATCACCGGCATATCCGGGCAATTCTACCGGCAGTTCGCGCTGACCATTTCCGGCGCGACCGTCATTTCTCTGGTGGTTTCGCTGACGCTGTCGCCGGCGATGTGCGCGCTGCTGCTCAAGGCGCACGATCCGCGCCACCGCGACCGCTGGTGGGAAGTGCCGATCCACCGCTTCTTCGGGGCCTTCAACTGGGGATTCGACCGCCTCGGCGCAGGCGTGTCGTGGCTGGCGGGCCAGACCGTGCGGCGCGCGCTGATCATGTTCGTGATCTATCTCGTGGTGCTGGGCTTCGGCCTCAATCAGTTCCGGCAGACGCCGGTCGGCTTTATTCCGCAGGTCGATGCCGGTTACATGATCGTCGTGATCCAGCTTCCGCCCGGCGCTTCGCTGGCGCGCACCGACGAGGTGCAGCAGCGCGCGATGGATCATCGCGCTCGACGTGCCGGGCGTGATCGCACGGCGTGAACGTGGTCGGATTCTCCGGCGCGACTTTCACCAACGCGCCGAATGCCGGCGCGATCTTCCTCACGCTCAAGCCGTTTGACGAGCGCGCCAAAGACCCGCGCCAGTCCGCGCCGGCAATTCAGGCCGAGCTCAACAAACGGCTGTCGCAAATCCAGGAAGGCTTCCTCGTCGCCGTGCTGCCGCCGCCGGTGCGCGGCATCAGCAATTCCGGCGGCTTTCGCATGATTATCGAGGACCGCGCCGGTCGCGGGCCCGCAGCGCTCCGCGACGTTGCCGCCGACTTCATGGCGCGCGCCGGCAAGACCCCGGGCATCGAACACGTGTTCACGCTGTTCGAGACCTCGACGCCGCAGGTCTATCTCGACATCGACCGCACCAAGGCGCAGCTTCTCGGCGTCAACGTGCAGGACGTTTTCAACGCGCTGCAGGTCTTTATCGGCTCGGCCTATGTCAACGACTTCAACCTGTTCGGCCGGACCTTCCGCGTCACCGCGCAGGCGCGCGATGTCGACCGCCGCGACGTCGAGCGACGTGCTCAAGATCCGCGTGCGCAACGCCAATGGCGACACCGTGCCGCTCGGATCGTTCACCACCGTTCACGACATCGCCGGTCCGTTCCGGGTGCCGCATTACAATCTTTATCCCGCGGCCGAAATGGACGGCGCGGCTGTCGCCGGGCTATTCGCAGGGCCAGGGCATCGCGATCATGGACCAAGCTCGCGGCGGAGACGCTGCCGGATGGATTTGCGACCGAATGGACCTCGCTCGCGTTCCAGCAGATCCGCGCCGGCAACACCGCGATGTTCGCCTTCGTGCTGGCGGTGGTGTTCGTGTTCCTGGTGCTGGCCGCGCAATACGAGAGCCTGACGCTGCCGCTCGCGGTGATCCTGATCGTGCCGATGTGTCTCGTCGCCGCCATCACCGGCGTCATCCTGCGCGGCATGGACAACAACATCCTCACCCAGGTCGGCTTCATGGTGCTGATCGGCCTTGCCGCCAAGAACGCGATTCTGATCGTCGAATTCGCGCGGCAGCTGGAGGATCAGGGCAGAACCGATGGCAGGCCGCGGTTGAGGCGACGCGCCTGCGGCTGCGGCCGATCCTGATGACCTCGTTCGCGTTCATCCTCGGCGTCACGCCGCTGGTGTGGGCGATCGGCGCGGGCGCCGAATTGCGTCAGGCGCTCGGGACGGCGGTGTTCTTCGGCATGATCGGCGTGACCGCGTTCGGCGCTGATCTTTACGCCGGTGTTTTATGTGATCGCGCGCTACATCGCTTCGCTCGGCTCGCGCGGCAGGCGTTCGCGCGAAAGCGCGCAGCCCGCTGAATAGCGGCAATTCGCCGGGAGCGACGGACGCTCCTATTGCGGGTGGGGCGCGACCCGGACGAACCGCACCGGCTCGTTGAGGCCGCGCAGCGCCGCCTGGTCTTCCGTCACGCCGCGGCCCTCGAGCGCTGCGCGGGCTTCGCCGTCGCCCAGCACAGCCTGCGAGATGATGACCTCGCCGCCGCGGCATTCGTGTTCGAGCCGCGCCGCGGTGTTCACGACCGAGCCGAAATAGTCGAGCACGCCGCCGACCGTCACCGCGATGCACGAACCGGCGTGCAGCCCGATCTTGAGGACGATGCCGCCGTCGGTGCGGTCGCGATTGAAGGTCGCGACTTCATCCTGCATCGAAAGCACCGCGCGCACCGCGTCGGCCGGATCGTGAAACGCGCCCATCACCGCGTCGCCGACGGTCTTGACGATAAAGCCGCGATGGCGCTGCATCCGCTCCGACAGATAGGCGAAATGATCGCGCACCAGCCGGTATGCGGTGGAATCGCCGAGCCGTTCGTACAGCTTCGTCGAGCCCTGCAGATCGGTGAACATGATGGCGACGCGCCCGATCTCGACGTCGTCGCCGGGACGCAAAAGCTGCTCCGGACACAGCCGCCGGAACGCCGGCATCGCGATCACAAGCTCGCCGGTGAGGGCATCGTGAGCCCAGTTGCGGTCCTCCGCTACAAACAGCAGCGGCCGGCCGGTCTCGTTGTGAATGACGAGTTCTTCCGGGTGCCCCGCTGCACTCACGGCGATGCCGTTCTCGTGCGCCGTGACTTCCGGAATCACGCCTTCGGCCCCGACCTCGCCGTCGGCCTCGGCGCCCGCCTCGATGGTGCGGAAGCGGTAAGGTCCCGGCGCCAGCGTCAGCGCAAAGCGCCCGGTCGCGTGCGCGCCGACTTCCGCCTGGAACTTGACGTGCGGGGTTGAGCCCTGTCCGAGCAGGCAGAGCTCGCCCTCGGGCCGCGGCCGAAGCCACGGTTCGGGATGAAAGGTCAATTCCACATTGCGGGTGAAATCGCGGTCGTAGTTGATGTTGCACGATGAGCAATGCGCTCCGGTCGGCAGATCGTGCAGATGCGCGACGCGCGCCTTGGCGCCCCGGCAGCGCGGGCAAAGCAGATCCCATCCCATCGCCAGAATGCCGGCCCGCTGCGCGGCCAGGAACAGTTCGACCGTGTCTTCCGGCGTGGCGTGCCAGACCCGCGCCATCGCGAGCGGGCGGATGCCGCCAAGCGACAGCATCGGTGCGTGCAGCAAAAATTTGGACAGTTGCGGCGCGAGTCCGTGACTTGCCGGGTCGCGGTCGAGCGCCGCGATCAGGGCATCGAACCGGGCGCGGACCTGCGGCTTCACCGCGTCTTCCGCGACGGCGCCGGGAATGCTGTCCGCGTTGTCGGCTTCCGCGACCAGCCGTTCGAGCGCGGCAAGGCGCTTGTCGCCTTCCTGGTCGATCTTGCCTGCTGCTTTGGTCACCCAGCCCAGCAGGCCCACGCATTCGATGTCGGCGGTGAATACAAACCGGGTGCCGTCGCCTTCGGGATAAAGTTCGAAGACCGAGCGGAAACGGCGAAACGGGCCGTTGAGAAATTCGCGCGTCTGGACCAGCCGGCGGTTTTCCTGCCACTCGCCGTAACCTTCCTCCCACTTCATCCGGAGCGGCCCGACTTTGGTGCTGGCAAAGCGGTGGATGCGGCCTTGGGCGTCGGCGCGTTCCTCGACGGTGAAACGGGGTGAGCCCGCAATCTCGTTGAGCCGTGCGGTATTGGCGGCGAGCGGCCAGACCGCCTCCGGCGGCCTGTCAAAATGCCGCTCCCGGCGATAGTGATAAACGGTCTTCATGCGTCGATGTCCGTCGCCCGGCCGCGAGAGCCCGTAAGTCATTATACGAGCGGATGGGGCTACGGTTTCGTGATTTCTCAGCCTCGCGGATTGCCAATATCGTGACGGCCTCGAACCGAGGCCCTCGGTCTGTGGTTCGCTGTGGCTGAAAAAGGGGGAGCAGATTTCATGATCCGTACCGTATTTGCCGTCGCCGTGATTGCGCTCGGGCTCGGCGTTGCCGTGGCCCAGCAGGACCCGATCGCGGCCCGGCGGGCGCTGATGAAAGCGAACGGCGATCAAGCCAAAATCGGCGTCGCGATGATCAAAGGTGCGGCACCGTTCGACATCGAGAAGGTGCACGCGATCTTCGCTGCCTGGCAGGACGCGGCGGCAAAGATGCCTTCGCTGTTTCCCGAGAGTTCCAAAACCGGCGGCGATACAGCGGCCGATCCGAAAATCTGGTCGAGCATGGAGGATTTCAAAGCCCGGTTCGCCAAACTTGGCGCCGACGCCAAAGAAGCGGACGGCAAGGTCACCGATCTCGACAGCTTCAAGGCACTGTTCGGCAGCATCGGCAAGAACGATTGCGGCGGCTGTCACGAGCTTTATCAGGTCAAGAAAGGCTAGGATCCGCCGGCGGGTCCCCCACATCGCATGACGCGGCGGCTACGGGTTTTCGGCTGGGCGGTGGCCGCCGTCGCCGCGGGCGCGGCCGTCGTTCTTTGGGCCGTCACCATCCCCGCCACCGTGCCCGCTTCGGCGTTGCCGCCGCATACGCCCGATCCCGACAATGGCCGGACCATGTTCGCCATCGGCGGTTGCGCGTCCTGTCACGCCACGCCGAATCCCGATCCGGCCAAAGTCGAGCGGACCAGGCTCGGCGGCGGCTTCGCGCTGAAATCCCCGTTCGGTACGTTCTATGTGCCGAACATTTCGCCCGACACCGCCGATGGCATCGGTTCGTGGAGCGAGGCTGATTTCGTCACCGCGCTCTGGAAGGGAACCTCGCCGCGCGGCCGGCATCTGTTCCCGTCGTTCCCCTACACTTCCTATCAGCACATGACGCTCGCCGACGTGCGCGATCTGTTTGCCTATCTGAAAACGCTGCCTCCGGTGCAGGGGCGTGCTCGACGCCACGATCTGCCGTTTCCCTTCAACATCCGCCGCCTGGTCGGACTGTGGAAGCTGCTGTTCTTCCACGGCGGGCCGTTCGTGCCGGATCCGGCGCAGACCGCGCAGGTCAATCGCGGCGCTTACCTCGTGAACGGGCCTGGCCACTGCGCCGAGTGCCACAGCCCGCGCAACATGCTCGGGGCGATCGTCGGCAGCGAGCGCTTCGCCGGCGGCCCCAGTGCGGACGGCAACGGCTTTGTGCCCAATATAACGCCGTCCGGATTGCAGCACTGGTCGAAGGAAGACACGGCGTGGTCGCCGGAAGACATCGCGACTTATCTTGCCGACGGCATGAATCCGGCCGGCAACTACGCCAGCGGCGCGATGGCCGACGTCATTCGCAATACCGCGCAGCTCACCGACGCCGACCGTGCCGCAATAGCGGCTTACGTTTCCGCGCTGCCGCCGCGGCAGGGTCCGAAGCCGGCAGGCAGGACGCCGTAATGACGCGTTACGGAACGGGGCCGGGGCCGCTAGGCCCCGCCGAATGCCTTGAACGTGATGATGGTGCGGGTGTCCTGCACGCCGGGCACGGTCTGCACCTTGTTGGCGATGAAGTGGCCGATATCGGTCCCCGGATCTACATAGAACTTCACCAGCAGATCGAAATCGCCGGCGGTCGAATAGATTTCGGAGGCAATTTCGGCGTCCGCAAGGCTATTGGCAACCTGATAGGACTTGCCCATCTGGCACTTGATCTGCACGAAGAAGGGAACCATGCACGTCTCCGCTTCGGTCTTAAAATGCTAAACTAAGCTGGCGGCCCCGATAATACCTCGGGACCGGGAAGGGATATCTTCAGGTACCGCAAATGCATGCCACGGTCGAGCTTGCCGATATTGCCGCCGATGTGCTGGCCCGGATCCGGGACCGCGTGCCGAGCGTGCATTGCATAACCAACAGCGTGGCGCAGCAATACACCGCGAACGTGCTGCTCGCGGTCGGCGCCGTGCCGTCGATGACGATTTCGCCGGAGGAAATTGTGTCCTTCGTCGCAGGCGCCGATGCGCTTCTCGTCAATCTCGGCACCTTCGATGCCGAACGCCGCAGCGCGATCGAGGCGGCGATCGGAGCCGCCAAAACGGCGCGGATGCCGTGGGTGCTCGATCCGGTTTTTATCCAGGTCGCGCCGGCCCGCGCGCATTTCGCGCGGCAATTGCTGACCCGTGGGCCCGCAGTGGTGCGGCTCAATACCGTTGAGTTTGCCACGCTGTCAGACGATGACGCGGGCGACGCCGCTGCGCGTCTCGCCAAAGCGCATGGCACCGTGATCGCGTTGACCGGCGGCGTTGACCGGATCACCGACGGCGGCCGGCACGCGATCATCGCCAATGGCGATCCGCTGATGAGTCTCGTCACCGCCATGGGCTGCGCCGGCTCGGCGGTGGTGTGTGCCGCGCTCGCCGTGGAACCCGATCCCTTCCTTGCCGCCATCGCGGCGTTGACCCTTTTCGGCGTTGCCGGCGAGGTGGCGGCACCCGGCGCGCGCGGGCCCGGCAGTTTCTCGACCGCGATCATCGACGTGCTCCATTCGCTCGACAGCGCGACGTTGCGGCAGTACGCGAGGGTGTCGTGACGCCGGTCGATCTGCGGCTCAACGCCATCATCGATCCGGAACATGCAGGCGGTCACGATCTGGTCGCGCTGGCGCGGCACGTTGCCGAGGGAGGAGCGACCCTGGTGCAGTTGCGTGACAAACGAAGCGCTACGCAGGCGATGGTGGAAAGGGCGCGTGCGATAAAGGCGGCGCTCGAGCCTTACGGAGTGCCGCTCGTCGTCAACGACCGCGTCGACGTGGCACTCGCGGCGCATGCAGATGGCGTGCATGTCGGCCCGGACGATATGGCGGTGGGGGACGCGCGGCGCGCGCTCGGACCGGACGCCATTATCGGCCTCTCGATCAAGACGGTCGACGAGGCGGCAACGGTGCCGCTTGCACTGATCGATTATGCCGGTGTCGGCGGCGTCTATGCGACCGGCTCCAAGGTTCAGAAGTCGGCGCCGATCGGCACCGCCGGGCTCGCGCGTGTCGCCGCAGCGCTGCGCCGGCGCAAGCCGGATTTTCCGGTTGTCGGAATCGCCGGCATCGACGCCGGCAATGCCGGCGCGGTGATAGCCGCCGGCGCCGACGGCGTAGCGGTGATTTCGGCCCTTTCGATCCATAAGGACCCGGCCGCGGCGGCACGCGGCCTGCGCGCCGTCGTTGACGGCGAACTGGCAAAACGAGGCAGGTGATGACGCCGATTGCGCTGACGATCGCCGGTTCAGACCCAAGTGCGGGCGCGGGCATCGAGGCCGACCTGAAAACGTTCGCGGCGCTCGGAGTTTATGGCGCGTGTGTCGTCACGGCGCTGACCGCGCAGAACACGATGGGAGTGTTCGGCATCCACGACGTGCCGGCGGATTTCGTCGCCCGGCAGATCAACGCGGTATTCACCGATCTCGCCGTCAGCGCGGTGAAGATCGGCATGGTCAGCACCGCGCCTGCCATTGAGGTCATCAGCGCTGCGCTCGACCGCTATCGTCCGCAGCACGTCGTGCTCGATCCGGTGCTGGCGGCGAGTTCGGGCGAAAAGCTGCTGCAGCCGGAGGCGCTTCGCACGCTGCGCGATCTGATTTCGCGGGTCCGGCTGCTGACGCCCAATCTGTCCGAGGCGGCCGCGCTGCTTGGCGCATCGCAGGCCCGCGACGAACACGAAATGCGCATTCAGGGTCAGCAGCTTTTGACGCTCGGCCCGCGTGCGGTGCTGATCAAAGGCGGACACTGCGAAGGTCCTGAAAGCATCGATCTGCTGATCGACGCCGATCACGTCCTGCGGCTCGCGGCTCCGCGCTCCGCGGTGAAGAATACTCACGGCACCGGCTGCACGTTCGCATCCGCGATAGCGGCCGGACTCGCGAAAGGGTTCGCCCTCGACGAGGCGGCGCGGCAAGGCGAAGGATTACGTGAGCGCGGCCATCGCGGCGGCGGACCGGCTTGAGGTCGGCGCAGGGCGCGGCCCGCTCCATCACTTCCACGCCTGGTGGTGATTCCGCGGAATTGCGCTGTGATCCGGCACCTTTCGAGCCGGTGCAAAACTTGCTACCGCTAGCGCGACAGCAGCGGTGCAGGCAGCGATGATGGCGTCCACGGCACAATTCGAAACAGCGATCCGGCCCGACCTGATTTTCGCGGAGCATGACGGCACGACGCTGATCGGCGATCTGTATTTGCCAAAGGCCGCAGGGGCGCGCCTGTTCTGGTCGCTGTCCACGGCGGCGGCTGGCAGGTCGGGTGACCGGTCGTTCTACCGGCACTGGGGTCCGCTGCTTGCGCGCAACGGGTACGCAGTGTTTGCAATCGAATACCGCCTCGGCAAAGCGGGTGTCTATCCCGCGGCGGTCTGCGACGTGCGGGCGGCGGTCCAGTTCGTGCGCGCCAAAGCCGGCGAGTTCGCCCTCGATCCCGAGCGTATCGCGTCTGATCGGGGATTCCGCCGGTGCGCATCTGTCGGCGCTCACAGCGCTCGCCGGCGATCAGTTCGCATCCTTCTATCCGAACGATGCCCATGCGGCGGTGCCTTCGACCGTCAAGGCGGTGGTCGGCTTTTACGGCGTCTACGATCTTTACGCGCAATGGAACCACGATCTTGCCGCGCGTCCGCGTGACATGATCGTGGAAAAATTTCTCGGCGCTGCGCCGACGCAGAACCGCAGGCTTTATTTCGACGCATCGCCGGTCTGTCACGCTACGATCGACCGCAATCAGGTGAAATTCCTGCTGATCCACGGCACCGAGGACGACGTCGTCGATTCCGTCAGCCAGTC
Organism: uncultured Alphaproteobacteria bacterium; assembly: GCA_963766925.1. Lineage (GTDB taxonomy): Bacteria > Pseudomonadota > Alphaproteobacteria > Rhizobiales > Xanthobacteraceae > BOG-931. The sequence goes on from CAVYCI010000027.1 coordinate 57,574, forward strand.
GGGCGCGTTTCTCACCGCGCTGACACAGGCGGGTTTCTTCGTGCGGCGGATCATCTTTCCGGGCGCCGGACATTTCTGGTCGGCCGAGCCGTTCGAAGGCGAGCCGGACAGCTACAACGCGAAGACCGCGCCGCGGCTGTTGCGGTTTCTCGAGACCTCGCTCTGAAAGTTCGAAGCGCCCGAACGGGAGAAAGCATGAAAGTCAGGAAGAAAGGCGTCGTCGGTGTTGTCGGTCTCGGCATCATGGGCGGCGCTTTCGCGGAAAATCTCGTTGCCGCCGGATGGCGCGTCATCGGCCACGATACCGATCCGGCTCGCCGGCGCGCGCTGGCCCGAAAAGGCGTCGAGATCGCCGCGGACGCGGTGGCGGTGGCGCGCGCTGCGCCGGCGATCATTCTCAGTCTGCCGAAACCCGCGGCGCTTGCGGCGGTTGCCGCGGCCATCGCCGGCTCCGGTGTTTCGCGCCGCATCGTGATCGAAGCTTCGACCTTCGCGCTCGACGACAAACTGGCGGCCGAAGTGGTGCTCCGCAAGGCGGGCCACGTGCTGCTCGACTGTCCGGTCAGCGGCACCGGGATGCAGGCGAAGCACAGGGATATTGTGATCTATGCGTCGGGGGGCGCCGCCGAGATCAAGCGGCTGCGTCCGCTGTTCGAAGGCTTTTCCCGCGCGGTGCATGATCTTGGCGCATTCGGCAACGGCAGCCGGATGAAATACGTCGCCAACCTTCTGGTCGCGATCCACAATGTGGCGAGCGCCGAAGCGATGGTGCTGGCGATGAAGGCCGGGCTGCCGCCGCAGCAGGTGTTCGACCTGATCCGGATCGGCGCCGGCAATTCGCGCGTGTTCGAACTGCGCGCTCCGATGATGGTAAAGGGGCGCTACGACGACGCCACGATGAAAATGTCGGTCTGGCAAAAGGATATGGACGTGATCGGCAGCTACGCGCAGTCGCTTGGCGTGCCGACGCCGCTGTTCTCCGCCACGATACCGGTGTACGCGTCGGCAATGGCGACGGGCTACGGTGATCAGGACACCGCTGCCGCCTGCGCCGTGCTCGAGGCGATGGCAGGCATCAAACGCGGCGCGTCAAAGCCGAAGCGGAAACGTTAGCCGCAAGGGTAAGCGTGCATGGTGCGACGACGCTTTGCTGAACAGCGCACGTCCCGGCTCGCGATCTGGGCGCGCCGGATTGCGCTGTTCTCGCTGGCTGCGACACTGGTCGCCATCATCATCGTCCGCTCCGGAGCCCTCGATATCGTACCGGCGCTGTCCACGCTGATCGGCGCGCTGATGCTTGCCGTGGTCGCGATCCTGCTTTCGTTCGGCGCTGCCGTCGTCATCTGGCGCGACGGCATCGGCGGGACGCGCGAGGCCGCGACCGCTTTGCTGATCGGCGTCGCGCTGATCGCCTATCCGGCCTGGCTTGGCGTCAAGGCGTACCGACTGCCCGCGATCTACGATATCACCACGGATCCAATCGATCCGCCGCGTTTCGAGGCGATTGCGCGGTTGCGGCCGCGCGACGCCAATGACGTCCGCTATGCCGGCCTCTACGCAGCCGAGCAGCAGCGCGCGGCGTATTCCGAAATCGCGCCCGACGATACCTCCGCGTCGCCGCAGGAAGCCTACGACGCCGTGCTCAAGGTCATCACCAAACGGAAATGGCACATCGTCGATGCGCGGCCGCCACAGGCCGCGGGAACTTCAATGCGGGAGGGGCGCGTCGAGGCGATCGCACGCACCGCCATTCTCGGATTTCGCGACGACGTGGTGGTGCGGATAAGGGCGACGCCGGACGGCGCGCGTATCGATGTGCGTTCGGCCTCGCGCTACGGCCGTCACGATCTCGGCGGCAATGCCGCGCGTGTCAGTTCGCTGATCGACGATGTCGACGATACGCTTGCCAACCCGAAGCAGAAGAAAGAGCAGCCGCTGCCGCTGCCGAAGCCCCCTCAGCCGGCGGCCAAAGGCGGTTCCGCAAGGCGATAGGTGCCGGCGATCGACGGCGTGTTCTCGGTCGCAACCACGCCGCGAGCGACCAGATCCTCGAGATGCGCCAGCACCGACAGCGAAGCAGCGCCCGTAAGCCGCGGATCGAGGCCGATATAGATGGCGCGGACCAGCGTCGGGATATCGGCCGCGCCTTTTTCGAGGCGCCGCAGGATCGACACCTCCCGTCCCTTCCGGTGCCGGATGTAGCTGTGCACGAAACGCGGCGCGTCGCGCACCGGACCGCCGTGGCCGGGCAGGTAGACCGGCTCGCGGCGTCGTGCGAGCTTTTCCAGCGAGGCGACGTAATCGCTCATGGCGCCGTCGGGCGGCGCGACGATCGAGGTCGACCACGCCATCACATGGTCGCCGGAAAAAATCAGGTCGGCTTCCCTGAGTGCATAGGCCATGTGGTTGGCGGTGTGCCCGGGCGTGGTCAGCGCTTCCATGGTCCAGCCGTCGCCGGTCACGACTTCGCCGTCGGCGAGCGCGACGTCGGGCCGGAAATCCATGTCGCCGCTGGCGTCGAGGCGCTTGGCCTCGCCGGTATGCAGCGGCCGCGCCGGACGATGCGGTCCCTCAGCATAAACCGTGGCGCCGGTCGCGGCCTTGATCTTCGGCACCGCGGGCGAATGGTCGCGATGGGTGTGGGTGACGAAAATGCCGGTGACGGTTTCGCCGCGCACGGCATCGAGCAGCGAAGCGACATGCGCATCGTCATCCGGGCCGGGATCGAGGATCGCGATCTTGCCGCGGCCGATGATGTAGCTGACCGTGCCCTTGAAAGTGAACGGCCCAGGATTGGGAGCCACCATCGCGCGCACGCCGGGCGCGACCTCTTCGACGCGGCCCGGTACGAGGTCGAAGGACTTGTTGTAGTTGATGTCGTCGCCCATGCGCCGATTGCTGCCGTCATTCCAGATTGCCGCGCCGCGGGCAGTCCGGATCCATAAACACCGCCCTGTGAATATGGTTTCGGGGCCCGCCGCAAGGGCTGGCAACCGGAATGGCGGTTGGGCGAGAGAGACAGGGCTGGGGGCGGGGGTAGAAAAAGGATGGGGCCCCGGTGCCGGGATCGCCGGGGCCCCAAGCAATCTCTTCAACACGAGTTGTGAGATCGAGATCGCACGATAGGCTATGCAAACGGCGGGCCAACTTCGGACGAGTCCTGGAAAGAGGCCGGGTTAAGCGGTGCCGGGTCACCACTGGCGGCAAATAGCGCCCTTGGGGGTTGCCGCCGCGCTTGACGGCTGGAGCCGTCGGCCTGCGAACGAGCCAATGTCCTGCCGGCACCGATTCGATGACCGCTCAGCGGGCGAGCACTGTCTATTTTGAAGGCACCCGTTGCCAGGCGCGTGTTCCGCAGGCGGGTACGGCGTCAAAACGGCGTCCGGCTCCGCATTGCCGCCGACAGCGTGCCTTCATCGAGATAGTCCAGTTCGCCGCCAACCGGCACCCCGTGCGCGAGCCGCGTCACTTTGACCCCGGCGTCGTGCAGGAGGTCGGTGATGTAGTGCGCGGTGCTCTGACCATCGACCGTGGCATTGAGCGCGATGATGATTTCGCCGACCGCGGGATCGTGGGCGCGCCTGATCAGCGGGTCGATCGCCAGATCGTCCGGCCCGACGCCGTCGAGCGGCGACAGCGTGCCGCCGAGCACATGGTAGCGCGCATTGATGGCGTGCGCGCGCTCCAGCGCCCACAGGTCGGCGACGTCGGCGACCACGACGATGGCAGCGGGGTCGCGCCGCGGGTCGGTGCAGACCGTGCAGGGATTTGCGTGTCGATATTGCCGCAGATCTTGCACACCTCGATCTTGTCCATCGCGGTCTGTAACGCGGTGGTGAGCGGGGCCATCACCGCTTCCCGCTTCTTGATCAGGAACAGCGCCGCGCGCCGCGCCGAGCGCGGTCCGAGCCCCGGCAGGCGCGCCAGAAGCTGGATCAGACGTTCGATCTCGGGACCGGCCGCGAGGGCGGGCATCGACCGGGGCCGTCCGCTAGAACAATTTGAGGCCGGGCGGCAACGGCAGGCCGCCGGTCACCGCCTGCATGCGCTCGGCCAGCACCGTTTCGAGCTTGCGGCGGGCATCGGCGTGCGCGGCGACGACGAGGTCGGCGACTACCTCTTTCTGGTCGGGCTTGAGCAGCGACTCGTCGATCTGCACGGCTCTGAGTTCGCCTTTGCCGGAAAGCTTCATCGTCACGAGGCCGCCGCCGGCCGCGCCTTCGACCTCGATGCGGTCGAGGTCGGCCTGCATCGCTTCCATCTTCGACTTGAGTTCGGTGGCCTGTTTCATCAGGCCCAGAAAATCGGCCATCGCGGGTCCTTTATGGTTCGTCGTCGCGGTTGATGTCGCCCGCCACGTCGGGCGGCAGATCGTCCGGCACGGAGCGGCGCGCCCGCCGGGGCGCGACATCGACGATCTCGGCGCCGGGAAAGCGCGTCAGCACCGCCTGCACCAGCGGATCGCCGCGCACGTCGTCCTTCAGTTCGGCCTTGCGCGTCTGCGCCTGCGCGTAAAGCTCGGCTGGCCGGCCTCGGCGGAGACGATCACCATCCAGCGCCGCCCGGTCCATTCGGCAAGCTTCTTCGACAGATCGCCGATCAGCGTTCTCGGCGCGCTTGGCTCAAGACGCGATTTCGAGCCTGCCGTCCTCGAACCGCACCAGCCGCACATCGCGTTCGAGCGCGCTCTTGATGCGCGACGTCGCGTTTCTCGGCGGCAAGCGCGACCAGCTCCTCGAAGCTTTGCAACGGCGCGCGCCGGCATTTGCCGGTTCGGCGCGCGCGACGGGCTCGTTCGCCGGCAGTTCGGCAGGCGCGACCGCCGCGAGCGCGGCACGCGGCGCCGCCGCGCGGCGGCTCCGCGCGCGCGGTCCGCTGCGTACGGCTCGCGCGGAATTTCGGCGTGTGTCTCGGCGCGCGGTTCCGCCCGCGACGGCGGCTGTCCCGCCGGCAGGGATCCGCGAGCCGTTGCCGCGCGTCGCGTCGCCGAGCGAGCGGATCACTTCGTCCGGCGTCGGCAGATCGGCGGCATAGGCGATGCGCACCAGCACCATTTCGGCGGCGGCGAGCGGCCGGCCGGCGGCCTCGACCTCGGCGATGCCCTTGAGCAGCATCTGCCAGGTCCGCGCCAGAACCCGCATCGAGAGCTTGGTCGCAAAGGCGCGGCCGCGCGTGCGCTCGGCTTCGGTCAGCGACACGTCGTCGGCGAGCGCCGGCACGATTTTCACCCGGGTGACGAAATGGGTGAACTCGGCGAGATCGCCGAGCACCATCGCCGGATCGGCGCCGGCATCGTATTGGTCGCGCAATTCCGCCAGCGCGCGCGGCGATGTCGGCGCGCATCAGCGCTTCGAACAGATCGATGACGCGGGTGCGATCGGCAAGCCCGAGCATCTGCCGCACGTCTTCGGCGCGCACCGGCCCGGCGCGCATGCGCGATGGCCTGATCGAACAGCGACAGCGAATCGCGCACCGAGCCTTCGGCGGCGCGCGCGATCAGGCCGAGCGCCTCGGGCTCGGCGGCGATGGCTTCCTTGCCGGCGATGCCCTGCAGATGCTTGACCAGCAGCGCGGCATCGACGCGGCGCAGATCGAAGCGCTGGCAGCGCGACAGCACGGTGATCGGCACTTTGCGGATTTCGGTGGTGGCGAAGATGAATTTGGCGTGCGGCGGCGGCTCTTCCAGCGTCTTGAGCAGCGCATTGAACGCGGCGCCCGAGAGCATGTGCACTTCGTCGAGGATGTAGACCTTGTAGCGCGCCGACACCGGCGCGTAGCGGATCGCGTCGTTGATCTGGCGCACGTCGTCGACGCCGTTATGCGAGGCGGCGTCCATCTCGATGACGTCGAGATGGCGGCTTTCCATGATCGCTTCGCAGTGGATGCCGAGCACCGGCATCTTGATGGTCGGCCCGGTGATCGAGCCGTCCGGCAATTCGTAATTGAGCGCGCGCGCCAGAATGCGCGCCGTCGTGGTCTTGCCGACGCCGCGCACGCCGGTGAGGATCCAGGCCTGCGGGATGCGGCCGGTCTCGAACGCGTTCGAGACCGTGCGCACCATGGCGTCCTGGCCGATCAGGTCGTCGAAGGTCGACGGCCGGTATTTGCGCGCCAGCACGCGATAGGGGGTGGCGGAGGCGGTGGCGTCGTTCATCTGCCAGCTCGCGGCCGTCATCCCGATGTGCGAGCGGCGCCAGACAGCCGAGCCTCGAAGGATGGCGGGCGTACCATCACCCTTCGAGGCTCGCTGCGTCGCACCTCAAGCGTGACGGCGCATCGGGCAGTTCAATCGAAAGGCTTCAGTGAATGGGTGGGAGGCTGACGAGCGACCCGAACCGCGCTCGTTAGGGCTGCTTCCTTCCGGACCTGACCCGGTTGGCGAGTGGCTCGTCCACCGCCAACCTCCCGCCCCTATATCGGCCGGGGAGGGCGAGAAAGCAAGCCGGGGCTGCCCCGGGCCGCCTGCGCGGTGGTGACCGAAGCGGAACGCCGCCGTGATTCGCGCGACCGCGGCGTTGCTGCGGTTCCGCCGGTGCCGCATTCAATCGCGCGCTTGCGCCCGAAAACATCATGCGGTTCAATGATCGGAGGCTGGAACGTTGCGGGTCGCGGTACGGCCTGATCATGGGATCGCGAAAGCGAGGGACGCATGAAGCGCTGCCGGCTCTCTACACTGTTCTCGTCATTGTTGCTGTCCGGCCTGCTTGGTGTCGCAACCGCGCACGCCGATCCGCGCGGCCTCTGGCAGGCGGAGGACGGCGCGCACATCCGGATCGGCCTGTGCGGTCAGGCCTTGTGCGCGACCATCGCGACGCCGAAATCTCCGGTCGATCCGGAAACCGGCGCACCGTGGACCGACAAACACAATCCCGATGCGCAGTTGCGCGGCCGGTCGCTGATCGGCGTTGCGGTGCTGTATTCGATGACGCAGGACGCCCCCAACCGGTGGTCCGGCGCGCTTTACAATGTCGACAACGGTCAGACCTATCAGGGTCATCTGGTCGAACTCGACCGCAATACGGTCCGCGTCGAAGGCTGCGTAATCGGCATTTGCGGCGGCCGGAACATGCACCGCCTGCAGTGACTTGAGGCCTGCGAAACGCCAGGCCTGAGTGCGCTTTTCACGCTGGTCTTTGACGCGCGCTGCCTTGAACCCTGGTGCGCGACATGCGGGTGTCGCGCGGGCGGCCTGCAGCTGACGGAATGATCCGCTTCGCCACAGGCCGCCATGCAGCCGTTTGATCGTTTGTTTGATCGCTGTCTGGTCAGTTTTTCTCTTCAGTGCCAGAACAGCGCAAGAAGAATGATGATCGGGATTGGCACGCCAAGCAGCCAGAGCAGAATTCCACGGCCCATGATGGCCTCCTTATATGATGCGGGGGGTGAGTATGCGGTCGTTCCAGGTGCCGTCGCGGAGCGCACCGCCTTCGGCGGCGGCGAGGCTTGAAGCGAACGCACCGAACAGCAGAGCCGCGGTCAGCCAGAAAGAAAGCTTCGCCGCTGCACGCCGCGCATTGTCGAGTGCGGTCTTCGCTTCGGTGACGACTTCGTTGACGCGCTTCTCCGCGTCGGCCTCACTCAGGCCGGTGCGCTGCGCCACAAGACGGGCGACATAGGCCCTGTCGTCTGCGCCGAGATCACGATCGTTGCGAAAATCCGCGCTCCACAGCCGCAATACTTCGGCCCGGGTCTGAAAGCCGCCCATTGCACCGATGCCGTTTCCGCCGGCGCCAGCCGGGCTTTCATTGCCGGTCGGGGCTGCGGTGGCATTGTCGGCCGCAGGCGTGGTCGCGGCCGGGGTGGAAGCCGCGGCCTGCTGCGACGCTCCGGCCGGCATCCGGAACAGCCGGTCGACATAGATTTCAGACGGGTTGACCGCGCGGGTCGCCTGGCCGGTCGCGCCGGCCAGT
>CAVYCI010000028.1:0-83447 GCA_963766925.1 uncultured Alphaproteobacteria bacterium
AATTCAACCGGGTACCAAGCAAAGACCGCTAACTGTTTTTCGGGTTCTGCCTGAATGCGATAAATCGATTGTCGCTTTGGTCCTGTGGTCTTCGCAACGGCGGACACGCCAATCCCTGATGCGAAAGACTCGCGGACACGGGCAAACAATCCCATGTAAAGGTCGGCTTCCTTCCTGGATATTTCGTGCCGTCGTCATGCGCCTGTGCATGCGCAATTCCGGGCTTTTTGCGCTTCCTTGGTCACCTCGGTTTGGGCTTGTGCCATCGCTGCCATGAAGGCGACGAGAGAATCGCGAACCGCTTGCCTCATAGGATCAGTGGTCGTGCCATCGAACGACATGCGGTTGATGACAGTCTCGATCCGAATGCCGCAACGGACGAATTCGCGAACGGTGTCGGTCACGTCCTGATAATTGCGTCCAAGGCGATCAATCCAGCGCACCACGAGGATGTCGCCATCCCGCAACACATCAAACCGCCGCCTACCTTCGGGACGTTCGGAAAGCCGCGTGGAGATGCCCGAGACACCGTGGTTAGACAGCACCAGATCAGGTTTAAATCCATTCTGGTGAGTTTGGGTGAGTTGGTGCTCGACGGTCTGGTCGATCGTGCTCACCCGACAATAAAGCACGGTTTTGGTCTGGGACCTTCTCCCCGCTAGTGACGTCCCCCTTTTGGGACGCGTCCACAGGCAGGTTCCTTGCGCTTGCGGTCACGTTTGCCAAGGCATTTTGCGTGCCCCCAAGGCTATGCCCTTGCCGGCACACCCGAACGTTCTCCCGGTCAACGTCAACGGATGATTTTCTCCCACTCCGCAACAAGCGTCAGGGGTCGGTCGTAAAATTGCCTAAGAGCGTTGGGACCAATGGATTGCCCGCCTCCGTGAGCGACGGAGATTCTGATGGCATAGCACGAAGACACTCCTTCCTTGATGCGACCGTTTTCCTCCATAAACTTCTCGACTTCTTTCCCCACTCTGAATCGAATTTAAACATCGAGTTGCAAATGTTTTCACAGTCGTAATTTCTCCCCGACCTAAAGTGGCTTTTTAAAAAGCTGGTAACACGAGGTGTCATTCCCCTCCCACCTTTTCGATGAATAAATGTTCAACGCACTTCTCAAGGTTACCACACACCAAAACGCTGCCGAGCTTGCACAAATATGACGCCGTTTGCTCGTCCAAACCTCTCGCCTGCACGGCAACAACGAGGTTTTCCAGTCCCAAATCGCTGTTCGATGACGAACTGCAACTAGATACTCTTGAATGCTGCAATTGCCAGTGTCTGTCGGGTTTCTACTGTATCCTCACGTGCGGTGGGCTCGCTCGCAAGCTTTGAGAAAATCGCCATCCTTTAGCAGATTGTCATAAGTACCCATAAACTTCTTCGGGTCTGGCGCTGATTTTGTAGAGAGGCGAGCCGACTTGCAATTCCAACCATCACAGGCTTCGAACGCTGCAGCGTTAAGCCCCGCGATGGCGAAACGCTTTGTTCCCGTAGCATTCGTTCACAAGGCTGTATCGCTTCCTTAATCGAGATGTCAGGTTGTCAAGTTCCTTGGTCGAAATCTCCTTGTAATTCGCAAAGTCGTTCAAAAATTCTCGCATAGAGATTCATATTTTTTGCGCCGTGCAAACATCGCCAAGGCGCGCAGGATGAGTTCCTGATCCTTGAGCGCACTGTTGTATTTCTCACCAAAAATCTGCCGCCAGTTTTTGTCGTCATTTAGGGGCCGAACCGCTGGCAAGACCGGTCCATCACTAATGCAGTTTCGTATCTCCTGCGGTGACAGGCGCATGCCCCCAGAGTTGATGCGCTCAAACACGAAATATAAGCTTCTGAGCTCGTCCTTTGGTTCATCCTGTTGAAAGATGGTCGCATGGACAATCGAGTCATCGAGCTTGAGCTGATCGGCCAAGACGACACTCCTTGATGCCATCCCCTCCCACTCGTCACGGACGCCTGTCAGCCCGAAACCTTCGCTCAAGGAAATTGCCGTCGTAGAAAAACTGAAGCGTTCGTAACCGTTGCTGCCCGTCTACTACGAGATGACGGCTGTCAAATCTTTGTAAAGAAAGATGCCCGGAACAGGCAATCCCATCAGCAGCGACTCGACGAACCGTGATGCGTGCCGCTGCGACCAAACGAAATTACGTTGGAATGCTGGAACGAAAAACCCATGCGAATTTAACCGATTAACAATGGTCTCGACGGGGTAGTCGGCACCATGACTTGTGATGCTGAACTTGAAATTCCCAGTGCCCTCCTTTTCACTCTCATCCTCAATACCATGACTGAGGTCGATCTCATAGTCGTCCTCGGTCTCGATGGGTTCCTGCTCCTTACGCTTCGCCATGATCCGCGCCTTTCAAAAATCGCGGCAGGTTTCCTACCTCGATGCTGAACTCGGTAAGCCGTTGTCATTACGTTATACCCGCAGTTCCTCGTGCCACTTCTTCAATCGGGGGCGCAACACGTCCACAAAAGCATTCAGCGACGCCGCAATCCAGGCGTATTTTTCAACATCCGATACGACCTCTAATTTTTGCAGTCAATAGGAAACCCCTCGCGAAGTATTTATTACCGTGCCCTTCGGCAAATTTAATCTCAAATACTTCTTGTCTCGACTGACGAGGCGCCTTATTGCGTCGACATTTTCTCGACCTTGTTCCTGATAGAAAGACTTGAGCAGTATTTTTTCCGACTGACGAAGCGGGACTTTTATCTGTATGCCGGGAAAGGGGTATTCAACACAAGGTTATTTGAGCCTGTCCAAAACGGGACTTTCTTGCTCTGGATCATTAAATTTCATTTTCGAGAAGAGGATCCCACCATTTTTTGAGATGCTCCTTGCTTTCACCTGTCGTTCTTTCTCTGGGTCGTCTTCCTCGTTGTATTCGACGCTCAATCGCGCGGACGCTTCTCCTTTCAGATTAACTATGGTGATTTGCCGAGTAACCAACTCTGTCTCTGCAATCACCCGCGGTTGGATGGCAAATCGACCCTCGCCAAATTTGTAAATTGCCACCTCGATAAGACCAAATGAGAATGCCTTAGCTGCATTCCGATTAACCAACTCAGTAAGCGATTGCACACCCTCACGGATGCCGTCTCCGGCGATCAAGATCAACAATCGTCCTTCTTGTAGGGATCGGCTGACTGCGTCCACGAACTCCTGCTCGTTAAGTTTGTTTCCACTATGCTTTTGCGCCAATTCAAAGGGGATATTGCCTTGCTTGCCCAACGCTGCTGCGACCTGACGCTGCAGGTCTGCATACGACCATCCAGATAGCGCCGAAACGTAATCAAGCGTTTGGGCTACGACCTCGCGCCGTGATTGCGGATTCCTCCATAACTTGCACTCAACGACGGTCAAGCGCCCATGTTCATTGATAAAAACCGCATCTATCGGACCCGCATCTAAAGCACTCTTTGCAAAGAGGAATTAGCGCACCAAACGTGGAGTCAATTTCGTTGGTCGGAATAATTTCCGGATTAGCGAATAGGATGTCCCGAAGCCAAGCTTCATTCCTTTCCTTGATATCTCCAATGAAAACCCTCTCTCCTTTTTCAAGTTTGCCAGAGGCTTCCAATATTACGAAGGTCCCGTACATTTACGATCTTCCCTCATACCGACGATCAATACGATTAGGATGGCGATAGGCAAAATGGGCTCACCGCTTCGGTTCATCGGATTTCAAAATTTCTTTACGCACATCTGACTGAGATAGACCGAATTGTCGTGCAATCCGTGATGGCGTGATCCCCGCCTTAAACGCAGAACGGACGGCATTGATCTGACCAAAGGTCAGGCGCGATGGGGTGACTTCGTCCCGTTGCTTACGTTCCGAGCACGGAAAGATTTCCCGCTGCGCCGCTTTTGTTCGTCGAGCACTGCAGAAAGCAGTCGGTCGAACTCTTGGTCATCAAGGTGCTTGATCGCGTTCGGAAGATCAGCGGGCAAGACATGCCGTGACGAGGATGGAGTTGCAGACGCTGAGGGATCTGCAGGCGAGGACGAAGAGGGATTTCCGACGGCACAGCAGGCGTCGATGACTGAGTGCGTTCGGTGCCCATGCGCCAATCATGCAATCGTCGGCGTTTCGCAGCAATGGACTTGGCGACATACGTTCAAAATGGAACGCCATTTTAGGAAGATTTTGGCGATCCCGAGAGGACTCGAACCTCTGACCCCGAGTTTAGGAAACTCGTGCTCTATCCAGTGAGCTACGGGACCGTAGGTGCCGATATATCCGGAATGGATCGGCGAAGTAAAATCTCGACGGATATTTTACGTTTCATTTACGAAAATATTTCGTTGCTATTTCGCAATTCTTTTCAATGGCTTACGATGGCGCAATGAGTTAGGAAACCTGTGCTCTATCCAGCTGAGCTACCGGGACTAACCGCCTCATCTTGACTGCCTGTCCGGGTCCTGCGGGACCCACGGTGCTTACGCTTATGATCGGAAACGCCTTTGAGTTTCAAGAGCCGATCCGGAACCCGCCGTTCGGTGGATGCCGAACCGGAGGCGAGCGTATAGCACGATCACTGCCAGCCCGCTGCGGCCCGGTTTTCCCCCGGGACCTCCTCCGTCACCACCTTGAAGCCCGCCAGCGTGTTGGGGCCGAAGGACGTCGTGATGGCGACGTCGGTGGCGTCGCGGCCGCGGGCCATCAGAATGCGCCCGATCCGCGGCGCGTTGTGCCGGGCGTCAAACGTGTACCAGCGACCGCCGAGGAAGACCTCGAACCAGGCGGAGAAATCCATCGGCGCCGGGTCGGGGGGCACACCGATGTCGCCGAGATAGCCGGTGCAGTAGCGCGCCGGCACGTTCATGCACCGGCATAGCGTGATCGCGAGATGCGCAAAGTCGCGGCACACGCCGCCCCGCTGGGCGTGCACATCCCAGGCGGTCTTGGTCGGGTTGGCGTACGCGTAGCCGAACTCGATGCGATCGTGAACGTAATCGCAAATCGCCTGGACCAGCGGCCATCCCTTCGCGACGTTGCCGAATGTCGACCACGCGAGCTGGATGAAGCGGTCGGTCTCGCAGTAACGGCTGCCGAGCAGATAGACCAGCGTTTCGACCGGAAGCCGCTCCAGCGGATGCTGCTCCGCGCCCGGCGCCAGCTCGTCGGGCGCGCCGGAATCCGCGATCAGAAAATCCGCCGACAGCGTCAGCCGCCCCTGCGGCGCATGGATGACGTGACAGACATTGCCGAAGCCGTCGCGATAGGGGTTGGCCGGAATCTGCGGATCGAGCCGTACCAGGTCCGGCGTGATCAGGTCCGGCGCGCGCGAAGGATGCACGCTGAGCATGACGATCATCGGCGTCGGTTGCGGACACTGGTAGGCGATTTCGTAACCGGCACGTATTTTCATCGCACGGCCCTTCGGCGCGCTGTGGCGCACACCTGCGACGCCGCACCCCCCGCGTGGATTTTCCGCGTGTCGGGAATCCGTTTTTGCATGTTGAGAACTGGCATCGCTCTTCTACAATGACCCCGGGGGGAGGGGCGACCACATGCCGGATGCATGCATTTCCCGGGCCACGGATTGCGACGTCCACCGCAATCGCGAGGCCCGATGACCGGGGAGCGCAAAAATCTGCTGGCGGCCGGCGACCCCGCGCCGGTCACCATCTATAATGCCGCCGGCGCCTCGCCGTTCCTTCTGGTCGCCGATCATGCCGGCAATCTCATTCCGCGTGCGCTCGGCGACCTCGGCGTGTCCGCGGCCGAACGCGAGCGGCACATCGGCTGGGACATCGGCATTGCCGGCGTCGGCCGGCTGCTGGCGGACGCCCTCGACGCCACGCTCATCGCGCAGAACTATTCGCGGCTGGTGATCGACTGCAATCGCGCACCGGGGATGCCGACGTCGATCCCGGAGGTCAGCGAACTCACGCCGATCCCCGGCAATGTCGGTCTGGCCGAGGCCGACCGGGCGGCGCGCGTGCTCGATGTCTTTTGGCCGTACCATGCGCGGATCGAGGCCGAACTGACGCGGCGGCGGCGCGCCGGCCGCCCGACGACGCTGATTGCGCTGCACAGTTTCACGCCGAGCTTCAAGGGCACCGCCCGGCCGTGGCATGTGGCGCTGCTCTATAACCGCGACCCCCGCCTCGCCCGCCGCCTGATTGCACTGTTTGCGGAAGAAGCCGGCATGGTGGTCGGCGACAATGAGCCGTACTTCGTCAGCGACGCCACCGACTACACCATTCCGGCTCACGGCGAGCGCCACGGCCTGCTGCATGCTTTGATCGAAATCCGCCAGGATCTGATCGAGGACCGGAAAGGCCAGCGCGCCTGGGCGGAACGGCTCGCACGGGTGCTGCCGGCCGCCTCCAGTGCGTTCATGCCGCTCTAGCCAAAACGTGATGCTCCGGGGATACGGAGTACGCGCGGCGGCCGGAAGCCGAGGGGACGCCAGGCCGGCAAGGGCGCCCACCGATGTGCGCCATCGTGATTCAGCCGGAAATACTGGCGAAAATGCGTCCGCCTTTGGGGATCGCATCCTGATGTCCGACATTGCGCTGAACTGGGGTCCGCTCGACATCGCCGCCATCGCCCTGATCATCGGCTCGCCGGGCCTTGTGCCGGGGGTCATCGTCGGCGCGCTCGCCTGGCGACGCCACCGGGTGACGGGGGCGCTCCTTGGCGCGGTCGCCGGTTTCGCGCTGTGGCTCTGCGGCTTCGTGCTGTGGAAAATGAGCCCGTGGAGCTGACGAACCCGTCACAAGGAACCAAGCTACAGGGGTCGAGTTGTGCCCGTGACCGCTACCACGGAGAGGCACCATGACCAGCAAACAACCCAAGACCCTCGACGACCTGTTCGAGGACACTCTGAAGGACATCTATTACGCCGAAAATAAAATCCTCAAGGCGCTGCCCAAAATGGCGAAGGCGGCGCAGTCGGAGGAGTTGAAGGCCGCGTTCGAGAAGCATCTGCAAGAGACCGAAGGACACGTCTCCCGCCTCGAAAAAGTGTTCAAGCTGATCGACACCGCGCCGAAGGGCAAGAAGTGCGAAGCGATCGAAGGCATCATCGAGGAAGGCGCCGGGATCATGAAGGAGTTCAAGGGCGCTCCGGCGCTCGACGCCGGGCTCGTATCCGCAGCCCAGGCCGTCGAGCATTACGAAATTGCGCGTTACGGCACCCTCAGGCGCTGGTCGGAG
Source organism: uncultured Alphaproteobacteria bacterium (assembly GCA_963766925.1). Lineage (GTDB taxonomy): Bacteria > Pseudomonadota > Alphaproteobacteria > Rhizobiales > Xanthobacteraceae > BOG-931. Next base: position 7,182 of record CAVYCI010000028.1, read on the forward strand.
CAGATGGGCCTCAGCGAGGCGACACGTCTGTTCGACGCCACGCTTAACGAAGAAAAGAAAACCGACGGCGCGCTGACCCAGCTCGCCGAAACGATGGTCAACGAACAGGCCGAAGCCGCCGAGTAGGCGACGGCCTCATGGGTCAGCCGGCGCCGCACCGGCGGCGTCGGCCGCTGCGCAGGTTCAGCGCGACAGCTTCTGCAATTCCGGAAACGGCGCGTACGTCGCATCCGCGCACGCTTCGAAGGTGGTCTGATCGCGCGGCTTCTCGGCGAAGCGGTCGAACCGTCCCGCCACGAAGACCGCCGCGACTTCCTTGACTCCGGCGTATTCGTTGCGCGCCTTCCTGGCGTTGAAGCGAAGGCAGACGATGTAGCGGACGTTGCCGCCGATCACTTTCAGCGCCGGTTCGGAAATGCCGGCCTCGCGTACGCCGGTCGGATCGTTGAGGTAGGCATGCATCGCCGCGAGAATGTCGGGCCTGTAATTCACCGGAAGCACGTTGACGTCCGGGTTGTCATTGGTCACAGGGCCGGATTGCATGCCGTGCGAACAGCCCCCGAGCAAAAGCACCATGCCGAGAATGCCGGCGGCAAACGGCCGGCCAACGCGAACGTCCATCGCTTCCGTGTCCCCGCATCATGCGCCCCGGCAACGACTTATGGACAAAACGGCCGGCGCGCTATGATGATCCGCGCACGGATAGCCACAATTTAAGAATCCTCTGCGAAAATCCGCTGTTCCCCGCCGGTTTGCCTGACCGACGGTTCCCTCCATTGCCGGTTGTTTTCCCTTTGATGCCCACCATCGCCCATCTCGTTCACGACTACGGCCTCGCAATGATCGCCCTGGTAATCGGGCTCGAAAGCATCGGGCTGCCGTTTCCGGGTGAGTCGGTCCTTGTGTTTGCCGGGATCTTTTCCGGCACGGGACACGAGCTCAACATCGTCGCGGTGGTGCTGACGGCGGCGGCCGCGGCCGCGGTGGGCCAGATGATCGGTTACCTCATCGGGCGCGAATACGGCTACGGGCTGCTGCTGCGATACGGGCGCTACGTGCACCTCACGGAAGGCCGCATCAAGCTGGGGGAATATCTGTTCCTGCGCCAGGGCAGCAAGATCATTTTCATCAGCCGCTTCGTGCCGGTGCTGCGCAGCGTCGCGGGCCTGCTGGCCGGCGCCAACCGGATGCCGTTCCGGCAGTTCATGCTCGCCAACATCCTTGGCGCGCTGGTCTGGGCATCGTTCTTCGGCTTCGCCGCTTACGCGCTCGGGCGCGAAGTCGAGAGGTTCGCAGGCCCGGTGGTGATTGCGATCGGCATAGCGGTGACCATTATCGTCATCGTCGGCCTGTGGTTCGTCAGACGGCATGAAGCGCAGTTGACCGCCGAAGCCGAGCGCGCGCTGCCGGGGCCGCTCGGCATGCGCTAGCGGCAGCTCCGGTCGGACCGCCGGGCCGGGCCGTCGCCTTGCGGCGCCTTTTACGCCACGCCATATAGGGAAGGTCGGACGGGAATGAATTCCGCCTGATACGGGTGCCGGAAGGGCCCGACAAAGTCGCTTGGTAAAGGGCTTTGAGGCATGTCCAGGATTTCGTCGCTGTCCAGTCCGTTCCTGCTCGGGTTCGACGAGATCGAGCGCGTCCTCGATCGGGTCGCCAAGGCTGCCGACGGCTATCCGCCCTACAATATCGAACGCATTTCGCGCGACGCCACCGGCCCGGAGCGGCTGCGCATCACGCTTGCGGTGGCCGGCTTCACGCGCGATCAGCTCGACGTGACGCTCGAGGAGAGCCAGCTCGTCATTCGCGGCCGGCAGACCGACGACAAAAGCCGGCTGTATCTGCATCGCGGCATCGCCTCACGACAGTTCCAGCGCAGCTTCGTGCTGGCAGAGGGCATGGAAGTGCTCAACGCCGATCTGAAGAACGGATTGCTGTCGATCGATCTCGTACGTCCACAACCGGAACGCATCGTGAAATCAATCGCCATTAAGGAATGCGAGTAACCCGGCAGTCCGCGCAGGAAACCAATTGGTAGCCCACCGCGTTTAAGCTAAGGAGTTGATGGCCATGAATTCGGAAACAAGCCATACCGAAATGAAACAGGCTGACGATATGTCCCCGGAAGCTCTGGCCCATTTGGGCGACGGGGAAATCGCGTACGTGAAGACCATCCGGTCCGAGGATGTGCGCGCCCTGTTTCCGCAAGTCACCGACATCGAGCCGGGTCTGAAACTGTTTGCCCTCCACGCCGCCGACGGTACGCCGATCATGCTGACCGACAGCCTCGAGGCCGCGATTGCCAACGCGATGAGCCAGCAGCTTGAAACCGTGAGTGTTCACTAAGCCGCGGGTGCGACAGACGTCTGCCTGTTACTGGAAAGGGGCGCGACCCGGTCGCCGCCCCTTTTGCATGGGTGGCTGGCTGCTACCGGCAAGACTATCCCTGTTAAGACTGGTTAAGACTTCACCCTATGCCGCGCTCGCGGACGGCATCGCAAGCACCGCGTACAGCGCCTCGGCGTCCTCGGACGCGCGCAACTTGTGGGCGACTGTGGTGTCCCGCAACAGCCGCGCGACGCGCGCCAGCGCCTTGAGATGATCCGCGCCGGCGCCTTCCGGCGCCAGCAGCAGAAAGATCAGGTCGACAGGCTGGCCGTCGAGGGCCTCGAAATCGACCGGGCGGTCGAGCCGCGCGAACAGTCCGAACAGCCGGGTCAGCTTGGCCATCTTGCCGTGCGGAATGGCGATGCCGTTGCCGACGGCAGTCGAACCAAGCTTCTCGCGCTGCAAAAGTATTTCAAAGATGACGCGCTCGTTCTGCCCCGTGAGCGTAGCGGCGCGGGCCGCGAGCTCGTGCAGAACCTGCTTCTTGTTGTTGACCTTGAGCGCGGGGATGATCGCGTTCGGGGCGACGAGGTCAGTGAGCATGAGCGGGACCTGGGGAGCGAGGCCGCAGCCTAGCGCACGTTCGTGTCGAGCATAATCTTTGCCGGAAACCGGCGCCCAGTCTTCGTGATCATGCTCAAGGGCGGCGGACCATAAGAAGCAGGCCGATTGGCGTCAATGGGCATCCGGCAGACCCTCGTTGGGGTGGCACAGAACAAGACCCGGCACGGAATTCAGTTCCGTCGCCCGCAGCTTACCCGAGTTCCGCCCGCGGTGCACGTGCCGGGCGGTGTTCCTTGAGCCGGCGATGATAGCGGCGCAGGCGCTTCTCCACGAGGACGGTGGCCTGATCGGCACTTTCGTAGGCGTCGGGCGCGCTGCCCTCTGCATGCAGCGTTACCTTCGAGTCAAGGTGCAGCGCGCATTCGCTGCGGAACCCCGAACCTTCCCGCTCCAGCGTCAGGTGGCCGGAATAGCCGCCGTCGAAATATTTTCCGAGCGCTTCGCCGATCCGCCCGTTGATGCGCTCGCGCAGCGCATCGCCGACATTGAGGTTTTTTCCCGAAACGCGAAAAGACATCGGCAGCCTCCGCTTTCCAGTGATCGCCCGATACAATTTCGACCTAGGCATCGCCCGGCGCGGAGTCAATCCGGTGGGATTACCTGGCCGCTCAGGATACAACCGCTGCCTGTTTCTCGCGGCGGCGTTGTACCGACGAAGGAATGCGCATCGCCTCGCGGTATTTCGCGACCGTGCGGCGCGCGATGTCGATGCCGGCTTCGCGCAGCCTGTCGACGATGGTGTCGTCGGACAGCACGTCGGCTGCGCTCTCGGCGTCGATCAGCTGCCTGATGCGGTGACGCACTGCCTCGGCGGAGTGCGCCTCGCCGCCGTGTGAAGCCGCGATCGCTGAGGTGAAAAAATATTTGAGTTCGAAGATGCCGCGGCTGGTCGCCATGTATTTGTTGGCGGTGACGCGCGACACGGTCGACTCGTGCATGCTGATCGCTTCGGCGACTGTCTTCAGATTAAGCGGACGCAGGTGTTCGACACCGCGCGCGAAAAAGCCGTCCTGCTGGCGCACGATTTCGTTCGACACTTTGAGGATGGTTCGCGCCCGCTGGTCGAGCGCCCGAACCAGCCACGTGGCGCTTTGCAGGCAGTCGGCGAGGTATGATTTGTCGGTATCGCGACGCGCCGTGGTCGAGACTTCGGCGTAATAGCTCTGATTGACCAGAACCTTCGGCAGCGTGTCGGAATTCAGCTCGACGATCCAGCCACCGTCGGGTCCGGACCGCACGAACACGTCCGGCACGATCGGCTGCACCACCGCCGAGCCGAATGCGAGACCTGGCTTCGGATTGAGCCTTCGGATTTCGGCGATCATGTCGGCGAGGTCTTCGTCGCCGACGCCGCATATCTTTTTCAGCGCGGCGAAGTCGCGCTTCGCCAGAAGGTCGAGCCGCGCCATCAGCGCCTGCATCGCCGGATCGAAGCGGTTACGCTCCTTGAGCTGGAGCGTCAGACATTCGGCGAGATCGCGCGCGCAGATTCCGGCCGGGTCGAAGCTTTGCAGAACACGAAGCACGGCCTCGACTTCTTTCTCGCCGGTGCCGAGCTTTTCCGCCACCGTCGCGAGGTCGCCGGCGAGGTAGCCCGCCTCGTCCACCAGATCGATCAGGTACAGCCCGATCATCCGGCGTGCCGGTTCGGTGACGGCGAGCGTGAGCTGCTCGCGCAGCCAGTCGCCGAGCGTTGCTTCGGCGGCCACGAATGCCTCGAGATTGTATTCGCCGTCATCGCGGCCGCCCGGGCCGACACCCGCCCATTCGGAATACCCGGCGGGGCCGTCGGCGGCGCGGGAACGGGTCGGCTCGGCTTCATCCGGAAACACGTCCTCGACGCGGGCGTCGAGGCGGTCCTCGATCGCGGCAGCAACCGGCTCGGGTTCGGGCGGGTTCCAGGACTCGCCCTCGGCCAGCGTCTGGCCCGGCACCTGCGATCCGTTGGCCTCGCCGGCCGCTGGTCCGTCCTCGGCGCTGCGGTCGAGCAGCGGATTGCGCTCGAGTTCGGCTTCGACGTATGCGACCAGATCGAGGTTCGAGAGCTGCAGCAGCTTGATCGCCTGCATGAGCTGCGGCGTCATCACCAGCGCTTGGCTCTGGCGGATCAGGAGTCGCTGCGTAAGTGCCATATTACCCGGGGGCGAACTGGTCCAATTCTTGCTTGTAGGTACTTCTACAGCAAGTCAGGGCCGGTGTCGTCAACCGATTTCGAACAGGCTTAAGGCTAGAGCTGGAACTGCTCGCCCAGATAGAGCCGCCGGACGTCGGGATTGCTCACGATGTCGTCCGGACTTCCCTCCATAAGCACTTCGCCGGAGTAGATGATATAGGCGCGGTCGGTCAGGCCGAGAGTCTCGCGCACATTGTGGTCGGTGATGAGCACGCCAATGCCGCGATTGGTAAGATGGCGCACCAGCGCCTGAATGTCGCCGACCGCGATCGGATCAATGCCGGCGAATGGTTCGTCGAGCAGCATGTAGTTCGGACGCGTCGCGAGCGCGCGCGCGATCTCGACGCGGCGGCGCTCGCCACCTGACAGCGCGATCGACGGCGTCTTGCGCAGCCGCGTGATGTTGAATTCCTCGAGCAGCCCGTTGAGGTCGCGTTCGCGCCGTTTGGCGTCGGGTTCCACCACTTCGAGCACGGCGCGGATATTCTGCTCGACAGTCAGGCCGCGGAAAATGGAGGCTTCCTGCGGCAGATAACCGATGCCGAGGCGCGCTCGCTGGTACATCGGCAGCGCCGTCACGTTGTGGCCGTCAAGTTCGACGCGGCCTTTGTCGGCCTTGATCAGGCCGGTGACCATGTAGAACACAGTGGTTTTGCCGGCGCCGTTCGGGCCGAGCAGGCCCACGGCCTCGCCCTTGCGGACGTAAAGGCTCACGCCCTTGACGACCTTGCGGCCGACGAAGCTCTTTTCAACTCCGTGCACCGACAGCACGCCCTTGCGGTCGACCGGCGCCGCGCCATTGCCGTCGCTGCGCCGGCGCGGCTGTAGTTGCGGCTGGGGTTGCGGTTGCGGTGAACGCGCCCGCTGCTCGGGCGGCGGAGCCTGGCGGGGCTGCGGATTGTCCGGCGCCGGACGGCGCAGCCTCTGCGGCTGCGGCGCGCGGGAACCGCCGCGCGACCGCTCCGGGCTCACCGGCACGCTCGCAATGTCGAGGTAGGTGCCGTTGATGGTGCCGCCGAGATTGGCGAGATCCATCCTCTCGTCATGGGCGGCGAGCGCAGCGCGTGGCGGCCCTCTGCGGCGCTTGCGAAAGAATGAGAAAAATTCGACCACGCCACCCTCGTAAGGCACGGCTCAGACCGTGGCAAATGTCGCCGTCGCGGCGGGAACCCTACCCGATCTCGCGTGGTGCCGCTTTGGCCCTGAGCCTAATTCGCACGGTTCGGGCCGATCGACATGAAGTTCGACGACGAGCCGTTCTCGTTTTTGCCCGGCTGAATGAGCGCGCGGACCCGGTTCTGGCTGGCGACACCGGATTCGACGTGTGCGTTGCCGGTCGTGGTATCGACGATGACGCGGTCGCCGTGCAGCACGTTCTTGCCCTGGCTGACCACGACGTTGCCGGTCAGCGTGATGGTCTTTTTCTTCAGATCGTAGACGCCAAGATCGCCGGTCGCGGTCTGGTCCTTGGAAATCACCGTCACGCCGCCGCGCGCCTCGATGCGGCGGATATCGTTGGCGCCCTGCGGCACCACCTGCTGGACGTGCGCGCCCTGCTGCTGCGGCGGCGGCGTCACCGCCGCGACGGGCTGGCCGGCGGGACCACGCTCGCCGCCGTAGAACACCACCAGCGACTGGCATTTGATCGTGGTGTCGCCCTGGATGACCTTCACGTCGCCGCTGAAGGTCGCCACCTTGCTCTTGTCGCGCACTTCGAGCGTGGCGGATTCGATCTGGATCGGCTGATCCTGGTTCTGCTCCTGCCCGAGCAGCGAACCCGGCCCCGCCGGCGTGCGCGCCGCCTGCTCCGCGGCAGAACCCGCCGCCGCGAAGGCCGTCAACAGAGCCAGCAGCAAAAGCGTCTGCTTCATCGTCCGCCCGCCTGCGCGTCCTGATCGGGAACGATCGTCATCGAAACGCCGCCGCTGAAGCGGATGATGTCGCCGCCGTCGATGACATCAAGCCGGTTGGCGTTGATGACGCCGTTGGTAAGCTTCACCCAAACCGGCTTTTCCGACACGACGTTGCCCTTGTGCACATCGACCTGCGCCTCGCTCAGCTTCACCTCGTAACCTGTCGACGATACCAGATGGACGTCGTCGACCAGATTGAGCTTTTCGGTCTTCATGTCGTACGAGCCGGCGTTGGATGTGACCGTGACCCTGCTCTTGTCTTCCATCTCGATCTTCGCCTCGAGCTGGTGCAGCTCCATCAGATCGGGTTTGGTGATGTCCTGATCCGCCGACTGCGCGGTGAACTCGTAGGGCCGCGAGTTCGAGGGTGAACCCGGCCATGCGCGGCTGCTGCATGGTGATCTTTGTTCCCTTGATCAGCAGTTTGCCAAGTTCGCCCGGCAGCCGGAAGCTGCCCACCGTCGGCATGTAATTGACCGCCACCAGGCCGAGTATCGCCGCCGCGAGCGCCGCGGGCACGCCGATGCGCAGCCAGCGCACATGCCGGCTGTGCCGCAGCGCCGCCCGGTAAACCCGCTCCGAATCAACGCGGGCCGCGGCGGTAAACCCGCCGCGTCTGACGGCGTCGTCAGGATAGAAGGTGGCCAGTGTTTGTCCCCTTCAGACCGCCGCCCAACTTGACCGGACCAAGGGTGGCGGGCCTTTGTAGCGGCTCCGGCCGGACATTGTCGCCTGCGAATGTGGCCCCGGGCAGGCGGACCAAATGTCGCAAAAATATCAGGCAAATCTACGAATGGGCGAAAATATCGTCGGCGGCGAAACCTGCCATGTCGAGCCTCACCCGCGTCGGCAGGAAGCGGAAGCAGGCCGCCGCCAGCGCGTCGCGTCCCTCGCGCACCAGCATGGCATCGAGCCGTTCGCGCAGCGCGTGCAGATATAAAACGTCCGACGCGGCGTACGAAACCTGTGCGTCGGTCAGCTCCGGCGCGCCCCAGTCCGAGAGCTGCTGCTGTTTAGAGAGGTCGTGGCCCAATACCTCGCGGACCAGATCCTTGAGGCCGTGCTTGTCGGTATAGGTGCGCGCAAGCCGCGAGGCGATCTTGGTGCAGTAGACCGGCTCCGGCATCACCCCGAAGGCGTTGCAGAGCGCGCCCAGATCGAACCGCGCGAAATGGAAAATCTTGGTGATGCCGGGATCGGCCAGCAGCCGTTTCAGATTGGGTGCGTCGTGGGCCTGGGCCGGTATCTGCACCACGTCGGCCGAGCCGTCGCCGGGCGAAAGCTGCACGACGCACAGCCGGTCGCGGCCGAGATGGAGGCCCATGGTCTCGGTATCAATGGCGACCGCGCCGGTATAGCGCGACAGGTCCGGCAGATCGCCGCGATGAAGACGAATGGTCATGAAAAAAACCGTTGCGGCGGGGTCCGGACGGCGGTGATGGAAAGCAGGCCGCCGTATCGCCGTCCTCGATATCGCAACCCGGCGCGGCGCGTCAAAAAGCTGGAACGCGATCATCCGGCCGGCACCGACTTCGGCGCGGCGAGCCCGGTGAGTTCGCGGCTCAGTTTGCCGAGCCGTGCCCGTGCCTGCGCGTCGTAGGCCTGCGCGTCCGCCCGCGCTTCACGCTGACCGTTGAAATAAAGCCCGCTCCGGCCGGCCATGTCGGGCGATACCGCGAGCCTGAGAATCGCATCCGCCCCCTCGTCGACGGTGCTGATCGGGGTGACGCCGTTCTGGCGCACCATCGTCGTGTCCATGAAGGTGGCCGGATGCAGGGCATTCGCGGTCACGCCGCTGCCTTCCAGCTCCTGTGCGAGGTCGATCGTGAACAAAATCTGCGCCAGCTTGCTTTGGCGGTAGGCGCGCCCGCCGCTGTAGTCGCGGGTCAGCATCACGTCGTCGAAGTCGATCGCCTCCTGGCCCAGCGAAGAGACGTTGACGATGCGGGCGGGCGCGCTCTTCTTCAGCAGCGGCAGAAGCAGCGCGGTGAGCAGAACGCCCGACAGATAGTTCACGGCGAACCGCAATTCGTGACCGTCCGCGCTGACTTCGCGCGGCCCGTGCGAACCGATGCCGGCATTGTTGATCAGCAGATCGAGCCGCGCGGTCGCCTTCTGCACCTCGGCGGCGAGCCGCCGCACCTCTGCCAGCGCCGACAGATCGGCCGCGAAGAACTCCGCGGTGCCGCCCCCGGCCGCGATCCCGGCAACGACCTCTGCGCCGCGCGCGCGATCGCGGCCGTGCACCAGGACGCGCCAGCCGCTTTGCGCGAGCCGTTTCGCCACGAGACGCCCGACACCATCGGTAGAGCCGGTGACCAGCGCCGTCTTCCCGTTCCCCTCATTCATGGCGACCTCCCGTTACGTGAAAAGATGTATGACGAAACCCGGCTTTTGCCATATATGGCGGCGGCCGGCCCATTGCCGACCGGCGGCAATCTGCGCTTCAATCGGGCGATCGCGCGAAGCGATGAACCCCAGGGAGAGAAACATGGCGTATCTGCAACGGCGTGAAGTGCTCTTGGGTCTTGCCGGCGTTGCGCTGGCGCAAACCATGTTCGGCCGCATCGGCGCCGCGCTTGCCGCCGACAAAATCAAGCCCGGCCCGTCGAGCGCATTGATCGTGGTCGATGTGCAGAACTGCTTCCTGCCCGGAGGCAGCCTCGCGGTGAAGGACGGCGACAAGGTCATCGCGGTGATCAACCGCATCGCGAAGAGCTTCGAGAACGTGGTGATGACGCAGGACTGGCACACGCCGCACCATGTGTCGTTTGCCTCGTCCCATGATGGCAAGAAGCCGTTCGAGATGATCAAGCTCGCATACGGCAATCAGGTGCTGTGGCCGGACCATTGCGTGCAGGGCACCGGCGGCGCGGACATCGCCAAAGACATCAACATTCCGCAGGCGGAACTGATCATCCGCAAGGGTTTCCACAACGACGTCGACAGCTATTCGGCGTTCCTCGAAGCCGACAAGGAAACCCGCACCGGTCTCGCCGGCTACCTCAAGGAGCGCAGGATCGACACCGTGTTTGTCACCGGGCTTGCCACCGACTTCTGCGTGGCGTGGACGGCGATCGACGCGCGCGCCGCCGGCCTGAACGTTTATGTCGTCGACGACGCCTGCCGCGGCATCGACATCAACGGCTCGGTCGCCAAGGCCTGGGACGACATGACCAAAGCCGGCGTCAAGAAGATCGAATCGTCCGACATCGCCTGATCCGGCGTATCGCTCCCGGATGCCAAACCTCAAAATCCCGGTCCCGTTCGCGCGGGACCGGGCCGCGGGGGCCTGCTCCGCGAATTACCGGTTCTTGTCGCGGAAGCGGTCCATCAGCGGCTTGTCCTGGCCGCCGTCGATCTCGATCATGGTGCCGTTGACCATTTCCATCAGCGGCGAGGCCAGCATCACCACGAGGTTGGCGACCTCGTCGACCTCGGCGATGCGCCCCATCGGGATCGACGCCGGCGCAAGCGTGTCGGCTTCCTCGTAGGAAATCTTCATGTCGCGCGACATCGCCTTGACGAGGCCGGCCCAGCGCTCGGTGCGAACCGGGCCGGGATTGACCGCGACGAAGCTGATGCCGTTTTTGCCGTACTGGCCGGCGAGCGACATCGTCAGATTCTGTCCCGCCGCATTGGCCGCGCCCGGACATATCTCCCAGTAGGACGGCTTCACGCCGTCGTTGCCGATCAGATTCACCACGCGACCGCCGCCCTGTTTGACCATGATCGGCAGCACGTAGCGCAGGCACCGCACGTAGCCCATGAACTTGAGCTGCAGGCCTTTTTCCCAGTCGTCCTCGGTAAGATGCTCGATGACGCCGCCGGCGGCGGATCCCGCATTGTTGACCAGGATGTCGACGCGGCCGAGCGCGTCATGGGCCTGCTCGATGAATGCTTTGGCGTCGGCGTCCTTGCGCAGGTCGGCGGGGATGGCGACGATCCTGCGGTTGGTGGCCCGCGCGATTTCCTGGGCCGCGGCTTCCAGCGGCTCCCTGCGCCGGGCGCAGATGGCGACGTCCACGCCCTCCTTTGCCAGTGCGAGCGTGATGCCCTTGCCGATGCCTTCGCTGCCGCCCGTCACCAGCGCCGTCCTGCCGTGAAGCTTGAGATCCATCCTTGCGCCTCCTCGCACCCTGCGAACCCGTTGCCGCCGCTTATGGAGTAACGGGGCGCGCCGGAGCCGGCAACCGGGCGCGCGTCAGGATTTTTGTCCGCCCGCCTGCCGCGTCAGCCGCCGCAGCCGCTGCGGCGTAATCGGCAGTTCGGTGACGGCGTTGCGCATGCCGAGCGCGTCATCGATCGCGGCAGCGACGGCGGCGCCGACCGCATTGGTGCCGCCTTCGCCCGCGCCCTTGAGCCCCAGCGGATTGAGCGGGCTGGGCCCGTCCTCGCAGATCAAAACATCGACCGGCGGCATCTCGCGCGCGGTCGGCATCAGATAATCGGCGAACGTCACCGACAGTGGCTCACCGCGCTCGTCGTACAAAAACTCTTCGAGCAGGGTCCCGCCGATCCCCTGCGCGCAGCCGCCGACGATCTGGCCTTCGATCAGCATCGGGTTGACCGCCCTGCCGACGTCGTAGGCGACCAGATAACGCTCGATGGCGACGGCCCCGGTATCGCGGTCGACGCGCGTCACCGCCACGTGGACGCCGTACGGATAGTTCATGTGTTTGGTGCGGAACCAGCCTTCCGCCTCGAGGCCTGACTTGCCCGAAAGCGCGCGCGCGATCGCGCCGAGCCCGATCGAAGGGCCGATCGCGTCGGTGCGAACCACTTCGCCGTTCACCACGTCGAGGACGGAAGCGGGCGATTGCAGCAGCTCCGCGGCCGCCTCGATCGCTTTCGCCCTGAGAGCGAGCGCGGCCACCCGCGTCGCTTCGCCGGTCATCACCGTGACCCGCGACGCGAACGCGCCCATGCCGTGTTCGATGCGGTCAGTCTGGCCGTGGATGACGCGGACGCTGCGGTAATCGACGCCAAGCGTCTCGGCGCAGATTTGCGCGATCACCGTTTCAATGCCCTGACCGACCGAGGCGGAGCCGCTGATGACTTCCACCGTGCCGTCGGGATCGACGCCGATTTTGACCTGATCGAACGGACCGAGCCCGCTCTTCTCGACAAACATCGCGACGCCGGCGCCGACCAGTTCGCCCGCCGCGCGCCGCGCCGCCAGCGTTTCCCGGAGCCGCGGCCATTCGACCGCGGCCAGCGCCTTGTCCAGCAGCAGCGCGTAATCGCCGGAATCGAGCACGATGTCGGTGCCGAGCGTATCGAGCGCGCGTGCGTACGGCATTTCCATTTTTGAAATCAGATTGCGGCGCCGGATCTCGACCGGATCGGCGTCAAGTTTCGCGGCGATGGCGTCGAGCAGCCGCTCGCGCACGAAGGTGCTTTCGAATCGGCCGGGCGCACGGTAGGTGCCGCACGGCGTCTTGTTGGTCAGCCGGATGTGGGCCGCCACGCGGTACGCCGGAACGCGATAGGGACCCGGCAGCATCGCCGCGGCGAGATCGGGGACGGTCGCTGCGTGCGTGCGCATGTAGCCGCCCTGATCGTAGAAAATTTCGTTGTCGATCGCGAGGATGCGGCCATCGCGGTCGATGGCGGCGCGCACGCGATGCTGCTGCTGACGCGAATGGTTGGCGGCGATCAGATGTTCGCGGCGGTCCTCGATCCACTTGACGGGGCGGCGCATCCGCAGCGCAGCAGCACACACCAGAATGTCTTCGGGATAAAGCTCGCCGCGAATGCCGAAGCCGCCGCCGACGTGACCCTCGAAAAGGTGCACTGCCGAAGGCGGCCGGCCGAGCATTCGCGCGATCTGGTCGCGGTTCCAGTGCGGCACCTTGGCGGCGCCGTGCAGCTCCAGCACGTCGCGCGCGGCGTCGTAACGCGCAATCGCGCCGCGCGTCTCGATCGGCACGCCGGAATGCCGCCCGATCGACAGCGCGGCCTCGACGACGGCGTGAGCGGCAGCGAACGCCGCATCGACGTCGCCATAGCCCTTGCGGACGATCGCCGGCTCGGTCGGCCAGCCCGGATCGAATTCGCCAGGCTCTTCCCCGGCGGACAGGATCGCCGGCAATTCCTCGATGTCGAGCAGCACCAGTTCGGCCGCATCTTCCGCCAGATACGGGTCGTCCGCGAATACGGCCGCGACCGGCTCGCCGACGTAACGCACCTGTTCGGTCGCGAACAGCCGCTGGCGGTAGTGTTCGAGGCCTTCGATCCGGCTCAGGCGAAAATCGATCGGCGGAATGTCGGCAACGTCGGCGGCGGTCCATACCGCATGCACGCCTTCCTTCGCCAACGCGGCGCTGGCGTCGATTCCGCGCAGCCGTCCGTGCGCGAAGTTCGAGCGCACGATGCGCATGTGCAGTTGCTGCGGAAACGAAATGTCGGCGGCGAACCGCCCACGCCCCATCAGCAGCGGCGGGTCTTCGAGCCGCAGCACCGACCGGCCGATGAATTTCGCTTTCGGTTTTGGCTCCTGCAGCCCCATCGGGTGTCGATCCGGTCCTGTGCGCGCCGTTCTGTCCGCGCGGTTCAGCGCTGGCGCATTTCCGCCGCCGCCGCGCGCACCGCCTTGACGATATTCTGGTAGCCGGTGCAGCGGCACAGATTGGAGGACAGCACATCGATCAGATCGTGGTCGCTGATGTCGGGCTCGCGCTCCAGCACGCCGGTCACCAGCATCAGAAAGCCGGGCGTGCAGAAGCCGCATTGCAGACCGTGATTTTCCATGAAGGCGCGCTGCAGCGCATTCAATTCGTCGCCGTCGGCAAGGCTTTCGACGGTGCGGATCGTTTTGCCCTGCGCCTGCACCGCGAACATCAGACACGAACGCACCGGATCGCCGTCCACCAGCACCGTGCAGGCGCCGCAGACACCGTGCTCGCAGCCGATATGCGTGCCGGTCTGACCGCAATCCTCGCGGATGGCATCGGCCAGCGTGCGGCGCGGCTCGACGCGCACGGCGTGCGTCCTGCCGTTGACGTTCAGCGTGATGTCGACTTGCCCGCTCATGAGTTTTTGTTTCCCGCCTGACGCAACGCCGCGCGGATGCGCCGCGGCGTTGCCGGAATTTCATTGATGGCCGACACCGAACGGCGCGAGCGCGTCGTTGATCGCATTAAGAATCGCGGCCGGCGCGCCGATGGCGCCGCCTTCGCCGAGGCCCTTCGCCTGCGTAAGCGTCGCGCCGGTCAGCGTTTCGATGTGCAGCAGCTCGATGTCCGGAATCTCGTGGCAGGTCGGCGGCAGAAAATCCGCCAGCGTCGCCGTGAGGATGTTTCCGGTCTCGTCGTACACGATCTCTTCCAGCAGCGCGTTGCCGATGCCCTGCGCGACGCCGCCCACGATCTGGCCGTCCACGATCATCGGATTGACGAGACGGCCGGCATCTTCCGCGACGACGAACTTCCCGATCGTCACGCGTCCGGTTTCCGGATCGACCTCGACGATGGCGGCATGGCAGGCGTTGGAAAATGTGCCCGACGGATCGTAGGTCGCGGTTTCGGAAATTCCGGGATCGATCTCGCCCTTGAACAGATGGGTCTGGTGGTAGGCGGCGCGGGCGAGGGTCTCGACCGGCATGGTGCGGTCGGTGCCGGCGACGCGGGCAACGCCGTCTTCGAGCGTAATGTCTTCGGCCGCCGCTTCGAGCAGATGGCTCGGCGATTTTCAGCAGCTTTGCATGCACCTTGCGGGCCGCGAGCACGCTGGCGCCGCCGGCGATGACAAGCGAGCGGCTGGCGAACGTGCCCCAGCCGTAGGGCGTGCGGTCGGTGTCGCCGTGCACAACCCGGATCCGGTCCGGCGCGGACGCCAAGCTCGTCGGCGACAAGCTGCGCGAGCGTGGTGCGCAGGCCCTGACCGTGCGGACTGGCGCCGATCCGCAGTTCGATAAACCCGGACGGGTCCATCGCCAACTCGACCGTTTCCCAGCCGAGCGTCACGCCCATGCCGCGCGCGGCGAAGGCCGGCGTGCCGTAGCCGGTGCGCTCGGAGAAGGTCGCAAAGCCGATGCCGAGATAGCGGCCTTCCGCGCGGGCGCGCTGCTGACGCTGGCGGAAGCCGGCAGATCGAGCGCGTTCACCGCCATGTCGAGCGTCTGCCGATAGGTGCCCTCGTCGAACACCAGACCGGTCGCCGAGGTGTAGGGAAATTTGTCGATCAGATTGCGCCGGCGGATTTCGACCGGATCGATGCCGAACTGCGTTGCGGCCACGTC
Organism: uncultured Alphaproteobacteria bacterium; assembly: GCA_963766925.1. Taxonomy (GTDB): domain Bacteria; phylum Pseudomonadota; class Alphaproteobacteria; order Rhizobiales; family Xanthobacteraceae; genus BOG-931. Next base: position 22,462 of record CAVYCI010000028.1, read on the forward strand.
CATCAGCCGCTCGAGCGCCATCGTGATTACCGGCCGCGATACGCCGCGATACGGCGCCATCGGACAGGTGTTGGTCAGCACGCCGCGCGCGTGGCAGGCGTAGTGCGCGAAAATCGTACGGGCCGGGCAATTCCGCCATCGCCATCAGCGGCTCGACCGCGCCGGTGGTCGGATAGCAGGAATAGGCGCCGATATTGGCGAACACCTCGGCGGAGACGGCGAGCAGTTTCGCGTTCCCGTCGAAGCTGCCTTCAATGCGGATGTGCTGGTCGCGGCTGTGGAACGACGCGATCAAGGTTCTCGCGCCGGTCTTCGGTCCAGGCGACCGAGCTGCGCAGCCTGCGCGCCAGCCAGACCAGCACGACGTATTCGGGAACCAGCGACATCTTCTGGCCGAAGCCGCCGCCGACGTCGGGCGCGATCACGCGAAGATCGCTTTCCGGCATGCCGATCAGGTCGGCGATCGCGGTCCGCATCAGGTGCGGCATCTGCGTCGCGCAGGTCAGCGTGACGCGCCCCGAAACCGGATCGAACGCCGCATGTCCGGCGCGCCCTTCAAGCGGCATCGCGTTCTGCCGCCGCGAGCGCACTTCGAGCGTCACATGCCGATGCGCCCCATTCCGGGCGGCGGCAAAGCCCGGCGTCTCGACCTTGCCCTCGACGAGGAGGTTGCGGGGCACATGCGCGTGAACAAGCGGGGAGTCATCGGCAAACGCAGCGCGCGCATCGACCACCGCATCGGCATCCCCGATCTCCACGGTGATGTCTTCGGCGATGTCTTCGGCAGCGGCCTCGCCCCGCGCCACGACGGCCGCGATCGGTTCTCCGACATAGCGGACCACGCCGGACGCCAGCACCGGCTGCTCCACCAGCACGTAACCGAACTTGTTGAGCGACGGGACGATCGGCTTCACCGCTTCCAGATCCGCGGCCGTGAAGACGGACGCGCCGTCGGGGGCGGTAACTTTGCACGATCGTGCCGGCGGCGACCGGACTGCGCACGAAGCGGACCTGAAACGCCGCCGGCAGATCGGCGGTGAAACGGCCGCGGCCGGTCAGCAATGCCGGATCTTCGACCCTTCGGAGCGAACGGCCAGTCCAGGTCGAACCGGAAGCCTTCATCTGCGCCGCCTTGACCGGGTGAACCTTGACCGGTGCGGTCATGCCATCGCCCGTTCGAGCGCCCGCCGCGTCACCGCGCGCACGAGGTCGAGCCGGAATTCGGCGTCGGCGTGCACGTCTTCCATCGGCTCAACAGCCGCGGCGGCCATATCCGCCGCCGCGCGGAAGGTCTCATCGCCAGGCTTCCTGCCGGTCAGAAAATCTTCCGCGGCCGACATGCGTCGCGCGCGTCCCTCCGCGCCGCCAACCCCGATCCGGGGCGCGACGATGACTCCGTCATCGAGGCGAAACGTGACCAGCGCCATCGCCAGCGCGTAGTCGCCGGCGCGGCGGCTGAATTCGTAGAACCCGTAGCGCGTGTCCGGCGCGAGCAGCGGCACGCGCGCTTCCAGCAGCACTTCATCCTCGGCCAGCGCGGTCACCATCATGCCTTCGAAATAATCGTCGGCGGCGATCACGCGGCGGCCGCGGCTGCTGGCCGCGACAATTTCGGCATCCAGCGTCACTGCGGTGAGACACCATTCCGACGCGGGGTCGGCGTGCGCGAGGCTGCCGCAAAACGTACCGCGCAGGCGGATCGGATAATGCGCGATATGCGAAACCACGAAAGACAGAAGTCCGGCGGTCGGTCCCGGAGCAAACGGACGGTGAAACGCGGCGTGACGCACGCGTGCGCCGATGCACAGCGTATCGTGCTCGACCGCGAGCCGGTCGAGACCCGCCACGGCGTTGATGTCGATCAGATGCGCGGGCCGCGCCATGCGAAACGCCATCATCGGCACGAGGCTTTGCCCGCCCGCCAGAATGCGGCCGTCCTGCGCGCCGAACTCGGCGAGCTTCGCCACGACATCTTCGACGGTCGTCGGCGCGTGATAGACGAACGACGCAGGTTTCACCAGGTCACCACCCTTCCAGGCCACGAGCCACGCGGGGATGTTCTCGACAAAGGCAATGGCGGTGTGAAGCTTTTTGTCAAATTCTTACCTGCGCTTCGAGGCCGGCGGAAAGATTAGTGTCACTCAAAAATGTTATATTTATTGAAATTGCGCAAGCGCTCTTGTACGACATTTTCGGATATTGAGGCCCGCCCGTCCCGCATGGCCCCCTTTGGGGTATGCCGCGGGCACGGTTGCACACAATGCGATACCGTCGGGCCGACGGCTAAATCGCGCGGGTTGTCCGCAGGGAGCGAAGCATGGACGCATTTGTTTACGGTGAAAGACGGCCCCTGCCGGGGGGCTTCGAGGAATTCACCGCCGTCGCGGACACCGCGATCGTCTCGATCGATCTGCATCAGGGCCACCTTGCGGATACGCCGGACTGTCCGTGTCCTGCACCCCGCGCGCGCGAAGTGGTGGACGGCGTCAACCGCTTCCACGCCGCCGCCCGCCTTCTCGGCGTGCCGGTCATCCATGTGAAAAGCGGCGTGCGCCCCGACGGCAGCGACGACATCAAGGGCATCCCGTCGGCGTGGCGGCTGGTGTTTCCGCTCTACGCCGGGCCGATCCCCAATTCCGACCAGCACGCTCTGCAAGGGAGCCGCTGGACCGAGTTCGTCACCCACGTCGCCGAGGGCGACCACGTGGTCGATACCAAAAAGCGCCTGTCGGCCTTCTATCCGACCGATCTCGATTTTCTGCTGCGCAACATGGGCGTGAAGCGGCTGGTGCTGAACGGCTGCATGACCGACTGCTGCGTGCTCAACACCGCGTTCGAGGCCAGCAACATGGGCTACCGCGTCACGGTGGCGCGCGATCTCGTTCGCGGCACCAATCCCGACATGGAAGACGCGGCGCTGAAAATCGTGTCGCTGCATCTCGGCCTCGTGGCCGAAAGTGCCGACATCGTCGACGAATGGCAGCGGCAGATCGACGCCGGCAATGCCTCCGTGTCGCGGATGAAAGTCGCGCGCGCCTGAGCAATCCTCGCAGACCGGATCGGTTCAGTCGCGTTTGAGATTGAACCACAGCGTCCGCACTTTTTTGCGGCCGTGATTCCAGAACCGGTGCGGGCGCCGCGAACTGTAGGCAATCAGATCGCCGCCCTCGAGCCGGTGCGAGACGCCGTCGACCTCGACCGTCAACTGGCCCTCGAGAATGTAGCCATATTCAAAACCGTCGTGCGAAACCGGCTTTTCCGCATTGCCGGTATGGGGTTCGTATTCATTGACCGCGACCGACACGCCGCGGGCGCGATCCTCGCGCAGCAGCCGCCGCACCACGTGCTGCGCGGTCTCGACGGCGCGCTGGTCCGAAGCGCGAACCACCAGCTCTTCGTCGGAGGCCGGCTCGTACACGATCAGGTCCGACATCGTGACGCCGAGGGCGCCCGCGATCACGACCAGCGAGCCGATCGACGGCGATGCCCGCCCGCGCTCGACAAGACTGAGCATCGACGGACTGAGGTCGGTGGTTTTCGCCAGCGCCTGAAGCGTCATGCCGCGGCCCTGGCGCAGTTCGCGGATGCGCAGCCCGATCGCCGTGAGCGTGCTTGCGGTGGTGGTGGCGAGTTCGACCGACGGGGGCGCCGCGTCCGGCACGGACTCCGGCATCACGCCGGACTCCCAGTCGGAGTCGGGCGTTGCGTCGCGGGCATGTGGCTTTGGAAGGCTTCGGGATGGCATCGTTGCGTCACCGGCTGTCGTTCTATATTATTAAAAAATATTCAGTGAAACTGCAATGCGGCCCGAGAGGACGCAATCACAGGCTGTGACTTACGAAAGCCCGATCTTCACCTCTTACGCCACTCACTTTGCTGAAGCTACACCCCTCGCCCGTCTCATCAATTCGTCCAGGTACACACATGAAAATCGTCGACCTCTCCCATCTCATGAACGTCCACACGCCCGGCTGGGTCGGTTATGCCGGCAACAAGATGTATTACGCGCAAAATCTGCAAACCCAGATGATCGTGGCGCAGCGGATCGACAGCTCGCTGCATGTCGGCACCCATATCGACGGCGCCATGCACGGCACCGACGGCATGGGCGACATGGCGTCCTACCCGCTCGACTTCCTGTGCGGACCGGGCGCGGTCGTCGATGTGTCGGAGTACATGGACGACTGGGCGGTGATCACGCCGGCGATGATCGAAGCCGCTCCGGTGGAGATTCGCGACGGCGACATCCTGATGATCCATACCGGCTGGCACCGCTACTGGGAGGGCCAGCCGCAGCAGGACCTGGTCCGCTATTTCTGCATGCATCCGGGCGGTGGCATCGAACTGATGGAGTGGATGCTGAAAAAGAAGATCAAGTGGTTCGGCATCGATTGCGGCTCGGCCGATCATTCGATGAACACCTCGATCCGGCAGATGCGGCCCCAGATATCGCCAAACGCTTCGAGCAGAAAGTCGGCAAGACCTGCGAGGAGTTCTTCGGCGAGTTTCACCTACATGCACAAGAAATCCGGCCGCAACGTCACCGAGAACATGTTCCCGTTCCACAGCTACGCGTTCTCGGAAGGACTAATCCACGCCGAGAATATCGGCGGCGACATCGAGAAGGTGCTCAACCAGCGCTTCATCATCGGCGCCTTCCCGTGGCGCTACGAGGGCCTCGAAGCCTGTCCGTGCCGGATTGTTTGTTTCTCGGATTGCGGCGACAGCGTCGAAGCGATCGGAGACGTGGCGAAAGCCATCCTGCCGCACCGGTCCTGATCCGGACGGCGCAGCGCGCCGGATTTGCGGCGCGCCGCGCCCGGACCACGCTTCGTCCCGCGCCGCAAACGGCAGCGGCGCGGACCCGGCGCATCGGCGGCGGCGCCGCCGATCGTTGCTGCACGCCCCTGACCGCCATGTTATGAATTGAACGCGGTCCCGGATCAGCAACTGCCGGAGCAGGAGAAAGCTCATGCGCGCTTGTGCCGTCGTCATTCTTGCCGGTGCGTTGGCCGCGACGGCCGCGGCGGCCGGCGTCGGCACAGCAGACGATCCGGATCGGCGAACTCAACAGCTACAAAAGCCAGCCCGCCTTCCTCGATCCCTACGCAAGGGCATCGGACATGGCGGTCGACGAGATCAACAAGGCCGGCGGCGTGCTGGGCAGGAAGCTCGAAGTGGTTTCGCGCGACGACGGCGCCAATCCGGGCGACGCGGTGCGTGTCGCCGACGAACTGGCGACCGGCGATGGCATCAACATTCTTTGCGGCACGTTCCTCTCCAATGTCGGCCTCGCCGTGACCGAGTTTGCGGGCAAGAAGAAAGTGTCTTCTTCCTCGCCGCCGAACCGCTGACCGACAAGATCACCTGGTCGAACGGCAACCGCTATACGTTCCGGCTGCGGCGCATCGACCTACATGCAGGTGGCGATGCTGCTGCCGGATGCGCTGGCGGCGAAGAAGAAGCGCTGGGCGCTGGTCTATCCGAATTTCGAATACGGCCAGTCGGCCGCCGCCGCCTTCAAGGAGATGATGAAGGCGAAGCAGCCCGACGTCGAGTTCGTCACCGAGCAGGCGTCCCCGCTGGGCAAGATCGACGCCGGCGCGGTGGCGCAGGCGATCGACGACGCGAAGCCGGACGCGATTTTCAGCGCCCTGTTCGGCGGCGACCTGACGAAATTCGTGCGCGAAGGCGGCACCCGCGGCACCTTCAAGGACCGGGTGGTCGTGGATCTGCTGGGCGGCGAGCCGGAATATCTCGACCCGCTCAAGGACGAGGCGCCGCCCGGCTGGATCGTCACCGGCTATCCTTGGAACGAAATCGGCACGCCGGCGAACAAGGCCTTCCTCGCCGCCTATCAGGAGCGCTTCCACGATTATCCGCGGCTCGGCTCGATCGTCGGCTATGTCACGATCAAGTCGCTGGCCGCCGGCATCGCCAAAGCCGGCTCAACCGACACCGAGAAGCTGGTCGACGCCTTCGCGGGCCTGACGGTCGACAGCCCGTTCGGCCCGATCACCTACCGCGGCAGCGATCACCAGGCGACCATGGGCGCATTCGTCGGCAGGCTCGCCGTGAAGGACGGGCACGGCACCATGACGGACTTCAAATACGTCGATGGCGCAAGCGTACTCCCCTCCGACGCCGAAGTGAAAAAGCTGCGGCCCGCGTCGAACTAAGCATGACCGGCGCCCCGTCGTCCTGAGGTGCCCGCGCGAAGCGCGAGCCTTGGGGTTACGGAAAGCACTTGTGCGATGACGCCTCCCCCAGCCTCTGATATCGTCGGCCCATGAACTGGGAAGGCCTTGCGTTTCAGGTCCTTGACGGCCTGGCCTCGGCGGCCGGACTGTTTTTCGTCGCAGCCGGACTCTCGCTCATCTTCGGCGTCACGCGCATCATCAACATCGCGCATGGCTCGCTCTACATGCTGGGCACCTACATCGCCGTCAGCCTCGCGACGGCGCTTCCCGGCGCGTTCGGTTTCTGGGGCGGCATCGTGCTGAGCGCGATCGCCGTCGCCATCATCGGCGCACTGATCGAAGTGCTGCTGCTGCGCCGGATCTACTCCGCGCCCGAGCTTTTCCAGCTCCTCGCCACCTTCGCGCTGCTGCTGGTGATCAACGACGCGACGCTGTGGCTGTGGGGTCCGGAAGATCTGCTCGGACCGCGCGCGCCGGGGCTGAGCGGCGCGATCCCGGTGCTTGGCCGCCGTCTGCCGAGTTACGACGCTTTTCTGATGGTGATCGCGCCGGTCGTGCTGTGCATCCTGCATGTCGTATTCACGCGCACGCGTTTCGGCCGCCTGGTGCGGGCGGCGACCGAGGACCGCGAAATGCTTGGCGCGCTCGGCGTCAACCAGTCGGTGCTGTTCACCGCGGTGTTCGCGCTCGGCGCGCTCCTCGCCGGTTTTGGCGGCGCGCTGCAGGTCGCGCGCGAGCCGGCGAATCTCGGCCTCGACCTTACCGTCATCACCGACGCCTTTGTCGTGGTGGTGATCGGCGGCATGGGCTCCATCGCCGGCTCTTATGTCGCGGCCGTGCTGGTCGCCGAAGTGAAGGCGCTTTGCATCGGCGTCGGTCTTGTCAGCTTCGCCGGCTTTTCGGTGAACTTTTCCAAATTCACGCTGGTGGCGGAGTTTCTGGTGATGGCCGTCGTGCTGATCGCGCGGCCGCAGGGTCTGCTCGGCCGCCCGGCGCTCACGGTACGCGGCGGCGGCCCGGTGGAAGCGCCGATCCGCCCGGCGTCGCGGCCGGCGTTGCTCCTTGCCGGCGCGGTGCTTGTCGTCCTGATCGCGCTGCCGTTCCTCGCACGTTCGTCGCCCTATACGCTGGTGCTCGGCGTCGATGTGCTGATCGCGGTTCTGTTCGCCACCAGCCTGCACTTCATCATGGGCCCGGGCGGCATGCATTCCTTTGGCCATGCCGCCTATTTCGGCCTCGGCGCCTATGGCGCGGCGCTGGCGGTGAAATGGCTCGCCGCCCCGATGGGCGTCGCCCTCGCCGCTCGCCCCGGTCGCGGCGGCTTTTGGCGCGCTGCTGTTCGGCTGGTTCTCGGTGCGGCTGTCCGGCGTCTATCTCGCAATGCTGACGCTGGCGTTCGCGCAGATCGTCTGGTCGGTCGTGTTCCAGTGGCAGGACTTCACCGGCGGCTCCAACGGCGTGCTCGGCGTCTGGCCGGGCGTTCCGTTCGACCGGCTTTCGACATTTTTTCCTGCTCACGCTCGTTCTGGTCGTCGCCGGCGTTCTGCTGCTGCGACGCATGCTGTTCGCTCCGTTCGGTTACGCCATGCGCGCCGGCCGCGATTCGCCGCTGCGCGCGGAAGCGATCGGCATCGACGTAAAGCGGGTGCACTGGCTCGCCTTCGCCGTGGCCGGCACGGTGTGCGGCATTGCCGGCGGCATCTTCGCGTTCGCCAAGGGCTCGATCTCTCCGGAGACCATCAGCATCGGCCGCTCGATCGACGGGCTGGTCATGGTGCTGCTCGGAGGCATTCAGACGCTGTCCGGCCCGATCGTCGGCGGCGTCGGTGTTTTCGGTGCTGCAGGACTTCGTGATGCAGCGCACCGAATACTGGCACGCACTGCTCGGCGGCATCATTCTGGTGCTGGTGCTGGCTTTTCCCGCCGGCATTGCCGGCTCGTTCCTGCGGCTCGCCGCGCGCCGGCGCGCCATCATGAGCGGGCTCGAGGTCATCGTCGCTCCGAAAAAGCTTCGGTGCGGTCCGCGCGGTCGACGACGTGAGCTTTACCGTCGCCGCCGGCGAATTCCTCGCGCTGATCGGCCCGAACGGCGCCGGCAAATCGACCTGCTTCAACACCATCAACGGCCAGCTCGCGCCCGATGGCGGCGCCGTGCGCTTCGACGGCCGCGACATCGCCGGACTGCCGCCGCGCGAAATCTGCCGCCGCGGCATCGGGCGCACCTTCCAGATCGCCGCCACTTTCGGCTCCATGACGGTTGCCGAGAACGTCCAGATGGCGCTCATCGCGCATGCCGGGGAAACCTACAGACTGTGGCGCGGCGCGCGGACGTATCACCGGGAGCGCGCGCTCGGGCTGCTGTACCAGGTCGGCATGGACGATGCGGCTGACCGGCCGTGCAGCGAGCTTGCCTACGGCGACGTCAAGCGCGTCGAACTTGCAATCGCGCTCGCCGGCGAGCCGCGGCTCCTGCTGATGGACGAACCGACTGCGGGCATGGCGCCGCGCGAGCGCAACGCACTGATCGCGCTGGTCAAGTCGCTGGTGGTCGAGCGCGGCGTCTCGGTGCTGTTCACCGAGCATTCGATGGACGTGGTGTTCGCGTTCGCCGACCGCATTATCGTGATGGCGCGCGGCCGGCTGATCGCGGACGGCGACGCCGGCGGCGATCCGTAACGACCCGACCGTGCAGCAGGTGTATTTCGGCAGCGGCCGCACGTTCGAGAAAAAGCGCGCGCTGTCATGACCGCACCGCCGCTTCACCCGCGCTCGACGTGCACGGCCTCAACGCCTGGTACGGCGCGGCGCAGATCCTCTACGACATGAGCTTCACCGTCGGGCGCGGCGAGGTGGTGGCGCTGATGGGCAGAAACGGCGCGGGCAAATCCACCACGATGAAGGCCGTCATGGGCCTGCTGCCGCGGCGAAGCGGCGTGGTGCGCTTCAATGGCGAGGACGTGTCCGCGCTGAAAGCCGTTCGAGATCGCGCGCCGCGGCATCGGCTTCACTCCGGAAGACCGCCGCATCTTTTCCGACCTGACCGTGCTGGAAAATCTCGACGCCGGCCGTCAGAAGCCGCGCCGCCATTCCGACGGCACGCCCGCGCCGGAGTGGACGCCGGAAACGCTGTTCCGGCTGTTCCCCAACCTCGCCGAGATGCGCCATCGCCCCGGCGGCCGGATGAGCGGCGGCGAACAGCAGATGCTGACCATCGCGCGCACGCTGATGGGCAATCCGCTCCTCGTGCTGCTGGACGAACCTTCCGAAGGCATCGCTCCGCTGATCGTCGAGCAGGTCGCCGACACCATCGTCGAAGCTGAAAAAGCGCGGGCTGTCGATCCTGTTCTCGGAGCAGAATGTCGGCTTCGCCGAGATCGTGTCGGACCGCGCCTACATGCTGGAGAAGGGACAGATCCGCTGGTCCGGAACGATGGCGGAGCTTTCGGCCAACACGGAAATCCAGCGGATGTACCTCACGCTGTAACGGCGTTCGCCGCCGGCCGGCGCGAGGGCGGGCGCGGCCTGTGCAGGCTCGCAGGACGGCGGATCGGCTGAAAGCGCGCCATGCCCGGTCTTGTGCCGGGCATCCACGCCTTTTGAACCGCTGCCAAAGCAAAACGTGGATGGCCGCGACAGGCCCGGCCATGACGACTCGCGTAGTGCAGACAACGAATTACGATGGCAGCGCGCGGGACGAATTCGCTGAAAGCGTAGCCCGCCGTTTTTGGATTTGCCGGCGGCCTGATTGGCGGGTTACGCCTTCGGCTAACCCACCCTACATTTCATCCTGAAGTTTTTTGGTGCCCAGGAGAGGACTCGAACCTCCACGCCTCGCGGCGCTAGTACCTGAAACTAGTGCGTCTACCAATTCCGCCACCTGGGCCCGCGCGGCGATAGGTACGAAAGCGGTCATCACCTTGTCAATCCAGCCGGTTCGAGGCCGCAACCGTCGATGAGGCCGGATCGCGCGCAAGAATGCACACGTCCCGTCATTGCGGGCCGCACGCGAAGCAATCCAGTCGCTTAAGACAAAAGGCTGGAATGCTTCGTCGCGGAGCCTGCCACCGGACTTGATCCGGTGGCTCGTCGCAATGACGAGGGTGCGGAGGCGTCGGGGCGGCCGGCATCGGGCGGGCCGCCCGGGTCGCGCAAAGTGCGCACAAGTCCCCTCTATACAGCGTGAAAACGATCCTGTATTTCGGCGGGCGATGACCCTGCGAAGCAATTTCGACACGCTTGTCACCGTGTTCGGCGGCTCGGGATTTCTTGGCCGCCACGTGGTGCGGGCGCTGGCGAACCGCGATTACCGTATCCGGGTTGCGGTGCGTCGGCCGGAGCTTGCCGGGCATTTGCAGCCACTCGGCCGCGTCGGCCAGATCCATGCGGTTCAGGCCAACCTGCGCTTTCCGCAATCGGTCGAACTCGCGGTTCGCGATGCCGACGTGGTCATCAACCTCGTCGGGATTCTGTTCGAAAGAGGCCGCCAGCGCTTCGACGCCGTACAGGCCGAAGGCGCGGGCGCCGTGGCCCGCGCCGCCGCCGCCGTCGGCGCGCGGCTCGTCCACGTCTCCGCGATCGGCGCCGACGCGAACGCTGCTTCGGACTATGCCCGCGCGAAGGCCGAAGGCGAGCGGCTGGTGCTCGACGCGCAGCCGGGTGCGATCATCATGCGCCCGTCGATCGTGTTCGGCCCCGAGGATGACTTCTTCAACCGCTTCGCCGCGCTCGCCCGGGCGCTGCCGGGCCTGCCGCTGCCGGGCGGCGGCCATACCCGGTTTCAGCCGGTGTTCGCCGGAGACGCGGGCGAAATGATCGCACGCGCGGTCGACGGCGAGGCGAAGTCCGGCACGATCTACGAACTCGGCGGCCCGGACGTGCGAACGTTCAGGGAGCTGATGGAATTCACGCTGGCGACGATCCAGCGCCGCCGCCTGCTGGTGCCGGTGCCGTTCGCGCTGATGAAGCTCCAGGCGATGTTCGCGCAGTTCCTGCCCAATCCTCCGATCACGCCGGACCAGGTCGAGCTTCTCAAGACCGACAACGTCGTTTCCGCCGATGCGCACGCGCAGGGCCGTACGATCGAGGGGCTCGGCATGATACCGAACTCGATCGCTTCCATAGTTCCGGAATATCTCTGGCGCTTCCGCAAGACCGGCCAGTTCCACGGCCGTCCGGCTTAAGCCCGGCAGGTGCGCGGGCGGAGGGACGAACGATGCCTGGCAAACGCATACAGTTCGACGAAGCCTCGCTGCGGCAGCTTGATCTTCTCGCCCACGATCAGATGAAAGACTTTCAGGAACTCGCCGACGAGGCGTTCCGCGATCTGTTGAAGAAATACGGCCGCCCGATCGATCTGAAAGACGCGCTGCGCCGCAGCGCCGGCGTCACCGCAACGGTGCATCAAATCGGGCCGGGCCGGGGAAAAAAGCCGCAGCGTCACTAGCCGCCCGCCGCACCGCCGCGCAGGCGGATTCCTGGTTAAATCATCGGCACCATGTCCAGGCGCTTTTCGTCTCTGCGCAGCAGGTCGCGTTAAGCACGTATCCATTGCGGCGTTGCGCCACGAAACTGCGACGCGGAATCCGCGGCTACGGCCCGCCGAACAGGGTTTATGAAACATGAAATGCGTAACTCATCCAGCTGGTTAAACTGAATTTTCAGGCCTCCCACGTAAAACTACGGGCACCGTCGAAATGCGCCGGCAGTTTCTGGAGCTTTTCACGGCCAGGGGGTCGCGATGCGCGTCACTCAATTATCGTGGGGCGAGAGCACGGGCTGGAATCGCGCTTCCGGCGACAGGACCGAAGCCGATCTCGTGTTTTTTTTTGGTACTCGGCAGGCGCTCGCCTGCGGCGCGCGCTATCGCGAGCTGCGCGCCATGTTTTCGGGCGCGCACATTCTCGGATGCAGCACAGGCGGTCAGATCCGCGACGACGACGTCACTGACGAAGAGATCGCCGCTGTTGCGATCGGTTTCGACGCGACGTCATTGCGCGTCGTCTGCGAGCCGGCGCATGGCCCGGAACATTCGCGCGCCTGCGGCGAAGCGATCGGCCGCGCGCTGGCAGCGCCCGACCTCGTCGGCGTGTTCGTTCTGTCCGACGGGCTCAATGTGAACGGCAGCGAACTGGTTGCCGGGCTTGCCAGCGCGGCGGGCGAAAGCGTTTCGGTTACGGGCGGACTTGCTGGCGACGGCGCGAGATTTGAGGAAACGCTGGTCGGCGCGAACTGTGCGCCGGACCGGAGGATGGTGGCGGCAGTCGGCTTCTACGGGCCGGCGATCCGTATCGGTCATGGCAGCGCCGGCGGCTGGGACGAATTCGGACCGCGCCGGCAGATCACCCGTTCGCGCGGCAACGTGCTGTTCGAGTTTGACGGCCAGCCGGCGCTGGATCTTTACGAACGTTATCTCGGCGACGAGGACGCACGCGGCTTGCCCGGCTCGGGCTTGTTGTTTCCGCTCCGGATTTTCGATCCGGAGCATCCGGACCACGACATCGTGCGCACCATTCTCGCCGTCGACCATGGCGCGCGGTCGATGACTTTTGCCGGCGACGTGCCGGAAGGATGGACAGCGCAATTCATGCGCGGGAATTTCGACCGTCTGGCCGCGGGCGCCGCGTTCGCCGCTCGTCAGGCCTCCTGCGGGATCGGTGACGCCGGCAACGGCGATCAGCTCGCCATTCTGGTGAGCTGCATCGGCCGCCGTTTGCTCATGGGCCAGCGCACCGCGGACGAGCTGGAAGCGGCAAGCGCGGTGATTCGGCCGCGAATCCCGCAACTCGGCTTCTACTCGTATGGCGAAATCTCTCCGCATCGCGTGTCGGGCGTTTGCGAGCTTCACAACCAGACCATGACCGTTACGACGATCGCCGAGGCGACCGCACACGCTCGTGCATAAGCTTCTTGCCCGGCAACTTGCGAAAGCGACAAGGGCCACGGGCGAGGTGGACCTGCAGCCTGCTTCTCGCACTGGTCGCGGGGGCCTACGAGCAGGCCGACAGTTGACCGCCAGCGCACCGATCGTTCGATCTCGCTGATGATCGGCGAGCTCGAGCAGCTCAATCGCGGACTCGATCAGCTGGTGCAGGAGCGGACCGCCGAATTGCGCGAGCGGGAGTTCGAATTGCAGGCGCAGAACCTGCGGTTTGACGCTGCGCTGGACGAATATGCCGCAAGGGCTGTGCATGTTCGACCGCGACGAGCGGCTGATCGTCTGTCAACGAACGCTATGGCGAGATGTACGGCCTGTCTCCCGAGCAAACCAAACCGGGCGTGACGATGCGCACGATTCTCGAAGCCGCGCGTCGAGCGCGGCTACCATCCCGAGGAACCGGACCTGTACGTCGAGAAGATCCTGGCGAAAGTGCGCAACAGCCAACCGTACTATACCGAATATCCGATGAGCGATGGACGCATCTTCGCTATCTTTCACCGGCCGATGGCCGGCGGCGGATGGGTTGCCATTCACCAGGACATCACCGCGCAAAAACAGGCGGAAACGCAGATCGCGTTCATGGCTCGCCACGACGGCCTGACCGGCTTGGCCAATCGCTCGGTGCTGCTGGAGAAAATGGAAGAAGCACTGGCACGGCTGCGCCGCCACGGCAGCCCGTTCACGGTGTTCATGCTCGACCTCGATTTGTTCAAGATCGTCAACGATTCACTCGGTCATCCCATGGGCGATGAGCTGCTCAAAGTCGTGGCCGCCCGGCTGTTGGCGTGCACGCGCGAAACCGACACCGTGGCGCGGCTCGGCGGCGACGAGTTCGCCATTCTGGCGACGGCGGACGAAAATCAGCAAGGCGCCGCGATCGCCACCGCTAATCGGCTGTTGGCGGCCATATCGACGCCTTTCGATCTCGACGGCAATGTCATCAATATCGGCACCAGCATCGGCATCGTGCTGGCGCCGACGCACGCAGCAAATGTCGAACAACTGCTCAAGAACGCCGACCTCGCGCTCTACAAGGCCAAGGGTGAAGGCCGCGATTCCTATCGGTTTTTCGAACTGTCCATGGGGCTCGAGGCCATCACGCGACGCGCCCACCAAAGCGAACTTCGCAGCGCGCTTACGAACGAAGAATTCGATACTGCACTATCACCCCATCGTCGACATCCATACGCGGGAACGCGCGAGCGTTGAGGCTCTGATCCGCTGGAAGCATCCGCAACGTGGCATGATTGCGCCGCTCGAATTTATCCCATTGGCGGAGGAAACCGGCCTGATAAACCCGATCGGCGAATGGGTGTTGCGTAAGGCTTGCGCCGACGCCGCGCAATGGCCGGCAAACGTCAAGATCAGCGTCAATCTATCGGCAGTACAGTTTCGTCAAAGCTTGTGTCCGATCGACAACGTCCGCAACGTACTCGACGACACCGGATTGCCGCCCGAGCGGCTCGAACTCGAGATCACGGAAACAGTCTTGCTGCAGGGAAACGAAGAAAACGTCGAGACGCTGCATCAACTGCGCGCCATGGGAATTTCCATCGTGCTCGACGATTTCGGCACCGGATATTCATCGCTCAGCTATTTGCGCATGTTTCCGTTCGACAAGATCAAAATCGACCGCTCATTCGTCCAAGAGCTGGCGAAGAATGAGCACAGTGCGTCGATCGTATCAGCGGTGGCGGGCCTGGGCCGCAGTTTGCGCATCGGCACCGTCGCCGAGGGCATGGAAACCGAGGACCAGCTGGTGCTCATCCGCGCCGCCGGCTGTACGCACGCGCAAGGTTTTCTGTTCGGTAAACCGTGTGCGATGGAGGAGCTTACGTTTGGGCGACTGGGTCACAGCGAAAGCTGCAGAAGCAGAGTCGCTGGACGGACGGCAGTCGCTCCGGAGCGGCGGGCCGGCGTTCTAGGCGAACCGTCGCGCTTGCCCGTCCCGCGCCTTGACCGCTTCGGCTTCGCGGTTTTGCGCCGGACTTGCTGGTCTCGAGCGAAAGCAGCAGCCGGCGGGCGGCCGTCGCGAAACTTCGTCGACCGCCGCGCGAAGGCCGCCTCGTTGGCGTGCGACGGCTTCGCAAATCCGCTCAGCTTGCGAACGAACTGCATCGCGGAGGCGCGGATTTCCTCCTCGGTCGCCGGCGGCTCGAAATTGAACAGCGTGCGGATATTGCGGCACATCGTGGCCTCCTTTCGGGCTCGCCTTCGATCCTACCGGGCCGCCGCGTCTTGGGAAAAGATCGGGCCGGCGATAGACTCTTCGCGCACACCGCGGTCGCGAGCGCCGGAAGCCGACAAACTCCGCAAAACCGGTCAGCTATTGCCGCGGGAGATGCCGGTACGGACGTGTCCGGCCTGCTTCAAACGCCACCCGCCGCACGCGCCTGCTATGTGCTGGCGCATGGCGCCGGGGCCGGAATGACCCACCCGTTCATGGCGGCGATTGCGGAGGACCTCGCGGCGCGCGGCATCGCCACGCTGCGCTACCAGTTTCCCTACATGGAGCGCGGCGGAAAGCGGCCCGATCCGCCCGCGCTTGCGCACGCCACCGTTCGTGCAGCGGTCGCTGCGGCGCTTGCCGCATTGCCGGGTATGCCGCTTTCGCCGGCGGCAAATCGTTCGGCGGGCGGATGACGTCGCAGGCGCAGGCGAAAGCGCCGTTACCAGGCGTGCGCGGCCTGATCTTCCTCGGTTTTCCGTTACATCCGGCCGGCAAGCCGTCGCAGGAACGCGCAAAACATCTGTTCGACGTGAAAATTCCGATGCTGTTCCTTCAGGGGGCGGCCGACAGACTGGCGATGCCCGATCAGCTCAAACCGGTTTGCAAAAAGCTCGGCCCGCTGGCGACGCTGAAATTTTTCGCGGACGCCGACCATTCGTTCCACGTGCCGGCGCGAAGCGGGCGCACGGACGCCGAGGTCCGCGGCGAAATGCTGGACGTGCTCGCAGCCTGGATCGACGCGGCGATTTGATCAGAAGCCGAGGGCCAGCGCGACAAGGCCGAGCGCGCCGACAATCAGCCGCCACCATACGAACAGCGTGAAGCCGTGACGCGACACGTAGCCGAGAAACGACTTCACCACGAACCAGGCGGCGATGAAGGAAACCACAAAGCCTACGGCAACGATCGCGACGTTGCCGTTGGTCATCTGGCCGTGCTGCTTGTAGAGGTCGTACGCGAACGCGCCAGCCATGGTCGGCATCGCCAGCCAGAACGAGAATTCGGCGGCGGCGCGGCGGTCGGCACCGAGCAGCATCGCCGCAACAATGGTCGCGCCGGAGCGCGAAACACCCGGGATCATGGAAACGCACTGCGCCAGGCCGATGATGAAATACATCGGCAGCGTAAACTTCGTCGCCTCGTGGTAAGCGCGGGTCGAGCTTGAGCCGGTCGACCCACAGCAGGATGATACCGCCCACGATCAGCGAAAAGCACACGATCCACGGATTGAACAAAACCTCCTTGATGAGTTTGTAGGCGAGCGCGCCGATCACCGCCGCCGGCAGGAACGCGATCAGAACGCCGAGAATGAACCGCCGCGCTGCGGGGTCGTTGAACGCACCAAGGAACAGATGCCAGAGCCGCGCCGCATAGATCGACAGCAGGGCAAGGATCGCGCCGAACTGGATCAGCACCGCGAAGCTTTTGCCGAAATCGTCGTCGCCGAAACCGAACAGCCGCTGCATCAGCAGCAAATGCCCGGTGGACGAGACCGGAACGAACTCGGTGAGCCCCTCGACCACGCCGAGGATGATCGCCTTGATGAAATCGAACGTCATCGGGAGTCTCCGCGACGGCGGAATTGCGGCAGGCTGCCGGTAAGGAACTGGCAGGATTCGTTTGTCAGACTTGTGACCGAATACCGGGATTGTGGCAACCGTGAAGGCCGCGCTCTCAACACCCTCCACGGCGGTTGCTGCCCGCCTGCTTCGCCTATAAGAGACGGCTTCGGAGTGACGCCCTCGTGTTCCCCGCGACTGTCCCGGTCATGACCTTCGACGCGTACGCGATTGCATGCTGACATTGTTTCATCATCCGCTGTGTCCGCATTCGCGTTTCGTGCGGCTGATGCTCGAGGAATTCGGGCTCACGGCGACGCTCGTCGAGGAACGGGCGTGGGATCGCCGCGAGCAATTTCTGATCCTCAATCCGGCCGGCAACACGCCTGTGCTGGTCGAGGAGGGTGTGCCGCCCGTTCCGGGCGCAGCGATTATCGCCGAATATCTCTACGAGACCCGGGCGACGCCCGGCGCCCGCATAGCGTACACCCGGCTGCTGCCGCCCGAACCCGGCGAACGCATCGAAGTCCGCCGCCTGATGAGCTGGTTCAACGACAAATTCTTCGCCGAAGCGAGCGGTCCGCTGGTGATGGAGCGGGTCTACAAGCGTTTCATGCCGGCTGCCGCAGGCGGCGGCCCGCCCGATACCGATACGATGCGGGCAGCGCGCAGCAATATCAGATACCATCTGGCCTATATCGGCTGGCTGGTCCGCAAGCGTGACTGGCTGGCCGGCGACAACCTGACCTACGCCGATCTGGCCGCGGCGGCGCATCTGTCCGCCGTCGATTATCTGGGCGATGTGCCGTGGGACGAAGACGAGACAGCGAGAGCCTGGTACGCGAGGATCAAGTCGCGACCCTCGTTCCGCGCGCTGCTCGGCGAGACGCTGGCGGGCGTGACGCCGTCGCCGAGCTACGCCAACCTCGACTTCTGACAGCGCCCGAGGCTTCCGCCCTCAAGACCGCCTTGACCGAAGCCGCCGCCGCGCAGGG
This sequence comes from uncultured Alphaproteobacteria bacterium, assembly GCA_963766925.1. Lineage (GTDB taxonomy): Bacteria > Pseudomonadota > Alphaproteobacteria > Rhizobiales > Xanthobacteraceae > BOG-931. The sequence goes on from CAVYCI010000028.1 coordinate 40,383, forward strand.
CTTCGACGCAATCGGCTTCGCGCGGCCGGACTCAGTCCCGCATGCGGCGGAGCGCCTGCGCGCATTCCTCGCCGAAGGCGCCCACGGCGACATGGACTGGATGGAGCGCAATGCCGACCGCCGCGCCGAGCCCCGCGTGCTGTGGCCCGAGGCCCGCACCGTCATCATGCTGGGGATGAATTACGGCCCGGACTGTGATCCGCTCGCGATCCTGCAACAGCGTACGCGCGCCGCCATCTCGGTCTATGCGCACGGCGACGACTATCACGAGGTCATCAAGCCGCGGCTCAAGCACCTTGCGCGCTGGCTGGTCGGGCATGCCGGCGGCGACGTCAAAGTCTTCGTCGACACCGCGCCGGTGATGGAAAAACCGCTGGCGCAGGCGGCGGGGCTGGGCTGGCAGGGCAAGCATACCAATCTGGTTTCGCGCACCCACGGCTCGTGGCTGTTTCTCGGCGCGATGTTTCGCGACGCTCGATCTGCCGCCCGACGAGGCCGAAGCCGACCATTGCGGCTCGTGCCGCGCCTGCCTCGACGTCTGCCCGACGGCGGCGTTCCCGGCGCCCTACCAGCTCGATGCGCGGCGCTGCATTTCGTATCTCACCATCGAGCATAAAGGGCCGATCCCGCGCGCGCTGCGTCCGCTGATCGGCAACCGGATCTACGGCTGCGACGATTGCCTCGCCGTCTGTCCGTGGAACAAATTCGCGCAGGCCGGACACGAGGCGAAGCTTGCCGCGCGCGTCGCGTTGCGCGCACCGGAACTCGCCGGACTCGCGCGCCTCGACGATGCGGCGTTCCGCGCGCTGTTCGGCAAAAGCGCGGTCAAACGCATCGGCCGCGCGCGCTTCGTCCGCAACGTGCTGATCGCGATCGGCAACTCGGGGGAGCCCGCGCTGGCGGTCGAGGCCGAGCGCCTGCTCGACGATCCCTCGCCGCTGGTTCGGGGCGCCGCGGTCTGGGCGCTCGCGCGGCTCGATCGCGGACTGCTCGAACGCGGGACAGTGAGCCGCGCGGGCGAAACCGATCCCGGCGTGATCGACGAATGGGACGCCGCGCTGGCAATGAGGGCTCGATGTCCACGTTACTCTGCTTCGGGCTCGGCTATTCGGCGGAGCATTACGCTTCCAGGTTCGGCGATCGTTTTGACCGCATCGTCGGCACCGTGCGCAGCCCGGAACGCGCTGCCGCGCTGAGCGGACGCGCGGGCGGCCGCCTCCGCGTGCTCGCGTTCGACGGCACCTCGGCGACGCCGGACATCGATGCCGCGATTGCGCAGGCCGACGCGGCGCTGATCTCCATCCCCCAGACGGCGAAGGGCGACCCGGTCCTGCCGCCTTCGGCGACGAGTTGGCGCATGCGCGCCATCTGCGATCGGTCGTCTACTTGTCCACGGTCGGCGTCTACGGCGACAGTGCCGGCGGCTGGGTTGACGAGGACACGCCGGCCGCAGCCGGATTCGGCGCGCGGGCAGGAACGGCTCGCCGCCGAGCGCGCCTGGCAGGAATTGGCGTCCGGTCCGGCATCCCGGTCGCGGTTCTTCGGCTCGCCGGCATTTACGGCCCGGGACGAAATGCGCTGGTGCAGATCGAACGCAGCGAAGCCCGCCGCATCGTCAAGCCCGGCCAGGTTTTCAATCGCATCCATGTCGCCGACATCGCGCAGACGATCGATGCCGCGTTTGCGCGAAACGCCCGGGGGATTTTCAACGTCGCCGACGACGAAGCCTGCCCGCCCGGCGATCCGATCGCGTTCGCCGCTCAGCTTCTCGGCCGCGAGCCGCCGCCGGAAATTCCGTTCGCGGAGGCGGCGCCCTCGATGTCGCCGATGGCACTGAGTTTCTGGCAGGACTGCCGGCGCGTGAACAACGACAAGCTCAAGCGCGAACTTGGCGTCGAGTTAGAGTATCCGACTTATCGCGAAGGACTGCGCGCGCTGTTCGACCAGCGGGTCTGTCAGTGCAGACTTGGGCCCTTGAGAAAGCGGTCGCGCTCGCCCGATTTGACGCGCAGTTCCCTGGTCTCGCCGTCGCGATAGATCGTGATCGGCACTTCGACGCCCGCCGGGCCTTGCGCCCAGATCCGCGGAACAGACCGGCGAGATCGCTGACCTCCGTTGCCCGCCACCGCGAGTAGAATATCGCCGACGCGCAAATCGGCGCGCTTGGCCGGCCCGCGATCGGCAAGCCCGACCACGACCAGGCGGTCCTCCACTTCGGTCGCGTAGAAGCCGAGCCACGGCCGCGGCGGCGCATTGCGGCGCCCGAACTTGATCAGGTCGTCGAAAATCGGCGTCAGCAGATCGATCGGCACGATCATGTTGATGTTCTGCGCCGCGCCCTTGTCGACCGCCTGCTGCAGTTGCAGCGAGCCGATGCCGAGGAGATCGCCCGCCGGCCCGATCAGGGCGGTGCCGCCCCAGTTCGGATGCGCCGGCGCGGTGAAGATCGCTTCGTCGAGCACGTATTCCCAGTAGCCGGCGAATTCCTGCTTGGCGACAATGCGCGCCGCGACCGAACGATGCCGCCCGCCGGCGCCGGCGACGACGACGCGTTCGCCGAGCGAAGCCGTCGACGAGCGGCCGATCTCCAGCGCCGGCATGTCGAGCTTGGCGAGCGCCTGGACCAGACCGAAGCCGGTTTCCTGATCGTAGCCGAGCACGTGCCCGGGCACGGAACGGCCGTCGTTCAGCGTGAGCCAGATCGTGTCGGCTTCGGTGATCAGATAGCCGATGGTGAGAATGAGACCGTTACTGCGAATGATGACGCCGTTGCCGGCGCGCTCGGTGCCGAGCGTGTCCGCGGTGAAAGCATCCGCCGGCACGGTCGCGCGCAGCGCCACCATGCAGCCCAGCGCGAGCTCCAGATCGTACGCATAGTCTTCCGGCTTCGGCTGCGCCGAAGCAGGCACCTTCCAGTCGCTTACGGAGGCCATCCGGTCATTCCCTCGCCGCGGTCCTGATTTTGTAGCCGGAATTATGCGGCATTAATATCCTGGCCGCGCCGGCACCCGCCTGATCGCCTGCACATCACCCGTCGGGATTTATTCACTTGTCGGGTTTTGCGGAGGAGTCCGGCTTTTGGGACGCGGCAGCGGTCTGTTCCAGTTCCTGGAGCTTTTTCTCCAGCGCCGGCAGGCTCTTCACCAGTTCGCATTTTTCCTTGTCTTCCTGCGCCTGCTTCTTCACCTCTTCCCATCGGGTCTTCGCGTCCTCGAGGCTCCACGGCCGATGCGTCGCCGGATTGAAGGCCTGGGCCTTCGCAAGACTTTCAAGCGAGTTGAAGTACTCTTCCAGATTGAGAATGCGATTGCGGATTTGATAGTAGAAACTCCGGCCGTCGAGATCGGCGCAGTATTTCAGCCCGCCGGCAAACATCTTTTCCGCCATGCGGGCATCAAAAATCTTTCCTTTGATATCGTCGATCTTTGCTCTCAGGTCGCCGGGAACGGGATCCTCGGCGCGCGCCGCGGAACCACAGATCAGCAGCAGCATCAACGCGACTGGCACAAGCCGGCTCACGTCAGTCTCCCAAATCTCCCGCGGCAAGTCTCCAGTTTCGCCTGCGACCGGTGACGGTAAAATGGTCGGCGATCCCGGCTGCGCCAGCGTATCACAAAACGTTGAAGCACCGGATTTGCTCTTCACTTTTTGTTATCCACGTTGGAGCCCGCGACCGCGGGGAACGTTGCCGGTGTGCTATGATTCGGCGGGTCATCGGTGTTGCCTTGTTCCCGCCAAATCTTCTTTGCAAAACAACGCCGTGTTGCGTGTTGAGGTCCGCCTTGCGCATCCAGATCAGCCTGACCGTCATCGCCTTCGCCCTGGCAGGTATCCACGGCGAGGCCGCGGCGCAAACCTACCAGCCGCTGTCGCCGGGCGATTATTATCCCGCAGCACCAGCGCCTTATCCGCGACCGGTCCCGCCGGGCTATGTCGGCGGCGCCCCCATGCCGCCCCCCGGCTATTATCAGCAGCCCGGCTACGTTTATCGCGATGCCAACGGCGCCCTCGTGCAGCCCTACGATCCGGGTTACGACGCGCCGCCGCCGTATTCACCCCGCCCTTATTTGCTCCCCGCCGACCGGGGGGAGCATTCCGCCGCCCGGGCCGTACGGCTACGACCAGTATCCGCGCCCACCGGGTGACGTCAGCGGCGGTCCTGGAGCGGTCGACTACACCGGTTCGACCCGCGACCAGCAGCGGCCTGCGCCCATCCTCGCTTCCCTGCCGCCCGACGAACAGCCCGAAAGCGCCCCGACCGAGCTGCCGGCGCAACTGCACCGCCAGCTCGTAGGCTACGCCACGTCGGAGCCCGCCGGCACGGTGGTGATCGATACGGCCCACACTTACCTCTATCTCGTGCTCGGCGGCGGCCGGGCGATCAGGTACGGAATCGGCGTCGGCCGCGACGGCTACACCTGGTCCGGCACCGAGCGCATCAGTCGCATGAGCGAGTGGCCGGACTGGCATCCGCCCAAAGAGATGATTGACCGGCAGCCCTATCTGCCGCGCTTCATGGCCGGCGGCGAAGGCAATCCGCTGGGTGCCCGCGCGCTCTATCTTGGCAACACGCTGTACCGTATTCACGGCACCAACCAGCCGTCGACCATCGGCCACTCCGTGTCCTCCGGCTGCATCCGGCTGACCAACGAGGATATCGAAGACCTGTACAGCCGCGTGAGTGTCGGTTCGCGCGTGGTGGTGCTTCCGGGATCGCCGCGGAATTCCGCCGCGGCCTACCCGCCGCCGCTTTCGCGATAGTCCGCTCCAAAGTACCTGAGACGCGGACGAACTGAACGGGCCGGCGGCACCGGCCGAATTTTCGTGCGAATCGTGGCCTGCGGGCCGGGGTGCGATCCGCTCTGCGGACCGGGGGGAACAAATGCCCAAAATGTGCGTCTTTCACGTGCCGGGCGGCGACGCGCCGGTTTATGTCAATCCGACCGTCGTCAGGGTGCTGCGGCCCGGTCCCGGTTATACGAACATTTTGTTCGACAAGGAGCATTCGGTGAGCGTCGACCTTCAGGTGGACGAGGTTGCCCGCATGCTCGATGCGGCGATGAACTCGGCGTAGCGCCGCTGCCCCCCAAGGCCGTGCAAGAATTTCGAGCGCCCCTGGCGATATACCGTCACGAAGGGCCGTGCGGAGCGGACGATCCCCATCGTTCTCCAATGATCTGCGCCACCCGACATCCGGTGGGATCATGCAGCGGGAGCGCCGACGCAGGACGCCATCGTCCCGCAGTCGCTTTTTCCGAAACACCCGGCTGACGGACGCCAATTACAAACACGACGTTTGAAGTGCCGCGCGACCATTTATTTTCAATCGGCGCGGCAATCAAACTCCTCGCGTCACATCGGACTGTCGATCCGCTTCAGAGGTTGCGGGCCGATCGAGCCTTAACCGCAACAGGAGTGCGCTCAAATGCAATTTCGTGGAGTTTAATCTGGATCTTTTGCAGACGGGCCAAAGGTGGTGATTTTCGAAATCTTTCCGTTGCCATCGACGGTGATCTGGTCATGCCCTTGAGCAAACACCTTACCATCGGCCTGAACGAGGACCCAGGTTAACAGAGCCACATTGTGGTGCGCGGAGACATCGCCTGTTTCAAAATGGCCTCCCGGGAATCTCTCATGAAACGTGGCCATATCTTCAATGACCTGCGCTCGGCCGGTGCACAAATCATGTCTGACGGTTTGATATTCGATGTTCTCACTTAAAGTTTCGGCGGCGATTTTCAGGCGCTGCTCAATCGAAGCTGTATTCCACGCACTTAGATATTTTTCGTACAGCTTCCAGGCTTCGCGATTAGTCATAACCGATGCTCCACTTTTCGCCGGATCCGAAGCTGTCTGCGCAGAAACCGGGATCAATAAACTCAGCAAACTCATCAAGATAGTTGCGTTACGCAGAATCGCGCTCCCGCGCCGGCGAGCCGCCCTCGGGTTCGAATCGGAGGAGACCATTTATCTTTCCTTTGACAGGGCACCGGGAGGAAGTGCGCCCGTCAATTGGTAGCGGATCGATGTGTCAGAAACTGTCAGGATCGAACGCCAGTCACGATCCTGCTGGCGCCACCGCGTCACGAGCGCCTGGCGTCGCCCGGGGTAGCGCTCCTCCGAAATCTTTCTCAGGTGCAAACGATCGACGCGGAAGTGGCGGAAGGCCGATCTGTGTTCGCACCACGCCGCCAATACACGCACATCGTCGAAATAGACGATAGCGATCGGCCAGATGGTGCGATCCGATAACGAGCCTTGAGCGTCTTCATAGCTGATCGCGACTTTTCGTTGCCGGCGGATGGCATCCCGCAACAGCGCAACCTCCGGAGAGTCCATGCGCCTGGACGCCGAGGCCGCCGTTACGAGAGCAGGCGGTTCGCCGCCCGTCACCAGACCGTTCTTTCTCGCGGAAAGTATTTTCGCCAAAGCGCTTTCACTGCACTGTGCCAGGGCAGGATCGGCCCGCTGCCGCACCCAGCCCAGACCAAGGATCAACGCGTCCAGTTCGTCCGATGAAAATGCAAATTCCGGAAGAAAAAACCCTTCTCTCAAACAATAGCCGACGCCCGCCTGTCCCTCGAGAGGCGCTCCCAGCGAACGCAGCGTTTCAATGTCACGGTATATGCTCCGCTGCGAGATACCCAGTTCACGCGCCAGATATTGAGCCGTGACGGGCGTCCTGCGTGCGCGCAGTACGTTGATCAGTTCAAACAGGCGACTCGTTCTCGACATGTTCCGGATCTTCCCTGCCAAACTTTGTATGTTAAAATGTGCGATCCAGACTGCAATCTCATCGTATTTGCGAGACCGCTGCTGCCTCCATACCCCGCAGCCTTGATCGACTTGCGTCGGTGGGCGCCTGCTCCTCGCAGGATAGCTGCAAATTCGCCGCGTTACCCCGCCGCCCGGACGCGCTTCACCCCGGCTTGAACGGGAGACGCGAATTCGAGGGCGCGCCATGCTTCGGGGACCGAATGACCGAACGTGGCCGACAGCCGCCGGCAAGGCCGCACCGTCCGTAAATCGACAGTTTCGCACAGCGCGGCGCCTGAATTTTCGCTGTTGGATTTGCGGCGACTCAAGTTAATGTGCCGCGTGCTGGCCAGGCGGCGGATCCGCCTTTGGTTCGGCAACACCCAATACCTCGCGCAGATCTGTTTTCGACGTAACGCGTGCCTGCTTCCGGATCGAGCGCGTTCGTTAAGCGAGGTCGTATGCTGCCCAATCTCCGTCTGACGATCGCGGCCGTTTTCGCCTCGATCCTGGCTCTCTGTTGCGGATTCGCGATGTTTGCTGCCGTGCGGGTCAGCCACGCGCCGCTGGCGCGCGCGTCCTCTGCGGTGCCTGGGTTGCAACTGACCGCCGCCAACGGGCCGCGACTCCCGCTCAACCTCGCCGCGGCGGAACCGTTCGATCACCGCTTCGCGGTCGAGCAGCAGGCGAAAAGCGATGTGCGCGCGCTGGCCTATGCCGCCCCGCAGCCCGCCGATACGCCGGTCACGCAACTCGCGGCGCCAGCCGCGGATAGCGCCGAACAAACCGCTTCGGAGCCGGAAACTGCGACGAACCAGCCGGTGGCCGGGCCAGCCCCGTCCACCGTAGACGAGGCCGCGCCCGCGCAGGCGGTGCAGACCGCGGCAATTCCGCCGGCAGAGGCAACGAGCCCGACCGAAAGCGAGGCGGCGCCCTCACCGTCGCGCCAGGCGGCGCCCGTCGCGGCCGGGACCGCGCCGGAGATCAGGCCGGAGCAGGAGGCCGCGTCGGAGCCGAAGCCCGAGTTGACACCGGGCGCAAAACTGCAAGAGGCGGCAGCGGCACCCTCGGTCCCGCCACCGCCGGCAAGCGCGGCCGACATCAAACTGCCAGGCGCCGAATCGCCGCCGGAGCAGGATCAGGGCGGCGGGCATTCGATCGAGATCGCCGGTCTGCCAGGCAACCTCGCAGCCGAGGCGACCATGGCGATGGCGCCGCCCGAAAAACATGCCGACAAAAAATCGAAGAAGACGGCCGCGCGGCCGCGCCGTTACGTGCGCGTACCCGCCTTCGCCGACGATCAGGGCTTCGGACAGGCGGCCGCTGTGGCGCAACCGGCCAGAACCCGGTCGAGGGTCACGGCGAGCCCGGCCGCGAACGACTGGAATTCCGGAAGCGGCGGCCCTTATGTCGCCGCCCCGCGCTAATCGCGTCATGCGGGGTTGACCGGCCCCGCCGCGGTCCCCACGTAGCGTCAGGCCGAAATTGCACCGCAGTGACCGCTTGACGCCGCTTTCCGTTCTCGACCTTTCGCCTGTCACCACCGAGACGCCGGGAGCGGCGGCGCTTCGCAATTCGCTCGATCTCGCGCGGCTTGCGGATGCGCTGGGTTACACGCGCTACTGGCTCGCCGAGCACCACAACCTTGCAAGCATCGCCAGTTCCGCGCCCGACATCATGATCGGGCAGATCGCGGCCGTCACCTCGCACATCCGGGTCGGCTCGGGCGGCGTGATGCTGGTGAACCACGCGCCGCTGATGGTGGCGGAGCGTTTCAAGGTGCTGGAAGCGCTGTTCCCCGACCGGATCGATCTGGGACTGGGCCGCGCGCCGGGCACCGACCCCGTTACGTCTTTCGCGCTTCGCCGCCGGCAGGAAACCCGCGAGGGCGACGAATTTCTCGAACGGTTTCAGGAGCTGTTGCTGCTGGAGCGTGGCGGCTTTCCGGAAAGCCATCCGTTCCGCAATGTCCATGCGATGCCGGCGGATGTGGCGCTGCCGCCGATCTGGCTGCTGGGCTCGAGCGGCTACAGCGCCGAGCTTGCCGCCGCCGTCGGCATGGGATTCGCGTTCGCGTATCACTTCGCAGACCACGATCCGGTCAGCGCGATGCAAAGCTACCGGACGCTTTTCAAGCCGTCGGAAACCATGCGCGAGCCTTATGCCATTCTCGGCGTCGCGGTCATCGCGGCCGACAGCGACGCGGAAGCCGAGCGCGCCGCGAGCAGCGCCGACCTGCACTTCGCCCGCCGCGCCAGGGGCGAATACGTGCCGTTCGCCTCACCGGAAGAAGCGGCCGCCTACCCTTACACCCCGATCGACCGCGAGCGCATCGCGCGGCAGCGCGAGCGGCTGGTGGTCGGCGACATCGGCCGCGTCAAAGCCCGGCTGCTTGATCTGATCGAGAAAACGCGGGCCGACGAACTGATGATCACCACCATGACTTACGATCACGGCGCGCGAAGGCGCTCCTACGAGCTGCTTGCGGAAGCCTTCGCGCTCGCCCCGCCGCCGGCCGGATGAGGGCCGAAGCCGACTGCACGACCGATTGCACCGCCGTTCAACCGACACTGGCGGCGGTGTATGCTGCCGCCATATCGAGATCGCGTATTGTCCATCATGGAGGAACACCGTGGGTAAAATGTTTTCACTCGTCGCATCCGACGGCTTCAAGCTCGGCGCCTACCAGGCAGACCCGGCCGGAACCCCGAAGGGAGGCGTCGTCGTCATTCAGGAGATTTTCGGCGTCAATCATCACATCAGGGCGGTGTGCGACCGGATCGCGGGCCACGGTTACGTCGCGATCGCACCGGCCCTGTTTGACCGGCAGGAGCCGAATTTCAAGTCCGGCTACTCACCCGACGAGATCGCCCACGCCCGCAAGTTTGTCGCCAATCCCGACTGGGGCGCGATGATGCGCGACACCCAGGCCGCGATCGACGAGGCGAAGAAGTATGGTCCGACAGGCATCATCGGTTATTGCATGGGCGGCACCATCGCGTTCCTGGCCGCTTCGAAGCTCAACGGGCTGGCGTGCGCGATCGGGCTTTACGGCGGGCAGATCGCAAAGAATGCGGACGAGAAGCCGAAAATCCCGGTCCAGCTGCATTTCGGCGAGAAAGACGCGTCGATCCCGCCAAGCGATATCGAGATCATCAGGCAGAAGCGCGGCGCCGATTGCGAGATCTTCGTCTATCCCGATGCGCAGCACGGATTTAACTGCGAAGAGCGCGGCAGCTACAATGAAGGGGCGGCCAAACTCGCGCGCGAACGCGCGCTGGCGTTCTTCCAGAAATACCTGAACAAATAAGCGATCGCGCATCGCTGCGACCGATCGGGTCCGGCCGGGATAAGGCCGGACCCGATTGCGTTTGTGCCATCGGCTCTCTGCGGCGTGACTCGCGGGCGACGCCTTGCCGTTGTCCCGGCTTTTGCACGCGGGCAGGACAGCAGGACCTCGCGCTTTCGCATATTTGTGTCACAATGGCGGTCCGGGGTAACGCGTTCTGAGGGCTGACCATGGCGCAGGATGTCCATCCGGTTGATCAATTCCTTCCCGTTCCCAAGCTTCTGACACTCGGACTCCAGCACGTGCTGGTGCTTTATGCCGGCGCGGTCGCCGTTCCGTTGATCCTCGGCCGGGCGCTCAAATTGCCGCCGCAGGACGTGGCCTTTCTGATCAGCGCCGATCTGTTCGCCTGCGGTCTGGCGACGCTGGTGCAGTGCGTGGGCTTTCCCGGCGTCGGCATCCGCCTGCCGGTGATGATGGGCGTGACGTTTGCGTCGGTCGGCCCGATGCTGTCGATGGCCGCAGCGCCGGATGTCGGCCTGCTCGGAATTTACGGCGCGGTGATCGCGGCCGGCGTGTTCGCCGTGATTGTTGCGCCCTTCATGGGCAGGCTGCTGCCGCTGTTTCCGCCGGTGGTCACCGGGACGATCATCCTGGTGATCGGAATTTCGCTGATGCGCGTCGGCATCAACTGGGCCGGCGGCGGACTGCCGACCCTGACCAAAGTCGTCGAGGGAGCGCCGGGTGCGTTTCCCAATCCCGCATACGGCCAGCTTCAGGGGCTGGGCATCGCCCTGTTCGTTCTGCTGGTGATCCTCGGGCTGCTGCGCTGGTTCACCGGTTTCGTCGCCAATGTCGCGGTGCTGCTCGGCATCGTCGCCGGCGCGGTGCTGGCGACGATCCTCGGCGTCATGCATTTCGACCGCGTCGTGTCCGCTCCGTGGGTGGACGTGGTCATCCCGTTCCGGTTCGGGCTGCCGACATTCCAGATCGTTCCCATCATCACGATGTGCATCGTCATGGTCGTCGTGATGATCGAATCCACGGGCATGTTCCTTGCGCTCGGCGAAATGACCGGCCGCACCATCGATCAGGCCGCGATTGCGCGCGGCCTGCGCGCCGACGGCGTCGGCACCATCCTCGGCGGCATTTTCAACACGTTTCCCTACACGTCGTTTTCACAGAATGTGGGCCTCGTCGGCGTGACCGGCGTGCGCTCGCGCTGGGTGACGGCGACCGGCGGCGTCATCATGCTGCTGCTCGGGCTGCTGCCGAAAATGTCGGCGCTGGTGGAGTCGGTGCCGGTGGTCGTGCTCGGCGGCGCCGGCATCGTGATGTTCGGGATGGTGGCCGCGACCGGCGCCCGCATCCTCACCGCCGTCGATTTCAAAGCCAACCGGCACAATCTGTTCGTGGTGGCGATTTCGGTCGGCTTCGGAATGATCCCGCTGGTGGCGCCGAACTTCTTTCGTTACACGCCGGACGTGCTCCATCCGCTGCTGGAATCCGGCATCCTGCTGGCGGCGATCGTGTCGGTGCTGCTGAATTTGTTCTTTAACGGTCTCGGCAGCGTCGAGACGGCCCGGCACGACGCATCGCTGGCGGCGGCAAGCTCCGAGCACGCGTAAACGCAAGGCTCCGTTCGCTCGCGCCGGGCGAACGGTGCGGCCCGCGATAACGTCGGCGCGCTAGAACCAGCGCTCCTGCACGCTGATCGTGTCGCCGGGACGCAGGGGGAAGGTGACCGGCACCGTCATGCGGACCTGTTCGCCGTTGAAGATGCGGCTGAGCACGACGGTTTTGCGGAACGCGCGCGGGCTGAAGCCGCCTGCGATCGCGACGCCGGTTTCCACGGTCATGTTGGCGACGAACGGATACTGGCCGGGCGCGGTGACCTCACCGAGAATGAAGAACGGCCGGTAGGATTCGATCTCGACCGCAACATGCGGCTCGCGGATGTAGCCCTGGCGCAGCTTGTCGGAAATCCGTGCCGCGAGCTGTTCGGTGGTCAGACCGCGCGCTCCGACCGAGCCGATCAGCGGCATGTCGATCGCCCCGCCGGCGCCGACGATGTAGGAGTTGGTCAGCCCGTCCTGCCCGAACACCACGATGCGCATGCGGTCGCCGGAGTCGAGCGTGTAGCCGCCGCTGGGCGGAGCGGGAGCGACCGGCGCGGCATATCCAAACAGCGGCGCTTCGGGAGGCGCCGCGACAGGCACCGGGCGAGGCAGTACGGGCGGAGGCGGCGCGGCCATCGCATAGCCGCCAACGGGCGCGGACGGCGCAGCCATGTAGGCGCCCGGCGCGGCTGCCATGTAAGTCCCGCCAGCCGGCGCGGGGGGTGCAGCCATGTAGCCACCAGGCGCAGCAGACACGTAGCCGCCGCCGGCCGGCGCGGGCGGGGCCGCCATGTAGCCGCCGCCAACCGGCGCGAAGGGTCCACCCATCGCGAGGCCGCGACCGGGCATCGCCGAAGTGCCGGAAACCGCATAACCGCCCCGGACCTGCGCAGGCGCGGCCGAGCCATAAACCATGTTGTCGATGCCGGACGCGGGAGCCGCGGCCGGATAAGCCACCCAGGCGACAGGCTGCTGCGCACATCCGGCGGCGGCAGTCGCAACTCCGAGCATCAGGATGAAAGAGCGGATCAACCGCATACGCACAAGCGGGCCCCGTAAATCAAATCGTTGAGGCCTGATTAACGCCGGGTATGGTTAACAATCCCTCACCGCGGCCCTGCCGCCCGCGCTAAATCCGGCGAGTGTTGCACAGCCGCCGGCGGAACTTCAATTCCGGCCAGGGCATTGAAAGCACTTGCGGATCGAAGACTGCCCGGCACGCGCCCTGGCCGGTTACCGGATGCGCGGACAGGTCACTTGCGACCGAGGCGGTCCGCGACCGCCAGCAGCAGCAACGCGACCACCAGCACCAGCGGAAAAGCGAGCACCCAGCCGAGCTTCGACGTGTCCGCATATTTCTCGAGATCAAGATACCAGGCCAGCGCATCGACGGTGGCGATGACCACGACCGAGCCCAGCAGTTTCTGCTTGAGTTCACCGAAGTCGATATCGGCCAGCCCTTCGGGGAAACGCCCGTTCGCCTCCGCCCCGCTCGTGCGAATGAAGTTTTCGTAGCCGGCAAAAACCACGATCAGAACGAGATTGGCGGTCAGCGCTACATCGACCAGATTGAGCACATCGACCACGAGTTCATGCCATCCCGACGCCGGCACCTTATGAGCGAGCTCATAGAGATCGAGCCCGAACCGGTAGAGCAGGATCAGCAGGCAGCAGACCAGGCCGAGCAGAAACGGCGCCAGCAGCCATCGGGACAAAAGCAGCGTCGTCTCAAAGGCGCGTTCGATCTGCCGCATGGGCCCTCCTCCGTCGTCCCGGGCCGCAGGCGCCGAACCGGGACGACGAGAGAGAGCTTACCCCGCTTGTGCCGTCAACAACTCCGTGCCGGCGTCAATGCGCCGCGGCGGTCGCGGGCGCCGCAGCGACCCCGGTCCCGATCTGGCAGCTCACGCCGGTGCCGCCCAGACCGCAGTAGCCATGCGGATTCTTCGCCAGGTACTGCTGGTGATAATCCTCGGCGAAATAGAACGGCGGCGCGTCGACGATTTCGGTGCTGATCGCGCCCATGCCCGCGGCAGCCAGCGATTTGGCGTAGCTCGCGCGCGAGGCTTCGGCTGCGGCGCGCTGCTCCGGCGAATAGACATAGATGCCGGAACGGTATTGCGTGCCAACGTCGTTGCCCTGGCGCATGCCCTGGGTCGGATCGTGACTTTCCCAGAACGTCTTGAGCAGCCGCTCGTAGGAGATTTTTTTCGGATCGTAGACCACCAGCACCACCTCGTTGTGCCCGGTCTGGCCGCTGCACACCTCTTCGTAGGTCGGGTTCGGCGTGTAGCCGCCGGCATAGCCGACCGCCGTTGTGTAAATGCCGTCGCCCAGCTCCCAGAATTTGCGCTCCGCGCCCCAGAAGCAGCCGAGCCCGAACATCGCCTTCGCCATGCCCTCGGGGTAAGGCCCCTGAAGCGTGTGGCCGTTGACGAAATGCTGCCGGGCGGTGGGAATCGGCGTCTGCCGCCCCGGAAGCGCGTCTTGACGGGCCGGCATCTCGATCTTTTTCCTGAAGCTGAACATGACGGCGTCTCCTGAATTGGTGTCCCCAATATAATCGCTGCGTGCCGGAGGCGCAGCCTGGTTGCGATCACGTTTCGATCACGCGGCGACGCCTTCCACCCGCCGCTTTTGCCGCCTATTGTGCGCGCCGAAGCGGTACTCTTGCGGAGGGGAATCAGATGTCTCGGATGATCGCGCTCGCCGGCGCGTTGATGGTGTTTGGCCTGGCGGCCGGAACGGCCTCGGCCCAGCAGACGCCGCCTTACGGACCTCCCATTACGCTCGACGACGCCAAGCGCGCGATGGCGGCCGCCGAACTCGAAGCGGTGAAGAATTCGTGGCAGGTCGCCATCACCATCCTCGACAGCGGCGGCAATCTGGTCGCCTTCCACAAGATCGACAATACGCAGCTTGCGTCCATCCCCGCGTCGGAAGGCAAGGCCCGCACGGCGCTGACCTTCAAGCGCCCCAGCAAGGCGCTGGACGATGCAATCGCCGCCGGCGGCGCCGGGCTGCGCCTGCTCGCCATCAAGGACATAACTCCTCTCGAAGGCGGACTGCCGATCATGGTCGACGGCAAGATCGTTGGCGCCATCGGCGTGTCCGGCGCGCTGTCGTCGCAGGACGCGCAGATCGCCAGGATCGGAGCCGACGCGCTGACAAAGTAGCCGCGCGGCGCCCAGGCGTTATTGCCGAAATCCGCGGGCCTTCTGCGGCCCGTAACTGCGAAGCGCCGCCGCTGCCGGGATTGTGGCCGGCGCGTTTGCGCGTTTACCGCCGCCACAGCCGCCCGACAATTCCGAACGGGAAGAAATAGACGCTGAGAACGAACAGTACGCCGAGCCACAGCAGCCAGCGGTCGGGGTGGAGGATCACCGACAGCAGCGGCATACGTTCCGTGCCCTGGCTCACCATCGCCATCAGGCTCTGCATGTAGGTTTCGGCCAGCACGAAGAGCGTAGCGCCGATGACCGCGCCGTAGAGCGTGCCCATGCCGCCGATCACGACCATCAGCAGAATGTCGAGCATCACGTCGAACGACAGCGTGACCGCAGGCCCCGTGTAGCGCAGCCAGATCGCGGAGAGCACGCCCGCGAGGGCTGCTGCGCCCGCGGCGAGGCAGTTGCAGATCGAGCGATACACCACGGTCCGGTAGCCGAGCGCCTCGGCGCGGAACTCATTGTCGCGGATGGCCTGAAGCACGCGCCCGAACGGAGAATTGACGACCCGCAGCATCAACAGAAACAGAATCAAAGCCGCGAAGAACACGAGGTAGTAGGCCAGCACACGGCCGGTGACGGTCACCGGCCCGACGACCAGATGAAACGCCGGCCGCAGTTCTTCCGGCAGCCGGAAGGTGCGGCCGTCTTCGCCCCCGGTGAAGGTACTCATCTGCGAGGCGAGGATCGAGAACGCGCTCGCGACCGCGAGCGTGATCATGGCGAAGAAGATGGCGCGCACGCGCAGCGACAGCAGCCCGATGGCGAGCGCAAGAACCACCGCGACCGCGAGCGCAGCACAGGTGCCGAGCAGGATCGCCGTCCAGGACGGGCCGAAATTGTAAAGGGCGATCCCGGCGCCGTAACCGCCGATGCCGAAAAACATGGTGTGCGCGAACGAGACGATGCCGGTATAGCCGAGCAGCAGATCGTAGCTTGCGGCAAGCACCACGAAATAACAGATCTTGGCGGCGACATTGAGCGCGCCGGTTCCCGGAAACAGCACCGGCGCGAACGCCAGTCCGACGAGGATCGCGAGCAGCAGCAGGGAGAGCACGCGCCCCTGCGGCGGATTGCCCGACAGGACAGCGCGCAGCGCGCTCATCGCTTCGCCACCGGATAGAGACCGCGCGCGCGCCACAGCAGAATGAGCGCCATCAGCAGAATGTTCGATCCGAGCGCGAGCTTGGGCGCGAGAAAGCCGGTGTAGTTCGCGGTCACCGCCACCAGCAGCGCGCCGATGAAGCAGCCTCCGACCGAACCGAGCCCGCCGATCACCACCACGATGAACACCAGCACCATGACGTCCATGCCCATGCCGGGCGTCAGCGCCTCGCGGTAGAAGCCCCACATCACGCCGCCGAGTCCGGCGAGCGCCGAACCCGCCATGAACACGCCGACGAACAGGCGGCGGATGTGATAGCCGAGCGCTTCGACCATCTCGCCGTTCTCGACGCCGGCGCGGATCAGCAGCCCGATCCGGGTGCGGTTGAGCACCAGCAGCATGGCGGCGAATACGATCAGGCCGACCACGACCGCGATCAGCCGGTAGCGCTCGATCGCGACATCGCCGAACACCACCGCGCCCCGGAACGCCGGCGGCAGCGGCAGCGCGATCTGCACCGGACCGAATACCGCGATGATGAGCTGCTGGGCGACGATCAGGCCGCCGATGGTAACCAGGATCTGTTTCAGATGCTGGCCGTAAACCGGCATGATGATGACGCGCTCGAAGAAATAACCGAGAATCCCGGTCACCGCCATGGCGAGCACGATCAGCGCCAGCAGCGCGATCAAATTCAGCACCATCGAATCGACGTAGACGAGCCCGGCAAGCGCCGGCACGAGCGCAGCGGCTGCGTAGGCGCCGATCGAGATGAAAGCGCCGTGCCCGAAATTGAGCACGTCCATCAGGCCGAACACCAGCGTAAGGCCGGAAGCGATGATGAAAATGATCATGCCCATGGCGAGGCCGGCGATCGTCAGCGTCACCCAGGTCGAAAACGAACCGACCAGCGGCAGCGCGACCAGCGCGACCGCCGGCACCAGCAGCAGCGGCACCAGATCGCGGTGGTGAATCGGGATGGAGGTCTCGGCGCGCATGCTCATTGATGCTGATCCAGGCTCAGACCCAGCAGCCGGTGCTGGAGGTCGCGATCGTCGGCCAGCGCCGCCATCGCGCCGGAATGTACGATGCGGCCATTGTCCATCACCGCCACGGCGTCGCCGAGCGATTTCGCGAACATAAAATTCTGCTCGACCACGAGGATGGTGGTATCGGGCCAGCTTTTCATCTCGCGAAACGCGGAGATCATGCTGGCGATGATCGCGGGCGCGAGCCCCTTGGTCGGCTCGTCGATCAAAAACAAGCCTGCGCGGCTCGATGATGGCGCGGGCGATCGACAGCATCTGCTTTTGTCCGCCGGACAGCACGCCCGCGGCCAGCGAATAGAATTTCTCCAGCGCCGGGAAACAGCCCGAAAATCCAGCGCAGCCGCGCCTCGTCGATCGGGCCGGAGCGCGCCGCCAGCAGCAAATTCTCGCGCACCGTGAGATCGGCGAAAATGCCCATATTCTCCGGCACATAGGCGATGCCGGCCTGCGCGATGTCGGGTGTGGCCCAGGCGGTGATGTCGGAGCCGTCGAAATGCACCGCGCCGGCAGAGGCGTGCCACAGCCCCATGATGGTGCGCAGCGTCGTGGTCTTTCCCGCGCCGTTTCGTCCCAGCAGCATGGTCAGGCCGCCGCGCGGCACGACCAGATCGACGCCCTGCAGAATGTGATACGGCCCGATATGGGTGTTGACGCCGGTCAGCGTCAGCAGCGGCGCCGGATCAGACATTCGCCACCCCGAGATAGGCTTCCTGCACCACCGGCAGCGCGATCACGGTGGCCGGATCGCCGTCCGCCACCAGCTCGCCGTTGTGCAGCACGACGATGCGGTCGGCAAGCGAGCGCACCACGTCCATCTTGTGCTCGACCAGAAGGATGGTGCGGTCCCGCCTTGCCTTGATGGCGTGAATAAGATCGAGGATGACCGGCACTTCCTCGACGCTCATGCCGGCGGTCGGCTCGTCGAACAAAAACACCTGCGGCCGGAGTGCGATCAGGATCGCGACTTCCAGCTTGCGCTGGTCGCCATGCGGCAACAGCCCCGCGCGCGTATCGCGGCGCGCGGTCAGGCCGGTCTGGCGCAGAACGTCGTCGGCTTCCGCGATCAGTTCGGTGTGCTGTTTCCAGGTATGGATCAGATCGAGCCCGGCGCCGGACCGGCTTTGCACCGCGAGCCGGACGTTTTCGTGCACGCTGAGATAGGGAAACAAATTGGTGAGCTGAAAGGCGCGGCCAAGGCCGCGGCGCGCGCGGTCGGAGGCCGGCTTCCTGGTAATGTCGTGGCCGGCGAACAGCACCTGCCCGGCGGTGGCTTTGAGCTGTCCGGAAATCAGATTGAAATAAGTGGTCTTGCCGGCGCCGTTCGGACCGACGATCGCCGTCAGCGTTCCCGGATGGAACGCGCAGCTCACCTGATTAACGGCGACGTGGCCCCCGAAGCGGATGGTGAGTTCGCGCGTTTCGAGGGCTGCCTGTCTGCCCGCCGGCGGTCACCGCTATTTGTTGCGGATCGGCACTGGCAATTCGCGAAGCGGAAATCTCGCCGGACGAGGTCCAGCAGGTCCCATTCGTCCTTGCCGTCGGCCTTGACCTGGAACACGAACATGGATTGCATCGCCTGATGGTCTTCCTTGCGGAAGGTCATTTTGCCCTTGGGCGTGTCGAACTCCATGCCTTCCATGGCCGCGATCAGTTTCTCGGTATCGGTGCTGCCGCCGGTCTTCTTTATCGCGGCGATCACCGCGCTCGCTGCTGCCATGCCGCCGCAAGTGAAGAAGTCCGGCGGCATGTTGAAGCGCTTCTTGTGCTCGGTCACCAGCCAGTCGTTCATCGGGTTTTTCGGGAAGCCGTAATAATAATAGATCGTGCCTTCGATGCCGGGCATACGGCCTGTAGCAGTTTCATAGCCGGCAGGATATTGCCGCCGGGCGACAGCGCGATGCCGTAGCGTTCCGGCTTCAGGTCGGCGATCTTGGCGAGCGGGATCGGGCCTGCCCAGAGATGCCGATGATTTTCCGGCCGGGCTTGTCCTTGAGCGCGTCGAACAGGCGCTGCGCCGAAGCGGTGAAGTCGGTGGTGAAGAACGGCGCGAATTCTTCGAACACGACTTTGGCGTTGCTGTGCGTTTCCGTCAAGGCCGCCTTGAAAGCCTCAACGCCGTCGTGGCCGAATGCATAATCCTGCGCCAGCATGCCGATCGAGACATCGCCCTTGCCGAGCGCGACTGCCGCGGCAAGCGCATCCTGCGATGAATTGCGCCCGGTGCGGAAAATGTAGCGATTCCATTTGTCGCCGGTGATGGAATCGGCGACCGCGGGCTCGACCAGCAAGAATTTTCTTCGCATCCTCGGCGACCGGCAGCATGGCAAGCGTCGCGCCCGATGAGGTCGTGCCGATGGCGAGATCGACATTATCGTCGGCATAGGCCTGCTCGAGCAGCGACTTGGCGACGTCCGGTTTGCCTTGATCGTCTTTTGGCGATGCACCACGATCTTGCGGCCATCCAGCATCATAGTGCCGCCGGTGAGGTATTCGAGGCCGAGATCAGGCCGGTCTCGGTTTGCTTGGCATAAGCCTCGAGCGGGCCGGTCTTTGAGTAGATCAGCGCAATCTTGAGATCCGCGGCCTGTGCCGTTGGCACCGCCGCCGACACCGTCACGCTCGCTGCAACAAATAGTCCCGCGAGAAATTCCGTCACGCGCTCACCCTCCCCCACTTGGAAACACCACAAGCCCCTTAAAGGCCCCTATCATTTCTCCGGCAGCACTGTCACAGCATCGATCTCGAACAGCCATCCCTCGCGCGCCAGCCGCGAGATGACCAGCAGCGTCGACGCCGGCGGAGCGGCGGTGTTGACGTATCTGTCGCGGATTTCGCGATAGTCCTCCACGTGCGCCCCATCGACCAAGTAATTGGTGACCTTCACCACGTCCTTGAACGTAGCGCCGACCTCGGCGAGGGCTGCTTTCAGGTTCTCGAAGGCTTGCACCATTTGCGCGCGGACGTCGCCAGCGCCGCCGGCGACTTTTCCGTCACGGTCGACACCGACTTGCCCGGCGATGTAAACGGTCCGGCCCGGCCCAGTCACCTCGACGACATGGGTGTAGCCGGGCGGCGTCAATATGGATTTTGGGTTGAGATAACGTACGCTGGTCATAGCGGCTCCTAAATACGGCTCCTATATTGGCAACGCGCCGAAATGAGCGCGCGGTCGCCCTTGTTGTTCACCCTGCCTGTCAGACCGCAATAGCCTCCGGGCGGAGAGGATGGTCGAGATGAGCGGCTCACGTCAACTGCACCTCGGCGCCTTCATGCGGCCGACCACCATCCACACCGGCGCCTGGCGCTATCCCGGCGCCTTTCCCGACGCCAATTTCAACCTCGCGCATATCAAGCGTTTCGCGCAAACACTGGAGCGGGCGAAAGTTCGACGCGTTCTTCATGGCCGACCATCTTGGCCGTGCTCAACATGCCGCTGGACGCGCTCAAGCACAGCCATACCGTGACCTCGTTCGAGCCGTTCACGCTGCTGTCGGCTTTGGCGATGGTCACCGAGCATATCGGCCTCGTCGCCACCGGCTCGACCACGTTCGACGCGCCCTATCATGTCGCCCGGCGGTTCGCCTCGCTCGATCATCTTAGCGGCGGCCGCGCCGGCTGGAATATCGTCACCACGTCCAATCCGGACGCGGCGCTCAATTTCGGCATGAGCGACCACATGGAGCACGGCGAGCGCTATCGCCGCGCCCGCGAGTTCTACGACGTCGTGACCGGCCTGTGGGACTTCCTGGGCCGACGACGCTTTCATCCGCGACGTCGAGCACGGCATTTATTTCGATCCCGATAAGCTGCACGTGCTCAACCACAAGGGCAAATATCTGTCGGTGCGCGGACCGCTCAATATCGCCCGTCCGATCCAGGGCTGGCCGGTCATCGTGCAGGCCGGCGCCTCCGATTCCGGCCGCCAGCTCGCCGCCGAAACCGCGGAAGCGGTATTCACCCCGCCCGCCACCATCGCCGCCGGTCGCGAATTCTATGCCGACGTCAAAGCGCGCATGCAGAAGGCCGGCCGGGCGCGCGAGCATATGAAGATCATGCCGGCGTGCTTCGTCGTCGTCGGCGATACCGTCGAGGAAGCGCGCGCCAAAAGAGCGAAGCTCGACAGCCTCGTCTACTACGACAACGCCATCGCGTCGCTGTCGATCGCGCTCGGGCACGATGCCTCGCGCTTCGATCCGGACAAGCCGCTGCCGGACATTCCCGAGAGCAATGCCAGCAAGAGCGCGCGCGAGCGCGTCGTCGCAGATGGCGCAAGCGCGAGAACCTCACCGTGCGCCAGCTCGCGCAGCGGCTCGGCGGCTATTCCGGCCTCGCCATGGTCGGCACGCCCAAGACCATTGCCGACGAGATGGAAGAATGGCTGGGGACCGAAGCCAGCGACGGCTTCACCATCATGTTTCCCGTACCTGCCCGACGGGCTCGACGATTTCGTCGACCAGGTGGTGCCGGAATTGCAGCGCCGCGGCATCTTCCGCCGCGAATACGAAGGCAAGACGCTGCGTGAAAATCTCGGCCTGCCGCGCCCGGCCAACCGCTTCTTCGAAACCCGCAGGGCGGCGGCGGAGTAAAACGCATGAAAGTTTTCACGTCCATTTTCGACTTCGTCTGCTGCTGGTCGCGGCTGTCATGATCGCTGCCGGCTGCGCGGCGGCCGCGCGCGCCGGCGGCCTCGACATCTGCCAGTTCTACGGCTATGTGCCCCACAACCCACGACTATTCCGCCTGCCGCATGAACGTGCGGCATTACTGGAGCACCGGCCCGTGCAGCGACGCCCGGAATTCGCCGCGGTGCATCGCCGCTACTGTCATCTCGACCGTGCTTTCGATTTCTGAACGCGCGATTTCTGAACCCGCATCATCTGATCAAATCGCATCAGCATCCACGCTACCGGAGAAAATCCCATGGATACGATCAAACCGCTTTTCACCGCCACCGCCAGCGCGACCGGCGGGCGTAACGGCCACACCGAAGCCGCGGACGGTTCGGTCAGCGTCGACCTTTCGGTGCCGAAGGCGATGGGCGGCCCTGGCAAGCCCGGCACCACGACGCCCGAGCACCTGTTCGCTGCCGGCTACGCCGCCTGCTTCGGCGGCGCACTCGACTTCGTCGCCAAACAGCACAAGAAGGACGCCACCAAAGCCCGCGTCACCGCCGACGTCTCGATCGGCCCCCGCGATGCCGGCGGCTTCGGCCTCGCGGTCAAGCTGCACGTCGTGGACCCAAGTCTGCCGCAGGCCGATCTCGCGGCGCTTGCCAAAGAAGCCCACGAGAAAATCTGCCCCTACTCGCACGCCACGCGTGGCAACGTCGACGTCCAGCTCGACGTGAAGGGCGCGTAGTCCTTCAACTTTGGCATCGGCCGGCGGGACCGGCGGCGGTCCCGGCAGGACCTGAATTCAGATCAAGTTCTGCCGGGAACGTTCAGACCGCGGTTCTGACGGCGGGCGGTCGCGCAGGTCCGGTACGTGGCGGTGGCCGGCGACCTGCTTCGCGAGACGGCTGCAGTCACACCTGCCCGACCGCTTCAGACCGCAGCGCCGCTCTCCGGCCTGCCCGCCACGCATTTCCGGAAGAAATCCTCGATCGCCGAAGCCGGTTTGGCGAAATTCCTGCTCCACGATTGTTTCAATTTTTAACATCACTGCCCGGACAGGATGCCGGCTGCGCAATTCCGCCCGCGCGAGGCCGCAGCCTCATCTTCCGGCTTTACGCGGGCGACTCATCAAAAAATACACACACCACCCGCTGCAACTGTGACGCGCGGCGCGTTTTATCTTGTTAAGGCCACCACGTCGCGCGACTTGCCGGCGCTTCGGCATTGCCGCATCCTGCCCAAAAGCTTTCGGAGGAGATGATGGCAGCGATCGACTACGAGTTCGAATACAATCCTCGCGCCAGCGTCCCGGAGCATCCGGAAATATTTGCGCGCCTCGCACGCGACGCCGAAGATTTTCGCGCCGAGACGCTCAAAAGCGGCCGCGCGGAACTTGGCATTTCGTATGGCGACACCCCGCGGCAGATCGTCGATCTGTTCCTTCCCGCCGGTGGCAGCACCGCGAAACTCGCGATGTTCATTCATGGCGGCTTCTGGCGTGCCTTCGATCCTTCATCCTTCAGTCACATGGCGCGCGGCATGAACGCAAACGGCATCGCCGTCGCGGTGGCGGGTTACGATCTCTGCCCGATGGTCCGGATCGGCGATATTGTCGAGCAGATCCGCCGCGCCTGCATTTTCCTGTGGCAGCGATTCGGACAGCAGATCCTGGTGTGCGGCCACTCGGCCGGCGGCCATCTCGCGGCCGCCATGGTCGCGACCGACTGGCCGGCGCTCTATCCGAAAGCGCCGGCTGTGCTGGTGCCGGCCGGTTATGCGATTTCCGGCGTATTCGATCTGGCGCCGCTGGTGAACCTCGCCCTGAACCAGGACCTGCGCCTCGATGCCGCGGAGGCGCGCCGTCTTTCGCCGCTGTTCTGGCCGGTGCCGCCGGGCCGCGCGCTCGACACCGTCGTCGGCAACCGCGAAAGCAGCGAGTTCAAACGGCAGAGCCGGGTCATGGCCGAGACATGGAAGGGCGGTGCCGGGACGCGTTACACGGAAGTTCCCGGGAACCATTTTACCGTCATCGACGCGCTGACCGATCCGGGGAGCCCGATGGTCGCGCGGATCGCCGAAATGGCGCAGCGCCTCAGGTAGCCCGGCGCAACGCCGACGCCGGAATCTGCGCACAGAGCGAGGCGGCGAAAATAAACGCAAAGCCGATGTCGTCGGAGATCGTCGGCCGCTCGCCGATGATCAGAACCGTCGAAACGACGCCGATCACCGGAATGCCGACAATACCCAGCGTCGCGGTCAGGGCCGGCACCCGTCCCACGATTTCAAACCACAGCGCGTAGGCGATGGCGTTGCCCGCGACGCCGATGAACAGCACGGCGAGCAGCGCGCCGGCATGCGCCTGGCCGGCATGAAGGCCGCCCTCGAACACGAACATCGCGACGGTCATGATGAAGAACGCGATCGTGACCTGCCAGCTCGCGACACCGACCGGATCGGCTTCGATGCGGGCCCACTTCAGATAAACCGTGCCCGCGGCCCAGCTGAAACCGGAGGCGACCGCGAGCACCAGTCCCAGCGGCACGCCGGTCGATGCCAGCGGCGCGACCAGCACCACGAGCCCGATGGCGCAAAGCGTGATGGCGACGACCTGGATCCGGCTGGGCAGTTCGCGCAGGATCACCCAGGCCAGCACCAGCGACCAGATCGGCATCGTGTAGGTCAGGATCGCCACGCGCGTAGTCGCGGCCTCGATTTGGGCAAACGCGCTGAACAGGCTGAACGCGACGACGTTGAGAACGGTCGCGACCACGACATGCGCCCACGCCTTCGCGGTCCTGACCCGCAGGCTGCGCCGCCGCAACAGACAGATCGCCAGCAACGCCACCGCCCCGATGCCGGTGGTGAGCGCGCGCATGCTCAGCGGCGGGATTTCGTTGAGCGCGATCTTCATCATCGGCCAGGTCGTGCCCCAGATCAGGCAGAGCACGAGCAGCATCAGCCGCGCCTGAAGATCGCCCGCGACGGCATTCGAGGACCTGCTCGAGGATATGTTTGGGGACATGTTCGAGGATTCGGCGCCGCTGTGCCGCTGGACGGTCATGGTCGTTACGCTGCCTGGTCGAGGGGTATTTCGGCCGGTGGCCGATAGCGGACCACGATCGCGCCGAACACGGTCAGCGTCACCGAGCAGAGGCACAGCGGGATGAACGTCGTCCACGGCTTGCCGGTGACGTCCCACAGCGCCCCGCAGATGGTCGGGATGATGATCGCGCAGGTATAGGCAACCGTGAACATGCCGGCCGCCGTGCGCGGCACGTCGCCCGCCGGCACCAGCAGCGCCGGCATCGCCAGTGTCGCCGTCATCGTGACCGCCGTGCCGATGCCGATCGCCGCGGTCGAGATGATGATCGACAGCGGCGTGGGATACAGAATCAGTCCGAGAAATCCCGCCAGCATGACGGGCCCGAACACGAGGAACGGCCAGGCGCGCCGCTGCAGGCGCTCGGCCATCACAAGCAGCAGGATCAGCGCGAGAATCTGCGCGCCGTTGAGCGAACTCAAGACGGGTCCGAGATATTCGGCATGCCCGAGACTCGCGAGATAGTCGCCCAGGAAGGCGTTGGCGGCGAAGAACGGACTGTTGTTGCTGCCGAAGGTGAACCCGATCAGCCAGATCAGCGGGTTCTTCCAGTCCGGCCACCACAGTCCGCCGATTGCGCCGGCGCGTGCGTGCCGTTGCCGGCCGTCGACGCGCTCCTTCGGGCTCAGCAGCACAAACCCTGCGGCGATCAGCAGGGCGGGCACAGCCCACGCGATCAGATCAAACCGCCAGGAGCCGCCGACGAACGGCAGCACCAGCGGAAACGTCAGGATCGGCGGCAGGATCGCGCCGATCACCATGCCGTTGGAGTATGCGACGGTGCCGAGCGAAATGCGGTGCGGCAGCCATTCGCGCACCAGCGTCGGCATTCCCGGCTGCATGATCGCGATGCCGAACCCCGTCACGATGGCGGCGGCATAAAGCGTCCAGACGTCGATGGCGAGACCGCGCGCGCCGCCGGCAATGGCGGCGATGGTCATACCGAGGATCAGCGCCGGCCGGGTGCCGATGCGCGCGATCAGCAGCGATCCGGGCACCGCGGCGAGCGCAAACACCGCGAGCGGCAGCCCGATCAGCAGCCCGACCTGCGTCTCCGACAGATGCAGGTCTTCGTGGATCAGCGGAATCACCGGCGGTATCACCAGCAGCGTCATGCGCATGGCGAGGCCGGCCAGCCACAGCAGGCAAAGAAACCGGACGAGGCGGCCGACAGACAGGCTGCCCGTTTGCTGTTCGGGTGAGAGCATGGGTGGTGGTATTCAGGCCGGACGCTGCATCAAGCGGCACCATGCTTCAAAAACAGGCGGCGCGTCAGGATTTTCTTGCATGGGACGCCTGCAAAAGCGGATTTGGGGCGCGGGGGCGCTTCCGCGAGTCTGAGCCTGGCGGCCAGGCCCCCTCATCCCGACCTTCTCCCCGCACGCGGGGAGAAGGAGGAGCAAGGCTCCACGCAACTTCCTGTTCGTCATGGCCGGACTTGTTCCGGCCATCCACGTCTTGCTTTTCGCGCATGGCGTTGCGGTTGCCTGAGAATTGAACCTCTCCCCGCCGCCCGGGGAGAAGTCGCGAGCGCAGCGAGCGGGTGAGGGGCGTTGCCGCGAGTCTGAGCCTGGCGGCCAGGCCCCCTCATCCCGGCCTTCTCCCGGCACGCGGGGAGAAGGAGCAGCGAGCCTCCGCGCAACGTTCTGTTCGTCATGGCCAGACTTGTCCCGGCCATGACAAAGCATGCTTGCGAAGTACTCGGAACAAATATAGAACAGCGCGCAGGCAGGCACCCAACCCTCATGTCGGACGTCGCCAGCGCTGCGCGCAGTCTTCGCAACACGTTCGGCTTCGACGGATTCCGGCCCGGTCAGGCCGAGATCGTTGCCGCCATCCTCGAAGGCCGCGATGTGCTTGCGGTGATGCCGACCGGCAGCGGCAAGTCGCTTTGCTATCAGCTTCCCGCGCTGGTGCGGGGCGGGCTGACGGTCGTGGTGTCGCCGCTGATCGCGCTGATGCGCAATCAGGTGGCGCAGCTTCGCGGCTATGGCATCGCCGCCGCCGCGCTGAACTCGGCCACCGATCCCGCGGAGAATTGGGCGACCGCCGATCTCGTCAAAAGCGGCGAGCTGCGCCTTCTCTATGTGGCGCCCGAGCGGCTGGTGAAATCCGAAACGCTCGATCTGCTCCGCCGCGCCAAAGTCGCGATGCTCGCGGTGGACGAGGCGCATTGCATTTCGCAATGGGGTCATGACTTTCGCCCGGACTACGCGGCGCTCGGCCAGGTTCAGGACAGCCTCGGCGGCGTACAGACGGTGGCGTTCACGGCGACGGCCGACGCTGCCACGCGCGCCGATATTGTCGCGAAACTGTTCGGCGCTCCCCCCGCCGAATTCGTGCACGGCTTCGACCGCCCCAATCTGCGGCTGGCGATGCAGGCCAAGGCGGGCGGCCGCAAACAGATCACGGACTTCATCGGCCAGCGCCACGGCCAAAGCGGCATCGTCTACTGCAGTTCAAGGCGAAAAACCGAAGAGCTTGCCGAGGCGCTGCGCGGCAGCGGCGTCAATGCGCTCGCCTATCACGCCGGTCTGGAGCCGGGCGAGCGCTCGCGCAATCAGGACACGTTTCTTCAGGACGACGGCGTCATCATGATCGCGACGGTGGCGTTCGGCATGGGCATCGACAAGCCCGATATCCGCTTCGTGCTGCACGCCGACATGCCGTCCAATATCGAGAGCTATTATCAGGAGATCGGCCGTGCCGGCCGCGACGGCCTGCCCGCCGACACGCTGACGCTGTACGGCATGGGCGACATCCGGCTGCGCCGTTTGCAGATCGACGAGAGCGAGGCGGAGCCCGCACAGAAGCGTATCGACCGCCAGCGTCTCAACGCGCTGGTCTCGTTGTGCGAGTCGCCGCGCTGCCGCCGGCAGACGCTGCTGGCCTATTTCGGCGAGACCGCGGAGACCTGCGGCAACTGCGATTTCTGCTGCGACGGCGCTGAAGTCATCGACGGCACGATCGCTGCGCAAAAGGCGCTGTCCGCCATCGTGCGGACCGGCGAGCGTTTCGGCACCGAGCATCTCGCCAGCGTGCTGATCGGCGAGAAGAGCGAGTCGGTCGAGAAATTCGGCCACGACTGCCTGACGACGTTCGGCGTCGGCACGGAATTCGGCAGGCCGGAGTGGCGCGCGATTTTCCGCCAGCTTCATGGCGCCGGCGTCGTCGGGCTCGACGTCAACGGCTACGGCGGCTGGACCGTCACCGACGCCGGCTGGCGCGTGCTGCGCGGCACCGAAAAGGTGACGCTGCGCCGGGACACGCTCAAACCGGCGACGCGCAAAAACGCCCGCGCCGCATCAAACGCCGCAGCCCTCGCCACCGGCGATCCCGAAGACACGGCGCTGTTCGAAGCGCTGCGCCGTCGCCGCTCCGAACTCGCGAGGGAGCAGCGCGTCGCGGCTTACGTGGTTTTCGCCGACAAGACGCTGCTCGATATGGCGCGCCGCAAGCCCGCGACGCTCGCCGGGATGGCAGAAGTGCACGGCGTCGGCGAAGCCAAACTCAGGCGATACGGCGAAGTTTTTCTGGAAACGATCCGCCAGCACGCCGCGGGCCGCGCGTAGGCGCGGTCCAGTCTCTGTGGCGATGTAGAATTCCGTACCGGCGTTCTACATTCCGCGAGTCAGCAGACCCCCACTCTGGCTCTCCCCCTGCAGGCGGAGAAAATCGCAAGCGGCTCGCGCCGAGACTTTCGTCACGCCAGGCGTCGTCATGCCGTGACCGGGCCGCGTGCAACTTCCTCCCCCTGAAACGGGGAGGATCGAGGTGGGGGGCGCAACAGGACATCATCGATATTCGCGCGGGCTCCGCCGCCTCTGTTTTGTAGGAACAATCGAATATTGGTGGGGCAGCGATCAATCCAACCTTCGACAAACCGCGTTCTGTCGATATCTTGGCGGCACAAGCGGACGTTCGAAATTGATAAAGACCGCGACTACGAATACGAGGATTAACCCGCTTGATGCTTTTGGGGGCTTTTGCGTCGCCCCTGTCGGGGCAGATTGTAAAAGACGTTTTCTCCAGAAATCCAATCGGGATAATCCCCGTCGCGAGGAGCGAGGCGTCAAAGCAATCCAGCTCTTCGCAGCGGGCTGAATTGCTTTGCGTCGCTCGCAATGACGGCGTGGTCCGCAATATCGCACGGCAGTTAGCCGAAGATATAACACGCCGCTCCGCGACGACGTAACGGATCGCGCCTCCTGATCGTCACCACCGGGCTTGACCCGGTGGTCCATGGGGCGGCGCGGCGTCATGGATTGCCGGATCAAGTCCGGCAATGACGAGATGGGAAGACGGTAGTGGACTGTTACGCTACGCGTCACCATTTCATTGACAAACGTCGCTGGTTCGGTTATGCAGCAAACTCCCGCTCGGTAAAGGACGCCTTCGGCCGAGGGTACTCCCGGAAGCGGAGCGGGAGCGGTGCCTGCGCGCGGAGCGATACACTCCGCTCCCGGGCGGCTTCGGGCATCATGCTGGCCGGCATTACGACCGGTCCGGGAGGTGCATTCCCTGGACTGGGACAGG
Source organism: uncultured Alphaproteobacteria bacterium (assembly GCA_963766925.1). Classification (GTDB taxonomy): domain Bacteria; phylum Pseudomonadota; class Alphaproteobacteria; order Rhizobiales; family Xanthobacteraceae; genus BOG-931. The sequence goes on from CAVYCI010000028.1 coordinate 69,677, forward strand.
CGGGCGCGGGTAACGCCCGCTGAGCGGTGCGCGATCTTCGTCCCCGGTTGGACGTTCGTCCGGATCGCGTGCTCCCGCCACGTCCCAGGAAGCCTGGCCTGAAGTTGCGCCGGACGGGCGAAAGCCCCGACGGCGAGAGCCGCGGTGGAACGCCGACAGGCGAGCGCGTCCCGCCGGACGCGCGCCGCGTCCCCCTCACGGGAGCGCGGAGGATGGCACCCCACGTCTGCCGGCGTTCCGCCTCCTTTTCTTCCTTGCGCTTCGTAGGGTGGTGCTGAGCGGAGCGAAGCCCACGCGGATGCTGTTTCGGTGAAGCACAGCGTGGGCGCGGCGCTTTGCGCCTTCGCCCACCCTACGGATTGCTCTTTGTAGGGTGGGTTGAGCGAAGCGAAACCCGCCACACGGCATCGGTGGGTTACGCCGCTTCGCGGCTAATCCACCCTACAGAGTGGTTCAGCAAAGCTCGGGCGCGGATCGCGCCGCGAGAACGACAGCGTTTGTCCGCCCTCGCGAAGCAACCGATGAGCAAACAAACAACGGCGAAGCTGAGCGCCGAACAATATGCGGCGCGATTGAATGCCGAGAAGGCGGCGCTGCGGCGGCATTACTGCGATGTCTTCAAATTCTGGCGGATGTGTCCGTTCCGGCGCTGCCGCAAAGTGAGAGCGTGTGCAGGCGATGCAAAGGTCTGCCTCGCGCGGCGCGTGCAGGAGATCCCGCGCCACATCCAATGGCAGGCGCGGCAGCACGTTCTGGTATCGGCGCCGCCGGACGCCGGTTCGCCGGAGCGCATGGCGCGCGAATTTCTTCCGGGCGCTCTGGTAACACCATGAGTTGGCGAAAGCTTTTCGGTTTCACGCGCGCAGCGCTTAGGACAAACCGCGATCCGCCGCAGTACCGCCGCATTCCCGCCCTTGGCTTGAACGCGATGCGCGGGTTGTGGGTCGGGGTCATGCCGGCGGTTCTGGCCGCCGTTTCCTTGAGTGCGGGCGGTTTCGGCGCGTCGGCGCTGGAAAAGCCGCGTGCCGGCGCGCCTGCGTGTGGCGCGGCGATCGTCGCGCATGGCAGCGCCGGCCGCGTGATCGACGGCCGCACCTTCGTGCTCGCTGACGGCCGCGAGGTTCGCCTCGCCGGTATCGAGGTGCCGCCGCTGTCGCAGGAGCCCGGCGGCGCCGCTGCAAAGGACGCGCTCACGGCGCTGGTCGCGGGCGGCGACATCGTGCTGCGGCAGGCGGAGCAACAGGGCACCGACCGTTACGGGCGGCTGCTCGCCTTTGCCTCCCTGGCGCGTGACGGCGCCGAGCGCTCCGTCGCGGGCGAACTGGTTGCTTCCGGCCTCGCCCGCGTCGCGGTGCGTGCCGGAACCCATGCCTGCGCGGAGGAACTTCTCGCCCGCGAACGCGACGCGCGACGCGCCAGACTTGGCCTTTGGGCCGGTTCGTATTATGACAGCCTTAACGCCGATAGCCCCGCCGCGGTACTGGCCGAGCAAGGCCGTTTCGCGCTGGTGGAGGGCAAGGTGGTGTCGGTACGCGAAAGCGGAGCCACCATTTACGTGAACTTCGGACGGCGGTGGACCACGGATTTCACCGTTACAATCCCGAAGCGAAGCGAGCGTAATTTTACAGCGGCGGGACTTGAGCCGAAGAAGCTCGCCGGACAGCGTGTCCGGGTGCGGGGATGGATCGAAGCACGCGGCGGCCCCCAGATCGAGGCGGCGCGGCCGGAACAGATCGAGCTTGCCGACCGCGAATGACGGCGGCGGCCTGGCGGATGGTAACGCAGTGAGCATTTGGCGGCAGAGGAGTAACGCGAGGCTGGGGCTGGTGCACGCCGGCATCGCCGTGCTCGCGCTCATGCTCGCCGCATGTACTGCGTCGCCGCCGTCGCTGGAGCCGCAGGCTTCGCTGTCGCCGCCGCCGAAGCCGTCGGAAACCTCGGACATGTCGCCCGCGGTGCTGCGCGAGCATCAGCGCATCCTCGCCGCTTACGGCGGCGTCTACAACGACCCGCGGCTTCAGGCCACGATCGAGCAGACCGTCGAGCGGCTGGTGGCGGCGTCGGAACGGCCCGACCTGCATTACAGGGTCACGATGCTCAATTCGCAGTCGATCAACGCGTTCGCGCTGCCGACCGGCCAGCTTTACGTCACCCGCGGGCTGGTCGCGCTCGCCAACGACGAATCCGAGCTTGCGTCGGTGCTCGCGCACGAAATGGGTCACGTGGTCGCCCGTCACGCCGCGATCCGCGAGGAACAGGCGAAGCAGGCGGCCCTGGTCGGCCGCGTCGTCACCGACGTGATCAGCGATCCGGAAGTCGGCGCGCTGGCGCTGGCGAAATCGAAGCTGGCGCTCGCGAGCTTCTCGCGTGCGCAGGAATTCGAGGCCGACGCGATCGGCATCGGCATCGCCTCGCGCGCCGGTTACGATCCTTACGGCGCGGTGCGCTTTCTCACCTCGATGGAGCACAATTCCGAGCTCAAGCCGCAGCAGAACGGCGCCGCGATCGATCCGCGCGCGCCGGACTTCCTGTCGTCGCATCCGGCGACGCCGGAGCGGATCAGCAACGCGCAGGCCAACGCCCGCCAGTACACCGGTCCGGCCAGCGGCGGCCGCGAGAAACAGGCCTATCTTTCCGGCATCGACGGCATCGTGTTCGGCGAGGATCCGAGCGAAGGCTTCGTGCGCGGGCGGCGCTTCCTGCATCCGCGGCTCGGCTTCACGTTCACCGCGCCGGAAGGCTTCACGCTGGAAAACACCGCGCAGGCGGTGCTCGGCGTGAGGCACGGCGGCGGCCAGGCGCTGCGGCTCGATGTGGTGCGGGTGCCGTCGGAACAGACGCTTGCGGGATATCTGACCTCCGGCTGGATCGAGAATATCGACGCCGGCACGGTGGAGGACGTCACCATTAACGGCTTCGCCGGCGCCACCGCCGCCGCCAAGGGCGATCAGTGGGACTTTCGCCTTTATGCGGTCCGCTTCGGCAGCGACGTCTACCGCTTCATCTTCGCCAGCAAGCATCGCACGCCCGAGACCGATCGCGTGTTCCGCGAGTCGATCGGCACCTTCCGCCGCATGAGTCTCGCCGAGATCGAGGACGCCAAACCGCTGCGGCTCCAGGTCGTGACGGTTGGGCCGAACGATACCGTCGAGAAGCTCGCGGGCCGGATGGCGCTCGCGGACCGCCAGGTCGAGCGCTTTCGCGTGCTCAACGGGCTCGAGCCGGGCGAGCGGCTGAAGTCGGGCAGCGAAGTCAAGATCGTGGTCGAATAAACCGCGCCTCACGGGTCCTGCAAAAGCGAAGCTGAAATCGCTCGCAGTCGCCCGCTTTCCGCGATATTTTCACGGATCGCGTGAGAAGGAGGAAATCAGTGGCTTATATTTTCAAGGAAGACGAACTGCCGTCGTTGATCTCGGCGGTACCCGGCCGGGAGCGCATCTTTTTCGTGAACCAGGAACTCGCCAGCATCGACGACATGCTGGCCGGCGTCATGCATTACAAAAAGGACGCGGCCTCGCCGTTGCACCTGCACAAGAATTGCGAGCATTTTTATTTCATCATCAGCGGCAAGGCGACGGTGGAGTCGGACGACGGCGTGCGGCCGGTCGGCCCCGGCGACATGATCTTCATTCCCGCGGAAGAAAAGCACCGGCTGCGCGCGACCGAGCCGTTGTTCTATTTCGAGTTCCAGGCGCCCAACCGCTTCAAGACCACGATCCTCGAAGGCAGCGACGCCGACCTGCGCTGGGAGCGCAAAGACGGCCGGGTCTGGATTCAGACCTGAGCGCAGCGCGGAAACAGGAAAAGAAATCATGGCATTGACTTTCATCGACACCAATCGCCTGCCGAAGCAAAGCTCGAACGGCCACGGCGAATTCACCGAGGTTTTGAACGCGGCGCTTTGCGGCGCGAAGAACGTTCAGGGCTCGGTGCGCTGGCTTAAGGCCGGCGAGACCTTCCAGCCGGAAGAGATCGCCAGACACCAGCTCATCTATCTGATGGACGGCAAAGGTCGCATCCGGCTCGACAGCAAGGACTACGATGTCGAAAAGGGCGCGGGCATCTATCTCGGACCGGACGAGACCGCAACCATCAGCGCGCCGGCTGGAGCGTCGCTGAAGCTGTTTCACCTGATCGTGCCGCGGATTCCGAAGTAGCCGCCAGCGGCGTTTCGGGCCGGGTTTCGCGAACCAGCGCGGCGATCGTACCGGTCGCCGCACCAACGTCATCGGCGGGGAAAAACGCGGCGACGTAACGGTCCGGACGCAGCAGATAAAGTCCGGCCGAACAGCTTTCCAGCAGCCGCGCCAGATCGCCGCGCAGATCGCGTGCGGCGATCACCGGCGGTTCGACCGGCGTGGCGTCCTCTTTGTCGAGGATCGCCGCCTTCCGTATCGGCAGTCCGGTTTCGCCGGTCTGCACGTTGTCCAGAAGCTGCGGCGGCGTGCCGGGCGGCGCCAGCAGCACGAAGCCGTCGCCCAGCACGTCGTCGAGCAGCGCGAAGCCCTGGGCCGTCATTACCAGCGCCTGCGGGAACAGCTTGCCGACCAGCGAGGCGGCGGAGGGTGCCTGCGGCGCGCGCAAAAAGCCGCGATGGAATTTCGGCTTCGGCTTGTATTTCATCTCGGCGAAATACGAGCGCGCCGCCGGATAAAGCGCGAGCGCGCGAAAGAATGCCCGTGTCGCGAAGGCCTGGAGGCGATTGCGCGGCATCATGACGTGACCCATGCGAACCGCGAGCCGGGTCATGTCGGCCGCATGGTCCTGGCGTTCGAGCTGATAGGTGTCGAGCAGCGCCGGACCGAGATGGCCGGACACGACCGCCGCGAGTTTCCAGGCGAGATTGTGCGCGTCGCGCACGCCGCTGTTCATGCCCTGACCGGCGAACGGCGGCATCAGGTGTGCGGCGTCGCCGGCGAGAAAAATGCGTCGGTCGCGCCAGCGGTCCGCCATGCGGGCGTGAAAGGTGTAGACGACCTTGCGCTTGAGCACCGCGCGGTCGTCGGTGCCGTAAAGCCGGAGCAGCGAGGCGACGTACTCCGGCGCCAGCACGTCGGCGTCCTGCTGTCCGTCGTGCAGCATGTATTCGAAGCGCCGCGTGCCGTTCGGGCCGGGCAGCGAAAGGCATGGCTGCGCCGGATTGCAGTAAACTTTGGTATCGCGCGTCGGATCCGTGGTCTGTTCCAGATCGAGGATCAGCCATCGCTCCCGGAACGTGGAGCCGTGCATCTCGATGCCGAGTTTCTGGCGCAGCAGGCTGCGGCTGCCGTCGCAGCCGACCAGATAGTCGCAGGTCAGATCGGCGGTTTCGTCGCCGTGGCGAACGCGCACCGAGACGCAGGATGCTGACTGCGAGAATTCCTCCAGCGCGGTCTCGAACCGGAGGGTGACTTTGTCGAGCTGTTCGAGGCGCTCGCGCAGCAGGTTTTCGAGCACCGGCTGGCGGAAGGCGTTGCGGCGGGGAAAACCATATTCCAGCGTGGTCGGCTTGACCTTGAGGAATCGCCGGCCGCCCGGCGAGAAATACTCGGAGCCGTATCCGAGAACGATCTGCGGCACGAGCTGGTTGATGATGCCCGCCGCCTGCATGGTGCGCAGCAATTCGTCGTCGATCGACACCGCGCGCGGCTCCTGCACCGTGCTCGGGTTGCGCTCGACGACGAGCACGTCGACGCCGTAGCGCGCGAGCAGACAGGCGAGCGTGAGCCCGGTGGGTCCCGCGCCTGAAACGATCACGGGCCAATGCCGGCGTGCTGTCATGGGAACCACAGCAGATTTGGGGGCCAGTGCAGATGTCGCAGCCGCGGAATCAACCGCGAACGTAAAAGCAGGCGAATACTAGATGGAGAGCGCGCGCTTGGCCACTGCGAGGGCTGCTTCCTTCATCGCCTCGGTCAGCGTGGGATGGGCGTGACAGGTGCGCGCGATGTCTTCCGACGATGCGCCGAACTCCATCGCGATCGCGGCCTCGGCGATCATGGTTTCGGCATCGGGGCCGAGAATATGCACACCGAGCACGCGGTCGGTTTTGGCGTCGGCGAGAATTTTGACGAATCCGTCGGTCGCCAGGTTTGCCCGCGCGCGGGCGTTGGCGGAGAACGGAAATTTGCCGGCCAGATAGGCGACGCCGGCCGCTTTCAGCTCTTCCTCGGTTTTGCCGACCGAAGCGATCTCCGGATGCGTGTAAACGACGTTCGGAATCACGTCGTAGTTCACGTGCCCCGCCTGGCCTGCGATGATTTCGGCTGCGGCCACGCCTTCGTCCTCGGCCTTGTGCGCCAGCATCGGACCGGCGATCGCGTCGCCGATGGCATAGATGCCAGGAACACCGGTGCGGTAATGCGGATCGACGATGATGCGACCGCGATTGTCTTTTTTGACGCCCACCGCTTCGAGGCCGAGCCCTTCGGTGTACGGGACGCGGCCGATGGCGACCAGAACGATGTCGGCTTCGATCGTTTCGGCGGCGCCGCCGGCCGCCGGTTCGACCTTCACCTTGAGCGTTTTGCCCGATTTATCGACGCCGGTGACTTTCGACGCCAGTTTGAAGGTGATGCCCTGCTTCTCCTGCAGGCGCTGGAACTGCCGCGCCACCTCGCTGTCGAGGCCGGGAAGAATGTGATCGAGGAATTCGACCACGGTGACCTGCGCGCCAAGCCGCCGCCACACCGATCCCAGTTCCATGCCGATGACGCCGGCGCCGACCACCAGCAGCTTCTGCGGCACTTTGGTCAAATCGAGCGCGCCCGTAGATGAAACCACGCGCTGCTCGTCGATGTCGATGCCGCCCAGCCGCGCGACGTCCGAGCCGGTCGCGATCACGATGGACTTGGCTTCGAGCGTCTGCGTCTTGCCGGCTTCGTCCTTCACTTCAACCTTGCCGGGCGCGGCGATGCTGGCTGAGCCGTGAAACGCCTCGATTTTGTTCTTCCTGAACAGATACTCGACACCCTTCACGTTGCTGTCGACGTTCTGTTCCTTGTATTTGAGCAGCGCCGGCAGATCGAGGCCCGGCTTGCCGATCTTGATGCCCATCTGCGCGAAGTTCGCGCCGGCCTCCTCGAACAGTTCCGAGGCGTGCAGCATCGCCTTGGACGGGATGCAGCCGACATTGAGACAGGTGCCGCCGAGGGTCGCGCGCTTCTCGACGACCGCGGTTTTGAGCCCGAGCTGGGCAGCGCGGATCGCGCACACATAGCCCCCCGGGCCGGCACCGATGACGATCACGTCGTAGGACATTGTCGCAAACCCGTTTTTCTTCGCCGTGCCCGGCGGGAGCGGCGAATATTACAGATCCAGCACCAGCCGCGCCGGCTCTTCCAGCGATTCCTTCACGCGCACCAGAAACGTCACCGCCTCGCGGCCGTCGACCAGGCGGTGATCGTAAGACAGCGCCAGATACATCATGGGGCGGATCTCGACCTTGCCGGCGATCGCCATCGGGCGGTCCTGAATCTTGTGCATGCCGAGGATGCCGGACTGTGGCGCGTTGAGGATCGGCGTCGACATCAGCGAACCGTAGATGCCGCCGTTGGTGATCGTGAACGTGCCGCCCTGCAGCTCGTCGATCTTGAGCGAGCCGTCGCGGGCGCGGCGGCCGAAGTCGGAAATCGTCTTCTCGATTTCGGCGATCGATTTTTGGTCGCAGTCGCGCACCACCGGCACGACGAGGCCGCGCTCGGTGCCGACCGCGATGCCGATGTGGTAGTAGTTCTTGTAGATGATGTCGGTGCCGTCGATCTCGGCGTTGACGGCCGGAATTTCCTTCAGCGCCTGTACGCAGGCGCGCACGAAGAAGCCCATGAAGCCGAGCTTCACGCCGTGCTTCTTCTCGAACAGTTCGCGGTACTGCGCGCGCAGCGCCATCACGTGCGTCATGTCGACCTCGTTGAAGGTCGTCAGCATGGCGGCGGTGTTCTGCGCGTCCTTGAGCCGCCGCGCGATGGTCTGGCGCAGCCGCGTCATGCGCACGCGCTCCTCGCGCGCCGCATCGTCGGCCGGAGAAGGCGCGCGGACCTGAACGGCGGCCGCCGGTGTCGCGACCGGCGTCGGCTGCGCGGCGGCGCGCTCGATTGCCGCCAGCATGTCGCCCTTGGTGACCCGTCCGTCCTTGCCGCTGCCCGGCACGGTGGCGGGATCGAGGCCGGTCTCGGCTGCGATTTTGCGCACGGATGGTGCGGGCGGCGTGTCGGCCCGCGGCGGCTGCTTCGTGGCGGCCGGCGTTTCGGCCTTGACGGCCGGCGTCTCCGCGCGCGCTTTCGGTTCCGCAACCGCCACAGGCGCCGCGCCGGCGCCTTCCCTGATGGTCCCGAGGATCGCGCCGACTGCAACCGTGTCACCATCCTTGACGGCAACGTCGGTGAGCACGCCGGCTGCCGGCGCCGGCACCTCGATCGTGACCTTGTCGGTTTCGAGCTCGACCAGCGGTTCGTCGACCGCGACGACATCGCCGGCCTTCTTGAACCATTTGCCGATGGTCGCTTCCGTCACCGATTCGCCGAGGGTAGGTACGCGAATCTCAGCCATAGCCCCTGCCTTTCGTCGTCCGCAGCCGCACGACAGAGCGCGCCCCGCAGACGTGTGTTCACCCGGACGCCGCCCGGTTCGGCAGCATCAGCGGATTACTCTCAAAAACTAGCCCAGCGCCTCTTCCAGAAAATTCTTGAGCTGGTTGAGGTGAAGCGACATTTGCCCCACCGCCGTGGACGCGGCCGCCGGCCGTCCGCTGTAACGGGCGCGGCGGTGCATGGCGCCGATCTGGTTCAGCACCCATTCGAGGAAGATATCGACGAACACCCACGCGCCCATATTGCGCGGCTCTTCCTGGCACCAGACCATCTCGGCCTGCTTGAAGCGCGACAGTTCCGCCATCAGCGCCTTGGTCGGGAACGGGTAGAGCTGCTCGATGCGCAGCAGATAGACATCGTTGACGCCGCGCTTCTCGCGCTCGTCGTAGAGGTCGTAATAGACTTTGCCGGAACACATCACGACGCGCCGGATCTTGTCGTCGGCGACGAGCGTGATCTTTTCGTCCGGCGCCGTCTGCGCGTCGTCCCACAACAGCCGGTGGAACGAGGTTTCCGGCCCCATTTCATCGAGCCGCGACGTCGCCCGTTTGTGGCGGAGCAGCGACTTCGGCGTCATGAGGATCAGCGGCTTGCGGAAGTCGCGCTTGAGCTGCCGGCGCAGGATGTGGAAATAGTTGGCGGGCGTGGTGCAGTTCGCCACCTGCATATTGTCTTCCGCGCACATTTGCAGGAAGCGCTCGAGCCGCGCGGACGAATGTTCGGGCCCCTGGCCTTCGTAGCCATGCGGCAACAGGCAGACGAGGCCCGACATCCGCAGCCATTTGCGTTCGCCCGAGGAAATGAACTGGTCGAACAGCACCTGCGCGCCGTTGGCGAAGTCGCCGAACTGCGCTTCCCACATCGTCAGCGCGCTCGGTTCGGCGAGCGAGAAGCCGTACTCGAAGCCGAGCACCGCCTCTTCCGACAGCATCGAGTTGATGACCTCGTAGCGCGCCTGGTCGGGGGACAGGTGATTGAACGGCGTGTAGGGCTGCTCGGTTTCCTGATCGGTCAGCACCGAATGGCGCTGCGAAAACGTGCCGCGCTCGCTGTCCTGGCCGGACAGGCGCACGCGGTTGCCGTCGAGCAGCAGCGAGCAGATCGCGAGCGCCTCGCCGGTTGCCCAGTCGATGTTGAGGCCCGCCTCGATCGACTTGCGCCGGCTGTCGAGGAAGCGGTTGAGCGTGCGGTGCAGATGGAAATCCGCCGGCAGCGTCGTGATCTTCCGCCCGATTTCCTTGAGCGTGCCGATATCGACGCCGGTCTTGCCGCGGCGCGGATCGTCGCTGTCGCCGCCGGTCTTGAACCCTGACCAGCGGCCGTCGAGCCAGTCAGCCTTGTTGGCGCGGTAGCTCAGCGCGGCCTCAAGCTCGGCATCGAGCCGGCCGCGCCAGTCGGCCTTCATCTTTTCGACTTCGCCGTCGGTCACGACGCCTTCGCCGACCAGCTTCTTCGTGTAGATGTCGAGCGTGGTCGGATGGGCCGCGATCGCCTTGTACATCAGCGGCTGGGTGAAGGATGGCTCGTCGCCCTCGTTGTGCCCGTGCCGGCGGTAGCAGAACATGTCGAGGACGACCGGCTTCTGGAATTTCTGCCGGAATTCCGTCGCCACCTTGGCCGCGAACACCACCGCTTCCGGATCGTCGCCGTTGATGTGAAAAATCGGCGCCTCGATCATTTTGGCGACGTCGGACGGATACGGCGAGGACCGCGAATAGCGCGGGCTGGTGGTGAAGCCGATCTGGTTGTTGACGATGAAATGCACCGAACCGCCGGTGCGATGCCCGCGCAGGCCCGACAGCCCGAAGCATTCCGCCACCACGCCCTGGCCGGCGAACGACGCGTCACCGTGAATGAGAAGCGGCATCACCATGGTGCGGTCTTCGCGCGTCGCGCCAAGCTGATCCTGTTTGGCGCGTACCTTGCCGAGCACCACGGGATCGACAATTTCCAGATGCGACGGATTGGCGGTGAGCGACAGGTGAACCCTGTTGTCGTCGAACTCGCGGTCCGACGAGGCGCCGAGGTGATATTTGACGTCGCCGGAGCCTTCGATCTCGTTCGGCGTCGACGAACCGCCCTTGAACTCATGGAAGATGGCGCGGTGCGGTTTGCCCATGACCTGCGCCAGCACGTTGAGCCGCCCGCGATGGGCCATGCCGACGACGATCTCGCGGACGCCCAGCGCTCCGCCGCGCTTGATGATCTGCTCGAGCGCCGGAATCATCAACTCGCCGCCGTCGAGGCCGAAGCGCTTGGTGCCGGTGAATTTCAGGTCGCAGAATTTCTCGAAGCCCTCGGCCTCGACCAGCTTGTTGAGGATGGCGCGCTTGCCTTCGCGGGTAAAGGTGATCTCCTTGTCCGGTCCCTCGATGCGCTCCTGGATCCAGGCCTTCTGCGCGCCGTCGGAGATGTGCAGGAATTCCACGCCGAGCGTCTGGCAATAGGTGCGCCGCAGGATGCCGACGATCTGCCGGATGGTGCCGAACTGGAGTCCCAGCACCTTGTCGAGAAAGATCGGCCGGTCGAGATCGGCCTCGCCAAATCCGTAGGTCGCAGGATCGAGTTCCGCCTCGTTGTTCGGCGGCTGCAGGTTGAGCGGATCGAGGTGGGCGTGGAAATGGCCGCGCGCACGGTAGGCGCGGATCAGCATGAGCGCGCGCACCAAGTCGCGGGTGGCGCGTTCGATATCGGCGCTGGAAAGGTCGACGCCTCTGGTCTGGGCCTGCGCCTTGACCTTCCCGCCGAGCGCGGTGGCCGCTTCAGTCCAGTTGCTGTCGAGCGCCGCGGTCAGGTCGCTCCGTTCCGGCCGCGGCCAGTCGGCGCGGCGCCAGGACGGGCCCCGCGCATTTTCGGTCACGTCGTGGGCGCTGTCCTTCAGGCTCCGGAAGAACGACTGCCACTCGGCATCGACCGATGCGGGATCGGTTTCGTAGCGGGCGTAGAGGTCTTCGATGTACGGCGCATTGCCGCCGTAGAGAAACGAAGTGAGGGCGAAAGCAGCGTTCGCGTCCTGGCGAGACATTAAGTCAATCCCGAGCTAGGGGGCAGGAACCGCCGGAAGGCCCGGCGTTAGAGGTACCAAATCAGCCCAGCCCGGCGCGGGGCGATCCTCTTGTACCCTATTTAATGGCTGGTTGCGGCAGGGGAAAGACATAAGAAATGAATCGTCATTTCCATACTTCCGCAAGCGTTTTGCCGAGTCGGGCCGGCGACGGCGAGACTTTGATGCCGGCGCTTTCCATCGCCGCAACTTTCGAGCCGGCGTCGCCCTTGCCGCCGGCGATGATCGCGCCGGCGTGGCCCATGCGGCGTCCGGGCGGCGCGGTCCGGCCGGCAATGAAACCCACGGTGGGCTTGCCACGGCCCCGCTTCGCCTCGTCCTTGAGAAACTGGGCGGCGTCTTCTTCGGAGGAACCGCCGATTTCACCGATCATGACAATCGCCTCGGTCGCGGTGTCGGCGAGGAACATTTCCAGGATTGCGATGAAGTCTGTGCCCTTGACCGGGTCGCCGCCGATGCCGACGGCGGTGGTCTGGCCGAAACCCTCCTGGGTGGTCTGGAACACAGCTTCGTAGGTAAGCGTGCCGGAACGCGACACGATGCCGACCTTGCCGGGCTTGAAAATGTTGCCGGGCATGATGCCGATCTTGCACGCGCCGGCGGTCATGACGCCTGGACAGTTCGGCCCGATCAGCCGCGAGTTCGAGCCGCACAGCGCGCGCTTCACCTTGACCATGTCGAGAACCGGAATGCCCTCGGTGATGCAGACAATCAGCGGGATGCCCGCGTCGATCGCTTCGCAGATCGCATCGGCCGCACCGGGGGGCGGCACGTAGATCACGCTGGCGTCGCATCCGGTTTTGTCGCGCGCTTCGGCCACCGTATCGAACACCGGCAGGTTGAGGTGGCTGGTGCCGCCTTTGCCCGGCGACGTGCCGCCGACCATTTTGGTGCCGTAGGCGATCGCCTGTTCTGAATGGAAGGTGCCGTTTTTGCCGGTGAAGCCCTGGCAAATGACCTTCGTGTTCGCATCGATGAGGATCGGCATGAATCAACGGCCCGTATTTTTTTGCTGGAGCAGGAGCAGGACGATGCCCGGGATTCTCATCGGCGTCCCGTCGGCGAGCACGATGGTGACGTCCTCGGCGTATGCCCAGGTCGTCAGGCGCTGTGCGCCGTCCGCCGTCGCGCCTTCGCGAAGCGGCGCGCCCCGGAGCATGACGATTTCCTGTTTCACGTCGTCGCCGCGCGCGTCATCGGCGCCGATGCCGCACGACGCGGTATCGCCTTTGGGGCCGCCATGCGCCTCTGCGGCCACAAGCTCGTGGCTGCCGCTGCCGAGAACGACGGTCCAGGACCTGGTGCGCGCCGACAGCCCGGGGCGCTGCGGTTCGATATCTGAATAGAAATTCGGAAGTAATTCGATGTTGTAAATCACAATATTGAAAATAATAAACTAACTGGTTTATGAAAAAAAATTATTAATTCAAAATTTAATTCAGTAAAAATTGTTGTCTTTTACCGAAAAATTGTATTCGCCATAGAGATAAATATTCGGATATGCGAATTCGGATCTCGATCACCGAATATTTCAATACGAAGAATAACATCATCGATATTAGTCAACACATGAATTCGATCATTACCCAACCAAACATTATTCGATAGTCCATTATCGAATCCATTTTTATATTCAATCCATGTATTATTGTAGAATTCTAAACTATCATCGACTCGTCTAAACAGAGAAATCATATTAATCATTATAACTGAATAAACCTCTGAATGACCGTCCATCCACCACCATCCGTTGTCATATCACAATACACATCGAATGGTTCTAATCCATTACCGGGATTGATTCGATAAATACCATTTGTTGTTGATCCATTAATGAATCGCCAATCATAACAATCGGTCATTGAATCGGGATTTTGTGTTGTCGTAGTCGTAGTGTTGTTGTCGAAGAAGTTGTAGTTAATGGTGTTACTGAAGATAGAAACGATAGAAATTGCAAAATAATGTATTCAGCCTGTCTTGTCGTGTATGAACCGATTTTGTAGAAACATTTAAATGTAATTTCTATTCTGTTTGCTTATTAATAATACGTAAATAACTCGAAGATGTGGTTTCGTTTTAATTATTTAAAGCTTATACATATCCGCTAATGGTTATTTCAATTTTACGACACAATACATTG
>CAVYCI010000029.1:0-90934 GCA_963766925.1 uncultured Alphaproteobacteria bacterium
TAACTAGTGAGCACTATGCCAAAGTCATCGCGATGCACTTGGGAGGTGACGAGGTTGAGCTCAGGTGTAGTGGTCTTGATGCCGTCGACGCCGCCCACATTGCCAAGCAGATGGTTGTGATTGCGCATGGCGCTGCCGTGATAGACGAACGCCTCGGTCGAGAAGTAGCGGTAGTAGCGGGGAAACCGTTCCTGGATCACGCGCCCGAGCAGGGCCTGGTCACGCGCGGTGGTGAGCTGATCGTCGTTCGGAAGGCCGGAAGCGTTCACGTACGTGGTGCGGGCCATCCCGAGCGCGCGGGCCTTCTGGGTCATTAGTCTCGCGAACGATTCCTCGTCGCCACCGAGATTCTCCGCGATCGCCACCGCGGCGTCGTTCGCCGACTTGGTGACCACCGCCTTGATCGCGTCTTCGACGGCGATGGTCTGGCCCGGCTTGAGCCCGAGTTTGGTCGGCGCCTGATCGGACGCGTGCTCGGAGACCTTGAGCGGCGTGTCGAGCCGGATCCTGCCGGCTTCGAGCCGCTCGAAAAGGAGGTACAGCGTCATGATCTTGGTAAGCGAAGCCGGATGGCGCTGCGCATCGGCGTTCGAGGCGTACAGTTCCCCGCCGCTGTTGCCGTCGACCACGATCGCGGCGGAGGGCGGCGCATACGCTTCGGCATGATGCGCGCGGGCGCGGTGCCAGGTGCGGGCATGGGCGGAATGGCTGCCCAGAGTGCCAAGAACCGCAACGACGCCAAGAACGGCAAAACGCAGCCTGCAGGAGGCTTCACGACGCACCCAACGCATTACGCAACCCCGTCCCGTACGCGTTACAAAGCTCCCGTCGGGAGCTCACTCTCCTGGCTCATGGCGGGGCCGCGGATCCCGCGGCAGGCGGCCGGCTCGGTCCCGGTCCGGTCGCCCTCCGCGTGCGGGAAAACGTGCCCGCCACGGCCATCGTCACCTGGATGACACGGTCAATCACGCTAGGCGTGCGCGATTGCGAAAGCGTTAACCGAGCCGATCCCCGCCGGGCGGATGCCCGCCGCCCATAATTGTGCGACGCACAAATCTCGCGGACATCTTTGTGCGTCGCGGTATAGGATGATTGTCGGCGGACCGGGCCTTTTCAAGGCAAGGCCGGAGGTGCCTCTTCTCTGACGTACGGACGGCACGGAGGACGATGATGACCACCAGGGATACGGCCGGCGAAGGCGCCGAAGCGGCGATGGCTTCGCTCGGAGCGTGGAGCAGGGGAACCGCGGCGATCGCTGCGGAGATGACGGGCTATGCGAAGGAATTGATGAAGGAATCGGCAGAAGCCTGGGAAAAGCTTGCGCGTGCCAAAGGCATCGACCGCGCGATGGAGGTGCAGGCCGAGTACCTGAAATCCGCGTACGCACACTTCATCGCGCACGCAACGAGGCTCGGCGAGCTTTACGTCGACCTCGCGAAGGAATCGTACAGGCCGGTCGAAAACGCGCTGGCGAAGGCCAAAATTACGACGTGACGTCGTGGAGGTGCAGAGGAGGTGTAGAGTTGGCACCGAACCTGCAAGGCATCGTGTCATGCAAGGGGCCGGCGTGCACGAGTTGCGGAACATGCACGCGGTGGCGGTGTTCCGCGGTGGTGCAATACGCCGATCTGGAAAGCAGGTGCGTTCGTACATATGATAACGTGTCGGGATTGGCCGGGTCGAACCGCCGGCGGGAGTTTCCCGCGGGTGGGCAATCACGCCCAACTGTCAGGCGATAGACGAAGTAATGCTCCCACGTGACACAGCCGGGACCCGCTTTCCGATCCGGATGGCGGACGATGACCGCAAGCGCAAGAACGACCAGGGCGGGCCCGGGACGTCGGTCATCGCCAAGACGCGGCCGCAGACCAAGCGGCCGAATCTTTATCGCGTGCTGCTGCTCAACGACGACTACACGCCGATGGAGTTCGTGGTTCACGTGCTCGAGCGCTTCTTCAACAAGAACCAGGAGGCCGCGCATCAGATTATGATGCATGTGCATCAGCACGGGATCGGCGAATGCGGAGTTTTTACCTACGAGGTGGCCGAGACCAAAGTGACGCAGGTCATGGACTTTGCACTGCAAAGGATGCTGATGTTTGCGTGCAAAGTCCATGACCTGCGTCACTTTGGTCTCGGCCACCTCGTAGGTAAAAACTCCGCACTCGCCGATCCCGTGCTGGTGCACGTGCATCATGATCTGATGCGCGGCCTCCTGGTTCTTGTTGAAGAAGCGCTCGAGCACGTGAACCACGAACTCCATCGGCGTGTAGTCGTCGTTGAGCAGCAGCACGCGATAAAGGTTCGGCCGCTTGGTCTGCGGCCGCGTCTTGGTGATGACCGACGTCCCGGGCCCGCCCTGGTCGTTCTTGCGCTTGCGGTCATCGTCCGCCATCCGGATCGGAAAGCGGGTCCCGGCTGTGTCACGTGGGAGCATTACTTCGTCTATCGCCTGACAGTTGGGGCGTGATCGCCCACCCGCGGGAAACTCCCGCCGGCGGTTCGAGCCCGCCAATCCCGACACGTTATCATATGTACGAACGCACCTGCTTTCCAGATCGGCGTATTGCACCACCGCGGAACACCGCCACCGCGTGCATGTTCCGCAACTCGTGCACGCCGGCCCCTTGCATGACACGATGCCTTGCAGGTTCGGTGCCAACTCTACACCTGCACAACGTCACGTCGTAATTTTGGCCTTCGCCAGCGCGTTTTCGACCGGCCTGTACAATTCCTTCGCGAGATCGACGTAAAGTTCGCCGAGCCTCGTTGCGTGCGCGACGAAGTGTGCGTACGCGGATTTCAGGTACTCGGCCTGCACCTCCATCGCGCGGTCGATGCCTTTGGCACGCGCAAGCTTTTCCCAGGCTTCTGCCGATTCCTTCATCAATTCCTTCGCATAGCCCGTCATCTCCGCAGCGATCGCCGCGGTTCCCCTGCTCCACGCTCCGAGCGAAGCCATCGCCGCTTCGGCGCCTTCGCCGGCCGTATCCCTGGTGGTCATCATCGTCCTCCGTGCCGTCCGTACGTCAGAGAAGAGGCACCTCCGGCCTTGCCTTGAAAAGGCCCGGTCCGCCGACAATCATCCTATACCGCGACGCACAAAGATGTCCGCGAGATTTGTGCGTCGCACAATTCTGGGCGGCGGGTATCCGCCCGGCGGGGATCGGCTCGGTTAACGCTTTCGCAATCGCGTGCGCCTAGCGTGATTGACCGTGTCATCCAGGTGACGATGGCCGTGGCGGGCACGTTTTCCCGCACGCGGAGGGCGACCGGACCGGGACCGAGCCGGCCGCCTGCCGCGGGATCCGCGGCCCCGCCATGAGCCAGGAGAGTGAGCTCCCGTCGGGAGCTTTGTAACGCGTACGGGACGGGGTTGCGTAATGCGTTGGGTGCGTCGTGAAGCCTCCTGCAGGCTGCGTTTTGCCGTTCTTGGCGTCGTTGCGGTTCTTGGCACTTTGGGCAGCCATTCCGCCCATGCCCGCACCTGGCACCACGCCCGCGCGCATCATGCCGAAGCGTATGCGCCGCCCTCCGCCGCGATCGTGGTCGACGGCAACAGCGGCGGGGAACTGTACGCCTCGAACGCCGATGCGCAGCGCCATCCGGCTTCGCTTACCAAGATCATGACGCTGTACCTCCTTTTCGAGCGGCTCGAAGCCGGCAGGATCCGGCTCGACACGCCGCTCAAGGTCTCCGAGCACGCGTCCGATCAGGCGCCGACCAAACTCGGGCTCAAGCCGGGCCAGACCATCGCCGTCGAAGACGCGATCAAGGCGGTGGTCACCAAGTCGGCGAACGACGCCGCGGTGGCGATCGCGGAAAATCTCGGTGGCGACGAGGAATCGTTCGCGAGACTAATGACCCAGAAGGCCCGCGCGCTCGGGATGGCCCGCACCACGTACGTGAACGCTTCCGGCCTTCCGAACGACGATCAGCTCACCACCGCGCGTGACCAGGCCCTGCTCGGGCGCGTGATCCAGGAACGGTTTCCCCGCTACTACCGCTACTTCTCGACCGAGGCGTTCGTCTATCACGGCAGCGCCATGCGCAATCACAACCATCTGCTTGGCGAGGTGGGCGGCGTCGACGGCATCAAGACCGGCTACACCCGCGCCTCCGGCTTCAACCTCGTCACCTCCGTGCATCGCGATGGCCGCTACATCGTCGCGGTCGTGCTGGGCGGACGGTCGGCCGGCGAGCGCGACGCACGCATGCGCGAACTGATCCGCGAGCGCATCAAAGAGGCCGCAGTCCGGCGTACCGCGCCGTCGCTGGTCGCCGACGCGACCGAGCCCCGCAGCGAGACGCAGGCCCCGGCGACAGTTCCGGTGCCGGCTCCGGTTGCGGCTGCGGCTCCCGCGCCGAAGCTCCCGGCTCCAGCGCCGAAGCTGCCGGCTGCGGCGGCTCGCGCGGCAGCGACGCCGCAGGCTCCAGCACCCGCCGCGAACACGCCTGCCCCGGGCGGCGCGAACGACCCGATCCAGCCGGTGCTGGTGCGGACAATTTCCTATCACACCGCGCCGCTGCAGACGGCAGCGTTGAGCCCGATGCCGGCGCTGGTGCCGGTCGCGGCTCCGCTTCCGCTTCCGACGCCGCCCGCGGCTGCGCCCACCGCGACGGCAGCCCGGACGCAACCGCCCCAGCCCGCGGAGGAAGAGGCGAACACGGTGATGGTCGCATCGCCCGAGCCTGCCTCCGTCGCAACCGTCAGCAAAGCCGAAGCGGCGCAACAGTCGCGCCCGGCCAAAATCGAGCAGGCCCCGTCGCCCGCCGCCCGTGCGCGCGGCGGCTGGATCATTCAGGTCGGCGCCTACGAAGCCGAAGAGGAAGCAAGGCAGCATCTGACCGCGGCGCAGACCAAAGCGCCGGGGATGCTCGCCGCCGCCGATCCGTTCACCGAGCGCGTGAAGAAAGGCGAGAAGTCGTTCTACCGCGCGCGCTTCGCCGGCTTCGACCGATCGGCCGCGGAAGCGACCTGCAAGCTCCTCAAGCGCAGCGACATCGAGTGCATGGCGGTGAAGAACTGACGCCGGAATTCCGGATTTCGCGCTCGCGGTTCAGCTTTTCGAAACAGTCGCGCGACAAGATGCGAGCCGGGACCAACGGGCCGCCGCGGGACGTCGCCAGGGCGGACAGGTCACCCAATGGTGTGCGTGTTCGGGAATTTCAGCGATGGCGGCGAAGCAGAACATCCTTGGCCTGATTGACGCGGGACGCGAGGTACGTCGACCCCCCCTGGTCGGGATGGAGTTTCTTCATCAGGAGCCGGTGGGCGCGACCGATCTCGTCGGCGTTCGCGCCGGGCTGAACGCCAAGGATCTGATAGGCTTCCTCTTTCGACATTTCGCCGGACGGCGGACGGCTGCCGTTCCCCGGCGGCGCATCGTGCTCCGTGTGTTCACGCCAGCGGGGCTCCCGGCGGTCAAGATACGCCATCAATAGCTGGCGGCTGTCGTCGTCGATTTCGCCGATGAGGCCCGCCAGCGTCTGCGGATCGAGCGCATCGAGCGAGACGCCCTCATAGCGCCCGGCCAGAATGCGCCCGTGCATGGCGCCGGTGTCGTGGTCGAGCTCCATCTCCAGGAAAGCGGAGCGCACCCGCGAAACCTGGCCGGCGACTTTTCTGCGTGCGGCTTCCGCCAGCCGGCCGGCCAGAACGAATACCAGCCGAGCAGACCCAGCCCGACCGCGCCGACAGGGATCGCCACGCCAATCTCGCCGCGAAACAGCAGAAACGCGGCGAAGATCAGAGCGGCCGCGCCGCCAAGCCGCCGCAGCAGCCGCGCCGCCGCCTTGGGATCGGCTTTTGAGAACGCATTGGCGGCCCACAGCAACAGGACGAGAACGACAACGCCGAGAAGCAGAGGCATGATTATTTCATTTGCTCGATCAGCATGACTGCGCCGCTTGAATGCCGCGCTTTTAAATCGGCAAGCGCCTTCATGCCACCGGCGGCATAAGCCGCCGCCGCGCGCAGCAGCTCCGCGAGTTCATGCGCGGCGCCTGGCGTGAACCGGCAATACGCCCCGCGCGTCAGCCGCGCCATCTCGCGGAACGCCTGCTCGCAAACCGGATCGTAGCCCTCCTGGAACATGAAGGCCGGAACGCTGCGCAGTCCTAGCTCGCCCGCAGCCGCGCACAGGCCGTCGAGCGACTCCTCCATCGCATCGCCGACAAAAACCAAAGCCGCGACTTTGGATCTGTCGTTTTCGCGCCGCGCATGCGCGAGCACCTTGCCGATCTGGGTCTGACCGCCGCGGCAGTCGATCCGCGACATCAGCCCGCCGAGCCGCTGCGGTTCGGCGACCCAGGGCGACGCGCGGCACTCCGAAAGCCCGCGATAATAGACAAGCTGAATGTCGAGGCCGCCGATCGCGGCGGCTTCCCGGAACATGTCGGCCTGAAGCACGCAGGCCTGATCCCAGGTCGGCTGCCGGCTCATGGTGGCGTCGAGCGCAAACACCAGCCGGCCGCGGCCTCCGGCTCCAGCCGTCGCCGGCCCCAGTGACTTGACCTGGTTGAGGAAAGCATCGAGCTCCGTGCGCGACGAGCCCGGCATGCGGTCCGGCGTGCGGTCAGGCGATTTGGCCCTGCCCGATTCCGGGCCCGTCGCCGGCGTATGGCCGTGATTTTTGCTCATCGTCCTTCGCGACGGATCGTTGGCGCCAGCCCTAAGGTGGCCCCGTCGGACGACCGGCGCAATGGCGCCGGGCGGCGGCCGCGTCAGGCGAACAAACCGTGGGTATCGAGCGGCTTCCCGGAAGCGGCGATCCATTCGGCCCGCGCCGCCGCGCGGCGCCTGCCGCGCTCGTCGATCGGCAGCTTGAGCGCGTCGATCAGGCGCTTGACCTCGTCGCGGGCGGTAAGGTGAGTGGCGCCGGGCCGCTCGCCCAGCGTCGTTTCGTTGATCTCGTCGAGCGCCGTGAGACCGCGCGGAAAGAATTCGCGATAAATCACGCGCTCGGCAAAACCCTCGACCGCGCGAAAACCGAGCTGGCTGGACAGCGCTTCCACACCGGCTGCGACCAGCCGCTTGTTGCGCGAACCGAGCGTCGAGAGCCGGTTGCGCACCACCACCCAGTCGGTGAGCGCGCCATCCACCAGCCGGCGCTGGCGTCGCGCTTCGCGGACCATTTCGGCATAATGGCTGGCGCCGGTCAGCTCGAAGGTGCTCGGATCAACCTGTCCGAGCACATCGAAATCGATGAAACTGTCGTTGAGCGGAGTGATCAGCGTATCGGCCATCGAATGGGCGAGCCGCATCAGGTAGGAATCGGTGCCCGGCGTGTCGATGACGATGAAATCGTGGCTGTTCTCCACCGCGCTGATGGCGGCGGCAAAGGCGCTGAATTCCTGGGCTTCGATTTCGTCGAGCCGCACGCCCGACGCGCGGGCGACGCAATAATGCCGGGGATGATGGAGTCGCAGTCCGGCGCGTGTTGCCCAGCCGCGGCGGTTTTCGACATAATGGGTGAAACTTTTCTGGCGCGAATCGAGATCGATGGTTGCGACACGCTGGCCGGCCTGCAGCAGCGCGACCGCTACATGCATCGCCGTCGTCGACTTTCCAGATCCGCCTTTTTCATTGCCGAGGACGATGACATGGGCCGAGAACGGCGCGCCAGCGTCGGCCTTCATGAACATGGATACGCAACCCTCTGCGTCGATGCTTCTCCAGCTTGCAGCGCTTAGGGTCAAGATACAGCATTGCTGCCGCCAGGTTAATCATTAACCAAGGCGGCGATAACGAAAGCGCGGGCGTGTGCCTGCGCGGCAACGCCACGAACCGACTTCAACCGCACCAGACTGCAACGCATGACCCGACAATGACAGGAACCCGTTCAGCACCCGCATCCCGCAGGCCCCGCGTCATCCGCACGCTGCCCGCGCTCTCGCGCACGATTGCGGGGTGGCGCGCGCGCGGTGAACGGATTGCGCTGGTGCCGACCATGGGCGCGCTGCACGCAGGCCATCTCGACCTCGTGCGGCGGGCGCAGCGCCGCGCCGGGCGCGTTATCGTTTCGATCTTCGTAAACCCGACCCAGTTCGCGCCGAACGAGGATCTCAACACCTATCCGCGAACCTTCGCCAGCGACGTTGCGGCGCTTGCGGAACAAAAAGCCGATGCGGTATGGGCGCCGGACGCCGGGACAATGTATCCGGAGGGTTTTGCCACGCGCATCATGCCGGAAGGTCCGGCTCTCGCCGGGCTCGAAGATGCGTTCCGGCCGCATTTCTTTGGCGGCGTCGCGACCGTTGTCGCCAAACTTCTCATTCAATGCGAACCCGACTTCGCGATGTTCGGCGAGAAGGACTATCAGCAGCTTCAGGTCGTGACCCGGCTTGTGCGGGATCTCGGCCTCCGCGCACGCATCATTGGAGTCCCGACCGTGCGTGAAGCCGACGGCCTCGCCCTGTCGTCCCGCAACCGCTATCTGTCGCCCGCCGAGCGCTCCATCGCACCGGTGCTTCATCGCGTGCTGGCCGACTGCGCCGTCCGCATCGGCGGCGGCACACCGGTGGGGACCGCGCTGAAAAAGGCCGCGCCGCGATTGCGGGAGCAGGCTTCACGCTCGATTATCTGGAAGCGCGCCACGCTGAAACGCTGCTGCCGGTCGCGTCAGTCAAACAGGGACCGATCCGGCTCCTTGTCGCGGCGCGGCTGGGCAAAACGCGGCTGATCGACAATATCGCCGTCTGATGGCGCGCCGGACTTTTATTTCGGCGGAGTTTTGAGCGGATCCTTCACTGCCTCGAACGTGGCAAACTCCATATTGAACAGTTGCCCGTTCACTTTCTCGACCTTGCGTACGTAGATGTTGTTGACGATGTCGCGGGTCACCGGGTCGATCGAGACCGGCCCGCGCGGGCTTTCCCACGCCATCCCCTTGATCGCCGGCAACAGCACATCGCCCTCGGCGTTGCCGCCGGTCTTTCTGAGCGCCTCGTAGAGCAGATGCAGACCGTCGTAGGCGCCAAGCGACACGAAGTCCGGGCGGAAACGGAAGGCCTTCTCGAAGGCTGCGACATAAGACCTGTTGAGCGTGGAATCGTGTGCCGCCGAATAAGGACCGGCGGTGATGATGCCGAGCATCTGGTCGCCCATATTGTTCAGGTCGTCGTCGTCGGTCAGATCGCCGGGCCCGATTACCTTGATGCCGGAACTGGCGAGGCCCCGTTCGGCGAACTGTTTGGCGAACGCGCCGGCCTGCGGACCCGGAAAATAAATGAACGCGGTGTCCGGATTGATGTCGCGGATGCGCTGGAGGAACGGCGCGAAATCGGGATTGGCGAGCGGTATGCGGATCGACTTCGACGATCTCGCCGCCGGCCTGAACGAAGCGCATCTTGAAGGCGGTTTCCGCTTCGACGCCCGGCGACCAGTCGTTGACCAGCGTAACGACGCGTTTGCTGCCGTTCTTCGCCGCCCATTCGGCGATGATCCAGGATTGCTGCGCGAGCACAAAGCCTGCGCGCATCATATAGGGCGATTTGGTAACAGTAACCGATGCTCCGGAACTCATCACGAGGGTCGGAATCTTTGCTTCGGTCACCAGCGGCGCGATCGCGAGTGACGTCGGGGTGATGCCGATACCAACGAGACCCACTTTCTCGTTCACGATCATGTCCTGGACGATGCGGCGTGCATTGTCGGCCACCCCGCCGTCATCGCGCACGATCAGCTCGATCCTGCGGCCGGCCACGACATTACCGTGCTGCTGGACGTAAAGCTTGAGCCCGGACGAAAGCTGCCTGCCGACTGCGTTGAAGCCTGCGCCGGTCAGCGGAAGACTGATGCCCATTTTGAGCACATCTTCGGCTCCCGCGTAACGTGGCAGCAGGCTCACCGCGGCCGAGGCCGCCACGCCCTTGAGCACCGTTCTCCGCAACATCGTCTTTCCCCCCGTTATTTGTCTGGCGGCCTGTTGTTTGCCGGCCTTTTGTCTGGTCTGCAAAAGTCTCAGGCCGGTTCCAGATGCGGAATTTGCGGCCGTTCGCCCTGCGCCTTGCCGGTGATCGGCGCCCGCGGCAACCGCGCCGTGCCGGCTTCCATGACGAAGTTATGCTTGAGCGAGTACCACGGCGGGGTCACGTCGGTCGCCGGCGCGGGTCCGCCTTCATGCCGCACGAAATTGCCGAGCAGATGCCGGGTCACGCCGAACTGCACGTCGGTCTCGATATACTTGTCGTCGGGCGGATAGATCTGCGAGATCAGCGTCTTGAAGCCTTCCTTGTATGCCAGGAAGTGCAGATGGGCGGGCCGCATATTGTGGCGGCCCTGCGCGCGCAGCAGATCGCCCACCGGACCATCGATCGGAATCGGATAGCCGGCCGGCTTGACGCTGCGGAAACTGATATGGCCGTCCGCGTCGGTGATGAATTTGCCGCGCAAATTCATGTCCGACTGAACCGGATCCTGATTTTCGTAAAAGCCTTCCGGCGACGAATGCCAGACGTCGACTTCGACGCCCATCGATCGGCTCGCCGCGGGCATCGCGGTAAAAGGCATCGACGAACAGCGCCGGTCCCGGCGTCGGCGAGCGCACGATCGAGCCGCCATTCTGCGTGCGGCGGCGAATTCATCCGCCAGAACGGCCCGAGCTGGCTGGCGTCGGTCTCGGTCTGGCCGTTGTCGCCGTTGTTGAGCAGGCAGACCAGCGCCGAGAAGCCGAGCGTGCCTGCCATCAGCACGGCTTCGTTGTGGTTTTCGTTGGTGTGTTTGCCGAGCGCGTTGATGTAGGCGGCCGCGGTCTGAAATTCGGCCTCGGTCAGTTTCACTTCGCGGGCGAAATCGTGGAGATGGCGGATGAAGGCGCCCATGATTTCGCGAAAGCGCGGATCGGCGCGCGCGTTCCAGTTCGCTGAGTACCGCTTTGGTGACGTCGGCCTGAGTTAGCGATAATCATGCTTCCGCTCCCGTTTCGATGTCGGTCCGGCCGGTATTTGGTCCTGTCTGCCGCGGACTGTACGCGATCGCGGCTTCGGCAGCGCTACGCGATCGCGAAGGCGGACTTCGCCGCGATCACATCAGGCCGAGTTCGCGAAGCTCGCGGCGCAGTTTTTCCGGCATGGCGGCAGCGCCCGGCGCCGCTTTCTCGAGATCGCGCGGGGCGTCCTTTTCGGCGAGATAGCGCCAGCCCTGAAAGGCCCGGAACGGGCGCGGGGCCACCAGCACCACCTTCGGATCGAGCACCAGGCCGCAGCGGCCCACGCCTCCTTGTCGCGGAACGGCCGGATCGCGAGGATGCGCTGCCGGCAGGCGATCTCGCCGCGGATCACCCAATACAGCGAGCCGCCGTCGACCAGCTCGTCCGCGCGCTTCGGCACCATGCGCGTGCGGTGGATGTGCTCGGGCTTTTCGCGGCGCTTTCGTTTCTCCTTGAGCTTTTGCCCGATCCAGTCTTCGAGGTCGCGAACGGAATCGGCGCCGACGCAGAGCTTG
Organism: uncultured Alphaproteobacteria bacterium; assembly: GCA_963766925.1. Classification (GTDB taxonomy): domain Bacteria; phylum Pseudomonadota; class Alphaproteobacteria; order Rhizobiales; family Xanthobacteraceae; genus BOG-931. The sequence goes on from CAVYCI010000029.1 coordinate 11,447, forward strand.
ATGAGATGAAGGGCCATGCCGGCACACTAGCGTCCCCGCCGCGCTCGATCACGATCATCTGCGCGCCTTCCACAACTTGTCGCGCCTTTGGCGGCTGCAACCTCTTTCACGATGCCGGCAAACGGTGCGCGCAGCGTATGTTCCATCTTCATGGCTTCGATCACGGCAAGACGTTGACCCTCCGCCACCGGCTCGCCTGACTGCACGAAAAGTTCCAGCACCCGGCCGTGCATCGGCGCCCTGACGATGCCGTCACCGGTGCCCTTCTCCGCGGTGCCGATTGAGGGATCCTTGAGGCTTACGCGGGTCTGGCGGCCGCGATGCACGACGAAGACGTCGTCGCGGGTTGCAAACACCCGCCCGTCCGCTGCCGGCGACTCGCCTTCGACCGTAACGCTCATGCCGTCGCGACGGTACGCGACCGTCGCATCGACGTCCTGCCCGTCGGCGACCACCGGAACGGTCATGGTGCGGGTACCGCCAAGCTGGAAGCCGTCGTTCGCTGCCCAGGGCGAACCAGGCTCCGCCGCATCCGGTTGCCGCCCGGTATCGTTCGGCGCGAGCAGCCGCTCCACACCAAGCGCCGCCGCGGCCCAGTCCGGGCCATGCGCCACGGCGCCAAGCGCGTCGAGATTGCGGTCGATGAAGCCGGTGTCGACCTTGCCGTCGCGGAACTGCGGCGCGCGGCACAGCGCACCAAGAAACGCGACGTTGGTGCGCACACCCGCCACCGCTGTGTGGTCGAGCGCGTCCGTCATCCGGTCGAGCGCGGCGTCGCGCGTCGGCGCGTGCACGATGAGCTTGGCGATCATCGGATCGTAGAACGGCGTTACCTCGCCGCCGGCTTCGACGCCGGTATCCACCCGCACGCCCTCGGGCAAATCGAGCCCGACGATGCCGCCGGTCGACGGCAGGAACCCGTGTTCCGGGTCTTCGGCGTAAAGCCGGGCCTCGATCGCGTGACCGCCGAAACGGACCTCGCTTTGCTTAAGCGGCAGCGTTGCACCGTCGGCGATCCGGAATTGCCACTCGACGAGATCGAGGCCGGTGACCTCCTCGGTGACCGGATGCTCGACCTGGAGCCGCGTGTTCATTTCGATGAACCAGAAACCGTCCGGCCGCAGCCCTCTTGTGCCGTCGGCGACAAATTCCACGGTGCCGGCGCCGACATAGCCGGCCGTCCGTGCGGCGGCGACCGCAGCCGCACCCATTTGTTCGCGTAACGAAGCGGTCATTCCGGGCGCCGGAGATTCCTCGATCACCTTCTGATGCCGGCGCTGCAGCGAACAGTCGCGCTCGCCGAGATGAATGACATTGCCGTGGCGGTCGGCGAAAATCTGCATTTCGATGTGCCGCGGCGAGGAGACGAATTTCTCGATCAGCACATGGCCGGAGCCGAACGCGGCGGCGACTTCGCGCACGGCGCCCTCAAGCTCGGACGCGAAGTCCACTGCCCGGTCGATGCGGCGCAGACCGCGCCCGCCGCCGCCCGCGGCCGGCTTGATCAGCACCGGGTAGCCGATCGCGTCGGCCTGCTCCTTGAGGAATTTCGGGTCCTGCCGTTCACCGTGGTAGCCGGGCACGACCGGCACGCCCGCCTGTTCCATCAGCGCTTTGGCGCGATCCTTGAGGCCCATGGCGCGCATCGCCGCGGGCGGCGGCCCGACGAAGACGAGGCCTGCCTGCGCACAGGCTTCCGCGAACTCGGCGTTTTCGGAAAGAAAGCCGTAGCCGGGATGAACACATTCGGCGTTCGCTTCCTTCGCGACCTCGATCAGCCGGTCGATCGACAGATAGCTCTCGCGCGGCTCCGCGGGGCCGAGAAGTAAGCCTCATCGCAAAGCCGCCGATGCAGCGCGTGCGCGTCGGCCGCGGAATAGACCGCGATCGTGCGCATGCCGAGGCGCTTTGCGGTGCGGGCGATGCGGCAGGCGATTTCGCCGCGATTGGCAATGAGGACGGATTTGAACATTACGGCAGGTCAGCGCAAACCGCGCGGCTCACGCTCATTTATTGGGTACGTGCCGCAGCGCCGGCGCTGGCGCCGGGCTGAGGCGGACTGAGTTGAACCGGGGCGCCTGCAGCGGGCGCGGGTACCGGCTGGCGGAACGGGCGGCACCGGCTCCGGCCAGATCGGCTCGACTGTGCCGGTGGTCGCAGGCGGCGTTTGCGCGGCCGTCTGCGCAGGCGGATTTGGCTGCCTGCGCGCGCGCCGCGCACCTGGCGCTGCGGCTGGCGCGGGATTTGGATTGGCGGCCGCCGCCGCGGCGACGCCAGGCAACACCGGGCCGGTCGGCTCGGGATTCATGATGCTCACCGGCGGGATCGAGGCCGCGGTCGGGAAGTCGATATTGACCGGCTTTCGCGCGGGCACATTCGCCTGCGCCTGCGGCGGCGAGGCCTCGGCCACGTTGGGCTCGGCCGCTTTCGCCCAGGCCTCCTGATAGCGGTCGACGTTGCGTTCGAACGCCTGCGCTTCGAGATTGGCGCGGACCCGGTTCGGATCGCGCAGGAGCGAGAGCGCCTTGCAGTTTTTGCCGGTGCAGCCGTCGCGGACCGCAAGCACGTGCGCAACAAAGCCGAACCGGTCGGCCTCGAGCGCGCGGCGCATCGGCGACAGCGCGGCCTCGATATCGGCATTGCCCCGTTCCACGGACGCCGCAGCGGCGGACAGCAGCGACAGCCGCGAGGCAATGTACGCCGACGCCGATGCCACGCTTGCGGGCGAAACAAACAGCGCCTTTTCGCACGCGGCATCGACGCTCTCGCCCGCAACATTGTCGAGGCAGGCCAGCGGCGAGCCGGGCGCGAGCGAACGCGCGTTCAGTTCCCCGGTGAGTTGCTGGAATGCGCGGTGCTCGGCGCTGCGCTCCCGGGATGCCGAGAGATCGAAGAAGCTCCACATCATCGCCGCGCCGAAAACGGCGCCGAGAATGACCAGGCTCGCGCGCGCCAGAGGACCCGACTGCAGCCGGAACGCCGCCACCCCGCAGAACGCGATCAGGAGCGCGGCCGAGCCGGCTGCGATCCACAGGCGCAGCGCCGACGCTCCGATCTCGAGATCAAGGCCGAGCATCAACCCGCTCCGGTACGGACACGATTATCCCCGGCGGGAAGTATGGCTTAGGGAGCGCGGAGATGCCAGCCCGCGCGCTGCGCGTCAGCCGGGCGATCACCGGGCGTTGGCCGGCAGTCAGCGGTCGGTGTCGAGCTGGCTCTCTTTGGCGACGCGCTCAAAGGCTTCGTCGGAGTTTTTGATCCGGTATTGATAGTCGTCGCCATCCGACGGCAAAAGCTTCACCACCTTGTAGCTGCCGCTGGCGCCCGGCCGGCTGATCGGGCTGGACGTGTACAGCACCGTCTGTCCGACACGGAATTTGTGGGTCCGCAGCACCGGCGCACGCGCCGTCACTTCCGCGACCGGAACGGTACGCGTCACATTGGCATTCATGTTCGCGTGCACGTTCGCGTTCACCGCCGCGGTCAGCGCGGCGACGGCCGCCATTGTAGCCGGCTGCGGGTTGCCCGCAGATTGCCGCGAAACCGCCTTCCGGACGGCAGGACTCCGGCCGGCTTTCGCCGGTCGCGCCTTGACTGAACGTTTATTCATGGAACCGCACTATATACGCGATAACAACAGTTGAGCAACAAATATAGTGCAGCATTGCGCGTTTTGCGACGCTGATTTGCGATATTGGCGGCTTCGAAAAAAGCCTTCTTGCTCACATAGTTACGACACGCTTCGGCCCGGTGGCGTCACCCTGCCTTTTTCAGGTCGCCGCCCGCGGGCGGCTTTTTTCCTCCCCCTGGTGGAGCCGGACCTCGAAGCCGGCGGATTTGGCCTCGGTCCAGCGGGTTCGAGCCGTCTCGACGGCATCGGGATCGTCGCCGTCGAATACCAGCACGACCTGCTCGTAGGTCCCCGGGTCGGGCGGCATCGGCGCGCCTTCGATAATGAACCGTACCGCCGCCGCGTTGGGATTGCCGTCATGCGGAGTAAGCAGGATTGGCTGCCGGGCTGCTTCCGCGTCGCGCCAGGTCCCGTGCGGCAGAAAGGAATCGTCGCGCCAGGTCCACAGATGCGCGTCGAGTGCCTCGATGCGCTCTTCCGACGAGCCCTGCACCACCACACGCCAGCCGCGGTCGAGCGAGTCCTGCAGCAGTCCCGGCAGGACCTGCTCCAGCGTCTGGCCTTTCAGCCGATAAAACACGATCTCGGTCATGTGACGGCGCGCGTTACGGAGCTTCGCTGCGGGTGGCGGTCATGCCGGACTGCAAAATTCACGCAACAAAACCGGCGATCAGCAGGCGCCGGCATCGACGGTCAACCGGACCGCGGCGACGCCGTCAGTTCCGCTCGTAATAATCTTCCACCAGCCGGTCGAGCAGCCGCACGCCCCACCCGGAGCTCCAGCCTTTGTTGATGTCGGTCTGGGGCGAGCCGAGCGCGGTGCCGGCGATATCGAGATGCGCCCACGGCGTCTTGCCGACGAAGCGCTGGATAAACTGGGCACCCGTAATCGCGCCGGCCCAGCGGCCGCCTGAATTCTTCACGTCGGCAAATTTGGAGTCGATGATCTTGTCGTATTCGGCGCCGAGCGGCATCCGCCACAGGCGTTCGCCGGTTGCTTCGCCCGCCTTGGTCAGCCGTTCCGACAGCTTGTCGTCGTTGGAAAACAGACCGGCATATTCCTGGCCGAGCGCCACCATGATGGCGCCGGTCAGCGTTGCAAGGTTGACCATGAATTTGGGCTTGAAGCGCTTGTTCACGTAGAACAGCACATCGGCGAGCACGAGGCGGCCTTCGGCGTCGGTGTTGATGATCTCGACGGTTTGCCCGGACATGGTGGTGACGATATCGCCCGGCCGCTGGGCGCGGCCGTCGGGCATGTTCTCGACCAGCCCGATCGCGCCGATCACATTGACCTTCGCCTTGCGGACCGCGAGCGCGTGCATGAGACCCGTCACGCAGGCGGCGCCCGCCATGTCGCCCTTCATGTCTTCCATGCCGGACGCAGGCTTGATGGAAATGCCGCCGCTGTCGAAGCAGACGCCTTTGCCGATGAATGCAACCGGTTCGGCGCCGCGCTTGCCGCCGTTCCAGCGCATGACCACGAGCTTCGCTTCGTGCGACGAGCCCTGCCCGACGCCAAGAATGGCTCCCATGCCGAGCTTTTTCATCGCCGCGACGTCGAGCACTTCGACCGCCACGCCGACGCTTTTCAGGCTCGATGCGCGGCGGGCGAACTCTGCCGGGTAGAGCACATTGGCCGGCTCGTTGATAAGGTCGCGCGCGAGCACGACGCCGTCGGCCAGACCGGCGGTGCGCGACCAGGCTTTTTCGGCGGCCGACGTGTTCGCGCAGGCGAAGCTCAGTTCGACTTTGCGCGGACGTTCGTCGTCATCCTTCCGTTTGGTCTTGTAGCGGTCGAACCGGTACGCACGCAGCCGCGCACCGAGCGCGAGGCCTGCGATCTGTTCGCCCTTGAGCGCACCTGCGGCGAATTCTCCGACGATGGTCGCCTGCGCGGCGGCCTTCGGCACGCCGCCCATCGCGACGCCTCCGAGCCGGAGATAATCGCGGTCCGTCAAATCCTGCTCTTTGCCGGTGCCGATGATGACGAGGCGCGGTGCATTGAGGCCGGAGGGCGCAATGATTTCGAGCACCGAGGCCATCTTGCCGGTGAACCGGTCCGCAGCCGCGGCGCGGCGCACCAGATCGCCTATCGGCGACAGCAGCTTCTGGGTGGCCGGTCCGAACTTGAGGCCCTCCGCGCAGAACGTTACCAGAACTCCGCGGGGCCGGTTGAATGAGGTAAAGCCGATCTTCAGGTCGGGCATCGGTCGATCCTTCTTGGCCGGATCACCGGCCCAACTTCGCGACAGACTTATGAACCGGCCAGCGCAAAGGTGCAAAGCCGGATCGGGCAAAAAGGCGGCCGGCGAAACGCCACAGCCGGTGACACTCCATTAACCCTTAGCAATCGTTAGCGTTGCACTTTCAAGGGGTTTGCCTTGGCTAGGCCATTTTGTGAAAGCATGAATTTAACCGCGTTTGGGGGAAGTCCGGCTTGGGTGGGTCAAACCGCCCGCGGGGAGCCGGGGCGGCCGGGTGGCCCGTCTGTGGGGAATGCATAGTCCGATGGGGTCGATCGGCCGCTACATGTTTCGCACCACGATGGGTGCGTTCGCGATCACGCTCGTCACGTTGACGGTGGTGATGTGGTTTACGCAAGCCATCCGCGAATTCGACCTCATTACCAGCCAGCGGCAGACCGTGTTCGTGTTCGTCGGCATAACCGGCCTGCTGATTCCGCTGCTGGTGATGATGATCGCGCCGATCTCGCTGGTGCTGGCGTGCGCGCACATTCTCAACAAGCTGAGTTCCGACTCAGAAATCATCGTGATGAATGCCGCGGGCGTTTCGCCCTGGCGGCTGCTGGCGCCGTTCCTCGCCGTGGCTTTGGTGGTTTCGATCCTGGTAGGAGCGATTGCCGTTTATATTTCGCCATTGAGCCTGCGCGAGCTGCGCGACTGGGCCACCCAGGTGCGCGCGGACATTCTCACCAATATCGTGCAGCCGGGCCGCTTCGCCACCATCGGCGGCAATCTGACGTTCCACATCGCCGACCGCAGGCCGAACGGCCTCCTCGTCGGCATCTTCCTCGACGACCGGCGCGATCCGAACGAGCACGCGACGTACCTCGCCGAGCAGGGCGAGATCGTCAAGAACGACACCGGCTCGTTTCTCGTGCTGGAAAAGGGCAGCGTGCAGCGCCTTGAAGCGGGACAGCGCGATCCGCGAATCGTGACGTTCGACCGCTACGCGTTCGATCTTTCGAAGTTCTCCGCAGGCGCGCAGAACGTGGTCTACAACACGCGCGAAAAGTACATCTGGGAGCTGCTGTGGCCGCGCGCTGACGATGCGCTTTACGTAGCGCAGCCCGGCGAGTATCGATCGGAGCTGCACGACCGTCTCGCAACGCCGCTGTACCCGATCGCATTTGTCATTCTCGCCTACACCTTCCTCGGCCCGCCCCAAACCACGAGGCAAAGCCGCGCGCTGGCGCTGCTCAGCCTGATCGGCGCGGTGGCTCTCCTTCGCCTCGTCGGTTTTCTCAGTGTCATTGTAGGCGTCCGCATGCCTGGCGTTCTTGCCGTCCAATATGTCGCGCTGTTCGGAACGATGATCGCAGGGCTGTGGCAGATATCGCGCGGCCGCACGCTTGAACCCGCGGCCTCGGTGGCGAAGATTGCAACCGCGATCACCGAGCGCTTTGCGCGCGCGACGGCGAGTTGAGGAGCGCACCGATGATCGCGGGCACGCTCTCACGGTATTTCGGTCTGCGCTTCCTGCGCGCCGTGATCGGCTCGTTCGTCGGCGTGGTCGCGCTGGCCGCCATGATCGATTACGTCGAGCTGCTGCGCCGCAGCTCCGACTGGCCGCACGCCACGGCCTGGATCATCGCCGAGATATCCGCGTTCCGCGTGCCGCAGCTCTCCGAGCGCATCATGCCGTTCGCGGTGCTGGTCGGCGCGATGTCGTGTTATCTGACCCTGTCGCGCCGGCTGGAGCTGGTCGTGGCGCGCGCCGCCGGCGTTTCGGCATGGCAGTTTGTGGCGCCGGCGCTGATCGGGGCTTTCCTGTTCGGCACGGTCGCGACCACGCTCTACAATCCGGTCGCAGCCCTCCTGCACGAACGCTCGAAGCGGCTTGAATCAGAAATGATGGGCGAAGTGCCGTCCGGCGCGCGGGAGGGCACCGCCGGTTTCTGGGTCCGCCAGAAAAACGACGATGGCGGCGCCGCCATCATCAACGCCAAATCGAGCCGCGGACAGGGCGCGCAGCTTGGCGGCGTCAGCGTCTACACATTCGACAGCGCCGGCCGGTTCCAGCAGCGGATCGAAGCGAAAAGCGCGCAGCTCGAGCGCGGCTTCTGGCGTTTCGACGATGCCCGCATCTACGCGGGCGGGCACCCGCCGGTCCTCCAGGACAGCTTCCGGCTCGGCACCAGCCTGACGCCGGAGCAGGTGCGCGAAAGTTTCGCTACGCCGGAAACCGTGCCGTTCTGGCAGCTGCCGTTCTACATCGAGATGGCCGACAAGGCCGGATTGAGCGCCTCGGGCTACCGGCTGCAATACCAGCAGCTGCTCGCGCGTCCGTTCCTGCTTACCGCGATGGTGCTGCTCGCGGCTTCGGTCAGTCTGCGGTTCTTCCGGTTCGGCGGCGTGCAGAAAATGGTGCTCGGCGGAATTTCCGCCGGCTTCATGCTGTTCGTGCTCTCGAAGTTCACCGAAGACATGAGCAAATCGGAACTGCTGTCGCCGGTTGTGGCGCCCTGGATTCCGGTCGTGGTCGGCAGTCTCACCGGCTTCGTCGTCCTGCTGCACCAGGAGGACGGCTAGTGAAGCGTTGGTTCGGCCTGTTTGGGCCTGGTCAGTACGGTCGCGTTCGCGTAAGCCTCGCGGTTGTTGCCGCGCTGTCCGCGTTCGCGTCGCATTCGCTGACGCTGCCGGAGCCGGCTGCGGCGCAGAGTCTTCGCTTTCCGCAACGCCCCGCGCAGCCGGCGCCGCCGCCGTCGCAGTCCGACGCTCCGATGCTCGTTCAGGCGACCGAGATCCGATACGACTACACCAACAACACCGTCGCCGCGGTCGGCAACGTCCAGATCTACTACAACGGCGCGACCGTCGAAGCCGACGAGGTGGTGTACGACCAGAAGACCAAGCGGTTGCAGGCGCGCGGCAACGTGCGCATGACCGAGGCCGACGGCAAGATTACCTACGGCCAGTTCATCGACCTCACGCAGGATTACCGCGACGGCTTCGTCGACTCGCTGCGGCTCGAGACGGTCGACGACACGCGCTTTGCCGCGGCCCGCGCCGACCGCGTCAAGGGCAACTACACGGTGATGCAGAACGGCGTCTACACCGCGTGCGAGCCGTGCAAGAACGATCCGAAAAAGCCGCCGCTGTGGCAGGTCGAAGCGACGCGCATCATCCACGATAACGGCGAGAAGATGCTGTACTTCGAGGATGCGCGGGTCGAATTCTTCGGACTGCCGCTGATGTATTTCCCGTTCATGTCGTCGCCCGATCCGTCGGTGACGCGCAAGAGCGGTTTTCTGTTCCCGACTTTCACCTACGGCACCGCCTACGGCGTCGGCGCCGAAATCGATTATTTCTGGGCGCTCGCGCCGAACTACGATCTCACGCTGTCGACGACGGTGACGTCCAAGGAAGGCGAACTGTTTCAGGGCGTATGGCGCCAGCGCCTGATGGACGGCTCCTATTCGATCAAAGCCGCCGGAATCTTTCAGACGGATCCGGGCTACTTCGCCGACCGCGACGGCCCCAGCAGCCCGACCGCCAACACGTTCCGCGGCGCGATCCAGACTTCGGGCCAGTTCGCGATCACCGACAAGTGGGTCTGGGGATGGACCGGCCTGCTGATGACCGACAGCCAGTTCCTGTACGACTATCAGCTCGGACAGTTTCTCGGTTCGTTCGATCCGTTCCATACCGGCGTCGCCACCGAGGGCGTGTCGCAGGTCTATCTGACCGGCGCCGGCGACCGCTCCTACTTCGACATCCGGACGATCTACTATTACGGCTTCTCCGGCCAGGACGTGCAGGCGCAGATCCCGGTGATCCATCCGGTGATCGACTATTCGAACGTCCTGCCGCAGCCATTGATGGGCGGCGAGTTCAGCTACAAATTCAACCTTACCAGCCTGACGCGGCAGCAGGCCGAATTCGACGCGATTACGCAGAATGCGTTCAACAACAATCTGTGCACCTCGGGCAACGCCGCGGTCATCAATGCCGGCAATTGCCTGCTGCGCGGCATCGCCGGTACCTACTCGCGCGCTTCCGCCGAGGCCGACTGGCGGCGCACCTTCGTCACCGACAACGGCCAGATGATCACGCCGTTCATGGGCGTCCGCGGCGATATCGCGCAGCTCGACGTCCAGGGCCAGCCGGGCGAATCAAACTACATCGGCGTCGGTTCGTCCGAGCTTGCGCGCGCCATGCCCGACGTCGGCGTGGAATACCGCTATCCGATGATCGACATCGAGCCGTGGGGCACACAGACGGTCGAGCCGATCGCCCAGGTCATTCTGCGTCCGAACGAAATGCAGATCGGCAAGTTTCCGAACGAAGACGCGCAGAGCATGGTCTTCAGCGACTCCAACCTGTTCTCGATCGACAAATTCTCCGGGTGGGACCGCGTCGAAGGCGGCGGACGCGTCAACGCGGGCCTCCAGTACACCGCGCAGGTCAACAACGCCGGCTCGTTCAACGCCCTGTTCGGACAGTCCTACCAGATCTACGGCCTGAATTCCTTTTCAGCCACCGATCTGACCAATACCGGACTGCAAAGCGGTCTCGACAAGACCCTTTCCGATTATGTCGGGCGGGTCGTTTACGAACCCAACCAGGTGTTCTCGTTCATGGCGCGCGGCCGCTTCGACGAGGAAACCTTTACGCCGGAGCGCCTCGAATTCGAGACCCGCGCCACCTTCGACCGCTGGACGGTCCAAATGATGTACGGCGACTACGCGGCGCAGCCGGATATCGGCCTCGTTTTCCGGCGCGAGGAAATCCTGACCGGCGCATCGGTCAAGCTGACGCAGAACTGGATGCTGGTCGGATCGGTCCGCTACGATCTCGCCGTCAACCAGTTCGACCAGACCCGGTTCGGCATCGGCTACACCGACGATTGCCTGCTGCTGTCGCTTAACTACATCACATCCTATACCTATACTGGAACGACCCCGACGCCGAACAACACGTTCATGTTCCAGCTGAGCCTGCGCACGCTGGGTCCGGATGTGCTGACGCCGGTAGCTGCCGCATTTTGATCCGGCCGCGCCAGGGTAATATCGGTTTCGACAGGACAGGGAGCTGGGGGCTGCCAATCCAGTCGAGGGAGAACGAGAAGTGACGCTGCAAAATCCGCCCCGCCGCCGCCGGACGATGCTCGCGGCGGGCATGCTCGCCGTGGTCGCCCTGCTTTCGGCCCCTTCGATCGCAGGCGCCCAGCAGGTCGTGGCCTTCGTCAACGGCCAGCCGATCACGACGCTCGACGTCGAGCACCGCGCCAAATTCATTCAGTTGAGCAGCAAAAAGCCTCCGAGCCGCAGGGAGACGCTGGACAGCCTGATCGACGAGATTTTGGAAGTGAACGAGGCGAAGCGCTTCAATATCGACATCTCGGATGCGGAAGTCGACAATTCCTACGCCAATGTCGCGACCCGCATGGGCATGGACGCGCAGAAACTGACGCAGATCCTGACGACCAACGGCGCCAGTGACGACACGCTCAAACGCCGGCTGCGTGCGCAGCTCGCGTGGACCAATCTGGTCCGCGGGCGTTACAAGGCAAGTCTGGAAATCATCGACAAAGATGTCGAAGCCCAGCTCCAGCTTCACAAGCCCGATCAGCCGAAAAACGAAACCGGATACGAATACATCATGCGGCCGGTGGTGCTGATCGTACCGCGCGGCTCGCCCGACGCCGTTTACGAAACACGCAAACGCGATGCCGAGGCGCTGCGGGCGCGGTTCGCCAATTGCAACGAAGGCATTCAATTCGCACGCGCGCTCCCCGACGTCGCGGTCCGCGACCAGGTCGCGAAGTTTTCCGCCGACCTCGCACCGCAACTGCGGGAAATTCTCAACAGCACGCAGGTCGGCCGCCTGACGCCGCCGGAAACCACCGCGGAGGGCGTGCAGATGTTCGCCATCTGCGACAGGAAGGAAACCAAGTCCGAAACGCCGGAGATGCGCGAAATCCGCGATCAGATGCTCCAGCAGAAATTCGGCGCAAAGGCCAAGCGCTATCTCGAAAGCCTGCGCCGCGCGGCCATGATCGAGTACCGGAATCCCGAAGACAAATAGGCACAGAAGCGACAACGTGCAGCCATTGGCATTAACCCTCGGCGAACCCGCCGGGATCGGGCCCGACCTTGCGCTCGCAGTCTGGCATCGGCGTGCCGAACTCGACCTGCCGCGCTTCTATGTCGTTGGCGATCCGGCTTTCCTGCGCCGGCGGGCCGATCAGCTCGGCCTGCGCGTTCCGGTCGCCACCGTCACGCCGTCTGCGGCCGCCGCGACCTTCCCGAGCGCGTTGCCGGTGGTGGCGCTCGATGTGACGGTGACCGCCGAGCCGGGCCGGCCCGACCGCTCCAGCGCGCCCGCCGCGATCGCTTCCATCCGCCACGCGGTTGCCGACGTGATCGCGGGCGACGCGGCTGCGCTCGTGACCAGTCCGGTGGCGAAGAACGTCCTCTACAAATCGGGATTTGCCGAACCCGGGCACACCGAGTTTCTGGCGCGGCTGGTGCTCGAGAAGACCGGCAAGGTGCTGCGGCCGGTCATGATGCTGTGGTCGCCGGAACTTGCCGTGGTCCCGGTGACGATCCATCTGCCGCTGCGCGACATCTTCGAACAGCTCTCGGCTGAACTGATCGTCGAAACCGGGCGGATCGTCGCGCGCGACCTTGCCTCGCGGTTCAGGATTCCCCGCCCGCGGCTGGTAATCGCGGGCTTAAATCCGCATGCCGGCGAAGACGGCACGCTTGGCGACGAGGATCGCACCATTGTTGCGCCGGCGGTCGCGCGGCTGGTCGCCGCGGGCATCGACGCGCAAGGGCCCCTGCCGGCCGACTCGCTGTTCCATGAAGCGGCACGCGCCGGCTACGACGCAGCGCTCTGCATGTACCACGACCAGGCGCTGATCCCGATCAAGACGCTGGCGTTCGATCATGCGGTCAACGTCACGCTGGGACTGCCGTTCGTTCGCACCTCACCGGATCACGGCACGGCGTTCGACATCGCCGGCACCGGCCGGGCCAATGCCGCGAGCCTTGTGGCGGCGCTGCGGCTCGCGGCGCGCCTCGCCACGGCCGACAGCGCCGTACCGCTGCCCGCGTCGTGACGACAGCGCCGGACGGCCTGCCGCCGCTGCGCGAAGTCATTCGCCGCCACGGCCTCATCGCCAGAAAATCGCTCGGACAGAATTTTCTGCTCGACCTCAACCTGACCGGCCGCATCGCGCGTGCCGCGGGACCGCTCGACGGCGCGACGGTACTGGAAGTGGGGCCCGGTCCGGGCGGGCTGACGCGGGCGCTGCTGTCGCTCGGCGCCGGACGGGTGATCGCCGTCGAGCGCGACGCGCGCGCGATCGCGGCATTGCAGGAGGTCGCCGGACATTATCCGGGCCGGCTCGATATCGTGGACGCGGATGCGCTGACGTTCGATCCGGCCCCGCACCTCAAAGGCGGCCGCGTCTGCATCGTCGCCAACCTGCCCTACAACATCGCAACCGCGCTGCTGATTGGCTGGCTCTGCGTCGAGCCCTGGCCGCCCTGGTACGAGACGGCCGTTCTCATGTTCCAGCGCGAAGTCGCCGAACGCATCGTCGCCGCGCACGGCTCGAAAAGCTACGGGCGGCTGTCGGTACTGGCGCAATGGCGCTGCGAGACACGGATTCTGTTCGACATCAATCCGTCGGCGTTCGTGCCGCCTCCGAAAGTGACATCGTCGGTGGTGCGCCTCGTGCCGCGCCCGGCGCCTCTGCCGTGCGACCGGCCGCTGCTCGAGGCGGTGACGCAGGCAGCCTTCGGGCAGCGCCGCAAAATGCTGCGCCAAAGCCTGCGCTCGCTCGGCGTCGATGTGCCCGGGCTTCTCTCCGCCGCCGGCTTGAGCCCGACAGACCGCGCCGAAGACATTCCTGTCGATGGCTTCGTGGCGCTCGCCCGGGCCCTCGCCGCGCAGCGCAGTCTCGGGCATGATGGCGGCGCTCACGCTGCCCCGGATTGAAAACCGCATGACCCGCATGTTCCGCCAGTCGCTCGTCGCCTACGGCCGCCCGCTTTGCGAAACCGTCGTGGATGCTCCCTCCCCGCGCGGCAGCGAAGTGCTGGTGCGCATCGAACGCTGCGGCGTCTGCCACTCCGACCTGCATCTTCAGGACGGCTACTTCTCGCTCGGCGGCGACAAAAGACTCGACGTCAGCGCCGGGCGCACGCTGCCGTTCACGCTCGGTCACGAGATTGCCGGCGTCATCGAAAGTGCCGGCGCGGATGCCGCGGACGCGGTGCCTGGCCGCCGCGTCGCGGTCTATCCCTGGATCGGCTGTGGCGTGTGCGCGGCGTGCTCAGGCGGCGAAGAAAATCTTTGCTCCGCTCACCGCCATCTGGGCATCGCTGCCGACGGCGGGTTCGCCACCCACGTTCTGGTTCCGCATCCGCGTTATCTGCTCGACTACGCGCCGCTTTCGGCCGACTTCGCCGGACCTCTGATGTGCTCGGGGCTCACGGCGTATGCGGCGCTCAAACGCCACACCGGGCGGCCTGAGCGCGGCCCGCTCCTGCTCGTCGGCCTGGGCGGCGTAGGCATGATGGGGCTCGCCATCGCCCGCGCGATGTTCCGCACCGCCGCCGATCGTCGCCGACATCGATGCCGAAAAACGCCACGCCGCGCTCGCCGCAGGCGCGGCGGCAGCCTTCGATCCGGCCGATCCGCAGGCCCGCAAGGCGATCATGGCGAGCACCGGCGGCGGCGTGCTTGCCGCTTGCGATTTCGTCGGATCCGACAAATCCCTGCAATTCGCCACCGGACTGCTGGCGCGCGGCGGCAAGGTCGTGGTGACCGGCCTGCTTGGCGGCAACTTCTCGATCGCCACCGCGCTTTTCGGCATCAAGGCGATGACCATCGAAGGCACGCTGACCGGGACGCTCGCGGAGGCGCGCGAACTGCTCGATCTGGTGCGCGCCAAAAACATCGCGCCGATTCCGACCCGGAACCGCCCGCTTGCGCAGGCGCAGGACGCGCTCGACGATCTGCGCGCCGGCCGTGTCGTCGGCCGCACCGTGCTGTCGGCCTGAAGCGCGCCGTTCTACAAATCGTTCTGCAACGCGCGCACGAAGCCGGACAGTCCGATCTGCCGCTCGCGCTTGAGCCGCTCGGCCGCAAGAATCGCCCGCACCTGCGCGAACGCCTCGTCGATGCGCCGGTTGACGATGACGTAGTCGTATTCGGGCCAGTGGCTCATCTCGCCGGCGGCCTTGGCCATGCGCGACCCGATGATCGAGTGGCTGTCCTGTGCACGGCGCTTGAGGCGCCGTTCCAGCTCCGTCGCGGTCGGCGGCAGGATGAAAACGCTGACGAGATCGTCGCGCGCTTTTTCGCGAAGCTGCTGCGTACCCTGCCAGTCGATGTCGAACAGCACGTCGCGGCCGGCCTTCAATGCCTTCTCCACCGGCCGGCGCGGCGTGCCGTAGCTGTGCTCGAACACTTCCGCCCACTCCAGCAGACGCCCGGTCTTCACCATCGCGGCGAACCGCGCAGCGTCGATGAAATGATAGTCGCGCCCCTCGCGCTCGCCGGGGCGCTTTGGCCGTGTCGTCACCGACACCGAGAGTTCGACGTTGCGGTCGGCTTCGAGCAGCATCCGCGCCAGCGTCGTCTTGCCGGCGCCCGAAGGCGAAGACAGAACCAGCATCAGCCCGCGCCGCGCAATGGTCCGGTTTTGTCCGCGCGCCATGCCTATTCTACGTTCTGCACCTGCTCGCGAAACTGCTCGACCGTGGCCTTGAGCTCCAGTCCGATATTGGTCAGCTCGACGTCGTTGGCCTTGGCGCAGAGCGTATTGGCTTCGCGATTAAGCTCCTGGGAAAGAAAGTCGAGGCGGCGGCCGATCGGGCCGCCCTGGTCGATGAGGCCCTGCGCCTGCGCGACATGCGCGGTCAGACGGTCAAGCTCCTCGCGCACGTCGGCCTTGGTCGCGATCAGAATCGCTTCCTGATGCAGCCGGTCCGGATCGAAACGGTCGGATTGCCCGACCAGCACGGCGATCTGCTCGGCGAGCCGCGCCCGGATCGCCTCGGGCCTGCGGCCAGGTGTGGCCTCGGCGCGCCGCACGAGTGCGCCGATCTCGCCGAGCCGCGCCGTCAGCACCTGGCCAAGGGCGGTGCCCTCGCCGCGACGCATCTCGACCAGCGCGCCGAGCGCATCCGCGAAGCCGGCCGTGACCGCGGCCTCGGCGCTGCGCCGCTCCTCTTCGCTCTCTTCCGATTCGCCGATTTCCATCACGCCTTTGATCGCGAGCAGGCCGTCGAGCGAAGGCGGCGACGCCTCGATCTGCCGCGCGAGCCGCCGCACGGCGGCCAGAACCGCATCGAGCACCGCGGTGTTGATGCGCACCGCCGGCACCACGCCGCTGCGTTCGACCATCAGGTTCGCCTGGACAGAACCGCGGGCGAGTTTCTCGCTGACGCGCGCGCGCACCGGCAGTTCGACCGCGTCCCAGCCGGACGGCACGCGCACGCGCAGGTCGAGCCCTTTGCCGTTGACGGATTTGATTTCCCAGGCCCAGGCATAGGGGCCGCTGATGCCGTGGCCGCGAGCAAATCCCGTCATGCTCGACAGCGCCATGGAACGCGTTCCCCCGATGCGAAACTGCAAAGATTCGCGCAGAACTTAGCGGCGGCCCGTCGCAGTCACAAGGGCAGTGAAGTCAGTGCGCCGCCGGCGGCGTGGACGGCTGTACGGACGGCTGGGTGGTTTGATTGTTGCGGCGGGCGGAGGTGCGGCGCGGCTGCGCCGGTGCCGGCGCAGCAGGCTGCTGCGCCGCAGGCTGCGAAACCGCCGGCTGCGCCTCGGCCGCCGGCGGATCTTTCTGATCGGATTCCATCTGCCGCAGGCGGGCGACGTTCTTTTGATGCTGGTCGTACGTCTCGGCGAAGGCGTGACCGCCGGTGCCGTCGGCCACGAAATAAAGCTCGCGGGTGCGCGCCGGATTGGCCGCCGCTTCCAGCGAGGCACGGCCGGGATTGGCTATCGGTCCCGGCGGCAGACCGTCGATCTGATAGGTGTTGTAGGGCGTCGGCTGGTCGATCTCGCTCTTCATGATCGGACGGCCGAGCGTGCCCTTGCCGCCGACCAGGCCGTAAATGATGGTCGGGTCCGACTGCAGCCGCATCCTCTGTTTGAGCCGATTGACAAAAACCGCGGCGACGCGCGTGCGCTCGTCCGGCTTGCCGGTTTCTTTTTCGACGATCGACGCGAGAATGACGAGCTGCTCGGGCGTCTTGACCGGCAGATCCGGTGCGTGATGGTCCCAGATTTCCTTGAGCACGCGCTGCTGCGCCTGCTGCATGCGCTGGATCATCTGCTCGCGCGCCACGCCGCGGTTGAAGTTGTAGGTGTCGGGCAGCAGGCTGCCTTCGCGCGGCACTTCCTTGATGTTTCCGTTCAGCACATCGTCGGCGAGAAGCCGCGCGACGATCTGCTCGGAGGTCAGGCCTTCCGGAACGGTGAACTGATGCGGCACCACGCGGCCTTCGATGATGGTCGCCACCACGTCGCGCACGCTGGCGTGCGCCTTGAACTGGTATTCGCCGGCCTTGAGATCCTCGCGGGCCTTGAGCGCGAACACGCCGCCCATGAACACCCAGGGCTGATCGATCACGCCCTCGCGGACGAGGACATCGGCGATATCGCGGAAGCCGGAACCGCGCGGGATGTTGACGATGCGGTCCTCCGCCAAGGGCCCGGGCGCGTCGAAGCGCTGCTTGCCGGCCACCAGCGCGATGCCGGCGACGACCGCGAGCAGCACGAACAGGCTGATGATCGCGTTTCCGATCACCACAAACGGATTGCGTGCGCTCCTGGAGCGGCGGGTCGGTATCTCGACCGTATCCGGCTCGAGCGCCGTTCGCGGACTGCGCGGGGTGAAGCTTTTGGTATCCTTCGCAACCACCGAAGCCGCACCCGTTCCGCCAGCCCGCCGCTGCGCGATCGGCGGATACGGCACGCCCGCGCCCACTGCGGCTTTGTTGTTATCGCGCGAATATGGCACGGATCCGGCTGCCACCGGACGTCGAACGTCCGCCGGACGCGCGGCAGATGGCGGCGCGGCTGCAGTTTGCCCCACGGCCGGAGCCGCGGGACGGCCGTTACCGCCCGCAGGCCGGCCGGACGCAGCGTTGTTGGGCGCAGCGTTGACCGGCTGACCGGCCGCTGTCACGGGCGGACGCGAGGTTTTGCCCGCCGCCGCCGGAAGCGGTGCGACGCGCGCCACATCGGGTTTGGCCGTCGGCTGGGACGCGACTGGCGGGGGTACCGCAGCGCGCCCGCTGCCGTTGGGCGGCGGGTCTGATCCGGTCACCGCATGTCCCGTCGTTCGCTCGGCATGATGGGGAAAAACACGAAATGTGCGGACCGGGGCACGCACCGTGCCCCGGGCACATTCGTCTTCAACAGAAGCAGGAGGGATCGCACGGCAGTGCGGAACAAATATGGCGGAATGGCGATCCGCGACATCTAGTCCGGCAGCTGGCGGAAGACGAGCGAAGCGTTGGTGCCGCCAAAGCCGAACGAGTTCGACAGCACGGTCCGCACCTCACGTTCCCGCGGCTTGTGGGGAACGAGGTCGATGGCGGTCGCGACCGAAGGATTGTCGAGATTGAGGGTGGGAGGAACCACCTGGTCGCGGATCGCGAGCAGGCAGAAGATCGACTCGACCGTGCCCGCGGCGCCAAGCAGATGACCTATCGAGGATTTGGTCGACGACATGCTGACGTGGCCGGCGGCGTTGCCGACCAGCCGCTCGACCGCCTTCAGCTCGATTTCGTCGGCGAAGGTCGAGGTGCCGTGGGCGTTGATGTAGTCGAGATCTCCCGGCTCGATCCCGGCCCGTTTGATCGCGGCCCTCATGCAGCGCAGCGCGCCGTCGCCATCCTCGGCCGGCGCCGTGATGTGGAATGCGTCGCCCGACATGCCGTATCCGACAAGCTCGCCGTAAATTTTCGCGCCGCGGCGTTTGGCGTGTTCGTATTCTTCGAGCACGACCGCGCCGGCGCCCTCGCCCATGACGAAGCCGTCGCGATCGCGGTCGTACGGCCGCGACGCGCGCTGGGGTGTCTCGTTGTAGCCGGTCGAGAGCGCGCGGCAGGCGGCGAAGCCTGCCACCGAGAGCCGGTTGACTGGCGATTCGGTGCCGCCCGCCACCATCACGTCGGCATCGCCGAGCGCGATCAGCCTGCCGGCATCGCCAATGGCATGCGCGCCGGTCGAGCAGGCGGTGACGACGGCATGATTGGGGCCCTTGAGCCCGTGCTCGATCGAAACGTATCCGGACGCAAGATTGATGATGCGGCCGGGAATGAAAAACGGCGATACGCGGCGGGGACCGCGGTCGCGCAGCAGCAGCGCGGTTTCCGCGATGCCCTCGATGCCGCCGATGCCGGAGCCGATCAGAACGCCGCTTGCGATCTGGTCATCGTAAGTGGCGGGATGCCAGCCGGCATCGTCGAGCGCCTGTTTGGCGGCGCACATCGCAAAGAGAATAAAGTCGTCGACCTTGCGCTGCTCTTTCGGCTCCATCCACTGATCGGGATCGAACGTCCCGTCGGAGCCATCGCCGCGCGGAACCTGGCCGGCGATCTGGCACGAAAGATCGGAGACTTCGAAATTCTCGATGCGGCCGATGCCGCTCTTGCCCTCGAGCAGCCGCTTCCATGTGGCCTCGACGCCGCACGCAAGCGGCGTCAGCATACCAAGGCCTGTGACCACAACACGTCTCATCATCGGCGCTCCCGGCGCACACTCTGGCCGACGCCTTCCCGAAAAAGCCTGCCCGCATTTCGCGCGCACACCGATGCCGGCGTGCGGATGTCACGCTCGATCGCGCGATCCATGCGGCTTTTGGCAGTTCGGGGTATCAGCTCTTCGCGTTTTTCTCGAGGAACTTGATGGCATCGCCCACGGTGAGAATGGTCTCGGCGGCATCATCGGGAATCTCGCAGCCAAACTCTTCCTCGAAGGCCATCACGAGTTCGACGGTGTCGAGGCTGTCGGCGCCAAGATCGTCGATGAAACTGGCGTTTTCGGTAACCTTGTCGGGCTCGACGCCGAGATGCTCCACGACAATCTTTTTAACCCGCTCGCCAATATCGCTCATCGTTCCAACCTCTCTTTCAACGCGACCCGATCAATTACACTCGGCCCGTCGTGGGCGACGGCCGCGGGTCGACACCGATCAGAGGCGGACGTTTGCGCCCCCGCACTCCGGCTTACCGGCTCCCCCAGCCAAGTCACGGTCCGGTTACCACACTTCCAAAGCGTTGACCAGCGCAGCAACGACGTGACCGCACACCCTATCGTCTTCAAATCATGGCCATTCCGCCGTTCACATGCAACGTCTGACCGGTCAGATAGCCGGCTTCGTTGCTGGCGAGAAAGGCGACGGCCGCAGCCACTTCTTCAACGGTACCGGCGCGGTTCGCCGGGATCTTCGCGAGTATGGCCTCACGCTGTTTGTCGTTGAGCTTTTCCGTCATCGGCGTGACGATAAATCCGGGCGCAACGCAATTGGCGGTCACGCCGCGCTTCGCATATTCCTGCGCGATCGACTTGATCATCCCGGTAATGCCGGCCTTGGCGGCGACGTAATTCGCCTGCCCGGGATTTCCGGTCACGCCGACCACCGAAGTGATGGCGACGATGCGTCCGAATCGGCGGCGCATCATCCCGCGCATCGCGGCGCGCGACAGCCTGAAGGTCGCGGACAGATTGATGGCGATGACCTGGTCCCAGTCCTCGTCGCGCAACTGCACGAACAGATTGTCCCGCGTCACGCCGGCATTTGCGACCAGAATGTCGAGCTGACCCATCGCCTCCTCGGCGCGTGGAACCAGCGCATCGGTTTCGGCGGCCTCCGCGAGATTGCAGGGCAGTACGTGCGCCCGGCCGCCGAGATCGACGGCGAGCGCTTCGAGCACTTCGCGCCGCGTGCCGGAGAGGGCGACGGTCGCGCCCTGCGCATGCAGAACCCGCGCAATGCCGCCACCGATCGCGCCGGTAGCGCCGGTGACCAGCGCGGTTTTTCCGGTGAGTTCAAACATAACGAACCTCGCAATACATCAGACGTGGACGCGCGCCGCCTTGAACCGCTCGACATCTTCCGGCGTGCCGACCGGCGATGTTTCGGCGCCCTCGGCGATCCGCCGGATCAGACCGCTGAGTACCTTGCCGGCGCCAATCTCGTAAAACACGGTCACGCCGGCCTGCGCCATGAAAGCGACCGATTCCCGCCATCGCACCGTGCCGGTAACCTGCTCGACGAGGCTTGTCACGATGACGGCCGGATCGGAGACCGGACGCGCCAGCACATTGGCGACCAGCGGAACCTTCGGCGGCAGCATCGTGACTTTCGCGAGCGCCGCGGCCATCGCGTCCGCCGCCGGCTGCATCAGCGAGCAATGGAACGGCGCCGACACCGGCAGCATCATGGCGCGCTTCACGCCGCGGGCTTTGGCAACCTCGACCGCACATTCGACCGCCGGTTTATCCCCCGATAAAACGACCTGCCCGCCGCCGTTATCGTTGGCAGCCGCGCAAACGCCGACACCGGTCGCCTCGGCGGAAATGGCTTTCGCATCTTCGAACGACACGCCGACCAGGGCCGCCATCGCGCCTTTCCCGACCGGAACCGCCTTCTGCATGGCGAGCCCGCGAATGCGAAGGAGCCGCGCCGCATCCGGGATTGTCAGCGACGAGGCCGCAGCCAGCGCCGAATACTCTCCGAGCGAATGACCGGCGACGAACGCCGCGTCGCGCGCAAGCACCACGCCTGCTTCGGCTTCGAGAACCCGCATCGCCGCGAGCGAAACCGCCATCAGGGCAGGCTGGGCATTTTCCGTCAGCGTGAGTGTCTCGGCGGGTCCGTTCCACATCGTCTCGCTGAGCTTCTCGCCCAGCGCCGCATCGACTTCCTCGAACACGCGCCGCGCCGGGGCGAAATTTTCCGCAAGCGCCTTGCCCATGCCAACCGACTGGCTGCCCTGCCCGGGGAACACGAAAGCGACCGTCATTATCCTTGCCTCCGGGGAAGGGGGCGAAAGATACCGCGGGCGCCGCCATGTCAAGGCGTGGCGGTGTTCGGTAACCGGGCGCCAACCAGAAACGGCTATCGTTGGCCGTCCGGGCGCCGCCCGGTTCGAAGCGGGTCGCGAGGCCGCCGCCGATGGTGCCCTTTTCTCCGGTTACCGACGCCGAACTCGCCCGTGCCCGTACCGATTCCGCGTTCCGCCACAAGCTCTTGATCCGGAACCTCGAACTCCTGCTGACCGGGCTGCAAAAGGCGGCACCTGGCGCAGGGCTCCGGCAGCACGGCGAAAGAGATGCGCGAAGGCGTGACGCTGGCGGTACGTCTGGCGGAACTGATCCAGAGTGCCGGGCCACCCCCGCGCCGCTCCTGATTCGCCTTGCCTTTCCGCCCTGGGTGCGTATAACGCCAGTCTTTCCGCTCGCCCCGGCCGGGGGCTGAACGGACGGTTGCGCTGGCGCATGTTTTCCATGGTCCGGTTCTTTGGGCCATGTCTCGCGAAATCATGCACATCTTTACAGCGCGGCAGGACCAAACGGTCCGGCGTCCGGTGTTCCCGCCTTCTGAGCTTCGAGCCTTTCCCGAAGGGTTCGAAGGGCTTCGCGCCGAGGCGAGCGAGGACGAAACAGGAAAGGACTGCAATGCCGCTCTATGAGCACGTCTACCTCGCGCGCCAGGACGCCAGCGTGCAGGAGGTGGAAGAACTGACCACACATTTGAAGGGCGTCATCGAAGGTCTCGGCGGCACCATTGCCAAGAACGAATACTGGGGGGTCAAGTCCCTCTCGTACCGGCTGCGCAAGAACCGCAAGGCGCATTTCACGCTGCTGAACATCGACGGCCCGCCGGCCGTGATCAACGAGATCGAGCGGCTGGAGCGCCTGCAATGAGGATGTGCTGCGCTATCTGACCATCCGGGTCGAGGAACTCGAGGAAGGCCCGTCGGCAATGATGCGCCGGGTCGAACGGGACCGCGACCGCGACGATCGGCGGGGCGACCGGTTCGATCGTGGCGACCGCGGCGACAGGGATCGTGGCGATCGGGGTGACCGCGGCGACCGCCCGCGTGACCGCGACCGCCGTCCGGCCGCGAGGTTCGGCCGATGTCAGACAGCACGACGGAGGAGTAAACCATGGCCATGTCACCGCAGGCCGGGGCACGCCGGCCGTTCTTCCGCCGCCGCAAAAGCTGCCCGTTCTCGGGCGCCAATGCTCCGAAGATCGACTACAAGGACGTCAAGCTCCTGCAACGCTTCGTATCGGAGCGGGGCAAGATCGTTCCCAGCCGGATCACCGCGGTCTCGGCAAAGAAGCAGCGCGAGCTCGCCCAGGCGATCAAACGCGCACGCTTCCTCGGGCTCCTGCCTTACGTGATCCGTTGAGAAGGGAGACAGCAAGATGGAAGTAATCCTGCTCGAACGGGTCCCCAGGCTGGGCCAGATGGGCGAAGTCGTGCGCGTGCGCGACGGCTTCGCGCGCAATTTCCTGCTGCCGCGCGGCAAGGCGCTGCGCGCCACGGCCGAGAGTCGCGCGCGCTTCGAAACGATGAAGGTCGACCTCGAGGCGCGCTCGCTGACGCTCAAAAGCGAAGCGGCTCAGGTCGCGGCGAAGCTCGAAGGCAAAAACTTCACGGTGCTGCGGCAGGCCTCCGAGGCCGGCCATCTGTTCGGTTCGGTGTCGCCGCGCGATCTCGTGGCGCTCCTGACCAACGGCGGCTTCGGCATCAACCGCAATCAGATCTCGCTCAACACCCCGATCAAGTCGATCGGCCGGCATGAGTTGCAGATCGTGCTGCATCCGGAAGTCGAATCCACGATCGGCATCATCGTTGCCCGCAACAGCGAAGAAGCTGCGCGGATCGAGCGTGGCGAGGACGTGTCGCAGTTGCGTACCGAACCGACGCCGGAAGAAGAGGCGGCGCTGGCCGCGGAAGCGTTCTTCGAGCCGGAAGCAGCCGATGCGCTGCGCTCCGACGAAGAGGGCGAAGCGGAAGAAGCAGATCCCGCCGACAAGGCCTGATCCTTCCGGAGACTGTTTTCAGTCTCCGGAACTTCGCTGGTCCGCAACTTCGCTGGTCCGGACTTTCATCAGTCCGGACATTCACCAGTCCGGACCTTCAGCGGTCCGCAGCCTCACCGCCGATAAATCAGTCTGCAATGTTGTCGCGTGGCACCGGCGCGCTGTCGCCGCCGTCCGCAGGCGCGACCGCCGATGCAGGGGGCGCTTCGCGCGCTGGTGGCGGGGCCTAAGTCGCCGCCGGGGCAGGATTGGGCACCACCGCGGCGGTCGGCGGAGCTGGCGGGGCGGCGGGCGTACGCCCGACCGCGTCCGCATCGGCGGGAACCGCCGGCGGTTTCGGCTCCTGACGGCGGTTGCGCGTCGCGGCCGATGGCGGCTTTCCGCCTTCCGGCCGGATGATCGGATTGATCACGCCCGGAATTTCGCCGGGGTCGTCCTTCGGCTTCGCGTCCGCCTCTGCCGGGCGCTTCGGTTTGGTCGAAGCCCCCTCTTCCGGCTTGCCCGGTTTGGGCTTGCCCGGCTTCGGTTCCTCAGCGCTGGCGCGGTCAGGCGGCGGTTTCTTTTGCGTTCCGCCGATCGGCTCGCCGCCGCGTCCGCCGAGCACATAGGCCGCGAGCGCAGCCGCCTGGTCGCGGCTCGTGGTGTAATGTTCGCGCAGATAATCGGTCAGCGCGGCACTGTCCCTGCCGTGGGCAAGCGCGCGCGGCGACGCCTTGTGGCACTCCGCGCAGATCGCCGTGAAGATCTGCGACGCCGACTTGCCCTGGTCGAGGTTGGTCTGCGCGTGCGCCAAGGCCGGCAGCACGACCGGCAACAAGGCCGCCAGCAGGCTGATAATGGGCGATAAACCCCGGGTCACCCTCTACTCCTCGATCATTGCGGTGAGGCCGGCCATCCTTACCCCAAAAGCCGGCGAGACGTGAGCGGCAGCCATCGATGTAAACCTGCTCGCCCGCATTGCTGGTCAAGGAGGATTTTGTTTTAATGACGGCAACGGGAAAGGCCGGTTGGACGCACGCCTGATTAGCCGATCCGGAGCCGGACGCAAACATCGGCGTAGCGTCCGCTTCCGGTTCGCATGGCGGGCACAGTGGGGCGTGGAGGCAATGTTGGACCGATTGCTGTCGATGTTCTTGAAGCGGTTTGTGCGCAGGGGGTTGCTGACGGTCACGACGGCATCAGGCAATCGCTACACATTTGGAGACGGCAGCGGGCCGCCGGTCGCGGTGCGTTTTACCGATGCGGCGGCGCAACGGTCTGTCCTGCTCGATCCCGAGCTGCGGCTGGGCGAGGCCTTCATGGACGGCACTTTTGTCATCGAGCAGGGCTCGATCGCCGAATTGCTGACGATCCTGATGGGGCAGAAAAAGGTCGCGGCCCCGAAATGGGCGACGCCGACGCGGTTTGTGCGGTACCTGTTCCGGCGCATCCAGCAGTTCAATCTCCGCTCCCGGTCGCGGCGCAATGTCGCGCACCATTACGACCTCGATGCGACGCTCTACCGGCTGTTCCTCGATCCCGACCAGCAATACAGCTGCGCCTACTTCGAGTCGGCCGACCAGTCGCTCGACGAAGCCCAGCTCGCGAAGAAACGCCACCTCGCGGCGAAGCTTCTCGTCGAGCCCGGCGCGAAAGTTCTCGACATCGGCTGCGGCTGGGGCGGCCTTGCGCTTTATCTCGCGGATATCGCCGGCGCCCACGTCACCGGCATCACGCTGTCGCAGGAACAATATGTCCGCGCGCAGCAGCGCGCGGCCGAGCGCGGCCGGACGAGAGATGCGGTGTTCCGGCTCGAGGATTATCGCGACGTCGCCGGCACGTTCGAGCGCATCGTTTCGGTCGGCATGTTCGAGCATGTCGGCGTCGGCTTCTACGACCGGTTCTTCCGCAAGTGCGCCAGCATTCTCGAGGACGACGGCGTGTTCCTGCTGCACACCATCGGCCGCAGCGGCACCCCGAGCGTGACCAATCCCTGGATCGCCAAATACATATTCCCGGGCGGCTACATTCCGGCGCTGTCGGAAGTTCTGCCGGCCGTCCAGCGCGCCGACCTTGTCGTCACCGATGTCGAAATTCTGCAAACCCATTATGCCGAGACGCTCAAGGCGTGGCGGGAGCGCTTCATGGCGCGTCGTGACGAGGTCGAGAAACTCTACGACGCGCGCTTCGTGCGGATGTGGGAATTCTACCTCGCCTCCTCGGAGATGGCGTTCCGCGAAAGCGACATGGTCGTGTTCCAGATTCAAATGACGAAGCGCAAGGGCGTCGTGCCGCAGACGCGCGACTATATCGGACGTGAGGAAACACGGTTGCGTTCGATCGAAGCCGGATCCGGATCGTTGTTGCGTCTCGCCGGCGAATAGCGCTCAGCGCGCATCGCCCGCGATCGGCCAACGTCAAGCGCTATCGGCGGCCGTCGCCCGATGTCCGGTGGTTAGCGGGGACAGCGGCAATGACCGTTTCCCATCGCGCCCCCGCTCCACTATCGACGGTGCGTTCGTGGTAGCGTGAATGCCCAGCAAATCTCCGGTTTGGGGCAGTCGTTGAGTGAGCCGCGATGTTGAGTGAACACAAATCGACCACAGGCACATTCCCTGATCGGGACCATGGCAGCATTCGATTCGATCGTCCGCAAGCAGGCCCCCGCAGAACCGCTGTTCCGCGCGCCGCCGCACAATATCGAGGCCGAACAGGCCCTGCTCGGCGCCGTCCTCGTCAATAACGAGGCGTTTTACCGCGTTTCCGATTTTCTCGAGCCGAAGCATTTCCTGGAGGGCATCCATCAGCGCATCTTCGAGCTGATGAGCGGCCTGATCCGCGCCGGAAAGCTCGCAACTCCGGTGACGCTCAAGACGTTCCTGCCGGCGGACCTCGATATCGCGGGCCTGTCGGTCAATCAGTATCTGGCGAGGCTCGCGGCCGAGGCGACGACCGTCATCAACGCCGAGGACTACGGCCGTACCGTTTACGACCTGTCGATTCGCCGCGACCTGATCAATATCGGCGAGGACATGGTCAACCTCGCCTACGACGCGCCGGTTGACGCCACGCCGCAAAGCCATATCGAAGACGCCGAACGCAAACTGTTCGAACTCGCCGAGACCGGCCGTTACGAGACCGGCTTCCAGCGGTTCGCCCGTGCGCTGACCACCGCGGTCGATATGGCCGCCCACGCCTACCAGCGCGACGGCCACCTGTCGGGCATCGCGACCGGCCTGACCGATCTCGACGCGCGCATGGGCGGGTTGCAGGCCTCGGACCTGATTATCCTCGCCGGCCGTCCCGGCATGGGCAAAACCGCACTTGCGACCAACATCGCCTACAACGTCGCGAGAGCCTGGCAGGGCGAGGTCCGCGCCGACGGGCAGACGGCGACCGTCAATGGCGGTATCGTCGGCTTCTTCTCGCTGGAAATGTCGGCGGAGCAGCTCGCCACCCGCATCATCGCCGAGCAGACCGGCATACCGTCCACCAAAATCCGCCGCGGCGCGATCGACGAGGCCGAATTCGAGAAGATCAAGGACGTTTCCATCGAACTGCAAAACCTGCCGTTCTATGTGGACGAGACCGGCGGCCTTTCGATCGGGCAACTGGCCGCCCGTGCGCGGCGGCTCAAACGCCAGCGCGGACTCGATCTGCTGGTGATCGACTACGTGCAGCTTCTGCAAGGCTCCAGCCGCCGGTCGAGCGAAAACCGCGTCCAGGAGATCACCGAAATCACCACGCGGCTCAAGGCGCTGGCCAAGGAGCTTAATGTGCCGATTCTGGCGCTGTCGCAGCTGTCGCGCCAGGTCGAGAACCGCGAGGACAAGCGGCCGCAACTGTCGGACCTGCGCGAAATCAGGCTCGATCGAGCAGGACGCCGACGTCGTGCTGTTCGTATTCCGCGAGGAATATTATCACCAGATGCGGAAGCCTACCGAGGCAAACCGGGAGAAGTTCGCCGAGTGGCTGGCCGAAGGCGAGCGCGTCGAGGGCAAGGCCGAAGTGATTATCGGCAAGCAGCGTCACGGGCCGATCGGCACGCTCGAATTGCAGTTCGACGCCGCCGTCACCCGGTTCGGCAATCTCGACTCTTCACACCATCCGGGCTTCTAGGCCGCCTGCCCGCTTTACCGTCGGCGCACCGCCCGCCATAAAGTCGGGAATGGAACTCGCACATTCGTTGTCCGAGTCGTCGGGCCTGCTCGCCGACCCGGAGACCGGCGGCACGCTCACCGTCGATCTCGATGCCATCGAGGCGAACTGGCGCCTGCTGGCGGGCAAGACCGTGCCCGCCGAGTGCGCCGCGGTGGTCAAGGCCAACGCCTACGGCCTCGGGCTGGAGCCGGTGACCGCAAGACTGGCGAAGGCCGGCTGCAAGACCTTTTTCGTCGCCGATCTCGCCGAAGCGCGGCGGGTGCGAACCCGGGCGCGCGAGGCGGCGATCTATGTATTCAGCGGATTTTCGCCTGGAGCCGGGACGGCGTTTTGCGAACTCAACGTCCAGCCGGTTATCAACAGCACCACGGAGCTTGCCGAATGGGACGCCTTCGTCGCCACCCAGAACTGGCGCGGCGGGGCGGCGATTCACGTCGACACCGGCATGAACCGGCTGGGCATGTCGGCCGATGAGGCGGCAGCACTTGCGCCGCGCGTGCAGCGCGAAAATCACGGCATTACGCTTTTGATGAGCCATCTCGCGTGCGCTGACACGCCCAATCACCCGCTCAACACCGCGCAGATCCGGCTGTTTCGTGAACTGCGGATGCTCTACCACGGCATTCCCGCTTCGCTCGCCAATTCGTCGGGCATCTTCCTCGGCGATTCGGCGCACTGCGACATGGTGCGCCCCGGCGCCGCGCTCTACGGCATCAATCCGACGCCGGGCCGCGCCAATCCGATGCGCAGCGTCGCTGCGATGAGCGGCCGCATCCTTCAGGTCCGCAAGATTCAGTCCGGCGAAACGGTCGGCTACGGCGCGGCGTGGACCGCGCGACACCCCTCGCGCATCGCCATCGTCGCGCTCGGCTATGCCGACGGGCTGCTGCGGTCCGAAAGCGGCGCCGACGGCAGGACGGGGGGAACTGCATCGATTGCGGGAAAGCGCTGCCCGATCGTCGGACGCATTTCCATGGACCTGTCGTGCATCGACGTCAGCGCCCTGCCCGAGGGGAGCGTGCGCCGTGGCGACGACGCCATTTTCATCGGCGACGGTCTTTCGGTCGACGATGTCGCAGCGTCCGCCGGCACCATCGGCTACGAAATCCTCACCCGGCTTGGCCCGCGCTGCCATCTCGTCTATCGCGGCGGCTGAACGGGACACCGGGACGTGATTCGCAACAGCCACGCCGCACCGGACGGGAACTCATGAATGGCCGCGCGTGCGCCCGCCTTCGTCTGCCAGAACTGCGGTGCTTCAGCCGCGCGCTGGGCCGGCCGCTGCGAAGCCTGCGGCGAATGGAACACGCTGGTCGCGGAAGGCTCTACGGCTGCGTCCGCGCGTTCGTCGCGCAAGGGCCGTCTGTTCGTCGTCGAGCCGCTCAAGGGCCAGACGCTCGAAGCTCCCCGGCTTTCCTCCGGAATCGCCGAATTTGACCGGGTAACGGGCGGCGGGCTGGTGCGCGGCTCGGTGCTGTTGCTCGGCGGCGACCCGGGGATCGGCAAATCGACATTGCTGATCGAAGTCTCGGCCGCCTACGCCCGCGCCGGTCATCGCGCCGTTTACATTTCCGGCGAGGAAGCGGTCGCGCAGGTGCGGCTGCGTGCCGAACGTCTCGGCCTGATGGACGCAGCCGTCGAGCTCGCGTCGGAAACCGCGGTCGAGGACATTGTGGCGACGCTCTCGGAAGGCCGGCCGCCGCAGCTTATCGTGATCGATTCGATCCAGACCATGTGGACCCAGACGGTAGAGGCAGCGCCCGGCACGGTGACGCAGGTGCGCGGCTCGGCGGGCGAACTGATCCGCTTCGCCAAGCGCTCGGGCGCGGCGGTGATTCTGGTCGGTCATGTCACCAAGGACGGTCAGATCGCAGGCCCCCGCGTGGTTGAGCACATGGTCGACGCGGTGCTGTCGTTCGAGGGCGAAGGCTCGCATCAATTCCGCATCCTGCGCGCGATCAAAAACCGGTTCGGCCCTACCGACGAGATCGGGGTGTTCGAGATGACCGGGACCGGCTTGAGCGAAGTCACCAATCCGTCGGAACTGTTTCTTTCCGAGCGCGACCTCGGCAGCCCCGGTACCGCCGTGTTTGCCGGGATCGAAGGCACGCGCCCCGTGCTGGTGGAAATCCAGGCGCTGGTCGCACCGACGTCGCTCGGTACGCCGCGGCGCGCGGTGGTCGGCTGGGACCCGAGCCGGCTGTCGATGGTGCTGGCGGTGCTGGAGGCGCACTGCGGCGTCCGCCTCTCCGGCCACGACGTCTATCTCAACGTCGCAGGCGGGCTTCGCATCTCCGAGCCGGCCGCCGACGTCGCCGCAGCCGCAGCGCTCGTGTCGTCGCTGGCGCATGCGCCGCTTCCGGCCGACGCGGTGTATTTCGGCGAAGTCTCGCTCTCCGGCGCCGTGCGGCCGGTGGCCCAAACCGGAGCGCGACTCAAGGAAGCCCAGAAACTCGGCTTCACCCGGGCGATCGGACCGGAGATGGCGCGGTCGGAAGCCCCCGATGGTTTCACGCTTTCCACCATCGGGGCGCTTGCGAATCTGGTGGCCGATATTGCCCAGGAGGGAACGCCGCCTCGCAAGCCGCCAGGCCGGACACAAGGCAGGGAGGACAGGCCATAGCTGCCGAAAATCCGGGCATTTCCAGCCGTTTGTTAAGCATGCAACAGAGCTGTTGAGGCCGCCCGACAAGGCGGATGACGGAGCGGTCGGGTCCGGCTATACACGCGGCGGGCTTCGCCTTCGGGCTATCTGCGCACGCCCGGCATTACGGCGCGAATTGCGAGCGGACGAGCGGACCATGCCGATTACGCTGCTGGATATCGGGCTGATCGTGATCATGCTGATCTCGGCCCTGCTGGCGATGGTGCGCGGTTTCATGCGCGAGGTGCTGTCGATCGCGGCGTGGATTCTGGCCGCGGGCGCGACGCTGTATTCGTATACAAAGCTGCTGCCCTACGCGAAGCAGTACTTCAACAACGATATCGTGGCCGCGGCCGCCGTTGTCGGTGGCGTTTTTCTGGTCACACTCATCGTGGTGTCGATTCTCACGGTCCGCGTTTCCGACATGGTGCTCGACAGCCGGGTCGGCGCGCTCGACCGCACCCTCGGGTTCCTGTTCGGGTTGGGCCGCGGGCTGATTATCGTCGTCGTCGCGTACATGTTCTTCGACTGGCTGGTTCCCGACCGCAGCAAGCCGGTCTGGGTCATGCATGCCAAATCCAAAGTCGTATTGAGCAGTACCGGCGAATGGCTCAAGGACCAGTTGCCGGAGAACGCCGAAGCCACCATCTTAAAAAAGCTGAAAAAGCCGCGTCCGGAAGACGAGACCCCCGACAGCGCGCCCGATCAGCATAGTGAGCGTGACGCGCCGGCGGATCAGCGTCCGGGTTACGACCGTGTAAGCCGCGCCGGCATGCAGCAGTTGCTCGACACCAAAGGAACCGCGCATTGACCAGCGAGGGCCGTTGACATGACGCAACCGGACCCACTCGGTCTCGACGACGACCGCCTGCGCGAAGAGTGCGGCGTGTTCGGCATCTTCGGCCATCCCGACGCCGCCGCGATCACGGCGCTGGGCCTGCATGCGCTCCAGCATCGCGGCCAGGAAGCCGCCGGCATCGTTTCCTTCGACGGCACACGGTTCCACTCGGAACGCCGGCTCGGGCTGGTCGGCGACGCGTTTTCCGGACACGAGGTGATCGACCGGCTGCCCGGCACCGCCGCGGTCGGCCATGTCCGCTACTCGACCACCGGCGAGACCATTCTGCGCAACGTCCAGCCGCTGTTCGCCGAACTCAATGCCGGCGGCTTCGCCATCGGCCACAACGGCAACCTCACCAACGGACTGACGCTGCGCCGGCAGCTGGTGCGCGAAGGCGCCATGATGCAGTCCACCACGGACACCGAGGCGATCCTGCATCTCGTCGCGCGGTCGCACCGCAACCGTTTCGTCGACCGCTTCATCGAAGGCCTTCGCATGCTCGAAGGCTCCTACGCCTTCGTCGGCCTGACCAACAAAAAACTGATCGGCGCCCGCGATCCGCTCGGCATCCGGCCGCTGGTGCTCGGCCAGCTTGACGGCTGCCCGATCCTTGCCTCCGAAACCTGCGCGCTCGACATCATCGGCGCGCAGTATGTGCGCGATATCGAGAACGGCGAGGTTCTGGTGCTGGACGAAGACGGCGCGCATTCGCACCGCCCGTTCGCGCCGGTGCCGCCGCGCCCGTGCATCTTCGAATACGTGTATTTCGCGCGGCCGGATTCGATCGTCGGCGGCCGGAGCGTCTACGACGTGCGCAAGACCTGCGGCGCGGAGCTGGCGCGCGAGGCCCCGGCCGACGCCGACGTGGTGATCCCGGTGCCGGATTCCGGCGTGCCGGCGGCGATCGGCTACGCGCAAGTGTCCGGCATTCCTTACGAACTCGGCATCATCCGCAATCACTATGTCGGGCGCACCTTCATCGAACCGACCCAGCAAATTCGCGCGCTCGGGGTGCGCCTCAAGCACAGCGCCAACCGCGCCGTGGTCAACGGCAAGCGCATCGTGCTGATCGACAACTCGATCGTGCGCGGCACCACCTCGGTCAAGATCGTGCAGATGATGCGCGACGCCGGCGCCCGCGAGGTGCATTTCCGCATCGCGTCGCCGCCGATCACCCATCCGGATTACTACGGCATCGACACGCCGGAGCAGGACAAACTGCTCGCCGCGACGCACGATCTGGAAGGCATGCGCAAATTCATCGGGGCCGACTCGCTGGCGTTCCTTTCGGTCGAAGGCATCTATCGGGCGATGGGCGAAAAAGGCCGCGACCCGGTTCGCCCGCAATTCACCGATCATTGCTTCACCGGTGAATATCCCACGCCGCTGACCGACCGCACCGCGCAGGATGCGCTCCCGCACCAGCTTTCCCTGCTCGCCGAAGCAAGCTGACGAATGACCCAACCGCTCTCCGGCCGGATTGCGCTGGTCACCGGCGCCTCGCGCGGCATCGGCTACGCTGCGGCTCTCGCGCTCGCGCGCGCCGGCGCGCATGTGGTCGCGGTCGCGCGCACGGTCGGCGGTCTCGAGGACCTCGATGACGCGGTGCGCGCTGCCGGCGGCTCGGCGACGCTGACGCCGCTCGACATCCGCGATTCCCAAGCCCTCTATCGGCTCGCCGCGGCGCTCAACGAGCGCTACGGGCGGCTCGACGTGCTGGTCGGCAACGCCGCGCTCGGCGCCGTACCCTCGCCGCTCGATCATATCGAGCCGAAAGCCTGGGACGACATGATGGCGGTCAACGTCACCGCCAACTGGCACCTCATCCGCGCGATGGGGCCGCTGCTCAAACTCGCGGAAGCCGGGCCGCGCGGTATTCGTCACCTCGGGCGCGGCTACCATCGCCCGCGCCTATTGGGCTCCATATTCGGTATCGAAGGCGGCGCTCGACGTACTGGTGCGTACCTACGCCGACGAGACCAGCGCGACCCGCGTGCGGGTCAATCTGTTCAATCCCGGTCCGACCCGCACGCGCATGCGGGCGCTGGTGATGCCCGGCGAGGACCCGCTGACGCTGCCGGCGCCCGAGACCGTGGCCGAAAAGATTGTCGATCTGTGCCTGCCGGGTTTCACCGAAACCGGCCGGCTGTACGATTTTCCCGCCGGCAAACTGCTGGAGTTCAGGCGGCCCGCCTGAACACGTCGTGGTGACGTGAAACTCCCGACGGCCTCGCCCGTAATTGGGTTGGAACTGCCAACACAAAGCGGGGTGCCAACATGACCACGATGAAGAACGCCTGTCTGTTCGCCACATTAACGTTGTTGTTTCTCACCGGCCCGGCCCGTTCCGAAGAAAAATCGCTTTATCACCGCCTCGGCGGCTACGACGCGATTGCCGCGGTTTCCGATGAATTCATCGCCCGGCTCGCCACCGACGAGCAGGAGAAGCGCTTCTTTGTCGGCTTCTCCAACGACAGCAAGGTGCGCATCCGGCAACTGCTGATCGACCTTGTCTGCAAGTCGACCGGCGGGCCGTGCGCCTATACCGGCCGCGACATGAAGACCGCGCACGCCGGCTCCGGCATCACCAAAAACGACTGGGAGCGGTCACTGAAAATCTTCGGCGAGGTGCTCGATAAGTTCAAAGTGCCCGCTAAGGAGCAGCAGGAACTTGCCGCGCTGCTTGTGCCGCTCGAAAAGGACGTCGTGGACAGGTAGTGCCGTCAGACGCGGCCGCGCGTCACCAGCCAGGCTGCAATAGCGGCGGCAAACAACAACAGCGCCGCGAGCA
This sequence comes from uncultured Alphaproteobacteria bacterium, assembly GCA_963766925.1. Classification (GTDB taxonomy): domain Bacteria; phylum Pseudomonadota; class Alphaproteobacteria; order Rhizobiales; family Xanthobacteraceae; genus BOG-931. The sequence goes on from CAVYCI010000029.1 coordinate 45,780, forward strand.
CGAACGGCGCGCCGGCGAAATTCCATTCGCTGCCGATCGCGACAGCGAATGTCTGCGTGAACATGATAGGCCCGACCATGTTGGCGATTCCGCTGACGCTGGCGTTGGCGCCCTGCAGGCGCCCCTGCTCGCTTGGGCCGACGAACCGGCTCATCAGGGCGAGGCAGGCCGGGCCTTCGAGCCCCCACAGCGCCATCAGCGGAATTCCGAGCCAGAACATCGTGCCGTTTTCCGCCAGCGCGAACACCAGAAATCCCGCCACGCCGAACCCCAGCCCCAGCATGAGCGTGACGCGCTCGCCGAACCGTCTGGTGACCGGACCGATGACGCCGCCCTGCACGACGATCGAGGCGACCCCGACCGCCGCCAGCGTCAGACCGACCAGCCGTTCGCCCCAGCCGTACCGGTACAGCAGATAGAGTACGCTGACGCTCGGCAGCACGGCATGAGCGAGATTGCCGAGGAAATTGACAAAGGCCAGACCGAACAGTTCCGTGTGCGAACGCAGCAGTTCCAGCGCGCCGAACGGATTGGCCCGCCGCCAGGCAAACGGCGCGCGGCGCGCGGGCGGCAGCGATTCCGGCAGGACCAGCAGCCCGTAACGTGGCGTTGAGCAGGCTCAGTCCGCCGGCGATCCAGAACGGCAGCCGTGGCGAGACGCTGCCGGCCAGTCCGCCGAGCGCCGGACCGAGCACGAAACCTGCGCCGAACGCGGCACCCAGCAGGCCGAACCGCGCGGCGCGCCGGTCGGGCGGCGTCACGTCGGCGACATAGGCATACGAGGTCGAAACGCTCGCAGCCGTTATCCCGGAAATCAGCCGTCCGACAAACAGCCAGGGCAGCGTCGGCGCCAGCGCCATGAACACGTAGTCGAGACCGACGCCGAAATTGGAAATCAGGATCAGTTTCCGCCGGCCGAAGCTGTCGGACAGCGCGCCCTGCAACGGCGAGAACAGAAACTGCATCAACGCCCAGGCGGTGCCGAACAGTCCGAATATCTCCGCGCCGTATTTGGTGTCCCCGCCGACGAAATCGACCACGAGCTTTGGCAGCACCGGGATGATGATCCCGATCGCCAGCATGTCCAGCAGCACGGTCGCGAAGATGAAAGCGAAAGCCGCTTCCCGCTGCAGCAGCCCGCCTTTGGGCAGTGTATCGCCCGCCTGCCGATCCATCAGCGGCGCTTTCGCCCCGCGTACGGATTGTCCTTGGCGCGCAGCGTGAGCCGGACCGGAGTACCGGGCAGATCGAAGGCCTCCCGCAGTCCGTTCACCAGATAACGCCGGTAAGTTTCCGGCATGGTCGCGGCGCGCGAGCAGAACAGCACGAAGGTCGGCGGACGCGCCTTCGGCTGCGTCATGTAATTGAGCCGCATGCGGCGCCCGCTGACCGCGGGCGGCGGATGCTCTTCCACGGCTTTGTTGAGAAACCGATTGAGCGCCGCGGTGGAGGCGCGGCGGTTCCAGACCGCATGACTTTCCATCACCGCCGCCATCAGGCGGTCGAGGCCTTCGCCGGACTGCGCCGAGAGCGGCACTACCGCAACGCCCTTGATCTGCGGCACAGAAGGCTCGCCTGTTCGCTCAGCCGGGAATGGGAGCCCGCGGTCCGCTCGACCATATCGACTTTGTTGACGCCGATGACGATGGCGCGGCCTTCGCGCTCGACGAGGTCGGCGATGCGAATGTCCTGCTCCTCGAACAGCGCGGTGGCATCGACCAGCACGATCACCACTTCGGCAAAGCGGATGGCGTTGAGGGTATCGGCGACGGAAAGCTTTTCGACTTTCTCCTCGATGCGCGAGCGGCGGCGCATGCCGGCCGTGTCATGAATGCGGAAACGCTGTCCGTGCCAGGTCAGATCGACCGCGATCGCATCGCGCGTGATGCCGGCCTCGGGCCCGGTGAGCAGCCGTTCCTCGCCCAGCAGGCGATTGATCAACGTGGATTTGCCGGTATTGGGCCGGCCAACGACGGCGATGCGAATGGGCTTTTCATCCCCGACTTCGCTTTCGTCGGCGGGGTCGTCGTCGTCCCGCCGGGCGGTCGCTTCCGGCAGCGCAAGGCGGAGCCCGTCGTAGAGGCCCGTCAGGCCTTCGCCATGCTCGGCGCTGAGTGCGACCGGTTCGCCCAGCCCGAGCGAATACGAATCGAGCAGGCCTGCATCGCCGGAACGTCCTTCGCTTTTGTTGGCGATGAGGATGGTGGGCTTGCCGGATTTTCTCACCAGTTCGGCGCAACTGCGATCGGCACCGGTCGCGCCGACCCGCGCATCGATCATGAAGATGACGACGTCCGCCTGCGCGATCGCGGCCGCGGTCTGCGCCTGCATTCGCGCCGACAGGCTCTCGCGGTCGGCGTCTTCCATGCCTGCGGTATCGACCACCCGAAAACTCAGGTCGCCGAGCCGGCCCTCGCCTTCGCGGCGGTCGCGCGTGACGCCCGGCTGGTCATCGACCAGCGCGCGCCGTGCGCCGACGAGGCGGTTGAAAAGGGTCGATTTGCCCACGTTGGGCCGACCGACAATGGCAACGGTAAAGGACATGATCTTCCGGCACGGGCCACCGGCGACACGGCGTGTCGCGGCAGAGGCTCTGTATCACGAAGTCATCGTCACGAAGTCATCAGTGTGAAGATGGCGGGGGCGGTGCCGGCCAGTTTGGCTGGGCGCCCTGCTGCGCCTGGCCCGCTGCCGGCGGCGCAGGCCAGTTGGCTTGCGCAGGCGCCGACTGCGGCGGGGGCCAGTTGGCCTGCGGAGCCCCCTGTTGCGGCGGCGGCCACGGCGCCTGGCCGGAGGCAGGTCTCGCCTGGCCCGGAGTGCTCGCGACCTTCGGCTTCGGTTTCGGCTTCGGTTTGGGCTTGGCCGCTGCCGGTTCCGGAGCGGGCTTGGCCACAGCCTCGGCGTCCGCTGCCTGCTCGGGCGGCGGCTGGTAGCCTTTCACCAGATCCGGCGGCACGCCGGTTTCAGCGCCCGGTACGCCGGCCGGAAACAGCGGCTCGCGGTCGCCCGGGATCTTTTTCTTGGTCCCGAAGACGTCCGACGACAGCATTTCCGTCGGGTCGAACTGCCCCCCGGCCGTGCAGCCGCCGATCAGCAGCGCAAACGCAAGCACAGCACCGGCACCGACGAGCGCGGAAACGTGTCGCGAAGGCATTCTCTCAGCCCTTACCGCTCGCGGCGATCAGCTCGCTCAGGACTTCGACGCGGCTGCGGGTGGCGGCCGGCGTCTGCGCGTCGGCCGATTATCATGTCGGTCCAGCGGCGCGCCGCGGTCATATCGCCCGACTTCCAGGCGGAAAGCGCCAGCAGTTCGCGCGCGCTGTGCCGGAAAACGCGCTCCGGCGCGGTCAGCGGCTCGAGCCGGGCGCGAAGTTCGTCGTACGGCGCGGTATCGACCAGCAGAAATCCGGCGCGCAGCGTCGCCAGATCGCGAATCGCCTGGCCGTCGCCTTTATTGCCGGCAATCTGGTCATAGGCGGAGACCGCGGCCTTGCGGTCGGTGCGCCCAAGCTCGGCAGCTTCGCGCAGCCGCGCCAGCACGCGGTATCCCGCGGTGCCGTCGGCAGCGAGTTTGGCGAACGCCGCCTCCGCTTCCTGGTGCTTGCCGGCCTCCGCGAGCGTCACGGCCTGCTCGAAAGCGGCGCCGGATTCAGCCGACTGCCTGACCTGCCACCACTCGTAGCCGCGCCAGGCGCCGACCGCGACAATGACGAGGACCAGCGCCGCGATGATGTAGTTGCCGTACCGCTGCCACAGCTTGTTGAGCCGGTCGCGGCGGACTTCCTCGTCGACTTCATGGAAAATATCGGCCACGACCCCTACCCCCGGCATCACACCCAAGTCCGGAGCAACCGCCGTCCCGTCTTATCTGACACGGCGTGTGGAGCGTCCGTATTGGGGTCAACAAAACCCAAGGAATTTCGGACGGTTAGGCCCGAAATTCCGCCCGCCAACTAGGATAAGCATGTGGCACGAGCAAGGCAAAGAGCCTGTTAGCACCCGCGCGTCCATCGCGCCACGCCAGCGCGGCGGGCATTAACCTTTTGGCTTCCGCATCGGATAGACGTTCTCGGGGCCGGGAAAGGTGCGGGCGCGCACTTCGTCGGCATAGCCCTTCACCGCCCGCTCGATCGACGGCCCGAGTTCGCCAAATCGCTTGACGAACTTCGGCACGCGCGGCGAAAGCCCGAGCATGTCCTCGAGCACCAGGACCTGGCCGTCGCAGGCGACGCTCGCGCCAATGCCGATGGTCGGGATCGCGACATCCGCGGTGATCCGGCGCGCAAGCGGTTCGGCGATCGCTTCGAGCACGACGGCGAACGCGCCTGCGTCGGTAACCGCGCGGGCATCTTTCTCGATCGGCGCCCAGTCGGTCTCGTCGCGGCCCTGCGCGCGGAACGAGCCGATGGTGTTGATGGCCTGCGGCGTGAGGCCGACATGGCCCATCACCGGCACGCCGCGCTCGACCAGAAATGCGATGGTCTCGGCCATGCGGACGGCCGCCCTCGAGCTTGATCGCGCCGCAGCCGGTTTCCTTCAGCACGCGCGCCGCCGACGAGAACGCCTGTTCCTTCGAGGCTTCGTACGAACCGAACGGCAGATCGATGACCACCAGCGCGCGCTTCGAGCCGCGCATCACCGCGTGACCCTGCAGGATCATCATGTCGAGCGTCACGGGCACCGTGGTTTCGAGCCCGTGCATCACCATGCCGAGCGAATCGCCGACCAAAATGACGTCGCAATAACCGTCGAGGATGCGCGCGGTGTGCGCGTGATAGGACGTCAGGCAGACGATCGGCTCGCGGCCCTTGCGCGCGCCAATGTCGGGCGCGGTGAACCGCCGGATTTCCTCATGCACCGACATCGGTCAATGTCCGAACGCCGGCGTACCGAAGGCCGGTACCCCGATCACAAGCGGATGGAACACGAAGCCGAGCGCGAGATAGAGGATCGTACCGACCACGATTGCGATGATGTCGTTTCGCCGGCCGCCGGCCGGGATCGGCAGCGCACCGGGGTCGGTCCTGCGCTTGAGCGTGATGCGGTCATAGACCGCCCAGGCCAGCACCGCGCCGAACAGGATGATTCCGCCGAGATCGCCGTTGGCGCACAGATGCGCGGCCGCCCAGATCTTCACGCCGACCAGCATCGGATGCTTGAGCACCCGCTTGATGTCGCCGGGAATGTAGGCGGCGACGACCGCGATGCTCGCGGGCCACATCGCCGCGACGACAATGTGCCGGGTCCAGGCCGGCGGATACCACACCGGAATGAAACCGGATGCGCGGTACCACGCATAGCCGTACCCGATCAAAATCAGGCCGACGATCGCAACCAGCGAGAACAGGCCGAGATAGGGCCCGCGTCCGAGGGACGAAATCAGCGCGGCACGCCGGTCGCGCATGGATACGAACACATGCGCGCCAAGAAAGACAATGAGGCCGAGAATTTCGACTGCGAGGCCCATGACCGAGCCGCCAACTTTCAAACGGAATTTTCAATCGGATGAAGGACCGCTGATACGGCCCGTCGGGTACGGGCGCGATCATGACCGGCAAGCCGCGCTTGTCAATGTGGCGGAAGTCGACCGCCGGCCCGCCGCGGCGGAGGGCCGGACCGAGTCCTGCGGCACCTGTCGTCGGTCGCCGGGCCGGTCTGGTTATGGTCCGCCGAAACGGAAGTTTATGCCGGCCTTGATTTCCTGAACATTGAGGTTGGCGCTCGATGTGTAAAGCGGCGTGGTCGGCGTCGTGAAATTCAGGCTCTGCGAGCCGAAGCCCAGGTAATCGTATTCGAGCTTCGCCGACCAGTTTTTGGTAATTCCGTATTCCAGTCCGGCGCCGGCGGTCCAGCCGGTGCGCATCAGGCTGTTGCTCGCACTGTTGCCGAACGTGTCGGTGAAGCCGCTCTGATCCTGCGCGAAGGCGACGCCGCCCTTGCCGTACACCAGAAAGCGGTCGAACGCGGCGCCGACGCGGCCGGTGACGGTCGAGGTCCAGCGCGCGTTGGTGCTGATCGCATTGCCGGCCGAATCGTTGCCACTGCCGTTGAGCCCGGTCCAGCTCCAGTCGCCTTCGACGCCGAGCACGAACCGGTCGATCTGATAGTTGACGCCGGCCTGCCCGCCGCCGAGAAATCCGGTGCTGCTGAAACTGTTGCCCGCGCCGGTAAGCGGATCGCTCCACGACGAATTGGCGAAGCCCGCACCGGCATGGCCGCCGATGTAAAAGCCGGTCCAGTTGAAGATCGCAGCGGGCGCGTAGGCGACCGGCGCGGTTGGTACCGGGGCCGGGAGCGGCAGATCGGCGGCGCCCGCCGAAACGGCACAAACAACACTACCGGCAGCAAACACGATGCCGCCTGCGAGCGCACGCAAAACCATTACGACCTCCACCCTTCCGCTTCGGCGCGATCAGCGCCTGCGCGAAACACCCGAAACCCCACCGTCCCGAATTCAGCGTCCTACAAAGCCGGACCTCTTCGGAAAAAGCATGGTCGGATGGTGACGGGAAAAAGACGCGTCATTTGTTCCTTAATGAAACGGCAACCGGGTTCCGCCGCCGCCGCACGCACACCGCGCCGCGGAACGCCGGAAGGCCCGCGAGGCCGCCGCCCGCGCCACTTTGCATCGTCGCCGCGATGGGATAATGCGGACCAACTGCAAGGTAATGGGAGGAATGAAGTGACAAGCACTTTGGCAAAGGGTGCCTATCAAGTCGGGATCGTGGTCCCGGACATCCACAAGGCGATGGCTTTTTTCAAAGACAAACTCGGTGTTCCCGAATTTCTTTTTCTCGAAGACCCGGGGCTTGAGGACGAGACCTATCTGGGCAAACCCGCGCCGCTTCGTGTGAACCTCGCGTTCGGATGGTGCGGCGACATGCAGGTCGAACTGATCCGTCCGATCGAGGGCGTTAGCACGTACTCGAAATTCCTTGACCACAACCCGCAGGGCGGCATCCACCATTACGGCATCGAGATCGCCAGCTACGCGGCGGGCGTGAAGGAGATGGAAGCGACCGGATTTCCCCTGGTCCAGGGCGGGCGGCACAACGAAACGCGGTTCGCCTATTTCGACACGACCGGCGTGATCGGCACCTACACCGAGCTGGTTTATCTGCAGCCGGAGGAAAAAGCGTTCATGCTCGGGCTCAAGAAGTGATGACGTAGCGGCATGCGGCGGATGCCGCCGCTTCACCGCCTCGCGGCGAAGGCCTCACTGTAAAGCTCCGGCGAGAACCCGACTAAAAGTTTGCCGCCGCCGGCATCGAGCACCGGCCGCTTGATCATGGACGGCTGGGCGAGCATCAGGGCAATGGCTTTCCTGCCGTCCACGCCGTCCTTTTCTTTGTCGGGCAACTTGCGGAACGTGGTCCCCGCGCGGTTGAGCAGAACTTCCCAGCCGGCCTTTTTGGTCCAGCGTTCCAGCAGATCGCGGTCGATCCCCGCGGTTTTGTAATCGTGGAAGGAATAGTCCACGCCGGCCCGGTCGAGCCAGGCCCGCGCCTTCTTCATCGTGTCGCAGTTCTTGATGCCGTAGATCGTGACCGGCACAGCAGTCTCTCCTGATTATGCCCGGTGACTTCGCATTGCGTTCATGGCGTGAACAGCACGGACGAGATGCCCGCGCACACAAAGATTCTTCCGGAACCTACACCCGGTCGTCGAGCCCGGCGAGGCGGTAGCCGACCTGGAGTTCGGTGATCAGATGCTCGGGCCTCGCCGGTTCGCGCTCGGGCTTTTGCCGAAGGTTGGCCATGTCGATGCGAATGTAATGGGGGCGATCGACACAGGCCGGTCCCCATACGTCCAGCAGAAGCTGGCGGTGCGTCAGCACCCTGCCCTGACCGCGTATCAGAGCCGCAAGCAGGCGGAATTCGGTCGGTGTCAGATGAACCTCTTCATCGCCCCGGGAAATTTCGTAGGTCGCCATATTCACCCGGACATTGCAATTGCGGGGAGATTGTCAGAAAACGATCACCGGTCTGCCACGCAGGCCGCCGGCTGCAAGTGCGCGTTGTGCGTCGGCCACCTGGTGGATGTCATATTTGCCCGTCACCCGCAGACGAATTTCGCCGGCCTCGACAACCTTGCTGAGCAGTTCAAGCCATTCGGTGCGTTCGAAGGCGTGGTAGACCAGCACTTGTTTGATCTTCAGATCGCGCTCGCCCGGCTTGTCGCCCCACATCCGCACCGGCATGTAGACGCCGCCGTCGCGCACCGCGCCGAACGCCCTTTCGCCAAGGACAGCGGTATCGAGTAATGCATCGGCACCGTCCGGCACGACCTGGCGGATGGCGGCGGCGAAATCCTCGTTGCGCTCAACCACGCCGTCCGCGCCGTAACTGCGGACCAGATCGATTTCGGACGGCTTTGCGTCGGCGATCACTTTCAACCCCTGGCGCCTGGCCAGGGCGGTTGCATAATGGGCCAAAAGGCCTGCGCCGCCGCTGACGGCAAGAGTCTGCCCCGCCTCAAGGCCGGCGAGTTCCAGGGCAAGAAGGGCGGTGAGGCCGTTCATCGGCAGCGTTGCGGCCTCTGTCAGGCTTGCGTTGGCCGGTATCGGCGCAACCGATGCCGCCGGGACGACGATATGCTGCGCCTGCGCCCCGCCTTCCGGCCGTTGCGGCATGGCAACGGCCATGACCTTTTGGCCAACATGCAGGCGCGACACGCCGGGCCCAACCGACTCGATGGTCCCCGCCGCATCCACGCCGGGCACGACCGGCCAGGCCTCGACCCACGGCGCAGGATCGCGAAGAAGAATGTCGGTGGGATTGACTGCGGCCGCATGGACCGCAACGCGAACCTCGCCGGCCGCCGGCGGGCGGACGGTGCGGTCGACAACCTCAATCACATCATAGCCGCCCCGGCGCGCGTAGGTGACGGCAGAACTGACAAGAGGTTTTGCTTCCAGCCGATCCATCATATGACCTTTTCTGTGGGAGATGCGCGCGATTGGGCGCCAAGCGTGTCGAGTTCGGTCAGGATCGCCTCGTCAATCGACAACGTGGAGGAGGCGATATTCTCCTCAAGATGTGCGCGGTTCGTCGTGCCCGGGATCAGCAGAATGTTTGGTTTGCGGGCAAGCAGCCACGCCAGGCCCAACTGCGACGGGGTGGCGCCGACGGCTGCCGCGATCTCGACCACCCTTGGATGATCAGTGACCTTCGGCCATCCCGGAAAATGCGCCCCGCCCAACGGGAAGAACGGCACCCATGCAATGTCGTTCGCGGCGCATAGATCGAGCATGTCCTCATATTGCCGGCTCAGCAGGCTGTAGGCGCTTTGGACGCAGACAATTCCGGCGGGAATGGCCCGTTCAAGGTTCGTGCGGCTGGCAGAGCCGACGCCGATCGCACCGATCTTGCCTTCGTCCCGCAGGGCAATCATCGTCGCCAGTTGATCATCGATGTCGACGATCTGGTCGCCCTCTGCCACCAATCCCGGGGCGATATCCAGCCGACGCAGGTTGACGACCGGCAGTTGTTCGAGCCCAAGGCTGCGCAGATTGTCCTCGACGCTGGCGCGAAGCTGCGCGGGGCGCTGGGCCGGTTTGATGGGAAACGCCTTGCCCGGGTCCGGGTCTGCGCCGACTTTGGTCACGACGACGAGCTCGCGCCTGTCGGGCAGGACCTTGCGGATGACATCGTTGACGAAGCCATTTCCGTAGAACTGGGCCGTATCGACGTGATCGGCACCCAGATCAATCGCCTGTCGCAGCAGCTGCGCTGCATCCTCCGGTCGGCTGGTCATGCGTTCGATCTGCATCGCGCCAAAGCCGACACGAGCGACCTGGTGCCTGCCGAGGAAGAAAGAGCCAGGCCGGTCGCCGTTCATCACTTTGCCGTGGGACATCAGCGCACATCCATGCTACGGATCCGGTAAGCGGAGCGACCTCCGCTTGCCAAAGCTGTAAATGGAGGTGCCTCCGTTTGTCAACCTCACCCCGTTTGCGCGCCGACGGCGTCAAGAACAAAGCGCGGATCATTGCGAAGGCGCGGCAGTTGTTTGCAACTGCGGAGGCCAAGGTCTCGCTTGAAGCAATCGCCCGCGCAGCCGGAGTTGGGATCGGCACTCTCTATCGACATTTCCCGACGAAGGAGGCGCTGGTTGAGGCCGTGTATCGATCAGAACTTGATGCGCTCGACCGAGAGGCCGACGACCTTCTTTCCAGTCGCCCCGCAGCCGAAGCGATGCGGCAGTGGTTTGACAGTTATGCCAGGTTCGTGGTCGCGAAACATGCGATGCACGACGCGCTTCTGATTGCGCTCGCGCCACGCTCGACAGAAGGATCCGAGATACGGACGCGGATCAACGCTACGATCGCAAAGTTTCTGACAGCAGGATTGAGCGACGGCAGCATTCGCGGCGATTTCCGGCCCGATGACGTCACGGTCATTCTCGCAGGGTCGGTTTTTCCGGCAGCGCTCTCGGCCGACCGCAAGCAGCTCGCGCGCGTGCTGGAACTGCTTATGGCAGGTCTGCGTCCGACCGTACGGGGAACTGGTCACTGATATCCCCCGCAAAAGCAGATCACCGTGCGGGCTTGACCGCGTTCCCCTCGATGGCCGGCCGGGGCGCGCCTTCCCGCGCAGACGTCTCTACGTTCCTTCGAAAGGAAAGACCGGCCGCGGCCTCGATGCCTTGATCGCCTCCACGGCCGATGCGACGCCGCCGGTCGCGTCCCGGGAGTCGAACACCGGCATGGCTGTGTCGAGCATGATCCCGTCGGCCGCCGCGACCCCGCCGTTCGCCCAGGCGCGCAGCAGCGCTTTGTGCGCCGCATAGGCGCGGGTCGGCCCCTTCGCAAGTTTGTCCACGAAGGCGCGGGACTGGGCGGGCAGTTCGTTGTCCGCGACTACCCTGTTGACGACGCCGGCACGCTCCATCGCTGCGGCGGAAACCTGCTCGGAGGTCAGCGCCCATTCCGACGCGCGGGTCCGTCCCGCCCGCTCTGCGACGCGGTAGATGCCGCCAAGCAAAGTCACGATGCCCAGCGTCTGCTCAGGGTGGCCGAACCTCGCCGAACTCGACGCGAAGATGACGTCGGCGCGCAAGGCGAGTTCGAGCCCGCCCCCGAAACAAAGTCCATGTACGGCCGCCACGACCGGCAGCGGCAGCCGCTCGAACTGGTTGAACACGTCCATGTAGCGCTCCAACGTCGCGCGCAGCTCGGACCTGCTGCGTTGCGGCCACGGCAGGATGTCGCCGCCGAAGCTGAAGTCGGGACCGGCCGCGCACAGGAGCACGGCCCTGGCGTCGCTGGCTGCGATGCGCGTCATGGCCGCTGCGAGCTCCTCGACCATCTGGTCGTCGATGCGGTTCTGCGGAGCGTTGTCGAGCGTGATGGTCGCGACGCGCTGGTCGATCGTACATGTCAGATGGGTCGTCAGACGGGTCATGGCGTGCTCGTGCTGCTGTCGGTGATGCCGATGATGCCGGTCACTGCGCCGGCACGGGAACGATGGCCGAGATGCGCCAGCCTTCCGGGGTCCGGATCGCGAACTCGTTGACCAGAAATGTGAAGGTCGCCGCCTCCTGTCCGGCCGCGCCCGCGGTGACGCGCGTCGGCGCATAGATGTGGGCGACATCGGGGCCAAGAGGCATGACGCGGATCGCACCCTCGTCGGGTTCGAAGCGCCAGGTCCCGGCGAAAGTCTTGCGGAAGTGGTCGATGACGGCCTCGCGCCCCCAGAACCGATAGGCGCGGGCCACGAAGTTCACAGGGTCCGGCTGTCCCGGCCGGGCGCGGGCAAGCACGGACTCGATCACCTCAATGTCATGGGCGGTTTCGCCCGCCGCCTGGCGCAGGAAGAGGCTCCGGATCTCGTCGATGTCCGCAGCACTGACAGGCATCGCGTTGCGCTCGTCGATCATGATTTACACTCCTCGTCTGGACTGGGTGAGCGATTGAATTCGTCGCCCCCGGATCATGCGCTTCGGACTCCGACATGCTCGCGGAACCAGCCGGTCGCGGCGGCTTCCGCCCGGGCGAACTGGCACTTATCCCAATCCACCGCCCGCCTTGACTAGCGTCACTTAAAACGCGTAATTAAATATGACCGGTCGTCTTATATTAATCAAGGGCATCGAAATGCAGTCTGGTTCTTCTGCCCGGCGGGGCCCGAAGCCGAAGCCGGGCACGCGCGACAATCTCGTCCGGGCGGGGCTGCGGTCGATCCACGCCGAGGGGTTCGCCGCGACGGGTATCCAGAGCATCGTGGAGCGGGCCAATGTTCCGAAGGGCTCCTTCTACAATCACTTCGACAGCAAGGAGGCATTCGGCGCGGAGGTCATCGACGCTTACTCCAGACCCGGAATGGAAAGGCTGCGGGCGTTCCTCTGCAATCCCGAGCTGCCCCCACTGGCCCGGCTGGAAGCCTATTTCGATGACCGCATCCACGCGCTCGGGAAAGGCGCCTATGGCCGCGGCTGTCTGCTCGGCAATTTCAGCGCCGAAGCCGCCGATCACAGCGCACTGATACGCAGGCACCTGGTGCAGCAATGGGACGCCTGGAGCGGGTTGTTTGAGAACTGCATCGCCGAAGCGCAGCACGAGGGAACGGTCGACGATCGCGTACCGGCGGCTTTGCTGGCCCGGTTCATGTTCAACGCCTGGGAGGGCGCGCTCCTGCGCATGCGCGTCGAAAAGTCCGGAGCCGCTCTCAACGAGTTCAAGGACGTGGTTTTCGGAACGCTTCTGGCGCCACGCCGCACCTCGTGAGCCGCCAGCGAACCTTCGGGATCGTCTCACCAGCAACAGGGATCACGTCATGCAATCGACGGCGCACACCAGCCTCGTCGCCGGATTGCAAGCAGGTTGGGAGATTTTGTTCAGTTTCCAGGTCTTATGGACTTTCAGATCCTGAGAAGTTCAGGAAGGCCGAATGCAGCGGCCGGGGCCCGCTTTGGCGGCGGGCCTGACCCACCTGCTCAATTGATCAGCCCGGAAAGTTCACCGCAGACCGCCGCCGGCTAAAATCCTCTCTCCGGTGAGCCAGCGCGAATCGTCCGAGGCCATGAAAACGACGGACGGTCAGAGTTTGGAGCCGCCATCTACGCGCAGCGTGTCGCCCGACACCCAGCGCGCGGCGTCGGAGGCGAGGAAGGCGATGGCGCCGGCGATGTCCTCCGGCTGGGCCACGCGCTTCAGCGCCTGCATCCCGAGCGTGAATTCGCGTCCGGCAGTCGGTCTTGGCGAAGCTCGACATGTCGGTCTCCACGATCCCCGGCGCGACGGCGTTCACCCGAACGCCCCGGGCCCCGAGGATCAGGGCGAAGTGCTTGACCAGGGTGTCGATCGCGCCCTTGGTCGCCGCATAGGCCGACAGGTTTCCCACCGCGGCGTGCGCCGCGAGCGAGGAGGTGAACACGATGCTGGAGCCCTCCTTCAGGATCGGCAGCAGCTGCTGAACCAGGAAATACGGGGCGCGCACGTTGACGGCGAACAGCGCGTCGAAATCCTCGACCGTCGTCTCCTCGATCGTGGCGGCCTTGGAGACGCCGGCATTGGCGACCAGGATGTCCAGACGGTCGCCGACGATCTCCCGCACCTTGGCGGCGAGCTTATGCGCGCCCTGCGGGATCGGACAGGTCGGCGCCTACGGCTTCGGCCCGCCCGCCCGCGGCTTTGATCTGATCGACGACCGACCGCGCTTCCGCGGCGTTGCGGCCGTAATGGACGAGAACTTGCGCGCCGGCCTCGGCGAGCGCGAGGGCGGTTGCGCGTCCGATGCCGCGCGAGGCGCCGGTGACGAGCGCGGTTTTTCCGTTGCACGGTGTCATGATCGATCTTTCTTCGGGGGACTGGAAGGCGCCGGTCGGACCAGGCGCGCGACCGACCGGTCAACGAACTCACTTCGTGTCACGCATCCAGAAACAGCGCGGCGTGGGCCAGGAACAGCTCCGGATACTGATAGAACGGCGCGTGGCTGGAATCCGGGTAGATGATCAGCTGCGCGTTCGGCAGGTGCTGCTGCAGCGTGAATCCGTTGATCGTGGGGATGATCAGGTCGTTGCTGCCATCGACCACGAGCACCGGATGATGAATTGTCGGCCAGGTAATCCCACACGCCATCGGTCTTCTCGTTCGACTTGACGATCGCCGCGTATTGCGCGGCGGCGGACGCCTCGCTGACTTCCGGGCTGCGATCCTGGCGACGGAACTTGCGTTCGAGGTATTTCAGTCCCGCCGCGCGGCCAGCCGCATTGGGCAGGAAATGCGCGGCGATCCACAGATGTTCGGGCGGATCGTAAGTGGCCGAGAAGATCTCTGCGGATTTGCTGGCGGCAGTGTCGGCGCCGCGCGGCCCGGTGCCCACCAGGATCAGCTTGCGCACCAGATCGGGCGCTTGCACGACGATCTCCTGCGCGACCTTGCCGCCGATCGAATAACCCAGGATGTCGGTCTTGCTGATCCCGAGCGCCTTGATGAAGGCGATGGCGTCCGTCGCCATGTCGGGAATGGTTGCCGGCGTCTCGCCCGAGCTGGCGCCGATGCCGGCGTTGTCGAACAGGATCACTTCGCGCTGCTGCGCCAATCCGTCGGTCACGGCCGGATCCCAATGGTCCATGGTGCCGCGGAAGTGGATGTTCATGACGATCGGCACGCCGCCTGTCTTGCCGAAGCGGCGATAAGCGAAGCGGATGCCGTTGGCCTCGACGAACTGGGTCGGGACGGTGTCATGGGTATAGGCGGTCATGATGAAATTCCCCGTTCGGGTTGACGGTTAACTGGCGGTCCTGCCGCCGTTGACGCTGATGATCTGGCCCGTAACGAATGAGGCTTTGTCGGAGGCCAGGAACAGAATCGCGTCCGCGAGTTCTTCGGGCCTGGCCGCCCGGCGAAGCGGGATCGAAGCAAGCAAATCCGGCCTTGCGGTCCGGTGAGCCGGTGAAGCGGTCGAGCATCCCGGTCTCGACCGGTCCGGGCGCCACCGCGTTGACGCGGACACCGAAAGGAGCGGCCTCCAGGGCGCCGGATTTGGTCAGGCCTTCGACGGCATGTTTGCTGGCGACGTAGAGCGAAGCGTTGGCGGCGCCACGGCTGCCCATGGTCGACGAAATGTTGACAATGCTGCCGGCCCCCTGGGGCTGCATGACGCGCAACTCCTGCTTCATGCAAAGCAGCACGCCGAGGACATTCGTCTCAAAGGTCGCGGCGTAAGCCTCCGCTGTCTGATCGACGATGGGAGCGGGACTTCCCTCCGTTCCGGCGTTGTTGACCGCCACGTCGATGCGGCCAAACCGGGCGATCGCTCCTTCGATCAAGGCCTCGACCTCGCGCTCATTGCGAACATCGGCGTTGATGAATTGGGCGTCCGCGCCCAGGGCGCGAAGCTCGGTCTCCAATGCTGCGCCGGTATGGGAATTGCGGCCGGAAACGACGACTTTGTAGCCCTCGCCCGCCGCGGCCAGCGCAGTGGCGCGGCCGATTCCGGTGAGAGCTCCCGTGATCAGAATGACCTGGTCGTTCATCACCGGCTTTCCCTTATCCAGGAAAATCAGGCTGAATTACTCACGGAGCCTCGGGTGGCCGGCTTGTTCATGCCGCCAACGACCGCTTCCGTCTGATCCAACAATTAGCTCTTCGTTGCGCCGGCGAGAAAGACTTTGTAAGTTTGCTCCCATATCTGCCAGGCATTGGTCCGATATGGAGCTCAGGCATCTTCGCTATTTCATCGCGGTAGCCGAGGCCGGCAGCGTCACCGTCGCCGCCGAGAAGCGGCTGCACACGGCCCAGCCCTCCCTCAGCCGCCAGCTCCGGGATCTGGAGCTCGAGGTCGGCGCGCCGCTCTTCACCCGCGGCGCTCGCGGCGTTGAACTCACCGACGCCGGGCGCGCTTTTCTCGGCCATGCGCGCGCAGCGGTAAGCGAGGCTGCCGAGGCGGTTCAGGCCGCCCGTCGCGCTGCTCGCCCGGCGAAGGCAGTCTTCTCCGTAGGTTTTCTGACGGGACAGGAAGTCGACTGGCTCCCCCACGTCACGCGCATTCTCAGGGCCGAGCTGCCGAAGATCGAGTTCAAGGTGACGAGCATGTTTTCGCCGGACGTTGCCGCGGCGCTGCAAAAGGGCGAGATCGACCTCGGCTTCATGCGCGTCGAGCAGCAACCGGACGTGACCTTCGTTACGATCGCAAAGGAGCCCATTGTCGTGGTTTTACCGAGTGACCACCCACTGGCGGAGGAAAGCGAGATTGATCCCGAAGCGCTGAAGGGCGAGAGCCTCGTGGGGTTCTCCGACTTCGCGATCGTGCTGCGGGAGGTGGTTGAAGGCTATTTGCTCGGAAAGGGAGTCGCGCTCACGCCAAGCCATCGTGTCGAAAACCCCGCGACGGTCCTGTCGCTGGTTGCTTCGCTCCGCGGTGTCGCTCTTATGCCGGCTTACATTGAAGCTCTGCTGCCCTGGTCGGTGGTGAGCCGGCCTCTAAAGGGCGAACCGCCAACCATTGACCTGGCCGTGGGCTATCGATCGGACAATCCGTCGCCGGTGCTCAGGACATTCCTCGCCGGGCTCGATCAGCTCATTACCGGAGGGCCGGCAGGCACGCGTCAGGCGCGGTGAATTGTTGACGCTATGGGATACCCTCGGAAGGGCCAAAATCATTCCCACTCGATCGTGCCGGGCGGTTTCGAGGTTATGTCGTAGACGACCCGATTGACGCCTTTGACTTCGTTGATGATGCGGGTGGCGACCATGCCGATGAATTTCATGTCGAACGGATAGAAGTCGGCGGTCATGCCGTCGGTCGCGGTCACCGCGCGCAGCCCGATTACGAAATCGTAGGTTCGGAAATCGCCCATCACGCCCACGGTGCGCACCGGCAGCAGCACCGCGAACGCCTGCCAGATGTCGTCGTAAAGACCGTTGCGGCGGATTTCCTCGATGAAGATGTCGTCGGCGTACCGCAGGATCTCCAGTTTCTCCCGCGTGATCGGCGCCCGGGCACCGGATCGCGAGCCCCGGACCGGGGAACGGATGGCGGCCGACGAACACGTCGGGCAGGCCAAGCTCGCGGCCAAGCGCGCGGACTTCGTCCTTGAACAGTTCGCGCAGCGGCTCGACCAGCTGCATGTTCATGCGCTCGGGCAGGCCGCCGACATTATGGTGCGACTTGATCGTCACCGACGGGCCGCCGGTGAACGACACGCTCTCGATCACGTCGGGATAGAGCGTGCCCTGCGCCAGGAATTCCGCGCCGCCGATCTTCTTCGCCTCGGCTTCGAACACGTCGATGAACAGCCTGCCGATGGTCTTGCGCTTGATCTCCGGGTCATCGACGCCCTCCAGCGCGGCGATAAAAACATCGCCGGCATTCACATGCACGAGCGGAATGTTGTAGCTGCCGCGAAACAGTGCCGCGACTTTCTCGCCTTCGCCGAGCCGCAGCAGGCCGTGATCGACGAACACGCAGGTGAGCTGATCGCCGATCGCCTCGTGGATCAGCACGGCCGCAACGGCGGAAGTCGACGCCGCCGGAGAGCCCGCAGATCACCCTGCCCCCGCCGACCTGGCGCCGGATCTTCGCGATTGCCTCGTCCTTGAACGCGCGCATCGTCCAGTCGCCGGTGCAGCCGGCGATCCGGCGCACGAAGTTGCGCAGCAGCGCTGCCCCATGCGGCGTGTGGACCACTTCCAGGTGAAACTGCGTCGCGTAGAATTTGCGCTTCTCGTCGCCGATCATTGCGATCGGCGCATTGGATGAAGTGGCGATCGCGGCGAAACCTTCAGGCAGCTTCGTCACCCGGTCGCCGTGGCTCATCCAAACCGGATAGCGTTCGCCAACCTGCCAGACGCCGTCGGTGAGCGCCGAAGGCAGCGTTACTTCGACCTCGGCGCGCCCGAATTCGCGGTGGTGGCCGGCTTCGACCCGCCCGCCGAGCTGATGCGCCATCGCCTGTTCGCCGTAGCAGATGCCGAGCACCGGGACACCGGCCTGATAGACCGCCATCGGCGCGAGCGGCGCATCTTTATCCAGTACCGACGCGGGCCCTCCGGACAGGATGATGCCTTTCGGCTTCATGTCGCGCAGCGCCGCTTCCGCTTTCTGAAACGGCACGATCTCGCAATAGACCTTTTCCTCGCGCACGCGCCGCGCGATGAGCTGGGTCACCTGCGAACCGAAATCGACGATCAGAATTTTGTCGTGCGCGTCCATTGCGGGCCTCAGGGGAACGGACTCCGGCCGAAGGTTTTGGGCAGCCGTGTCATGCCGCGCGCCGCAGCAGGCTGACGAAAAACCCGTCGGTATCGGTGCGACGCGGCGTCATCAGCAATCCTTCGTCCGAGATAAGCACCGCGCGCCGGAAAAGATAGGCGCGTTCCCCCAGCGGCCGGGCGATATCGGCGGGCTTTTCCACGGAAAAATCGGTGTGGCGGGCGACAAAAGCCCGGACCTGGTCGTTGTTCTCCTCGGCGAGCACCGAGCATGTGACGTAGGCGATCCGGCCTCCCGGCCGGAGCAGCGCGGCGGCGCGGTCGAGCAGCAGCGCCTGCTGCTTGAGCCGCTGTTCGAGCGCGCCCGGACGTACGCGCCACTTGGCATCGGGGTTGCGCCGCCAGGCGCCGGTGCCGGTGCATGGCGCGTCCACGAAAGCGAGATCGACGTGACCGGTGACGTCGGCCAGCACGTCGGCCTCGCCCCGCGGGGTACGGACCTGGATGTTGCGCGCCGCCGCGCGCGCGATGCGTTCGTGAATCGGCGCGAGCTGCCGTTTGTCGATGTCGGTGGCGAAGATCTGACCGCGGTTGTCCATCGCCGCGGCCAGCGCCAGCGTCTTGCCGCCCGCGCCCGCGGCGAGATCGACCACCTGCTCGCCGGGCTGCGCGTCGGCAAACAGCGCGGCTAGCTGTGAGCCCTCGTCCTGGATTTCGATCGCGCCCTTGAGAAAGGCAGGCTCGGCGTGGATCGCGGGACTTTTCGCGTCGGCTGCAAGCCTGATGCGAAGTCCGAGCGGCGACCATCGCGCCGGTTCGGCGTGAAGGTGATCGAGCTTCGGCACCATCTCGTCACGCCCGCTTTTGAGCGTATTGACGCGCAGGTCGAGCGGCGCCCGGCTCGCCAGCGCTTCGCCCTCGGCGGCGCGTTCGTCGCCGAAGACGCGCGAAAAATGCGGATCGAGCCACTCCGGATAGTCGCCCTGAACATGCGGCGGTGCCTCCGCGACCGCGCCGGCCTCGAGCGCC
This sequence comes from uncultured Alphaproteobacteria bacterium, assembly GCA_963766925.1. GTDB lineage: Bacteria > Pseudomonadota > Alphaproteobacteria > Rhizobiales > Xanthobacteraceae > BOG-931. The sequence goes on from CAVYCI010000029.1 coordinate 64,966, forward strand.
GTACGCTCCGCGTCGCTCAACGGCTCGGGCGCGAAGCGCGCCCCGCTGCACAGCGCGGCAATCGCCGCGCCATCGAGACCGCGCTCCCGGCGCAGCATGCCGATCACCGCGGCCCTCGGACCGGAATCGCCCATCAGCCAGGCGGACGACGATTTGCGGCGCATCGTGTCGTACACCACGCCGGCGATCGCGGCGCGATCGGACGAACCGGCGAAGCGATGGGACAGGCCCCAGTCCTTCAGCGCGTCCACAGCCGGCCGACGGCGCGATTCGACATCGGCGACGACTTCGATGGCCGCGGACAGACGGGCGGCGGGAGTCATGCGGTTACTCCGAGAGCGGCGTCACTCATTTCGCTGCCCGTCCCCGCGCCGTGCCGCGGCTCGCGGCGGGAGCCTGACGGCGGCGAATGTACTGCCGGATATCGCTGGCGGCATCGCGCAGCCTGCTGCCACGAAACCCGGCCGGAACGTCGCCTTTGTCGATGCAGACGAGCATGCGCCGCAGCAGGTCGTCGTCGTGCTCGTCGCGATATGGCCGGGTGTCGAGATCGTCCGGGACTTTGGTCAGCCGCTCGTCTCCGATCCGTTTGACGTATTTCCGCATGAAGCGGTCATAGTCGCGCCAGGTGATGCCCGCCGCGCGAACCGCGGCCTGTTCGGCGCGGGTCGCTATCTGATGGGCGTGCAGATAGTGGAGGCCAAGCTGGTCGATCAGTGTTTTTTCGACCTCCTCATGCAGGATCAGAAAGCGGTCGGTTTTGACCTCGCGCCCGCGAAACTTGAACGACCGCGGCATGTGCCGGTCGATATAAATCGTTTTGCCGTCCCCGCTGTAGCCGGCCAGGTAGGGAACGTCATGTTTGCGGTCGAATTTTCCGACGCGCCGCACGACGGCGTCGAGCGCGCGGTCCAGCATGATGTTCGAGACGTACCATTCCGGCACCTTCAGTTTTCTGTGCGGTGCCGTCGGGTGGTAAAGATCAGCCGGCATGGCTAGATGATAACGCCGGTCAGAATTTCGACGATATAGAGCGCCCACATGATCATCAGCACGAGCGCACCGACCGAATAGAAGGCGCCGCGCAATCGATAGATATTGCTGGTCACGTGCACGCCGGCCTGCAGGACGCGGCAGATCACGAAAACCCAGGCGAGCACCACGAAGACAGTTCCGGCGTGGCGGGTGACCCATTCGAGAATGGTGAGCACGTAAAACAGAACCGGCAGTTCGAACTGGTTCGAGAACGAATACGCGGTCTGCATCGTCCGTACGGGCCAGTTCGGCTGACGAAGCGCGACGTCGTCCGATCTGACTGCGCCGGATCTGAAATCGGCGGCGCGGAGCACGCCCATCCGCAGCATCAGCACGAACGTGAGAATAATCTCGACGAACAGCGGCAGCAGCACGGCCTGGAGCGACATCGGGGTGTATCCTCAAAATGCGTGCGGGGGTCTTATCATGTGCCCCGCGGGCGACCAAACGGCGATATCACAGCCTGACACTGATCGCCGTTTCACCATCGTCGTCCACAAATGCGCTGCGCCAGGTTTTGCTTTCGAACAGGGCGCGCGCCACCGCGTCCGCGGTACCGCCGTGATTGAGATTGGCGGTGATAAGCGTGCCGCCGGTGCGCAGCAGGTCGCGCACCGCGTTGTGCAGCGACGGTACCGGCGTGTGGCCGTCGAAGAAAGCAAGATCGTAACCCGGATCGAGCGTCGGCAGCACGTTGCCGAACTCGCCTTCGTGCACGGTGATGCGGTGATTGAGCGAGGCTGCAAGTATGTTCCCGCGGGCGAGAGCAACGTGCCCGGGATCGCGCTCGATACTGTCGATGGTGGAATCCCGGCCTCCGGACGCAAACGACAAAGCGGTGTAACCGAGCGCGGTTCCCAGTTCGAGGATGCGCCGCGCCCCGATGGCGGCCGCAATCGTGGCCAGCAGCGGCCCGTTACGATACGGATAGGTGCCGCAGCCATGCCGTGCGCGATGCTGGTCCGTGGCTTTGCGGACCTGGGCGAACGGATCGGCGGGCAGCTTTGTCATGCGGGGAACTACTCGCGGCTGGGATAATTCGGGCTCTCGCGGGTGATGGTCACGTCGTGGACGTGACTTTCGCGCCAGCCGGCGCCCGAGATGCGAATGAATTCGGCCTTGTCGTGAAGCTCGGCCAGCGTTTCGGCGCCGACATAACCCATCGCCGCGCGCAAGCCGCCGACGAGCTGATGCAGCACGGCGGCCACCGGGCCCTTGTAGGGCACCTGGCCTTCGACGCCCTCGGGCACGAGTTTGAGCGTGTCCTTGATTTCCTGCTGGAAATAGCGATCGGCCGAGCCGCGCGCCATCGCGCCGACCGAGCCCATGCCGCGATAGGTCTTGTACGAGCGGCCCTGATAGAGAAACACCTCGCCCGGCGTTTCGTCGGTGCCGGCCAGCAGCGAGCCGATCATGGCGCAGTCGGCGCCGGCCGCCATCGCCTTGGCGAGATCGCCGGAATATTTGATGCCGCCGTCGGCGATCACCGGCGTGCCGGTCCTGCGTGCCACCTCGACGGCATCGCTGATCGCAGTCAGTTGCGGCACGCCGACGCCGGCAATCACCCGCGTCGTGCAGATCGAGCCCGGGCCGATGCCGACCTTGATGGCGTCGGCGCCGGCATCGATCAGCGCTTTGGCGCCTTCGGCCGTCGCGATGTTGCCGGCGACCACCTGCACCGCATTCGACATGCGCTTGATGCGCGTCACGGCCTCGAGCACGCGGCTGGAATGGCCGTGCGCGGTATCGACCACGACGAGGTCGACGCCGGCCTCGATCAGGGCTTCGCTCCGCGCATAGCCCGGCCTCGCCGACGCTGGTTGCGGCGGCGACGCGCAGCCTGCCCTGCTCGTCCTTGCAGGCATTGGGATTGGCGACCGCCTTCTCGATGTCCTTGACGGTGATCAGGCCGACGCAGCGATAATCAGCATCGACCACCAGGAGCTTCTCGATGCGATGCTGGTGCAGCAGCCGCTTCGCCTCGTCCTGGCCGACTTCTTCGCGCACGGTGACCAGCCGGTCCTTGGTCATCAACTCGGAGATTTTCTGCCGCCGGTCCGTGGCGAACCGCACGTCGCGGTTGGTGAGGATGCCGACGAGCTTGCCGGCGCGGCCGTTGCCGCCGCCCTCGACCACCGGAATGCCGGAAATGCGGTTGTCCTGCATCAAGGCCAGCGCGTCGGCGAGCGTCGCGTCCGGATGAATGGTGACCGGGTTCACCACCATGCCGGATTCGAATTTCTTGACCTGGCGCACCTGGGCTGCCTGCACCGCCGGATCGAGATTGCGGTGAATGACGCCGATGCCGCCGGCCTGCGCCATGGCGATCGCCATGTGCGCTTCGGTCACCGTATCCATGGCCGAAGCGATGATCGGGATATTGAGCGCGATGCTGCGCGTGATTGCGGTGCGGACGTCCGACTTCGGACGGCAGCACATCCGAGAGGCCCGGCTTGATCAGCACGTCGTCGAAGGTCAGGCCTTCGCGGGGGCCGTTCTGCGGACCATTCATTGTTCATTGCCAACTCCGCTTGCGCCCGCGCCGACGTTGCGGGCATGCTGGTGCGGGGCGCCTCGAAAAGGCCGGCCGGAAAGAAAAAGCGCGGGTCGGGCACTCGCCCTGCCCGCCTGCCGTCGACCTTCGAAGGCCCGCTTTTGGGTTGGCGGCGGTTCCTAGCATGTCCGCGCCGGGATTCATAGATGGTGGACCGTGCGGCTTGGCCGGCCAGTGCACAGCGGAGTAGATTGTTGATCGCCGGGACGGAGCGAAGGCGAGCGAGCCTCCCGCCGTTTGCCGCGTTCCTTTTGCCCAGCTCGTTTGCCCAGTCGCATCGGGTAAAACCGCCATGCCGCACAGACTGTCCGCTTTTTCAGCCCGGCTGGCTGCATGCGCCGCGATGCTGGCGCTCGTGCCTGTGCTCGCCCGCGCACGCGCAGGACCAGGCCGGACGAGCGCCGCTGCACCGGGCAGGCGCGCGCCAGCAACGAAGAGCGAATCGCCTCCTGCACGGCGCTGATCGATTCCGGCCGCTATCAGCCTCGCCAATCTCGCCCTGTTCCTGCGTCACGACCGCGGCTCGCGCTGCGCGCCAAAGGCGACCTCGCCGCCGCGATCGACGACTTTGCCGAAGCGATCAAGCTCAATCCCGATTATGCGCGCGCCTATGCCGACCGCGGCAGGTCTGCGGCTGTCGCAGCACGACCTCGACGGCGCGATCGCCGACCTCGACGCCGCGATCCGGCTCGACCCGAACGATGCCGGCGCCTACATGACCCGCGGCAATGCGTTCGACGAAAAGGGCGACTTCGACCGCGCCATCGCCGACTACAACGAAGCGATCCGGCTCGTCTCCGAATTATGCCGCCGCCTATTTCAATCGCGGGCTGGCATTTCGCCGCAAGGGCGACTTCGATCACGCGATCGCCGACTACGATCAGGCGATCAAACTCGACCCAAAAAACGCGTCGGCACTCAACAACCGCGGCATCGTCTGGTTCGAGAAAGGCGACCTCGACCGCGCCATCGCCGACTACAATCAGGCGATCCGCATCGATCCGCAATTTGCCGCCGCCTACAACAATCGCGGCGACGCCTGGCGCGGCCAAGGGCGACGCTGCGCGCGCGCTCGCGGATTTCGACCGCGCCATCCAGCTGTCGCCGCAATTCGCGCTCGCCTACGACAATCGCGGCCTGGTCTATTATCAGAAGCGCGACTACGATCGCGCCATCGCCGATTTCGACGCCGCGATCCGCTTCGATCCGAACAATGCCGCACGCCTACAGCAATCGCGGCAATGCCCACGACGACAAGGGCGATCGCGACGCCGCGATCGCCGACTACAACGAGGCGATCCGCCTCGATCCGCAAGAATGCGCGCATCTATTACGATCGCGGCGTCGCCTATCGCCGCGACGGCGACTTCGACCGCGCCATCGGCCGATTTGAGCAGGCGATCCGCCTCAACCCGCATCATGCCGGCGCCTTCAACGAGCGCGGCTACGCCTATTATCAGAAGCGCGATTTCGATCCGCCGATCGCCGACTACGACAGGCGATCAAGCTCAATCCGAAATTCGCCGTCGCCTACAACAATCGCGGCAACGCCTACGACGACAAGGGCGACGCCGATCGCGCCATCGCCGATTACAACGAGGCGCTGCGCATCGATGCCAATTATGCCGCCGCCTACTACAATCGCGGCATTGCCTGGCGCCGCAAGGGCGACCTCGACCGCGCCATCGCGGATTACGACCAGGCGATCAAGCTCAATCCGACAGCCGCCGCCTACAACAATCGCGGCAGCGCCTGGCTCGCCAAGGGCGAAAACGACCGCGCCATCGCCGATCTCGATCAGGCCATCAAGCTCGATCCGCGCTCGCGCCGACGCCTACATCAACCGCGGCAATGCCAAACGCGAGCGGCTCGCGCTCGCCGACGCGATCGCCGACTACAGCCGCGCGATCGAGCTGTCGCCGAATGCCGCGCTCGCCTACTACAATCGCGCCTGGGCGCATTATCTCGCCGGCGACAACGTCCAGGCGCTGGCCGACGTCGATCGCGCCATCGCGCTCAATGCCCATTCGGCCAGCGCGTTTTCGACCCGCGGCCTGATCCGCGAACGGCTTTCCGACACTGCGGGCGCGATCGCGGATTTCCGCAAGGCGCTCGAGATCGACCCGTCGTTCCAGCAGCCGGCCGAAGGTTTGCAGCGGCTCAAAGCCGGCCCGCCGGCGAGCCGATAGATCTTGAGTACGCAGTCGGGTTCGTACGACCGCGTCGTACCGCTGATCGTCGCGGTGGCGCTGTTCATGGAGAACATGGACTCGACCGTGATCGCGACGTCGCTGCCGGCGATCGCGCGCGCGCTCGGCACCAACCCGCTGGCGCTCAAGCTCGCGGTCACATCCTATCTGCTGGCGCTCGCCATCTTCATCCCGGCGAGCGGCTGGACCGCCGACCGCTTCGGCGCGCGCAAAGTGTTCCGCCTCGCCATCGGCGTGTTCGTGCTCGGCTCGATCGGCTGCGCGCTGTCGCGTTCGCTCGATGAATTCGTGCTGGCGCGGATCGTTCAGGGCATGGGCGGCGCGATGATGACGCCGGTCGGGCCGGCTCATCCTCGTGCGCAGCATCGACAAGCGGCTCCTGGTCAATGCGATGTCGCTCGTGACCATTCCGGCGCTGGTCGGCCCGATCTGCGGGCCGCCGCTCGGCGGACTTCATCACCACCTACGCGTCCTGGCACTGGATCTTCCTCATCAACGTGCCGATCGGCCTGATCGGCATCGTGATGGCGACGCGCTTCATTCCGAAGGTGCGCGCCGAGCAGCCCGACCCGTTCGACTTCGTCGGCTTCGTTCTTTCCGGCGCTGGCGATCGGCGGGCTGGCGTTCGGGCTGTCGGTGATGGGGCTCGATTTCCTGCCGGTCTGCGATGGTCGCCGCGCTGCTGGCGGTCGGCGCGGTCGCGACCGTCGGCCTACGTCTTTCACGCCCGGCGCACGCCGGCGCCGATCCTCGATCTCGGTCTGTTCAAGTTTGCCGACTTTTCGCGCCAGCATCTTTGGCGGCTTTCTGTTCCGCCTCGGCATCGGCGCGCTGCCGTTTCTGCTGCCGCTGCTGCTGCAGATCGGCTTCGATCTGACGCCGTTTCAGTCCGGCCTGATTACCTTCACCAGCGCGCTCGGCTCGATGTTCATGAAAGCCGCCGTCGCCCAGCGTGCTGCGACACTTCGGCTACCGGCCGGTGCTGATCTACAACAGCCTGATCAGCGCCGCTTTCCTCGCCGCCTGCGCGAGCTTCGTGCCCGGCATGCCGTTCTGGGCGATGATCGCCATCCTGCTCGCCGGCGGTTTTTTTCGCTCGCTGCAATTCACCGCCATCAACACCATCGCCTATGCGGAGATCGAACCGCGCCTGATAAGCCGGGCGACGACGATCGTCGCGGTCGCCCAGCAACTGGCGCTGTCAACCGGCGTCGCGGTCGGCGCGCTTGTGGTCGAGGCTGCACCTGCGGTTCAAGCACGGCGGCGCGATCGGCGTGATGGATTTCCCGCCGGCCTTTCTCGTGATCGGCGCAGTCACCGCAGCCGCTGGCCTCGTGTTCGCGCGACTTGCCCCCGACGCCGGCGCCGAGCTTGCGGGGCGCGAGGCTGACGCGCCAACGGCGATCGAGGCGAAGCCCGGCAGCGACCGCGCCCCGTCCGACGGGCCGCTATAGCCGCTACAACAGACCGCTCTGCCGGTAATAACGTTCGGCACCGGCAGCCAGCGGAATCGGTGTCGTCGCGATTTTGCGCGGCTGCAACGGCCAGGTCACCGGACTGTCCCTGGGAGGAATGTGGCGGTACTGATTTTCCAGAAGCTCCGGCGTCTCGCACAGCAAAGCCGCGATGACGTAAGCAATGTCGTCGGGAAAATCGTCGCGGCAGAGCAGCAGGAAATCGGAGAAGTCGAGAGCCTGGAACGGTCCCGGCAGGCCCGGAAATCTGTCGGCGGCGACGTCGGCCCGATGCCAGGCGAATCTGGTTTCAACTTCGGTGAGTGCTGAATCTTCGAACGGAAGGAAATTCATTTTCCTGGAGGCGCACATTTCCGTCCAGTAGGGAGTCATGACGGCTTCGAACAAAACCGCATCGGCCTCGCCGCGGGTCACCAGCGGAATGATGTCCCACGGCGCCTCCCCCAACAGCAGTCTGCCGCCCCAGGATTCGAGTGTGGCCGCGGATACGCCCGAAGCCTCCAGCATGCGGTAAGACGCGAAGCCCGCCATGTTGACGCCGTCGTCCTGGCCCGTGGCGAGACGCAGCGCCGGGCGCTTCGCCCGCAACTCCGCGAAACTTGCGACGCCAAAGCGCGCATCGATCGCGAAAACAAGTCTGTCATCCTGAGGCAGCGTCCCAAGCGCACGCAGCCGGCGCACATCCGCGCGTTCGCAGATGCCGCGGCCTTCAAAGATCGTGCGCGCGAAACCGGCCGGCACGAACAGCGCCGTCTGGACATCGCCGTCGAGGACAGCGGCGATCGCGTCCGTTCCGCCCCGTCCCGCCCACGTGGCGAACCGGGAACCTGCCGGAGACCGGCGCCAAAGCTCCGCGCTGATCCAGCCGCAGATCCGGTGAAGGTTGGCGATCCCCCAGTCACCCATCATGTGCAGCGTGACTGGACGTTCAACCCGGGCTTCCATGTTGGCTCCTTTGACAGCGCAGGAATTCGAGTATAAATTCGAAGAAAGTAGATACCTACCGAATTCTGCATGGGCAAACTTCGCACCCTTCCCCGACCGCCTGCGCCCGACGTGGATGGCGATCTTGTCCCGCTGGCGCGCAGCGTCGGCTACCACGTCCGTCATCTGGCGGAGACGTGGCAGGACGTGATGGACCAGCATGCGGCGGCCAACGGCGTCACGATCAGCCAGTGGCGCTATCTGCGCGAGCTGTGGGAAGAGGACGGGCTTTCGACCGGCGAGCTGACGAAGCGCGTCGGCCGGCAGGGTCCGACGACGGTGGTCGCCGTCCAGCTGCTCGAGAAAGCAGGGCTGGTGACGATTTCCAAATCGGATGAAGACCGCCGCAAGAGCTTTATTCATCTGACGCGGCGCGGACAGCGGCTGGCGGCGAACATGTCGCCGCTCATTCGCGACGTCAACGAGCAGGCGATGGCCGATCTGACGGAAAGCGAAGTCCTCACCTTCAAGCGGCTGATGGTGCGTATCCAGCGGACGCTCGATGCGCAAAACGGCCACCGCAACGACTGGTCAGAACGAAGGACGCGGCGGCTGGCAGAGGAAATCGGATTACAGGACGACCGGACTTAAAACGCAGACTTAAAACGTAAAAGAAGCAGTCGACAGCAAAAACAGGGTGGAAACAGCATGCCGCTATACATCACCATTCACCGCACCCCGGGCCTCAAAGGCGACGAGCTGGTGCAGAACGCTCCCCATGTGCTCGGCGCCGACATCGCGAAGTTCAGGCAAATCTACGCCAACGTCGCCTCGGGGTTCATCGTTTCCGTGTTCGAGGCCGAGTCGCCGGAAAAGCTCGAGGAGCAGATGGAAGTCCTCGGTTTTCCGATCGACGAAACGCATGAGGTGCATTTCGCAGCTTCGCGCGGCGAACTGGAGCAGATGCTCAAACAGCACGGCAAGTGACCCCGAATAACCCCTGGAGGGATTGTCATGTCCGATGAGAAGCTCGTGATCCCGCCGCCGCGACGCGACCGGCCGCCCATGCACAGCAACGCGTTCGACGTGGTGCAAGGCAGCAATACCCAGTTGAAACCGCTGTTCCCCTATCTGCATCCGGGCGCGATGGTGCCGGCGAGCGCCCTGCTGATCGGCGGCCCGGATGCCGATTACGGACATTTTTTCCATCACAACACGCAGCACGAACTCGTGCTTGCGCTGGCCTGCAACGGCGCCGTGCTGGCCACCGGCCAGGTTTTCATCGGGCCGGAAATGCACGGGGTCAATTCGTTTTTAAAGAACGAAAAGGACCCCAGGGCGTTCGCAACTTTTGTAATCACGCAGATGCAGGCCGAATCCGGAGTGCAAACGGAAGGCTGCAGCCTGCGCTGCGCCAAATGTCATGAACAGATCTTCTTCAAGGCATTCGACGCCACGCCGGCAGCCGACGCGACCGAGGCCGATCATCCGTTCCAGTCGGTCGCGGCATTGCCCGGGCTGTTCGCGGAGTACAACAACGACAAACAGCGCCAGGTCTGCGCCAAATGCGGCCACGTCAATCGTGAATTCCCCGTCGCCGCCTGGGGCTGGGACAAATACGCCGAACAGAGTGCAGGCGCGATAGCAGCGCGCGCAGCGCTGCTCGCGGCTTCGCGGGCGGCATAACGGCGGGTGCGATCATGCGTAAAAAAACGTTCCAGCTCTGGCGCGAGGCGGCAAAACTCGGCGCCTACGCCGAAAAGCCGATGCTGCCGGCCGACAAGCAGGTGCAGGTGCATCTGAGCAGAAACGACCGGCCGCAGCCGTTTCATCTCATCTGCGGCAAGGATACGCTGTTGGCGCTCATGTCGGGCGCCGGCAGGGTCGAGTTCCGGGGCACGACGGTCGAATGTCTCGACATGAAGCCGGGTAGCTTCGTTTACGTGCCCGCCGGCGCGCCGCATCGCATCGTTCCGGCGGAGGTCAGCATCATGATGCGCTACAAACAGAGCCATGCCGGGCTTGAGGGCATCGCCTGGTTTTGCGAAAGCTGCGACGCAGAACTCTTTCGGGAGGTCTGGGACACCGATGTGACGGTCTCGCAGGCAAAATACGAAGAGGTTTCGTCCCGGTTTGCTGCCGATCCGTCGCTGCGAAGCTGCCGGCACTGCGGATCGGTCCACCCGGCTCCCGATCTGGAAGGCCTGCCGTGGGCCGAAGTGGCGCGCGAACTTGTAGCCGAGACGGCAGGCGACCAGGCAAGGCCCGGTTGAGGCGGGCGCGCGCCGAAGCCGGCGCGTTCCCGTCAGAGAGAACAGCTTTCGGCGGAGCAATGCCGGGATGCGGCATCAGGGGTGACAGGGGCCGTAGCGGTTTCGCGTTCAGGGTCGTAGAGCGAATGGCAACCTTCCAGTATCGCTGTCCGAACACCGGTTTGCAGGTCACGGGCTACGTCGTCATCGAAGATATCCCGGCGCATTACAATTTCGAGGCCGAAGACGGACCTTACGAGTCGATGTACTGCGAGAAGTGCGGACAGGCTCACTTCGTCGATCCGAAGACCGGCAAGGTTCTGGGTGAAGACGACGACGCGAATTAGGCCGGGCGCACAGCCCCGCCCGGCATCAGCCGCCGGACCGCCGGAAGCCGCGCGCCATCAGATAAAGCTCCGCGGAATCGCTCCGGCTCGCCGGAGGCTTGACGTGCTTGACGGTGGCAAAATCGCGTTTGAGCTCGGCGAGCAGCTGCGTTTCCGTTCCGCCCTGCAGCACCTTGCAGAGAAAACTTCCGCCGGTGTCGAGAACTTCGCGCGCGAAATACGCGGCGGCTTCCGCGAGTCCCATGATCCGCAGATGATCGGTCTTTCGATGGCCGGTGGCATTGGCGGCCATGTCGGAGAGCACGGCATCGGCTTTGCCACCGAGCAGCGCGCTTAAACGCTCCGGCGCCGACGGATCGAGAAAATCGAGCTTGAGAAATTCGACGCCCGGAATCGGTTTCAGATCGAGAATGTCGAGCGCCACGACCCGGCCGCCCGCGCCCGCCCGTTCCACCGCCACTTCGCTCCAGCCGCCCGGCGCCGCGCCGAGATCGACGACGCGGGCGCCGGGCTTGAGCAGACGATATTTGTCGTCGATTTCGGCGAGCTTGTAGGCGGCGCGCGAGCGATAGCCTTCGCGTTTGGCGCGGGCCACATAGGGATCGCTGATCTGGCGCTGGAGCCAGGCGCGCGATGACGGGGTGCGGCGTTTGTCGGGCTTGAGTCGTTCCATGACGCGTCAGGCTTCGCCCCACACGCCGTCGGCGCGCATCATCTCGACCAGCATGCCCTCGCGCAGCCCACGATCGGCGACGCGAAGCCGCGGACAGGGAAAAGCGCGGCGGATGGCGTCGAGAATGGCGCAGCCGGCGAGCACGAGATCCGCCCGCTCGGTGCCGATGCACGGATTGGCCGCGCGTTCGTCGAAGCTCATGGCTGCCAGTTCCTCGACCACGCGCGTAACTTCCTCGTCCGAGAGCCAGCAGCCGTCGACGCGGCGGCGGTCGTAGCGCCTCAGTCTCAGGAACACGCCGGCAATCGTCGTCACCGTGCCCGAAGTGCCGAGCATGTGGAAGCCCTCGAAGTCGCTGCGGTGGGCGGCGGCGAAGTTTTCGACGAAGGCCGCCACTTCATCCACCATCGCGTCGTACACGTCACGCGGCACCACGGTGCCGCCGTAGCGCTCCGCAAGCGTGACGACGCCTACGGGGAGCGAGGCCCAGCCGACGATTTCCGGTTTGGGCGGTCCGCGGCGGACACCGTTCGAGCGGCCAAGCCGCACCAGTTCGGACGAACCGCCGCCGATGTCGAACAGCAGGACGCCGGCCGCCTCCGGATCGAACAGTTCCGTGCAGCCCGCCGCCGCCAGCCGGGCCTCGGTCGCGGAATCGACAATCTCGAGTTCGAGGCCGACCTGCTCGGCGACCCGGGCGCGGAATGCCTCGCCGTTCTCGGCGGCCCGGCAGGCTTCCGTTGCGATCAGGCGGGCGCGCCGCACGCCGCGGGCGCGCATCTTGTCACGGCAGATCAGGAGCGCCTCGACCGCGCGTTTGATCGCCGCCTCGCCGATGTTGTGCGACGCAGCCACCCCCTCGCCGAGCCGGATGATCCGCGAGAACGCGTCAACGACGCGGAACCCGTCCACGGTCGGGCGTGCGATCAGCAGACGACAGTTGTTGGTTCCAAGATCCAGCGCCGCGTAGGTGGCGTCGGGCCGGTCGCCGGCGGGGCCGCGGGCCTCGCCACGCCAGACGCCATCGTGACGGAACCCGTATGGCGACCGGCGTGGCCACCGGGAGCGCCGTCGCGGCGCATCACGTTCGTCGAGGCCGCCGGGGGGCGGGGCCTCTTCGCTCATGCCCAACCTTCCTGCCGCGCCGGAGCGCTTGCGGCTCGACGGCTGCGGGCTTGTTCAAGCTCAAATCAAAACAAATGTATCAGCCGGCGTGGCCAGGGCCAATACTGGCCTTTTTGCCTGCGAGCCATGCCCGGGGGCTGCTTGTCCCGCTACGGCAAGTCCACTATGTCACAGCCAGCGCTACTCTTTCCCCGACTGGACAGTCATGAATTTGCACCAGCCTGCCGACCGACAAGCGGAAAAGCTGGCGGCGGAGCGGTTGAGCATTGAACGGTTCGCCGTCGGCCAGTCCGTGCCCCGCAGCGAAGACCCGATGCTGCTGCGCGGGCACGGCCGCTACACCGACGATGTGAGCCTCCCCGGTCAGGCCTATGCGGTCATGGTCCGCAGCAGCAGCGCGCACGGAACCATTCGAGGCATCGACACCGCGGCGGCACGAAAAATGCCGGGCGTGCTCGCGGTCTATACGGCGGCCGATCTCGAGGGCTACGGCCCGCTGAAATGCGTCGTGCCTCTGAAAAACCGCGACGGCTCGCCGATGCACAAGCCGTGGCGCGGCGCGCTGGCAAAGGACCGCGTGCGCTACGTCGGCGATCCGGTAGCGTGCGTCGTCGCCGAAACCGTGAACGCGGCCAAGGATGCCGCCGAAGCAGTGGTTGTCGATATCGAACCCCTGCCCTCCGTGGTTTCGGCAGAGGCCGCGGCGAAGGACGGCGCACCGCAGCTTTATAACGACGTGCCGCACAACATCCCGCTTGACTATCATTATGGCGACGCCGCCGCGGTCGATGTCGCCATGCAAAAGGCCGCGCACGTCACGCGCATGAAACTCGTCAACAGCCGCGTGGTGGTCAACGCCATGGAACCTCGCGCTGCGCTCGCTTCCTATGACGGCGGCCGCTTCACGCTGCATGTGCCGTCCCAGGGCGTGACCGGCATGCGCGCCAACATCGCCGACGCGATGGGTGTGGACGGCAAGGCGGTACACATTCTCACCGGACAGGTCGGCGGCTCATTCGGGATGAAGGGCGCGGTCTTTCCGGAATACATCTGCGCGCTTCACGCCGCCCGCGCGCTCGGCCGGCCGGTGAAGTGGACCGACGAACGTTCGGGAAGTTTCTTCTCCGACAGCCACGGCCGCGACCATGAGGTCACAGCCGAGCTGGCGCTGGCGGAAGACGGCACCTTCCTCGCCATTCGCATCAACTGCTTCGCCGACATGGGCGCTTTCCTTTCGCCGATGGGACCGTTTCCTGGCACGCTCAATATCGTGAAGAACGTGCAGAGCATGTACCGGACCCCGCTGATCGAGGTTTCGTCGAAGTGCGTGTTCACCAACACGTCGCAGACCGGGCCGTATCGCGGCGCCGGGCGCCCCGAAGGCAACTATTTCATGGAGCGGCTGATCGACACGGCCGCGACCGAAATGGGGATCGACCGGCTCGCGCTGCGGCGGCGCAATCAAATCCGGCCGCAGGAACTGCCGTACAAAACAGCGTCAGACGTGACATATGACAGCGGCGACTTCGCCGCACTGACCAGACAGGCGCTGGAACTGGCCGACAGCAAGGGCTTCGCGGCCCGCAAACGCGAAAGCCGCAGGCGCGGCAAGCTGCGGGGCCTCGGCATCGGCAACTTTCTGGAAGTGACGGCGCCGCCGGCCAAAGAACTTGCCGACATCACCTTCAATGCCGACGGCACGGTCACGCTCGCGACCGGTACGCTCGACTTCGGCATGGGCCACGCCACGCCGTTCGCGCAGGTGCTGAGCCAGCAGCTCGGCATTCCGTTCGAGAAAATTTCGCTCATGCAGGGCGACAGCGACCGTCTCGTCATGGGCGGCGGCAGCGGCGGTTCCAAGTCGCTGATGCACACCGGCACCGCCATCGTCGAGGCCTCCGCCAAAATCATCGAGAAGGGCAAGAGCATTGCCAGCTATGTGCTCGAAGCGTCGCCCTCCGATCTGGAATTCAGCCAGGGCCGCTTCGTCATTGCCGGAACCGACCGTTCCATCTCGCTGATGGACCTGGCGCAGAAGCTTCGTGACGGCAGCGCGAACCTGCCGCCGGAGGCTCCGCAGTCGCTGGACGTCTCGCACATCAGCGACGGTCCCGGCGCCGCGACGTTTCCGAACGGCTGTCACATCGCCGAAGTCGAAGTCGATCCGGATACCGGCGTCGTCGCGGTCGTGAAGTATTCCTGCGTCAACGACTTTGGCAACGTCGTCAATCCGATGATCGTCGCGGGGCAACTGCACGGCGGCGTCGTGCAGGGCATCGGCCAGGCGCTGATGGAAATGACGGTCTATGACGCCGACGGACAACTGCTCACCGGCTCGTTCATGGACTACGCCATGCCGCGCGCGACCGACGTGCCCGATTTCACGCTTGCAGAACATCCGACGCCGGCCAAAACCAATCCGCTGGGGGCCAAAGGCTGCGGCGAGGCCGGCTGCGCCGGTTCGCTGACATCAATCATGAACGCGGTGATGGACGCCCTGGCCGATCGCGGCATCCGCCACGTCGACATGCCGCTCACGCCGTTTCGCATCTGGCAGGCGCTTCAGAAAGCCGGCGGCACCGCTGCCGGACAAGCCGGGCGATGACGCAGGCGGTTTCGCTGGGCAGCAGCCGCCAGGAGGAGTGGCGGGCGGTAGGGCCAATTTGCGCCGCGCACTTCCTCAGTCACTATTACATGATCATGCTGGCGCCGGTGTTCGCGTTCGTACGCGCGGATTTCCGCGTCAGCTATACCGACCTCGCGCTGGCGCTGACCGTTTTTAACGTCGTGTCGGCGGCGCTTCAGACGCCCGCGGGCTTTCTGGTCGACCGGGTTGGAGCGCGCCGCGTTCTGATCGCCGGCGTCGCGCTCGGCAGCGTCGCCTTCGCCGTCGCCGGGCTGGTGGATTCGTTCGCTGTTTTCGTCGTCATGTACGGCGTCGCGGGGCTGGGCAACACGGCGTATCACCCCGCCGACTACGCGCTGCTGTCGAACGGTCCGCCGTCCCGCATCGGCCAGCTTTTCTCGTTCCACACCTTCGCGGGCGTTCTCGGCGGCGCGGTCGCGCCCGCGACCATGCTGCTGATGTACAGCCGCGTCGGCTGGCGCGGCGCCTACGTCGGCGCGGCGCTGTTCGGTTTTGCGATTCTTGGCTGGCTGCTGGCCCAGCGGGGGCCGATCGAGCGGATCGCGGCCGGCCGGCACCCCGATCCGGCGGACGCCGGGATCGCACCCGGACACCTGAGCTGGAAATTCCTGCTCTCGCCGACGATCCTTCTCAATCTCATTTTCTTTGTCCTGATTTCCCTCACCGGCGGCCTCAACACCTTTCTCGTGGTCGCGCTGGGCGCGCTCTATGGCACCTCGACGACGGTCGCCAATTCCGCCCTGACCGGACTGCTGCTGATGAACGCGCTCGGCGTTCTGGTCGGCGGCATGCTGGCGTCGCGCACCACGCGTCACGGCGCGGTGGCGGCGCTGTGCCTCGCGATGTCTGCTCTGACCACGGCGCTCATCGGCCTCGTCGATCTTTCAGCGGTCATGCTGGTTGCAGCGGCCTCCGTGGCCGGCCTGTTCGTCGGCATCGTCAGCCCGGTGCGCGACATGCTGGTGCGCGCCGCGACCCCGCGCGGTGCGTTCGGACGCGTCTTCGGATTTGTCTCTTCCGGGTTCAACATCGGCTCGATGATCGCCCCGATGGTCTACGGAATGTTCATGGATCACGGACAGCCGCGGACGCTGTTTTTGTTCTCGGCCGCGTGCAGCATTCTCAGCATCACCACCGTGGTATTCAGTGTTTCGCGGCGCGGACGAAGCTGAAAGATGCCGCCGGCGGCACGTCGGCATCACGCCCGTCTGTTCAAATTTGCCCAGCGGTAGTATCGCGGTAATGAGTACATGCGCTTTCAGGTAAAATAGGATGCAATGATACCGGCGTAGTTATTTATACTTACTCTCATTTTTCTTTGGTCATCTTTCATCTTAACCCATTATTCCCTGTCGTCGCGCAGGATTGCCGCGCCTGGAACGGGAAAATGCCGAATATTGTCCACATCACGCGTGACTTCGCGCAGAGACGATCCCTTGAGGAAAGTTGCGGCCTGGCGGTCGAAGCCTGCCCGAACGGCATGATCATGACTGACAGCGCCGGGCGGATCGTGCTTGTCAACGCCGAGATCGAGCGCATGTTCGGTTATGACCGAAGCGAACTGCTCGGGCGGACCGTCGAGATCCTTTTGCCGGAGCGACTGCGCAACGGACATTTGCAGAGCCGGGCCGCGTTTCTGCACAGGCCCGAAATGCGGCGTCTGGGGGAGAACCGCACCCTGCCCGCGCGCCATCGCGACGGCAGCGAATTCCCTGTTGAAATCGGGCTGTTTCCGGTTCGCGGCGGCGACGATCTGTTTGTGCTTGGCGTCTTCATCGACATCGGCAATCGCAGCCGGATGGACCGGCTGAAAGACGAATTCGTTTCGACTGTCAGCCACGAACTGCGGACACCGCTGACCTCGATTGCCGGCTCCCTCGGTCTGCTGATCGGCGGCGCCGCGGGCGCCCTGCCCGAGCCTGCCGCGCGGCTGATCCGCATCGCCCACACCAACAGCCAGCGCCTCGTCCGGCTGATCAACGATATCCTCGATATCGAGAAAATCGAAGCCGGACAGGTTTCCTTCAGATTCCGCCGGCTGAGTGCGCGCGCGGTGGTCGAGCAGGCGATCGAAGCCAATCGCGCATATGCCGATGGTTTTGACGTCCAGATCCGCCTCGATCCCGGCAGCGGCGACGAAGAAGTGTACGCGGATGCGGACCGGCTGGTGCAGATCGTCACCAACCTGCTGTCGAATGCGATCAAGTTTTCTCCGCGTGATGCCGAGGTCGCCGTCACCATCACGGAAAATGCGGGCACCGTGCGGCTCGCGGTGCGCGATCACGGCCCGGGCATACCGCGCGAATTCAGGTCGCGGATCTTTCAGAAGTTCGCACAGGCCGACGGTACCGACGCGCGCCAGGAAGGCGGCACCGGTCTCGGGTTGAGCATCGTCAGGCAGATCGTGACAAAGCTCGGCGGCTCGGTCGGTTTCGAGGATGCCGAAGGCGGCGGCACGATCTTCTGGGTGATGCTGCCGGCCTGGAGCCAGGTGGCCGCCCGCGATATCGATCCCGACCCGGGCGAGCACCGTGCACGCATTCTGTTCTGTGGCGACAGTCTTGATGACGCGATGGCGTTGCGCGAAGGGCTGCGACCGTCCGGGTTTTGCACCGATTTCGGGCACTCGACCGACGACTGCGTGAACCGCATCCAGGCGCGCCGCTACGACGTGATCCTCGTCGACCTCGACCGGCGCAGCGAAAGTACCGATCTCATCAGGACGCTGCGGGCCGAACCCGAAATCTACAAGACCCCGATCCTCGGTTTGTCTTCCGGCGGCGACCGGGAGCCAGGCGCCGCGGAAACGGCGCACCTCAACGTGCCGGAATGCATTCGCAAGCCGGTGGATATCGGGCAGCTCGCGCAAAGTCTCGACGCTGCGGTCAGGCGCCAGGCCAACGGGCGACCCCAGATCCTGCACGTCGACGACGACTGCGAAATGCTCGAAATCGTGGCGCACGCCCTCGATTCGACCGCCACCGTCATTTCGGCCGCCTCGATCGAAGAGGCGCGCTGCGCGTTGCTGGTTCACCGCTTCGATCTCGTCATCCTCGACGTCGCGCTCGACGGGGTTTCAGGGCTCGACCTCATCCCCGATTTGCGCAGCCCCAAAGGCACTCCGATTCCGGTCATTATATTTTCTGCGCGCGGCACCGACCTGAAAGACCATGTCCAGGTGAAAACCAGCCTGACCAAGAACAGCGCCTCGCTGAAGGAGCTGCTGGCGGCCGTGCACGACCGTTTGAAGTTGAAATTGATACCGGCCCCGGAGGATACGGCATGAGCGGAACCCGCATTCTGCACGTTGACGACGAGGCGGACATTCGCGAGGTGGTCGATATTTCGCTGAGCCTCAATCCCGACTTCGAAGTGCGGGCGTGTTCCTCGGGCGCGGAAGCCGTCGTCGCGGCGGCCGAATGGGCGCCGCGCCTGATCCTGCTCGACGTCATGATGCCAGGCATGGACGGCCCCACCACCCTCAAGCACCTGCGCGAGAACCCGCGGACCTCCGCAATACCCGTTGTGTTCATGACGGCGCGCGCCCAGCCCAAAGAGCTTGAGCATTTTATTGCACTGGGCGCGCAGGGCGTGATTTCCAAGCCGTTCGATCCGATGATGCTCGCGGGTCAGGTGCAGAGCCATCTCCAGGCGCTGCAACAGGTATGATCCGCGCGGGCCGGCCTCGCGAAGCATGCGGATGAACACAATAAAAATCTGGCGACCGTATCGGGCGCTATGGCTGGCAGCGGCCATGCTGCTGGCCGCGCCGGCCGGTCCGGCACGTCCGGAGCAACCCGCGCCATCGCGCCTCGACGGCCTGAATGTCATTGTCTCGTCCGGCCGGCCGTTCGGCAGCGAGCCGGCGAAACTCTCGCTCGCCAATGCGAAACGGCTGGGCGCGCGCGCCGTCGCGATCGTCCCGTTCCTTTGGCAACCCACCCCGGCGAGCCCCGCAGTGGCGCGCGGCGACGACATGCCGGACACGGAACTGCGTGCCGCCATCCGCGACGCGCACGCCCTCGGTCTCGCGGTGCTGGTCAAACCGCAGGTGTGGGTGCCGGAAAGCTGGGCCGGCGCGATCGCCATGACCTCTGACGCCGACTGGCGTCAATGGTTCGCGAACTACCGGCGCGAACTCCAGACATTCGCGCGGATCGCCGCGGAAGAAAAAGCCGAAGCGCTGGTCATCGGCACCGAACTGACCGGAACGGAGCAGCGGCCGGAATGGCCCGATCTGATCGGCGCCGCGCGCGAACATTTTTCGGGCCGATTGCTCTACATGGCGCATAATGTCGGGGAAGCCGAGGCGGTGCCGTTCTGGAATTGCCTCGATGCGATCGGCGTGACGCTTTACCCGCCGCTCGGCGCCGACGGAGACCGCGACGGCCGGCGCGCGATCATGCGCGAAGCCGGCGACCGGCTCGAAGCGCTCGCGGAGCGCCACGCCAGACACGTCGTGGTCGGAGAAGTCGGGATACGGTCCGCGGCGGGCGCGGCCGCAAAGCCGTGGGAAAGCGCGGAGGAGCGCGAAAGCCCGCCCGATCCTGCACTGCAGGCGGCCGTGATCGCCGACTGGCTCGCCGCTCTCGACCGTCCCGCGATCGACGCGGTGCTGGTCTGGCGCTGGCTGACCGATCCGGAGGCCGGCGGTCCGAACGACACCGACTTCACAGTCCAGGGCAAGCCGGCCGAACGGGTGCTCGCCTGCGCGTGGACCAAAGAGTGCGAAGTCAGCGGCGCCGTCCCGCAATCGCGCTGACTTCAACTGGCCGGCAACGGCGGCCGCCCCCGCGGGCACGTCAGAACTGATGCCACAGGGCGACCACGAGGCCGTTCTCCTGCAGCGCGTTGCGGCCGGCATAGGTGCTGACGGCGCCGCCCTGGAGCCACCAGTCAGGCACGATCGTATAGACCGCGCTGAGCTCGAGCTTGAAATAGTCGTAGCTTCCGCCATAGGCAGGATTGCCCGCGCCCTCCGAAACGACGTTGAAGCTCTGCGCCAGCAGCAGCCATTGCGGAAAGACCTTTACGCCGAGCGTGCCGTCGGTCCGAAATTCGCTGGGATAGCCCGCGGTCCGCACGCGCTCCGCCACCTCAATGTCGAAGAACGCCGGCAGTTCGGCGACCTTGAAGTTGTGGCCGACCAGCGCGCGAATATCCGCCTCGACATCGGTATAGCCGATGGCGGCGGGATTGCCGGTTTCGTTGGTGCCGGGGATGCGGAGGGTCCCCTGGACCGACGCCACCCACGTCTGCTCCTGGTAAAATCCGTAGCGCGCGCCGAACTCGGTGTAGCCAAGGCCGGTACGTTCGGCGTTGTTCGGCGGCCCGATATCGATATGCTGGAGGCCGGGAATGAAAATTCCGGTTAGCTGGTCGGTGAAACCGTACTCGATCAGCGCCGAGAGTTCGTCCTTGTTGTAGCGCGGGGTCGGCGCGAGACCGACGTTCTGAAAGTACGTCGTGGAAGTACTCGAGAGCAGCGACGCGACCCATTGTCCGGTGCCCTGCGGAAGCGTCCACGCGCCCGCCCAGGCGGCGGACGGCACGCACAGCGATCCCACCACCAACGCCGCATAACGCTTGAACACGTTCAGACCCCGGTTCCGATCGCGCGCGACCGCCCTCTCCTGAAAAAACAGTTCAGGCGGTTACGCCGATATCCCTGTCCTGCAGAACATTTTCCGAAATGCGAATGCCGATCCTGGGCGCCGCGACGTCTGCCGACTGCGCGATCACGCGATTGCCGCCTTCCGCGGTTGCCTGCTGCACGCTGTCGATGGCCTGCGTCAGCAACTGGATGCGATCGACGTCGCGCTTCGCGCTGCCGGTAATCGCGGCCACGCTTGCGGTGACATAATCGTCCGCGACCGATTCCGGATTGGCCAGCCGCAGCTTCCTGACCGCGGCGTGAAGGCTTTCGGCGAGCGAGCGCGCGGCTGTCGCTCCCAGCTCCGGCGCGACCAGCACAAGGATTCCGTTCTTGTAGGCGGCAGCCACCAGGCCGATCGTGCCCGGCAGCCGGCGCACGGCGCGCGCGACGTGCCCGAGCACGATCCGCGCCTCGTGTTGCCGCTTGCCGGCAACGGGATCGAGCCGGTCGAGAGTCAGCGCGAGAACGGAGACAGGCTCCTCGGTGTCGGAACGGCTGGCCGCGAGATAGGCCTCGGCAATTTCACCGACGAAAAGGCCGGTCGTTTCATCGATCCAGACACCGGCGCGCCTGTCGCCCCAGCTTGAAAGAAAGTCGAGCAGTTCGCGTTCGCGGGCGAGCCGCCGGTCGAGCTCGTGCTTGAGGCGAAGCGCCGCCCGCACGCGCGCCACAAGTTCGATGCGGTTGACCGGCTTGGTCACGTAGTCGGTCGCGCCCGCCACAAACGCGTTGCCAAGCGAATCCATGTCGTCCAGCGACGTGACCATGATGATCGGCATGTCGGCGTAGCGCGGGTCGTTACGGATGCGCGCGCAGACCTCGACGCCGTCCATTTCCGGCATGACGATATCGAGCAGCACGATATCGACCGAGGACGCATCTTCGGTGGTGCGTCCGACATCGAGGACCTTGAGGGCTTCCCAGCCGGATTCCACGGTGACGATGTTGTCGTAGCCGGCGGACAGCAGCGCGCCTTCGGTAAGATCGCGGGCATCCTCTTGATCGTCGACTACAAGTATCCGCATGTTATTCTCCGCATTTGTACCAAGATATGGGTTGTTTTTATTTGTTATTTACTTCCAGTTACTGCGTCGACGGTGGCGTCATTCAGTTTGGCGAACAAGCGCCACGTACTATTTTGGTATATGACGCGATAACCCTTCAGCCCTTCGTGAAACAGCAGCGGAAACGCTTTGTTGAGGCGGTCATTCACGCCGGCGGGCGTCTGCGGATCGGCTACCGCGATCAGCGGCGTGTCGATGCGGGCGAACAGCATCGCGAGCGCGAACGGCTCGCTCCCGGGACCGAGAATTCCGCTGGCCCGGCCGCGGCCGAGCACCAGCGCCGGCGCATTGTCGGTGTCGGCCAGCACGCCGTCGCGCCCCATGGAGGCGCCTCCCGCCGCGAGCGTGTCGAGCCGCTCCACCGCCATCGGCCCAAAAGCGGCGTGCAGACGGCCGACGGTGACCGGATCGACCAGAGCGAGACTGACGAAACCGCCGAGCCATCCGAGCGCGAGCAGCGCCAGTGTGTACGGGACGCGCTCCCGCACCACCGGAATCCGGATCACGACGGCGGCGGCGAGGATCGGCGCAGCGACGACAATCGCAGCCGGCTCGCCGAAGAAGCCGCTGACGACGCACAGCACGGTGGCGGCTGTTGCGCTCGCGACGAACACCACAGCCGGCATGACCAGAGGCTGCCGTCGCCGGACCAGCGCGAGCAGCGCCACGGCGACCGGCGCGCCGGTCGCGATCGCGGCAGCCATCGCGAGGCCCGCGTCGATCACTGCGACGCCGGTGAAGCCGTTGCCGTACAGCCGCGACACCGATGCCGACCATAACGACAGGCTCTGCGAGGGCGATGCGAAAAAGCTCCAGCCGTCTCCGGGGAAGACCCACGATACATAGGCGAACGCCGCGATCATGAAGACGGTCGGAAAGATCAGCGCCACGACCACGTTCAACGCCGAGCTTGCGACCAGCAGCGGCCGGACCGCGAAGGCGAGAAACGGGATCGCGGCAAAGGCCACCGCCGCGCCAAGCGGATGCGAGAACGCAAGCGCCATCATCGCGAGGCCGACGCCCATCACCTCCGAACTGCCGCTGCGCGCGCGCAGGTTATAGAGCGTCAGACAGAACATCAGGAGAAACACCGCGAAGAACATGTCGGCCGGACCGGCAATGACGGCGCGAATGAGGGCCGGATGCAGCGCGACGAGCAGCACCGCAATGCCGGTGGCGACGTGCGACAGGCCCGCGGTGCGGAACGCACGCATGCAGAAGGTAACGAACAGCGCGAACAGTCCGGCGGCGACCAGCGCCGGCGCCGGCGTGCCGACCGGAGCGACAAAGGCGACGAGCGTCGTGGAGAGAAACGGCAACGTCGGATAGCCCGCGACGATCTTTCCGATCGGAACCTGGCCATCGGCGGCCGTGCTTGCGCCCGCCCACAGCCGGACCGTGTCGTCTGCGACAAGGCCATGGCGCACCGCAACGGCTGCGAGCGCCAGCGTCCCCACGAATGCGAGCGAGGCGACCGGTGCGGCCGCGAATGTGCGCGACAGGCCCGGGCTCGCGGCGCCGGTCATGACAAGTCTCATGGCACGTCACGCGCGGCAACAAGCTGCGGCGGCGTGTGCCGGGAGACGCCGTGCGGCGTCTTCTCCCAGAAGAACGGATCCCGGATCAGCTGCCAGAGGGCCCGCCAGGCGGCCACGGAAATCAGCACCCAGTAAGCGGGAAGCGTGAAGCAGAACGGAATGAGATCGAGCCACCCGCGCCGGATCGGTCCGAGCATCAACAGCCACGTAAACGCGCCATTGCCGGCGAGCAGATTGAACAGGCACAGGAACAGCAGGAACTGCGGGAACAGAGGATCGAAATTCGCGGTACTGGCGACAAGCCAGATCAGGTAAAACAGCCAGAACACCGGGTTGAGCAGCCCGGCGATCACGGTACCGCCGATGAAGAAGATGAAACCGAAAAATCCCGTCAGCCCTGCGGTGCGCAGCAAATGCAGCGGCCGCCGTGTGTGGACCAGCAGCGTCTGCATGTAACCCTTCATCCAGCGCGAACGCTGGCGGACCCACTGGCCCGTGCGGCAGCTTGCTTCCTCGAACGTCGTGGAATCGACGACGCCGACCCGGTATCCCTTCTGCCCGATGCGAATGCCGAGATCGGCGTCCTCGGTGACGTTGAACGGATCCCACGCGCGCAGCTCCCGCAAAACATCAGTGCGGAAGTGATTTGACGTTCCGCCGAGCGGGATCGGCATCCCGAGGCGCTCGAGGCCCGGCAGCACCTGATCGAACCACAGCGTGTAGTCGAGCGTGAACATGCGCGTGAGCCAGTTCTCGCCCGCGTTATAGTAATTGAGCCGGCATTGCAGGCACGCCGTGTTCGCGGGCGAACGGCGGAAGGTCGCGACCACCTTGCGGAGCTGATCGGGCTCGGGCCGGTCCTCGGCGTCGTAGACCACCAGATATTCCCCGCGCGCGAACCGGAGCGCGAAGTTGCAGGCCTTGGGCTTGGTCTGCGGGCTCGAGCGGGGCACGACGATGATCTCGAACACACCTTCGAGACCAAGCGCGCGCGCGCTTTCGACGGTCTCGCGGTCGTCGGCCTCGAGCACCGTTTCGTACTGATGGGAATTTGCGCGACCCGAAGTTTTCGGTGCAGGAAAGTCTGATGACGCGCCTTGGCGCCGGTTTTGCGAAGGCGATGGGCGTGAGCGTCGAAGGTGTGGCGAAGGGCGCCGGGGAGACAGTGAAAGGATTAGGGAACGCGTTGAAAAATCTGCTCGGTCAGTAGGCGGACTTGAGCCGATGCAGAAGCGCCGCAATTAAAGCGGAGACCTACCATGTCGCCGCTTTAACCGACATCCTCCGAACCGCGGCATCGCGATGCCTAGACCGGCAACCCCAATTCCCGCAGTCCCGCTTCCGTTTTTGCAGCGCTCGTGTGATGCACGCTGTGCCAACCGAGTGCCGTCGCGGCTTCGGCGTTTTTCAGGTTGTCGTCGATGAAGACGAGTTCGCCCGGCTGGATGCCCGGCAATTGCGCTTCGATCCGCTGACGCATTTCCGCGAAGATCGCCGGATCGGGCTTCACCAGCTTCACCCCCAGTTTGTTCGATCGTCCCGTCGGGGAGGCGCCACCAACTTCGAAGTTCCGTTTTCCGCCGGCCGGTTGAGAAACTTAAAAATAGACAGATCACCGCACGGCCCAGAGCAGCCGTGGCGAGGAAACAACGAATATGGCTTCTTATCGCGATTATCAACGCCAGCGGCAAATGACCTTGGGTGATTTGCTGCTGGAAAACCGGATCATCCTGTTGCAAGGCGAGATCCACGACGGCAACGCCAACGAATTGGTAATGAAGCTGCTCTACTTGCAGAGCGAGAATCGCCGCAAGCCGATCAACTTCTACATCAATTCTCCCGGCGGCAGCGTCAGCGCCACGTTGGCCATTTACGACACGATGCAAATCTGCACCTGCCCCGTGGCCACGTATTGCGTCGGCCTGGCTGCTAGCGGCGGAGCCGTGCTGTTGGCCGGCGGCACGAAAGGAAAGCGGTTTGCCTTGCCCAATGCCAAGGTGATGATCCATCAGCCCTATGGCCAGGTAGGCGGGCAGGTTTCGGACATCGAAATCCAAGCCGACGAGATTCTGAAAACCCGCGAGGTCTTGAACAGGATTCTGGCCTCGCACACCGGCCAGCCCCTGGAGCGGATCGCCAAGGATACGAATCGCGACTATTACATGAGTGCCACCGAAGCCAAGACGTACAACCTGGTGGACGAGATTCTCACCAAGCCGCCCAGCACCGACCCGGAAGGGGACGACGAAAAGAGTTAAGCGGCTCGCACCGTGCTGACGGCCGCCCGACAGTCGGCCGCCGGCGTGGCGAGAATTCAGCCGGATCGACAAACAGCACCGCCAAAAAACCAGCTAGTTCGAACACGTTATGCCCCTGATTCCCTATGTGATTGAGAAGAGCGGCCGCGAAGAGCGGGCGATGGACATCTATAGTCGGCTCTTGAAAGATCGCATCATCTTCTTGGGTCGA
>CAVYCI010000030.1:0-324254 GCA_963766925.1 uncultured Alphaproteobacteria bacterium
TGTATCGCTCTGGGAAGCTCGAAGTTCCGACCTGGAATGATGCGAACAGGTCAATGCACTCCCTTGAGCACTCGTTAAGCGGCGTGGACGGGATCACTGTCGACAAACGCTCTTCTGTTAACCAATGGCGGCGCGTCCATCAGTTCACACGTTTCAACGTGATCATTACGGTATCCCCCAGGCCCCTTCCCAATTTGGGTTCTCAAGCTCTTCAGTACGCCTAGCATATGGTGCGGAGAACCGTACTTGAAAAGTTTACCGCTGTACGGGACGCCATCAATGGTCCCGGACACGCGTACTTTTGCCGGTCGTACCAAACGACTCAAGCATGTCGAAAGGGAAGAATACAAAGGCACCGCCCCCGTCCCCAGCTTGGATGACTGCATGAAATTTGAATTCCTCGCTCATTGCGAAATCATCCCACGGGGGTAAAGGTTCTTCAAGCAAGGACTAGTACCGATAAACGCGCAAGCATCCAGGATTTTATCTCCAGCCTAGCCGACTTCTCGTTATTGATCGTGACTCAGAGAGTACATTGGCGATCATGCAGTCACCGAGCTCCGCCGATTCAGATTGCCAAATCGCGCGGTTGCCGGTTGACTGATTTATAGCCTCGGCTATATTAAAGTGCCATCAGTACGGACGGGGAGCCAAATGCGAAACACGGCAGCGTTTGGCCGCCCCGCGCGATCGGCGTTACGGAAAGATCCTCGCGCGCCACTTGGTTCCGGATCAAATCGCAGATTTGGCGCCCGGTCCGCCTTGGCGTCAGTCGGCTTCCTGTGTTGGCCGCTGATATGCGCTGCTCAGCCGGTTGGCTCAACATCGCAACCTCAGGGTGTCGCGGTCACGCCGGCGCAGGCTGTGGCGGAAACGCAGGAGACCCAGGCAATTCCGGCTTATGATTGGACCGGCTTCCATGTTGGCGGTCATTTCGGCTACGGCCACGGACAGGCAACCAGCACGCTGTTCGATTCCGCCGCGCCGAGTTCGGGCAACTCGTTCGGCAGCCTGTATGGCGGCTTCCAGGCCGGATACGACTACGTGTTTCCCTCCCGGCTTGTTTTGGGAATTGAAGCCGATATTACGTTTCCCAATTTCCTGGAGGATGGTGTGGCACATCGCGAACCACGCCGCAAAGCACGATTACC
Organism: uncultured Alphaproteobacteria bacterium; assembly: GCA_963766925.1. GTDB lineage: Bacteria > Pseudomonadota > Alphaproteobacteria > Rhizobiales > Xanthobacteraceae > BOG-931. The sequence continues at coordinate 1,152 of CAVYCI010000030.1, forward strand.
GACCAGATCAATGATATCGCCACGCTGCGCGGCCGTTTCGGCTACGCGTTCGATCATTGGCTGATTTACGCAACCGGCGGCTTTGCCTGGTCGCAGGGGCAATTCGGTGAAACTCCCGGTCGTTGTCAATGACGAGGACAAGATACAGTTCACGCGCACCGGATGGGGGCTCGGCCTCGGTGCCGAGGTTGCAATTGCGCCGGATTGGACGGCGCGGCTCGAATATCTGTACGACCGTTTTGGAACAGCCGCCGGCGTCTTTCCCTCGGGTACGGGATACCAGTCGAGCTTCGACATCCAGACGCTACGGGTTGGCCTCAACTACAAGCTCGGCGTCGGATGCCGACGCGGCGGCGCACGCGAGTGCTGATCCGTGGCCGATCGCGCGCGACAACTGGAATATCCATGGCCAATTCACCTTCATCGAGCAAGGCTATCCCGCTTTTCCCTCGCCTTACGAGGGTACGAACAGTCTGTCTGGTGCCAACCAAGCTAAAAACACCGTGAGCGCTACCGCCTTCATCGGCGTTCGCCCATGGGCCGGCACCGACATCTACATCGATCCGGAGATCACCCAAGGCTTCGGCCTGAGCGAGACCTGGGTGTAGCGGGCTTCCCCAATTTTGAAGCGCAAAAGGCGAGTTTCCCGATGCCGCGTTTCGACATTGCGCGCGTGTATGTGCAGCAAACCTTCGGCCTCGGCGGCGAACAGGAGACGATCGAGGATGGTCCCAACCAAATCGCTGGGCGAGAGGACATCTCGCGGGTCACAATTGTCGCCGGCAAGTTCGCGGTCACGGACTTCTTCGACAACAACGCCTATGCCCATGATGGGCGAACGCAATTCTTCAATTGGAATGTTGATTGCTGCGGCGCCTACGACTGGACCATGGACCAGCTTAGCTACACCTGGGGCGGTATGGTCGGAGTTGAACCAGAAGTTCTGGGCGTTCCGGGCCGGCTATTTCCTGGTTCCGACGTATCCAATGTCCGACAATTTCGACACGAATTTTCCGGACGGAGAGTATATCGGTTGAACTCGAGTTGCGATATTCGTTGTTCTCGGAGCCAGGAAAATTGCGGCTGATGGCGATGGGCGAACCGGGCCAACATGGGCAGCTACTCCCAAGCGCTTGCCGAGCCGGTCACGTCGCCGAATTATCCCGACATCACGCTGGCGCGGCAGGTGCGGACGAACTACGGCTTCATCGTCAATCTCGAGCAGGGGATCACCGACAACCTTGGCCTGTTCTCGCGCACAACTGGGACGCCGGACAAACCGAAAAGATCGGCTGGACCGATTGCGATGCAAGTCTTTCGTTCGGTGCCGTGCTGAAGGGGACCGCCTGGGGGCGTCCCAACGACAAAATCGGCGTGGGCGGCGTGGTGGAGGGCCTCTCCCCCGCGGCCCGCGCCTACTTTGCCGCCGGAGGCCTCGGCATATTGATTGGCGACGGCCGCTCAATTATCAGCCAGAGAAGGTGATCGAGGCGTACTACGCCTACAGCGTCAACAAATGGGCGAGGTTTCATTCGACTACCAGTTCATCGCGGACCCCGGATACAACGCCGATCGCGGTCCTGCCTCTATTTTCGCCTTGCGGCTTCACGCGGAGTTTTGAGCTCGAAAACATTCGCGTTGCCCGGCCTTCCGCGATGGCCTGAACCGGAGGGTTCTCATCCTTCGCACCCGCCGGTGCGGGTCCCATCGGGTGGATGCGAATCGGTGGAGGAAGGTTTGCGCTCCCGATGGGGCGACCGCCGGCCGGCGAAATTCCTCGGCCACGTCAGCGCCTGGGGCGCGGTCAGCGATTCCGTCCCCCCTGCCCCTGCTCGCGGTCCCGCGCCGTGTGGGGAGGAAGGCGAGCCGCGGCCTTCCGCACCGATGCATTGTCGGGCTGCCCCCGTAATGTCTTTGTTTTGACATAGACGCCGGCCGTCTGATGTGTTTGCACGGCCGGCAGCTTGGATTGAGACCCGATGACAGTGCTTCCTCGACGTACCCGACCGGATCACCGCGGGGGACTGATCCGTGATGTAGCCGCATTCAGCGGCCTGGCCCGCCGCTGTTGGCTCGCACTGGTGCTGGGGGGACTGCCGGCGGTCGGATACGCCGACGATCTGCCACCGCCGGCGCCGGCTGCACCGGATGCGCCACAGCCCGGCGCGTCCGACGATGCTGCCCCGGAACAATGGGCCATTTGAGCCGCCGACCAACTCGACGATCTCTTCGGCCGCCTCGTCGTCCTCGCCATTCTCGGCGCCTTCGCCCTCGGCCGTTTCGTGCGGGGACAATTCGTGGTGCCCGGAGGCCGCGGCGGTTTCGCCGTGCGCGTCCTCGTGACTGCCGTGTTCGGCCGTGTCGCCTTCGCCGCCCGCGTGGGGGGCCGCTTCGGCCGATTCCGGATTGTCTTCGCCGGGGGCGGCGGCTTCGTGCGCGGCCCTATGGCTGTCGCCGGAAACACTCTGCCCGGATTCGCCGGAGAACGCTTCGGCGGGGATCGGGGGCGGCAATTCCGGCGGGGTCTGCGGCTCGAATGAGGCCTGCGAGCCGGCCGCCTCAGGGGCGCCCGTCTCGTGGTCGGCCACCTCGTGTTCGGCAGTGCCGGCGTGCTCCCCGGAGTGGTGATCGCTGTCCGAAGCGGTGTGAGTAAAACCGCTTTCGTCGCCATCGGCCGCCGCTTCCGGAGAGGTTTCGGCCAGTTCGCCGCGGACGACCTCGCTGTCGCGCCGGGCCTGGTGCGGCCGGCCGCGGCCACGGTGGCGGCGCGAGCGGCGATCGTCTTCGTCGTCGGCGGCGCGCTGGGCGCGGCCTTCTTCGTCGATCAGGGCCTGGCGGTCGGCGACCGGGATTTGATAGTAATCGGGGTGGATTTCGCTGAAGGCGAGGAAGCCGTGGCGGTTGCCGCCGTAGTCCACGAACGCCGCCTGGAGTGACGGCTCGACGCGCGTGACTTTCGCCAGGTAGATGTTGCCGCGGAGCTGCTTACGCTGCGCGGTCTCGAAGTCGAATTCCTCTACGCGGTTGCCGCGCAGCACGACCACCCGGGTCTCCTCGGGATGGGTCGCGTCGATGAGCATTTTGTTGGCCATTGCAAATCTCGTAGGGGCCGGCATGCCGCTCGCTCCGCGCCCTTTCGGCGACGGAGAACGGCGAGCTGCCCATTTGTCGGTGAGGGAAACGGATCAGGAACTCCGAGAGCGGCAAAAGGACAGCGACCGGCCGGGGGACATGCGCTACTGGAACGCTGCCGTACCGATGCGATCGAACCTCTTGCGCCTCGAACATGAACTCCAAACCGTGGTGAACGGCAGCATATGGGCCGCCGCAATTTAGTGAGCGCTCACGGTATCGACGACGCCGGCTCCGGCAGCACTCTGGTGCCGTTACATGCGCCGCAGGGTAGGTTCCGGCTGCCCAGCTCCTTAAGGGTATCGGGCTCGCTGATCGTCCGTATCGGTCGGCCTCTCTGGCGCCGCAACGGATCGAATGCGCCATCCGCCTGGCTCCTCCTATCGGGAGTCCTCGCGGCGGATGTGCCGGATGCCCTGACGGGACACAACCGGAACGTTGACCGTCAGCCTCTACTTCTTAAGGCCGCAGATGCGGAATTGGCAAGCGGGCTGTAAATTTGTCGCCGGGGAGGGCGCCGGTCCGCCGCCGGTTCCGCGGGTCCGCTGACCCGGAATGTAAGTCGTAAGTTTCGATTAACCATGCCTGCCTATTGCAGTAAGAGGGGCGCGGAGGGGTGAAACCGATGGCTGTCCGGGCGGCAGGCTGGGCGTTCCTCGGCATCCTCTTCGCCGTGGCCGCCCCTGCGGCGGAACAGCCGCCCGCTCCTCCGAATGCCGCTTCCGATTCGTTCCCGGTTGCGACCGACGCAAGGCTCGGCGGCGACGAATCGCAGACCCGGTTCGTGATGGATTTCAGCCGCCGGATCGATCTTCGCGCCTTTACCCTTGCGGACCCCTATCGGGTCGTCATCGACATCCCGCAGGTGACGTTTGCGCTCGCTCCGAAGGCCGGCGAAAACGGCCGCGGCCTGATCAAGGCATTCCGCTTCGGGCTGGTGATGCAGGGCGGCTCGCGGGTAGTTTTCGATCTGACGAAGCCGGCGCGGGTCGAAAAGGCGTTCTTCGTCGATGCCGCCGACGGTGCCCCTGCGCGGCTGGTGCTCGATCTTGCCTCGACCGACCGCGAGAGCTTTTTGCGCCAGGCCGATCTGGACAGTAAGTCGGCCCGGCCGGAGGCGCCGCGTGCGGGCACGCAGGCTGCCGGTACCACCGATTCGCGTCCGCTGGTCGCGCTCGATCCGGGCCACGGGGGGATCGATAACGGCACGAAAGGTGCGGCCGGTGAACTCGAAAAGGATATTGTGCTGAACTTCGCCCAGGCCTTGCGCGAGCGCATCGAGAAGGGCGGCAAATACCGGGTGCTGATGACGCGCACCGACGACACCTTCGTGCCACTTGCCGACCGGGTGCGGATCGCGCGCACCGCGGGTGCTTCGCTGTTCGTGTCGATTCACGCCGATGCCCTGCCGCGCAGGGAGGGCGACGCGCAGGGCGCCAGCGTCTATACGCTGTCCGATACCGCATCCGATTCCGAAGCCGCCCGGCTTGCGGAAAAGGAAAACCGCGCCGACGTGATCGCGGGCGTGGATCTCAAGTCGGAGCCGGAGGACGTCGCCAACATCCTGCTCGATCTCGCGGAACGCGAGACCAAAAGCCTGTCGCTCCAGTTCGCGCACCGGCTGGTCGGCGACCTCAAGACCGCGACGCGTATGCACAAGACGCCGCTGAAATCGGCGGGCTTCCGTGTGCTGCGGGCGCCGGACGTGCCGTCGGTGCTGGTCGAACTCGGCTACGTCTCCAACAAGGCCGACCTGCAATCGCTTCTGTCGGAGAACTGGCGTAACCGTACCGCCGACACGGTCGCGCAGACCATCAATTCGTGGTTCACCACTCATGTCGCCGGCATACATGCCGGCGCCAACTGACCGCCACGGTAACGCCGATGCGTGACGAATGGCCTCAGTTTGAACAAAAAACGGGGCGACGACAGACGATGCTCATCAGCGTTTTCTGCGGTTCAGGGCCACTTGCTCCGGTTGCGCCGTACGGTGCAGAGCCGGGCCGGGGGCCATCGCAAATCGGCCGTGGCGGCGCGGGGCGCCGGCAATGAAAATCCTGTTTCGGTTCCTTGGCTTCCTGTTCGCGGCGGGAACCATCATCTTCGTCGTGGGCGTGGCCGTCCTCGGCGGAGTTTTGTGGCATTATTCCAAGGACTTGCCGGATTATTCGCAACTTCAGAATTACGAACCGCCGGTGATGACCCGGGTGCACGCGGCAGACGGGTCGCTGGTCGCCGAATACGCCAACGAGCGGCGGCTCTATCTCCCGATCCAGGCGGTGCCGAAGCTCGTCATCAGTGCGTTCCTCGCGGCCGAGGACAAGAACTTCTACGAGCATGGCGGCCTCGATTTCTACGGCATAGCCCGTGCCGTGACGCTCTACGCCCAGAATTTGGGCAAAAGCCGCCGTCCGCAGGGCGCGTCGACCATCACCCAGCAGGTCGCGAAAAACTTCCTGCTGACGAATGAACTGTCGATGACGCGCAAGCTCAAGGAAGCGCTGCTCGCGCTCCGGATCGAGCGCACCTATTCGAAGGACAAGATTCTCGAGCTGTATCTCAACCAGATTTATCTCGGGGTCGGCGCCTACGGCGTGGCGGCGGCTTCGCTGCTTTACTTCGACAAGTCGGTTCACGAACTGGACATCGCGGAAGCGGCCTATCTCGCAGCGCTGCCGAAGGGCCCGAACAACTACAATCCCTTCCGGCACCATGACGAGGCGGTGGCGCGGCGCAATTACGTGATCGATCGCATGATCGAGGACGGCTACGTGCCCGCCGCGGCCGGCGAAAAGGCCAAGAAGGAGCCGTTGAGCGTCACCGTACGCCCCACCGGCGCGCACACCTTCGCCGCGGAATATTTCGCCGAGGAAGTGCGCCGCTATATCTTCGAGAACTACGGCGAGAAGAAACTCTACGAGGGTGGCCTCTCGGTGCGCACCACGCTCGATCCGAAGATGCAGGTGCTGGCGCGCAAGGCCATGACCGACGGCCTGGTCAATTTCGACGAGTCGCAGGGCTGGCGCGGTGCGATGAACAGGATCGCCATCGACGGCGACTGGGGCGTCAAGCTCGCCGAAATCAAGTCGCTGTCCGACATCGATCCGTGGCGGCTCGCGGTGGTGCTCGAAGTCACCGATCTGTCGGCGCGGATCGGGCTGCAGCCGGCGCGCGAACCCAGCGGAGCGGTGTCGAAGGGCCGCGAGATCGGCATCGTGCCGCTCGACGGCGTGAAGTGGGCGAAGGCCGCCGGGACAGACCAAGCCGACCCAGAAAGTCAGCCAGATTCTTGCCGCCGGCGATGTCATCTATGTCGATCCGCTCAAGGATCAGGGCCAGTTCCGCCTGCGCCAGCTCCCGGAAATTTCCGGCGCCATGGTGGTGATGGACCCGCATACCGGCCGCGTGCTCGCCATGGTCGGGGGCTTCTCCTACGACCAGAGCCAGTTCAACCGCGCGACGCAGGCGTTGCGCCAGCCCGGCTCGTCGTTCAAGCCGCTGGTCTATGCCGCCGCGATCGACAACGGCTACACGCCATCCACGGTCGTGCTCGATGCGCCGCTTGAAATCGACACCGGGCCGGGCGGCGGCGGGGTCTGGAAGCCGGAAAACTATGGCGGCAAGTTTTACGGACCCTCGACGCTGCGCTTTGGCCTCGAACAATCGCGCAACGTCATGACGGTGCGGCTCGCGCAGGACATCGGGATGCCGCTGATCGCCGAATACGGCAAACGGTTCGGCGTCTATGACGATTTGCCGCCCTATCTCTCGTATGCGCTCGGCGCCGGCGAGACCACGGTGCTGCGGATGGTCACCGCCTATTCGATGCTCGACAACGGGGGCAGGCGGGTGAAGCCCACGCTGGTCGACCGCATCCAGGACCGTTACGGCCACACCATCTACCGGCACGACCAGCGCGAATGCCGCGGCTGCGATGCGGAGAGCTGGACCAGTCAGCCGGAGCCGACGATGGTCGACCGCCGCGAACTGGTGATCGACCCGATGACCGCCTATCAGATCACGTCGATGATGGAAGGCGTAGTCCAGCGCGGCACCGCGACCGTGGTGCGCGACGTCGGCAAGCCGATCGCGGGCAAGACCGGCACCACCAACGAAGAAAAAGACGTCTGGTTCATCGGCTACTCGCCGGACATCGTGTGCGGCGTCTATATGGGCTACGACAAGCCGCGCCACATTGCCCGGCTTGCTACCGGCGGGCATCTCGCGGCTCCGGTGGTGCGCGATTTCCTGAAAGTGGCGCTCGCGGACAAGCCGCCGATTCCGTTCCGCGTGCCGCCCGGCATCAAGCTCATCCGCGTCGATGCGAAGACCGGCATGCGCGCCGGCCCCGGCGATACCAAGGTCATCCTCGAAGCGTTCAAGCCGGGCACCGCGCCGCCCGACAATTATTCGGTCATCGGGTCTGACGGAGCCCCGGGTGCGGGAGCGCAGGCCGTGTCGCCCGACGCCGACCGCGCCGTCCGCAACGGAACCGGCGGACTTTACTGAGGCCGGATATTCGCATCCGCCGCCAGGCCGTTCGCGCGCCGTCGCGGCGCGCTGATTGACACCCGGCGCCGGAGCCCTGATATCTCATTCCGTCATGCGCGCAGAAACCGAATCCATCGTCGCCGAGATCAAGCAGTCCGCAGGACTGCTGAGGAGGCATCTTTGACGTCGACAAGGCACGCGCGCGGCTGGGCGAACTGAACCGGCTGGCCGAAGATCCGGCTCTGTGGAACGACCAGCAGCGCGCCAGCCGGCTGATGCAGGAGCGTACCGCGCTTGAAGAGCAGCTCGGCGCCCTGTCACGGATCGAACGCGAACTCGACGACCAGTTGATGCTGATCGAGCTCGGCGAAGCCGAAAAGGACCAGGCGGTCATCGGCGATGCCGAGGAAGCGCTGCGCACGCTGCGGGCCGAAGTCGCGCGCCGCGAACTCGAAGCGCTGCTGTCGGGTGAGGCCGACCCCAACGACTGCTATCTGGAAGTACACGCCGGCGCCGGCGGCACCGAAAGCCAGGACTGGGCCAGCATGCTGCTGCGCATGTATGTGCGCTGGGGGCAGCAGCACGGCTTCAAGGTCGATTACATCGAAGAGACGCAGGGCGAGGAGGCCGGGATCAAGTCGGCCACCATCGAGGTCAAGGGCCGCAATGCCTATGGCTGGCTCAAGACCGAAAACGGCGTGCACCGGCTGGTGCGCATTTCGCCATTCGACTCCAATGCCCGCCGGCACACGTCATTTGCCAGCGTCACGGTCTATCCGGTGGTTGACGACCGCATCAATATTCAAATCGACGAGGCCGACGTGCGGGTCGATACCATGCGCGCGGGCGGCGCCGGCGGGCAGCACGTCAACAAGACCGAGTCGGCGATCCGCCTCACGCACATTCCGACCAACATTGTCGTGGTGTGCCAGAACGACCGCTCGCAGCATCGCAACCGCGCGCAGGCATGGCAGATGCTGCGCGCGAAACTGTATGAAGCCGAGCTGAAAAAGCGAGAGGAAAAAGCCGCCGCCGACCAGGCCGCCAAGACCGACATCGGGTGGGGCCACCAGATCCGCTCGTACGTGCTGCAGCCCTATCAGATGGTGAAGGACCTGCGCACCGGCGTATCGACCTCGAACACCGGCGGCGTGCTGGACGGCGACATCGATCAGTTCATGGCGGCGGCGCTGGCGCAGAAGGCGTTCGGCGGCGATGTGAAAGCCGTCGAGGACGTTGAATAACGCCGACGATGACGTCGCGCCGGGCAGGGCGCGATCGCCGGAATGGACCGGGATTATCCGCCGATGTCGAGCTTAGCGCCGGCGTTGAGGAATTTGCGCGGATCGACCGCATCGCCGTCCACGCGGGTTTCGTAGTGGACGTGGGGGCCGGTGGATCGCCCGGTCGAGCCCATCCGTCCGATCACCTGGCCGATGCGGATTTTGTCGCCGACGCTCACCTCTATTTTCGACATGTGGCCGTAGCGCGTCGCGAGACCGTTGCCGTGGTCGATTTCGACCATCTTGCCATAGCCGCCGCTCCAGCCGGCGGTGGTCACGACCCCGGCGGCGGTGGCATGAATCGGATCGCCGGTGTCGCCGCGGAAGTCGATGCCGGTGTGCATCGCTGCCACGTGCAGAAACGGATCGACGCGAACGCCGAACAGAGAAGAAACGTCGAGTTCGCCGGTGACCGGCTTGCGGACCGGAATCCAGGCGAGGCTGCGGGACAGCTGCTCGGCCTGCGCGCGCGCCATCGTGACGCGCGCCAGCACGCGTTCGAAGCCGTTGTTGCCTTCGCCCGGCAGTTTGATCGGCACGAACGGTCCGCCCGTGCCCGACAGCATCGAAGCACTGGGCTTTACGCCGAGATCGGCGAGCACGCCGCGCAGCCTGCGCGCTTTTCCCTCGTACCGCTCCTGGATCTGGGCGAGCGCCTGCGACTGCCGGCGTTCGACCCGGTCGAGCGACGTTTCCGCGCGTGCGAGCTTGCCGGCCATGTCGGCGTCCTTGCCGGACCTGCGGCCGGTTTGCATCCATTCCGGATCGAGGAGCGACTGGCGGTCCCGGCCCGGCGCGCCGGCGCCCGGTTCCTGCGGCGGGCGTGGCCGGATCGACCCCGTTGAAGCCGGATCGACAATGCCGTTCAGCGCGGCTGCCCGCGACTCGAGCGTCGCCTGCCGGTGCAGCAGATCGTCGAGTTTTTGCTCGAACTGCTCCTGATCGAGCAGTTGACGGCTGGTGGTGCGGTCGATCCGGGCGCGCAATTCGGCGATGCGGTCTTCATAGGCGAACTGTTGCTCGGCCTGGCGCGCCATCACCCCTTTAAGAAGATCGTTGCGGAACGCGAAATAGGTCGCGGTGGTCAGCGACCATCCGGCCATAATGACGACACTGCCGACAGCGATCCAGAACGCCACCGGCCCGAGCCGGATCTGCCGTCCGGCATGCGCGATGGTAAATCCGGCGCCTCCGGCCGCGCGGCCAGCGTGCCGTGCGCGCGGCTCGACATGGTGATTGTAAGTGAAGTGCCGCGGCGAGGCCGCCCTCGAAGCCGACATTGACGCTCCCACAAAAGCCGGACTCGAGGTTCGGCTTACCCGGGGGGCGATTTGAGCGGCGCATGGTTAATATTCCGCAAAACGTGCCGCACATTTTACCGGCTTCGGTAAATGCTTTGGCAATTCAAGGCGTCAGCCGAAACGCCCGTCAAAGCGCTTTGGCGGCGGCGAGCACTTCTTCCGCGTGCCCGCCGACCGAAACTTTCGGCCACAGCCGCGCGATGCGCTGGTCCGGGCCGATCAGAATGGTGGTGCGAACCACTCCCATGAATTTCCGGCCATACATCGATTTTTCCCGCCAGACGCCATAGGCCTCGAGCATGCGGTGGCTCTCGTCCGACCCCAGCGCGACGGTGAGCTTGTGCTTTGCCTTGAACTTGTCCTGCGCCGCGACCGCGTCGGCCGAGACACCGAGAATCGCGGTATCGGCTTTGGCGAAGTCGGCCTCGAGGCGGGAAAAGTCGATGGCTTCCGTGGTGCAGCCGGGCGTGTCGGCCTTGGGATAGAAATAAAGCACGAGCTTCCGGCCCGCGAAGTCGGCCAATGAAACACTTCCGCCGCCGTCCCGGGGCAGGCTGAAGGCCGGCGCTTTGGCGCCGACGGTGAGTTCGCGTACCATGCGCCTTCCTTTCGTCGCTTTCCAAAGGCCATTGGGGTCGTCGTCACACTACGCGCCCGGGCGGACGGGGTCGATGGCAGCGGGGGCTGTACTCGGGGGCATTACGGACCAGGGGGCGCCCGAGGGGGCATGGCAAATCAGCCCAGGCAGCGCGCGGCGAGCCCGCGATGGCGAAACGTCGTTCCCCTGCGGCGACCGCCACATCCTGCCGCGACAGATTCGGTTCCGCCCTCGGACGACTTGCCCGGCCCTTCACGGTTTCGGCGGTTTCTCGGGCGCTACGGTCGCTTCCTGCGCCGCGCGGCGATCAGCCTCGGCGTCCTCGGCGTCATTTTCGTTGCGGGCTGCCTCGCGCTGTGGTGGCGGCTTTCGACCGGTCCGATTCAGCTCGACGTGGTGACGCCCTGGCTTGCCTCCGCCATCGCGGAGAATTTCGGTAACGATCATCGCGTCGAGGTCGGCGGCACGCAGATCGAGCGCACCGCGACCGGGGCCACCGCGGTCCGTCTGCGCGACATCGTGGTGCGCGATTCGGACGGCACGATCGTCGCGAGCGCGCCGAAAGCCGAAGTCCGCGTCTCGGGCATGAGCCTGCTCACCGGCCACATGCGCGCCGAAAGCCTCAATCTGGTCGGCGCCGAAATGGCATTGCGGATCGAGCAGGACGGGCGCGTCACCATCTTCGCCGGTGCCGACAAGCGGCCGATCGCGACCGCCTCCGCGCCGGTTTCGGCCGCTGCGGCGCTGCTGCGTTCCTCGCAGGCCGGCCACGAAAGCTCGCTGCAGCCGTCGGTCAGCAGTTCGCGCCGCGCCCGCGACATGTTCGCCGCGGCCCTGTCGTGGATCGACGGCATCGGCGAGACCGGCCTCGACGGCCACGATCTGAGCGAACTTGGCCTCAAGAACGGAAATCTGACCGTCGATGACGAGCGCACCGGGAAGCACTGGAAGTTCCAGGACATCAGCCTTAGCGCCGAGCGCGTGCGTGGCGGCGTCGAGGTCAGTATCGGCTCCGCGAATCCGGAGCGTCCCTGGGGCCTGCGGGCCTCGGTCACGCCGACCCGCCAGGGCTACCGGCGCATCGCGCTTGAAGGTGTCCGCGTGCCGGTCAGCGATCTGCTGCTCGCGGCGCGTCTCGACAATCCGGGCCTTCGCATCGACACCCCGCTGTCCGTCAGCATGACGGGGGAAATCGGTCCGGACGGGCTCCCGCAAACGCTTGCCGCGCACATCGTGATCGATGCCGGCTCTATCGGCGATGCCGCCGACGACGAAGGCCGCATCCCCATCGATCGTGCCGAGATCAAGCTGAACTGGGACTCGGCCAACCGCGTGCTGTCGTTGCCCGTGCAGCTGCTGTCGGGCGGCAACCGCATCACCGTGCTGGGGCAGATCGAAGCGCCCGAAGCGGCCGAGGGCGTGTGGCAGTTCAAGGTCGGTGGCGGCACCATCGTGCTCGGCTCGATCGGTTCGATCACCGAGCCGCTGGTGCTCAACCGGATCGCGGTCAGCGGCCGCTACGATGCGGCGAAGAAGCGGTTCTTTATCGACGAGGGCGATATCGGCAATACCGGCGTCGGCATCGCCATGTCGGGCAATATCGATTTTTCAGGCAACCCGCGGCTCGCGGCAGGATTCGCCGGCACGCGCATGTCGGCTGAATCGCTGAAGCGGCTGTGGCCGGTCTTCATCGTTCCGAAAGTGCGCGACTGGTTCAACGAGCATCTCGTCAGCGGTACGGTCGAGCGCATCGTGATCGCGGTCAATTCGCCGATCGAGAATTTGCGGGACGGCGGGCCGCCGGTTGCGGATGATGGCCTGACGCTCGACGCTCTGGCGACGGGTTGCGTGCTCCGTCCGGTCGAAGGCCTGCCGACGCTGCGCGACGCTGACCTCAACGTGCACATCGTCGGCCGCGATGCCGTGGTCTCGGTCGGCAGGGCAACGGCCGACGGTCCCCCGGGTCGGAGGCTCACCCTGACCTCCGGCGTGTTCGAGGTGCCGGATACCGCGCCGAAAGCTCCGCCGGCGCGTGTGCGCTTCAAGATCGACGGGCCGCTTCCGGCCGCCGCCGATCTGTTGCGCTCGGAGCGTCTGCGCGAGTTTTCCGAGACGCCGTTCGACCTTTCGTCGGTGCGCGGCACGATGACCGCGCAGGTCTCGCTCGGCATGCCGCTCAAGCCTGATCTGGCGCCGGGCTCGACCGTCTATTCGATCGGGGTCGATGCCAACAATTTTTCCGCCGATCATATGGTCATGGGACAGAAGGTCGAGGCGGCGCTGCTGCGGGCGGTCGCCACGCCGCAGGGATTTCAGCTCAAGGGCGACGTACGGATCGGCGGCACACCCGCCAGTCTCGAATATCGCAAGGCCCGCGGCGAACCGGACGCCGAAGTCCGCATTTCCGGCACGCTCGACGACGCCGCGCGCAGCAATCTCGGCTTCGATCTCGAAACCGTCAGCGGCAGCATTCCGCTTCGTCTGAACGGCCGGATGGGAACGGGTCCGGAGCGCGAAGGCCGCTTCGTGGTGGACGCCGACCTGACACCCGCCCAGATCGACGGCCTGTTGCCGGGCTGGGCCAAGCCTTCCGGCAAGCCGGCGCGGGCGACCTTCGTGCTTGCGACCAGGCCGCAGGGCATGCGGGTCGAGGACCTGCTGATCGAAGGCGCCGGCGGCGGCGTCAAGGGCAGTGTCGAGTTCGACAGCGCGGGCGAGGTGCAGTCGGCCAATTTCCCCGCTTACGGTTTCTCCGACGGTGACCGCGCCAGCCTCAAGGTCGAGCGCGCTGCCGACGGCGCGCTGCGCGTCATCATGCGCGGCGAAGTTTATGACGGGCGCGGTTTCGTCAAGACGACGGCCGGCGGGGCGTCTTCAAATCAGAACGCCAAACGGCATCCGGTCGATGTCGATGTGGACATGAAACTTGGCGCGGTGGTCGGTTTCAACGGCGAGGCGCTCCGCGGCGTCGATCTGAAACTGACGCGGCGCGCGGGCGAAATTCGCAGCTTCGGACTCTCGGGCAAGATCGGGCGCGACGCGACGCTTACCGGTGAACTGCGCGGCCGCAACACCGGCCGCCAGGTGATTTATCTGGAAAGCGGCGATGCAGGCGCCTTCTTTCGCTTCACCGACGTTTATTCGCGTTTGACGGGCGGACAAATGTCGGTCGCGATGGACGCACCGTCTGCGGACAATGCGACGCAGCAGGGCACGCTGAGCGTGCGCAACTTCGCCATCCACGACGAAGCCCAGCTTGAACGCGCTGTCAGCCCCGGCAATCAGACCCGCCGCAACGCCATCGATTTCGGCGGCATGCGTGTCGAATTCACCCGCATGCCGGGCCGTGTCGCGCTGCGTGACGGCGTGGTCCGGGGGCCGCTGATCGGCGGTACGATCGACGGGGTGGTCGACTACGCGCACGACGAGATGCACATGCGCGGCACGTTGGTGCCGCTGTACGGACCAAACAATCTGCTCGGGCAACTGCCGCTGCTGGGCCTGTTCCTCGGCGGCGAGAAGGAAGGCCTCGTCGGCATCACCTACGAAGTCGTCGGTCGCCCGGGCAACCCGGTGCTCCGCGTCAATCCGATTTCCGCGCTGGCGCCGGGACTGCTGCGCAAGGTGTTCGAGTTTCCCGCAAACGGCGACAGCGGCGGCGACACGTTCCCGAATTATCGCTGAGCTTCTCAGACCGGCTTGATCAGGACGTGGCGTTTTCGGCCGAGCGAGAGTTTTATCACGCCTTCTGCCGTAACCTCGGCTTCGCCGATTGACGCCTTGTCGCTGGTGACGCGCACGTCGTTGACCATGATGGCATTGTTGGCGATGGCGCGCCGCACTTCGCCGTTCGAGGCAGCGAGGCCGGCTTTGACGACGGCCGCCAGCACGCCCAGTCCCGCGGCGAGTTCGGCGCGCGGTATCTCCACCGTCGGCAGGGTGGCGCCAAGGCCGCCTTCCTCGAAGGTCGTCCGCGCCGTCGCCGCCGCCTGATCGGCCGCGGCGCGGCCGTGCACCAGCGCGGTCGCCTCGGTGGCGAGGATTTTCTTTGCCTCGTTGATCTCCGCGCCGCTCAGCGCCGCGAGCTTCGCAATCTCGTCCAGCGGCAGCACCGTGAACAGTTTGAGGAACCGCTCGACGTCGGCATCCTCGGTGTTGCGCCAGTATTGCCAGTAGTCGTAGGGGCTCACGAGGTCGGCGTTGAGCCACACCGCGCCCGCCGCGGTCTTGCCCATCTTCGCGCCCGACGAAGTGGTAATCAGCGGCGAGGTCAGCGCGAACAGCTGCGCATTGTGCAGCCGGCGTCCGAGATCGATGCCGTTGACGATGTTGCCCCACTGGTCGGAGCCGCCCATCTGCAGCACGCAGCCGTAGCGGCGGTGCAGCTCGGCGAAGTCGTAGGCCTGCAGGATCATGTAGTTGAATTCGAGGAACGACAGTTCCTGCTCGCGCTCGAGCCGCAGCTTCACCGAGTCGAACGCCAGCATGCGGTTGATCGAGAAGTGCCGGCCGACGTCGCGCAGGAAATCGATGTAGTTGAGCTTGTTCAGCCAGTCGGCGTTGTTGGCCATGACGGCGTTGCCGCCGGCATCTTCGAATTTCAGAAAGTTGCCGAAGGTCGCGCGGATGCTTTTGAGGTTGGCGTCGATCGTCCGCTTCGGTCAGAAGCCTTCGGCTCTCGTCCTTGCCGGACGGATCGCCGACCCGCGTGGTGCCGCCGCCCATCAGCGCGATCGGCCGGTGGCCGGTCTGCTGGAGCCAGTACAGCAGCATGATCGGAACGAGCGAGCCGACATGCAGCGACGCCGCCGTGCAGTCGAAGCCGATGTAGGCGGTGATCGTTGACGAATGCGCAAGCGCATCCAGCGCCTCGGGCTCCGAGACCTGATGGATGAAGCCCCGTCTGGCGAGGACGTCGAGAAAATCGGACTTGTAGGTGCTCATCGCGTTTCCGGCGATAATGTTGTTTCGTCACCCCTGCGGTGCGGGCAAACCGCGATAACCGCGCCGTTCATCGGTCGAAGGCGCTTCGAAGCCGCCTCAGGATGACGGTGAATAAAAGGCGGCGCTGGTGTAACAGGTCCAGCAGGCGATTCAACCGTAGAACACTGGCCATGCCGACGGAACGACCTTCGCAGCAACCTTCCCCGTCATCGCCGGCTTTGGCGATCGGACTGATGAGCGGCACGTCCCAGGACGGCGTCGATGTCGCCCTGATCGAGACCGATGGCGAAACCATTACCCGGTTCGGGCCGACTGCGTACCGGACCTATTCGAAACCCGAACGCGCGCTGCTGCGCAGCGCCAATGCGGTGGCGGCCAACATGACCGACCGCACCGCGCGGCCGGGCGCGATGGCGGAGGCGGAAGCGCAGGTCACCGCCGCCCATGCCGAGGCCGTCGAGACGTTCCTTGCCGCCAACGGCCTCAAGCCCGGCGATGTGACCGTGATCGGATTCCACGGCCAGACCGTGCTGCACCGGCCCGAGCGCCGTCTCACCGTGCAGATCGGCGATGGCCGCAAGCTTGCCGACCGTCTTGGCATTCCGGTGGTCTATGATTTTCGCTCAGCCGACATCGAAGCCGGCGGGCAGGGCGCTCCGCTGGCGCCGGTCTATCATCGCGCGCTGGTCCGGCGGCTCGACCGCGAGCCGCCCGTTGCCGTGCTTAATGTCGGCGGCGTGGCGAACGTGACGTATATCGACGGCGACGAACTGATCGCCTGCGACACCGGGCCCGGCAATGCGCTGCTCGACGATTTCATGCGGGTCCGCACCGGCCAGCTTCTCGATACCGACGGGCACGCGGCCCAGGCGGGCATGGTGGACGAGGAGTCGATCGCGCGTTTTCTGGCGCATCCGTTTTTTTTGAAGCCGCCGCCGAAATCGCTCGACCGCAACGACTTCCGCGCCTGGATCGGCAGCACGTTCGACGACCGTAGTGTCGAAGACGGAGCCGCGACGCTGACGGCGCTGACCGCGGCCACGGTAGCGCAGATCGTGCCGCTGCTGCCGCGCGCGCCGAAAACCTGGATCGTCGCCGGCGGCGGCGCGCGCAATCCGGCGCTGATGCGCATGCTCGCGGAGCGTCTCGCGCCGGCGCGCGTCGAAAGCGGCCACGCCGCGGGCTGGTCCACGGATTCGCTGGAGGCCCAGGCCTTCGCCTATATGGCGGTGCGAAGCCTGCGCGATCTGCCGATCAGCTTTCCCGGCACGACCGGCGTTCCGCACCCGCTGACTGGAGGCGTGCTGGCACAGCCATAGCCGGTGATCGAGAGGGGCTCCGATGTACCGAATTGCGGCATTGCTTGTCGTCGTCGCGAGCCTCACGGCATGCGACATGATCAGTACGCTGATCGACGGCTGGAAATACGCGAAGGCCGTCGAAGCCGATCTGGAAGCGGCAACCGGCCTGAAGCCCGACGTCGGGTTTGACTGGAAAAACGGGCGGCTGGTGAGGGTGACGGTGACGTTTCCCCGCCTCTACGACGCAAAGCCTCTGCCGGAGCTTGCGGCGATCGTTCGGCGCGCCGTCGATGGCGAGTTCAAACAAACGGCCGAGACTGTCGTGCTCGGCTTCGCGCTTGGAAAAGGGGATTCGGCCGGAATCGCGCAGCGGAGCGGGCCGGACGAGTGACGGGCCCGCACCAATCGGCCCGTCTTTGTCGCGCGGCCGCTTTAACGACGAGACTGGAGCGTCAGGACGGTACGTCTAGGCCGCCGTCGTCGCGCGGCCGCCTTTGGTGCCGAGACGCTTGTCGAGGTACGCGCCGACCGAACTCATCAGCGGTTCGATCTTGCCGTCGAAGAAATGATTGGCGCCTGGCACGACCTTCTGCTCGATGACGATGCCCTTCTGGGTCTTGAGCTTCTCCACCAGCGTGGTGACGTCGCGATGCGGCACCACCGCGTCGCTTGTCGCCGTGAATGATCAGGCCGGATGACGGGCAGGGCGCAAGGAACGAAAAATCGTAAAGGTTCGCGGGCGGCGCGATCGAGATGAAGCCTTCGATCTCCGGCCGGCGCATGAGGAGCTGCATGCCGATCCAGGCGCCGAACGAAAAGCCGGCGATCCAGCAGCTTCGCGCTTCCGGATTGACCGACTGCGCCCAGTCGAGCGCGGCGGCGGCATCGGACAGTTCGCCGATACCGTGATCAAACCCGCCCTGGCTGCGGCCGACGCCGCGGAAGTTGAACCGCAGCGCCGAGAAGTTCCGGTGCACGAAGGCGTAATAGAGCTGGTACACGATCTGGTGGTTCATCGTGCCGCCGAATTGCGGATGCGGGTGCAGCACGATGCCGATCGGCGCGTTCTTTTGGCGCGCCGGATGATAGCGGCCTTCGATGCGGCCGCCCGGCCCCGTGAAAATGACTTCGGGCATTTTTCTAAAAAACCTCTGTTACGGACCGGTCGACGGTCTCGAAGCGCATGCTTGACGGCGCCCGCAGGTGCACGTAAGCGGTTACATCTACTTAAGTTTTGGAACCGGCCACGGCATGCGCCCGGCGAAAGCTCTGGGTCGCGACTTTTAGCACAGGCCTGGGGACAAAAAGCAAGCATCACGAGCATGCCGGAGCGCAGCTATTTCGACTGGAACGCGACCGCGCCGCTGCGGCCGGAGGCCGGCGCGGCGCTGTCCGATGCGCTTCTGCTCGCCGGCAACCCGTCGTCGGTGCATGCCGAAGGCCGTGCCGCGCGGAACCGGATCGAGCGCGCGCGGGCAGAGGTAGCGGCGCTGGTCGGCGCGCAACCGGCGGATGTGATTTTCACGTCGAGCGGCACCGAGGCCAACATGCTGGCGCTGACGCCGGCGATAGAGACTGCCGCGGAAAAAAGGCCGCGCGAGACGCTGCTCATGTCGGCGATCGAGCACGCCTCGGTGCGGGCAGGCGGCCGCTTTGCCCGCACTGCCATCGTCGAATTTCCGGTTGACGGCGACGGGCGGGTCGATCTTCCGGCGCTGGCGGATGCGGTGGCGAAATCGCCGCGGCCGCTGGTTTCGCTCATGCTCGCCAATAACGAGACCGGCGTGGTGCAGCCGGTGGCGGAGGCCGCGGCCATCGTTCATGCGGCTGGCGGGCTCCTTCACGTCGATGCGGTGCAGGCGGCCGGCCGCATGGCGTGCGATATCGGGACCTTCGGCGCCGATCTGCTGACGCTCTCGGCCCACAAGATCGGCGGCCCGAAGGGCGTCGGGCGCGCTGGTGCGGGGCGGCGACGACATCCATTTCCCCGATCCGCTGATCCGCGGCGGCGGTCAGGAGCGCGGGACGCGCGCCGGGACGGAGAACGTGGCGGGCATCGCCGCCTTCGGCGCGGCGGCAGCGGCGGCGTTGCAGCAGGGTCCCGCCGAAACCGCCCGCATGCTGGCGCTTCGGGACCTGCTGGAGGCGGGCCTGCGGGCAATATCGCCGCAGGCCGTGATTTTCGGGCAGGGGGTCGATCGCCTGCCGAACACCACGCTGTTTTCGGTGCCCGGGATGAATGCCGAAACCGCGATTATCGCCTTCGACCTCGAAGGGATTGCGGTATCGTCCGGCGCGGCCTGCTCCTCCGGCAAGGTGCAGCCCTCGCATGTCCTTGCGGCCATGGGGGTTTCGCCGTCGCTGCTGCGCGGCGCGGTCCGCGTCAGCCTCGGGTGGACGACCGCAAAAGCAGACGTCGAGCGGTTCCTCGGCGCTTGGAGAAAGCTCGCGGGTGCACTATCTAAGGGCCGTGGGATAGCAGCCTAAATGGCTGGATTGACGAACGATTTTATAGCTGCTTGGAATGGTTCAAGCAGCTTCCGGGGTTTACCAGGGACATCACGCACCCAGGCAGGACACCAGGCCATACCGACTTAATCCAACCCGCGGTCCTTGAAACCGTGAGCGGAGGGACGAATGCCGGCCGTACAAGAGACCGTCGATCAGGTCCGCCGTATCGACGTTGACCAGTATAAATACGGTTTCGAGACTCTGATCGAATCCGACAAGGCCCCGAAGGGCCTTTCGGAGGATACGGTCCGGTTCATCTCGGCGAAAAAGAACGAGCCCGAATGGATGCTGGCCTGGAGGCTCGACGCCTACAGGCGCTGGCTGACCATGCGCGAGCCGAAATGGGCCAAGGTGGATTACGGCCCGATCGACTATCAGGACCTCTATTATTACTCCGCGCCGAAGAAGGCGCCGAAGTCGCTCGACGAAATCGATCCCGAAATTCTGCGCACCTACGAGAAGCTCGGCATTCCGCTGCGCGAGCGCGAAGCGCTGCTCGGCATCCAGAAGCCTGCGAACGAAGACGGCGAGGGCGGCGCCCCGGGCGAGGGCAGTTACGGGCGCGTCGCGGTCGACGCGGTGTTCGATTCGGTTTCGGTCGCGACCACGTTCAAGGCCGAACTTGCCAAGGCCGGCGTGCTGTTCATGCCGATCTCCGAAGCAGTGCATGAGCATCCGGAACTGGTGAAGAAATATCTCGGTACGGTGGTACCGGTCAGCGACAATTTCTTCGCCACGCTGAACTCGGCCGTGTTCTCCGACGGCTCGTTCGTCTATGTGCCGCCGGGCGTGCGCTGCCCGATGGAGCTGTCGACCTATTTCCGCATCAACGAGCGCAACACCGGCCAGTTCGAGCGCACGCTGATCATCGCCGACCACGGCTCTTATGTGAGCTACCTCGAAGGCTGCACCGCACCGATGCGCGAAGAGAACCAGCTTCACGCCGCGGTGGTCGAACTCGTGGCGCTCGACGACGCCGAGATCAAATATTCGACCATCCAGAACTGGTATCCGGGCGACGCTGACGGCCGCGGCGGCGTCTATAACTTCGTCACCAAGCGCGGCGATTGCCGCGGCGCGAATTCCAAAATCTCCTGGACGCAGCTCGAGACCGGCTCGGCCATCACCTGGAAATATCCGAGCTGCATCCTGCGCGGCGACAATTCGCGCGGCGAGTTCTATTCGATCGCCATCTCCAACGGCTATCAGCAGGTCGATTCCGGCACCAAGATGCTGCATCTCGGCAAGAACACGACGAGCCGCATCATCTCCAAGGGCATCGCCGCCGGGCATTCCAACAACACCTATCGCGGGCTGGTGACCTCGCACCGCCGCGCCGCCGGCGCGCGCAACTTCACCAACTGCGACTCGCTCCTGATCGGCGACAAATGCGGCGCGCACACCGTGCCGTACATCGAGGCGAAGAATTCCTCGACCGTGTTCGAGCACGAGGCGACCACCTCGAAGATTTCGGACGAGATGCTGTTCTATTGCCGCCAGCGCGGGCTGTCGGCCGAGGAGGCCGTCGCGCTGGTGGTCAACGGCTTCGTCAAGGACGTGCTGCAGCAGTTGCCGATGGAGTTTGCGGTCGAGGCGCAGAAGCTGATCTCGATCAGTCTGGAGGGCTCGGTCGGATGAGGCTTGCGGCGCGGATCGCGGCAAAGTTTTAGAAACGGACGGAACATGGCGTTGCTGGAAATCAAGAATCTGCACGTCGAGATCGACGGCAAGGAAATTCTCAAAGGTCTCGACCTCACCGTGAACGCCGGCGAGGTGCACGCGATCATGGGCCCGAACGGCTCGGGCAAATCGACGCTCGCTTACGTGCTGGCCGGCAAGGCCGATTACGAGCCGACTGCGGGCGAGGTGCTGTTCAACGGCAAAAACCTGTTCGACATGGCGCCGGACGAGCGCGCCGCGGCGGGACTGTTTCTCGCTTTTCAGTATCCGCTGGAAATCCCCGGCGTCGCCACCATGACGTTTCTGCGCACCGCGCTCAACGCGCAGCGCAAGAAGCGCGGCGAGCCCGAGCATTCGACGCCGGAATTCCTGAAGCGCGTGCGCGAGGTCGCCAAGACCTCGGCATCGACCAGGACATGCTGCGCCGCGGCGTCAATGTGGGGTTCTCCGGCGGCGAGAAGAAGCGCAACGAGATCTTGCAGATGGCGCTGCTCGAGCCGCGGCTCGCCGTGCTCGACGAAACCGATTCCGGCCTCGACATCGACGCGCTGAAAATCGTCTCCGACGGCGTCAACCGGCTGCGCTCGCCGCAAACCTCGTTCATCGTCATCACGCACTATCAGCGGCTGCTCGACTACATCGTGCCGGACGTGGTGCACGTGCTCTCGAAAGGCCGCATCGTCAGGACCGGCGGCAAGGATCTGGCGCTCGAACTCGAAGCCCGCGGCTATGCCGAGTATCAGGAGGCCGCGGCGTGAGGCTGATGGTCCCTCCGCACCGTAAGCGCGAATGAATGTCGCGAATGAATATCATGGCCGACGTTAAGCTGATCAAGACGGCGGCCGAGACGGCGCTGGCCGAAGCTTTGCGCAGGCGCGCCCGGCTGCCGCGCGACGGCGCGGATCGCGGAGCAGCGCGCCGCCGCGTTCGACCTGTTCGCCAAGGAAGGCCTGCCGCACCGCCGCGTCGAGGACTGGAAATACACCGATCTGCGCGCGCTGATGCGCGAAGCCAAGCCGCTGGCCGGCCCGCCGGATGCGGCGGCGAAGCCCGCCGCGAAGACCGCCGGGCAGACTGCTCGGCGATGTGGAGCGCCGCCGTCTGGTGTTCGTCGACGGCGCGTTCGTGGCCGAACTGTCGGATGTCGCCGAGCTGGAGACAGGCCTGAGCATCGGTGCGCTGTCGGCCGCGCTCGCCGGCGACGATGCCGGCCTGACCGCTCCGCTCGGCAAGCTCGCGCCTGCGGGCGACGTCGCGGTCGCGCTCAACACCGCGCTGATGGGCGACGGCGCGGTGATCCGTGTCGCCGCCGGCGCGACCATCGAGCGGCCGCTGCATCTGGTGTTCGTTTCCTCGGAAAAGCCCGCGGCCACTTTTATGCGCTCGCTCGTTGTGGTCGGGCGGGGCGCGCGCGCGATGCTGATCGAGAGCCACGAAGGCCCGGGCGGCGAGCGACTATCAGGTCAATGCGGCGCTCGAAATGTTCGTCGGCGACGACGCCCATGTCGATCACGTCAAGATCATCGGCGAAGGCGCCGATGCGCTGCATGTCTCGACGCTGGCGGCCGCGATCGGCGCGCAGGCGCGCTTCAACGCTTTCACCTTCACCGCCGGCGGCGCGGTGGTGCGCAACCAGCTGTTTCTCAATTTCGACGGCGAAGATACCGTCGCCGACATCCGCGGCGCGACCCTGCTCAAGGGCCGCCAGCATGCCGACACCACGCTGGTCGCCACCCATATCGCGCGCGGCTGCCAGAGCCGCGAAGTGTTCAAGTCGGTGCTCGACGACGAGGCCCACGGCGTGTTCCAGGGCCGCATCATCGTGCGGCAGGGCGCGCAGAAGACCGACGCCAAGATGATGACGCAGGCGCTGCTGCTGTCCGACCGCGCCGAAGCCGACAACAAGCCGGAGCTCGAGATCTTCGCCGACGACGTGCAATGCGGCCATGGCGCGACCGCGGGCGCGCTCGACGACGAGCTGAAATTCTATCTGATGGCGCGCGGCATTCCGGCGGCCGAGGCCGAGGCGCTGCTGATCCAGGCGTTTCTCGGCGAGGCGGTCGAAGGCATCGAGCATGCCGGCCTGCGCGAAGCGCTGATGGAGCAGGTCGCGGCCTGGCTCGAGGGCGCGGGCTGAGAGCAGGCGGTTGCCATGAATGCATCCAGCGGTCGACCAACGGCGCCTACGACGTGAACCGCATCCGGGCGGATTTTCCGATCCTGGCCATGCCGGTTTACGGCAAGCCGCTGGTCTATCTCGACAACGCCGCCTCGGCGCAAAAGCCGCAGGCGGTGCTCGACCGCCTGCACGAAGCCTATACGACGCAATACGCCAATGTGCATCGCGGCCTGCATTATCTCGCCAACGAGGCGACCGAGGCCTACGAGGGCGCGCGCGAGAAGGTCGCGGCTTCCTCAATGCCGGGCGCAAGGAAGAGATCATCTTCACCCGCAACGCCACCGAGGCGATCAACCTCGTCGCCTATACGTTCGGCCGCGAGCGCATCCAGCCCGGCGACGAGATCGTGCTCTCGATCATGGAGCACCACTCCAACATCGTGCCGTGGCATTTCCTGCGCGAGCGCCAGGGCGCGGTGATCAAATGGGCGCCGGTCGACGACGAGGGCAATTTCCTCATCGACGAATTCGAGAAGCTGTTGACGCCGCGCACCAAGACTGGTCGCCATCACCCACATGTCGAACATGCTCGGCACTCTGGTGCCGGTGAAGGAAGTGGCGCGGATCGCGCATGCGCGCGGCATTCCGGTGCTGGTCGACGGCGCGCAGGGCGCGGTGCATCTCGACGTCGACGTGCGCGACATCGACTGCGATTTTTACGCCTTCACCGGCCACAAGCTTTACGGCCCGACCGGCATCGGCGTGCTCTACGGCAAATACGAGCATCTCGCCGCCATGCCGCCGTTCAACGGCGGCGGCGAGATGATCCGCGAAGTGTTCGAGGACCGCGTCACCTATGGCGAGCCGCCGCACAAGTTCGAGGCCGGCACGCCGTCGATCGTGCAGGCGATCGGGCTTGGCGCCGCGATCGATTATGTCGCCTCGATCGGCAAGGCCCGCATCCGCAACCACGAGGCCGGCCTGCTGCGCTACGCCCAGGACCGGCTGCGCGAGATCAATTCGCTGCGCATCATCGGCACCGCCAAGGACAAGGGGCCGATCGTCTCGTTCGAAATGAAGGGCGCCCATCCGCACGACGTGGCGACCATCATCGACCGCTCCGGCGTCGCGGTGCGCGCCGGCACCCATTGCGTCATGCCGCTGTTGGCGCGGTTCGGCGTCACCGCGACCTGCCGCGCCTCGTTCGCCATGTACAATACGCGCGAGGAGATCGACTGCCTGGCGCAGGCGCTGCTCAAGGCGCAGGATTTCTTCAGCATGACGGATGACATCAAAGCCGATGCCGCGAGCGCCGTCGCGGACGCGGAACTGCATGCCGTCCGCCGGCCGAGGCTCATCCGGCAGGCGTGCCGCCGAAAGCGCGTCGGCGATCCCGCCCGAGGAAATGGCGCGTCTGACCGACGAGATCGTCGGCGCGCTCAAGACGGTCTACGACCCGGAAATTCCCGCCGACATCTACGAGCTCGGCCTGATCTACAAGGTCGACATCGACGACGACCGCATGGTCAATATCGACATGACGCTGACGACGCCGAACTGCCCGTCGGCGGCGGAATTGCCGGCGCAGGTGGAGAATGCGGTCGCCGAGCGTGCCGGGCGTGCGCGAGGCCAAGGTCACTATCGTCTGGGATCCGCCGTGGGATCCGAGCCGGATGTCGGACGAGGCCCGCGCCGTGCTCAATATGTGGTGAGGGCAGTGCGTGTTGCGCGGCGGTCGCCGGCGCACTACATGCAATGATGCAGCGTTGATGCGAAGTCGTTAGTATTTTTGAGTTATTCTAGGTTCGAAGCTGCGCCTCTGAAGAGGCAGGGAGGACATGAAAATGGCGCACTGCCCGGCCGAGACCTCAAGTGATGCGGCTCACCGAAGCCGCCGCCGAACGCATCAAGACGGTGATGGCGAAAGCCGATCGTCCGATCGCGGCGGTGCGCGTCGGCGTCAAGAACGGCGGCTGCGCCGGCATGGCCTACACGATGGAATATGCCGAGCCAGTCAACCCGCTCGACGAGGTGATCGAGGACAGGGGCGTGCGCATCCTGATCGATCCCAAGGCGGTGCTGTTCCTGCTCGGCACCGAGATGGACTACAAGATCGACAAGCTGTCGGCGCAGTTCGTGTTCAACAATCCGAACCAGACCTCGGCCTGCGGCTGCGGCGAGTCGGTGCAGATCGAGCCGGCGCGCGAGGCCGCTCGAGGCCATTCGCGCGGGCACGTAGCGTCGCAGGCAAGCTCGGCATCCGAGCCACCGCCGGCATCGTGCTGCAAGAGCAGCGCGAATGCCCGCTCATGTCCCGGACTGCGCACGGCGTGCCGGCGCTATGCGACTGCGCACGTGGTGCCGGCCGGTTTCGGCTTCCTCGGATCGGTCTCGCAGATCACGCGATTGCGGCCGTTGCGCTTGGCGGCATAGAGGCATTTGTCGGCGCGCTCGATCAGGAGCTGGGCGTGTCGGCCGGCCGCAGCACCGCGACGCCGATCGAGATCGTCACGCGGCCGAGCCGCTCGCCGCTCGATCGTTTCATCAGTTCCTTGGTCATGACCGCGCGGCGGATGTGGTCGGCGACCGTGGTCGCCGATTGCAGCGCCGTGTTCGGCAGCGCGACGACGAATTCCTCGCCGCCGTAGCGCGCGGCGATGTCCTGGCCTTTGACGTTCTGCTTCACCGCCAGCGCCGACCAGACGCAGCACCTGATCGCCGGTGAGGTGGCCGTATTGGTCGTTGAAGCCTTGAAGTGGTCGATGTCGGCTATCAGCAGCGACAGCGGCTCGCCGTTCTGTCTGGCGCGCTCGGCGATCGCCTTGGCGAGCGCGGCGTCGAAAAATTTGCGGTTGGCGAGCGTGGTCAGCGGATCGGTGAGGCTTTCGGTGCGCACCGCTTCGAGATTTTGCTGCAGCTGCTCGATTTCCTGGCGCGACGCCGCCAGGCGCGTCTCGAGCTTCTTGTTGTTGATCTCCATTTCCCTCGCGCCCGCGACGAGCTGCTCGACGATGGCGCGCAGCGCGTCGCCGTCATGGTTGCCCTGCAGCGTCTCGCTGGCGTCGGTGAGGCGCTCGGAATAGCGTGGTCGCCGAGCCCGCGGCGGCGTCGATCGTCGCCAGGACATGTTTGATTTCGTCGAGCACGCGCGTGCCGACGGAGTCGATGCGCGTCGCCGGCGCGGCTCGCCGAGAAGTAATTGTCGTAGATCTGTTCGAGATCGGTTTCGTTCAGCGCGCCTTTTTGCGACAGCGTCTCGTTGATCGAGTTGGTTGAGCGCGGATTGTAGCCGGTCGCGTAGTGATACCAGATTTCAAAATTTCGCGGCGATGCCGGCTGGCGCAGCGCCGTATCTGCTGCAAGCGCGATTTCGGCGAAGGCAAGCGTCCGTTCGTGCTCGTCGCTGGGGCACGGCCATGAGAATCGTCTCCGACACTATCCGGACTACAGATCATCGACAGCGCGGGAACGCCAATCTTGCCGGACTAAAGAAAGCTGTGAATGGCCGTAAACGGTTAACCGGCGGCCATCGCCATGCGTTGCGTGCGGACTATGAACGAGACAGCGCAATCCTGCCGTAGACCGGTTGACGTGGTCCATGAGGAAGCGCAGCCGGCATGCACGTGTTCAACGCGCGCTGCTTTCGGAGCCTGGATTTCCGGGTCAAGCCCGGCAATGACGATGTAGAATATCGTCGTCATCGCGGGCGACAGCGCGGATGAGCGGATTAAGCCTTGAGCGTGACCGGCCGCAGCAGAAAGGCCGGCAGGTGCGAACGTCGGGTTCGTCGCCGCCGCCGCGAGGCTGCGGGAGGCGGTGCCGAACGCTGCGGATGCGCGCCGGCGATGCGGCTGCCGTCGGGCTGACGCGGCTGACGGCGATTGTCCGGTTGCCCGCGGCGGGAGCGGGCGCCCGTTGCCGCGGTTGCGCGTTGCGAATGTGAATGTGACTGATGCGATGTGGCGCGGCATCGACCGGCGCTTCGGGCGCTGCGGCGCGGGTTCCGGACGCTTTGTCCATCCAGGGAATCGGCTGGCCGATCAGCTTTTCGATCGCGGCGACGGCCTTGGCGTCGTTCGATCCGGCGACGATGGTGATCGCGGTGCCGGTCCGGCCGGCGCGGCCGGTGCGGCCGATGCGGTGAACGTAATCGTCGGCATGGATGCGGCACGTCGAAATTATAGACGTGGCTGACCTCGGGAATGTCGAGGCCGCGCGCGGCGACGTCGGAAGCGACCAGCAGCGTCACCTCGCCCTTGCGGAACTGCTCGAGCGCTGCCGTGCGCGCCGACTGATCCATGTCGCCGTGCAGCGCCTGCACCGAAAAGCCATGCCGCAGCAGCGAGCGATGCAGCGTCGCCACGTCGCGCTTGCGGTTGCAGAAGATGATGGCGTTCTTCATGCCTTCGGCGGCGCGGATCAGGCGGCGCAGCGTATCGCGCTTGTCGTGCGGCTCGCGGCCCGATCTGGCCAGCAGCTGCGTCGTGGTGGCGACGGTGGTCGCGGGCTTCGAAACTTCGACGCGCACCGGATTGTGCAGGAACTGTTCGGTGATGCGGCGGATTTCCGGCGGCATCGTCGCGGTGAAGAACAGCGTCTGCCGGGTGAACGGCACCAGCTTGCAGATGCGCTCGATGTCGGGGATGAAGCCCATGTCGAGCATGCGGTCGGCTTCGTCGATGACCAGAAGCTCGACGCCGTTGAGCAGCAGCCGGCCGCGCTCGAAATGATCGAGCAGGCGGCCCGGCGTCGCGATCAGCACATCGACGCCGCGCATGAGCTTGGTGTCCTGATCGTCGAACGAAACGCCGCCGATGATCAGCGCGACGTTGAGCTTATGCTTGGCGCCGTATTTGACGAAGCTTTCTTCGACTTGCGCCGCGAGTTCGCGCGTCGGCTCGAGGATGAGCGTGCGCGGCATGCGCGCGCGGGCGCGGCCCTTTTCCAGCATGGTCAGCATCGGCAGCGTGAAAGCCGCCGTCTTGCCGGTGCCGGTCTGGGCGATGCCGAGCACGTCGCGCCGCGCGAGCACGTGCGGGAATGGCTTGATCTTGGATGGGAGTGGGAGTTTTGTAACCGGCCGCCGCGACGGCAGCGATAACTTTTTCGGACAAGCCGAGATGAGAAAACGACATAAACCCTCAGATCAGGGGGAGCGCGCCGGGCGCGAACGCCCTCGGAGACAACCGGCGGATACCTGCTGAAAGCCGCGTGCTAAAAGCGTCGAATCCACCGCATTTTCAGTGTGCGGAACATAGGTGCGAACCTGCGAAAGTCAACCTGACAGGCTCGCTAAGTTGAAAGAAATTACTTCATTTTCCCGCCGTGTGGTGAAGAGCAAATGACAGAAGCAAAGCGGTCTTTTGATTTCATGCCGAGCGTGCTCGTGCCGGGGCTCAACTGCTCGGCGCGGCTTTATTCCGACCAGATTCCGGCGCTTTGGCGGTTCGGGCCGGTGATTGTCGCCGATCACACGCGCGACGACAGCATCGCAGCGATCGCACGCCGGACGCTTGCCACGGCGCCGCCACGGTTCGCGCTGGTTGGGCTGTCGATGGGCGGTTACATCGCTTTCGAGATCATGCGGCAGGCGCCGGAGCGGGTGGCGAGGCTCGCGCTTCTCGATACCGCGCCGGGGGCCGAAGTCCCGGCGCAGACACAGGCGCGTCTGCCGTTCATCGAAATGGCTGCAACCGGACGTTTTGCCGAGGTTCCCGACGGCCAGTTCCCGCGACTGGTTCACACCGACCGTCACGGCGACGCGGCCCTCAAAGCCCTGGTGCGCATCATGGCCGAAGAAACCGGGGCGGAGGCCTTTCTGCGCCAGATGACGGCGATCATGGCGAGGTTCGAACTCCCGTCCGACACTGGCCGCGATCGCGTGCCCGACCCTGGTGCTGGTCGGCGAGGCCGACGCGCTCACGCCGCCCGCAGTATCGCGGGACATGGCGGCCGCCATTCGCGACGCCCGCCTCGTGGTGGTTCCCAACAGCGGACATCTCTCGACGCTCGAACGCCCGCAGGCGGTCAATGCGGCGCTGGTGGAATGGATGACGCGATAGCGCGTCATCCGCCGTCGCAAACGGCGCAGGTCCGGCCCAGGGTTCTACAAACATCCAGCGCCGCCTCGTCGGCGAACTCCGCCCGTTCCTGAATGAACGCAAACCGGGACTCCGGCTTTGTGCCCATCAACCGCTCGACGGATTTGGCGGTATCGGTCTGCGCGGCTTCAAGCAGCACCACGCGAAGCAGCGTGCGCGTCTTCGGGTCCATGGTGGTTTCCTTGAGCTGGGAAGCCATCATCTCGCCGAGGCCCTTGAAGCGGCCGACTTCGACCTTGGCGTTGGCGTGGAATTCCTTGCGCAGCAATTCGGCCTTGTGGGCGTCATCGCGTGCATAGACGCTCTTGCCGCCGTGGGTCAGCCGGTAGAGCGGCGGCACCGCCAGATACAGATGCCCGTTGTCGATCAGCCCGCGCATCTCCCGATAGAAGAAGGTGATGAGGAGCGAGGCGATATGGGCGCCGTCGACGTCGGCGTCGGTCATGATGATGACCCGGCCGTAGCGCAAATCCTCGTTGCGGAAATTCGCACCGGTGCCGCAGC
Source organism: uncultured Alphaproteobacteria bacterium (assembly GCA_963766925.1). Taxonomy (GTDB): domain Bacteria; phylum Pseudomonadota; class Alphaproteobacteria; order Rhizobiales; family Xanthobacteraceae; genus BOG-931. The sequence continues at coordinate 31,116 of CAVYCI010000030.1, forward strand.
CGAGCGCCTGGACGAGATCGGCGAGCTGCTGGTTCTGCGCCAGCTTGTCCTTTCCGGCCGACGCGACGTTGAGGATCTTGCCGCGCAGCGGCAGCATCGCCTGTGACGCGCGTGCGCGCGCCTGTTTGGCGGAGCCGCCGCGCGAATCGCCTTCGACGATGAAAATCTCGGAGCCTTCGGCCGCGCTGTTGGTGCAGTCGGCGAGCTTTCCCGGCAGACGCAGCTTGCGGACCGCGCTCTTGCGCGCGATGTCCTTTTCCGCCCGGCGGCGCAGCCGCTCCTCGGCGCGCTCGGTGACGAAATCGAGCAGCCTGCTGGCCTGCACCGGATTGCCGGCGAGCCAGTGATCGAACGGGTCTTTGATGGCCTGTTCGACGATGCGCTGCGCCTCGGCGGTCGCCAGCCGGTCCTTGGTCTGGCCCTGGAATTCCGGCTCGCGGATGAACACCGACAGCATCGCGCCGGCGCCGACCATCACGTCGTCGCTTGTTATCAGGGCCGCGCGTTTGCCCTGGCCGACGCGCTCGCCGTGATCTTTCAGCCCGCGGGTGAGGGCTGCCCGCAAGCCGGATTCATGAGTGCCGCCATCGGGTGTCGGGATGGTGTTGCAGTAAGAGTTGAGGAAGCCGTCGGCGTCGGCGGTCCACGCCACCGCCCATTGCGCCGCGCCATGCTTGCCGGTCTTGCCGGCGCTGCCGGTAAAGATGTCAGGATGCACCAGCGTCGCCTCGGCGAGCGTTTCGGCCAGATAATCCTTCAGGCCGTCGGCGAAGTGAAACGTCGCCTTTTCGGGCACGCCTTCGATGCCGCGCAGCAGTTCCTTCGCGCACGACCAGCGCAGTTCGACGCCGCCGAACAGATACGCCTTCGACCGGGTCATCTTGAAAATGCGCTCGGGCCTGAAATGCGCCTTCGCGCCGAAAATCTCGGGATCGGGCCGGAAGCGGATTTTGGTGCCGCGGCGGTTGGGAGCTTTGCCGGCGTCGAGCAATTTGGTCTTCGGCTTGCCGCGCTCGAACGTCATCCGGTAGAGCTTCTGGCCGCGGGCGACCTCGACCTCCATCCGGTCCGACAGCGCGTTCGCGACCGACACGCCGACGCCGTGCAGGCCGCCCGAGGTCTCGTAGACCTCGGAGTCGAATTTGCCGCCGGCGTGCAGCGTGCACATGATCACTTCCAGCGCCGATTTGTTCTTGAACTTCGGATGCGGATCGACCGGAATGCCGCGTCCGTTGTCGGTGACGGTCACAAAACCGTCGTCGGTCATCTCGACCTCGATCCAGTCGGCGTGACCGGCCAGCGCTTCGTCCATGGAATTGTCGATCACCTCGGCGAACAGGTGATGCAGCGCCTTTTCGTCGGTCCCGCCGATATACATGCCCGGGCGCCGGCGAACCGGCTCGAGGCCTTCCAGCACCTCGATGTGTTTGGCGGTATAGCCGGCCTCGGCGGCGGTGCCGCGCGCGGTCTTGCCGTTGCTGCCGGCATTCCCGCTGCCATTGGCGCGTGCGGCACGGCGCGGCGCGGGGTCGGGCGCGAACAGGTCGGGCGTGCCCGCAGATTTCGGCTTTTTAGCTGCTTTTCCCAAGGTTTATTCCATGTGGAGGTTTGGCCGCGGCCGATATGTGGCGCGGCGAATCGCGTTCGACTATGCCATTTGGACCGACGTCCATGAACCGGCCGTTGCCGGGACCCGCGGGGCAGACCCGGAGATGGTGGTGATACGATCGTTTGGACAGGTACGTGCATTGACGCCCGCGGACGGGGCCTTTATATGGCGCGCCATGACAATGTCGTTTGTCCGCAACGCTCCCGCCCACCGCCGTCGCCGCCGCAGCGACACGGCACGAGCGCGCGTTCGCGCCTGAAACCTCGTGCCGCCGATACCGCGGCACTCTGTCATCCTCAAAATCTTCTGCCGCGGATTCGGACCAGCGCCCCAAGCGTAAGGTGAATCATGTCTGCAAAAGCAAAGATCGGCATTCTCGGCGCCTCCGGCTATACCGGTGCGGAACTGGTGCGGCTCCTGATCCGTCATCCGTTCGTCGAGCTTGCGCTGCTCACGGCCGACCGGCGCGCCGGCAAGCTGATGTCGGATGTGTTTCCGCAATTCGCGCCCTACACGCTGCCGGTGCTTGTCGCGATGGACGGCATCGACTGGGGGACGCTTGGGCTCGATCTGGCGTTCTGCGCGCTGCCGCACGGCACCACGCAGACCGTGATCAAAAATTTGCTGGCGCGCGCGCCCAGCACGAAGGTGGTCGACCTCTCCGCCGATTTCCGTCTCGCTGATCCGGCTGCTTATGAGCGCTGGTACGGCCATGCGCACGCGGCGCCCGAACTTCAGACGCGGGCGGTCTACGGCCTGACCGAAGTGTACCGGGCAGAAATCAGGGCCGCGCAGCTTGTCGCCAATCCCGGCTGCTATACGAGCTGCGCGGAGCTGGCGCTGATACCGCTGTTGAAGGCTGGCGCGATCGAGCCCGACGAGATCGTCATCGACGCCAAATCCGGAATGACCGGAGCGGGCAGGGCGGCCCGTGAGGAAATGTTGTTCTCGGAAGTGTCCGAAGGCTTCCACGCTTACGGCGTCGGCGGCCATCGTCACATGGCCGAACTCGACCAGGAATTCTCGAAAGCCGCGGGACGCCCCGTCATCGTCAGCTTCACCCCGCATCTGGTGCCGATGAACCGGGGCATCCTGTCGACGATTTACGTCCGCGGCCCGAAGGCCACGCCGCAGGACCTTCATGCGCTGCTGTTAAAGTCTTACGCGAGCGAGCCGTTCGTCCACGTTCTGCCGTTCGGCACGCTGCCGCAGACCCGGCACGTGCGGGGCTCGAACATGACGTTCATCGGCGTTGCCGCCGACCGCATCCCGGGCCGCGCCATCATCGGCTCGGCGCTGGACAACTTGACCAAGGGAGCTTCGGGGCAGGCGGTTCAGAACATGAATCTCATGCTCGGTTTTCCTGAGACGACCGGGCTGGAGCAGGTAGCGCTGTTTCCGTAACCAGGCTGATTTCTGTTTCGTACCAGAAGCCTAGGCCAGAACCTTCACGTAGCTTCCCGGCGCGTCCTCGATCGGCTTGAGCGCGCCGTCGCCGGGAACGCGGGCGGCGACTTCGGTTGAATCCTGGGCTTTGAGCCACGCGAGCCAGTCCGGCCACCACGAGCCCGGATGCTCTTTGGCTTTGGCGAGCCAGCCCTCAACGTTCGAGCTGCGGGGCCGCGGGCCGGTCCAGTACTGATACTTGTGTTTGGCCGGCGGATTGACCACGCCGGCGATGTGGCCCGATCCGGACAGCACGTACTTCACCGGACCCCCGAAATATTTGCAGCCGAGCATCACCGATTTGGCCGGTGCGATGTGATCCTCGCGCGTGGCGAGATTGTAGACCGGAATCTTGACCGCCTTCAGATCGACCGGGGTGTTCTCGATCGTCATCCTGCCCTTGGTCAGTTTGTTCTCAAGATAGCAGTTTCGCATGTAGAACGAATGATTGGCGGCCGGCAGCCGCGTGGCGTCGGAATTCCAGTACAGCAGATCGAACGGGAACGGCGCCTTGCCCTTCAGGTAATTGTTGATGACGTACGGCCAGATCAGGTCGTTCGAACGCAGCATGTTGAAGGCGGTGACCATCGACATGCTTTCGAGATAGCCCCGTTCGGCCATCCGCTTCTCGATCGTCTCGATCTGTTCCTCGTCAACGAACACCTTGAGGTCGCCGGCATAGGTGAAATCGACCTGGGCCGCGAACATCGTCGCCGAGACGATCCGCCGGTCGTTGCGCACGGCCATGAGCGCCAGCGCCGCGGCCAGCATGGTGCCGCCGACGCAATAGCCGATGGCGTTGACCTCATCCTCGCCGGTGGCCTGTTTGATTGCGTCGAGCGCGGCGAACGGGCCCTCCCGCACATAGTCGTCGAACGTCTTGTTGGCGTGCCGCTCGTCCGGATTGACCCAGGACACGCAGAACACCGTGATCCCCTGATCAACGCACCATTTGATGAAGGACTTTTCCGGCGTCAAATCGAGGATGTAATACTTGTTGATCCACGGCGGCACGATCAGCAGCGGGCGCTTGAGCACCTTCGGGGTCGAGGGCGCGTACTGCAAAAGCTGCATCAGGTCGTTCTGGAAGATCACCTTGCCGGGCGTGGTCGCAAGATTGCGGCCGACCGCGAACATCGAAGGGTCGGTCTGACGGATTTTGAGATGACCGCCGCCGGCTTCGATGTCCTCGGCGAGCATGTGCATGCCGCGCACGAGATTCTCCGCGTTGCTCGTCACGGTCTCGCGCAGCAGTTCCGGATTGGTGAGCAGGAAATTGGCAGGCGACAGCGCGTTGTTGATCTGCCGCATGTAGAACTCGGCCTTCTGCCGGGTATGGGGGTCGAGGTCGGCAGCATCGCTGACGAGCTGGGTCGCCCAGCGCGTGGTCAGGAGGTAGGCCTGCTTGAGAAAGTCGAAGAACTGGTTCGAGGTCCATTCCGGATCGGAAAACCGCTTGTCATTGGCGGCGGGCATCACCACGGGCGCTGCCTCTTCGCCGGCAAGGCGTTTGGCGGTCGTCGCCCACAGATCGAGGTACGATTTGCCAAGCCGGGTCTGGAGCTCGACGGTCCGTTGGGGATCGGCGAGCCAGTATTGCGCGACGTGGGCCAGCGTCTTGACGACTTCGCCGATCTCGTCGGCCATCTCGGCTTCGCGGGGTTCGCCGCGCGGCCGCAGATAGGCGGCAAGCGCGCGGCCGCCTTCCTCGATCACCCGCGCAAGGTTGCGCGAGAATGTTTCGACGTCGACCGTTCCGACCTTCACGGGAGGGGGCGATGCACCCTGCACGAGCGTTCCTCACTATGCGCAAGGGCGCAGCCGCGGCCCTTGGGGCAGACTTGGAGCATGGCGGACACGCCAGACATGGAGCACGCCACAGGGGCGTGCAAGGCAGCCCCCGTCCCGGCGAAGGCAGACTTGACACTAGCTCCAGCCGCACGTCCCGTCCGGCCGAAATATCTTGTTTCCACCATATTACCGGATTATCCGGGTGCTTGTAGAGGCTTGGGAATAAGACCCAAGGTTGATATTTGTAAACCTTTGCGGCGATAGCCTGTTTCGCCGCGGAGCGAGTCGCGGACACCGGCGCGGGGCCGGGCCGCACATCGGGGGATCAGCTTGAACTGCAACGGACCGCTGCCGACGCGCGCTTTCGGATTCCTGGCACTGGCCGCCGCTTTGGCGCTGCTGGTGGCGGGCTGCTCCGAAATCGGCTTTCCGGCGGTGCACGACATGCCGGCGCCGCGGGCCGACACGCCGCTGACACCCGACCAGGTGAAACAGGCGACCGACGATCTGATTTCCCAGCGCGATCACCAGCCTCAACCGGTCAGCGCCACCGCAAGTGTGCCCGCGCCCGCACCGCAACAGGCTTCGCTGCAACGCACAGCGGTGCCTTCGCCCCAAACCACTGGTACGGTGGGCCGGCAGTGATAAGAAGGTTCTGTTTAGTCTCCAAGGGACGTTAGTCGCCCTGATATGCCGGTAATTGACATGGAAGAATTTTATCGCATCCGTCGGCTGCCCCCGTACGTGTTCGAGGTGGTCAACCGCGCCAAGGCCGCCGCGCGCAACGACGGCGCCGACATCGTCGATCTCGGCATGGGCAACCCCGATTTGCCGGCGCCCGCGCACGTGGTCGAGAAACTCAAGGAGACGATCGGCAAGTCGCGGACCGACCGTTATTCGTCATCGAGGGGAATTCCCGGCCTGCGCCGCGCCCAGGCCGCCTATTATGCACGCCGCTTCGGCGTGAAGCTCAACCCCGACACCCAGATCGTCACGACGCTGGGGTCGAAGGAAGGTTTCGCCAACGTTGCGCAGGCGATCACCGCGCCCGGCGATCTGATCATCGTTCCGAATCCGACCTACCCGATTCATGTGTTCGGCTTCCTGATGGCGGGCGGCGCCATCCGCTCGGTGCCGGTCGAGGCCAACACCGCGTTTTTTGGTGCGCTCGAACGCGCCGTGAAGCACTCGATCCCGAAGCCGATCGCGGTCGTCACCTGCTATCCGTCGAATCCGACCGCCTGCGTCGCCGACCTCGACTTCTACCGGGACCTGGTCGCGTTCGCGAAAAAGCATTCGCTGCTGGTGCTGTCGGATCTGGCCTATGCCGAAGTCTATTTCGGCGACAATCCGCCGCCGTCGGTTCTTCAGGTCCCCGGCGCTTTCGATGTCGCGGTCGAATTCACCTCGATGTCGAAGACCTATTCGATGCCGGGCTGGCGGATCGGATTCGCGGTCGGCAACGAACGCGTCATCGCGGCGCTGGCGCGGGTGAAGTCGTATCTGGACTACGGCGCGTTCACGCCGGTCCAGGTCGCGGCGACAGCGGCCCTCAACGGCCCCGACGACTGCATTCACGAGATGCGCACGATTTACCGCCGCCGCCGCGACGCGATGGTGGAAGCGTTCGGCCGCGCCGGGTGGACGATACCGCCGCCGGAGGCTTCGATGTTCGCGTGGGCGCCGATACCGGAACCGTTCCAGCCGCTCGGCAGCGTGGAATTCGCGACGCTGCTGGTGGAGAAGGCGAGCGTCGCGGTATCGCCCGGCGCAGGCTTCGGCGAGCACGGCGAGGGCCATGTGCGTATCGCTCTGGTCGAGAACGAGCAGCGAATCCGGCAGGCCGCGCGCAACATCCGGCGCTTTCTTGAAACCGGCCCGGAAATGCTGCACAACGTCGTACCCCTTGCGACGCGCCGTTAGTCGCGCGCGCACATCCCTGGTTAGCAACGTTGATGGCCGAACCGCTGAAAGTCGGCCTTGCCGGACTCGGAACGGTCGGCACGGCTGTCGTACAACTCCTGGAGCAGGGGCGCGACAAGCTGGTCGCGCGCTGCGGGCGGCCGATCGAGATCGTTGCGGTCAGCGCGCGTTCGCGGAGCAAGAAACGCGAGATCGACCTTCGCGGGGTCCGTTGGGTTGGCGATCCGGTGACGCTGGCTGCCGATCCCGCGATCGACGTTTTTGTCGAACTGATGGGGGGCGATGGCGATCCTGCCAAAGCCGCCGTCGAGGCCGCGCTTGCGGCCGGCAAGCCGGTCGTAACCGCCAACAAGGCGCTTCTGGCGCGGCACGGTCATCGGCTCGCGCTGGCGGCCGAACGGCATAAGGTCGCGCTGAATTTCGAGGCCTCGGTCGCGGGCGGCATACCGATCGTGAAAACCCTTCGCGAGGGTTTGAACGGCAGTTCGTTCACGCGCATCTACGGCATCCTCAACGGCACCTGCAATTACATCCTCTCCCGCATGGAAGAGGACCGGATCGGTTTCGATGAATGCCTGCGCGACGCGCAGCGGCTCGGCTATGCGGAAGCGGATCCGACATTCGATGTCGAAGGCCACGACAGCGCGCAAAAGCTTTCAATCCTGGCGGCGCTTGCGTTCGGGAGCAAAGTCGATCCGGCTGCGGTTTATGTCGAGGGTATATCGTCAATCACGCTCGAGGATCTCGATGCCGCGGCCCAGCTTGGCTATCGGGTGAAGCTTCTTGGCGTGGCGGTGCGGACCGAAGCCGGCATCGAGCAGCGCGTGCATCCGACCATGGTGCGCAAGGATTCCGCCATCGCCCAGGTTATGGGCGTGACCAACGCGGTGACCGTTGACGCCGAAGGGCTCGCGCCGATCACGCTGGTTGGCCCCGGCGCCGGCGGAATGGCTACGGCTTCGGCGGTGGTATCCGACCTCGGCGACGTGGCGCGCGGGGTGATCACGCTGCCGTTCGGGCGTCCGGCCGCGCGCATGACCGCGGTCCGCAAGGCGCCGATGCTGCATCACGAAGGCGGTTATTACATCCGCCTGATGGCGCGGGACCGCCCGGGCAGCGCCGCCACCATTGCGCGGCGTCTGGCGCAGCGGCAAATCTCGCTGGAGTCCATCGTGCAGCGCCACGAACCGCGCGCCCAGGGCGCCAAACAGCCAGGCCGCTCGGGCGATCCGGTGCCGGTTATCCTGATCACCTATGCGACCAGCGAGGACGCGGTCCATAAGGCGCTCGCCGACGTGCGGCGCGACCGGGTAATCTCCGGCCGTCCACAAGTGATCCGGATAGAGAAAAACTAGTCGTCGCGGGCGCGGCGAATAGCGGGGAACCCATCATGGCTTCGATCACCGTTCCGCACAGTCTCATTCTTGAGCGCATTCTCTCGCTCGAGATTGTGCGGGTGACCGAGCGCGCGGCGGTCAATGCGGCACGCCTGCGGGGGCGTGGCGACAAGAACGGCGCCGATCAGGCGGCGGTCGATGCCATGCGGCGCGAGCTGAACAACCTGCCGATCGACGGCACGGTGGTGATCGGGGAGGGCGAACTCGACGAGGCGCCGATGCTGTTCATCGGCGAAAAGGTCGGCGCCCCCGGCGGGTTTCGGGTCGACATCGCGGTCGATCCGCTCGAAGGCACCGTGCTGTGCGCGAAGAACATGCCCGGCGCCATCGCCACGCTGGCGATGGCCGAGGACGGCACGCTGCTGCACGCGCCCGACGTCTATATGGACAAGATCGCCATCGGCCCCGGTTATCCGAAGGGCGTCGTCGATCTCGACGCGCCGGCCGGCGAAAACATCCGCAATCTCGCGAAGGCCAAGGGCGTGAAACCCGAGGCCATCACCGCCATGATCCTCGACCGTCCGCGGCACGATGACATCATCGCCGCCGTGCGCGCGGTGGGCGCGTCGGTGAGCCTGATCACCGATGGCGACGTGGCCGGCGTGATTCACACTGCGGAGCCGGACAAGACCGGTATCGACATCTATCTCGGCGTCGGCGGTGCGCCCGAAGGCGTACTGGCTGCTGCCGCCCTGCGCTGCATCGGCGGCCAGATGCAATGCCGCCTGGTGCTCGACACCGAGGAGCGGCAGGACCGGGCGGCCAAAATGGGCGTCACCGACCCGCGCAAGAAATTCCAGATCGAGGACATGGTGCGGGGCGACTGCCTGTTCGCCGCCACCGGCGTCACCGACGGCCCCATGCTGGCCGGCGTGAAGTTCGGCGAGCACATCATCGAAACCGAAACGGTGGTGATGCGCTCGGTGACCGGCACCGTCCGCTGGATCAGGGCAGAACACCGCAGGCTTGACAAGTTTTAGCCGGGCCGGACGGCCAAATCGGCTACGCTCGTGCGATGGGTTTTGAATCGCGCGGGTTTGCCGTGACCGACGGCCTTTTCCTCGGCGTCGAGAATTCGGCGACCGGACGGCGCTGGCGCGACCGGCTTGACCAGCGCGGCTCGGCACGGGCGCTCGCGATCGCGCAGCGCCACGATTTGCCGGAGCTGCTGGCGCGCATCCTCGCCGGCCGCAACGTTGAAGTGGATGCGGTTCCGGATTTCCTCGATCCGGCCATCAGGCGATCGATGCCCGATCCGAACGTGCTGACCGCGATGCCGGAAGCGGCGGCACGGATCGCGGACGCCATCGTGCGCGAGGAGAGCGTTGCGATTTTCGGCGATTACGACGTGGATGGCGCGACTTCGTCAGCTTTGCTCGCGCGGTTTCTCCGCCATGCCGGCCTCGATCCAATGATCCATATTCCCGACCGCCTGTTCGAGGGCTACGGCCCGAATGTCGAGGCGGTGCGGTCGCTTGCGGCGCGGGGTGCCACTCTCATCGTCACCGTCGACTGCGGCACGACCAGCATCGAGCCGCTGACCGAGGCGCAGGCGCTCGACGTCGATGTGGTGGTGATCGACCATCATCAGGCCGACGAAGTGCTGCCGCCCGCGGTCGCGATCATCAATCCAAACCGGCGCGACGATCTTTCCGGGCTCGGCCACCTCGCGGCTGTCGGGCTCGCGTTCATGACGGTCGTCGCGGTCAACCGCGAACTGCGGGCGCGCGGGTTCTGGACCGACGCACGGCCCGCGCCGGACCTGCTCGCGCTGCTCGACGACGTCGCGCTCGGCACGGTCGCCGACGTGGTGCCGCTGATCGGGCTCAATCGCGCCTTCGTGGTCAAGGGGCTGATCGCGCTGCGCCGCCGCGAGCGCGCCGGCCACGTGAGCCTGATGGATGTGGCGCGGCTCGCCGGGCCGCCGGAAGCCTGGCACCTCGGATTTTTGCTCGGGCCGCGGATCAATGCCGGCGGCCGCATCGGCCGCGCCGATCTTGGCGTGCGGCTGTTGCTGGAAGACGATCCGGACAAGGCGGCCCAGATCGCGGCCGAGCTCGACCGGCTCAACCGCGAACGGCAGGCGATCGAGATGGAAACCCTGGCCCAGGCGGAAGCGGAAGCGATGGCCGCGCTCGGCGTCGAGGAGAAGGGCGCCGTGGTCGTCACCGCGGCAGAGGGCTGGCATCCCGGCGTGGTCGGGATTGTCGCGGCGCGGCTGAAGGAGAAATTCGGCCGTCCGGCCTTCGCCATCGGGCTCGAGCCCGGCGGCATCGGGACCGGATCGGGCCGGTCGATCGCGGGCGTGGACATCGGGCGCGCGGTACGGCGCGCGGTGGTCGAAGGTTTGCTCATCAAGGGCGGGGGACACGCGATGGCTGCGGGCGTCACGCTGCGCATGGACGCGCTCGCGCCGCTGCGGGCCTTCTTCGAAGAGACGCTCGGCGCGGACGTGGCGGCGGCGCGGCGCTCGAACGGGCTTTTGATCGACGGCGCGGTCAGCGCGTCGGCGGCGAACGCGGAGCTGGTCGCGACGATCGAGCGCGCCGGCCCGTTCGGCTCCGGCAACCCGGAGCCGGTGATCGCGTTGCCCGCGCACACCGTCGCCTTTGCCGAGGAGGTGGGCCAGGCGCACGTCCGGGTGCGGCTGAAATCCGCCGATGGCGCGGGCGTCAACGGGATCGCCTTCCGCGCCGCGGGTCAGAAGCTCGGGATTGCGTTGATGCAAAACCGCGGACGGCAGGTTCATGCAGCGGGTTCGTTCGCGATCGACCGCTATCAGGGCGAAGAGCGCGTGCAATTCCGGGTCACCGACATCGCGCCCGCCGAGCCGTTCACGGGGCGGTGACGGCCCGCACTCAGCGCCGCAATCGTGACCGGGCGCTAACCTTGTGTCCCTGTCGGACGGACTTCACTGGCCGCCGCGGGCGCGGCTGTTACAGCCTTCAATTCTGCAATGGCGCGGTTGGCGAGGAAGGCGGCGAATTCTTCCGCCGGGATCGGCTTGCTGACCAGAAATCCCTGAATCTCGTCGCAATGATGCGCGCGCAGCACGGCCTCCTGTTCGGACGTTTCCACGCCTTCGGCAACGACGGTGAGATCGAGGGCGCGCCCGAGCGCAATGATCGCCTCGGCAATAGCCTTGTCGTCGGCATCCCTCGCAATCCCGCGCACGAACGATCGATCGATCTTCAGCGCATCGACCGGCAACTGCTTGATCAGCGACATCGAGGAATAACCGGTGCCAAAATCGTCGATGGAGAGCGCGATGCCGAGTTGCTTGATGGCTTCGAGCAACCGCATTGTGCGTTCCATATTCTGCATCACCATGCTCTCGGTGATTTCAAGCTCCAGAAGTTGTGGCGGCATGCCGGACTTTTGCAGCGCGGCGCGGATGTCGCCAAGCAGGTTGGGGTCCGCGAATTGCCGGGGCGAGAGGTTGACCGCAACCCGGATTGGCGGCAGCCCCTGACGCTGCCATGCCATGTTCTGCGCGCAGGCCGTCTCCAGGACCCATTTGCCGATCGGCACGATCAGGCCCGTTTCCTCGGCCAGTTGAATGAAGCGACCGGGCAGCAACAAGCCAAGATCGGGATGGTGCCAGCGCAACAGGGCCTCGACGCCTGAAATGCCGCCGCGGCGCAGATCGCGCTTTGGCTGATAGTAGAGCACCAGTTCGTCACGCTCGAGCGCACGGCGCAGACTGGTTTCGAGCATCAGCCGCTCGATCGACTGAGTCTTGATCTCGCGCGAGTGGAACAGAAAATTGTTGCGACCTTCTTCCTTGACGGCATACATGGCCGCGTCGGCGTTTTTGGTCAGCGTTTCCTCGTCCTGCGCGTCTGATGGAAACAGCGAGATTCCAATGCTCGCGGTCACCCGGCACTCCTGGCCGTAAATCGTCATCGGTTTCACGACGGCGGCCAGCAATTTTCGCGCCACCGTCGTGACCTGCCGGGCGTCGGAGACGTTTTGGAGCAGAACGACGAACTCATCGCCGCCGACGCGCGAAATCATGTCGTCGTCGCGCACGCACTGCTTGAGGCGGGACGCAATCTCGACGAGCAGCAAATCTCCAGCCGCATGGCCCAGTGTATCGTTGATGATCTTGAAGCGGTCGAGATCGAGAAACATGACGGCAAATTCCCTGCGCTGGCGCCGACCGGCCTTAACCGCTTCGGCGACCGCCTGGCCGAACATGAAGCGGTTCGGGAGCCCGGTCAGATCGTCATGGGTCGCAAGGAAACTGGCGCGCGCCTCGGTGCGGCGCTGCTCGGTGACGTCATCAAAAGTGGCGACGAGGCCGCCATCGGGCAGCGGCCGATGCGCGATCGAGATAATGCGCCCGTCGGCCAACGTCGTTATCACCGAGCCGCCCGGGAATTCCGCGAGCAATTTGTCCTGGGTGGCGGCGGCAACCTCGGGGTCTTTATCGACAGCCTGGGCCAGCACCATGACATCCTGTATGGACATGCCCGGTATGAGGTTGCCTGACGGGATCCGGAAAATCTCCGAGAAACGCCGATTGGAGATAAGAAGCCGCAGCGCGGGATCAAACAGGCATAACCCCTGCGCCATGTTGTTGAGCGCCGCGTCGAAGCGGAAGTTCTGTTCTTCGAGCGAATGGGCAAGCCGGCCTTTTTCCTGGGTCGTCAGAAGCAGGCGCAGGTGGTTCGCGCCCAAATGCTGCACGATGTCAATCGCTGCGAGATAGTAAAGCAAGGTGACCGCCGACAGCGCCACGTAGTCAGTGTCCCGAATTGCGCTGCCGATGGCGAGCGGCAGCAGGATCAGGGAGATCTGCGTCACTGCGACCCGCGGCCGGCTGGAATTGCGCGCAGCGGCAGCCGCCGTGTAAGCGAACGCAGTTGTATTGAGAACAAGCCGGCTGACCGCGTCCTCATTCAGCATGAAGACGACGAAGCACATGGCGCCGATACAGGCGGCGAAGACTGCAGCGCCGATCTCGTACCATTGCTCCCAGTCGCGCAGCGCTAACGCATCGGCTCCGATGGCAGGTTTGTGCCTTCGATATTCGAGCAGAATGGACACGCGCAGCACGGCGACCGCCGCGGCACCGATCGATAAAGCCGTCAACCACAGGCTGCCGGTCCGCCAGGCCGCGATTCCGCCCGCGAGCGGCGGTACGGCCGCGCCGAGCGCGAACGACGCGAACGGCGCGTAGAGATTGTCGACCAGCGCGGCATAGATCTCCGTGGGGGGCCGTTCAACCGGCGCGCGCCCTACCAACGACCGCAGATCCCCGATAACTCCCATCAGTTTCGCCTGGCTTGTCAACAACCAACAATCCAGACCACAAAAAGCTGAACGTCGCCTTCACGTTCACACCTAAAAATACGCAGAAACTTTCGTATAAATACGTAAAACAGGGTGTGTCGGACCTCGCGTCTGCGCGGTCATCACGTGGCCGGCGATGGCTGCACCGAAATCCGGCCCTCCAGATAAAGCACCGCGCGGCCGGCGATGCTGACGCGGTCGCCGCGCAGCGTGCAGCGGAGCGCGCCGCCGCGGGGTGAAATCTGCCGGGCCTCAAGCTCGGTCTTGCCGAGCCGCCTTGCCCAATAGGGCGTCAGCGTGCAGTGGGACGAACCGGTTACCGGATCCTCCGGAACGCCCTGTTTCGGGGCAAAGAAGCGCGAGACAAAGTCGATGCCGTTGTCGCCCGGTGCGGTGACGATCACGGACCAGCAGTCCACCTTTGCCAGCGCGGCGAGATCGGGGGCGAGTGCCGCGACCTCGGCAGCACTCGAATAAACGACCATATGGTCGCGGGCACGCAGAACCTCGCGCGGCGCCCCGCCAAGCGCAGCGATCAGGCCAGGAGGCGGTTCGGCGGTGATCGCGGGCCGTGCCGGAAAGTCCATGACCAGCATGTCCGCCTGCCGCGTCACCACCAACGTCCCGGCTTTGAGGGTATGGAAGCTTGTGCTTTGGCGCTGCGGCTCGATGAAGTTCATGATCACGTGCGCGGACGCGAGCGTGGCGTGCCCGCAGAGGTCAACCTCTACGGTCGGGGTGAACCACCGCAAGGTGTAATCGCCGCCATCGCGCACGAAAAAGGCGGTCTCGGCGAGATTGTTCTCGGCGGCAATGGCCTGCATGGTCGAGTCCGGCAGCCACGCCTCAAGCGGGCAGACGGCGGCCGGATTGCCGCCGAACAGGTGGTCGGTGAACGCATCGACCTGGTAGATCGGCAGTCGCATCGTTTCCTCTCCGTCGCCAGGCCAAAATGGCGTGCCGCGCCTGCAATATCTCAGCTTGGCACGGGGCCGGGGCGCGGGTAAGTCAGGCCGGCTCGCCCACAAGAAGAAGTTCTTTGCCCGTCAGGGGAGGCTCTTCGCCAGGAAGAGGAAGTTCATGGCCAAGCTCAATCTTTCCATCGCCGTCCGCGATTACGACCGCGTCCGGCCGCTGTCCGACGGCCTCGTGCAGATCGATGGCGTAGACCCGGTATTCATGGCGCTCGGTCCGGAGGAAATTTTCTTCCGAGCGTTCCGTCAGACCGAGTTCGACATCTGCGAACTGTCGCTGTCGAGCTTCTCGGTCAAGATCGCGCACGGGGAGAATCCCCCTATGTCGGCGTGCCGGCGTTCGTGTCGCGCGCGTTCCGTCACAACGCGATCTATGTCAGGACCGACCGCATCAAGACTCCGGCGGACCTTAAAGGCAAAAAAATCGGGCTGGCGGAATATCAGCTCACGGCGAACGTGTGGGTGCGCGCCATTCTCGAGGACGATCACGGCGTCAAACCGTCCGACATTCACTGGGTGCGCGGCGGAATTTTCGACGCCGGCCGGCTGGAGAAAATATCCATCACGCTGCCGAAGGACGTGACTCTGGAAAACGCCCCCGAAGGGCGCACAATGTCCGACATGCTTGCGACCGGCGAGATCGACGGTGTGATCGGGCCACGGGTGCCGACGCCGTTTGTCGAGGGTCATCCGCATGTCGGGTGGCTGTTTGCCGATCCGGTGGCGGCGGCGAAGGATTATTACAGGCGCCACGCCATATTCCCGATCATGCATCTAATCGGCATACGCCGGGAACTGGTCGACCGACAGCCGTGGCTGCCCGCGGCCGTGTTCAAGGCATTCCAGCAGTCGAAGGCGATCGCGGTGGAAAGCCTTGGCGACACCTCGTCGAGCAAGGTCACGCTGCCGTTCGTCGAGGAGCGGCTGATCGAGGCGCGCGCGCTGATGGGCCCGGACTTCTGGTCGTACGGCGTGGACCCGAACCGCAAGACGCTGGACACGTTCCTGCGCCACCATCATGCGCAGGGACTGTCGTCGCGCCTGCTCAAGGCAGAAGACCTGTTTCATCCGAGCACGCTGGAGACGTTCAAGCTCTAGGGGCGCAACTCCGGAGCTGATGCATCGGATTATGAGCAGGCGATCTTAAGCGTGCTATGTCAGGTCTTCGGAGAAAACAGCTGGCACCAGCCGCTGCGGCTGATGTCGCCCTGGACGAATTTGCAGGCGTTCGGCGGCTGGAAATTGACGCATCCGTCGCAGTGCTGGTTGCCCTTCGGCGTGGGCTGATATTGGGCGTCCGCCTGGCCGATCTTTTGCTGCGCCGCTGCCTGCGAGATCGCCGTAGCGATCACCGCCGTGCCAAGTGAAAGCGCGGCGCCGGACAGCGCCACGCGGCGTGAAATGCGTTGGCAATCGTTGCCGCCGTTATTCATGATCAACTCCTGTCAGATTCGTTTCGCAGGCCGACGCCCGGGGCAGCAGAGGCATCGGAGAGTGATGACAATCCTGTTCGCCGCTTATCTCTTCCCGTACTCCGTGAACACGTAATCTCTTGCCTTCACTATGGTATGACACGCGAACCCGCACTTCGCGTCGTTCGCCTGCGGCGGCTGGTCAGATAAATTACCGGGTCTGAACGTCCCGGACGCGGGGTCATATTCGAACTCGGCATATCCCCATCCGCCGCTGTCCGCGAACCTCTTGCTGTCCTTCACCATGAAGTCCACGTCATGCAGCGTGTCCGGTACCGTCGTCGGAGCGGGAGCGGTCTCGCTTGTTTTGGGGTTCCAATGGATTTTCGCCATCATGGCGCCATCGGGGAAAGGCTTGCCGTTGCCAGGAATGCCCGCCTGATAGGCTTCGATCATCGCGGGGTTACCGAGGATCAAGGCAACCCTTCCGGCGTGACTGAGGCCGACAGCCTGCCAGCTCTCGTATCCCCTGAACTCGGAGAACGCGAGCCCGCCCGGCACTTGCAGCGTGTACCTGTCCTGAGCTGAAATGGCGCTCCCCCCAGGACGGCAAGCAATCCGGCAATGATCAAAAATGCCACGTATGGAATTCTTTTCATGGCTTTCTCCTGCGCTGCCATTTGTAAAACAATACGGTAGCCTCCGCTCAATCGGTGCCCGGGCAGAGCGCGAGTATTCAATATTCCTGTCTAAAATCAGCTCGCACTCAAACATGCCCGGACATTGATCCGACGGCCACGAACGCCATTTTCACGTCCGGCGCTGTAACAATCCATAGGGTCGCGGGTTAAAATTGTTTTGAATGTGCATTGATCTGAACGTCGTAACCAACACCAAAGTCCAGGTTGACTTATTCGGCGACATGCAGAGGTGTCCGGGCGACGGCTGCTCGTGCATCAACAGCCGGCAGCGGGCGAGTGCGTTATCGCCGAAGGCATCGCGCGCGATGCCGGCACCCTTCATGATATAGTCCGACAAACCGGGTAGCCTCGTGAAGTCGACACCACCCTTGTGAGCAGGGATGAGTCAGTCCTCAACATCGACGCTCGACCGTCGCTCTTTCATCAAGGCCGTAGGCCGTTTCGGCAAGACGGCGGCGGCCGGAAGTCTGCTGTCGCCCGGCCCTTTGATGACAGGCTCGCCGGCGCGTTCGCAAGCTGAACCGTTTGCGTCCGCGTCGCTGATCCAGCCATCGGAAATACGCAGCGCCAACGGCATTCTTGAGGCCACGCTGACCGCTGCGTCCGGTCCGGTGCGGCTCGGCGACCGTACTGTCTCCGGACTGCTTTACAACGGCGCCTATGTGCCGCCGACGCTGCGGACGCGTGTCGGCGATACCTTGCGGATCACATTCCGCAACAATCTGGCGGACAGGCCGTCGAACCTGCACTTTCACGGCATGAGCGTGTCGCCGCAGGGCAACAGCGACAACGTTTTCATCCACGTTCACCCCGGCGAAACCTTTCAATACGAGGTGCGCATCCCGGCGTTCGGCCGGCAGGGTCCAGGCCTGTTCTGGTACCATCCGCACGCGCACGGCTTCGTCAACGAACAGATCCTCGGGGGTCTGTCGGGCGCACTGGTGGTCGACGGCATTGAGGAACTTTTCCCGCTGCTTCGCGGGTTGCCGGAACGCTTCTTTCTGATCAAACACGTCAAGCTGGCGGACGACACGGAGATCGTTTCGATCAACGGCCAGATCAATCCTGCCGTGGCAATGCGCCCCGGCGAGATGCAGTTCTGGCGTATCGCCCACATCGGAGCATCGGAGTTCTACCAATTCCGCGTCGAGGGCATGCCGCTTTATGTCGTGGCAACAGACGGGCATGCGTTGTCACAACCGCGCAGGATGACCGAGTTCTTCATCGGACCAGGCGAGCGGATCGACGCCATTGCCATCGGGCCGCCGCCCGGCGAATACCCGATGCAAACCATCTCGTTTCAGAACGAGGCCTGGCGACCGCCGGAACCGGTACTGCAATTGGCGGTCATCACGTCCACCGGCCCGTCCCCGAAGCGCCGGCGCTTGAAGACGAAATCCTGCGCCAGCGGGTCGCCGGACCGCAATGGATCGCCGATGTCCGTGCTGCATCGATCGCGCGGCGCCGCACGCTGGTCTATTCACGAACTGCCGATCGCAAGGTGTTTATGATTGATGGACGCGTCATCGACGAGAACCGCACCGACCAGACAGTCAGGCTCGGAGAAACCGAGGAGTGGACGGTCGTCAATACCGATCAGCAATATCACAGCTTCCACATCCACCAGACGCCATTCCTGGTCACGGAAGTGGGCGGCGTTCCGTGGAAAGACGACAGTTTACGCGATACTTTTTCGGTGCCGCCAGCAACAGACCAGGGTCCGGCCGTACTGAAGGTGGTCATCCCGTTTACCGATCCCGTGATCGTCGGCCGGTTTGTCTACCATTGCCACGCGGTCGATCACGAAGACAAAGGCATGATGGGTGTCATCGAGGTCGTTGCGTAGATTCAGCGGTGCGTCAGGGAGAACATGCCCCAAAGCGACGCCTTCGCCGGCGGCCTGCAACGCCGCCGGCGATTTCATTATGGCCCGATTAAGCCTTGGCCAGCTTGAACTTCACGTGGATGTTCTTTTCCTGCGTATAGGCCAGCAGCTCTTCCATGCATTCCTCGCGGCCGAGACCGGACTGTTTGTAGCCGCCGAACGGTGCGCCGAGGAAATGTTTGGAGACTTCGTTGATCCAGACGAAGCCGGCCTGCACTGCGGAAGCCGTGCGGTGGGCGGCGGACAGATCGTTGGTCCAGATCGATGCGGTAAGGCCGTACTCGACCGAGTTGACCTGCTGCAGCATTTTGGCCTCATCGCTCCATTTGAAGATCGAGAGCACCGGGCCGAAGATTTCTTCCCGCGCGATGCGCATTTCCGGCTGCACGTCGGCGAACACGGTAGGCTCGATGAAAAAGCCCTTCGCGAGCGCCGGATCGGACGGCCGGCCGCCGCCGTGAAACAGCCGCGCGCCTTCCTGTTTGCCTGACTCGATGAAGCCGAGGATGCGATCGTACTGCGTCTTCGAGATGATCGATCCCATCGTGGTCGCGCGGTCGGTGGCGATGCCCGGCTTGAAATGCGCGATCCTGGTTTTCACGCGTTCCAGCACGGCGTCGTAGATCTTCTCGTGGACGAAGGCCCGGCTGGTCGAGCCGCAGGACTGCCCGCACCACGTGAAGTTCATGCCCCCGACCACACCGCCGGCGACATCGTCGGGATCGGCGTCCGGGAACGCGATCAGCGCGTTCTTGCCGCCCAGCTCGAGCATCACCGGCTTGAGGGAGTCGGCTGCGGCCTTCATCACCGCGCGGCCGGTCGGCACCGAGCCGATCAGCGCGATCATGGCGACGTCGGGATGCGTCGTCAGTGCGGCGCCGGCTTCACGGCCGCCGGGGACGACGTTGAACACGCCGGGCGGCAGGATACCGCCGATCAGTTCGGCCAGCCGCAGCGACGACAGCGGCGCCTGCTCCGGCGGCTTCATCACCACGGTATTGCCCGCGGCGATCGGCGCGCCCGCTTTGCCGGCGCAGAACATGAACGGGTGATTGAACGGAATGATGCGGCCGACGACGCCGCGCGGTTCGCGCACCGAGAAGTTGACTACGCCCGGTCCCATCGGGATCGACGCGCCCTTCATTTCGGTGACGAGGCCGGCATAGAAATCGATCTGGGCGGCAGCGACGGTGGCGTCCATGACCATTTCGTGGACCGGATTGCCGCAGTCGGCCGCGTCGATCATGGCGAGTTCTTCGGCGTTTTCGCGCAGCACGTTGGCGACGCGCTTGAGGAGCCTCGCCCGCTCGAGCGGAGGTGTGTTGCGCCAGCCGTCGAACGCTTTCTTCGCGGCCCCGACCGCGGCGTCGATGTCGGCTGCGCCGCAATCGGCCACCGGCCCGAGCGACTCGGCGGTGCCGGGATTGATCGAATCCACATAGCGGCCGGATTTCACCGTCTGCCATTCGCCGCCGTAGAACGCATCGCGGTGTTCGGGCAGGCGGAGCGGCTCGGCTTTGACGGATTTCAGCGGAACTGCGGTATTCATGGGCGTCTCCTCATTTCAATTTTTGGCACGGGTCATCGCCGCGGTCATGTTGGCTGTATAACCGGGTTCGATACGAACATCGACCACCGCGACACCGCCGGCATCGACGGCAGCGATGGCCTGTTGCAACGCAGGCGCGAGATCGCCCGGTTTGTTGATCGGCCCAAAGCCCGCGCGCCCTGGGCGCGCGCCATTGCAGCGAGATCGATTTCCGGATCGGACATGCGCTGGCCGATCCATTTATTCTCGACGGGCCTTGCGCGCATGCGGGCCATGCGTTCCTGGTGAAGCTCGTCGTTATAAAAAGAACGGTTGTTGGAGATCACGAACAGCAACGGGATCTTGTAGTGCACCGCGGTCCAGATCGCGGTGATGCCCATCAGATAATCGCCGTCGCCGCAGATCGCGACCGCCAGCCGGCCGGAATTTTTCAGCGCAAGCGCCGCGCCGACCGAGATGCCGGGGCCGCCGCCGATGCCGCCGCCGCCGTCCGAGCCGAGATAGTCGAGCGGGTGGCTGAACGTCCACCACCGTTCTTCCCAGGAGATCGGCAGGTGCGTCAGCGTGGTCGGCCGTTCGCCGAGCACTTCGCGCAACGCCCGCGCGATGTGCTCGTTGTCGAAGCCGGCAGGCTCCTGGTCCGACGGCCCGGGGCGCTTGCCGGACACGCTGCGGGGCCGTGCGCTGCCGATTTCCCTGACCAGTTCTGGCACGACCAGATCGGGATCGGCGGAGAGCAGAAGATCGACCGGGGGCAGGGCCTGATAGTCCATGCTCCAGCCGTTGTGGATGCGGTAGTCGAGCGACACCTGGATGATTTTTGCGGCCGGCGAGGGGCCGAGCGAGCGCAGCGCGCCCGCGAGATCCACCCAGTCGAGGCTCAGGATCACGTCGGCATCGCGGATCGCGGGAACGCTGTCGGGCGTGACGTCGCGGGGCGCGCCGGCATGCAGCGGATGGTCGGTCGGAAAGCTCGCGCCGATTTTGAGATCGGTGACGACGGTCGCGTTAACGGCTTCCGCGAGCGCCACGCGGGCGTTCCAGGCTTCGACGCTGCGCGACGCGCGGCCGGCGAGAATCACCACCTGTCTGGCCGATTTCAGCATTGCCGCCGCTTTCTGGACCAGGTCGGCGGGTGCGGCGGTTGCGACCGGCGGCATATAACGCGTGGCATCGACCGGCGGCAGCGGCTCGGCGAGTTTCGCCTCCTGCATTTCGGCGTCGAGGTTGATGTAAACCGGGCCCATCGGCGCGGTGTTGGCGATCCAGGTGCCGCGCAGCAGCGCCTCGCGCGCTGCGCCTGGCGACGCCGGCTGGTCGTCCCATTTGGTGTAGCCGCGCACCAGCGCGCCCTGATCGCGGGCGGTGTGGATCCAGTCGATCCACGGACGGCGTTTGGCGGCGTCGACCGGGCCGGTCGCGCCGAGAACGAGAACCGGCATGCGGTCGCACCAGGCGTTGAACATCGCCATGGTGGCGTGCTGCAGCCCGACGTTGGAGTGAACGGCCGCGACCATCGCCCTGCCGGTAACCTTCGCGTAGCCGTGCGCGATCGCGACTGCGGCTTCCTCATGTACGCACAGCAGCATCTGCGGCGTCGTGTTCCCGAGGTAATTCACGATGCTGTCGTGCAGGCCCCGATAGCTCGCTCCGGGAGTCAACGCGATATACGGAATGTCGAGTGCGCGCAGCGCATCGGCCACCACGTCGCTGCCGAAACCGGGTGCGTTGACGCCGGCGGGCGCGGGACGTTCGAGCGCGGCGATCGTGCTGTCGGCGGCCGTTTCGGCCAAAGCGTGCGCGCTCGTGGGCGGGGGTGGGGTCATCTGCGGCATTCCTCGGGGTTTTTTTGTGTTGTAGCGGGATCGAACCGGATCATGAGCCTCGACGCAAGCGGTCAAGCAGCCTGACGCCCGGATAGCCGTCTGCCGGTGCGATGCCAACCTTGCGCTGGAAGTCGCGCACCGCGAGCGTGGTGCTGTTGCCGATGCGGCCGTCGGCGCCGCCGGTGTCGTAGCCGAGCGCGGTGAGCCTCGTCTGAATTTCCACGATTTCGTCCTGCGTCGGCGCCGGTTCGCTGCCGGGAAATTTTTGCACAAAGGGCGCGCCGCCAGCGCAGAGGTCGCCAAGATGCACCAGGGCGAGGGCGTAGTTCATCGATGGGTTATAGCTCTTCGCGGCGTAGAAATTCCTGCCCAGCAGGAACGCGGGGCCGCCCGGCACCGGCACCCACAGGCGGGCGTGTACTGCCGGTTGCGAAAAGGCCTGCCCGTCGGCGCGTGTCACCCCGCGCTTTTCCCACTCGGCATAGCTCCGCGAGCCGCCTGCGGCTTTCCCCGGCGCGCGCACTTCGTAGCCCCAATGCTCGCCGCGCTGGTAGCCGCCGCGCTCCACGAAATAGCGCGCGGTGGCGCCGAGCGCGTCGTCGGGCGGGCCGAACGGCGAGATTCTGCCGTCGCCGTCATAGTCGATGCCGACGTGCAGCCACACCTCCGGCATCCATTGGGTCGCGCCCATCGCGCCGGCCCATGAGCCGACCATCTCGGCGGGCGTGCTCCAGCCGCGCTGCACGATCTGGAGCGCATTGATCAGTTCCTGTTCCCAATAGCGGCGACGGCGCGGTTCTGCGAACGCGAGCGCCGCGAGCGATGGAATGACCGGGCGCATATGGTTCTTCTCGACGACCGGATCGCTGAATGCCAACTCGATGCCCCAGACCCCGAGCATGAAGGCAGGCTCGACGCCGAAGTCCTTCTCGATGCGCGCGAGCAGCGGGGCGTATTGTCGGGCCTTCTCCCGCCCCGCGGTGATTTTCCATTCCGAGCATGCGCGGTTGAGATACTGCCAGAGCTGCTGGTTGAACTCCGCCTGATTGCGGATTGCCGTCAGCACGTTCATGTCGGGTGTGAGCCCGACCATAACGCGGGCGTAGGTCTCTTCCGTGATGCCCCGTGCCAGCGCTTTGGCGCGAAACGCTCCGACCCACCGCTCGAAGCCCGGGTATTCACCTTGCGCGCGCGCCGCGCGGGACATCAATGGGGACAACACCAGTCCGGCAAGCGCGCCCGCGGTTATCAACGACGATCGCCGGGTCATGCCCGGCGCTGACGGGGAAGCGCTCGTCCTGCTGGATTTCACGTCGGCCTCGGGCCTGGGCGCCGGGACCGGATTAGCGCGCGCTGTCGGTGCCGGGATTGCTTTGCAGGTCCCCGTCGGATCGTTGCTCCGGCGTTTCCGTTTTGACAAGGGTGCCCGGCGCCGGGAGCGGGTTCGTCTCCGGTCCGGTTGCGGTGACGGTTGACGAAGGGGGTGCGGCGACCGCGCCGGCGGTGTTCGCCGGTTCCGGAGTCGCCGGAACGGTGTCTATGGCGGCTTCGTTCGCCGGGCGGCCTGATGTGGCCGCGGAAATTGGCCGGTCGGGGACGGCGTCCGCAGGGCTTGCGGGTTCGGCCGGGACGGCCGGGACAGCGGCACCCTGTTCCGCGGCGGCGGGAATGATGGCTGCGACGGGGCTGGGCGCCGTGCCGTCTGCGTGCGCGGGATCGGCCTGCGAGGTCGCGGATGCGTGAGGATCGGGGTCCGCCTCGGTTGCGTGGACAGGCTCGGCCGATGAGATCGCCGCCGCGGGCGACGGGGCCATCGGCGTGTCTGCCTGCGCCGGCGCGGAAGCGGCGCCCGCCGAAACGCCGGCCATATCCTTTTTCAAATCCTGCGGCGCCGGCGCCGGTGCGGCGGCGACAGGGGTGGCGGGCCCGGACGTCGCTACGGGGGGCTGCTCGGCGGGTTTGGTCACCGCCACCATCATCCGGTCGATGCTTGCTGCAAAGCTTTCGACGTTGAAGTTCAACGGGTCGTCGTGACCGTCACGGATGTTGGCGTCGAGCGCGGCATGGAACGCCGGGACCAGCCAGTGTCCGGCGCGCACGCTGGCTGCGATGTAAATCAGGGCGAGCCGGTCGTACTGGGCGCTGGTGAAGCTGGGGTTCGGAGTCTGCGCGTCATTATGCCGGCTGCGGCCGGCGCTGCGGCGCGGCTGGATCATCTCGATATGAATGAACAGTCCCTTGAGCGCGCCCGCGAAGTTCACCGCGCGCTCGAACTTGGTCTCGCGCCATGGAATTGCGAACTCATGATCCAGCAAAACGCCGCCGGTGCGGCTGATGACGACGTGCGCCTTGCCCCAGCCGTCCTGACACTGGAAGTTCGCGAGATTGTTGATCTTCGGACTGACGTCGATGTCCGCCGGAAAATCGCGGCGTCCGAAGCTCGGCCCGCTGGTGTCGTAAATCACGAAATAACGCGCCATCGGCGCGGCCGGGTCGTTGTCGCGCGCCCGCGCCAGCGGTTGCCAGAGATAGGCGGCAAAATCCCATTCGAGATCCTGCTTCGACAGATAGCCACTGAGAATTTCGCGCGAGGGCAGCCCGCTCTCCTGTCCGACCCGGGTCGCGAGCGGTGCGGGCAGGCTCTCCATCGCCGGCGCGAGATTTCTGGAGGAATCCATGCCGCGCATCAGGCACCGGGCCTGCTCGGCCGGCTCGCCGCGAAAGCTCATCGCCTGGAGGTCGAACCCGCAGGGCCCCATATCCTTGAGAACGATCGGCGGCCTCGGCCGGCTCGGCCTGCAGCTTTCGCCAAGCGCGGTGCCGGCCCAAAGTCCTGTCACGACGGCGGCGAGTGCGATCGCGGCAAGCGGTGCGGGCGGTCCGCGTCGATCCGCACCGGACGGTGCGGCGTTGCCGGACAGCAGCGAATGTTTGCGGCCGCGCTCGGGATTTTCGGCATTGGCCCGAAAGGTCACGGGTGTTGTATCCTCAACGTGGTACGCACTATCGATATCAACGCACGTCTTGCCAAGCAGTGCCGTTACGTTATGGCGGAAAAAACGCCTAAAACCTTCTCCATCGACGCGCTTCGACAGCAACAATACTCCTGCGATGAATGGGCATTCAGTTTGCCCGGGCGCCCGGACGGGTGCCCCGCGTGCATGGCGGCATTGAAGCCCGGGCCGGAGCGGGCCCCTTACCCGCCTTAGCTGCCCGGTTTATCTTGCGTGGACGGCCCCTCGATTGCGGGACTTTCCTGCAAAAGAGCGGACACCGCAATGGAGTCGGCAATGGATCAGGTCCTGGAACGGGCCGCTGCGCCCGAGGCGATACCGCAAGTCAGCGCGACGCTCAATTATCTCGTCAACAACGGCGTGAAAATTTTCACCGAAGCGAGCGGCGGCGGCGCTCCCGACAAACGTGGCGGAACGGTCGATCCGCATCAGGTCGTGATCCGCAACGGGCGTCTTGCGCCCAACGACTTCGAACTGGAGCGCGAGGGATACCGCTTCGTGCGCCACGACACCAAAGTCGCCGATTTCTTCAACGAGGCAGAGGTGCGCAGCGTCTATTACGCGGAAATGGAAGCGCTGGTGAAGGCCGAAACCGGCGCATCGCGGGTCGTGATTTTTGATCATACGCTGCGAACGGGGGACGATGCGGTGCGCGAAGCGCTCAAGATTCGCGAAGTCGTGCCGCGCGTGCATAACGACTACACTGAATGGTCCGGCCCGCAGCGCGTGCGCGATCTTTTGCCGGACGAAGCTGATGAACTGCTGCGCCGGCGCTTTGCGATCGTGCAGGTTTGGCGACCGATCCGCCATCCGGTCGAAAGTTTTCCGCTCGCGGTGTGCGACGCCCGCACCATCGCGGAGGCCGATCTGGTGATCTCGGAACGCCGCTATCCCAATCGCGTGGGACAGACCTACGCCATCACTTACAACCCGGACCACAAATGGTTCTGGTTTCCGCGCATGCGGCGCGAAGAGGCGATCGTGTTCAAGGTGTACGACTCACTCAAAGACGGCCGCGCCCGCTGGACCGGACACACCGCGTTCGAGGATCCGACCTCGCCGCCGAATGCACGGCCGCGGGAAAGCATCGAAATCCGCACGCTGGCTTTTTTCTGAGCGGCGACTGCCGGACCCGTTACTTCGCCCGCTCGACGTAGCTGCCGTCGGCAGTCATCACCACGATTTTGGTGCCGGTGGTGACGAACGGCGGCACCATCGTGCGGACGCCGTTGGAGAGCAGCGCGGGTTTGTAGGACGAGGCCGCGGTCTGGCTCTTGATGGTGGGCTCGGTTTCCACGACTTCAAGCACGGCGCGCGGCGGCAGTTCGATCGCGACCGGGACGCCTTCGTGCGTGCTGATGTTGACTTCCATTTCCGGCTGGAGATACGCGGCCTGGTCGCCGACGATTTCTTCCGAAACCGCGACCTGGTCGTAGGTTTCCATGTTCATGAAATGGAAGCCGTCGGCGTCCTGATACATGTACTGATACTTACGGTCTTCGACGAAGGCGCGTTCGACCTGTTCCGTGGTCTTGAAGCGCAGCGACAGCTTCACGCCGTCGGCGATCCGCCGGACGTCCATCTGGGTGACCGGCGTTCCCTTGCCGGGATGGATGTTCTCGGTGGTAACGATGACGCCGAGCTTGCCGTCGACCTCCACGATATTGCCTTTGCGCAGCGAGCTGGCGATGACTTTCACGGCTTCCTCAACGGTTGTGGTTACGCAATAACGGCGCAACATAGCGATCCTGCGCCCGACCGCCACATATTTCCGCAACACGCGCCGTACAGGGATATGCCCGAAAATCCGCCCGCCGTCTCGCCCTTCTGGGCGCCCTCCGTTCATGCAGACCGCCGGCCGTTTCTGGCGGCGCGGAGCCGGATTGTGGCGGCGTTGCGGGGCTGGTTTGCCGCCAGCGGCTTTATGGAGGTCGAAACCGGCGTTTTGCAGGCTTCGCCCGGCAACGAGACCCATCTGCACGCCTTTGCGACCACGCTGGCAGCGCCGTCCGGCGACCCGGTGCAGCTTTATCTCCGTACTTCGCCGGAATTCGCGTGCAAAAAGCTGCTGGCAGCGGGCGAACGACGGATCGTCGAATTTGCCAAGGTGTTTCGCAACCGGGAGCGCGGCGCGCTGCACCATCCCGAATTCACCCTGATCGAGTGGTATCGCGCCGGCGAGCCTTACGAGACGCTGATGAAAGACTGCGCCGCGATCCTCGCCCTGGCGGCAGAGGCGGCCGGCACGAAACAGCTCACATTTCGCGGCCGGACGGCCGACCCGTTCGCCGCGCCGGAACGTCTCACAGTTGCCGAAGCGTTCACGCAGTTCGCCGGCATGGATCTGCTGGCGACGCTGCCTGAAGGCGAGCCGGATCGTGACGGCTTTGCGCGCGCCGCAAAGAGGGCCGGGATTCACATCGCCACCGACGACGGCTGGGGCGATATTTTCAGCCGCGTGCTGGTCGAAAAAATCGAGGGCCGGCTCGGCATTGGCCGACCGACCATTCTGGATCGATACCCGGCCGGACAGGCGGCATTGGCGCGGCCGGCCGCCGACCGTCGCGTGGCGGAGCGGTTCGAGCTCTATGCCTGCGGAGTCGAACTTGCCAACGGCTTCGGAGAACTGACCGATGCCGCCGAGCAGCGCAGCCGGCTCGAGCGCGAGATGGCGGAGAAGCAAAGACTTTATGGCGAGCGCTATCCGCTCGATGAGGACTTTCTCGCGGCGCTCGCGCAGATGCCGGAAGCGAGCGGCATCGCACTCGGCCTCGATCGTCTGGTCATGCTGGCGACCGGCGCGTCGCGGATCGAACAGGTGTTGTGGAATCCCATGCCATGAAAGTCCCGGTGAGAGCCCCGAAGAAAGTCACGATGAAAGAAGCGCCGCCTTTGCGCAGTGTCGAGGCGCTTTGCGGCGCCGGGCTGGTCCGCGAGGATCAGATCGACGAACTTGCCAAAGTCGCCGGGCGCTACGCGGTCGCGATCACGCCGGCGATGGCGGAGCTGATTGACCGCAACGATCCGCACGATCCGATCGCACGGCAGTTCGTGCCCGATGCGCGCGAGCTTGACGGGGGTGCGGGAGAACGCGGGGATCCAATCGGCGACGACGCATTCACCGCCGTCGAGGGCGTCGTGCATCGCTATCCGGATCGCGTGCTGCTGAAAATCGTAAACGCCTGCGCGGTCTATTGCCGGTTCTGCTTCCGGCGGGAAATGATTGGGCCGGGGCGGGGAGGGCTGTCACCCGCGGCGCTTTCAGCGGCGCTCGATTACATCCGCGCCGATCCGCGCATCTGGGAAGTCATCCTGAGCGGCGGCGATCCGCTGGTGCTCTCCGCGCGCCGGATCATGGAAGCGGTCGCGGCGCTGGCCGCCATCGACCACGTGAAAGTCGTTCGCGTGCACACCCGTGTGCCGGTGGTCGATCCGGGCCGCATCAACGCCGCGATGGTTCGCGGGCTGCGGGCACGCGGCAAAGCGACCTTCGTCGTTCTGCACATCAATCATCCGCGTGAGCTGACGGCTGCGGCGCAGGACGCGTGTGCCCGGCTGATCGATGCCGGCATTCCGATGCTGTCGCAATCGGTCCTGCTGCGCGGCGTCAACGATGATGTCGAAACGCTCGGCGCGCTGATGTGCAGACTGGTCGAGGCGCGCATCAGGCCGTATTACCTCCACCACGCCGATCTTGCGCCGGGCACCGCGCACATGCGCACCACCATCGCCGAAGGGCAAGATCTGATGCGCGCGCTGCGCGGCCGTTATTCGGGCGTGTGCCAGCCGGGCTATGTGCTGGACATTCCCGGAGGCCACGGCAAATCGCCGGTGGGTCCGAACTATCTGAACAAGGACGGCAGCGTCGTCGAAGATTTCAACGGGCGGCGGCACCCTTATCCGCCGCGCGGTTGATCTTTCCTGCCCGTTCCCGCTGCTGTCAGGCGACGGCCGGTTCGGGCGCAGCAAAAAACACGGTGGTCTCGAAGCCGTAGCCGCAGGCGTCGCACGACCAGTTGTGCCGCACGCACCGTGTATTGAGATATTCCGACCAGTCGGGTGCGAGCAGCCATCCGCTGCATTGCGGACAGACGTTTCTGTCGTAGGTGAGCAGGCGTTTGCGCGCCGTCGTACCGGTGTGCAGTGCCATGTGTGCCTCCTGCGGCAAGCCCTCTCCCCGAAACCGACCCTACGCAGGCTGTATGGCATCTCGATGACCCGGGTAAGTCCGCAACCCGACGGACCTGATGCGATGAGCAACAAAGTGCTGCATCGCCGCAGGAAAATTGTCTCGCATTTTCCGGTGTTTCGCCTGATTTGACGGCACCCGCCGATTCTACCGGCGGCCTTGGCGGGATGTCATCCAGACGGACGTCAATATCGGGCGCAAAAAGCAGCATCGTCCGCAACGGCACAGGAGGCAGCCGCCCGCGAGGGGCCTCCAGACAGCGCCGGCAGGCGGGCGGCGATATCTTCACAAGAAGTCACAAAAATCTCACATGTTCTTGAACGTTGACGCAAATCAATGGGCTTCGAACGTGCCCGGTTAGAGGTACGTCTCGTCGGGAGGTCGGTTCAGACATGAAAGTGATCGAAGTAGCCTGTTTTTCTGATGTCCTTTGCGTGTGGGCGTACGTCTCCCAGGCCCGCATGGATGCAGTCGACGAAAAATTCGGCGATTCGGTGCGTATAAGACACCGGTTTTGCTCGGTGTTTGGCAATACGGCGGAAAAGATCGCGTCCGGCTGGAAGGAAAAAGGCGGCTACGAAGGATTCAACCTGCACCTGCGGCACGTGGCGGAGAAGTTTCCGCACATTCATGTTCACCGTGATATTTGGCTGAAAACCCGACCTCCGAGTTCGGGCAGTCCTCACCTGTTCTTGAAAGCAGTCCAGCAATGCGAGCCTGAATTCGAAGATTTTCGATCGAGTCATGTGGGCGTTCCGCAGCGCGTTTTTTCGGGATTGCCGGGATATTTCCCGCCGGGATGTTCAATGCGAGATTGCCGAGGGCCTGGGGGCCGACATTGCTGCTATTGAGAAACTCATTCACAGCGGCGTCGCCTTCGCGAGCCTGGCTGCCGACTATCAGGATGCCGACAGGATGCGGATCGAGGGCAGTCCGAGCCTCGTGCTAAACGACGGGCGTCAGAAGCTTTACGGGAATGTCGGTTTCCGCTTGATCGAAGCCAACATTCAAGAACTTTTCCGCGAGCCTCGTTCTGATGACGCCAGTTGGTGTTGACCCGTCGACAGGAATTTGCGCCGTGAATTGACGCAGATCAGGGTGACCCGTCGGCTTTTGCTTTCGATTTTCAAATTGAAAAATAGGGGTCATGACTTGCTGCCGACCCTTACGCGCTGAGATTCCGTTCGATCCAGCCGCGGAGTGGTCCCGCGGGCATAGCGCCGCTGTGGCGCGCCAATTCCCGTCCGCCGCGGACGAGGATCATGGTCGGTATCGCCTGAATGTGATAGCGCGCTGCAAGGCTACGCTCAGCGTCAGTATCGACCTTGCCAAAGCGCAAGCGGGGCTCGAATTCCTTCGCCGCGGCCTCAAACACCGGCGCCATCGCGCGGCACGGGCCGCACCACGTTGCCCAAAAGTCCACCAGCAGCGGCAAATCGGCAGCGCCAGCGTGGCGGTCAAAATGGGCAGCGTCGAGATTAATCGGTTGCCCCGGAAAAAGCTGCTGATGGCAGTGGCCGCATTTGGCGCCCTGATTGCGCCGCTCAGCCGGCAGGCGGTTGAGCGTATGACAGTGCGGACACGGAATGGTCAAAGATGCTGCCATTGTCGTTCTCATTTTCTGCATTGCCAAACTGACGGGCTGGCGCACGTATCAGTGAACGGCGCAGCAGAGCCAACAGCTGCGACATTACAGATAGGCACCCGGCGGTCAGCCGCCAGAGTGTGGCGGCCAGACGGCAAAATGCCTCCAATGCCCCGGCGCGCCCGCCTTAGAACAGCCACCCGAAGCGCTTGCGCTTACCCTCGCCGGCCGTATCGTGTCTGGATTGCGTGGGCAGCCCCGCCGCCTTCCAGGCCTTGATGCCACCGCTCAAGTGATAAACGTCGCGGAAGCCCCTCGAGGTGAGAAGTCCCGCATTGGAGCTGGTCCGCCCGCCGCTGAGGCAGTGGAAAACGGCCGTCTTATCGTGGACGTCGCCGAAATCTTCAGCTTGAAACCGTGACAGCGGCACAAGCCGCGCGCCTGCGATGTGTTCGCGGGCGTGTTCATGCGGTTCGCGTATATCAACGAGGATGGCGCTGCCTTCGTCCAGGCGTTTCTTCAGCGAAATCGGATCGATGGTTTTGATCTGCATCTGACCTTCTCCTGCTTGTTTGAAGCCTTCCGCGGGGGCGTCGGCAATAGATCTCGGCCAGCGTTGTCATCACGCTGCCGGCGGCCTTGCTGGCAAGCCGGTAGTAAACGGTCTGGGCGTTCCGCCGGGTAGCCACGATGCCGGCGCCGCGAAGTTTGGCGAGATGCTGGGAGAGAGCGGACTGGCTGAGACCGACGGCTTCAACCAGCGCGCCGACCGGTCGCTCACCCTCGACCAGCTGGCACAGGATCGCAAGCCGGTTCACGTTGGCGAGTGCCGCAAGAAGGCGCGTCGCCTCCGCCGCCTTCGCCGCCAGCTCCTTCGCGTCGTGGATCCGCAAGGTCAACTTCCCTGTTCAATCGCCAAGATATATATTAGCAAGATATATATTAGAGTGTACTAATTTAGCAATGCCTAAACTTAAAGCTCGGCACTGTCGCCCTGATCGGTGTGTTGTGGCGTCCGGTCTTACCGAGGCGTTCTGCTTTCTGACGTCGCGCCCCGTTGCATCGCGACATGTGGCCCGAAAGCGCTTTTCGATCACTTTCCGGGAATCGCGGACCCGTTCTGCCTGAACGGGTGAGGAATGACCCGAAGCGGTCAATCCGGTGTTCAGCCCGTTGTCACCAAATTGTCAGCGCCTCGCCGTGTATTGTATCGTTCGCGGTCACGATTCCGCCGGAGGGAACCGAGCCCAACTGCGGGTTCGCATGCCACACCGTGGCGGCTTCCAAAGATTATATCTTCACGCAATACCCCAGGCGGTAATTGGGGTTCCTTGGCGTGTTATGAAGCTCGCGGGTTTTGTTCGATACCGGCGGCCGCAGGCGACCCGGTCATGAGCAGAAAGGCCTGCTCGATTGTTGCCGCGCCGGCTTTCGCGACAAGCTGCGCCGGGGCGGTGTCGGCGAGCACCGTGCCCCGATGCAGCACGATGACGCGGTCCGCGTCAGTCACCTCGTCGCACAGGTGCGTCGCCCACAGCACCGCGACCTCGCGCTCGGCGCGAAGTTTCAGCATCAGCGCCACGAGATCGCTGCGGCTCGCCGGATCGAGGCCCACTGTCGGCTCGTCCATCAGCAAAACGCGCGGTTCGTGCAAAAGCGCGCGCGCAAGCTCGACGCGGCGGCGGTTGCCGCCGCTTAGCTGCGCCGCTTTGTCATGCGCCCGGTCGGCGAGTCCGAGCCGTTCCAGTTGCGCGGCGATGCGCTGCTTCGCGACGGCGCGGGGAATGCCGTGCAGTCCGGCGTGAAACAGCAGATTGCCGGTGACTGTAAGTTCGAGGTCGAGGGTGGGCTGCTGAAACACGATGCCGAGCTGCGCCAGAGCCGGCACCGGATGCCGGCGCATGTCGTGGCCCATAATCTCGATGCGGCCGGAATCGGGTGCGAACAGGCCGCAGAGGAGGCCGAACAGCGTGGTTTTGCCGGCGCCGTTGGGCCCGAGCAGCGTTACGAATTCGCCGGCCGACGCGGTGAGGCTGACGCCGTCCAGCGCGCGGATCGCGCCGTAGCTTTTGGCCACGCTGTCGAGAACAAGCGCAGGCGGCTGCCGGTGCGTTTCCATCCGTTCCCCGGCGCGTGCCTTGCCTGCGCCCCCTGTCAGGACTTAGTTTGGGCGATGCAGCGAAGGCGATGCAATGCTTAAATTCACGGCCGCGGTTCTTGCCGTGCTGGCGTGCGCGCCGGCTGTGGCAAAGGAAACCGGTTTGATCTTCGTCAGCAACGAGAAGACCAATAACATCGTTGTCATCGATCCGAAGACTTATCAGGTCGTGAAGGACATCCGGGTATCGCGAAGGCCACGCGATCTGCATTTCAGTGCCGATCACAGCCTGCTCTACGTCGCCTGCGGCGACGACGACGTGATCGACATTCTCGACGTGGCGAAGCTTGCGAAGGTGGGCTCGCTCAAGACCGGGCCCAGTCCCGAGGCGTTCGGCATCGACGGGAAGCGACGCCGCATTTATGTTTCGGCCGAAGAGGGCTCGTCGCTCTCGATCATCGACATGGATCGTGACGTCATCGTCAGGGAGGTGCCGACCGGGGCCGAGCCGGAGGGCGTGCTGGTCAGCGATGACGGCAACACCGTCTACGTCACCACCGAGACCGGCGACCTCGTGCACGCGATCGATGCCGACAGCGCCGCGGTCACGCGCGACGTGGTTGTCGGTTCGCGGCCGCGCCGGCTCGCGGCGACGCCGGACGGCAAGGA
This sequence comes from uncultured Alphaproteobacteria bacterium, assembly GCA_963766925.1. GTDB lineage: Bacteria > Pseudomonadota > Alphaproteobacteria > Rhizobiales > Xanthobacteraceae > BOG-931. The sequence continues at coordinate 64,482 of CAVYCI010000030.1, forward strand.
ATTGTGGGTGACGGCGGAGCTCTCCGGCGAAGTGGACATCATCGACCGCGGCCGCTTTGTGGTGACCGGCAGCATTTCCTTCCTGCCGCCCGGAATGCGCAAGTCCGACGTAACGCCGGTGGGTCTGACGATGACCCGCGACGGCAGGTTCGCTTACGTGACGCTCGGGCACGCGGCGCATGTCGCGGTGGTCGACGTGCCGGCGCGCAAGGTGCTGGGCTACATTCTGGTCGGCAAGCGGGCGTGGGGCCTCACACTGTCGCGCGACGAGAAGACGCTCTACGTCGCGAACGGTTTCGGCGACGATATCACCATCATCGACACGAAGAGCCGCAAGGCGAAAGTATCGGTGCCGGTCGGCCGCATTCCTTATGGAATTGCGGTTGATGATTAGGACCGCACGCCGGACGTGGGTGCTGGTCTTTCTCGCCTGTGCGCTGACGGCGGCCTCGGCGCAGGACGCCGCACCGCCCGCTCGCCAGCAGGTGAAAATCGGCTTTGTCGAAGTCGCGGGCGATCCCCGTTACGAACCGGTCCGCGCCTACGGCCGCGTGGTCCTCAAAAGCAACGAGCGGCCGTTCGCCGGGGCCGAGGTTGCCGTTGCCGATGCGACCGCGCTTTCGCGCGTGCTGCTGGTTGATTTCACCATCGAGCGCATCACTGTAAAGTCGCCGGAGGAGGTCGCGCCGGCCGTTATCGCCGCGGCAGGTCAGGGCGTGCGGTTTTTTCTGCTCGACGCGCCGGCTTCGGCCTACGCGCCGCTCGCCGCGGCGGTCCACGGACGCGATCTGCTGATTTTCAATGTCACCGAACCGGACGACGCGCTTCGCCGCGACGTTTGCGCGGCGGAATTCGTTCATGTCTTCCCGAGCCGCGCTCAGCTCATGGACGCCCTCGCGCAGTTCATCGTATCGCGCAAATGGCGCGACCTGATGATTCTGGAAGGGCCCTCCAAAGCCGATGCGGTGTCGGCCGCGTCGTTCACCCATTCGGCGCAGAAATTCGGCGCCCGGGTCGTTGCGGCCCTGAAAGTCAAGCCGGGCACCGATCCGCGCGAGCGGGAACAGAACGACCCGGCGCTGCTCAGCGCCATCGGCCGCGATTTCGACGTCGCCTTTGTTGCGGACGAGGCTTTCGATTTTGCCCGCACGGTTCCCTACCATCTCGCGAGGCCCCGTCCGGTTGTCGGCGGCGTGGATCTTGAGCCGGTAGCGTGGCACTGGACCTGGGACCATAACGGCGCGCCGCAGGTGAATACGCGGTTCGAGAAAAAATCCGGTGGCCGGCACATGCAGGGCGCCGACTGGGCCGCCTGGCTGGCGGTCAGGATGATCGTGCAGTCGGCGCTGCGTACCGGCACCGCCGATTTTGCAGCGCAGCGCGGCTACATTCTTGGCGATGGCAGCTTCGACGGCGACAAGGGCCTCGCCTTGAGCGTGAGGCCGTGGGACCATCAGGTGCGGCAGGCGATCCTGCTGGCCGCGCCTTACGAGGTGGTCGAAAGCGCACCTGTCGAGGGATTTCTGCACCGCACCAACACCCTCGATACACTCGGCGATGATGAACCGGAATCGAAGTGTCATCTGAACAGATAAGGCGGCAACGATGCGCCTGATCCACGCGGCGCGTGCGCTGCGCGCCATCACTGCCCGGGAGCTTGCGAAGTTCGTCCGGCAGCGGGGGCGGCTTCTTTCCGCACTCGTTCGCCCGCTGCTGTGGCTCGCGGTTTTTGCCGCCGGTTTCTACAACGTGTTCGGCGTCTCGATCATTCCGCCATACCAGACTTACGTCACGTATCAGGTGTACATCGTGCCCGGCCTGCTTGGCATGATCCTTCTGTTCCACGGTATGCAGTCCTCGCTGTCGATGGTCTATGACCGCGAGATGGGTGTGATGCGGCTGCTGCTCACCGCGCCGCTGCCGCGATGGGTGCTGCTCGCCTGCAAGCTCGCGGCCGGAACCGCGCTGTCGGTTATCACCTGTTACGTGTTCATGGCTGTGGCGATCGTCTTCGACGTGACGTTCGAGCCGATCGCGTGGCTCGCCGTGCTTCCGGCGCTTATTCTCGGCGGCCTGATGCTCGCTGCCCTGTGGCTGCTGCTGTCGGTCTATATCCGTCAGGTCGAGAATTTCGCCGGTGCGATGAACTTCGTGATGTTTCCGATGTTCTTTTTTTCCTCCGCTCTCTATCCTTTGTGGCGGCTGCGCGAGGGCGGCTCGGAAATTCTTTATGACGTCTCTCTCGTCAATCCCTTCACCTATGTCGTTGAGCTGATCCGCTTTGCGCTGTACGGCAGGCTGGAACCGTTGGCGGCGGCGGTTGTCGCCGGCGCGACGGTGCTGTTCTTTCTGCTGGCGGTCATCGGCTACGACCCGCAACGGGGCATGCTTCGCCGCATCGGGCGGCCGCAGACCGCCTGACGCGGCGATGCCCCCGCGCGCATCGGTGGTGCCGCGGGGAGGAGCGTGGCTGCAAACTACAAACAACCCTTGTCACCACCGGGCTTGACCGGTGGTCCATGCAGCGGAGCCGCAGCACGGATTGCCGGATCAAGTCCGGCAATGACGAATGGAGAAGGCCCGGTGGCGCCCGCCGCGTGCCGGTTCCGAAAAACTTTCCATGACCGCACGCGCCGATAGTGGCAGACTTGGCAACGCTGTCGGGGCGTGCGTTGCATGGCTGGCGTAGCGGGTGTTGGGGACGTCGATGCGTTGTGGCGGCGGTGGCTGCGTGGCGCCGTCATGGCCGCCGCGCTTGGGCCGGGTGTTGCTGCGGCGCAACAAGGCGCCGGTCCATCGCAGGACTCCGATGCAGTGAAGCTGCCGGAAATCCGCGTCATTGGCACGACGCCGGTGCCGGCACCCGCGCGCGCACCCGCGGCTCCCGCGCCGGCGGGAGTCCCCTCGACAACCGCCGCTCCGCAGGCTGTCCCGGGGGCGGTCGACCGCGACAAGATTCCCTCCAACGTCCAGGTCCTGTCGGCTCCGGATTTCGACCACGCCGTGGCGCCGGACCTGCTGCAGGCGATGATGCGGTCGCTGCCCGGCGTGGCGCTCGGCGACCAGACCGGCAACCAGTTCCAGCTCGATCTGAATTATCGCGGCTTCATCGCTTCGCCGGTGATCGGTACGTCGCAGGGGCTTGCCGTCTATCAGAACGGCGTTCGCATCAACGAGGTATTCGGCGATATCGTGAACTGGGATTTTCTTCCCGAGAATGCCATCAACCGGATGACGCTGGTTCCGAGCAATCCGGTGTACGGACTCAACGCCATCGGCGGCGCGCTGTCGGTGGAGATGAAAAACGGCTTCAGCTTCCACGGCGCCGAGGGGGAGGTGAATGGCGGTTCGTACGGACGGATCGGTGCCTCCATGCAGGCGGGCGGCCAGGTCGGAAATCTGTCCGGCTACATCGCCGCCGACGCGCTCGACGATGCCGGATGGCGCGAAAACTCGCCGTCGGCGGTGCGGCGTGTCTATATGGACGTCGGCGCCCGCAGCGACCAGACCGAATTTCATGTGACCTTTACCGCGGCCGACAACAGTTTCGGTGCGACGGCCGGGACGCCGGTTCAACTGCTCGCGCAGAACTGGGCGAGCATCTACACCGTCCCGCAGACGACCGAAAACCAGCTTGCGTTTCTGACCGCCAGCGCAAGCTGGAAGCCCACCGACACCTGGACTTTCCAGTCGATCGCCTATTTTCGCAATTTCCACCAGGCCCATGTCGACGGCAACGGCACGGATGCGCAGAATACCGGCTGTCCTGACCCGGCGGTGCTGTGCTTTCCCAATCTCAACGGCTCATTGTCCAACCTGATCACGACGACCGGACAGACCGTGCCGGCGACCGGCGCGCTTGGCTCGAGCGTGCTTGGTGAAATTGACCGCACCTGGACAACGACCAACAGCTTCGGCGGTTCATTGCAGGCGGCCTCGTCGGACCGGGTGTTCGGTCACGACAATAATTTTGTGGTCGGTTTGAGCCTCGACCGCGGGCTCGTTCAATATTCCGCGACCAGCGAACTCGGCACGGTCAATGCCAGCCAGTTTCCCACAGTGCAGGGCACGGGACTCTTCATCGATCAGCCCTCCGGCGATGTGGCGCCGGTCGGCCTCGGTGCAACCACGCTCTACACCGGCGTTTACACGACCGATACGTTCGATGTTACGTCGCGGCTTTCGGTCACCGGCGGGGCGCGTTTCAATTTCGCGCAGATCGTACTTATGGACGAACTCGGCAATAATCCCGGCCTTAACGGCAGCCACAATTACAGCCATCTCAATCCGATGATAGGCGCCACCTACAGGCTCACGCCCGCCATCACGCTTTACGGGGATTTCGCGGTGGCCAATCGCGCACCGACGCCGCTGGAACTGGGCTGTTCCGATTCGCTTCGGCCATGCCTGATCGACAACGCGCTGGTCGGAGACCCGAACCTCCAGCAGGTGGTCACGTATACCTACGAGGCGGGCCTGCGCGGACATTTCGACCTCGCGGCCGGTCAGCTTGCGTGGTCCGCGGGTGCCTATTATGCGCTCAACACCGACGACATCATCAACGTGGCGAGTTCGATTCCCGGACACGAATATTTCCAGAATGCGGGAAACACCCTGCGCCAGGGCGTCGAGGCCAGCGCGACGTACAAACTGGATCGATGGAACGTCTATGCCAATTTCACCTATGTCGATGCCACGTTCCGGAATTCACTGACGCTGTCGTCGCCGTTCAATCCGTTTGCCGATGCCAACGGCAATATCTTCGTCACTCCCGGCGATCATTTGACCGGCATCCCGGATTTCCGGTTCAAGCTCGGGGCCGAGTATCAGATCACGCCGCCCTGGAAATTTGGCGCCGACCTCAACGTGATCGGCAGTCAGTATCTGGTCGGCGACAATCAAACCAGATGGGCAGGATGCCGGGCTACTGGGTGGTGAATCTGCATTCGTCGTACAAACTGACAGAGCACATCGAACTTTTCGGCCTGGTGCGTAACCTGTTCGATCAGCACTACGACGCATACGGTACGCTGTTCGACGTGACGTCGTTTCCGTATCTGAACCTGACGGATCCGCGCACTTTTGTCCCCGGCATCCCGTTCGCCGCCTATGCCGGCGTGCGCGGGGTCTTTTAGGTCGCCTGTGAAATTCTGCCAGCCGGAAAATGATGACGAAAAGCTCCCGCACGCTGATCTGTACGCTCCCGATTGCGGCGCTTGCCGCCGCGTTGCACGCCCACGCCCAGCCCGCGCAGCAGCCGGACGAAAGCTGCGGCGACATCGCGCGCAACTACGATGCGATCAAGGCCGATGCCACCTCGGTGCAGACCAGTCTGGCGCTGTTCGCCGCAGCGAGGCGCGGGTGCGAGGCGCTGGCGCGAAGCCTGCTCGACGGCGGCGCGTCGCTGCTGGCGCGCGACCGTCGCGGCGCCATGCCGCTCGCGCACGCGGCGCGCGAGGGGCAGGTCAGGCTGGTCGAACTGTTCCTCGAAAAAGGCGCTCCGGTCGACGCCCGCAACGTCGATGGCAGCACGGCGCTGTTTTCGGCGGCCGAGGCTGAGAAACACGCGACGGTCGCGCTGCTGCTCGCGAAGGGAGCGGATCCGAAATCTTCCCGGTCGCAAGGGCGTGACGCCGCTGATTGCTGCGGCCTTCAAGGGCAATGACCGCATCTTCGAAATGCTGCTGGCGCGCGGCGCAAAAGTGGACGTGCGCGACGAAACCGGCAAGTCCGCGATGGTCTATGCGGCGGCGCGGGGCTTTGACGACATCGTCAAGCGGCTGCTCGACGCCGGCGTCGATGCCCGCGAGCGCTACGGCAACGATCTGACCGCGCTGATGTGGGCATGCGGGCACGACGAGGGTGTCGGTTCTTCGGCTGTCGGGCGCGTCGTCGATCTGCTGCTGGCGCACGGTGCTGCCATCGACGACGCCGACAACCGCGGCCGCACCGCGCTGATGATAGCCTCTTCGCTCGGCGACGCCGGCGCGGTGGATATTCTCCTGCGCCACGGCGCCGATGCCGCACGCCGGGACAAGGCGGGCAAGACGGCGCGCGATCTGGCGGCGAATGCCGACGTCCGGGCGAAGCTCGGGCGGAAGGTCAAACCCTGATCGCGTGCTGCCGGCAGGGGAGCCGGATCATGAGCCGGGTTGTAGCGCGGCGCCTACATTCCGGCGAGCCATGAGGCGAGCGCGGCGATTTCCTGCTCCGTCAGGCCTTTCATGAAACCGCTCATGCCGGGATTGTTGCCGCGGGCGACACTGCGGAAGTCGAGCATGGTCTTTTCCAGATAGGCGCGCTCCTGGCCGGCGAGGCGGGGCTGGGTGCCTTCGCCCTTGAAGGTTTCCTGATGGCACGAGGTGCAAACCACCGAAGCGTTCACGCGTTGCGCCGTGGCCGCGACGTCCGCGGGCGGCGGCTTCTGGTTCAGGTCGGGCCACGGTTTGGCCGAGAAATATTTCGAAAGGGCCATGAGGTCGGCCGGCGCGAGCGCTTCGACAATCGGGCCCATCTGGTCGCTTTTGCGCGCGCCGGATTTGAAATCCCTGAGCTGGAAGAACAGGTAGCCGAGATTTTGGCCCCAGATTACAGGCACCGGAAAATCCTGTTCAGGCGGCACGCCGGCCTCGCCATGGCAGGCGGCACAGATTTGGGCTTTGTCCTCGATGCTTTCCGCCCGCGCCGTGGCGGCAAACGCCGTCAGCCCGCAGACCAGCACGGTACAGAGTCTCTTGATGTCCATCCGCCCCCGCCGACCCCTTCATACAAAACGGACGGGGCCGTTTCCGGTCCCGTCCGTGGTTATTTCGCAGTGTCCGGATCGTCAGTCCAGCGTGAAGGCAATGATGTTGTTGCCGCGCTTTGAATCAACCTGCACGTTGCCGCCCGCGCCGACCACGATGTACTGCTTGCTGCCGACCATGTAGGACGATGGCGGGGCGTTGACGCCGGCGCCGGCGTGGAACTTCCACAGGACGCTGCCGCTCTTTGCGTCATAGGCCTTGAACCAGCCATTGCTTTCGCCCGTGAACACCACCCCGCCGGCAGTTGCCAGAATGCCGCCGATCATCGGCTGTGGCGTCTTCACCTGCCATTTGATCTTGCCGGTATTGTAGTCGACCGCCGTCACGTTGCCGGCCTGAATGCCGCCCGGCACATTGGTGAAGGCGCCGCCGAGCCAGAGCTTGCCGTTGGGATAGGGCGCGCTGTCGACGGTGTAGGTCATTTCCTGTTCGAGATTGATCGCGTAGGCGAGGCTGAGGCCCGGATCGGTCGCGATCGGGGACCATTCGACACCGCCATTGGCGCCGGGGAACATCCGCGCCGCGTTGGGATCGAGCGGCTTGGTCGCCGACGGAAGCACCCAGCGGTCCTTCTGCGAGACCATCGGCTCGGAGAAGCGGATCAGGCTGCAATCCTTGCGGTCGTGCACGTAGATATAGCCGGTCTTGCCGGCATGGAGCACGCCGGGGATGGTTTTGCCGGCCTTGTCCTTCACGTCGACCAGCACCGTCGGGCTGGTGGCGTCGAGGTCCCAGACGTCATGCGCGATGTACTGGAAGTGGCAGACGTACTTGCCGGTGTCGAGATCGACCGAGACCAGCGAGTCGGTATAGAGGTTGTCGCCCGGACGGATCGCGCCATCGAGATCGGGTGACGGATTGCCGACCACGAAATAGATCGCGCTTGGTCGGCAAGATCGACCGACGGATTCTGCCACACGCCGCCGCCGAGCGTTTTGTACGGATCGCCGTTTTTGGCGTACGCCTCCTTCTCGGCCGCGATGTCGCGATGCATGTCGCGGCCGGTTGCGTCTTTGGTCGCCCAGACGCCGGCCGAATTCTCCGGCATGGTGTCGAAGGTCCATAACAGCTTGCCGTCGTTGGCGTCGTACGCCTTGAGGAAGCCGCGGATGCCGTATTCGCCGCCGTTGGTGCCGATCAGGATTTTTCCGTTGACCGCGGTCGGGCGCCATCGTCTCGCTGTAGCCGAGCGACGGGTCGGCGATCTGCTGCGACCACACTTGCTTGCCGGTCTTGGCGTCAAGCGCGACGAGCTTGCGCGTCGAGCGTGGCGAGATAGACCTTGTCGTCATAGACGGCGACGCCGCGGTTGTTGGGGCCGCAGCAATAGACCGTGATCGGCCCCATCTCGTGCTTGTAGTGCCAGATCTGCTCGCCGGTCTGCGCATTGAGCGCGTAGACGTGGTCGAACGACGTGGTGACGTACATCACGCCGTTGACGACGATCGGCGAGGTCTCCAGCGACTCCCTGACGTCGGTCTGGAAAATCCACGCGACGTGGAGCCCTTTGACGTTTTTGGCGGTGATCTGGTCGGCCGGATGAAACCGGGTCTGGTCGTAGTTGCCGTTGGTCGCAAGGAAGTTCTTGCTGTCTTTGGCCGCGTTGTTGAGCATCGCCTGGCTGACGCTCGGAATTGCCGGCGCCTTCACGTCGCCGGCTCCACCGCCGCCGCCGGTCTCCTGCGAAAACGCAAAACCTCCCAACGGGAGCACCATCGCCCCCGCGAGCAACATCGCCTTGCCGACAAGCCTCCTGCTGATACTTTTCATGGTACCCTCCCGGTGCGCCACCCGCGCGAAACGGCCGTTGCTTCGGCCACAAGCTTTATTTGCGTTTCACCGAGCGTGGCAACGTAACCGTGTACTGTCAAGACGATTGCAGCACGGCACGACTGTGCGATCTCGATCGGTACGGTGTGCGCCCGGGCGGTGGGCGCAGCCCGCGGTCTGCGGTGCCCACTGGAGCGGGAAGGGGCAGGATCAGCGGACGGACGCGCCGGCACGCCGGCGGCGTCGGCCGAACCAAATATGAAAAACAATGAGCGGCGGTATCACCAGCCCGACGGCGATGTGCACATCGCTGATCCATGGGCGGACCATTTCGGAACCCAGATAGTAAAGTCCGAAGGCGGTGATGATCAAAACCGCATTGATCGCCACCATCGCAGCCCCCGAGGCGCGATTGATCCGCCCGCGCCATGCCCGCGCAACGTGGGACGGCAACAGTGCGCCCAGCAGCAACAGCGCGACCATGGCGATTCCGCCGTAAATCATCAGCATGTCGGCGCCGGCAGCCTGCCAGAATTCGGCGTCGCCGGAATCCTTCAGCCGGTCTGCCGCAATCCAGACGATGCCGCTCCCGAACAGTGCGGCGAACGCCGCGTACAACCCCCAGCGGAAGCGCCAGTCAAGCCGCAGTGCCGATCGCATCTTCGCCATCCGGAGTAACGCCTGTTTTCTGACCGGACGCGTGCCTTCGCGATTTTTCCTCGGCCCCGCCGGCACGCACCCACGGGTGTCCTGTGCAAGGCGGCCAGGGCGCGGACGCTATCGGGCATTTCCATATGCGGCCAGTATTCGTTTTACGCCTTCCGTGATGTGCGTGGACGACAGGGTCGCTCCGGAGATATTGCGGATGTCGCCGCCGATCTTCAGCGGGCTGGAACTGCTCTTGCCGACGAACTGGCCGAGCCAGCTCGGGCTGCGAACTTCGCCCCCGTACGACTCTCGATAGGCCAGAATATCGACGCGATGGACTCGTCCGCCCACGATCGAAACCGCGTAGTCGATGTAGAGATGCTTGCCGACGACATGGTCGAGCACAAATATTCCGCCGGTGCTCGCCTTCCATACCCGTCCGGGCTGCACTTCCGCAAAACTCGCCGACGGAAATGCAGCCTTCTGCGCCTCGGCGACGGACATGTAGGTCACCGCGTAAGCCGGGGCGCTCATCGCCACGAGCGCCGCGACCGGTGCCGTCCATCTGGTCCATTCAGACATTCCATGCACTCCGCACGATGGTCACGCCCGCCTGTCCGGATGCGGGCTCCGGAAAAACATTAAAAGAAGAACCCCACGCCGCCGAGAACCGAATCCGCATTGGCGCCGGCCGGATCCTTGTTGAGCACCTTCTGATAGGTCGCCTTCAGCACGATCTTCGGGGACGGGAAGACGGCGACGCCGATGTTGTGGAACTGCATCTGTCCCGCGCCCGTCGGCAGGTTCATGTCGGTTCCGGCAAAGCCGGCGGTCTGGAAATTCTGGTAGGTGTACCGGTAGAACGGCACGGCCTCCCAGTCGCTGTGGAGAATGGACCCCATCGGTATGTGAAGGGCCGCTTCGCCGGAGGCGCCGTACATCGACTTGCCGACGTTGTCGGTGGGGTCGGTGTCGTTGTTTGCACGCAGGTTGGCCGGATTTCCAAACGACACGAACACGCCTTCGCCGCGCAGCTCGACCCAGGTTTCCGGGATGCGGTAGCGGAATTCGGCGTCATAAACGCCCATGCTCGTCGATCCCAGCATGTTGCCGAGGTCGCCGTGCGCGCCACGCGGCTCTACGTTGGGCGCGAAATATCCGCTCACGCTCCACGCCAGACCCGGCGTGACGGAAGGCGTGAAGTCGAGCTTGCCGGAGACCGCGAGGTTGTTGCTGAGCTGCTGAAAATCGCCCAGCGGCGGATTCGAGAACGTCAGCGCGTTGATGCCGTCGATGCCGGGGAAATAACCGGCCGGAAACGGCGGCACGGTTCTGGCTTCGGTGACGACATCGACCAAATCGCCGAAATCCTCATTCGCCATGCTGAGCATGACCTGATACTTCAGCCCGTCGACAATGGTTCCGTACACGCTTGTTCCCGGTACCTTCCAGGTCGAGGGAATAAGTCCGTTGTAAAGTTCGGGCCGCAGCACGCTGTAGAACTGCGTCGGCTCGTGATGCTGATTGATATAGCCGATCGGCACGAGATCGACGCCGGGCGCCCGCCAGTTGAACTGATCGACGATCTTGAAGTCCACCCACAGCTGCTCGATCTCTGCGGTGCCGTGAAGCTTGTCGTCGTTGTCGAACCCGATGCCGGAGTGTTCAAATTCGATCTCGGCGTTGAAGATGATGTTGTCGGTGATGGCGTAGGTCGGCAGGAGCACGAAACGCCGCGCATCGAAGGAATTTTGCCACTGGCCGCCGGCGGCAGGGTTCTGCACCGAACCGAAATACACTTCGCCGTAGGCGCCCATTGAAAGGCCAGGCACCGGAGAATCGATCATTCCGAGGATCGGCTTGTCGCCGGGCCATGCGTCAAACTTGTTAGGGGATTTGGTCGCCACGGGATGGACGGGCGGACTTGGCGGCGCGGACGCGGCGCCCGATGCCGCAGCCGGATCGTTGCCGGACTGGTTTTGCGGTTTTGTCGATCCCGTGACGTCCGCACCTTGCTGGCGGGCAACGGCCGGTGCCGGCGAGCGCGTTTGTTTGAGCCTGTTTTCGAGAAATTCGACGCGACGTTCCATCGCCTCGAGCTTTTTCAAAAGTGCCGCGTCGCTTTTCGCCGCCGGCGACGTCGTATCGTCACCCGCAGAGCCGCGCCCGCGCCGATTATCGTGGATGCGGCAACCAGCGTTGCGACAGCCGCCGGCCCATAGCTTTTCGAGCGCACACGCGGCGCGCGATTTTTGTTTGATCTCAATTTCGCCCCCAATCACTCGTAGGGCGGGACGATTAGGGGGCAATGCAGTATTTTAGAAGTAACAAGGTTGTATGGAATTGGAACAATTACAGTATTGTTCTTTCAAATTATAATAAATCCATAGTATGACGCGATGAAAATACTGATTTTAGATTTATAATAATTCCAAGGGCATCGCAACGGCGGCTCAGATGTCCGGCATGCCGCTGCCGCTGCTTCTCTCCTCCCTTAGGACCCAGAAATATCACCGGCAGACTGCCGAGGCGGCTCAGTGCTTCCCGAGCCGGAACGCGCGGCGCAGAGGCGCCGGTCCGGCCGAAGCTGCGCTTTGAGGAGTGGACAGGAAAAACGAGAGCCACCATACTCGCTATGGTTGCGAATTCAGCGAGTGTGGACTCGCCGGTGGCGAATAGCGCGATCAATTCTGAACGACTGATAAAGATCCGCGACCGGCTGGGCGAAGTGGCGGTCGACAGGCGCAACCGCTAGCGCATCAACCATATTAGGGGGAGAGAAACATGAGCACCAAGCTCGACCTGACGATCGCTGCGGTCATCGCTGATTCGTATATGGATCGCCTTCGTGTTGATCCCGGCGGAGATGCTCCAGCCGTACGGCGTGTCGCCGGAACCGCATGTCATTCTTGCCATTCGGCTTTTGGGGCGGCGTTTATAGGGCTTGGCCTTGTCGATGGGCTCTGTAAGGAGTTTCGAGGATTGGGTCGCAGTGCGCAGCGTCCTGATAGCAATCGTCGTCGCTGACGCAGTCGGCGGCCTGGTAATTGCTATGGGCACCATCCAGGGTACGGTGAATACCCTCGGTTGGGGAAACGTAGTCCTTTACGCATTGCTCGCGGTCGGGGCTCTATTGTTTGTCCAGCGGCTCGCGCGCTCCTGCGTCAGCGCATTAGGCTGACGAATTAGCCGTGGCCTCACCGAAACGCTCCGGCTTCTGGCTGCCGTGATCTGGCCTTTCGCGGTGACGCCTTAAGCAGAGAACGTGTTTCTCCGTGAGGCGATGCGTACGCCGGGACCGCTGGTGTACAATCATGCGTGCGGGATACGGCGCAACGGGAACTAAGCCGCCAGGCGATAGATCGCGCCGCCGTCGCGGGCGCCATGAATGACTTTGACCGCCTTGTCGATCGCGAGCCAGAGCCGCCCGATTTCGTCGGCCGCATGCGAGCCGGCATCGTATTCTTTGGCGCCTTCACCCTCGGCGAGGGCGAGCGAGAAGCTGCCGCGCTGGGTGATCTGGCCGCCCCATACCGGAATTTTTAGTTCGGCCAGACTCTGCCGCGCGCCCGTCACCGCGGGCGACTCGTTATCCTGACGCTTCGGCGGCGCGCCATTGATGACCACGGCGTACGGTTTGCGCACCTGACGCGCGAAAGCGATCGTCTCCTTGACGGCGTCGAGATCGAAAATGCCGGGGCGGCACGGAATGATGACCAGCGTCGCGGCGCGGATCGCATCGATGACGTTCGCCGACATGTTCGGTGGCGTGTCGATGAAAACCCATTCGAATCCATCCTGCTTTGCCTTCCGCACGACGTCGGCAATACCGCGTTGTGCGATCTTCAAAGGCAAATCCTCGCTGTCGCGCAATTTGTGCCAGAGCGTGAGCGAGCCCTGCGGATCGGTGTCGACCAAAAGACACCGCCGGGACGGTTTCTGCGCGGAAGCTGCCAGATGCGCGGCCAGCGTGCTCTTGCCCGAACCGCCTTTTCGCGAAGCGAAGACAAGAACATTCATGATGGAACTCCTGAAGTGTTCAACCGTCGGTACATGCTAGACCAGCCGGAAGTGATTCGCATCAGTGCCGTTTTCCCGCAGGGGAAACGCGCCGGGGCTTTGTCGGAAGGCGTTATTTCGCGTCGTGGAAGATGATGCCGACCGTGTGGCGCGTTCCGCTTCGCACACGGCTGACTCCGTGCCGCAGATTGACGCGATAATTGCCCTTCGTTCCCTTGACGGGCCGGTTGTGCACGGCGAACGCAACCGCATCGCCCTGGTGCAGCGGCACCACCTCGGCCCGGCTCTGCATGCGGGGCCGCTGTTCCGTCAGCACAAACTCGCCGCCGGTGAAATCGCGGCCCGGCGCCGAGAGAAGGATCGCGACCTGCAGAGGAAATGCGAGTTCGCCGTACAGATCCTGATGCAGGCAATTAAAATCGCCGGCGCGCGTACTGCAGCAGCAGGGGTGTCGGGCGCGTCTGGCCTTCCGCGTGACACTGCTGCAGGAAGTCGGCATGCCGCGCGGGATAGCGGGCAACGGCACCCATGCGCTCGTTCCAGTCGTTTGCGACACCCACCAGATGACTGTAAAGCGCGGTGCGCAGCCCGGCGAGCAGATCCGGAAGGGGATACCTGAAGTAGCGGTACTCGCCTTTGCCGAAGCCGTGCCGCGCCATGTGTATATGGCTCCGGAAGTGACGTTCGTCCGGATAGAGACCTGCGATCCCGCGGCATTCGTCCGGCGTGAGAAGCTGCTCGATGACCGCACAGCCGTACGCGTCAAGTTCTCCGGACAGACGGGTCCAGTCATACGTGGCGACGCGGCGTTCGGCCGGTTCGGGAAGCGGCATTGCGAGCGTCGATAGCGGAACGGGAGTTCATGGGCGCCTCTCTCCAGGCATATGTCCGCGCCCGACCGGGCAGATGGATTTCCCGGCTGCAAGATCAGGAACGCAAAAGCGCGCCGGCGATCTCCATCTGTGCGACCCGCGCGCCAAATCCCACCCGATTCCTGCCGCGCGGGCGGAGTTCCGGGTTCTGTTATGAACGGCCACGATCGCCGCATGCTGCATCGCGGATCCCGCTTTTGCGAGGAGCCGCCGGATCAAGTCCGGTGGCGGGCTCCGTTCCGAAGCAATCCGGTACGGCGCCCCCGTACTTGATTGCGTCGCTGTCGCTCGTAATGATGACGCGTTGCCGGAAGGGCGTGACGCAGCCCGGTGACGTGGGGAAGGCCGCACTCGTCCTTCGCGATTGTCACCTTAGGTCTCGTCAAGGCGCTTCAGCGGATGCAGAACGCCATCCGCAAGTTTCAGCCATTCCGCGGCCATTTCGCGCTGGACGGTTCGATATTCCTGGTCAGCTATGGCGGGCACCATTTTCAGGCAATGTTCGGCGTAGCGAACGTATTTCCTGTGCTTCTCTTTTTGTGGATCTGCCATTGTCCCTCACCATGAAACACGGAAAAATCTGTCGCACGCGCGCAGGCTTCCCGCCTTCGCAGGTCAAATCCGCCCGAGCAGCATAAGGACGACGACGATGATCAGGATGACGCCGATCAGGCCGACACCTCCGTTCCCGTAGCCGTAACCATAGCCACGGAAGCGGCCGCTGAAGCCGCCAAGAAGGAAAATGATCAGCACGATGATGAGAATGAGCCCCAGAGGAGACATGATTCCGTCCTTTTCTGCCGTCCGCCATTAAAGCCTGATTATTTTCGGGAAACTGTTCAAGAACGTTCAGGTCGCAGGATGCCTGTCTGGACAGGGCAGGCCCCGTCCAGAGAGATGGGCCAGCCTATATTCTGATCTGCGGCTGGTCGTGCAGAACCACATTCAACAAAGAGCTGTGAACCTCGATGCCGTCGGCGACGCTGCCGTTGTAGGCAATAAAGCCCAGTTCGCGAAATTTGTTCATAAAGAAACTCACGCGGGACCGCGTCGTTCCTATCATCTCCGCGAGAGTTTCCTGGCTGACTTTGGCGATGATGGGTTCCGGCTTGCCTTCCTTGCCGAAGTTGGCCAGCAGGAGCAGCAGTCTGGCAAGCCGCTTCTCGCTCGAATTGAACAGCTGATCGACGAGATCAGCTTCGACGCGGATGGTTCGGCCCAGAAGGTGAGCGATAAACAATTCGGAGAATGCCGGCTCATCGTGGATCAGCCGGACAACCGCCGCCTTTTCCAGACGCGCGATGACGGAGTCCGATCATGGTTGTCACGGTCGCGACACGCTGCATCTGTCCGGCCAGACAGGCCTCGCCGAAGAATTCCGCCGGTCCAAGGATCGCGATCACGGCTTCCTTGCCCTGCGCGGAAACGACGGTGAGCTTTACTTTGCCTTTCTGGATGTAAAATACCGCATCCGCAGGTTCTCCCTGCGAAAATACCGACTGGCCTTTGGTGTATTTGCCGATGCTGCGGCCGTCCCCGACCCGGGCGAGAAACGATTTTGGATCGAACGGCGTGCGGCGTTTAGATGCCATGAGCCGATCTTCCGGCGGCAAATGACGGATCGAACGTGACTGTGACGCACGTCCCATGGCCGCCCTCGCCTGGCGTGCTTTCAAGTGTAGCACCAATCTGCTTCACCAGGGTCGCTACGATTTTCATTCCGAGACCTTTGCTTCGCGCCGGGTCGAAATCCCTCCGGCAGTCCTGGACCGTCATCCAATACCGAGAGCGAAAGCCGCCCGGATGATGCCGATGTTTCCAGCCGGACGATAATGTTGCTCCTCGGCGTACTTTGCCGAATTGGTGATCAGTTCGTTGACGATAAAGCCGAGCGGAATGGCGAATACAGTGGGGATACCGGTTTCCGCAGCGTCGACCGATGATGGTACGGCTGGCTTCACCCTCGAAACAGCAGACCGGACAGGTCCTTGCACAAGCTGCTGAAGGTATTGTTTGAACTCCACGCTCTCCTGATGATCCAGCAGATGCAGCCGGCTGATGCACGCGTCCAAACGACGCAACACGGCGGGCTGCCGCGGTCAACTGCAGCGGCGGCTTCGGGGCTTGCGGTCCGGCTTTGCAACGACAGCAGACTGACGATGATTTGCAGACCGTTTACGAGCCGGTGCTCGAACTCCTGGGCCAGCAGGTCTTGGCGCTGCAAGGAGATCGGACTTTTCAAGAAGCATGCTGCTTCGCGCGCACGCGAGGCGTTCAACTCGGCAATCAGCCCGTCAAAGTTCGTCTGCTCGCGCGGAGTGCGGTCCACCACGCGCTGCCATGGAAACGCAAACAGGAGGTCGTCGCCTGCGGAGTCGGTCATCGTTCTCGCTCCTTGCGCTCATGAGGTCGAGAAATGACTCCTTGGCAAAGATTCCCGGTCGGCCTGTAAGCCCGGCCCTGTCATTTTGAAAACAGTGTACCGTCATATCGAAAGCCGAACTGTTCCAAATTGCTCACAACCGGGGAGGGTGCGCCGGTAGATTTGTTGTCAATGACGGCCGTGAGTTGGGTGAGACCGGACCCCGCGCGCATCCGCACGCCAGGCCGGTGGTCCACCTCGCGTTGGCGGGATCACTGCCGGGCACTCGTTCACAACAGACTACACCCTCCGATAATCCTGGGCAGAGGTTCGTTGGGTGCAACGATCGCTGCGCCGATTAAAGCTGCACCGTGTTGCACAAAATATGTGCGGCTTTCGTCTTGCGTTTGCACGAAGTTTGCATGGACTGGGATTTAAGCTCTGGCCCTGGAAGGATATGCCGTACAGGATCCCATGAATTTCATCAGTCTCGACATCAGGACGCTTCGCTCGCTCATATCGGTCGTCGATACCGGCAGCATCACCGAGACGGCGCGCCGCCTCGGACGTACGCAACCCGCCATCAGTCTGCAAATTCAGCGCCTCGAGGAAATAACCGGCAAGGTTCTGTTTCACCACGAAGGGCGGCGCATGAATCTGACGCCAGACGGCGACATGGTGCTGGCGTACGCGAAATCGATTTTGCGGCTGCACGACGAGTTGCTGTCGCGGCTCGTCCTCGCCCGAGGTGCAGGGTCACGTTGTGCTGGGCACGCCCGACCTCTACGCGGCCTACATGCTGCCCTCGATCCTTGCGCTGTTCAAAGAAACCTTCCCGCGCATCCAGGTCGAACTGCGATGCGCGCTGTCTACGCCGACGGTCGATCGCGTGCAGAAAGGCGAGGTGGACATCGCGCTGGTGACGCGCATGAACAATTTCACCGGGGGCATGGTGGTGCGCCAGGAACAGCTGGTGTGGATCGTCGGCGAGCACTCGAAGGCCCAGTTCGAAGACCCGGTGCGGCTGGCGCTGCTTCCGCCCGGCAACATTTATCGCGAGCACGCGATCGAACACATCGAGCGTGCCGGCCGGAAGTGGCAAATCGCCTGCGTGAGCGAGAGCGTCAGCGGTTTGCAGGCTGCCGTGTTCGCCGGCATGGCGATTACGGTGCTCGGGCGCTGTGCGCTGGTAACCGGCATGCGCGAACTGACGCCGGCCGAGGGCTTCCCGCCGCTGCCGAAAATTGACCTTCTGCTCTACAAGGCTCCCGGCGTCACGTCGCCCGCGGTCGACGCGCTGCACGATTATCTCGCGCACTACGTCGGGCTGAGCTCGGCGGATATGGAAGAGGAGCCGAGAACGCTGCCGGGACCGCCGCGCGGGGAGCCGCCGCTGACGCCGGTCATTCCCGCCCATCGCAAGTTGCGCCAGGTTTTTCCGGGATAGCGTGTTTCCCGGATGGCGGCGTTACGTTCGGAAGTCCGGTTTAGGCTGGTCGCGAACGAATGCCGGCCATGCGTCGGCCCACGGCCTGGCCTGCTCGAACGCCGCCGCCATCGAGAGAATAGTGTCCTCGGCGAGCCAGGGCGCGACGATCTGGAGGCCGATCGGCATGCCGTCGCGATCGAACCCGCACGGCACCGTCGCAGCGGGCAGCCCGGCGAGGTTTATCGGCCAGGTGAACGGCGACCATCCGAGGTGCCGGTCAACCGCGCGGCCGTCGATTTCGCCCACGCCGATGGTGCCGGCGGCGAATGCGGTGACGGCCACAGTCGGCGTCACCAGCGCGTCGACCCGGCGAAACAAATCCGCGAAACGCCCGCGCAGCGTCATGCGCCGGTGCGTCGCGCGCATATAGTCGACGCCGCTGTAGGTCGCGCCTTTCGCGATCACGTCGCGATAGTCCTGCTCGGAGCGTTCGAACAGCGCCGGATCGCGGCCGGAAACCGCCGCCGCCTGTTCGGTAAAGGCGATCGGCTGGAGCACCTGTTCCAGCACGTCGGGATCGAGATCGGGATCGTCCGCGACCATGTCGGCGCCGAGATTGCCGAGCGTGTCGACCGCCTGCTTGAATGCCGTCCGACCGACGGGAGCGACCGCGGCATAACCCCAATCCGAGCTGAAGGCGACGCGCAGGCCTTGAGTCCACCGCTTCGTGCGGCATGGGAGCGGCGGCTCAATCGGCAGGCTTGCCGGATCGCGCACGTCATAACCGGCGATCACGTCGAGCAGCAGCGCGACGTCGGCGACCGTGCGGCGCGATCGGTCCGGTATGGGCGAGCGACGGCCCAGGACGGCGGCGAAGAAGCCCGGCGAACGCGGCACCAGACCGAAGGTGGGCTTCAGTCCGAACACGCCGCAGAACGAGCCTGGCACGCGGATCGAGCCGACGCCGTCGGTGCCGATGGCGAGCGGACCGCAGCCGGCCGCGACCGCCGCGGCGGCGCCGCCGCTCGACCCGCCGCTGGTGCGGTCCGAGACGCCACGGATTGCGGGTGATGCCGGACACCGGGCTGTCGGCGGTCAGTTTGTAGCCGGACTCGCAGGTCGTGGTCTTGCAGGTGAGGATGGCGCCGGCAGCTTGCAGCGCGGTCACGACTGCGGAATCCGCGTCCGGCACGAAGCCGTCCAGCATCGGAGCGCCGCCGACTGGCGCGCGTGCGCCGCCACGTAGATCAGATCCTTGATCGTCACCGGTACGCCGCGTGAGCCGATTTGGCCTCGCCGGCCTTCCATGCCTTCGTGGCCCGGTCGGCGTCAGCGCGCGCCGGACACAAACATGTCGGTCGCGACCATGCCTTGCAGGACGGCATCGGTGCTCTTGAGCGCAGCGATCACGTCTTCGATCACGTCGCGCGGCGTGAATCGACCGGCGCGGTAGCCGTCGAGCAAGCTCGCTCCGCCGACAGCCGCGCCAGACCCTTTGCGCGCGACGCGCATGCCGGTACTCTGAGCGGATGTGTTCATTGGCCTGCCCGGATCCGCGTCAGCGCCCGCGGCCTGCGCGGCCGCGACCGCACGCCTCGCCATGACAGCGACCAGATGTGCTCGATAATTCAGCCTCGGCGTGGATGTCCGAATTCAGCCGACGGCGATCGACGCGGATGGCCGTCGACGGCGGCGGCTCGAAGCGTCGCGGCAAGCGCCGCCTCCATCGCGGGCACCCGAAAGACCGCCGGCGCCGCGCCGGTGACGGCGACCCGCACGCCGGCCGGCGAATTTCGCCACGAACACGCCGACCAGCGCGTAGCGGGAGGCCATGATTGCGGCGAACTTGGCGTAGCCCGCGGCATGCGGCACGGGAAACGCACCGCGGTGATGATCTCGCCTGGCGCGAGCGCGGTTTCGAACATGCCGCGGAAGAACTCGTCGGCCGCGATCTCGCGCGTGCTGGTGACGATGGTCGCGCCGAGCGCCGAGCACCGCCGCCGGATAGTCGGCGGCCGGGTCGTTGTTGGCGACCGAGCCGCCGATGGTGCCGCGATTGCGCACCGCCGGATCGCCGATACCGGCCGGCGAGCAGCGCGAGCGCCGGCAGAGCTCTGCGCCACGACAGCGGATTTCGCGACGTCGGCGTGGCGCGTCATCGCGCCGATGGTGACGTGTTGCCGGCCGTGTTCGATACGCCCGTGAGCGCGCGCGATCGCCGAAAGATCGATCAGCGCCGTCGGCGCGGCGAGCCGCTGCTTCATCGTCGGAAGCAGCGTCATGCCGCCGGCCATGCGGCCGACTTTCGCGCACCGCGCGCAAGCAATGCGCCGCTTCGGGAACGGAGCCGGGCTTGTGATAGGCGAAAGTTCAGCGCATTCTGTCTGTTCCCTCTCACCCTATTCGGCGGCCTGGAGCGAGCGACGCGTTTTGAATGATCCGCCAGAGGCGGTTGGGCGTCGCCGGCATGTCGACATGGTTGACGCCGAGATGCGCAAGCGCGTCGACCACCGCGTTGATCGACCGCGGCCGGCGAACCGATGGTGCCGACCTCGCCGCAGCCTTTCACGCCCATCGGCGTGTGCGTGCACGGCGTGCTGTGGGTCTGCGACGTCATGTTGCGGCATGTTGTCGGCGCGCGGCATGCAGTAATCCATGAACGAGCCGGACAGGAGCTGCCCCGAGTTCGTCGTCGTAGACGCAGTTCTCGAACAGCGCCTGGCCGACGCCCTGAACGATGCCGCCGTGCAACTGGCCTTCGACGATCATCGGATTGATCACGGTGCCGACATCGTCGACGCGCGGTGTAGTTCACGAGCCGTCACGATGCCGGTTTCGGGATCGATCTCGACCTCGGCGATGTGGCAGCCGCCGGGATAGGTGAAGTTCACCGGATCGTAAAAGGCCTGTTCCTCCAGCCCCGGCTCCAGCACTTCGAGCGGATAATTGTGCGGGACATAGGCGGCGCAGCGCGATTTCGCGCGAAGGACTTGCGCGCGGTCGGTGCCGGCGACGGTGAACTTGCCGTCCTCGAACTCGATGTCCTGCTCGCCGGCTTCCAGCAGATGGGCGGCGATCTTGCTTGCCCTTGACGATCGACCTTGTCGGTCGCCTTGGACAGCGCCGCGCCGCCGACCGACCAGCGAGCGCGAGCCATAGGTGCCCATGCCGAACTGCACCTTGTCGGTGTCGCCGAACACGATCTCGATCTTGTCGAACGGCACGCCGAGCTTCTCGCAGACGATCTGCGCGAAAGTGGTCTCGTGGCCCTGGCCGTGATTGTGGGTGCCGATCAGCACGGTGACATGCGCCGGTCGGATGCACGCGCACCGTTGCGCTTTCGTACAGGCCGCCGCGCGCGCCGAGCGGCCGGCGATGCGCGACGGCGCGAGGCCGCAGGCTTCGACGTAGGTGCTCAGGCCGATGCCGCGCAGCTTGCCGCTTGCTGGCCGATGCCGCCTTGCGTTTGGCGAAGCCCGCCCAGTCGGCGAGGCGACCAGCGCCTTGTCGAGACAAGCCTTCGGATCGCCGCTGTCGTATTCGACCATGACCGGCGTTTGGTACGGATAGGCCTCCTTCGGGATCATGTTGCGGCGGCGGATCTCGGCCCGGTCGATTCCCATGTCGCTCGCCGCGACGTCGACCAGCCGTTCCAGCACGAAGGTCGCCTCGGGCCGCCCGGCGCCGCGATAGGCGTCGACCGGCACGGTATTGGTGAAAACCACCTTCACTTCGCAATAGATCGCGGGTGTCGTGTAGACGCCGGCCAGCAGCGGGCCGTACAGGTTGGTCGGGATGTTGGGGCCGAAGGTCGAGAGATAGCCGCCGATATTGGCGATGGTGTTCACCCGCAGCCCGAGGAACTTGCCGTTCTCGTCGAGCGCGAGTTCGGCCTCGGTCACGTGATCGCGGCCCTGCGCGTCGGAAATGAATGCCTTCGCTGCGTTCGCAGACCCATTTGACCGGCCTGCCGACTTTCGCGGCCGTGAAGGTGATCACCGCTTCTTCGGCGTAGTGGAACTGTTTGACGCCGAAACCGCCGCCGACGTCCGGCGCCACGACGCGCAGCTTGTGCTGCGGAATGTTGAGAACGAACGCGCCCATCAGCAGGCGTACGACGTGCGGGAACTGGCTCGTCGACCAAAGCGTGTAATGTTCGGTCGCCGCGTCGTATTCCGCGATCGCCGCGCGCGGCTCCATCGGATTGCCGACGAGACGATTGTTGACCAGGCTGATGCGGGAAACGTGCGCCGCCCTGCGGAACGCCGCATCGGTCGCGGCCTTGTCTCCGATCGCCCAGTCGCAGCAAAGATTGTTCGGTACGTCGTCGAACAGCAGCGGCGCATCGCGCTTGATGGCATCGAGCACGCCGACCACAGCCGGCAGCACTTCGTATTCGACGGCGACCGCCTCGGCGGCGACCTGAGCCTGTTCGCGCGTCTCCGCCACCACGAACGCGACCGGATCGCCGACGTGCCGGACTTTGCCCTGAGCCAGTGCCGGGTGCGGCGGCTCCTTCATCGGCAGGCCGTCCTTTCCGGTAATGCCCCAGCCGCATGGCAGTCCGCCGACGCCGGCCGCCTTGAGGTCATCGCCGGTCACTACCGCCAGTACGCCAGGCATGGCCAGCGCGGGCGAGACATCGAGCGACTTGATGGTGGCGTGCGCGTGCGGTGAGCGCACGAATACTCCCGCCACCATGTCGGGCCGTTTGATGTCGGCGACATAATTGCCCCGGCCGGTGAGGAAGCGGCGATCTTCCTTGCGGAGCGATCGCGCGCCGATGCCGACGACGTTTGACATGTTTCACATCCCTCCGGCGGCGTGCATCGCCGCGGTACCGCGCAACACCGAAGTCACGATGTTCTGATAGCCCGTGCAGCGGCACAGATTGCCTTCGAGCCAGTGGCGCACGTCTTCTTCGGTCGGATCCGGATGGTGCCGGGCGAATTCGACAGCGCTCATCAGCATGCCCGGCGTGCAAAAGCCGCACTGCAGTCCGTGGCTCTGATGAAAGGCGAGCTGCATCGGGTGCAGCGCGCCGGGCTGGCCGAGGCCCTCGACGGTCTTGACGCCTGCACCATCGACCGCCACGGCAAGGAGCGTGCAGCTCTTTACCGACAGGTCGTCGACATGCACGACGCAGGCGCCGCATTGACTGGTATCGCAGCCGACATGGGTGCCGGTGAGGCCGAGCTTTTCGCGCAGCAGATCGCACAGCAGCGTCGAAGGTTCGACATCCACGCTGGTCGGCTTGCCGTTGAGAACGAAGCTGATGTTCATCTGTTTTCCCGTCGTTTGATCAGCGGAGCACACGTGCAACTTCGACCGGCCAGGTCGCGAGAACGGTCTCGCCGACGCCGAACGGATTGTTGAAGAATTTTCGTTCCGACACGTAGACGACAAAATCCGTCCCGTCGCCGGCATCGAGCATGACCTTCACGAAATAGCCCTGATATTCGATTGCGGTGACGCGGCTTGACACCGACGCTGCGTGGTTTGATGCCGCCGCATCGCCGGGACGGATCAGCTCGATGTCGTCGCGGCGTACCGCGAGCGCAATCGAATCGCCGGTGCTGATGCCCGGTGCGAGCGGCACCTGGATGCCGGGGCCGGCAGCCGCCGCCATCACGGCGTGCTGGCCGTTCACCGACTGGATGCGGCCCGTGAGTACGTTCTGGCCGCCGAGGAATTCAGCGACGTAACGGTCGGTGGGGCTGTCGTAGACGTCGCGGGCAGGACCTGCCTGACGGATTTTGCCCCTGTCCATCACGACCACGAGGTCCGCGAGCGCGATCGCCTCGAGCTGCGTGTGGGTCACGTGCACGAACGTGATGCCGAGTTCGCGCTGCATGTGGCGCAGTTCCTGGCGCATCTGAACACGGAGAAATTCGTCGAGCGCGGACAGTGGTTCGTCGAGCAGCAACACCCGCGGTTCCGTGATGGCGGCGCGCGCCAGTGCGACGCGCTGCTGCTGGCCGCCCGACAGTTGCGCCGGCAGCCGGTCGGCGAACTCTGTCAGTTTGACCTTTTCCATCATGGCGTCGGCTGCGCGGTGACGCTCCGCCTTCGAAATCCCGCGCACCTGAAGCGCGAACGCGATGTTGTCGCGCACCGACAGGTGCGGGAACAGCGCATAGGACTGGAACATCATGGCCGTGCGGCGCGCGACCGGGGGCAGGCCGACGACGTTCTCGCCGCCGATAAGAATTTCGCCCGCGGTCGGGTCCTCGTGCCCGGCTATCATGCGCAAAATCGTGGTCTTGCCGCAGCCGGACGGGCCGAGCAGGCAGCAATAGGCGCCATCGGGAATCTTGAGGTTCACGCCGTCGACGGCGTTGAAATTGCCGTCGAAGGTCTTGCAGACGCCTGCGAGTTCGATATGGCCGGGCCCCACGTCCATGAACTTCTCCTTAGTGAGCCGGGACACGGCTGACCCGCCGCCGCTGGATGACCGCGATGGTGCCGAGGCAGGCTGCGATGATCACGAAGGAGATGATCGTGGTCACGGTCCCAAGGGCGTAGAGCGAAGGCGAGGTGACGTTGAGAGTCATGCTCCAGATTTCGAGCGGAAGCGTATTGAGCGAGCCCGCGGTCTGCAGCGTGCGTGAAAATTCGTCATAGGAGAGCGTGAAGCCGAACAGCGCCACCGCCACGAGCCCCGGCGTGAGGATCGGAATGACGACCAGCCGGATGGCCTGCCAGCGCGAGGCGCCGAGATCGTAGGCCGCCTCCTCCCAGGCCCGGTCGAAACGCGACATCACCGCGAACATCACCAGGACGCCGAACGGCAGCGTCCAGGAAAGCTGTGCGCCGACCGCCGAGGTGTACCAGCGCGCTTCAATGCCAAGAAAAGTGAGCAGCAGGCCGGTGCCGAGGCTAAGGACCAGTCCGGGTGCGACCAGGCTTGCAATCATCAGATAGAACACGAAGCCGTCGCCGCGGAAGCGCCGGCGGAAAGCGAGCCCGGCAAGAAACGAGACGACGACGGTAACGATGGTAACGATCACCGCGAGCTTCACGGAGCGGTCGAACGACCCCTTCACGTCGCCCGTTCGGACCTGGGTAAACAGGTCGACGAACCAGTGCAGCGAGAATCCCTTCATCGGGAACACGAGGCCGCCGCGGACATCCTGGAACGACAGCAGGTAGATGCAGAACATCGGTCCGTAGAGCGCAAGCACGTAGAAAACGAAAACCGTGAGCAGCACGTAGAACGTCCACGGCCGGCCGCTGGCGCGGGGCGCGATCGCGTGGGTTGAGGCCTTCGATACGGGCGCCGCGTTCACAGCGCTATTTCCTTGCGCACGTCCACCGACCGCAGGATCGCGGTGACGACGAGGGTGACCATGACCGTCAGCACCACGGCGCTGGCTGCGGCCGACGGATATTGCAGGACGCCGACATCTTCATAGAGCGCGCCGACCACGGACGCCGAGCCGCCGCCGCTCATCACCTTGATGACGAAGAAGTCGCCCATGACGATCGAGACCACGAAGATGGTGCCGAGCGCGATGCCGTTCCTGGAGAGCGGCAATATGATGAAGCGCATGATGTCGAAGCGGCTCGCGCCGGCATCGAGGGCTGCTTCGACAACGCGCTTGTCGATCCGGCCCATCGAATTGAAGATCGGCACGATCATGAAGATCGTGAGCTGGTGAACGTAAGCGACCACCACGGAAAAGCTCGAGAACAGCAGGAATTCGAGTGGTTCGTGTACGGCGCCGGTCTTGATCAATGCCATGTTGATCAACCCCTCTTTGCCGAGCAGCGGGATCCACGAAATCATGCGAATGATGTTTGAGGTCCAGAACGGCACGGTGCAGAGCAGGAACAGGCCGATGGCAAGGAGCTGGCTGCGGACGTGGAACACCAGGAAGTAAGCCACCCAGAATCCGATGATCAGCGAGAACAGCCAGGTCAGGATCGTAAACTTGATGGTCGAGAGATAGAGATTGAGCGTCAGGCCGGAACTGAAAATGGCGACGTAGTTTTGCAGCGTCGGGCTTATGATCAGCCCGCCAAAGCCGTCGCTCTGCAGAAAGCTCGCTGCGACCACGACGATGATGGGCGCCAGGAAAAACGGCACCAGCACCAGCATCAGCGGCGATATGTAAACCCAGCCGAAGACGCCGTCGCGTGCGGCCATGGTGGTTTTACCCTTTCAGCGTGTTCCGGGCGAAACGCAGCAGGAAGCGGGCCGGGCGGAGGACCGGCCGGCCCGCGCGCGTCAGGCGACTTTGAAGTCGTTCCAGCGCTTGTTCATGTAGGCCGCTTCGTCCATCAGCGTGTTCCAGCACGAGATATTGGTCACGCGTTTGACGAAAGAGCCGCCGTCGCGCACCGTGCCGGCCTTCTCCATCGGCACGCCATAAGGATCGCTGATCGGGCCGGGGGCGGGTTTGCCCTCGTACCAGTAAGCCCATTCGGTGTCGGTCATAAACTTCTTCGCGGTGGAGGGCACCGGGCTGTAGTAGCCGTACCGGCTGACGAACGCGCCCTGCCAGCCCGACAGATACCAGTTGAGATATTCGTAGGCTGCGTCGAGTTTCTTGCCGCTCAGGTGCTTCATCAGGCCCATGCCGTTGCACCAGCCGCGATAGCCTTCCTTGCCGTCCTTGAAATTCACCGGCGCGTAGATGCAGGGGATTTCTTTCACGCGTACGGCGGCAACGGCAGGCGACCACATCGACTGGATGATCACTTCGCCGGCCGCCATCAGCTGCACCGACTGGTCGAATGTGGTCCATGTGGCGCGGAAGTGACCGTTCTTCTTCAGCTCGATCAGCTTGTCGGCCGTGAAGTCGATCTCCTTCTTGGTCATGTTGCCTTTGTTGCCGTATTTGATCAGCCCGGCGCTTTCGAAGCACAGCGCCGCGTCCATGATGCCGATTGCCGGGACGTCGAGAATTGCGGCCTTGCCCTTGAATTTCGGATCGATCAGATCCTTCCATTCGGTGACTTCGTGCCCGACCAGGTCGGGCCGATAGCCGATCGAGTCGGCGTTGTAGACCTGAGGCAGGAAGGTCATCCAGTCGGTCACGCCCTCGTGCAGGTCGGTGTCGTGCGGCTTGGTGATGTACATCGCCTCGTAGGGCGAAATGCCTTCGCGGGGGATCTTGTGGCCTTCAAGCTCGCCCTTGGTGAAGATCGGCAGGATATTGTCGAATTCCTTGATCTTCTTGACTTCGATGCCCTGCAGCACGCCGCGTCTGGTGGCGAGCTTCGACTGCCAGCCTTCGACGTCGGCGATATCGACCGAGTTGGGCTGCGTGATGAAGCGGTTGATCGCGGCCGACGTATCGAGATTTTGCATCGTGACCTTGAAGCCAAGATCCTTCGAGGCCTGGTCGCCGATGGCTTTCACTACGGAATATGAAACGCCGACGTGGCGCAGTTCGATGTCTTTTATCTCCTGGGCCCAGATGGTCGGGAATCCCAGTGCGCCGGTGCCCGCGGCACCTCCGAGAAGTGCGCCGCCCGCCTTCAGCACCGAACGCCGCGATGGCCCTTTCTTCGAAGCAGTTTTCGCATTTCCGGAGTTTTTCGGATGATCGGAATCTTTGGTCATGACGGCTCCCCTTGCGCGCAGCGCAAAGAGTGCGCGCATTGATGAAATTCGAAATTTGTCCTGCGGAGTTTTTTGGTGCGATGACCGTAGCATCGCTTCGCGGCGCGAAATAATTGGTAATTTAAATCCGCCCCATAAGACAGCCTAATGTGCAAACAATGTCATCAATCGATGCCGCAATTAGTGCCATCAACGCTTATTTTTGTGGCGCGATGCGCGCGTCTCGCGTCTGCTCACACATGCAGGTGGGCGAGAATTTGACTGCGATCGATGATCGAACTTGATCCTTCGAGCATGGCGCGACCTTGATCCATGACGAGATAATGATCGGCAATCTGCTCGGCGAACGCGAGATTCTGCTCGACGACGACAAACGCCGTGCCGGCGGCTTTCTTTTCGGTGATGCCCGCGACCATATGCTGGATGTTTTCCCACTGCACCCCTTCGCTGGGCTCGTCGAGCAGCACCACCGGCTGGTCTTCGGCAAGTCCACGCACAAAGGACAAAATCTTTTTCTCGCCGCCGGACAGGGTGCCCGCATGCTGGGTGAGGCGGCGCTCGAGAATCGGGAAGCGGTCGAACCAGGGACGAAACGGCGTCAGCCGCCGGTTCGTTCGCATCAGGGTCAGGTTTTCGCGCACCGAAAGGTCGTCGAACACCGGCCGTTCCTGCGGACAGTAGGTCAGACCACGGCGGCGACGCGCGGCGGGATCCAGGCCGTCAAGCGGCCGCCCTTCCAGAGTCACGCGGCCGGCCCGGCACGGCAGATAGCCGAACAGAAGCTTCATCAGCGTACTTTTGCCGACGCCGTTGCGTCCCAGTATGCAGAGCACCTCGCCGGCCTCCGCCGCACCGGTGAGATCGCGCACGATCGTGGTGCTGCCGTAGCCCCCCGTCACATTTTCGAACATCAGACGCGAGACGGTCACTTTTCGCCTCCGACATAGACGGCGCGGACGGCGGGGTCGGCCTGGATCGCGACGACGCTGCCTTTCGACAGAAGGGTGCCGTTGTGCAGCACGTAGACGACCTCGGCCAGCTCCTTCACCAGGCTCATGTCATGCTCGATGATGATGATGGCGCCGCCCAGCCGTTGCGCGGCCCAGCGGACGAGGTCCATCACGGCGACGGTTTCTTCCGGCGACAGTCCGGCGCACGGCTCGTCGAGCAACAGCACGCGCGGTTCGGTCAGGAGCGCCATCGACAGTTCGAGGATCTGCTGCTCGCCATGCGACAGCTCGGCCGCTTTGCGGGAGCCCGACGCGAGAAACGGATAACGCGACTGCAGTTCGCGCAGCATCGGAGTGGTCCAGCGCCGCAGCCTCGGGTCGAGCAGTTGAAAAACCGAAGCGCGGCCGCTCCAGAGCGCGATTGCCAGATTGTCGGCGATGGTGTGCTCCGGGAAAACGCTCGGAATTTGCAGTTTCCGGCCGATGCCGAGGCGCGTGATGCGGTGCGGCGCCAGCCCGTTGACCGGCGTGTCGCCAAGGCCGATGCGGCCCGATGCTGCCGCAAGCTCGCCGCTCACGACATTGAACATCGAGGTTTTGCCGGCGCCGTTCGGCCCGATGACGCAAAAAATTCCGGCGCTGTCGAAGTCGAGCGAGAGCCGGTCGAGAATCGTGACTTCGCCGATATGCACGCCGATGCCCTCGATCACCAGTCGTGCCGGCGGGTTGTCGTCTGACGCCTTCGGCGCGTCGATTTGCGGGCGAATTCGCCCCGACTTCAACAACCGCGCCAGCGGCTCGCCCACGCCCGAAATGCCTTTTGGAAACAGCAAAACGATGAGGATGAAAAAGACCGCCATGATCACTTCCCAGAACGGCAGCGAGTCGCGCAGCTGGGAGGTGAGCGAGCCGACCACGAGCGTTCCGATCATCGGACCCAGCAGGCTGCCGCGGCCGCCGACCGCGGCCCAGATCACGAGATCCGCCGACAGGCCGAAGCCGACGACCTGCGGGGTGACGATCCCCTGCTGCGGGGCATAAATGGCGCCGCCTATGCCCGCCATTATCCCGCTGATGCCGAAGGCGACCGATTTGAGCTGGCCGGTGTTGAAACCGAAGAGCTGGAGCCGGCGCTCGTTCTGCGCCAGTGCGCGCCACAACACGCCGAGCGGCGCGGTGTAGAGCCAGCCGGCAATCGCCAGCACGGGAAGCAGCACCGCCGCTGAGACGTAGTAGACGTCGGAGAAGTCGTCGAGGCCGGGCAGGCCCGGAATTCCCTTCAGTCCGTTGAAGCCGCCGGTGACTGAATTCCAGCTCGTCGCGATCTGAAACGCCAGCAACGTCAGCGCCAGCGTGATCATGGAGAAATAGGCGCCGCTTTCCCCTGAACGCCGGAATACGACGAGGCCGATCAGATACGCCAGAAGCCCGGAAACCAGCGCGGCAAACGGCAACGCGAGGACTGCAACGATCGGATTTTCACGAAAGGCGATAAAGGCAAGGCCGGACAGGTAGGCCGACAGGCCAAAGAACATCGCCTGGCCGAGCGGCAAAAATCCGGCCTGGCCCCAGCACAGGCCGATGCCGATTGCGGCCGAGGCGTACAGCGCATAAAGCCCAAGCTGATAGGACCAGAACTGGCCGAGAACCAGCGGCAGCGCAATCGTGACAAGAACGACGAGGCTAGCCGCGCGCAATGATCCCTCGCGGCCTCAGCCAGAGGAACAGGATCGCCAGCACCAGCACCGCAAAATAGCCGTTGGCGGCATTGGTCACGGCGGAGATCACGCTGTCGAAGCCGCCGATCACGCCGGCGCCGGAAAGCAGTCCGGTGACGCTGCCGAGGCCGCCGACAATAAGAACAAAAAACGCGCGGAGCACATAGTCGAGGCCCATGAACGGCTGCACCGGCACGAGCGGCGCGATCATTACGCCGCCGAGACCGGCAAGACAGGTGCCGACAATAAAGGTGCCGGCGGCAAGCCACCGCACCGAAATGCCGAGCGCCTGGGCAAGCTCGGGATTGCTGACCATCGCGCGGATGCGGCTGCCGGTGCGGCTGCGCCCGTACCAGATCACAAGCGCACCGACGACGGCGAGCGAGGTCGCGATCAGCACGAGCCGGTAGATCGGATATTCCGTTCCGAAGAAGTGCACGGTGCCGGGGAGCGGAATTGTCAGGCTGCGAAACCCGAGGCCGAAGATCGCTTCCGCAATCTTGCGCAGCAGCAGGCTCAGTCCCCACGTCACAACCAGAGTGTCAAACGGCCGCCGGTAGAGCGGACGGATCATGGTCCATTCCACCGTAGCGCCGACCAGACCGCACACCGCGATTGTCAACGGTATTGCGGCGAGATACGGCCACCCGTTCGACTGGGTGACGTAGGCGCAATACGCGCCGATCATCACAAATTCGCCGTGCGCGATATTGAGCACCCCGAGCAGTCCGAAGATCACGGCCAGCCCGAGAGTCAGAACCGCAAGGGTGGAAACGGCGTAGAGAACGTTGATCGCCTGAGTGACGATCAGCGGGTCCATCTCTACGCCTCCTCACACGCAACGCGGGCTTTCGGATCGTGCATCCGGTCCGCAGGTCAGGTTTTGCACTCGCCGCTTTTGACGTCGGCGAAGGTCTTGATGATGTTAAATTCGGTGCCCTTGCAGTCGGCGAGGTACATGGTCTTGTCGACGTGCCGGCCATGCATAGTCCACGGACCGGCGGCGGATCGAAGGTCAGCCCTTCGGACGCCGCCATGCATTTCTGCGCATCGGTGCCGGCGGCTTTGGTGACGAGCGCGTGCGCGCAATAAATGCCGGCATAACAGTCCGCGCCGATCAGGCCCAGTTGCGGTGCCTTGTCGCCGAACTTGGCGAAATAGGCGGCCTTGAATTTCCTGTTCGCCTCGCCGGGGGCATTCGCATAGTAGGACATGCGAGGAATAAAGGTTTTTGCTGCTCTCGGCGCCGACGCCGAGAAGGGTATTTTCTTCAAGCAGCAGCGACAGCCGCGAAATGTCCTTGTCGAGACCAAAGCCCGCGAAGGTTCGGTTGAAGTTGACGTTGTCCGCGCCGACAAGGGTAATCAGCACCGAATCCGGTTTGGCGGATTTGATGCGGGTCACGATTTCCTCGAACTTGTTGGGTGCACCGAAGGGGACATATTCTTCGGCGGCCACTGTGCCGCCGTTCTCGGCGATATATTTCTTTGCGTGCTCATTGCACTTGCGCGGCCATACATAGTCGTCACCGATCAGAAAGAACGACTTCGCATTGCGCTCCTTCATCATCCAGGTCAGGGACGGGCGAATCTGCTGCTCCGGCGTATCGGCGAGCACGTACGTGTTGAACGAGCATTCGCTGCCTTCGTAAACCGGCGTGTAAATGTAAGGGACTTTGCCCTTGATGGTGGCGACCAGCGCCTCGCGCGTGGCGCTGTCGTGCGAACCGACGAACACATCTACCTTTTCCTCGAGCATGAGGCGGATCGCGGATTTGGTGGATTCGGCGGGCGGCCCGCCGGCGTCTGTCGGAATGAGCTTGATTTGACGTCCCAGAATGCCGCCGGCCTTGTTGATTTCTTCGGCAGCAAGCTCCGCGCAGGCGCGCTGGGTCGGCCCGAACAGCGATGCGGGACCGCTGAGCGCGATGAAGAGGCCGATCTTGAATTCATTTGCGGCGCGGCCGGCCGGATCAGACCCGGCAGCGTGCCGAACGCGGCGCCGGCCGCGGCGGCGCCGAGAAACGTTCGGCGCGTCGGTCCCAGGTTTGCGAATGTCATTGGAAGTCTCCTCCGTGTTCGCAGTTTCCCTGCAAAAATCAGGTCAGCTCCGGCGGCGCCGGCAGGTCGCGGCGACAACGGCTCAATGGCGGCGGCGATGGCCAGCATTTGCTGGTCGCTGCCCTGCGGACCGGACAGCTCCATCCCCACCGGCAGACCGGCTGCGGTCAGACCGACCGGCAGGCTGATTCCCGGAATGCCGGCGACGCTGCCGGGACTGGTATTGCGGATGAATGTCGGAAACGTCGGCACAGCCTCGCCGTTGAGCAGGAATGTCTCGTCATCGCCGATTTTTGCCGCCGGGGCAGGTGTCGTCGGGAAAATGATGGCCGGCAAGTCGGTGTTCGCGGAAATGGCGGCTGTAGGCGTTCTGAAGCACGGACCGTTGTTCCAGCGCCTTGCGGTAGGCGGCCTCCGGCATGGCGCCGTCGCCGAGCAGCGTTGCGAGTATGCCTTTGACGTCGGGGCTCGCAACTTGGGCGACGAGTGCGGCGTAGTCCATGCCGGTGTCGTGCTCGGCAAGATAGCTGTTGAGATCGGTTACAGTTTCGTAGAGCGCGATCGGGAAGCCGGCCTCGCCGTCAAGCGCGGCCTCCTGGCTCATATCGACTTCGACCAGCGTTATTCCCGCATCGGTCAACCGCCTCAGTGTCTGTTCGCAGATTTTTTCCAGTTCGCTGTCGAGGTTTTCCCAAAAATACTGGCGCGGTACGCCGAGGCGCAGGCCTTTCAATCCCGCGGGCGTGACCCCGGTCGCGCCGCCGGTCACGACGCCATCGAGCAGGGTGCAATCGGCGACACTGCGCGTCATCGGGCCGGCGGTGTCGCGCGTATGTGAAATCGGGACGATACCGGCCTGCGACCACCGCCCGGTGGTTGGGCGAAGGCCGACGATTCCGCACAGCGCAGCGGGGATGCGGACCGATCCGCCGGTATCCGAGCCGATTCCGCCGGGAGCGATTCGCGCCGCTACCGCCGCGCCTGTGCCGCCGCTCGAGGCGCCGGGGATTCGGTCCGGCGCATAGGGATTGCGCGCGGGTCCGTACGCTGCGTTGTTGTTGCTGATGCCGTAGGCGAGTTCATGCAGGTTCGTTTTGCCCAGCGCGATCGCGCCGGCCTCGAACAGCTTTTCGACAATCGCGGCGTTGCGTTTGGGCCGGTTGCCCGCGAGTCCGGGCGTGCCCCCGGTTGTCGGCATGTCGGCGGTGTCGAGATTATCCTTCAATGCGAGCGGAACGCCGTGCAACGGCCCAAGGGATCCGCCGGAAGCGCGCTGCCGGTCGGCTTTCCGTGCGCTTTCCCGGACACGATCCGGCTCGAGCGTTATGAACGCTCCAAGGCCGGAATGGGCCTTTGCGCGCGCCAGCAGCGCGTCGGCCAGTTGTTCGGCTGTAATCTCGCCGGCGCGGATCGCTTTGGCCGCGTCGGCAACTCCAAGATCGTGAAGCGCAGGCATTCAGGTACTCGCAATCGCCGTGATTTTCAGTCTTGACGTGTGCTTTAAGTGTACCGGCAGTCCGGCGTGGCGACATCGGTATAAATGTGGAGCGCTCACGACATCCGGCGCCGCGCAACCGCCGCGGCGAGCTCGGCCCGGTTGGCGCAACCGCTTTTGGTCATCGCGTTGGTCAGGTGGGTGCGCACCGTGCCGAAGCCAATTCCGAGCACGCGGGCAATGTCGCGATCGGTGCAGCCGCGGGCGACGAGCGCGGCGACCTCATGCTCGCGCGGCGTCAGTCCACCGTTGCCGGTGCACCGAAGCAGCGCGCGCCGCAGGTGCGGTTCCAGTGCGTCGAGCAGAGCGGTGTCCCGCCCGGAAAAATCGGGCCGGTCGCGCGCGCGCCAGATTCGCAGATCGCCGAGGTCGCGTTCCCGGTCGAAGATGAACATATTGATGCCGTGGTGCAGGCCGTCGCGCGCGAGGAAGTCATTGTAGAATTCGGTGCGCTCCAGTCTGTCGCGGGAAATGACATCGTCGACCAGGGTTGCCCGCCGCCGCGCGCGGAGCTGGAACGTCATGGGATCGCGGAACTGATACCAGTCCTCGTAGCGGCGAAGATTGTCCGGCGCCATGTTGAAGCTGACCGCTTCGATAAACCGGTTCTTTCGCGAGTCCCACACGTAAGAAGCGCCAAAATCGCTTCGCAGCAGCCGCATCACGTCGTTGAAAACAATCGCGCGTGCATCGAGTTCAGGCCCGAGGCGCTCAAGGCGCGCGACGATATCGCCGAACAGGCTCAATTCAGCCCCGCTGATATCGCGAATTACGGCATCCATGGCGTCCGCCCCGCCGTTGCCGACCCTGAAGGCTGGCAGATCGACGCGAAATTGTTCCTGCCGCGCGGCAATACTGTCAAGGCCATAGAGTCGGCATAAATGCTCCAGGTTTCGGCTTTTTCCCTGGTGCAGAGGACGGCCTGCTGCCAGGCCGGCGTTCGCGAGAGCGGCCGCACGGCCGAATTCTGTTATTGTCGCAATTACCTTTGGCTGTTCTCCCAAATCCTTGAGGCACGGCGTGACTTCACTTCCCATTCGGTCGCGGATTACCACCCAGGGCATAGATCGCGCTCCACACCGGGCTTTCATGCGCGGGATGGGACTGGACGACGATGCGATGGCGCGGCCATTCATCGGCATCGTCACCACGGCGGGCGAGACGACGCCCTGTAACGGCAACCTTGGCGAGCAGGCAGCCCATGCCCACGCAGGCGTGACGGCGGCGGGCGGCACACCCCGCAGTTTCACGACCATCTCGGTGTCCGACGGCATCAGCATGAATCATCAGGGCATGAAGTGCTCACTGGTGTCCCGCGAGGTCATCGCAGACTCGATCGAGCTTGTGGTGCGAGGCCACGCTTATGACGGTCTCGTTGGTTTCGGCGGCTGCGACAAGAACCTGCCGGGCATCATGATGGCGATGGTCCGCTGCAACGTACCTTCGGTATTCGTGTTCGGCGGCGCAACGCTGACCGGCACGCTTCGCGGCAGACCGGTTTCCGTGCTCGACACCTATGAGGCTGCCGGCGCGGTGATGACCGGCGACATGACGGTTGCGGAACTCGACGCGCTGGAGCGCGCGTCCGTTCCGACTTTTGGGGCCTGTCCGGGGCAGTTCACCGCGAACACCATGGGCATGGTTGCCGAGATACTCGGGCTTTCGCCGTCGGGTTCGTCGATGATTCCCGCGGTGTACGAGGAGCGCGCCGTGGTCGCGACGCGGGCCGGGCAGCTTGTCATGCGGATTCTGAAGGATGGCGGCCCGTTGCCGCGGGACCTGATAACGCGCGCCAGCCTGGAAAATGCCTGCGCGATTGTCGCCGCGACCGGCGGTTCGACCAACGCCGCGCTGCACATTCCGGCGATCGCGCATGAGGCCGGAATTCGCTTTACCCTCGACGATGTGGCCGCGGTGTTCGAGCGCACGCCGCTCATCGGAAACCTGCGTCCCGCCGGCGCCCATCATGCGCAGGATGTGTACCGTGTCGGCGGCGTACCGATGATCGCCAAAGCGCTGATCGCGGGCGGCCATCTGGACGGAGGCACTCTCACCGTGAGCGGTGAAACGCTGGCAAAGGTGTGTGCGCGTGCGCCGGATCCGGACGGAGACGTGATCCGGACGCTGGCCGATCCGATCTCGCCGACGGGCGGCGTTGTGGTGCTCAAAGGCAATCTCGCGCCCGACGGAGCCCTCATCAAGATCGCCGGCCTGCGCTCGCTTGTGCACGAAGGCCCGGCGCGCGTGTTCGAGAGTGAGGAACAATGCATGGCGGTGATCCGTGCACGGGCCTATGCAGCGGGCGACGTTCTGGTGATCCGCAACGAAGGCCCGAAAGGGGGGCCCGGCATGCGCGAAATGCTCGGACCCACCGCGGTGATCTATGGCCAGGGGATGGGCGAACGTGTGGCGCTCATTACCGACGGTCGTTTTTCGGGAGCCACGCGAGGAATGTGTGTCGGATATGTCTCGCCGGAAGCCGCGGCAGGCGGGCCGATTGCGCTGATCCGCGATGGCGACCGCATTCGTATCGACGGCGCTGCCCGGCGGCTGGACTGCCTCGTGGATGCGGCGGAGCTTGAGCGCCGCCGCGCGTCGTGGAAGCCGGGCGCGCGGCGGGCGCCGCTCGCGGGTGCGCTGGAAAAATACGCCGCTCAGGTCGGATCCGCACATCTCGGCGCCGTGACCCACAGCGGCGATCTGCAGTGGGAAGTCGAGAAACCCGAGGCTGCTGAATAACAGGCCCGGCCTCTGCGGTTGCCGTTTCCGGCAGGGCAACCTGCATTGTGCTTTCGGTCAGTCGGTGATGTAATGCAAATCGAGGGCTTGGCCCTCCCAGGGCACGACAAAGACGTCGTGCTTGCCAGTGGCAGCGACGCCAGACCGCCGCGAATGAGCGGACGTGCGAATGTCGTTGCTCATTCCCGCCGGTGTTTGCTTCGGACGCAGGAATGGGCCAATGCAGCTTGACGCCTACCGCTTTCATTCGGAACCCTATTACCTGCCGGTGGCAGGCGAGGTCGCGCTTTTCGAGGCGGCCTATGCGAACCGGCTTCCGGTGATGCTGAAAGGCCCGACCGGCTCCGGCAAGACACGGTTCATCGAATACATGGCGTGGCGGCTGGAACGGCCGCTGATTACCGTTGCCGCCCACGAAGACATGACGGCCGCCGATCTCGCCGGCCGATTTCTGCTCGCGCCGGAAGGAACGGTCTGGCACGACGGTCCGCTGACGCTTGCGGTCCGGCACGGCGCGATTTGCTATCTCGATGAGATCGTCGAAGCCCGCCAGGA
The DNA here is from genome assembly GCA_963766925.1 of uncultured Alphaproteobacteria bacterium. GTDB lineage: Bacteria > Pseudomonadota > Alphaproteobacteria > Rhizobiales > Xanthobacteraceae > BOG-931. The sequence goes on from CAVYCI010000030.1 coordinate 101,477, forward strand.
CACGACGGTGGTCATCCATCCGCTGACCGATGCGCGGCGCATCCTGCCGCTTGAAAAGAAGAACGAAGCTGGTCTCGGCGCATCCCGACTTTCAGCTCGTGATCTCCTATAACCCCGGCTATCAGAGCGCGGTCAAAGACCTGAAGGAATTCGACCAAACAGCGGTTCGTCTGCATCGACTTCGATTATCCGGCGCCCGATCTCGAGGCCGAGATCGTGAGCCGGGAGTCCGGCACCGATCCGAAGACCGCGCGGCGGCTGGTGGATATCGCGCTGCGTTCCCGCAACCTGCGTGGACACGGACTGGAGGAGGGCGCGTCCACGCGCATGCTGATCCATGCCGGTCGCCTCGTCGCCTCCGGCGTCGGTCTCGAAGCGGCGTCGCAGGCGAGCATCGTGCTGCCGATCACCGACGATCCGGACATGCGCGAAGCGCTGACGGCGGCTGTCGCGGCCTGCCTGTGATGCCGGATCGCCGCGGACCATGACGCCACGGGGCCGGGCTCAGCTCGAAGTCATCGAGACGAAGCAGGACAGCGCGGTTACGCGGCTTCATCATTTGATCCGCCATCGCGACAGTCTGCGGGAGGCATTCCGCGACTGCTGGGCGGCGATCTCGGCGGATGCTGCCGAAGCCGACCTCGAGAAATGGGCAGGCGGCGCACTTTCGCTGGCGCTGGTGAATGCCGGCCCCGAATGCCAGTTGGCCTTCTGGCGCATGAGCGCCGATCTGAAACCGGAACTCGCGCTCGGCGGCCTTGCCGATTTGGCCAACGCCGTCGCGGACGTCTGCCGTGGCGCCGGTTCGCAGGCGGCGCTTGCGTGTCTGCACGCGCTGCCCGTCGCGCAACGACGGCTCGCCGCGGCCGATGACATTGCGTCGTGGTTCCGGGGACTGGTCCGGCTTGCGCGCGAGGCGCCCGAATCCGTGGTCGCGGTTGCGAGCCGCACCGACCTGATCCTTCAGCACTGCGACACTTCCGGCTTCGAGACTTTCATCAGCACCGGCCTCAAATACACCCGCGGCGATCGGGCGCGGCAGCGCGCGTTCTTCACGCTGGAAGACCGGCTTGCGGCACAGGTGCTGGAACAGGCAGCGGGCGCGCTCACGTTTTCCCGCAGCGAGCGGGCACTCAAGGCTTACGGGACGGCGTTATGGGGCAGCCCTCCCGTTCTGCGCACGGCGGTTGCGCCGCCGGGCGGGCAGCTTCCGCGCCGCGTGAACATCGCCGGCGGCGTGATCCGCGTTCCACCGGTTTTTCGGGGGCTGCCCAAAAGCGGGCTGCCGCTTCTGTTCCGCGCCTGTGTCGCGCACGCCACGGCGCATGTGGCGCTTACGCGGGTGCGCTTTCCGGTCGGATCGCTTAAGCCGCTGCAAATGGCGCTGATCGGACTGGTCGAAGACGCACGTGTCGAGACGCTGGCGATGCGGACTTTCCCGGGCCTGCGCCGCCTGTGGACGCCGTTCCACGTCGCCGAGCCGTCCGGCGTGATTACCGCGCCTGGTTTGCTGGCGCGCCTGGCCCGAGCGCTGTTCGACCCTGATTACGCCGATCCCGACGGCTTCGTGAGCAAAGGCCGCGAACTGTTCGCGGCCGAGCTTGATCGTCTGGACGACGTTTCGTTGAGCCGCCGGATCGGGGGCTTGCTCGGCAACGACCTCGGACAGATGCGCGTGCAGTTCAACGCACGTACTTATGTTGTCGAGCCGGTTTATCGCGACGATGGACTCGGGCTGTGGGATTTCGGCGATCGTGCACCGGCCGAGCAGGACATCGTCGAAATGATGGTCGATGCGGCGCGCGTCGAGCGGCGCGACCAGGCGGATAATCCTGATCGCCGCCGCGACGAAGCTGAACCTTCACCTGAACGACGCGGGGCGTGCGAAAGAGCGGGCGCCCGACGAGCGCGGTCCGGTTCTCGCCACCTATCCCGAATGGGACTGCGATGCGGAAACCGAGCGGCCGGACTGGACCACGGTGCGTGCCGCGCCGATGGGACGTGGCGACGCCGGCGCGATCGACGACGCGCTGGAGCAAATCCCCGACGTGAGGTCACGCGTTCGCCGCCTGATGCGTGGCGCGAAAGTGGGCCGGCACGAGCGGCAGAGGCGCCGCAGTGACGGACCCGATCTCGATCTCGACGCAGCGCTGGACGCGGCCATTTCGCTCCGCGCCGGCGAACTCCCCGACGGTCGCGTGTTTCGCAGCATGGCGCGGCGCACGCGCGACCTCTGCGTCACCATTCTGCTGGACGTATCGGAATCGACCCGCGACCGGGTGGCGACGGGAGTCTCCGTGCTCGACGTGGAGCGGCTCGCGGTAGCGACGCTCGCGGAGGCGCTGGCGGCTCTCAACGATCCGTTCGCACTGCGGGCGTTTGCGTCGGCGGGCCGGGACGACGTCCGGGTATTTTGCCTGAAGGATTTCGCCGAGCCGTACGGGCCGGGCGTCAAGGCGCGGCTCGCCCATCTGGAACCGCACCTTTCGACGCGGCTGGGAACGGCCCTGCGTCACACCGGCGCCGAGATCGCAACCGTACGCTGCCACCGCAAGCTGATCCTGGTGCTGACCGACGGCGAGCCGTCCGATATTGACGTGGTCAATCCGCGCGACCTGGTCGAAGACGCCCGGCGTGCGGTGCGCAGTCTGCGCGCGAAAGGAATCGACGTTTTCGGCGTTACGCTTGATCCGTCCGGTGCGGGTTCGGGCGCGGCGGTGTTCGGTCGCAGCCAGCATATGCCGGTGCGGCGTCTGGAGGATCTGCCGGCGCGGCTGGCCGAGCTTTATTTCCGCCTCGCGCGACGATGAACTTTGTTGCCTTACTTGCGTCTGCGCGCCGGTGCGACGCCGGTCAGCGCCTCGAACGCAACCGCGAAGGCGGCTTCGAGGCCACGCGCCAGCGCGCCGCCGCCGGCGGCAAGGATGCGTCCGCCGACGCCGGCGTTATTCGGCAGCCGCGAAATGCCGGCGGTACAGCCAAGCGCGTCGAGCCGTGCTTCCAGCACGTCCGCATCGCAGCGCTCCGATCCGGGCCCGAGCACCAGCAGGGTACCCGCGGCGCGAAATGGTCCGAGCGGGGAGGCCGCTCCGCACATCAATTCACCGGTCAGTGAACCGCGGTCGGCGATCAGAATGGTCCCGGCTGTGTCGCGTATCACGATCGCGTTGCTGTAGTGCTCGAACGGTCGGCCGGCCCCTTCAGGATCGTGATGCGTCAAGCCGTCGATCAGGATCGCGCGCCCGGTCGCGGCGAGCGTAACCTCGGTAGAGCAGTTAATCCCGGCGCCCGGGAACAGCACCAGCGGGTCTGGCGTCATCGCAACGAAAGCATCGTCTCCGATTTCAATTCGTGTGCGCTGTGCGACGCTGCGCCGGTGGGTCCGGTGCACGATGGTGGATGCCTGGGTGGTCACGTGCACCGCGGCGTGCGGCCCGGCGACGATCGAGAGCGCAACGCTGTCATCGCGGTACAGGCCGCCGGATGCCGATTGCAGATAGAGCGTCGCGATCTCCGGCCGCGCGCGGTCGAGATAAAAGGTGCGCGTAGCGTGGAAAGGGTAGGGGACATGCTGGCGCGCCAGCACGGTTCGCCCGCCGCCGCGGACAAAATGCAGCGATGCCTCCACCGGATCGGGCAGAAGCGAAGAGCCGGTCGTTCGTGTGGAGCGTGCGACGATGTCGAGCACGGCAACGGCCTTTGGATCAGCGAAACAGAACGGCCTCGTTGATTGCGTCGGCGACCGCGGCGACACCTTCACCGGTGCGGGCGTTGGTTGCGAGGATCGGGCGGCCGTCGCGCACCGCTTTTGCTTCCGCCAGCATGGCGTCGAGATTGACGCCGACGAACGGCGCCAGATCGGTTTTGTTGACGACCAGCAGATCGCAGCGCAGCACGCCTGGCCCGCGTTTGCGCGGAATATCGTCGCCGCCGGCGACATCGATCACGAAAATCCACCAGTCGACCAGGTCGAGCGAGAACGAGGACGCAAGATTGTCGCCGCCGGATTCGAAAATGATGAGCTCAACGCCGGGAAACCTGCGCTCCAGCTCGTCGCCCGCAGCGATATTCAGCGTGGGGTCCTCGCGGATGACCGTGTGCGGACACGCGCCTGCTTCCACCGCGGAGACACGGGCCGGATCGATCAGGCCCGAGCGCCGCAGCCGCTCGGCGTCCTCTTTGGTGACGAGGTCGTTGGTGACGATGGCGAGGTCGACATCGCGCGCGGCCAGAACCGGGATCATCCGCTCGATCAAAGCGGTCTTGCCGGAGCCCACCGGTCCCCCGATGCCGATGCGCGCGGCGCCCACCGAAGGTTTTTTACGCGAGGCCGGCAAAGTCACACGATCATGCATGCAGTCACCGCAGCATATAACGCTGCGTCAGCGGAAGCTCGCGCGCGGGCTCGCAGGTGGCGAGTTCGCCGTCGACGTAGACGTCGAAGGTCTGCGGATCGACGCGAATGTTCGGACAGGCGTCGTTCCACATCATGTCCGATTTCGAAAGCCTGCGCGTCCCGCGTGCCGGCAGCAAGGCCTTGGAAAGACCAAGCTCTGCCCCCAGTCCGCGATCGATCGCGAGCGGATGCACGAAGTTTGCCGATAGCGCAGGCGCCGCGCGCCCGAACGCGCCCCACTGCGGCCGCATCAGGATCGGCTCGCAGGTCATCAGGGAAGCGGCCGAATCTCCCATTGCCCCCCAGACAATGAAGCCGCTCTTGATGACGAGCTCGGGCTTGATGCCGAAGAAGGCCGGCCGCCACACAACCACGTCGGCCATCTTGCCGTCTTCGAGCGAGCCGATGTGTTCGGCGATCCCAAACGTGCGTGCGGCATTGATGGTGTATTTGGCGATGTAGCGCCGGATGCGCTCGTTGTCGCCGAAGCCTGGCCGTTCCTCCGGCAGCGCGCCGCGCTGGTCCTTCATCTTCGAGGCAAGCTGCCATGTCCGGCAGATGACCTCGTGGATTCGTCCCATACCCTGGCTGTCGGAGCCGAGCATCGAGATCGCTCCGATGTCGTGAAGCACGTCCTCGGCCGCGATCGTCTGCGCGCGAATGCGGCTTTCGGCGAATGCCACGTCCTCGGGAATGGCGGGATTGAGGTGATGGCACACCATCGTCATGTCGAGGTGTTCGTCGAAGGTGTTCACCGTGTAGGGATTGGTCGGATTGGTTGACGACGGCAGACAGTTGGCGATACCGGCGACCCGGATGATGTCGGGTGCATGGCCGCCGCCGGCGCCTTCGGTGTGGTACATGTGGATCGCGCGCCCGCGAATGGCCGCGAGCGTATCCTCGACAAAGCCGGATTCGTTCAGCGTGTCGGTGTGCAGCTGCACCTGAAAGTCGAGATCGTCGGCGACGGTCAGGCAGGCATCGATGGTCGCGGGCATCGAACCCCAGTCCTCGTGAATCTTGAGGCCGACGCAGCCGGTTTCGAGCTGCTCGACGAGCGACGCCGGATGGTGCGAATTGCCCCGTCCGAGAAAACCGAAATTGATCGGCCAGTGCTCGGCGGCCTGCAGCATCTTGCCGACGTTGAACGGCCCGCCGGAGTCGATTCCAACCGTGATCGGACCGAGCGAGCCGCCGAGCATGGTCGTGATGCCCGACGAGATCGCGTGCTCGCAAAGGCCGGCCGAATCGAAATGGACATGGACGTCGATCGCTCCGGGCGTGGCGATCATTCCCTCGCAGTCGCGCACCGTGGTCGCGGCTGAAACCACGAGGCGCGGATCGACGCCATCCATGATGGCGGGATTGCCGGCCTTGCCGAGACCGACCATGCGGCCGTTTTTGATACCGAGGTCGCCCTTGACGATGCCGATCACCGGATCGATCACCAGCACGTTGCAGAGAAGCATATCGAGCGCGCCCTGCGCGCTTGTCACGCCCGCCGCGAGACCAATGCCGTCGCGCAGCGTCTTGCCGCCGCCGTGCAGGCATTCGTCGCCGTAGACGGCGTGGTCCTTCTCGACCACGGCGACAAGCGACGTGTCGGCGAGCCGGACGCCGTCCCCGACTGTGGGGCCATAGAGTGCGGCATAATCCCGGCGAGCAATCGTGACCACGGATAAGCCTCAAGCGCCTTTGAAGCCGGCGTCGCGCGCGCGCCGGAGCGCCGCCTCGCGTATCGCCGGATCGGTTGATGTGCCGTTCGTCAGTGCGTTGAGGCCCGACAGTTCGCGGCGACCGCCGAAGCCGACGAGCGTTACCTCTTTGCTCTGTCCGGGTTCGAAGCGAACGGCGGTGCCGGCGGGAATGTCGAGCCGCAGGCCGAACGCGGCGGCACGATCGAAGTCCAGCGCCTTGTTCACTTCGAAGAAGTGGTAATGCGAGCCGATCTGAACCGGGCGGTCGCCGGTATTGACTACGTGCAGTGTGGTTCGCGGCCGTCCGGCCGAGAGTTCGATCTCTCCTTCGAGAGCGAGCACCGCGCCAGGCTCGAGTTTGTCCACCGGAGCGCCGGCCCGCGGCCGGATCGGCTCGTGCACGGTGACAAGCTTTGTTCCATCCGGAAAAACGCCTTCGACCTGGAGGATCGGCAGCATCGAGGCGACGCCGGGCATCACGTCGTCCGTCGTCAGGATGGTCGATCCGAGCGACATCAGCGCGGCGACGCCTTTCCCCTCCCGCGCGCCTTCGAGGATTTCGTCGGTGATGATGGCGACGGCTTCGGGGTGATTGAGCTTCAGTCCTTTGGCCCGGCGCTTTCTCGCAAGCTCGGCCGCGGAAAATATGGTGAGGCGTTCAAGTTCGGTCGGCGTCAGCAGCATTGCGCGGTTCTCCTCAGCTCGCGAACAGGCGCAAATGCGCGCGGGCATGACGTGATGCCGCGGCATCCACCCACGGCATGAAGCTTTCGATTTCGGCATCCGCCGCGACCGGCGCGGACAGATGCCCGACAACCGGCAGGAGCGCGGCCAGCACGGCCTGCGCTTCGACCGCTCCGATGCATCCCAGCCGGACCGCAGCGGCGATCAGCCCCGCGGCGGTTGAATAGCCGGACACCGTCATCGCGTCACCCTCGCTCATGCCACATGCGCGCCAGAGGCAGCCCTGCACGACCGGCAAGTGACCGGACATTTTTTCATCGGCGATCAGCGCGCGCAATTCGTCAGCGCCGCCTGTGCCCAGGCGCACGTGAGCCGCGAGCAGCGCATTGCCGTTTCGTTTCGATCCGCTCCGCAGCGGCTCGCAGAGTGTCGCCGCCTCGATCGCCCGATCGATTTCGCAGACCCTTCTCAAAGTCGTCTTGTGCGCGATGCGCGAGCGCCAGCGCAATGCGATCCGACGTCGCCCACCGATGGCGAAGGAGGATCGTGACTACATTTTCCAGCCCGCTCCGGTCGAGCGCTGCACCGATGGCCGAAAGCCCCTCGATCCCGTTCGAGAATGCGAAACCGCCACTCGGAAAGGCTGAGTCCGCATGTTGCAGGACCGTCAACAGATCGATCAAAGCAGGACCTCGTCCGCCTCTGCGAGCGAAGGGATCACCCGGCGCTCGCGCACGAGATCGCCCAGCCGGGCGAGGTACTGGTCCATCGGCGCTTCCATCGCGACGAGAAGGGCTTCACCAGCGAAGCGCACACGCCAGTGCAGATTCCCGGCGTGATAACCGAGCTCGATCGCATCGGCGATGCCACGCGGCTGAAGCCGTAACCAGCGTTCCTCCGCTACGCGCACGACAACGGCCCGGTCGGGTTCGAGCACGAGCACGGCGCCGTCGAACAGCCGCTGATCGCGCGGTAACGCGATGGCGATTTCGGTTCCCCCCTGCGTCGTTGCGCGAAGGCGGTGGCGGGATACATCGGCGACGGGTACGGTCAAAAGGTCCACCGCTCCCTGATGTTCCAGCCTGTGAATCCGCTCTGCGAGCGCCGGATCAAGGCGGCTCCCGAGCACCTGCTCGATCCGCAGCATTGGCCGTCGTCCTTCCGCTCGAATGGCTCGCCGGTGCCGCTTCGCTTTTTTTGGGAGCGAAGCGGCACAGGGCGCCATCGCCGGTTCTAGCGATGGGCAACCTTCTTTGCCGGAATGCCTTCGATCGGGCATTCTTCGGTACCGACGGTGGGCCGTGTGATGGCCTCGACCATCTCGCGGGTGCCCTCGGGGTCGGCAATCCACTTCTTGTAGAAGTCGTAAGGACACACGGCTTCGCCGCGCACGTCTTCCCCGGAGTTGATCTTTCCGGTGTAGCCGCGATGTACCAGCTTGAAGAGGTGATTTTCCGACTGCATGTTGCGGCGGGCGTCGCGGATCAGCGACATGGAGAGCGCGGCATACTGGATGCCGTAGTCCTCCTCGCCGCATTCGCCGAGAGTGCGGCCATCGAAGCCGATGATCGCCGAATGCCCGAAATACGAATAGACGCCGTCGAAACCGGCTGCATTGGCGACCGCGACGTAGACGTTGTTCGCCCACGCCATCGCCTTTGCCATGATCACCTGCTGGTCCTTGGCCGGATACATATAGCCCTGGCAGCGCACGATCAGTTCGGCGCCCTTCATCGCGCAATCCCGCCAGATCTCGGGATAGTTGCCGTCGTCGCAGATGATCAGGCTGATCTTGAGGCCCTTCGGTCCGTCCGACACGTAGGTGCAGTTGCCCGGATACCAGCCCTCGATCGGGACCCAGGGCATGATCTTACGATATTTCTGCACGACCTCGCCCTGATCGTTCATCAGGATGAGCGTGTTGTAGGGAGCCTTCTTCGGGTGCTGTTCGTGCCGCTCGCCGGTCAGCGAGAAGACACCCCAGACTTTCGCCTTGCGGCAGGCTTCGGCGAAGATTTCAGTTTCCTCTCCCGGGACGGTCGACGCGGTATCGTACATCTCCTTCGAGTCGTACATGATGCCGTGGGTCGAATATTCCGGAAAAATCACCAGGTCCATGCCCGGCAGTCCAAGCTTCATGCCGACGATCATGTCGGCAATCTTCTTCGCGTTCTCGAGGACCTCCGCCTTGGTGTGCAGGCGCGGCATCTTGTAGTTGACCACCGCCACGCCGACGGTGTCTTTGCTGCTGGAAATATCGCCGTGCAACATGAACTTTCTCCCTGGTTATCTGCACTGCTTCGACTGGACGCCGCCGCGAGAGCGTCGCGACGCCGGGTATGCGGTCAAACCGCCATGTGGCGGTGGACCAGTTCGTCGCTCAAGCCGCCGATTTCGCCTTCCGCGACAACGCTGCCCTTCTCCATGATGGCGAAGTGACGGCCGGCGCGGCGTGCAAACTCGACATTTTGTTCGACAAGAATGACGGTGAGGTGCTCGACCCGATTGAGGCGCAGAATCACCTCTTCGATTTCTTCAACGATGGAGGGCTGGATGCCTTCGGTCGGCTCGTCGAGCAGCAGGATCTTTGGCTCGGCCGCCAGCGCTCTTGCGATCGCCAACTGCTGCTGCTGTCCGCCCGACAGCAGGCCGCCGCGGCGATCCAGATTCTCGATGAGGTAGGGGAACAATTCCGGTATGAGTTTCGGGATTGAGCGGCGCCGGTCGGGCCGGGCGAATGCGCCGAGCAGAATGTTCTCGCGGATGGTGAAATCCGGAATTATTTCGCGGCCTTGCGGAACATAGGCAAAGCCGGCCCGGGCGCGGCGGAAGGTGGGCTGCGCCGTGATATTTTCGTCGCCAAATCTGATTTCGCCGGTGGTCCGGTCGGTCAGTCCCATAATGGTCTTGAGGAGCGTCGTCTTGCCGGTGCCGTTGCGGCCGAGGATCGTCGTGATTTCGCCGGGCTGCACGTCAAGATTGACGCCGTGCAGGATATGGCTGCGGCCGTAGTAACTGTCGACCTCCACGAGCCTGAGCATCAGCTTATCGCCCTCGAGCCGAGGTAGGCTTCACGCACTTTGGGATTTTGTTCGATTTCGGCCACGTTGCCTTCCGCAAGAATCTGGCCGAGATGCATGACGGTGATGCGCTGCGCGATTTCGCGGACAAACGCCATGTCGTGCTCTACGACGAGCAGCGTGTGCCTGCCCTTGAGTGCGTTGATGATCTTCGAGGTCTTGAGCGTTTCCGCCTGGGTCATTCCGGCGGTGGGCTCGTCCAGCAGCAGCACCTTCGCGTTCTGCACCATGAGCATGCCAAGCTCCAGCCACTGGGTTTGACCGTGGCTGAGATTGGCGGCCAGCATGGAAGCCTGTCCGGTCAGTCCGATGAGTTCAAGCACCTCGTCGACGCGTGCCTCGCCTTCGCGTGAAAAGCCAAATCCGAGATTGGACAGCACGCTGGTGTTGCGGCAGCTCACCACTTCAAGGTTGCGTCTGACGGAAAGGTCCTTGAATACGCTGGGTATCTGAAATTTGCGTCCGACGCCGGCCAGAGCGATCTCGTGTTCCTCTTTGTTGGTGATGTCCGCGTCGTAGAGAAACACACGGCCCGCCGTGCTCTTGGTTTTGCCGGATATCAGGTCCATGAGTGTCGTCTTGCCGGCGCCGTTCGCACCGAGCAGCACGCGCAGTTCGCCCTCTTCGACGATCATCGAAACGGAGTTGACGGCTTTGAAGCCGTCAAAATCGACCGAGAGACCGTCAACCATCAGTGCTGCGGGCATCGTCGTGTCCTATTCCGCCGGCAGCACGCCGTTCGCCTGCTGCTGCGCCGTGCCTTGCTTCCGGCGCGACCCATTGAGGCGGGCGACGAACCAGTCGCTGATGTCATGTGCGAATCCGGCAAGTCCGCGGGGCAGATACAGCACGACGAGTACGAAGATCAGGCCGATGATGGCCTTCCACGCTTCGGCAAAGCCTTTGGTTTCGCTGATCGAGGCGGTGAGGGTATTGATCAGTATGGCGCCGATGCAGGCGCCGAGAATTGACGCCCGCCCGCCAACGGCCGCCCACACCACCATGCTGATCGAAAAACTGAGATCCATGAAGGTAGGCGAAGCAAATTCCGCGGCGATGACGTAGAGCATCCCCGCAAACGCGCGATGCCGGCGGAAACCGCGAAAAAGAACGTCTGGAACCGCGGCACGTCGAAGCCGAGATAGCGGGCGCGGTTTTGATCGTCGCGGATCGCCTGCAGGATCAGGCCGGCGCGGGTCTCGACCAAAAGGCGCGCGGCGACCAGCACAACCGCCAGCGAGATGGCGACAAGATAGTAGGTCTGGACGAGATACGGGTCGAACTCGAAGTCGAACAGCTTGAACCAGCCAAGATCGGTCAGACCGTTGAACCCGTTGGTGATCGGCTGGGCGTCGATGATCAGGAGCCGCACCAGCAGCACCAGCGCGAGCGTGATGATGGAAATGAACACACCGGCAATTCGCTTGCGAAACAGGATGATGCCGATCACGGAAGCGATGGCGACGGGCAGGATGATGCCCATCGCCACGCCGAACCATTGATTTTCGAACGGAATCCAGAGGAACGACGCTTTGTTGATGCAGCAGAGATCGGTCTTCGATCCCGGCTCCGCGTTCCACAGCATGAAGTCGGGCACGGGCTTGTCCGAGCCCTGCTGGAGGCTGGTCTGGCTTGCGAGCTTGAGCGACATCGCCAGCATGTAGGCACCGGCGCCGAAGAACAGACCCTGTCCAAGATTGAGAACGCCGGCATAGCCCCACGAAAGCGCCACCGCGATGCCGAGCATTCCGAATACCAGATACTTGGCGATGCGGTTGAGCCAGAACGGATCCATCACCAGCGGTGCCATCATGATGGCACCGATGAAGATCGCGTACGCCGCAATCTCGATGTGACGCTTGGTCATCGATCAGCGTTCCTTGAAAGAGAACAGGCCCTTGGGCCTGGCGACGATGATGAGGATGACCACTCCGAAAACCACGGCGCGGGCAACGATATCGTTGGTCACGGAGGCGACCACGCCGTTGATTTCTCCGAGCATGCCGGCAGAAAGCACGGAGCCGAGCAGGCTTCCGACACCGCCTGCGACCACGACGAGAAAGCCGTCAACCACCATCGGCGTGCCCATGTCGGGAAACACGGTTTTAAAGCCGGACATCATGACGCCGGCAACGCCGGCAAGACCGGAGCCGAATGCGAACGTCAGCGCATTGATGCGCTCGACATCGATGCCGCAGGCGGAGGCCATCTGCCGGTTACGAATGATGGCGCGTACCTGGGTGCCGATGGAGGTGCGAAACAGCAGCGCCCAGGTAATCAGCGTGAACACCGCCGTCACACCGATGATGAAGGTGCGGTAGGCGTTTATCTCGATGCCCCCGACCGACACCGCTCCCTGAAGCGCCTCAGGTATGGTGACGTTCTGCAGGCCGGCACCAAGACCCTCGATGTGAATCCCGAAGAAGGACAAACCGAACTCCAGCCGAACCGCCTGCTGGATAAGAATGCCGATCCCCCAGGTCGCAAGCAGCGTGTCCAGCATGCGGCCGTAAAGGCGCCGGACGATGACCCGTTCGATCATAGAGTCCGATGAGCGCCGTTACGATGAACGCAAGCGGGATGGCAATCAGGATGCCGGTGTGCAGCCAGATGCCCGACATCACCGTCGTGTACGCGCCGACCATCACCAGTTCGCCATGGGCCATGTTGATGACGCCCATAACGCCGTAGGTGATCGCAAGCCCCAGCGCCACAAGAAGCAGAATGGAGCCGACGCTCAGCCCGATGAACAGAGTATCGATCATGGCATCACCAATGCGGCCGCCGGCAGACGCGGCGGCCGCATGCCCGTACCGGATCAGGTCTTCTTGAGTTTTGTGGTGTCGAGTCCCTTGGACGTACAGAACAGATTGTCGTCCGTCTCGCCATAGGCGACGTATGGCAGCGGTTTGATCGGTGCTTTGTACTCGTCGATGATCTTGCCCTGTCCGTCCGGCAGCCATTGCGCGATGCGCGGCGTCAGATAGGTGTGCAGGTTCTCGGCTTCGATTTTGACATGTCCGTTCGGAGCATTGAATTCCTGCCCCTTGACGGCGTCGCGGATCGCCGTCGGCGTGATGGCGCTGGCCTTTTCCACGGCCTGCTTCCAGAGGAACACCTGGAAATAGGACAATTCCAGAGCGTGATGCGTGACGGCTTTTGGGTCCTTGACGAATTTACGGTAGCGCTCGACGAACGATTTGTTGATGTCGGTGTCGATTGCCTGGAAGTATGGGAACGACGTGAAACTGCCGACGGCGTATTCGGCGCCCATGGCTGCGATTTCGATTTCCGAGGTCACGGTGGCGCAGATCGGCAGCTTGTCGTGGGTCAGGCCCTGGTTCTTGAACTCGCGATAGAAGGCGACCACGGAATCGCCCACCACGTTCGAAAGAACGACGTCGCAACCCGAGCTCTTGATCTTGTTGACCATCGACCCCCATTCGGAGTCGCCGAGTTCAAGATATTCGTCGGCGATCCATTCGCCGCCGCTCTTCTCGATGAGGATCTTCGAAACCTTGGCCATTTCGCGCGGGTAGATGTAGTTCGACCCGACGATGAAGAACTTCTTCTTGCCAAGCGTCTTGATGATCCAGGGAATGAAATTGGAAAGCTGCTGATTGGGAACGGCGCCCGTGTAGACGACGTTCTTGGAGCACTCGAAGCCTTCGTAATAGGTCGGGTAGAAATAGAGATTGTTTCGCTTTTCGAACACCGGCAGAACCGCCTTGCGGCTCGCCGACGTGTAGGAGCCGAACACCGTCGGTACGCGGTCCTGAATGACGAGCTTCGAAGCTTTTTCGTTATAGGTCTTCGGATCCGAGGCGCCGTCCTCGATGATCGCCTCGATCTTCATGCCTTTGACGCCGCCGCTGGCGTTGATCTCGGAAATCGCCATCATCGTCGCGTCAGCAAGCGATTTTTCGATAATGGACAGTCCGCCGGTGAGCGAAAACAGCACGCCGACCTGAACCGCATTGGCCGCCTGCGCAGATCGCAGGAAGAAGTCGGGTGACGCCAGTGCGCCCGCGGCGCCGACGGCTCCCGTTGTTTGCAGAAATTTACGCCGATTTATCACCATCACACATCTCCCCTGTGTTGACGTCGTGAATACGCAAACCCGCGCTGGCGCGCCGGCACACGCCAGGGAAAACTATTCCTCCCGCGCCCGAGCCCTTCGGCTCCGGCTGAGTTTCAGGATGTGACCAGCGGGGCGTTTTCCGCCTTCCGTGGTCCAGAAACAAAAAAAGCCCGACGGGGTTCGCGACCCCCTCGGGCTGACCTAGCCTTGTCGACCAACATCATTGGTGGCCGACGACATGCCGTGAACAAGCCACAGCGTTAAAAGCTAAACACCTTTCGGACGTGAGTGCAATAGTTCGTTTGCGTTGATGATTGCGACCGCCATGTCTTCGATGGTCACGCGCTTTCCCATCGCCTGCTGTCGCAGCGTCTGGTACGCGTGTTCCTCGCTCAGCTCCTGTTTTTCCATCAGAATGGACTTTGCCTTCTGAATATTCTGGATGCCGGCCAGTTTTCGTTCGACCTTGCGCAGCCGTTTCGCGGTTTCGCGGCGCTCGGTCCACAAATTTCGCGCCATCATGAGATTGGTCAGCAGCCCGAACGGCCGGATGGGCCGTTCGATAACCGCAAGCGCGCCTGACTCGAGCACGAGCTGCAGCGTCGAGGGATTTTCGTAGCCGACGACCGCGATCAGCGTTGGTTTCTGATCGGGCTGGCCGCGTAGCAGGCGCAGGATGTCGTCTCTGCTTTCATAGTCGATCGTCAGAAGCACAACGTCGGCGATCGGCGAGAAGGCGTCGGGAATTGGCCACTGCGCTTCGACGGTGCACCCGATGCGCCGCAGGTGCTCGACAAGTTCGACACCTTCATCGTCGGGCTGGTGAATCACCTGGACCCGCAGACCGCGAAGATCCCGCAACACGCGGATGGCCACGGCGTCCTCCGATCAGGCGTGGATCTGCTGCGGGCGATCCGCCGACCAGTCGTCGAGGCTCATGACGACGCAATACGGATCCGGTTTAACGCGAACGCCGGGATTCCATACGATCTGGAAAGCTCCCCTGGCGTCAAGCCTGGCCACCCTTGGCCACAGATACGTGTGATTGTTGCTTGCATCGATCCGTACACGGCCCTGCGGAGCGTCGAATTCCGCGTCCCGCACCGCCGGCAAAAACCGGTCGGGATCATCGGTGCCGGCGCGCGACAGCGCTGCGGCGGCGAGATGGACCTGAAAATAGGCGGCCTCGGCGCCGGCGGTAACCGGAGCATTCGCGCCATAGCGCAGCTTGTATGCGCTGATGAACCGTCGGGCCGCCGGCGTGGCCAGCAACTCGAAGAAGGGCGCCGCTGTAATATGCCCCTCGGCGGCGGCCGGATTCATCTCCGCCACTTCCGCCTCGCTCGTGGTGAGGCTGGCGATCGGCATTTTGCCGGAATCGAAGCCGGCGCGCCAAAATGCTTCGTAGAAGATCGCGGTCGACTGGCCGACGACGGTGGAGAACACGACGTCAGGTTTGTAATGGGCGATCTTGCTGATTGCCTTGTCGAAGTCTTTCGCCTTCGCGTCGAGCGGCACATACAGTTCGTCGAGGACTTTGCCTTTCGACTGGCTGATGAAGTCGGTCATCAGCCGGTTGGATTCATACGGATAGATGTAATTCGATCCGACCAGGACAAATCGATTGCCGTAATGCTGGAGCAGGAACTTTGCGAGCTGGAGCGAATTCTGGTTTGGCGCAGCTCCGGTGTAGACACAATGCAGCGAGTATTCGAAGCCCTCGTAAAGCGTGGGATAGAACAACAGGCCGCGGAAAGCCTCGACCACCGGAAGCACCGCTTTGCGCGTGCTGGACATGTAGCAGCCGAAGATCAGGCGTACCCTGTCGGTGGTCAGAAGCCTTTCCGCCAGCGCCTTGAATTGCTTCGGACTGGAGGAGGGGTCGTAAATGACCGGCTCGATCAAACGGCCGAGCACCCCTCCGGCCTTGTTGATCTCCTCGACGGCAAGCAGCGTGGCATTGAGCTGGGATCGCTCGATCGCCGCAGTCACCCCGGTTTGCGAGAACAGTACGCCCACACGCCACGTCATTTCGAAGTTTCCGTGTCTTCTTTTCTATGTGCCTTGCAGCGCACGCCTCGAAAAGCCGCCAAAATTGTCGTCCTCCGCTTTAGTCGAATAGAGCCAGAGTTGCAGACGCTCCGGGTTTACGCAACTCCCCAGCCGCGCGGCCGTCGCCGGCTTTTGGCTGTGCCGGAGGGTCGAGGACGGAGCCGCAGCCAGGCGTTCGGGCCGAGCGTGGACTGCGCCGGCGCGCGAGTTACCGCTCGAACACAATGACGCCGGGGCGTTCGAATCTCGCAGTGCATGACGTCGCCTTGCCAGGCGACGCTCATCGCCGTCTTTAGTTGATGAAATACGCCGATCCGGCCGTGGATTTTTTCAACGCGCGAATTTGGCCGGTGGAGACCTGGTTCGGATGTGCGGAAGCGGAAAGTGAAAATAAGAGAGGCGATTTCCGCCTTTAACCCGTGGCGACCATCGAGCGCGATTCGTTGCGCCGTTTGTCCCAGGGGTGACGCTCTCCTCATCGAGCCTTGATTATGCCGGAGTCGATCCGTCAGAGCCGTCGTTGTTTCCGCGCATATTGTAGAAAACTTGACGAAGAACCACGGCAATAACGGCGCGTTCAATCCAGCCCATTGAAATCACTGGTGCGCCCTACGGGAATCGAACCCGTGTTTCCGCCGTGAAAGGGCGGCGTCCTGGACCGCTAGACGAAGGGCGCGGCCACGCGCTCAAACCGCGCGATGGCGAAGGCGGCGACATATAAAGAGGATTGGCGGGCCCGGCAAGCAACCGGTCGGGGGTCACCAGTGCCCGATATTCGGCATCGAGGTCCAGGGCTCCTTCGGGGCCAGCGGCTCGCCTTTTTGCAGGAGTTCGATCGAATGCCGGTCCGGCGAACGCACGAACGCCATCTGGCCATCGCGGGGCGGCCGGTTGATCGTCACGCCGGCCTTCATCAGGCGCTCGCACAGCGCGTAGATGTCATCGACCTCGTAGGCGAGGTGGCCGAAATAGCGGGCCTCGCCGTAGTCCTCCGTGTTCCAGTTATAGGTAAGCTCGACCAGCGGGGCCGAGCGTCCTTCGGGTCCGGCCGCGACGAGGGCCTTGTCGCCCGCTGCCGCGAGGAACACGAGGGTGAATTTGGCCCTGTCGTCCACCCGCCGGCGAACCTCCGTGAGGCCCAGCTTGTTGCAGTAGAAGTCGAGGGCGGCGTCGAGATCGCGTACGCGGAGCATTGTGTGCAGGTAGCGCATGATGGCATCCTGGCGGTGTTTACGGGGAAGTTTCCGTAAGGCTTCAGCTATGTATGACAAACGTACGACAGGTGAAAGCATGGCCGCGCCCGGTCTGGATCAGGCGAGGGCGGACCTTGCGGAGGCGGTGCGGGACGCGAACGTGGTCCTGCCGTTCACCGGCGCGGGCATCTCCACCGAGTGCGGCATCCCGGATTTCCGCTCGCCAGGCGGGCTCTGGACCCGGAATCAGCCGATCATGTTCGACGAATTCCTGCGCAGCCAGGAGGCGCGGAACGAAGCCTGGCGGCGGCGCTTCGCCATGGAAGACGAGTTCGGCGGCGCCCGGCCGGGGCGGGGACACCAGGCGCTGGCGAATCTCTACCGCGCCGGCAAGGTGCCGGCCGTGGTCACGCAGAACATCGATAATCTGCATCAAGCCTCTGGCTTCGCACCCGAACACGTTGTCGAACTGCACGGCAATACGACCTACGCTTTGTGCCTCGGCTGCGAGCAACATTACGAACTGTCATGGGTCCGCCAGCGGATGGAGTCCGGCAACGGGTGCGCGCCGGACTGCCCGGCCTGCGGCGGCCATATCAAGACCGCGACCATTTCCTTCGGACAGGCCATGCCGGAAGAGCCGATGCGGCAGGCCGAGGCGCTCACGCGTTCGTGTGACCTGTTTCTGGCGATCGGCTCGTCGCTCGTGGTCTGGCCCGCCGCCGGATTCCCCTTGATGGCCAAACGTAACGGCGCCCGGCTGGTCATCATCAACCGCGATCCGACCGACTTCGACGACATCGCCGATCTGGTCGTGCGCCACGACATCGGGTCCGTGCTCGAGCCCTTCCTGGAGAGCGAGTCATCCAGAGATGTTCACAGGCTGTGACTCTTTTGGCGCGGTGTTGCATTTTTGTACTTTTCCGTTCGATGACCGGTGTTATCCTCAACTCAAGAGATTCGTACAGCGCCCGAGCGGGCGCCAGCAAAAAGCGGCGGCCACTGCGTCATGGCGTCGGACGGAATCGAAACAAAATTCTCAGGGGCTGGGCTCGGTCCGGACGTTGATCTCGGCGATGAGACATCGGTTCGCGTCATCGAAGTCTCCGGCGTTATCAAATGGTTCGATGTGGCCAAGGGTTACGGCTTCATCGTGCCTGATACCGGAATGCCGGACGTGCTTCTGCACGTGACGTGTCTGCGCCGCGACGGCTATCAGACAGCATACGAAGGCGCGCGCGTGGTTTGCGAGGTGCTCGCGCGCCCCAAGGGGCTGCAGGCATTCCGCGTTATCTCGATGGATGAATCGACGGCGATCCATCCGGCGCAGATGCCGCCGCCGCGAACCCATGTTACCGTAACCCCGACGAGCACTCTCGAGCGGGCGCAGGTGAAATGGTTCAATCGGCTTCGCGGATTCGGCTTCCTCACGCGCGGGGACGGGACACCGGACATTTTTGTCCACATGGAGACGCTGCGACGGTTCGGAATCACCGAACTGCGTCCCGGCCAGTTCGTGCTCGTCCGCTTTGGACCCGGGCCGAAGGGCCTGATGGCGGCCGAAGTTCACCCCGAGAGCGGGCCGGTCGGTCCCGCGTCCCACTGACGGCTTCCGTTCTGACGCCATCCGCAGCCAGTATCGGATCGCCGCGCGCATCTCGCGTGCGGCTTCTCATCTGGTTTCTCGCGGCAGCCTTCATCATCATCGCGCTCGATGCGGCTTTTGTTTCGGCGAATGCGGCCGAGGCGACCCTGGAAATCGTCAGCAGGAACGGGGTCCATCCGTTTGCGGTCGAGCTTGCCACGAACGACGAAGAGCGCACCCGCGGACTGATGTTCCGCAAGGAACTCCCGGAAGGCCGCGGCATGCTGTTCGACTTCCAGCAGGAGCAGGCGGTCTCGTTCTGGATGCGCAACACCTACATCCCGCTGGACATGATCTTTATCCGTGCCGACGGGCGCATCCTGCGCATCGCCGAGAATACCGAGCCGCTGTCGGAGAAGCTGATCCCGTCGGGCGGCCCGGTGCGGGCGGTGCTGGAAGTGATCGGCGGCACCGCGCGGAAAATGGGCATCGCGCCGGGCGACCGGGTCGAGACCCCGATCCTGCGCGGGCACTGAGGGGGGGGGCATCTTTGCCCCGCCCAGGGTATGCCGAAGGGGCCGCTGCTTGCTGCCAGCGGGGGAACCATGTATCCAGCGGCGCACCGGGCGGGGTATAGCGCAGCCTGGTAGCGCGGCAGTTTTGGGAACTGCAGGTCGCAGGTTCGAATCCTGCTGCCCCGACCACCTAAACCCTGGATCGAGCCTGCTGCGACGCGGAAAAATTGGGCGTGATTTCGTCGCCCGGTTTTGTTTTGATGAGGTCAGGACGAAGAGGCAACATGACCGCCCGCATTTACAAACCGGCCCGCACGGCGATGCAGTCCGGCCAGGCCAATACCAAAGAATGGGTGCTCGACTACGAGCCGGAGCAGCCGCGGACGGTCGAGCCGCTGATGGGCTGGACCAGCGCGACCGACATGAAGCAGGAAGTGCATCTGTCGTTCGACACCAAAGAAGACGCCATCGCTTACTGCCAGCGCGAGGGAATTCCCTTTCAGGTGTTCGAGACGAGGCCGCCTGTGCGCCAGCGCGTGTCCTATTCCGACAATTTCGCTTTCCCGCGCCGCGAGGCGTGGACGCACTGACGGGAAGGCTGCTTTTCAGGCGGCGGGCGCGTTCCCGGCCGCGGGCTGGTCGGCTGAAGGCTGCCGCCCTTTAGAGCTCGCGCGCTGGCGAAGCAGCGACGTGAACCGTTCTTCCGGCATCGGCTGGCCAAGCAGGAAACCCTGCCCGTAGTCGCAGCCCATGCTGATCAGCGCCAGCGCGTCGGAGGCCTTTTCGATCCCCATACCGACCGCCACGCTGCCGAAATGGTGGGCGAGGTCGATCACGGTCCTGCATACCGGCGCGTTGATCCGGTTGGTGCCGCAATCGTTGACGAAAGCGCGGTCGAGCTTGAATTCCGCAAACGGCATCTGCGCACGCCCCGTCAGCGCGGAATGGCCGCGGCCGAAATCATCGATCGCGAGTTGAATGTCGAGCGGCCGAAGCTTTTCGGCAAGCTCGTCCGCGAGTGCGAGATCGGTGAGGATCTGGTCTTCGCTGATGCCGACGATCAGCCCGGGCCATTTCCCGGACGTGGCCCGATGCGCCCCGGCGATGTCGGCGAGCGGCAGCCTGACCAGCGCATTGACCGGAATATTGACCGCGAGCCGCAGGTTGACCCCGAGCGCGGCGAAGCCCGCGCAGGCCCGCAGCCCCTGCGTCACCGCCATCTCCGACAGCGCGATCAGAGCCGATTCACCTGCACCTGGCATGAACGCGCTTGGCAGCAGCACGCCGTTTTGCGGATCGCGTGCGCGCGCGAACGCCTCGACGCCGACCAGCTGCTTTTTGCGCAGATCGATCTTCGGCTGATACCAGAATTCCATCCAGCCCTTGCGCAGCGCCGAGTCCAGATCGACGCGCGCGGCAAGGACCGGCGGATGCCCGAGCTTGAGATCGTGCAGGATTTTCAGCACGCCGCCGGTGTCGAAAGGCTTTTTCAGCGGCGGCAGCATTTGCAGGCCGTGCTGGGTCCCGATGCTCCTGACGTGCTCGAGCACCGCCGAGCCGCGGTTGCTCATGAGCTGGACGAAACCGCCGAAGCCCTTCGTGCCGAGCGTCACCACACATTCGATCGCTTCGGCGGATTCAAGCGCGATGTTCAAAAACACCAGATCGGGCGTGCGCCGCGCTACCGCCGTGCGAAACGCCGCCGCGTCGGCGAATTCCTGCGTGTCGATGCCGGCGCCGTGCAGGATGAGCGAGAGGAAATGCCGGATGCTCCTGTCGCTGTCGATGACAAAGCACAGCGGCGCGGCCGCGCCGGCGGCGTGTTCGTCGCCGCCGTACGACCCCTGATCGGGCGGCGCGGATGGCGCCTGCGCCGCTTGCGAACTCATTGACAGACTCGTCCCCGTCAGCCGCCGGATCGTCTTACGCGCCTGCGAGGGCGCACGCGGCCGAGACGACCATATTGACAGAAATCTTAACCGCCGGTTTCGGGCCACCATCTTCGGTGCGATACGCAGGAAAGCGCTCCCGGCCTACACGAAGTCGTGAGACGGCCGCATGCGCAGCCGCTGTCACTTGTGATTGGCGCGTGGCGTCGTGCCTGACGTAAGAATCCCCCGCTTGAGCCGCGTCGCCGGCGCGGATGTTTCTCTGGAGGGATCGGATGGCACTGTTTGGACGCTTTTCACCGCGGCAGATCGTGCTGGCGCTGGTGCCGTTCGCAGCAATCGCCGCGGGCGGTGCGCGGGCGGAAACCGCGGTCGTGATTCCTCCTCCGGCCCATGACGTCGCGGCTGCGGCCGATGCCGGCCCGCAGACGGTGGTTCTGGCCGGCGGCTGCTTCTGGGGCGTTCAGGCGGTGTTTCAGCATACCAAAGGCGTGACCTCGGCCGTATCCGGCTATGCCGGCGGCGAAAAACAGACGGCGCATTACGAGATGGTCGGCAGCGGCCGCACCGGCCACGCCAAATCCGTGTCGGTGACGTACGACCCGCGACAGATTTCCTACGGCAGGATTTTGCAGATCTATTTCTCGGTCGCGCACAATCCGACAGAGCTCAACCGGCAGGGCCCCGACACCGGCACGCAGTATCGCTCGGCGATTTTCTATTCCAGCGAGGAACAGAAGCGCGCGGCGGCTGAGTACATCGCCGAGCTTGAAAAAGCGCGTGCCTTCAAGGCCCCGATCGTGACCACCCTTGAACCGCTGAAGGGCTTCTACCCGGCCGAGGACTATCATCAGGACTTTGCGGTGCTGCACCCGTCCTATCCCTACATCGTGTTCAACGACCTCCCCAAGGTGCAAAACCTCAAGACGCTGTTTGCAGGCGTTTATCGGGACGCGCCCGTCACGGTGATGGCGGCAGGCAAACCCGGCCAGTAATTGCCCGTTCAAATCGTCGTTGCAGGGCCTAACCGGGCGGTCCCTGCCTGGGGAATCTGCGGGCGTTGACCGGACGCCAGGACTTGCTTGTCCGCGAGGCGGCCGGCGCGGAACGGCGCTGAGTTCGACTTCCGGTCTATAGCCATCGTACCGACCCTGAAGTATCGTTGTTTGCAGGAGACGGACCCCGCGAGAACGGTCCGCTTCACCGGGGAAACTTTGGGAGGGCCGAGGCCATGGCAATGGCAGCAACATACGTGCCGCTATCGGAGGCCGACCACAGCACGCAACTGCGAAAGGCCGTGATCGCCTCGACCATCGGCACCACCATCGAGTGGTACGATTTCTTTCTGTACGGCACCGCCGCCGGCCTCGTCTTCGGCAAGCTGTATTTCCCCAATCAGGAACCGCTGGCGGCGACGCTGGCCGCGTTCGGCACCTATTTCGTCGGCTTTGCCGCGCGGCCGATCGGAGCAGCGATTTTCGGCCACTATGGCGACCGCATCGGCCGCAAGGCCACGCTGATTGCCACGCTCCTGTGCATGGGGCTCGCGACCTTCCTGATCGCGTTCGTGCCGACCTATTCGTCGATCGGCATCTGGGGCGCCGTGCTGCTGACGATCCTGCGCGCGGTGCAGGGCATCGGCGTCGGCGGCGAATGGGGCGGCTCGGTCCTGCTGGCGATGGAGTGGTCGCGCACCCACGGCCAGCGCGGGCTGGTCGCCGCATGGCCGCAGTTCGGCGTTCCGGCAGGACTGTTTCTCGCGAACCTTGCGGTGCTGGCCTTCAGCGCCTGGTCCGGCGATCAGTTCATGATCTGGGGCTGGCGCATCCCGTTCGCGCTTTCGATCATCCTGGTCGGCATCGGCCTGTGGATCCGGCTCGGCATCCTCGAAACGCCGGTGTTCCAGCAGCTTCTCAACACGAACAAGATCGAGAAGGCGCCGATCCTCGAAGTGCTGAAGAAGCAGCCGCGCGAAATCATCCTCTCCGCGCTGCTGCGGATGTCGGAGCAGGCGCCGTTCTATATCTTCGTGGCCTTCATCTTCTCCTACGCCGTCGGCACGCTGAAGATGCCGCGAGACCTCATCCTCACGGCGGTCATGGTCGCGGCCTGCGTGTCGTTCATCACCATCCCGCTCGCGGGCCACATCTCCGACCGCATCGGGCGCAGAAAGATGTACCTGATCGGCGTGGTTTCGACCGGCCTGTTCGGGTTCCTGTATTTCGGCATGGTGGACACGGCGATCCCGTCCGCGGTGTTCATCGCCATCGTGCTGTCGCTGATTCCGCACGATATCCAGTACGGTCCGCAGGCGGCGCTGATCGCGGAATCGTTTACGCCGCGGCTGCGCTACAGCGGGGCATCGCTGGGCTATCAGCTTGCGTCGATCATCGCCGGCGGCCCGGCGCCGATCATCGCGACGGCGCTGTTTGCTACCTATCAGTCGGGCTACGCGATCGCGGTCTTCATCGCCGCCTGCGCCGTCATCAGCGCGGTCGCAACCGCTTTCATGCCGGACTACACCGGGCAGGATATCTCCGCGGAGTACGATGCCTGACGTGCTGCGCGACTTCCGATGAGCTGACCGGATTGCGGCGATAGTGCCCAGCGTCTTTCCCCCTTGCGGGGAAGGGCAGGGTCGTGCGCAATTCCCGCCTCGCCGCCGACTTCAGCACCGGGTTGAATACGTTATGGATCTGTCTGCGCCGGCAACTGCCATCGACCGTCCCCGCAGCCGGCCGTTCTACGTGCAACTCTGGTTCCTGGTGCTGCTGGCGATGGCGATCGGCATCGCGCTCGGCCATTACTGGCCGGATGCCGGCGTGCGTATGGAGCCGCTGGGCGAGGCCTTCGTCAGGGCGATCCGGGTCCTGATTGCGCCGATCATCTTTTGTACGGTCGTACACGGCATTGCCGGCATGGCCAGCATGGCAAAGGTCGGCAGGGTGGCGCTCAAGGCGCTGATCTATTTCGAGGTCCTGACCACGATCGCGCTTGTCATCGGCTTGGTGGCGGTCAATCTGCTGCAGCCCGGCGCCGGCATGCACGTTGATCTGTCGCATCTCGATACATCGGCCGTCGCGCAGTATCTGGAGCAGACCCACAAACGCACCACCGCGCAGTTTCTGCTCAACATCATCCCCAACACCTTCGTCAGCGCCTTCAGCGAAGGCAACGTGCTCCAGGTTCTGTTCGTCTCGGTACTGTGCGGATTTGCGCTCAGCGCGATGGGGAAGACGGCCAAACCGCTCAGCGACCTGATCGAGACGGCGGCGCAGATGTTTTTCCGCATCGTTGCCATCGTGATGTGGGCGGCCCCGATCGGCGCGTTTGGCGCCATCGCTTTCACCGTTGGCAAGTTCGGCGCGGGCTCGCTGCTGTCGCTCGGCAAGCTTGTGATCGGCTTTTACGTCACCTGTCTGTTCTTCGTGTTCGCCGTGCTGTGGCCGATCTGCCATTGGTGCGGGTTCAGTCTGTTGCGGTTCATCCGTTACATCCGCGAAGAACTGCTGATCGTGATCGCGACGACGTCGTCGGAGACGGTGTTGCCGCGAATGATCGCGAAGCTCGAAGCGCTGGGCTGCGAGGAGAGCGTCGTGGGACTGGTCATCCCGACCGGCTATTCTTTCAACCTCGACGGTACGTGCCTCTATCTGGCGACGGCGGCGGTGTTTCTCGCGCAGGCGACCGATACGCCGCTCGGCCTGGAGCAGCAGATCGGGCTGCTTGCGGTTCTGCTTCTTGCATCGAAGGGCGCGGCCGGCGTTGCCGGTGCGGCCTTTATCGTGCTCGCGGCGACGCTGGCTTCCGTGGGCACGATTCCGGTCGAAAGCGTCGCCCTCGTGCTTGGCGTGCATCGCCTGCTGTCGCAGGGATTGACGCCGACCAACCTGATCGGCAACGGCGTCGCCACGCTGGTGGTCGCGAAATGGGAGGGGGCGCTCGACGGGAAGCGGCTGGAGGCCGGGCTTGCCGGCGATGCCGCGCTTCGTGCCTGAACTGCGGCGCCTGAGACCGCGACACCAAGACTGCGGGAAAGTCTAGGCGGCGAGTTTCGCTTCGCTCCGCCGCGCGAACTCCAGCGCCGGATCGTTGACCCGTCCGTACCGCAGGCTCACCAGATCGCGGACGTAATTCTGATAAAGCCGCCAGGGCTTCTTCGTGCCCTGGCGCGGGAATTGGTCGATGGTGCGCTGAATGTATCCGGACGAGAAGTCGATCAGCGGCGTGGAGGTGAAATCGGGATCGCGCTGGCGGGGCGTGCACGAGGCATAACCGTGCCGGTCCATATAGTTGAGAAGGCGCACGATATAGCCGCACGTCAGGTCGCATTTCAGGGTCCAGGACGCATTGGTGTAACCGAACGCGGCCGCGAGATTGGGCACATCGCTGAACATCGTGCCCTTGAAATTGACCGTGTCGGAAAATTTGACCGGTTTGCCGTCGAGCCACGACATCGATACCGCCGAGCAGTTTAAGCTTCAGTCCGGTCGCGGTGACGATGATGTCGGCGGGCAGCTCGCGGCCGGAGTGCAAACGGATTCCCCCGGGCGTGAAGCATTCGATCCTGTCCGTGACCACGCTGGCTTTGCCGGACCTGATGGCGCGGAAGAAATCCGCATCGGGGGCGAGGCAAAGGCGCTGGTCCCATGGATTGTAACGCGGGGTGAAATGCGTCTTGACGTCATAGTCGGGGCCAAGCTCGGTCTGCGCCTGGGCGACGATCCAGTTCCTGACCGCCTCGGGTTTGCGTCGCGACAGGCCGTAGAGATAAAGCCCGAACAGCACGTTGTACCAGCGCGCCAGCGCGTAAGCCGCCCGGGTCGGCAGGTGCCGGCGAAGCCACGCGGCAATCGCGTCATGGGTCGGGCGCGAGACGATGTAGGTCGGCGAGCGCTGGAGCATGGTCACGCCCGCGGCGGTTTCGGCCATCGCCGGGACGATGGTGACCGCGGTCGCCCCGCTGCCGATCACCACGACGCGCTTCCCGGCATAGTCGAGGTCCGCGGGCCATTGCTGCGGATGAACGATGCGGCCGGCAAACGCCTCGGCGCCGGCAAATTCCGGCGCATAACCGGAAGCGTAATCGTAATAGCCGGTGCACGATATCAGAAAGTTGCAGGTAAAGAGCGCCGGGCCGGGCTCGCCGTCGCGCTCCGCTTCGACCGTCCACCGCGCGTCCGCGGAAGACCACGATGCGCTGTTTGATCCGGTGCCGAAAGCGGATGTTGCGGTCGATGCCGGAAGCCGCGGCGGTGTCGCGAATATAGCCGCGGATCGAGGCGCCGTCGGCAATGGCGGCGTTCGATTCCAGGGCCGGAACGAATAGCCGAACGTGTACATGTCGGAGTCGGAGCGGATGCCGGGGTAGCGGAACAGATCCCAGGTGCCGCCTATGGCGTCGCGCGCCTCGAAGATAACGTACGATTTGCCCGGGCAGTATGTCTGGACATGATAAGCGGCATCGATGCCGGAGAGGCCAGCGCCGACGATGATGACGTCGAAATGTTCGGCCGTCATGTTCGGCCCCCGGGTAATCAGGCAACCGGCGCAAGTTTGACGTCGGCGGTTGCCGCGCGTTGCGCCATCCGCGTAATGAAGCTGGCGCAATGGTCGGGAGAGCTGATCAGGATCATGTGTCCGCCATCCTCGATCACTTCGAAATGGGCATCGCGCAGCTTGGACGCCAGCCCTTCGCCGTGCACGGCGGGATCGAGCAGCAGATCGGCGGTGCCGAACAGGATTCCGACCGGCACCGTGAGATCGTCGTAACGGGTCGGCAGTTCGTGGAGGCCTTCGATCGCGGCAATCAGGTCGGCCGAGGCGGCGATGTAGCTGCGCGGCCTCAGTGTCAGAAGTCCGCCGCCCCTGGTGGCGAAGTCATCCGGCACCGGATGCGAACCGAACACGGTTCCGAGCACCAGCCCGCGGTTCATGATCGACATCGGTATCGCGAAGGTCCAGGCAACCAGCCGCCTGACCAGCGGCGACTTGACGTAGATACCACGGAACAGCGGCGGTACGGTCTTGCCGGGATGCGTGGCAGGCGCGAGCAGCGCCAGTCCGCCGACCTTGTCCGGATGATCGAGCGCCAGCATCAGCGCGATCGCGCCGCCGAGCGAGTGGCCGACCACCAGCGGCCGGTCGAGCCCCAGTGCGTCGATAAAGTGCGCAATCGTGCGCGCCTGCGACGCCAGCGTCGCGGAGCCGTGCTGCGGCCGGCTGGAATAACCGCTGCCCGGCCGGTCCAGAATGATCACCCGGTGGTCGCGTTTGAGCCGGTCGAGCAGCGAGTGGGTGAAGTTGTGCATCTGTCCGCCAAGCCCGTGAATGAGCACGAGCGGAGGGCCTGAGCCCTCATCGAGATAGTGGATGCGGGCGCCGTCGACCTCGATGAAGGTGCCGCGGGGAGGCAGCAGCTTCTCGACCTGCCGCGCCGTCCAGGCTGCGAAGACGGCCAGTCCGCACGCGAGAAGGAACAGAAGCACGACAACGACGCCGACGACCCAGCCGATGGTGCTCATGGTTCTTTCTGCTCTGGGTTCTTCATACCGTGTTTCATCAACCTCCAGTAACTGACAGGTATCAGGCGCTCGATCAACGCCATCAGTTTGGCATCGGACCCTACGAGAATCCGCGCCTTGCGGTTTTCGACGCCCCGAACGATGATTTCGCCCGCGGTTTCCGGCGGCATTTTAAGGAAAGCCTGGAACACTTTGCGGTTCTTCGCGACCTCGTCCGGGCTGCTGGTCTTTGGCATGCGCGCGTTCTCGACAATCGAGGTCGTGATCCCGCCGGGATGGACGACGGTGACGCCGATGCGTGTTTTTCTCAGTTCATGGCGCAGCGATTCCGAGAATCCGCGCACGGCATATTTGCTCGCGGCATAGGCCGTGTTGCCCGGCGGCGCGATGATTCCGAATATGCTCGAGATGTTGACGATCCGGGCATCGTCGCTGGAATGCAGCAGCGGCAGGAAGGCGCGCGTCATCCGCACCACGCCAAAGAAGTTGATGCCGAACAGCCATTCGAAATCGTCCTCGGCGACCTGTTCGAAGGTGCCGCCGAGCGCGACGCCGGCGTTGTTGACCAGAATGTCGACCCCGGGATGACCGGCGGCGACCTGCGCCGGAAACGCGGCGACGGCAATGCGGTCGGCGACATCGAGATGATGGCGGGTAACGCGAACGCCCGTGGCCGCGAGCCGCTCCGCCTCGCGTGCGAGCCCGTCATCGTCGATATCGGCGAGGGCGAGGTGGCAGCCGCGTTGCGCCAAAGATCCGGCAATCGCCCGGCCGATGCCGCTTGCGGCGCCGGTCACTACGGCGGTCCGGCCGCCGAGCTTCATCACGGGTGGAAGTTCCGGATAACCGCCCACAAGGCTCCTCGCGGAGGCAAAGCTAGAGACAAATGCCCGGCGTTGTCCAGCCGCACGGTCGGCTACGGGCTGGCCGTTCTTTTGCGCTCGATGCGCCGCGCATGCAGGATCGGCTCGGTATAGCCGTTGGGCTGGGCTGCTCCCTTGAACACCAGATCGCAGGCGGCCGCGAACGCGATGGACCGGCCGAAATCGGGCGCCATCGGGGAATAATGCGGATCGCCGGCATTCTGCTGATCGACCACGCGGGCCATGCGCTTTAGCGTCTCCATCACCTGGGTCTCGGTGGTGATACCGTGGCGGAGCCAGTTGGCGATGTGCTGGCTGGAAATCCGCAGCGTCGCGCGGTCTTCCATCAGGGCCACATTGTTGATGTCGGGCACTTTCGAGCAGCCGATGCCCTGGTCGATCCAGCGCACCACGTAGCCGAGGATGCCCTGGGCGTTGTTGTCCAGCTCCTGCTGCACCTGATCCGGCGACCAGTTGACCCCGCGGGCGACCGGGACCGTCAGAATGTCGTCGATGCTGGCGCGGGGCCGCGACGCGAGTTCCTGCTGCCGGCGGAAGACGTTGACCCGGTGATAGTGCGTCGCGTGCAGGGTCGCCGCGGTGGGAGAGGGGACCCAGGCGGTGTTGGCGCCGGCCTCGGGCTGGGCGATTTTCTGCTCGAGCATCGCAGCCATCAGATCCGGCATCGCCCACATGCCTTTGCCGATCTGGGCGTGGCCGGGAAGGCGGCAGGCGAGCCCGATGTCCACGTTCCAGTCCTCGTAAGCGCGCAGCCACGGCTGTGCGCGCATCTCGCCTTTGCGGATCATGGGCCCGGCTTCCATCGCGGTGTGGATTTCGTCGCCGGTGCGGTCGAGGAAGCCGGTATTGATGAAGAACACCCGCGATTTCACCGCGCGGATGCATTCCTTCAGATTGACCGTAGTGCGCCGCTCCTCGTCCATCAGGCCGATCTTGATGGTGTTGCGGGCAAGACCGAGCAGATCCTCGACTGCGGCGAACAGATCGCTGGCGAACGCGACCTCGTCCGGCCCGTGCATCTTCGGTTTGACGATGTAGATCGAGCCGGCGCGGCTGTTGCGTGACGCGCTTCCGCCCTTGAGGTCGTGCAGCGCGATCAGGCTGGTGAACGCGGCGTCGAGCACGCCTTCGGGCGCCGGCCGGCCGTCGCGGTCGAGCACGCCGT
Organism: uncultured Alphaproteobacteria bacterium; assembly: GCA_963766925.1. Taxonomy (GTDB): domain Bacteria; phylum Pseudomonadota; class Alphaproteobacteria; order Rhizobiales; family Xanthobacteraceae; genus BOG-931. The sequence continues at coordinate 131,222 of CAVYCI010000030.1, forward strand.
CGTCCATCATCAGATGGCCGACGTTGCGGATCAGCATCAGGCTCCGCCCTGGAAGGGTCAGGCTTCCGCCGCCGGCCGTGCTGTAGGTGCGGTCCGCGGCCAGGCGCCGGGTCAGGGGCTTGCCGTCCTTCTCGAGCGTCTCGACCAGCGTTCCCTTGCAGAGGCCAAGCCAGTTGCGGTAGGCGGCGACCTTGTCGGCGGGGTCGACCGCGGCGATCGAAATCTTCGAGGTCCATGATCGTCGTCACGGCCGCTTCCAGAACGACGTCGGCGACGCCGGCGGTATCGGTGCGTCCGACCGGATGCGCGCGGTCGATCACAAGCTCGATGTGCAGCCCGTTGTTGACCAGGAGTAACGCCTCGGGCGCATCGGCGGAGCCGCGCCAGCCGCGGAACTGTTCTGGATCGGCAAGTCCGACCGGTGCGTCGTTGATCAGGGTGGCTTCGAGCGCGCCCGATTTGACCGCATACGAGCGCACATTGGCGTGCGAGCCGGTCGCAAGCGGCACGGCCTGATCGAGGAAGGCGCGCGCCCAGGCGATAACGCGGCTGCCGCGCTCCGGATCGTAACCCTTAGCCGGCGGTTTCGAAGCGTCGCGCGGAATGGCGTCGGAGCCGTAAAGCGCATCGTAGAGCGAACCCCAGCGCGCGTTCGCGGCATTCAGTGCATAGCGCGCGTTGCTGATCGGCACCACGAGCTGCGGCCCGGCGACGGCTGCGATTTCGGCATCCACATTGGCGGTGTCGACCGCGAAGGCGGGGCCTTCGGGGACGAGATAGCCGATGTCCTGCAGAAAGCCTTTGTCCGCGGCTTCGTCGATGTCGCGTCCGCGACGATCCCGGTACCAGCCGTCGATTTTCGCCTGCAATTCGTCGCGGCGCGCCAGCAGCCTGCGATTGACCGGCGCGAAGTCGTGAATGATGCGATCGAGACCCTGCCAGAATGCCGCCTCCTCGATCCCGGTGCCGGGCAGGACTTCATCGACAACGAAATCGTGGAGGATTTTGGCGACCTTCAGCCCGCCAACCGAGATACGCTCGACATCTGACATCCGGACGTTTCCATGTTTGGTTGGCGTTGAATCTACCGCGTCGGGTCTGCGGCGTGAATGGCGTTCCAGACCCGCTCCGGGGTCAGCGGCAACTGGATGTCAGTGACGCCCAGCGGCCGGAGCGCGTCCAGCACCGCGTTCACGATGGCCGCCGGCGCGCCGATCGAGCCGGCCTCGCCCGCGCCCTTCGCGCCCAGCGGATTATGCGTGCAGGGCTGGCTTTCGTCGAACTCGGATACGATCGGCGGCATGTCGCCGGCCCGCGGCAACGCGTAGTCCATGAACGATCCCGACAGCAACTGCCCGCTGGCGGCGTCATAGACGCAATGCTCGTGCAGCGCCTGGCCGAGGCCCTGCGCGACGCCACCCTGAATTTGTCCTTCGACGATCATGGGATTGATGACGGTGCCGACATCGTCTACGGCCCAATAGCCGGGCAAACGGATGGCGCCGGTTTCGCGGTCGATCTCGACCTCGCAGGCGTGCGCGCCGTTGCTCCAGGCGAACCCCGCCGGATCGTAAAACGCGCTCTCCTGAAGCCCGAGTTCAAGCCCGTCCGGATACGAGCCGGGGATGTGCGCTGCGTGCGCCACTTCACGCAGCGTGGCCGAACGGTCGGTACCGGCAATTGAAAACACCCCGGCGGTAAACGTGATGTCGTCGTTCGCGGCTTCGAGCAGATGCGCGGCGATCCGTTTGCCCTTGTCGACGATCTTGAACGCGGCGCGGTCAAGCGCCGAGCCGCCGACCGCGATTGAGCGCGAACCGAATGTGCCGTTACCGAGCGGCACCTGAGCGGTGTCGCCCTCGATGATCTCGACGCATGACATCGGCACGCCCAGCCGCGACGCAATGATCTGCGCGAACGTGGTGGCGTGGCCCTGGCCGTGATTGTGCGTGCCGAGCAGCGCCTGCACGCTGCCGTCCGGCTGCACGCGTATCGTCGCCGCCTCGTAAAAGCCGACGCGCGCGCCCAGTGTGGTCGCGAACCGCGACGGTGCCACGCCCGAGGATTCCACGTAGCAGGCAAGGCCGAAGCCGCGGAGTTTCCCGTCCAGCCGGGCGACATCGCGCCGTTTGGCGAAATTGTCGTAGTCGGCGATCTGCAACAGCCGCGACAGGATTTTGGGAAAGTTGCCGCAGTCATAAACCGGGCCGATCGGCGTCCTGTAAGGCATGGCGTCGGCCGCAATCAGATTGCGCCGCCGGATCTCCGCGCGGTCGAGACCCAGCACGTGCGCGGCCTCGTCGGCGAGCCGCTCCAGCACGTAGCAGGCCTCGGGGCGGCCGGCGCCGCGGTATGCATCGGTCGGCAGCGTATTGGTGAACACGCCGGTGGAACGGACCGCGATGGCCGGTGTGCGATAGACCCCGGCGAGGAGCGCCGAATAGATTGCGCTCGGGATCGCGGCGCCGAACGTGGAAACGTAGGCGCCGAGATTGGCGACGGTATCGACGCGGAGTGCGAGAAAGTGTCCTTCGGCATCGAGGGCGAGTTCCGCGCGGGTCTGGTGATCGCGGCCCTGATTGTCCGACACGAAGCATTCGCTGCGCGTGGCAATCCACTTTACCGGACGCCGCAGCTTCAACGCCGCCCAGGCGATAATGGTCTCTTCCGGATAATGCTTGCCCTTGTAACCGAAACCGCCGCCCACGTCGGGAGCGACCAGCCGGATCGCGGTCTGGGGCAGATGAAGCTGCTCGGCCACGACGCGCCTGATGTGATGCGGCACCTGGGTGGAGCACTACAGCGTCAGCGTGCCGTGCGTTCCGCCGTCGGCCAGCATGGCGCGCGGCTCGATGGCAGCGCCGATCAGCCGGTTGTTGACGAGATCGAGCCGCACAATCCGTGCCGCGTTGGCAAAGGCTTTGTCCACAGCGGCCTCGTCGCCGCGCGCGAAGCGAAAGCAGATATTTCCTGGCGCTGCCTCGTGCAGTTGCGGCGCGCCAGGCGCGATGGCGGCTTTGGCGTCGGTTACCGCCGGCAGCGGTTCGTAATCCACCTCAAGCAGGTCGGAAGTATCGCGCGCCTGCGCCAGCGTATCCGCGACGACCAGCGCGACCGGCTCGCCGACATGCCGGACGGTGTCGCGCGCCAGCGCCCATCGGGGCGGTTCAGCCATTGGCCTGCCGTCGGCCGACTTGATCGCCCAGAGCGGGGCCATCGGGCCGACATTGTCGGCCGCCATGTCCGCGCCGGTGAGCACGGCGACAACGCCGGTTGCCGCCCGCGCCGCGCGGCCGTCGATCTTCCGGATGCGGGCATGCGCGTGCGGCGAGCGCACCAGAACGCCGTGAAGTTCACCGGGGAGCGTGATGTCGGCGACGTAGCAGCCCTGACCGCGGAGGAATTTCGGATCCTCGACACGCCGGACCGCCGCGCCGATGCCTTCATGCGCGAGGGTGGGGCGTGGATTTATTGGTATTCCTCGCGCAGCAGGCCGAGCCGCTCGTAAGCAACTTTGTCGGAGACGATGAACAGATCGGCTTCGCCGCCGGTCGCGGTGTGGCTTGCGAAGCTCCAGTGCGGGATCGAGAAAACGTCGTTCTGCGACCAGTCGAAGGTGTGCGCGCCGACCGTCGAGCGCCCGGTGCCGGATACGACGAGGCAGAGCATGTTGCAGGTGCTGCGTTTCGGCCGCGTTTCCCGACCGGCTGTCAGCCGCACTGCGTAGCAGTCGAGCGCCGGCATGACGGCGTCGCCGTTGACGGGATTGGTGTAGCGCACGGTGCGCGCGCCGTCGTCGCCGGGCGGCAGCGCCCCCAGCAGCCGGCGCGTGGCGGCGCCGGAATAGTGAAACTTCGGCGAATGCGCCGGCGCGTGTTCCACGCCCGCGCCGATCAGGCCGGACTCGGCCCAAAGCTGCTCGTCGTTTTCGTCGGCGTGCCAGAACTGATTGGAGTTCGGATCGCCGGGCTCGAAGAAATTCGCGTCGAGGCTTCGCAGCAGCGGGATGTTGGCGGCGTCGAACCAGATGATGCGGTGGTCGCTGTCGTTGACATGACCGTGCCAGCACATCGGCGGGGTCAGGATGAGATCGCCGTCGTGCATGTCGAGGCGGCGGCCGTTGACGATGGTGGTCGCGCCTTCCGCGGCGGTCGCGAAGCGGATCGCCGCAAAGGTGTGCCGGTGGGGGCGCGCCCGGTCGCCCGGATCAAGCACCGTGAAAGCGCCGATCAGGTTCGAGGTCGTCACGGTCTCGCCGCCGAACGAAGGATTGACCAGGATCAGGGCGCGGCGCTCGACCTCGTCGATCGGCGCTTCCGTCACCGAACGGCCGGTGAACGGCTCGATGTCGCGCCAGCGCCAGATCAGCGGCGGGTCCTTGGCCGCCGGCGTGACCGGCGTGAGCGTGCGGAAGCGGTCCCACAGCGGATGCAGATTGGCCGCTTCCAGCTGGGCGACAAAGTCGCTTTTCCGGGCGGTGGCGGCGACGCTGGTCATGCTGGCGGTCCCTTACGGCTTCGGCAGCTTCTCGTCGATGTTGGTCTTGTCGATGACGACGTGTTTGATGAAGACGCGCGGCTCGACCTTGTCGCCTTTCAGATAGCTCGCGAGCACGTCGACGCCGAGCCGTCCCCACAGATAGGGGTTAAGCTCGATGGTCATGGCGAGCTTGCCTTCCTTGATCGACTTGAGCGCGGGCGGCACGCCGTTCATGCCGGTCACGAGTGTCTGTTCGGCACGGCCGGCTGCGATCACCGCCTGCGTGGCGCCGAGCGCGACGTCGTCATTGGCGGTGTAGATCGCCTTGAGGTCCGGATTGGCGACCAGCGCATCCTCCGCCTGCTTGACGCCACGCTCGCGCGTCATCGGTCCGTCGAGACGGAAGGCAATGGTGAATTTTCGGATATTTGGCCATCACCTCGGTGTAGCCTTCCGCCAGATTGCGAAAAGTCGGTGCGCCGCTCGGGCCGAGCAGCATCGCGATTTTGCCCTCGCCGCCGATGGCCTTCGCCGTCCATTCGGCGATGTCGCGGCCGATCTGTTTTTCGTCCATCGCGACATGCAGCGTCTGGTTGGGCGAGGTCGAGCCGCGCGCGACCGATACGATCGGAATGTCGGCGGCCTTGGCGGCGTCATAGGCCGCGTTGACGCCGACGGCGTCGATCGGCGAGATCAGGATGCCTTTGACGCCGCGGGCGACGAGGTCCTGCACGCCGTTGATCTGCTTGACCTTGTCCTCGTTGGCCGAGACCGTGGCGACATCCCAGCCGAGTTCGGCGGCGCGCGCGCGGATGCCCTTGAGCATCACGATGTAGAAGGGGTTGTCGTCCTGGGCGAGCGAGACGCCGATGGTGGTCTTTTCTTCCGCGGATACAGCCGAGCCGAAGCCCAGCGCCGCCGCCAGCACGGCTGCGGCCAACGTGGCGTGACGAAGGTTCAGCATGGTGACCTCCCTTTAATGGCGGGAGCGTAGCCGATCTGCCGCGGCTGCGGCAATAATGACGACCCCGATCGCTACCCGCTGCCAGTAGGAATCCACATTCAGGAGATTGAGGCTGTTGCCGAGCACGATCATGATGAAGACGCCGATGATGCTTTTGTAGAGCGTGCCTTCGCCGCCATGCAGGCTGGCGCCGCCCAGAACGACCGCCGCGATCGCGGTCAGTTCGTAAAACTCGCCTGCGGTCGGCTGGCCCGACTGCAGACGCGCCGCCAGCATCACGCCGGCGAGCCCCGCAAGCCCGCCGCACCACACATAGGTCGAGGCAATGATGCGGCCGACCGGAACGCCGGAAAGGTAGGCGGCTTCACGGTTCCCGCCGGTGGCGTAGATGCGCCGGCCGTAGGGGGTTGCCGCCATCACCCACGACAGCACCACCAGCAGAATGGCGGGAACCCAGACCAGGTAATGGATGCCGAACAGACGCGCCGTCCCGAACGCGAGGAAAGCATCGGGCAGGCGGTCGTCACCCACCGGCGCGCCGCCCGTGACGAGAAAAACCACCCCGCGCACCAGCACCATGGTGCCCAGCGTGGTGATGAACGGATTGATGCCGAGGCTTGCGACGATGACGCCGTTCACGATCCCGACCACGACGCCGGTGGCGATGCCTGCGAGCACGCCCGCGACCAGCCCGAACTGCACCATCGTCATGGCGGCGAAGCAGCCGGCCAGCGCGACGGTCGAGCCGACCGACAGATCGAAACCGCCACCGATGATGACGAACGTCATGCCGATGGCGATCACCGCCATGATCGAGGATTGCACCAGAATGTTGGTGAGGTTGAGTGGCGACAGAAATCGTTCCGGTCAGGAGCGTAGTGCCGAGGCACAGCACGACAAGCGCGAGCAGGGGGATCTGGCCTGTGAGGTTGAAGCGCTTGAGCGACGGCGCCATGATCATCCGCCGATCGCGGTGTGGAGACGCTTCTCGTCGAAGCCGTCCGAGCGCTCGACGCGGTCGGTAATCCGGCCCTGATGCAGCGCGAGAATGTTGTCGCAGACGAAGCGTGAGTTCGTCGAGTTCGCTCGACCGGACCAGAACGCCGCCACCGCGTCCGGCGAATTCCCGGATCAGTTTGTGAATCTGCGCCTTGGCCGCGACGTCCACGCCCTGCGTCGGTTCTTCAAGCAGCAGCACGCCGACTTCGCGCGCGAGCCATTTCGCAAGAATGACTTTCTGCTGATTGCCGCCGGACAGGGCCGACACCGGCAGGCGCGGGTTGCGCGGGCGGATGTCGAGCGTTTCCATCAGTTCTGCCACCAGCCGGTCGCAGCGCGCGCGGTCGAGGCCCGCGCCCGGCCCGCGCACCAGCCGGTCGAGGCTCGAAAGCAGAATGTTGTCGCGGACCGTCAAATTCATCACGAGGCCGAGGCGGCGTTCGCCGGGCACGAATCCGATCCCGAGCCGGACGGCCGCCGTCGGGCTTGTGATGCGCCGCGGCGTGCCCTCGCGGCGGATTTCGCCCGCGTCGCCGGTGACGCCGAACAGCCGGCGCAGCACGCCGCTCGCGCCGCTGCCCAGAAGCCCGGCAAGCCCGGTCACCTCGTGCGCATGAAGCCGGATCGCATCCGGGCGTTCGGCTGTGTCTTCGAGCAGCACCGCGCCGGGGGCGGCTTCCTGCGCATCGATCGTCGCCGCCGCGCCTCCGGTCATGGCCGCGATCAGGCCGGCGACGTTGAAGTCGCCGCGCCGGCTCGAGGTCGCCACGCGGCCGTCGCGCAGCACCGTGCAGCGGTCGGCGAGAGCGACCACCTCGTCGAGCCGGTGCGAGACATAGACGATGGCGGTGCCCTGGCTTTTCATCCGCGCCAGCACCGCGAACAGGCGGTCGATCTCGCGCGTTTCGAGCGCCGCGGTCGGCTCGTCGAGAATAAGCACGCGGCATTGACGCCGGAGCGCCCTCGCGATGGCGACAAGCTGCCGTTCGGCAAAACTCAGCCGGTCCACGCGGATGTCGGGAGGCGGGGCAAAATCGAGCAGCGCAAGCTGCTCGCGCGCCTGTTTGCGCATTTCCGCGCGGTCGACAACGGCAAAGCCGAAAGCCCTGCGCAAAGGCGGATCGCCGAGCGTCAGATTTTCGGCGACCGACAGGGCAGGGACCAGCCGCAGTTCCTGCGGAATGGTGATGACGCCTGCGGCAATGGCGTCGCGCGGCCCGCTGAAGTGCCGGACTTCGCCGCCGACCGCGATCTCGCCCCGGTCGGGCCGATGCACGCCGCCAAGAATGCGCACCAGCGTCGATTTTCCCGCGCCGTTCTCGCCGACGAGCGCGTGCACCTCGCCCGGCAGCACGTCGAACGCGACGCCATCGAGCGCCCGCGTCGCGCCGAACTGTTTGCTGATGTCGCGGGCGCTGGCCGCCGGAAGGGTCATGCCCGTGACAGTCCGGAACCTAACGGGCGGCGCGCGCGACGCGCATCTTCTCGTCGGTGAACCGGCCGCGTTCGATGATCACGTCGTTGTCCAGCGTGACGGTGCAGTCGCGCATCGGCACGTCGTAGTGGCCTTTGGTGGTGCGTTTGCCGCCGCCCTGAGAGTTCGGGCCGGTGGAGAACAGGAAATTGCCGGCAAAACAGCGCGCGCCGGCATGATGGCGCATCGGGTCCGGACCATTGAGCGCGAGCGCATCCCACCGTCCCTGCGGATTGAGGCCCCAGCCGAGATGCGAGATCGCGTGGCCGTCCATGTCGTCCGGCGTGGCGCGGTTGCCGTCGAGCCAGTCGCTCATCAGTTTGGCATCGAGCCCGCCTTCGATTTTGCGGATGAAGCCGTCGCGGATTTCGAGCCGGACTTCGTCCTGCACGTAACGGCAATACGGCAGGATGACGATGTCGCCGGGGGTCAGCACGACGGTCCCGTTGGCCGAGCCTTCGTTCGGGAAGGTGTGAACGTGTCCGGCGCCCCAATGATCGAAGCGGCCGGCGGATTCCGCGAAGCCGTACTGGATCATCGTGGGATACTCGCCGACGCTCACCGACAGGTCGGTTCCGCCCGGGCGGGTGATGCGCATCGTTTTGGCCCGCTGCAGGCGCTCGCCGGCGTGCGTCACCGCCTCCTTCAGACCGGGCGGCGACATCAGTTCCTCGAGCTCGTCCGGGGCGTCGATCACCATCAGCACCCGCGTGCCGGCGTCGCGCGCTTCCTTCAGCCACCGCGTGAACAGCGGAATGTGCAGGCAGACCAGCATGTCGGCCGACTTGATGGCTTCCAGCGTGCCCTTGCAGCGCCCGACAGTCGCGACGCCCACCTTGGTCCAGGACGGCATGGCGTTGACGCACATCTCGTAGATGTCGGCGCCGAGATCTTCCGCAGCCGCGAACGCCGCCTGCACATAGTCCCGGCGCGCACCGAGGTCGCTCAGCAGCACGACGGTTTCGCCCTTCTGCACGTTGCAGAGCTTGAATTCGTTGCGAAACAGCATCGCGAGTTTGGCGTGGTTGAGAGCTTCAGACATGACGCGGGACCTCGATGTTGCCGATTTTGCCGTCGATCCTAGCAAGAGATTTCAGGCGATGACAGGTTGTGGCGAAAGGCTTTACGCAGAGGCTTTGGGCAGAGGCTTCAAGCGAAACCAGACCCGCATCAACGGCCGGCGCAATGCCGCGATTGCCGCACGATGCAGCGGCCGTATTGCGCCTCGCAGCTTGTGGAACACCGGGCCATCCAGGCTTCGCGCTTCTGCCACGGCAACGCATCGGCGAGCGCCCGGCACGAAGAATGACAATGCCAGGTCTGCGCGGCGCAGAATTCCGTGAACGGGCAAAAGCCCTGGGCGTCCGCACGCTGCATCCCGCAGGCCAGCACAAGAATGGTGATCGCTGTCGCAACAAGCCGCATGAGCCGGCCCTCCGTTCGAGTCCCGCGCGAGCATAGCAGAAAACCGGAATACGGCAGCCTTCGTCAGCAAATAACGGGGATGACGGATTGGATCGTGTCATGGCCGGGCTTGACCCGGCCGCCTGCGATCTCCTGCGGCTGCCTGCCGGGTGAGGTATTCGGATTCACCTCTCCGCGCGCGCGGGGAGAGGTCGCGACCGCAGCGGGTGAGGGGGCGTTGCCGCAGAGTCTGAGCTTAACGGCGAGGCCGCCTCATCCCGGCCTTCTCCCCGCGTGCGGGGAGAAGGAGCGAGCAAGCCTCCGCGCGCAGTTCTGTTGGTCATCACCCGGCGTGATCCGGCAATCTGTGCTTCCGGACCGGCGTGCATAGACCGCGCGGAATTTCTGCGCTGTGCTTTCACATGGATCACCGGCTCAAGCCCTGTGGCGACGGCGGAAGGAGTGCCGGGGCGCGCTTTGGCTTTGCGTGTGGGGCCGCACGTGCTGCGTCCACGCATGATGAAGGAGTTGCAGCGGTTTGACACGACGGCTTTAGAAAAATCGAAACTTGTGCCCGGCATCACATAAGGGACTTCGAGCGCGGGCTCTATTGCCACTTCAGAGCATGCGGGGGGCCACAGGCAAGGAGGCGTCTCATGAGTGTGTCAGTCAAATCGGATGACCGGATCGGGCCCGCAATCGGCGCCTACATGGTCTCGGGTGAGTACGCTCTTGTCGCCCTTGATACGGGAAATGGTAACTATAACCTCTCGGTTGAAAAGGCGCGCGAGCTGGCAAAGGCGCTTATCTCGGCGGCCGATGCGGTGGAATTCATCAGAACAAACGAATTTGCCTTACCGTGAAGCGGCGCCGCTGCGCGCAGTCGGGCCTGCGCGAATAACGTGACGGTTTGAAAGTTGCGCGGTCGTGGGCTGTATGCCCGGCCGGCGGTTGCATAAACCGGGTCGCTGGCGAAACGTGATCGCGGAGCATCCGTATCAGAAAAAACGTGGCCGGCACCGGGATCGCGGCCGGCGTTGGCGGTTCAGGACGCGCGCGCCAATATTTTGACGGGGGCCGTCCGCAGTTCTTTTGGTCCGGCAGAATTTACGAAGCTGTGAAGTCGATCCTTCAGGTCGAAAAGCTCGTCCACGGGAACATTCAGAAAACAGTAGAATTCGCCCAGCATCTGCTCTGTTCGTTTCCGAAGCGACATTCCCTTTGGCGTGAGATCGACGAGGACGCGACGTTCGTCATCCGGCTGCCGGCGTCGCGTGACCAGTCCCTTGCTTTCGATGCGTTTGAGCATCGGTGAAAGCGTTCCGAAATCCATACGGATGGCGGAGGCGAGGTCTCCAACGCCCAAAGGCCCGCGCTCCCAAAGCACAACGAGCACCAGGTACTGGGGATAAGTCAGGCCGAGCTTTCGCAGAAAAGGAATGAACATCCGCGTCATGTGATTGCTGGCGGCGTAAAGCGCGAAGCAAAGATGACTGTCGAGCCCCGGCATCGGGACCGGCGCAACGGGGCCGCCGCCACGCTTAAGTTTCTTCTGCATATGTCTCACATCATTCAATTCACTGAAGGCCATTATAAGCGCAACAGGCCCTTCCACACCCGAAATCTTTTACATCGTGTCTGGTGTTATTGACTCTGATTATATTGTGTGCAATTTAATTATTTACAAGATAACCAGCCAGGGTCTGACCGGTTCAGCGTTCGCGCCGCCGGTTCGCCTGGAAAACAGACTGAAGGGAGGATCTCGCCATGCCGGAAATGGATCGTCGTGCATTCGTGGAGGCAGCCGCTCTGGGCAGCCTCGCCGCCGCTGCCGCTTTCACTGTTTCATCCGCCCAGGCGGCGGGACAGAGCGGCTATTTCGTCATCGCGGAAATCGTGTCCAAAAAAGACAAGGCGGACGAACTCCGCGCACTGCTCGTACCCTTCGCCGAAAAGTCGGCCAGGGAGCCTGGCTGCCAGGTCTACACGCTGATGGAAGTGACAGGCGAGCCGGGCCGCTTCCTGACATTCGAACGGTGGACGGACAAGGCTGCGCTGGAAGCCCACATGGTGACGGCTGATATCAAGGCGATCGTGCCGAAGCTGGAACCGGTTTTGGCCAAACCATTCACCCAGCTTTTCCTGGAAGCACGTACCGGCGGGTAGGCAGCGAACCTGCCGGGCGTCCTGAGCCGGGAATCTTCTGTCGCTTCCTGTTGTCGCGTCCTGTGGAGGCAGGTCCGGCAATTACGAGGATCTGTCGCCCGACATCATCAAGGAATTAAGGAGGGGAAACGCATGTCACAACTCATTCTCCATCACTACCAGCTTTCGCCTTACTCGGAAAAAATACGCCTCGCTTTGGGCCTCAAGGATCTGAGCTGGTCCTCGGTCGAGATCCCGGTATGGACGCCGCGTCCCAAGCTGACACCGATGACGGGAGGCTATCGGCGCACTCCCGTTCTTCAGATCGGCGCGGACTTCTACTGCGATACTCTGCTCATCCTTCACACCATCGAGAAACTGGGTGCATCAGGCGCGCTCTATCCGAAAGGTCAGGAGGCGATGGCGGAAGCTTTTGGCTGGTGGATCGAGAAAGGCTCCTTCATGAACGCCGTGTGCCTGACGATAGGCAACATGAGCGGAAAAATCCCTCAGGAGCTTATCGACGAACGCCGCCCGCTCTTTCGTGTGAACCTCGACCCGGCGGCGTTGCTTCCCAAGCGTGCGGTTTATCTGCAGCGGTTCAACGCGCATATTGCTTGGCTCGCCGAAGCTCTGGCCGATGGCCGCAGGTTCGTCCTGGGACAGGCGCCTTCCGCAGCCGATCTGTCAGCGTACCACCCGATCTGGTTCGCACGACAGAACGGCGGCAGCGAGATCACGGGTCTGATTTCTTTCCCGGCGGTTGTCGACCCCTGGTACGAGAGAGTTAAAGCCATCGGTCATGGCAAACACTCCGACATGACGCCCGACCAGGCGATTGATGTCGCCAAAACAAGCGAACCGGCCGACCTCGACGAATGGTCATCAGAGGCCGACGATGTGGGACTGCGGCGCGGCGACTGGGTCAGCGTGACTCCCGACGATTACGGTAATCCGGTGTACGGAAATATCCTCGCATGGACCGCCGACCGCATTGTCATACGGCATGAAGACAGCTCGGTCGGTCGGGTAAACCTGCATTTTCCGCGCGTCGGCTTTGACGTGACCCTGGCGGAGAAGATGGCTGCCTGATTGCCGCGATAACTGCGACGGAGTCGTCGTCATCAGCACTTCTGCAGCGCTTTCAGCCACGCTGGCGTCCCCGGCCGGCGCGTGCTGAGCTGGTGCGCGGTCGCTGTCGCAGCAGGCGGTCTTCGTGCTGCGCTGGCGACTGCCGCGCCGGTCTGTCGACGGAATGTCAGCCCGGCGGGCTTCCATAGAGTTCGAGCACGTTCGTCAGCGCGTGAGGCTGAACTTTCACAGCGCCGGAGAACGGCCGGTCTATGACGGCTATCGCCAGCAGCTCCGAAAAAATCAGCGCGGACAGCAGCGCCATCATCACCGATTGCGCGAGCAGGCTCCGCGTCCCGAAGAACAGCGCGAATGCGATGGTCAGAACTGCGCCGCCGAACAGGAGCGTCCAGATTACGCCGGGTACGGTACCGTCCGAAGCGATCAGCCGCGTGCGGCGGGCCTGGGTTATGACGTCGAGCTGATGCATGATCTCGGCCGTCAGCGGCGTCGCCGCCTGTTGCGTTTTAATGATCCTGACCAGGCACGAATACAGATCGTCGAGCGCCTCCCGGGTCGGACGCGTCTGCGACCCGAGCGTTCCCCGGTCCATGGCCGGCCAGTCCACCGCGACGGCCACCGCGAGATAACGGCCCGTCGCGTTGCGCAGCTCGGCGCCGGCGGCGTCATCCGCGCCATATGAGAGCCGGAAAATCGTTTCGGCGGCTCCGGCTTCCTGCGCGACCGTGGGTTCGGTGCTGCTGAATTTCTCCCAGACGACGATGATGGCGAACGCCAGCAGGACCGCGTAGAGCACGCCGACCGTCGCGAACTTGAAACCGGCGACTTCGTTGTTGGCGGCGAGCTTTTCAAGCGCGACGAAACGGCGGACCAGAACCGGCCCCAGCGCGGCGACCAGCGTGGTCGCTACGACGAGAATGAGGACCGAAATCCAGATCGATTGAGTCGCCAGATAAAAAAGCATCCGCTCCCCCGTGACGGCGGGGGCATGGTAGCGGATTCATCCGGAACCGGGGAGACGGCAGGCGGGGATGGAAAAACTCGCTGTGACGCGAAGACGCCTCTTCACCCCGTCTCAGTCCAGCCGCGCCACGACGGCGAGCCGCTTGATCGAGTGATTCATATAGGCCTTGAGGAAGGCGTCGTAATTCCGGAACGACACGCAGCCGTTGGAATCACCTTTGGGCCCGAGCATGTAAGTGTGTGCCAGCAGGCCGGAGCGGCCGAATACTTTTTCGTTTTCCACGGGGATCAGCCGCAGTGCGCGCACGCCGTGGAACGGGCTTTCCCGCAATTTAAGATCGTATATGGCGGGTGGCGTGACGCCACGCATTCTTACGTCGGCGTAGCGGGGGTCGTCGAGCAGGCTGCCGAGACCCGAGTGTGCTTCCAGTTCGGTGCCGTCGGGCAGATAAACCTTGCGGGCGGAGATATCGTACACCGCGGTCCAGCGATCGTAGCGGGCCGATACCGTGTTCGGGCCGTTCATCAGGTCCGCGTCGTCGGGAGACGCATAGGCAAGAGCGACAGGGGCGGGCCTGCCGAACAGTTTTTCAAAGATGCCGGGCACATGGGCCGGCGCGTCGGCGACTTCGCGATTCGCCGGCAGCGCGCGCTGGAGCGAGGCGGTGCGCATTGGCTGCGTCTGACGTTTCGGCGCCGGCAACGCGGCGGTCCGCGACGGTTCGTCATCGCCGGACGCAGCCGATGCGACGTATGCCTGCGGCAGCGTAAAGCGGTTCCACCCGGTCGCGGCTTCGTCGTCGCCGGATTCGAGCGTCGCCAGGCTTATAAACGCGCCAGGCTGGAAGCCCAGAAAATGGCGGCCGTCGAACAGGTCGCCGTAAAAGCCGGTTTCGATTTGCTGGTTCGCGTTCTTCATGGTCATCGCGAGCGAAAGCTTCGCGTAAGCCATCGCCGCCTCGGAGCGGCGTCCGTCGGCCGCAAGAGGTGCGGGCGCCGGCGCGTTAACCATGTTCACAGCAGCAACGTCCGCGGCGCCATCGGTGTCAGCGCCGGCGAGGCCGTTCCAGCAAATGAATGCACCGGCAAGCGCGACACAGACCAGCGCCGCGCCGCCCCATACTTTTTGCGTGTGCTGTTGTCCTGTTGACCGCCCGCGAGCGTATTCCCTGGCGAGAACGCGCCTTGAATTACTGACAGTCATTCACCCCGTACCCACAATGAATGGACCTGTCCGGCACGCCTCCCCAGGCGCGCCATAACGCGGACAAGTGCCAAGTCCCCACACCGGCGAAGACCGCGGAATGTCTCCGCGACCAGCCACCCAATGGTTAAGTCGGCTTTGGTTAAGCGCCGATTAACCGGAGCGCACATCTGGCCGCCGGATAGGGCGGGATTAAGGCCGCGCTTTCGGGGGAGTCAGGTGCCGGGCGCGTCCGTCGCCCTCGGTGCGTGCAATGGGCGCTGCCTCCGCGGGGGGCACGGAGCGGGAATTTCGGGCGGCAGACCATGCGATCGACGATCGCAGGCGGCGGCGCTCAAATGAAGGGGGAAATGAAAGACGTTCCGTCAGTAACGTTCACGCACGCGCGTCTGCATGGCGATGATGCGCGCCGCGGCGAAAGGATTCGTGTGCTGCGATGAGACGGGCAAACAACGGGCGAAGCAGCCAGCATCACGGGCCGGAACGTATCCGAACCGGCGCCAGGTCTTCCTGGTGGTTGCTTCCCGGTGATTGCTTCCTAGTGGTTGCCGAAAGCGGCCTTGCAGCCCGGCGAGAGCTGGGCGTGGTGTTCCTTTATGCAATCCTTGATGCGTCCGCCGCCTTGCTGGACCGAGCCGCAGAACGCTTTAACATCGCCCATGCATGCGGTTCGCATCTGCTGGTTCGGCTCGGCAAACGCGAGCGTCGGAGCGAAAACCAGAACCGCGACAACGAGGTGTTTCCGGAACATGAAACTGGCTCCCTGCTTGATTCAATAGTGCATCACGGAGAGCGTAGTTGTAGTTGCCGGGTCTCAAGCGATTGTTGTGGGAATACGTAAAAATGCGAACTGTTGCGGATCACGGAGGGCGGCATTCCCTTCGCCGCGGCCTGACGCTCTCCGGAGACCAGACTCCGGGAAGATTCCGGTCTCCGGCTTTTAGCTCGGATGCTGGCTTCAGGCTTTGTCCCGAACGAAGCTGTCGAGAAGTATCAGCGCGCAGGCTTGCTGACTGGCCAGCGCTGTTGAGGACAGGGGCTGGATGCGGGTTCACGTCCAGGCACTAAATCGCCAGCGAGCACCAGCACGTTTTTCCCGCTGGCGAAGGTCTGCCTTGGAAGCCGGATCACGGGCATTTTGAGGCTGATCGTTGGCGACCCCGGGAGGATTCGAACCTCCGACCTTCAGCTTAGAAGGCTGTTGCTCTATCCCCTGAGCTACGGGGCCGCGTGGCGGCAGGTTATATACAATCATCCCGGAAAATGCCCGGTAAATCCGGCAGGTTGGCGCTCGGCCATCACTGCGACACGATCGTTGCCACGAATCCGCGGGTGGGTGAAATTGCGCACCCCCCGGGAAGGAGACATCCATGTTTTCGGTTGTTCGGGCCGGCGTTGCCGCCGTGCTGCTGCTTGCCGTGCCGTTCTCCGCCATTGCCGCGGACAAGGCGTTCCAGAACAAGGACCTCTCGGACAGCGCGATTACGCTCGAGGCGCAGATCAAGACCGACGCGGGCACGCCCGCGAAGCCGGTGACGCAGATCCGGCGCGACGCGGACGGCGCGTTCTCCCGCAACGATTTCCGCACCGGCATGGCTCTGCTCGGCCAGATTGTCGCCGCGGCGCCGAACGACGCCACGACGTGGCTCCGCCTCGCGCGCGCGGTGATGCAGATTCGCCCGGCCGACGACAACGAACGCAAGCTCCTGCTCGAGCGCGCCTCGACCGCGGCCTATATCGCCTACCAGCGGACCACGGTCCGCAACGAGGAGGCCGACAGCCTCGCGTTCCTCGGCAACGTGCTCTCCCAGCGCGAAGAATGGCGCGCCTCGCTCGACGCGCTTCGCCTTTCGCTTGAATTGCGCGAGATAGCCGACGTGCGCGGGCAATATGAACGGCTGCGCGATCAGCACGGATTCCGGGCGCTCGATTACACGGTCGATGCCGACACGGCTTCGCCGCGCGCCTGCTTCCAGTTCTCCGAGGACCTGCCGAAGCGCACCGACTTCTCGCCGTTCGTCGTCGTGGCCGGCACCGACAAGCCCGCGCTGTCGGCAGCCGAGAAACAGCTTTGCGTCGAAGGATTGCAGCACGGTCAGAGCTACGCGATCACGCTGCGCGCCGGTCTGCCGTCCGTGGTGCACGAAACCCTGTCGAAGTCGGCCGATTTTTCCGTCTACGTGCGCGACCGCAAGCCGTTCGCGCACTTTTCCGCCAGCGCCTATGTCCTGCCGCGTACCGGGCAGCGCGGAATTCCGATCATCAGCACCAACTCGCGCGCGATCGCGGTCGAGATCTATCGCATCGGCGACCGCAGCCTTACCGACGCCATCGGCAACGAGAATTCCGGGCGCGGCGATTTTCAGCACAGCCTCTCCCGTTACGAGGTCGACCAGCTCCGCGATTTGCGCGGCGAGACGGTCTGGAAGGGCGAGCTTGCGGTGGAGCAGGCTGCTCTCAATGCCGACGTCACGACCGCGTTCCCGGTCGATCAGGCCATCGGCGACCTCAAGCCCGGCGTCTATGTCATGGTGGCGCAGCCGCAGGAGCTTAAACGCGCGGGCGCGGATTTCGATTCGCTGGCGACGCAGTGGTTCATTGTCTCCGATCTCGGCCTCACCGCATTCTCGGGCAACGACGGCATCCGCGTGTTCGTCAATTCGCTCGCGACCGCGGCGGCCAAAAACGACATCGAGCTGCGGCTCATTTCGCGCAGCAACGAAGTGCTTGCGACGCGCCGTACCGACGCCGACGGCATGGCGCAGTTCGAATCAGGCCTGGCTCGCGGGGAGGGCGGGGCCGCTCCCGCGGTCGTCACCGCGAACGACGGCAAGGGCGACTACGCGTTCCTGAGCTTCAAGGCACCGGCCTTCGATCTCACCGACCGCGGTGTCGGCGGCCGGCCGGCGCCCTCCGGCCTCGATGCGTTCGTCTATGCCGAGCGTGGCGTGTACCGCTCGGGCGAAACCGCCTATCTCACCGCGCTGCTGCGCGACGCGCACGGCGCGGCTGCGCCGGACGTGCCGCTGACGCTGGTGGTCGAGCGGCCCGATGGCGTCGAGTTCCGCCGCGCGGTGATCGCCGACCAGGGCCTGGGCGGCCACAGCCTCGTGCTGCCGCTGCCGGCCTCCGCGCCGACCGGCACCTGGCACGCCCGTGCCTTCACCGATCCGAAACGACCGCCGGTCGGCGAGACGAGCTTTCTGGTCGAAGATTACGTGCCGGACCGGATCGAGTTCGACCTGACGTCGCAGGCCACGCGCATCTCGCAGAAATCGCCGGCAAAGGTCGAAGTCGCCGGGCGCTTCCTCTATGGCGCGCCCGCAGCCCAGCTCGATCTCGCAGGCGATGTCACGGTCGCGGTCGCCAAAGAGCGCGCGGGCTTTGCCGGTTATCAGTTCGGCATCGCCGACGAAGAGGTCGAAACCGCACAGCAGCCGCTCGAAGACCTGCCCGCGACTGACGCGCAGGGCAAGGCGGCCTTCACGGTGAAGCCTGACAAGCTGCCGGCGAGCACGCATCCGCTCGAAGCGCGCATCGTCGTGCGCATGGCCGAGCCCGGCGGCCGCGCGGTCGAGCACAAGATCGTGCTGCCGGTGGCGCCCGCCGCCAACATGATCGGGGTCAAGCCGCTGTTCTCCGGCGACGCGCTCGGCAACGGCACCGCCGCCACCTTCGACGTCGTCGCGGTCGCGCCCGACGGAACCACGCTCGCCCAGCGCGGTCTGCACTACGAACTGCTGCGCATCGACTCGCATTATCAGTTTTACAAGCGCGGCGGCCGCTGGAATTACGAGTGGGTCAAAACCACCAAGCGCGTGGCCGACGGAACCGCGGACGCGACGCCCGACAAACCGGCGCGCCTGTCGCTGCCGGTTAATTTCGGCCGTTACCGGCTCGAAGTCTCGACCGCCGATCCGAACGGTCCGGTCACCTCCGTCTCGTTCGATGCCGGCTACTATGTCGAGGCCAACGCCGACACGCCGGACATGCTCGAGGTCGCGCTCGACAAATCGGAATATGCCGCGGGCGACGCCATGACGGTCGCGGTGACGGCGCGCACCGCCGGACGGCTGACGCTCAATGTGGTCGGCGACCGTCTGCTCGCGACGCAGACTGTGGACGTTCCGGCGGGCCTCGCGCAGGTGAAAGTTCCGGTCGGCGCCGACTGGGGCGCCGGCGCCTATCTGGTCGCGACGCTGCGCCGGCCGCTCGATGCGCCGGCGGAACGGATGCCGGGCCGGGCCATCGGCCTGAAATGGTTCTCGATCGATCGCGCGGCGAAGACGCTTGCCGTGGAGCTGAAGCCGCCGGCGCTGCTGCGGCCGAATTCGTCACTGAAGATTCCGGTCAAGATCGCCGGGCTCGGCGCGGCGGGCGAGGCGCGAGTGGTCGTCGCTGCGGTCGATGTCGGCATCCTCAACCTGACCAGCTACAAGCCGCCGTCGCCGGATGATTATTATCTCGGCCAGCAGGCGTTGTCGGCAGAGATCCGCGATCTCTACGGCCAGTTGATCGACGGCATGCAGGGAGTGCGCGGCCAGATCCGCAGCGGCGGCGACGAGGGGGCGCAGCTCCAGGCAAGTCCGCCAACCGGCCCGCCGGTCGCGTTCTGGTCCGGTCTGGTCACGGTAGGGGCCGACGGCACGGCCGAGGTCACTTTCGACGTGCCCGCCTTCTCCGGCACCCTTCGCGTCATGGCGGTTGCGTGGAGCAGGGACAAGGTCGGCCACGCCACCACCGATGTCGTGGTCCGCGATCCGGTCGTTCTCACGGCAACGCTGCCGCGCTTTCTGCTTCCCGGCGACAAATCGAGCCTGCATCTCGATCTGGACAACGTGGAGGGCGCGGCTGGCGACTACAGCATCGCCGTGAGCAGCGCCGATGCGCTTTCCGCCAGCGCGACGCAGAAACTGACGCTGCGCGCGAAGGAGCGCGGCGCCCTCAACGTGCCGCTGGCGCGCGACGGCTGCGGGCAACGGTTCGGTCCGGATCAATGTGAACGGGCCGGCCGGCTTCGCGCTCGAGCGGCTCTACACGCTCACGGTGCGTTCGCCGGCGCAGATTCTGGCGCGCCGCACCATCAAGCCGATAGCCAAAGGTGAAAGCATCACGCTGTCGGGCGACATGTTCGCCGATCTCGTGCCAGGTACCGGTTCGGTTTCGGTATCGGTCGGCGCGTCCACGGCGCTCGATGCCGCTGCATTGCTGGCCGCGCTCGACCGCTATCCGTGGCGCTGCTCGGAGCAGATTACCAGCCGCGCGCTGCCGCTGCTTTATGTCAGCGCGCTGGCGAAAGAGGCGCAGATTGCGGTCGATCCGGCTACGGACGACCGGATTCGCGAGGCGGTCGAATCGCTGCTGACCCGCCAGGACAGCAATGGCTCGTTCGGACTGTGGGGCGTCGGCGGTGATGACATCTGGCTCAACTCCTATGTCACCGACTTTCTGACCCGCGCACGCGAGCGCAAGATTGCGGTGCCGGATACGGCGCTCAAGCTCGCGCTCGACCGCCTGCGCAACGCCGCCGCCAATACCGCCGACCCGAGCAAGAACGGCGCGACCGGTCTTGCCTATGCGCTCTACGTGCTTGCGCGCAACGGCATGGCGCCGATCGGCGATCTGCGTTACCTCGCTGACGCGAGACTTGACGATCTGGGCACGCCGATCGCGAAGGCGCAAATCGCCGCGGCTCTCGCCATGGTCGGCGACCGCACCCGCGCCGATCGCGTCTATGCGGCGGCGCTTGCCGCGCTTGCGGTGTCGTCAGACACGATTGCCCGCGAGGACTACGGCTCGACGCTTCGCGACGCGGCGGCTCTCGTCGCGCTGGCGAGCGAAGGCGGCGCGCAGCGCGCCACGGTGCAGGCCGCCGTGCAGCGCGTCGAGGCCGCGCGTTCGGACTTGCGTCCAACCTCCACACAGGAGGATGCGTGGCTGCTGCTCGCGGCAAGCGCGATGGCGAAGGACGGCGGCAGGATATCGCTCGATGTCGGCGGGGAGGCGATCAGGAAGGCGCTTTACCGCACCATCCGCGCTGCCAGCCTCAAGGAGCCCCTGCGCATCACCAACAACGGCGAGGATGACGTCAAGGCGGTGGTGACCGTCAACGGCGCACCGCTGACGCCTGAGCCCGCGGCCTCGAAAGGGTTTCGGATCGAACGCCAGAATTATACGCTCACCGGCGACCCGATCGATCCGAAGACTGTCAAACAGAACACCCGCATCGTGGTCGTGCTCAGGATCACGGAGCAGCAACCGCAGTTCGGCCGCGTTATCGTTGCCGATTATCTGCCCGCCGGATTCGAGATCGATAATCCGCATCTCGTCTCCTCGGGCGATACCGGCACGCTGGACTGGATTACCGATGCGGTCGAGCCGGCCAAGGCGGAATTTCGCGACGATCGCTTCACGGCGGCGTTCGACCGCACGAAGGCCGCCGAGCCGGTGTTCACCGTCGCGTATGTCGTGCGCGCGGTCGCTCCCGGGAAATACGTGCGCCCGCAGGCCAGCGTCGAGGACATGTATCGTCCGGAGCGCTTCGGCCGCACCGGGTCCGAGAGCGTCGAGGTCACCGCGCTGAAATGAACCAGCGCGGCCACGGCGGGAGAAGCGAAGCGATCCGGTGGTCTCGCCGTTCTGGACCGGTTGGTCGTTTCGCTGTCCGCGATGACGCGCACGAAAGCGCGGCTCGCCGTTATCGCCGGCCTGCTGATTTGCGCGGTGCTGTTCGGCGTCCCGGCGTACTGGATCGCGGAACTCGGTCCTGCGCCGCTCGGCCGGGATCTGACATTCTCGACGCGCGTGCTCGATCGCAACGGCCGGTTGCTGCGGGCCTACGCGACCGGCGAGGGGCGCTGGCGCCTGCCTGCGGGCAGCGCGGACGTCGATCCGCGCTTTTTCGACCTGCTGTTTGCTTACGAGGACAAACGGTTCCGGGCTCACCACGGCGTCGATCCGGTGGCGTTGCTGCGCGCGGGGATACAGCTTGTCAGCAGCGGGCGGATCAGGTCTGGCGGCTCGACGCTGACCATGCAGGTGGCGCGGCTGCTCGAACCGCGCGGCAGCCGCAGCATCCCCGCGAAGCTTCGCCAGATCGTGCGGGCGATCGAGATCGAGCGGACGCTTGGGAAAGAGGAGGTGCTCGCGCTTTACCTCAACCTCGCGCCCTACGGCGGCAACATCGAGGGAGTACGGGCCGCTTCGCTGACTTGGTTCGGCAAGGAGCCGCGCAGGCTTTCGCTCGGCGAGGCGGCGCTCCTTGTGGCGCTGCCGCAATCACCCGAGAACCGCCGCCCCGACCGGTCGGTCGAGGCCGCGCGGCAGGCGCGAAACCGTGTGCTCGACCGCTTCGCAGCGCTCGGCACCGTGCCGGCCGACGAGATCGCGCTCGCCAAGTCCGAACCGGTGCCGGCCGCACGCCGCCCGATGCCGATGCTGGCGCCGCATGCCGCCGACCGCGCGATCGCGGACGCCGCTCCGGGGAGCGAGGTGCGGCTCGGCATCGATGCCGACCTGCAGAAAAATCTGGAAGGACTGGTGCGGGAGCACGTCCGGGCGCTCTGGCAGATGCTTGGGCCGGAGGTCTCGCTCGCGCTGCTGGTGGTCGACAATGCCAGCGGCGAAGTGCGGGCGCGCGTCGGCGGGCCGGATTACTTCGATCCGCGGCGCGCCGGCCAGGTCGACATGACGGAAGCGCTGCGCTCGCCCGGCTCGACATTGAAGCCCTTCATTTACGGGCTCGGTTTCGAGGACGGCTTCATCCACCCCGAGACGCTGATCGACGACAGGCCGGCCCGCTACGGTGCCTACGCGCCGCAGAATTTCGATTTCACCTTTCAGGGCATGGTGACGGTGCGCCGCGCGCTGCAAATGTCGCTCAACCTCCCGGCGCTCGCGGTGCTCGATCAGGTCGGTGCGAGCCGCCTGACCGCGCGGCTCACCCAGGCGGGCGCCGCGTTGGTGCTGCCGGACGGCGAGGCGCCGGGGCTTGCGATCGGACTCGGCGGGGTCGGCATCAAGCTGTCCGATCTCGCCATGCTGTACGCCGGCATCGCGCGGCTGGGCACCGCGCTGCCGCTGGTCGAGCGATCGTCGCCCGCACCGGAGAGCGCGCACAATGACGCGGGCACGAAGCTCATGGAGCCGGTCGCGGCGTGGTACGTGAGCAACGTATTGATCGGCACGCCGCCGCCCGACAACGGGGTCGCCGGACGCATCGCCTTCAAGACCGGCACCAGCTACGGCTATCGCGACGCCTGGTCGCTCGGCTTCGACGGCAAATACACCATCGGTGTATGGGTCGGCCGGCCGGATGGCGCGCCGGTGCCGCGGCTGATCGGGCGCAGTGCGGCGGCGCCGATCCTGTTCGACGCGTTCGCGCGCCTGCCTGTACCGCCTGCGCCGCTGCCCCGCGCGCCCGCTGGCGTCGTTTTGACCACGACCGCGAAACTGCCGCCGCCGCTCAAGCACTTCGTACCGGGCGAACGTGGCGTCGCGAACGCCGAGAGCAGGCTTCACATCCTGTTTCCGCCGGACGGCGCGCGGCTCGAACTGACGGCAAGCGGGTCGAAGCCCGATCCGCTGCCGCTGAAAGTCACCGGCGCGGTCGCGCCGCTCACCATCCTCGTCAACGGCGCTCCGGCGTCGGCGCAGCCACGCGGCACTCTGTTCTTCCAGCCCGACGGGCCGGGCTTTGCCCGCGTGACGGTGATCGACGGCAGTGGCGCCGCCGACAGCGTTCAGGTGCGGCTCGATGACGCGACCACCACAATGCTGACGACGCCCGGACATCCTGCCTGTCCGGTCATGCCGTGCGCTCACCCCTGACCCGCTCCCTTGTCGCGTCCCTGTAGCGACCTTGCCGGTCTGGGCGTTTCCTCTATGTTCTCCCGCATGCGCTTCACGGCAAAAAGATGAGCACGACCAATCGCGCAGCACCACCGCCGAATTCTTCGGCGGCGACCGCTGCCGCGGCACCTGCCGCGTTCGTGCGGCGCATGGTCGTCAATCTGTTGCTCTGGATCAGGATGCTCGGACGGGCGCCGCGGTCGCGTCCGCCGCGCGTTCGCGCCGGGGCCTGGCTGTTCGCCGGGGTGGCGGTCGCCGCGATCGCCGCGTCAATGTTCCTCATCGACTACACGGCGAGTGAATGGGCGCGGAACCTGCCGCAGTGGGTGATGGAGCCCGCCGATACGATCACCAATTTCGGCCTGTCCGGCCGGTTTCTTTATCCGCTGGGATTATTTGTTTTGCTGCTCGCCGGACTCATGTCGCCGAAATTGCCGGCGATGACGCGGGGGGTGCTTGGCGTGCTCGCCGCCCGCGCGGGCTTTCTGTTTCTGGCCATCGGCGCGCCGAGCCTGTTCGACACCATCGTCAAGCGGATGATCGGCCGCGCGAGGCCCTATGTCGGTTCGCACGACGATCCGTTTTCGTACCGGCCGTTCATCTGGCTGCCCGAATACGCAAGCATGCCGTCCGGACATGCGACCACGGCGGCGGCGGCGGCGATCGCCATCGGCGCGATCTGGCCGCGGCTGCGGGCCGTCGTGTGGCTGTATGCTCTCATCATCATGCTCACGCGCGTCGTGATGAATGTGCATCATCCGAGCGACGTTCTTGCCGGCGGACTGGTCGGCGTCGTGGGAGCGCTTATGGTGCGGCGGTTTTTCGCGGCGCGCGGGCTGGTCTTCGCGGCGGGCGATTTGCGCGCCTTTCCGGGGCCGTCGTGGCAACGCATCGCGGCCGCCGCCAGGCAGGTGGCAGGCCTGCCCGCGCCGGCCGCGCGCTGACGAAATCAGATGTTTGAGGCGGCGGCGAGCGCCGCGAAGCCGCGTTCGAGGTCGGCGAGCAGATCCTCGACCGCCTCCAGTCCGATGTGGAAACGCACGGCGGGCCCGCCCGGCGCCCAGGTCGTGGCGGTGCGGACATTGGAGCAGTCGAACGGAATGGCGAGGCTTTCGAAGCCGCCCCATGACGCTCCGATTCCAAACAGTTCGAGCGCGTCGAGGAATGCGAACACGGCCTTCTGCGGCACAGGCTTGAGCACGACGCTGAACAAACCCGACGCGCCGGTGTAATCGCGCTTCCACAGCGCGTGACCGGGATGACTCTCCAGCGCCGGGTGCAGCATCCGCAACACTTCCGGCCGCTGCTCCAGCCAGCGCGCCACTTCGAGGCCCGATTTGTAGTGCCGCTCCAGCCGCACCCCGAGCGTGCGCAGGCCGCGCAGTCCGAGGTAAACGTCATCCGGTCCGACGTGCAGACCGCTCAGGCCAACATTGTTCTTAAGGTCCGCGACCGCAGCCGCATTGGCGGCGACCGTGCCGAGCATGACATCGGCGTGGCCGCCGAAATATTTGGTCCCGGCGTGGATCGACAGATCCACGCCGAAATCGAGCGCACGGAAATACAGCGGCGTCGCCCAGGTATTGTCCATCAGCACCAGCGCGCCTCTGGCGTGCGCCGCCGCGGCGATCGCCGGAACGTCCTGCATCTCGAAGCTCAGCGAGCCCGGCGATTCGACGAACACCGCGCGGGTGCGGTCCTGCATCAGACCGGCGACTGCGGCGCCGGCCACCGGATCGAAATACGTGGTGGTCACGCCGTATCGCGTCAGCATCTGGTCGCAAAACGCCCGCGTCGGGCCATAGATGCTGTCGGTGACAAGGATATGGTCACCGGACCGCACGACCGAGAGCAACGCCGTTGCGATGGCCGCAAGACCCGACGGAAGCAGCGCCACGCCCGCGCACTGCGGACCCTCGATCGCGGCCACAGCCTCCTGCAGCGCCTCCGTGGTCGGCGTGCCGCGCCGGCCGTACTGGTAGCGGGAACGGTGGGCGAGGAAATCCTCGGCGCTCGGATAGAGCACGGTGGAGGCGTGATAGACCGGCGGGTTGACGAATCCGATGATTGGCGGCCGGGTCCCGGCCGGCATTGACGAGGGTCGTATCCGGCAGTCGCGCCCGGGGCTGACCGTCTTTGCCGCCCTGTTTCATGGTGCCGTCCTGTGCTGCGCATCCGGCCGGGTGGCCGGGGCGTCCATGTACCACAAATTGTGCCAATACTTCGGCAGCTTACGTCGCCGTCAACCCTTGACCTTCCGGGTTGATCGTCCTCTAGATGCGCGCCGGGCGGCGGGCCTTCATTTGCGTCGAAGACGGGCTTTTGGCGCGGCTGTTCTCCTAAAGGGACCGATCATGAAACGTCTTGCGACTGCAATGGCCTTGGCGACGCTGTTTGCATTTGGGACTGCGGCTGCATCCGCGCAGACACTCGCGGCGGTCAAGGAGCGCGGCGAACTGATCTGCGGCGCCAACGGGACGCTCGCGGGGTTCGGCATTCCCGATCCGCAGGGCAAATGGATCGGCTTCGATGTCGATTTCTGCCGCGCCATCGCGGCGGCAATCTTCAACGATCCGACCAAGGTCAAGTTCGTGCCGCTGACCTCGAAAGACCGCTTCACGGCGCTGCAATCCGGTGAAGTCGACGTGCTGTCGCGCAACACCACATGGACGCTGTCGCGCGACACGTCGCTCGGGCTCGAATTTCCGGCCGTCACGTTCTATGACGGTCAGGGCTTCATGGTGCGCAAGTCGCTCAAGGTAAGCTCGGCGCTCGAACTCGACGACGCCTCGGTTTGCGTGCAGCAGGGCACCACCTCCGAGCTCAACCTCGCCGACTATTTCCGCGCCAACCATATGGGATTGAAGACGGTCACGTTCGCCACCGCGGACGAGGCGCTCAAGGCGTATGAGGCCGGGCGCTGCGATTCGTACACCAGCGACTCGTCGGGACTGTACGGCGAGCGGATGCGGCTTGCCGAACCCTCCCAGCACATCGTGCTGGCGGAAATCATTTCCAAGGAGCCGCTCAGCCCCGCGGTGCGGCAGGGCGACAGCCAATGGATCGACATCGTTCGCTGGACCCATTTTGTCATGCTCGACGCCGAAGAGCTCGGTGTGAACAAGGCCAATGTGGACGAAAAACTCAAATCCGCGGATCCCGAAACGCGTCGTCTGCTCGGTGCGGAAGGTCAGTACGGAGAAGGCCTCGGGCTTACCAACGACTGGGCCTACCGCATCGTCAAGCACGTCGGCAATTACGGCGAGAGCTTCGAGCGCAATGTCGGGCAGGGCTCCCCGCTGAAGATCGTACGCGGGCTCAACGCGTTGTGGACCAAGGGCGGCCTGCAGTACGGGCTGCCAATTCGCTGAACCGGGCACGTCCGCCCGTCATTGCGTCACGGGCTCGCACTGATGACCGATGAAGCTCAGGCCGTGCAGCCGGGGTTGCCGCGGCTGCGGCGACGCACCGGCGCTTTCGTCGTTCAGCTTGCTCTGGTCGCCGCGGTGGTGGGGCTTGCCGGCGCCGCCGGATGGAACGTCGCGCAGAACCTCGCACGCGCCCACATCGCGTCGGGCTTCGGCTTCTGGAACAACACCGCGGGCTTCGACATCAGCCAGACGCTGATTGCGTACTCCGCGAGTACGTCGACGTTCGGCCGCGCGTTCTGGGTCGGCCTCTGCAATACGCTGCTGGTCGCCGCGGCCGGAATTGTGCTGGCGACGGTGATCGGCTTTGCGGTCGGCATTGCCCGCCTGTCGCGCAACTGGCTGGTGGCGCGGCTCGCCTCCGGCTACGTCGAGCTGATCCGCAATGTGCCGCTGCTGCTGCAGCTTTTCTTCTGGTACAACGCGGTGCTCAAGTCGCTGCCGCAGCTTCGCGACAGTGTCGCGCTCCCGGGCGGCCTCATCCTCAACAATCGCGGCCTGTTTCTGCCGCGGGCGGAAGCAGGCGCGGGTTTCGATGCCGTGCTGTTCGCGTTTGCCGCCGGGATCGTTGCGTCGATCGCGCTGCGGCTCTGGTCGAACCGGCGTCGTGCGAAGACCGGGGAGGGGCTTTCGATCGGATGGCCCGTGCTTGGGCTTGTGGCCGGATTACCGCTCGCGGTCTTCGCTGCAGGCGGGTTTCCGCTGCATTTCAGTTTCCCCCAGGCCGGCCGATTCAACGTCAGCGGCGGCATCGAAATCCTGCCGGAATTCGCAGCGCTGACGCTGGCGCTCTCGATCTATACGGCCGCGTTCATCGCCGAAGTGGTGCGTGCAGGGTTGCAGGCGGTGCAGACCGGCCAGATCGAAGCGGCCCAGGCGCTCGGGCTTCGCACGTTCGCCACGCTGCGGCTCGTCGTCGTTCCGCAGGCGATGCGCGTGATCATTCCGCCGCTCGCCAGCCAGTATCTGAACCTCATCAAGAATTCATCGCTCGCTGTCGCGATCGGCTATCCGGATCTGGTCCAGGTCTTCGCCGGCAGTGTGCTCAACATCACCGGCCAGGCCGTCGAGGTGATTGCGATCACCATGGCGGTGTACCTTGCGCTCAGCCTGGTCGTGTCGCTGCTGATGAACCTTTACGCGCGGTCCGCCGCGATCGTGGAGCGCTGACCGGCATGAGCGCCACCGGCGACGATGCGACGTTTCTGCGCGTAACTCCCGAGCAGCGGCTGCCGCCGCCGGGCGTACGGCGCGGGGCCGGCGGGCTGGCTGCGGGCCAACCTGTTTTCCGGTCCTTTCAGCATCGTCCTGACGCTCGTGTGCGTCGCGCTCATCGCCGGCGCGCTGCCTCCGCTTGCGCGCTTCTTTCTTATCGACGCGGCCTGGTCCGGCGCCGACCGCAGCGTGTGCCTGCCGTCGGCAACAAATCCGGAGCCGGGGGCCTGCTGGGCGTTCGTGCGGGCGTGGCTTTCGTATTTCATCTACGGCTTTTATCCGGCCGCCGAGCGCTGGCGGGTCGACCTGTTCTTCGCGGCGCTCGCGTTCGGGATCGGCTGGCTCGGCTGGCTCGATGCGCCGCGCCGCGGCCTCGGCGCGGTGTATTTCTTCATCGTGCTGCCGCTGCTTTCGTTCGTGCTGCTGCACGGCGCGCCTGCTGATCGGACTCTCCGTGGTGCCGACGGCGGCGTGGGGAGGCATTCTCGTCACCGTGGTCGTCGCGACGATCGGCATGGTGTTTTCTCTGCCGCTCGGAATTCTGCTGGCGCTGGGCCGGCGTTCCGGACTGCCGGTAGTGAGGGCCGCCGCTACGGCTTTCATCGAATTCGTGCGCGGCGTGCCGCTGATCACCGTGCTGTTCATGGCGAGCGTGATGCTGCCGCTGTTCGTCCCGGAGCGGTTCGCGCCCGACAAACTCGTCCGCGCGCTGATCGGCGTCGCAATGTTCGCGTCCGCCTACATGGCCGAGGTCGTCCGGGCCGGGCTGGTCGCCGTACCACGCGGCCAGTATGAGGCGGCCCGCGCGCTCGGGCTGACTTACTGGCGGATGATGGCTCTGGTCATTCTGCCGCAGGCGCTGCGCGTTACGCTGCCGAATATCGTCAATACCTTCATCGGCCTGTTCAAGGATACGACGCTGGTATTCGTCGTCGGCATTTTCGATTTTCTCCGCACCATCGAGGCCGCGCGCGCCGATCCGCAATGGGCGGCGCCGAACACCGGCCTGACCGGGTACGTCTTTGCCGCGATATTTTATTTCGTTTGCTGCTATGGCATGTCGCGCTATGCGCGCAGCGTCGAAACGCGGCTGGCGCGCCAGGGCAGGCGTTAAGGGGATCTGATGCGAAACGGCGCGGACCAGGCTGGCGGACCCGATCTGCCGGACGTGGCGGTCGAGGTCATCGGCCTTCACAAATGGTACGGCGAGTTCCATGTGCTGCGCGACATCAACCTGAAGGTCGCGCGCGGCGAGCGGATCGTGATCTGCGGTCCGTCGGGCGGCGGCAAATCGACGCTGCTTCGGTGCATCAACCGCCTTGAAGACTGGCAGCGCGGCCGCATCGTTGTCGACGGCGTAGAACTGACCGACGATCCGAAACACATCGTGGCCGTGCGGCGCGACGTCGGCATGGTGTTTCAGCAGTTCAACCTGTTCCCGCATCTGACGGTGCTGGAGAACTGCACGCTGGCGCCGATGTGGGTGCGCCGGATGCCGAAACGCGACGCCGAAGCGCTGGCGATGAGCTTTCTGGAACGCGTGAAGATTCCCGACCAGGCCGGCAAATATCCGGCGCGGCTGTCCGGTGGCCAGCAGCAGCGCGTGGCGATTGCACGCGCGCTGTGCATGAATCCGAACATCATGCTGTTCGATGAGCCGACCTCGGCACTCGATCCGGAAATGGTGAAGGAGGTGCTCGACACCATGGTCGGGCTCGCCGGCGACGGCATCACCATGCTCGTTGTTTCACACGAAATGGGCTTTGCGCGTCAGGTCGCCGACCGCGTCATTCTGATGGACGATGGTCAGGTGGTGGAGATCGGCGGACCGAAGGAGTTTTTCGCCAACCCCCGGCACGAGCGCACGCGGCTCTTTCTCAAACAGATACTTCACTAGCAACAAATCGCCGGGTGTCAGGTACGGCGATCCGGTCGCCGCGCCGCGCGTTTTTGTGTTCGGGGCGGGAACAAGGCATCGCACATTACGGTGCGGTAATGTTGCAGCATCATTTCTGACAGAACTTTAACTTGAGATGCGCCCGCGTCGGGCTTCTACTCTCCGCCATATCGAACGTCTCTTTGGAGGAGATCATGTGGAAGTCCGTGATAGTCGCGACGGCAACTCTTGCGATCGCCGGCTCTTCGATCGTGTATGCGCAGCAGCATGCCGGCGACTCCGGCAGGCCCGGCAACGACGGCGAGCGGCGCTTCGAGCACCGGCATCGTCCGAGCGTTCAGGATCTGGCGGCCTTCACCGACGCCCGGATCGCGGCGCTCAGGGCCGGTCTTGAACTGACGCCCGATCAGGCCAAAAACTGGCCGGCCTACGAGCAGGCGCTGCGTGAAGCCGCACAGCTCCACCTCCAGCAAATTCAGCAGCACCGGGCTGGGGCCGATCAACAGGACCAGACGCCGGCCGCCACGCCGTTCGACCGGCTCGCAAGGCGCGCCGAGAGCATGACGAAAACCGGCACCGCACTCAAGCACGTCGCCGACGCCGGCGCGCCGCTCTATCAAAGCCTCGACGACGCACAGAAGGCCCGCTGGCGGAAACTGTCGCACATGCTGCACATGAATCATCACCATCACACGCAGCATGCGTTCAACCAGCAGCAGGAACACGGCTGGCGCCAGGGCTCCGGTTACGGCCGCGGCATGGAAGGCCGCCAGTTCGGACCCGATGCTCAGGGACCGGACGCACGCATGCACCGCCTTAACGATGAGGCGCCGGGTTCCGACACCGGCGACGCGCAGGGCGCCGACCTCTAGCTACGACGTTTCGCATCCGCTGGATCGCCCCCCCAACCCCGCCTCAGTGGATGCCGAAAGTGGAAGCCGCGGGACATGTGCCCGCGGCTTTCTCATTTCTGGTGCTCATTCGGCGCCGCTGCGTGCGCCGGGCAGTCGACCCTCCGGCCATCATCGCGCGAGCGGCCCGTTCGCGCTTTTCCACGCGTTGATGCCGCCCTCGATATGGCAGGCCGAGCTTATGCCGGCTTCCTGCGCCGCCTGCACCGCCATCGCCGAGCGCTCGCCGTAGGCGCAGTAGAACACCACGCGCTTGCCGGTCGCTTCCGCCAGCTCGTGCAGCATGCCGCCGGCGCGAACGTTGTCCGCGAGGTCGGGATAGCCGGCGTGCAGCGAGCCGGGAATGACCCCGTGCTTTTGCCGCTCGCTCTGTTCGCGCAGATCGACCATGACGACGCCCGTGCGCCCGCACAGCGCAATCGCCTCCGCTGCGGTCAATGCCCAGCCCCGGCTGGCGATATCGGCCTGGCGCAGTCCCACATGCATGTTGGCCGGCACCGCCACGTCCATCATTTTCGGATTCGGCAGGTTCAGACTGTTCATCAGGTCGACATACTCATCGACGGATTTCACCTTGAGGCGCGGATTGAAGAACTTTTCCTCGCCGATGGTCGAGACGGTTTCGCCCTTATAGTCGTGCGCCGGATAGACGAGGGTGCTGTCGGGAAGCTTCATCAGCTTGTTGAAGATCGAGTTGTATTGCGCGCGCGGATCGCCGTTCTGGAAATCAGTGCGGCCGGTGCCGCGGATCAGCAGCGTGTCGCCGGTGAACACGCGGTCGGCCAGCAGAAACGAATAGGAATCGTCGGTGTGGCCGGGCGTGTACAGTACGTCGAGGCTCAGGCCCTCGATGGAGATCTGGTCGCCCTCGGTGACGCGCATCGAGACCACGTCGGCGTGGCTCTGCTCGCCCATCACGGTAATGCAGTGGGCGCGGTCGCGCAGCGCGCCGAGCCCGGTGACGTGATCGGCATGCAGATGCGTGTCTACGGCCTTGACGAGCTTCAGGTCGAGTTCGCGCACGAGCTGGAGATAGCGGTCGACCCGCTCGATCACCGGATCGATGATCAGCGCCTCGCCGCCATGCCGGCTGGCGAGCAGATAGGTGTAAGTGCCGGACGTCGTGTCGAAGAGCTGCCGGAAAATCATGTGGGCCTCCCCTGTCGCGGACGGCTGGTGAGATTCAGTGGCAGATTAGCCCGAATGGCGGCAAAGCGTAATCAGGAATCCCGGCTCCCGCGCGGCCAGCCACGGCTGGCCCGGCCGTGGCAGGATGGCGTTCGGCCGACAGATGCGGGCGGCGCGCGCCACAGCTATGGTCGCTCCCGATGATGAGGTCCGAAAACCGCCAGACGAAAAGACCCGCGCGGGCTCAGGGTGCCGGCATGGTTCCCGATCACGATACCTGCTACCGCGCGATCTGCCGGCGCGACGCGAGCTTCGACGGCCGGTTTTTCACCGGCGTCAAAACTACCGGCATCTATTGCCGCCCCATCTGTCCGGCGCGCACGCCGCTTTCGAAGAACGTGATCTTTTTCCCGACCGCGGCGGCCGCGCATGAAGCAGGCTTTCGTCCATGTCTGCGGTGCCGCCCGGAAACGGCGCCGCATGTCGGTGCGTGGCGCGGCACGGCGAATACCGTGTCGCGCGCTCTCCGCCTGATCGAGGACGGCGCGCTTGACGAGGACGACGTGGAAGGCCTGGCAAGCCTGCTCGGCGTTGGCGAACGCCAGCTCCGCCGCCTGTTCCGCCGTCATCTCGGCGCTTCGCCGGTTGCGGTGGCGCAGTCGCGGCGCATCCTGCTCGCCAAAAAGCTGATCCACGATACCCGCCTGCCGCTGGCCGAAATCGCCTTCACGGCGGGATTCGGCAGCGTTCGCCGCTTCAATGAAACGTTCCGCACCCTGTTCGGTCGCCCGCCGGGCGAATTGCGGCGTCCCGGCGCAAATGCCCGGGTGGAGACGTCTGGTGCACGCCGCGCCGTTTCTGTCCCGCCCCGTCCGCTTCTCCCGCTCTGAGGAATGTCGGCAGGGACAACGGCGCGACGTATTTGAGCGCGCTGTGCGGCCCCGTCGCAGCGTCGTGCAATCTTCACACGCCCTGTGCCAGACTGTCGCCGGTCACTGGACATTTCAAGGCCGCCGACGACACACTGGTTCCGCGGGCAGGAGCCGGGTTCTCTCGTCTGGCCGGCCCAACAGACGTCCGGCGGGCGGGGAGGGTTTCATGCCCATTTTGTTGCTGCCGCTGAGCGCGCGGTTTATCGCCTTCACATGCGTCGTGCTGATGACTGCGCTGCTGCTCGCGGCAATGCTGGCCGGGTACACCGCATTTTATGTCGTGATCCCGTTCCTGCTGTTCGCGGCGCTCTCCGTCCTCGGGACGAGAGATCTGATCCAGACGCGTCACGCGGTTCTGCGCAACTATCCGCTTACGGCGCATATCCGGTTCATTCTGGAAGAAATCCGTCCCGAGATCCGCCAGTATTTTCTCGAGAGCGAAAAGGACGGCACGCCGTTTTCACGCGACAAACGCGCGCTCGTCTACCAGCGCGCCAAGCAGGCCCTGGACAAGCGTCCGTTCGGCACCCAGAACGACGTGTATGCGAGCGGCTATGAATGGCTGCACCATTCGATCGCGCCGAGGCCGCCGGCCGCAGAGCCGTTTCGTGTGCAAATCGGCGGTCCCGGTTGCGGCAGGCCCTATTCGGCGTCGGTGTTCAACATTTCGGCGATGAGCTTTGGCGCGCTCAGCCCCAACGCGGTGCGTGCGCTCAATATCGGGGCGCGGAAAGGCAACTTCGCGCATGATACGGGTGAGGGCGGATACAGCCCTTACCACCGCGAAAACGGCGGCGATCTGATCTGGGAAATCGGCTCCGGCTATTTCAGCTGCCGCAACGCCGACGGCACATTCTGCCCCGAAAAGTTCGAGGAAGGCGCAAAGTCCGATCAGGTGAAGATGGTGGAGCTCAAGCTCAGCCAGGGCGCGAAGCCCGGTCACGGCGGCGTGCTGCCCGGCGCCAAGGTGACTGCGGAAATCGCCGCGACCCGCGGCGTGCCGGCCGGCGTCGACTGCATATCGCCGTCGCGTCACTCGGCGTTTTCGACGCCGATCGAGCTGATGCAGTTCATCGCCACCATGCGCCGGCTCTCCGGCGGCAAGCCTGCGGGCTTTAAGCTCTGTATCGGGCACCCCTGGGAGTTTCTCGCGATCTGCAAGGCGATGGTGGCGACGGACATTTATCCCGACTTCATCGTCGTCGACGGCAAGGAAGGCGGTACCGGCGCGGCTCCGCTCGAGTTCACCGACCATCTCGGGATGCCGCTGCGCGAGGGGCTCAGTTTTGTTCACAACGCGCTCATCGGCATCAATGCGCGCGAGCGGGTCAGGCTGGGTGCTGCCGGGAAGATCATCAGCGCCTTCGATATCGCGCGCGTCATGGCGCTGGGCGCCGACTGGTGCAATTCGGCGCGCGGCTTCATGTTCGCGATCGGATGCATCCAGTCGCAGTCGTGCCACACCGATCGCTGTCCGACCGGCGTCTCGACCCAGGACCGCGTGCGCCAGCGCGCGCTCGTTGTGCCGGACAAGGCGGAGCGGGTTTTCAATTTCCACCGGGCAACGGTGGAGGCGCTCGCCGATCTTGTGGCGGCGGCGGGGCTCGATCACCCGACCGAATTTACGCCCGCGCATTTTTCGCGCCGCGTTTCGCCTCACGATGTTCAGACGTTTGCGGAGCTTTACCCCGCTCTGAAGCCCGGCGAACTGCTCGCGGGCACCGACGACAGGCGGTTCGCGCGTCCCTGGGCGCTGGCACGCGCTGAAGAATTTCGGGCGGCCGCTTAGGGCGGTGATTGCCCCGGGCGCGTACTGATAAAGCCGTTGCGCGCCACGCCGCCGGCGGGACTTCCGCAGGAGGTCGGAAAAGCGCCGTTGGCGGATGTCGCGACAATCCGGGCCAATCTGCCGCCTGGCGCAAAATTCCGCGATTCTCCAGATTCGGAGAAGCGCTGGCGTCAGATCAGGAGCTTAAGCGCGCTGATGGAGATATCAGTCGTAGAATGCGGGGATCAGCTTTAGTGCGTCGGATTCCGCCTTGTCGTGATTGATAAAAAACTTCGCCTTGTACGTTGCGATCATCCGCTC
The DNA here is from genome assembly GCA_963766925.1 of uncultured Alphaproteobacteria bacterium. Lineage (GTDB taxonomy): Bacteria > Pseudomonadota > Alphaproteobacteria > Rhizobiales > Xanthobacteraceae > BOG-931. Next base: position 166,396 of record CAVYCI010000030.1, read on the forward strand.
TGATTCTCTCCATGGAGGCGATTGACGCGGTCTTGTCCGTGTTCAGGGACGGCACCGTGTTCTTTTCAAAGTTTTCTTCCAGATGAACCACATCGCCGGACAAAATGATGAAGCCTGAATTCTTCAAATGCACCAGCAGTGATTGGCTGCCTGGCGTATGTCCTGGCGTGGAAATCAGGGTAACACTGCCATCGCCAAAAACATCCGTATCACCATCGAGCAGTTTAAGATGTTTTGGAGTGCCCATAAGCTTGCGTGCGAGAGCCTTCAAGCTGATTGACGTTGTCGTTCGGGCCGTCGGGAGAGCTGATCCATTCATACTCGGCCCGCTGTATCAGAACCGTCGAATTCCGGGAACAGGCCGACATTGCCAATGTGGTCGCCGTGAGTGTGAGACACCGCAACATAGGTAATTTTGGCTGTCTCGAGGCCAATTCCGGCGAGCTGATCGGTTAGTGTCTTGTCCAGATGGTAGACGATCAATTTAGGCAGGGTTGACCAGCCTTTGGGGTCGTTCAAGGCGGATTGAGGAACGCCCGTGTCCCAGAGCAACCATTCGTTTCCCCGCTGTATCAGCCAGCAAGTCGACGAGAATTCGATGCTCCGCCCGACATTTTCGCCGGGAGTCCAGACCAACTCGTCGTTCGCAAGCGAGTGACCGCCATCCAGCCGATAAAGCCTGTCGGCGAATCCGGCCGTCGCCGGGTCCGGCAGCATCGAGTGAGCGGTTGCGGACGGCGTGCTGTTTGCCGACATATCCGAGCCTCCGGTCAGAAACCCTGATCACCTCCAGGTCCGTGCGTGGTCACAGGCACGGACTTACGCTTGATCGACCGTCATCAGGCCGATGCCGGAACCACGAGTTCGACAGCCGCTCTGGACGAACAATCGCGGCGTCACCTGTGCGCGTACTCGGTGAAAACGTAATCGCGGCTCTTCGCCAGTGTGTGGCACGCGAACCCGCACTTCGCGTCGTGTCCCTGCGGCGGATTGGCCGCCTCGGTGGCGGGGCTGAACGTATCGGACGCTGCGTCGTAGTCGAATGAGCCCCATCCCCATCCACCGCTGTCCGCGAACCTCTTGCTGTCCTTCACCATGAAATCGGCGTTGAACTGGGTACCCGGCACCCTCGGCGGACCGGGGATACGCTTCCTGTGTTTTCGGGTTCCAATGGATTTTCGCCATCTTGGCGCCGTCCGGGAAAGGCTTGCCGTTGCCGGGCACGCCGGCGCGAAGGGCGTCCATCATGACCGGATTCCCCAAAATCGCGGCGAACTTTCCGCCGTTGTCGCTGATCGAGATAACGGGCCAGTCCTCGTAACCTCGGAATTCGGAGAACGCGAGCCCTCCTGGAACCTGCACGGTGTATTTGTCCGCCGAAATGGCCCTGCCGCCAAACACGGCCACCGCCGCCGCAATGATCAAAATCGCCGAGAATGTAATTCGCTTCATGGCTTTCTCCCGCGCCTGCCAATTACAAGTCGAGCTTATTGGCGTCGGTTCAACCGGCGCCGGTGCCGTGCGTGCGAGGTGCGGTTCAAAGTTGGCCCGCACCTAAAAGTGACGCATACAGCAAGATATTATTTCACTCGACGCCGTCACAATCCATAGGCCGGTCGGTGATTTTTTGGTGATGGACCGGCGGCACCCCGGACTGCTTTGGTCATTCACGACGGGCCGAACCAGCTGCAAATCCGGCCATGTCCGCCATTTCGATTCGCCGCAGAGTTCAGACTGGTAAGTGCTTTGTTAAGAACGCCGAATATAGGGTTCTGGGCAAAATTCCGCGGTCGGGCATTTGGATCAGGACAGTCGCACCTTCAAATTGATGCCGACGCTGGTGCTCAGTATCGGCATTCTTGTGCTGCTTTCGGTCGGCTCGGTTCTGATCGTTAACTGGATCGCAGACCGCCGCATCGTGCGGGAATTCACCGCTCGCCTTATAACCCGCGTGCTTTCCGCCGAGGAAAGATCGCTGCGGGAACATCTTGACGCCGCCATCGCTCAGGGAGGCTTCATCGCGGCCGCGATCAGCAGCGGTCGTTATCAGCTTGCCGATCCAGGGCTCGCAGATTTTGTCAGCGGAACTCTTGCGGCGGCACCCCAGGTCGAAGGAGTGATACTGAGCGGTGGCGGAAAAGCGTTGCGCGTCGCCCGCGGTGCGTCGAGTACGGAATTTCAGATCGACCATTTCGACGTTGACGGAGACAGCCAGTTTGCCGCGCTCGCCGCTCAGATACGCACCCTCAAACACCCGTTTTGGGGACCGCCGATTTATCGTGCGCAAAGGCAGGAAACATTCCTGAACTATCGCGTTCCGATCTGGCGCGGGGACACGTATCTGGGATTTGCCGTCATTGGAATTTCGACGCGCGCCCTGTCCATGCTTGCAAGGGATTTAAGCGATCCGCCTCGCTCGGTGTCCTTCATGCTGTACGGGCGGGATCGCGTTCTCGCCCACCCCCTTATGACCGCGGGAAGTCCTCGCCAGCCGGAAGACATGTCGTTTCCTTTGCTGCGCACCTTTGGCGACCCGGTCATTGAGAATCTCGACCACTTGCCGCCTCTTGATGAAATCGGCCTGGCGCCCCCGGACGGAGTTTCAGCGCATGAACCATCGGTCGGTGGCGAGCGCTATTACGTCTTTGCACGTGAGATCAGCGATTACAGCGAACTGCCGATCACGGTCGGCACATGGTTCCTCAAGCGCGCGGTCGATGGTCCCATCAGGGTTTTCTATTGGGCGACCACTCTCGCTCTCGCATTGCTGGGAGTGTCGTTGTTGGTCGCCGCGCTCATAGCCGGGGCCATTGCGCGCCCGATCCGTCGCGCGGCAAAAGGCGCGACCGCGATAGGCAACCTTGATTTCGACGAGGTGGCGCCGCTGTCCGGCAGCCTTTTTCGTGAGATCAACGGCCTGACGCGGTCCTTCAACGCCATGCTCGACGGTCTGAGGGCCTTTGGACGTTACGTCCCCCGCACGCTTGTCATGAAGCTCGTCAAGGAAGGCCGATTGGGCACGGGGACCGAAGAGCGTGTCCTTGCCATTATGTTCACCGACATCGTCAGCTTCACTTCGACGTGCGAAAAGATGACTGCGACCGAGGTCGCCGAATTCGTCAATCAACACCTCTCGCTGGTTTCTTCCTGCGTCGAACAGGAAGGCGGCACGATCGACAAGTTTATTGGCGATGCCGTCATGGCGTTTTGGGGCGCGCCGGGTCGCATTGAAAACCCTGCCGCGTCAGCGTGCCGGGCGGCTGTCGCCATACAGCGCGTGCTGGCAGCCGACAACAAAGCCCGCGTCGCCGAAGGGCTCAGGCCGGTTCGCATCCGCATCGGCATCCATCTGGGACCGGTCGTTGTGGGAGATATCGGTACGACCACCCGGATTAATTACACCATCGTCGGCGACGCGGTTAACGCGACGCAGCGGCTCGAGAGCCTGGGCAAGACCGTCGATCCCGACGCGGAAGCGATTGCTCTCGTCAGCGAAGAGATCGTTGCGGCAGCGCCGACCGGTTTTCAATTCATCGAGCGCGGCGCGCATCTCGTCAAAGGCAAGCAGGAGAGCCTGAAGGTCTTTCAGCTCGTTGGAGGGCCAGAATAGAGCACGGCGACGCCGAAGCACCGGACGGAGGTTCATAAGCTCATTTAAAACGCTGCCGGCAGCGGTCCGTTACGGGCCGATCAGCGACCAGTTCGGGTTCGGGCGATGGTTGCGATTGCGCCAGTCCGGCAGCGGATGAACGCGTTATGAAAAATGTGCTAGCCGCGCTCGACGGGGACGTCGGGCCGGGAGCCCCATTCCGCCCATGAGCCGTCGTAGAGACCTCTGGGCTCACGCCCGATCGATTCCAGCGCGAAGGTCAGGATCGCAGCCGTGATGCCGGAGCCGCACGATGTGATGACCGGCCGTTCGGGATCGACGCCGGCGTCCCTGAAAGCGGCTTCGATGCGCTCGCGGGGAACGAGGTGGCCGTTCTCGACGAGCTTCGCGTAGTGCACATTGAACGAGCCCGGCATATGCCCCGCGCGCACGTCTGGTCGCGGCTCGGGCGCTTTGCCGGCGTAGCGCTCAGGCGAGCGGGCATCGACGATCTGGACCGACTGGTCGGCGATCGCCATGCGCACGTCGGCCAACGTGGCGACCGCGCCGACATTCATTTCAGCGGTGAACTTTCGGGCCGGCCGGCTGCTGTCGCCGGTTTCCAGCGGACGGTTCTCGGCTTTCCACTTCCGCAGTCCGCCGTCGAGAATGTAGACCTTCTTCGCGCCGAAAAGCCGGAACGTCCACCAGACGCGCGGCGCCGAATAGAAACCGTCGCTGTCATAGACGACCACGGTATCTCCGTCGCCGATGCCGAGCGCGCCGACCGCTTTGCCGAAATGGGTCGGGCCGGGCAGCATGTGCGGCAGATCCGTGGAGTCGTCGCTGATCTCTTCGACGTCGAAGAACACCGCGCCGGGAATATGGGCGCTGCGGTATTCGGCACGGGTGTCGCGCTGCTGCGTCGGATAATACGAAGCATCGACCACGGCCACGCTGCTGTCGCCAAGCCGTTCCGACAGCCAGTCGGTCGAGACCAGCCAGCGGCTCACGGGCGAGGGCGCGAAAGTATCTTCAGGTTTGAGCATGACGATCATCTGACGACAACGCCCGCACGCGGCCAATGTTCAAAGGTAAGGGACTTTGATTTGCGAACGGCGCTCCAGCCAGGCCGGTACCGGCAGGTTCTTTTCACGCAGAAACGCCGGATTGAACAGCTTCGACTGATACCGCGTGCCGTAGTCGCAGAGGATGGTGACGATGGTGTGCCCGGGGCCAAGTTCTCTGGCGAGCCGCACCGCGCCGGCGACGTTGATCCCGGACGAGCCGCCAAGGCACAGGCCTTCGTGCTCGAGAAGGTCGAAGATGATGGGCACGGCTTCTTCGTCGGGGATCTGGTAGGCGGTGTCGATCGGCGCGCCTTCGAGGTTTTTGGTAATGCGGCCCTGACCGATGCCCTCGGTGATCGACGAGCCTTCCGATTTCAGCGTGCCGGTCGTGTAGTAGCTGTAAAGCGCGGCGCCCATCGGGTCGGCGAGCGCGATGCGCACGCGGTTGCTGAACGACTTCAGGCCGATCGCGACGCCGGCGAGCGTTCCGCCGGTGCCGACGGCGCAAACGAAGCCGTCGACCCTGCCGTCGGTCTGCTGCCAGATTTCCGGCGCGGTGGTCTCGATGTGGCCCTGGCGGTTGGCGACGTTGTCGAACTGGTTCGCCCAGATCGCCCCGTTCTTTTCGGTCTGCGCAAGCTGTTCGGCGAGGCGGCCGGAGAGCTTTACGTAGTTGTTCGGATTGGAATACGGCACGGCGGGTACTTCGACCAGTTCCGCGCCGCACAGCCGGAGCGTATCCTTCTTTTCGTTGCTCTGGGTCTCCGGAATGACGATCACGGAGCGAAAGCCGAGCGCGTTGCCGACCAGCGCAAGCCCGATGCCGGTGTTGCCCGCCGTGCCCTCGACGATGACGCCGCCCGGCTTGAGTTCGCCCTTTTTCACCGCGTCCTGAATGATGAACAGCGCGGCACGGTCCTTGACCGACTGGCCCGGATTCATGAACTCGGCCTTGCCGAGAATGGTGCAGCCGGTTTCGGCCGATACGCGCTCGAGCTTTATCAGCGGCGTGTGGCCGATCGCTTCAATGATTCCGTTGCTGAATTGCATTGGCTGCCATGTCCCGGGAAGCTCGGACCCTAAATGACCAAGCCATTGGAAACAAGGGTGGATCGAATTGTGTCAAAGCGCGAAAGACAGTCGAAACCATAGCAGCGCCCGGGGCCGGGCCCGGCCGCGGTCTTCACGGATTGTTTGCGGCAGGGGCGCTATTCCCGCCTGACTGGGCATCTCAAAAATCGCAAGCCCGCTGCCGGCCACCTTGGTGGAACGCGATGACACTCGACGTCAACACACTCTTCCTCGTGACGATCTACGTAGAAGCCATCCTCGGATTGCTGCTGCTGTTCGCCTGGGTTCAGAACACCGCGATCGCCGCCGTGGCGTGGTGGGGCTTTTCGAATCTTCTCCGCGCCGCCTCGATCATGCTGTTCGGTCTCTACGGCACGGTGTCCGATCTGATCTCGATCGATTTCGCCAACGCGCTGCTGTTCACGTCCTTCGCCCTGACGTGGACCGGCGCGCGCGTCTTCGATCATCGCCGGCCGATGCCGGTCCTGATGCTGGCCGGCGCCGCCGCCTGGCTTGCGGCCTCGCGCATTCCTGGATTTGCCGACGCGTTCGAGGTGCGCGCGGTTACCGGCTCGGTCATCATTGCCGCCTATATCTGGGCGGCCGCGTTCGAATTCTGGCGCGGCCGCGACGAGCCGCTGGTTTCGCGCTGGCCCGCGATCTTCATGCTGTTCGCGCAGGGTGCGCTTTATCTGCTGCGCACGCCGCTCGGCGCCCTGATGCCCTGGTCGCCGTCCAGCGCCGCGATGTTCGAGAGCGTGTGGTTCACGGTGCTCGGCTTCGAGGCGCTGCTGTTCACCATCTCGATCGCCTTTATCCTGCTGGCAATGGCCAAGGAGCGGACCGAGTATCGTCACAAGACGGCGGCGCTGGTCGACCCGTTGACCGGTATCGCCAACCGGCGCGCGTTCCTGCAGGACGGCGAAGCGCGGCTCAGGCGCGTGGCAGGCAATTCGCAGCCGACGGCGGTGATGCTGCTCGACATCGACAATTTCAAATCGGTCAACGACCGTTCCGGCCATGCCGTCGGCGACCGGGTGCTGCAAATCTTTGCCGATGTGGCGAGCGCCTCGATGCGGCACATCGACCTGTTCGGCCGGCTCGGCGGTGACGAGTTCGCCGCGCTGCTGCGCGACACTCCCCGCGAACGCGCGATCGCGGTCGCCGAGCAGATCCGCGCCGGCTTTGCCGAAGCCACCCGCGATGTCGCAGGCCTGCGGGTCGATGCCACCGTGAGCATCGGCGCTGTCATCAGCCACGATTCCGTGCTCGATCTTTCGGCGCTGCTCGCGCAGGCGGATCATGCGCTCTACCGTGCCAAGGATGCAGGGCGCGATCGTGTCGAAGTCGCTTCGATCGAGCTCATTCTCGATCGGGCAGGGCGGGGCGCTGCCGATCCGGCGTCGGGCGCAGGCAAGCCCGCCGGCATGCAGGCGAGGAAATCCGCAACCGGACTGCACGCACCGGTTTCGCGTTTTCGCGCGCCGCGCGCCGCATCGCCGACCTGAATACCGCCGCCAGCCGCAAAGCAGTGTTTGTACGTAGGTGGAATCGCCGCCGCTTTAAGGAAGCGGTGACGCCGTGCTGTTCCTATCGAAGGCGCCTGATCGTCAAACAAACACCGGATCGCGGTGATGGCCCACCTTCACGTTCTGCATGCCGATGACGAGCCCGAGACGCGGCAACTGGTCGGCGCGGCGCTGTCGCTCGATCCGTTCTTCACGGTCCGTTCCTGTTCCTCCGGCGCCGAGGTTCTGACCACCGCGGTTGCATGGCGTCCCGATCTGGTTCTGCTCGACGATGCAATGCCGGACATGGACGGCCCGGCGGTGCTGGCCCGATTGCGCTCCAACCGGCGCACCGCGCCAATTCCGGTCATCTTCCTGACAGCCCGCACGGACCTCGCGGCGCGTCAGCGTTTCATCGCGCTCGGCGCTGCGGGCGTACTCGCCAAGCCGTTCGATCCGGTCGGGTTTGCGGCGCAGGTACGCCGCTTCGTCGCCGTCGAGGGCGTGCTTCGGCCGGCGCGCGAGAGTTTCATGCGGCGGCTCAAGACGGATGCGAGCGCGCTTTCGGTGTGCCGTTCGCATCTGCGAAAAACGCGGCGCGAAACACTGGTGACGATCAACGCCATTGCCCATTCGCTCGCAGGAGCCGGCGGCATCTACGGCTTCGCCGGCATTACGTCCGCGTCGGCGGCGCTGTCGGAAGCGGCCGAAAGAAATCTTGCGGGGCGGGCGAGGCCGATCGAGGTCGAGCGCGCGCTCAACCGTCTGCTCGAACGCATCGCTTCCTAGACACTCCTGACAGCGGGCAGGGCGCGGCCGGATTTCGCGTCCTGTTCGCATCCCTGGGGGTGCCTGAACAATCCAGCCATGCGCGCTCCAGGGCGGGTTCATCTTTACAGCCGGGTTTGATAGGGTGGCGCAAGGGAGCGCCACCAGGAGACAGACCATGCTGGATATTACAAAATCAGCGAGCACGACGCCGTTCGACACGAGGCGCCTTGACCAGCTTATGGACGAAGCGGGCATCGACGTGCTGCTCGCCACGTCCAAGCACAATGTGCAGTACCTCCTGGGCGGCCACCGCTCGTTCTTCTTCGACAACATGGACGCGATGGGGATCAGCCGCTACCTGCCGGTGCTGGTCTATCCGAAGGGCGCGCCGCAGAAGGCCGGCTATTTCGGTCACGGCATGGAATCCTATCAGACCCAGCTCGCTCCGTTCTGGGTCACGGAAGTGAACACCACGAGCGGCGGCTCGGTTGACGTGATGCAGAAGGCCGCCGCGTACGCCAAAAGCCTGCTGGGCAAATCGCATCGTATCGGCGTCGAGCTTGCGTTCCTGCCGGCCGATGCTGCGGCCGCGTTGCGCAAGGCCATACCCGACGCGGAACTCAAGGACGCGCTGTTCACGCTCGAGCGGCTGCGGGCGAAGAAGTCGCCGGAGGAACTGGACAAGCTGCGGCTCGCCTCAGACCTCGTCATCGACTCGATGCTTGCGGTGATCGGCAGCCACGGCGCCGGCGCCACCAAGCTGGAACTGGCAGAAGCTTTGCGGCGCGAAGAGACATCGCGCGGTCTGACGTTCGACTATTGTTTGATCGCGACCGGCTCAAGCCTCAACCGCGCGCCGTCGGACCAGCCCTGGGAACAGGGCCAGCCGCTGTCGGTGGATTTCGGGTGGCAATTATCACGGCTATATCGGGGATCTTGCCCGCATGGGCATCGTCGGCGAGCCCGACTCCGAACTGGTGGATCTGCTGGCCGAAATCGAGGCCACGCAGCAGGCGGCGTTCAAGCCGATCCGTCCCGGCGTCAACGGCATCGAGATTTACGCGGCGGCCGAGCCGGTGCTGAAAAAGTCGAAGCTGCACAATCACTACGAGTTTCTCGCGCACGGCATGGGGCTCGTCAGCCATGAGGCGCCGCGCCTGACCTCGAGCGGCCCCGTCCCTTACGATGCCTACGATGCCCAGCGGCCGCTCGAAGCCGGGATGGTGATTTCAGTCGAAACCACGCTGCTGCATCCGCGCCGCGGTTTCATCAAGCTGGAAGATACTGTTGTTGTTACGCAGGACGGTCACGAGATTTACGGCGACCGTGCCCGCGGCTGGAACCGCGCCGGCGGCTGATCGGAGCGGCCCGCGGGACCTGCGGTCAGCCCGCGGTCTGTCCGGGGAAAAAGCGCCGACGCTCAAGCTCGTCGATGTCGCGGCGCAGCCTGCGGCGATAGCCGCAGTACGCGGTTCCGCCGAGCGCCCACAACGCACCGATGACTTCAAAGATCGCCGGATCGGCGTCCGGCATCAGTGCGTAGGCGAACACGCACGTTATTCCCCACGCGATCACGAGGACGATCGCGCGCGGCAGCACATAAGACATGACGGGTATCCCGCTGAAGCCCCAGCGTGACGGTAAACGGATGTGGTTAGCATCGGGTAAAAGCTGCGCTGGCCGCCGCTAAGCCGCTGGTGAAGTTGGCGAAGTTCGCCGGAACTTTTTGGATTTTTTCGCGTTCTTCATGCCTGGCCGAACGGGGCGTGCGGCCGGAGCGTGAGGCGTTTGCCGCGATCGACGTACAGAGGCAGGAGCCGGTCGGCGTTCCGATGAGAGCGACATCTGAAATGTTGCCGCGCGCGGCAATAGGAGTCCGCGGGCTGGACGATGTGTTTGGAGGCGGGCTCGCCCGCAACCGGCTGCATCTTCTCGAGGGCAGTCCCGGGACCGGCAAGACCACCATAGCCATGCAGTTCCTGCTGGCTGGGGCAGCGGCGGGTGAAATCGGCATCTATGTGAGCCTCGCCGAAACCGAGGAGGAGCTTCGGGATGGCGCCAGCGCCCACGGCTGGGTGGTGCCTCCCGAGATCGAGATTTTCGAACTGGTGCCGCCGGAAAGCGTGCTGGATCCCGAACCAGCATCAAAGCCTGCTCTATTCTTCCGATCTCGAGCTCGGCGAGACGATCACGCGGATTTTCCAGGCGATCGAGCGGCTCAAGCCGAAACGCGTCGTGATCGACAGCCTGTCGGAGATCCGGCTGCTGGCGCAAAGCTCGCTGCGCTATCGCCGGCAAATTCTGGCGCTGAAGCATTATTTCGCCCGGCACAACTCCACCGTGATCATGCTCGACGACCTGACCACCGAGACGCACCGATCGCGCGGTGCACAGCATCGCCCATAGCGTCATCCATCTCGATCAGCTTGCTCCGATCTACGGCGGCGAACGGCGGCGCCTGCGCGTCATCAAATGCCGCGGCCAGGCGTTCCGCAGCGGCTATCACGATTTCGTCATCAGGGGTGACGGCGTTGCAGTCTTCCCGCGCCTGGTCGCGGCCGAACACCGCACGCGGATTTACCGGCCGGCTGTTGCAGCAGCGGGACTGCCCGCGCTCGATTCGCTGCTCGGCGGCGGCATCGCCGCGGGATCGAGCACGCTGGTCATCGGGCCCGCCGGCACCGGCAAATCGCTGCTGGTGTTGCAGTATCATCGCCGCCGCCGTGTCCCGCGGCGAGCGCGCGGCGCTGTTCGTCTTCGACGAGGAACTCGGCTTGCTGTTTGCCCGGGCCAAGGGGCTCGGCATCGACCTCGAAGCGATGCGCGACGCGGGCAGGCTGTTCATCGAGCAGATGGATGCGGCCGAGCTTTCGCCCGGCGAGTTCTCACATCGCGTTCGCGCCTGCGTCGACCGCGAAGACATCCGGACCGTCGCTCATCGACAGCCTGAATGGCTATCAGGCCGCGATGCCGGAGGAACAATTCCTCGTCGCTGCATCTGCACGAGCTGCTGCAATATCTCAACCGGCAGCGGCGCAGCGACTTTCCTCACCGATGGCGCAGCACGGGATGGTCGGCGACATGAAACAGCCGGTCGATCTCACCTATCTCGCCGACACCGTGATCATGCTGCGCTATTTCGAAGCGCTGGGCCGGGTGCGCCGGGCGATGTCGGTGATAAAGAAGCGCACTGGCAGCGCACGAAGATACCATCCGCGAATTCCAGATCGACTTCACAGGCATGACATCGGGGGGCCGTTGCGCGAGTTCCAGGGCGTGTTGCGGGGCGTGCCGGTCTATGTCGGGGCAACCGGCGCCGTTGATGCAGGAGTGAGGAGTGAGCGAACACCGACCCGCATCCGCGAGCGCACGCTGATCCTCGCGCCACGCGGCCGCGATGCCGTGGTCGCCAAGGGAATTCTGCGCGACGCGCGATTGCATGCCGAGATCTGCGTCGATCTCCCGGAGCTGCTGCGAGAAATCGGCCGCGGCGCCGACGTTGCCATCATGACCGAGGAAGCGAGCGCAAGGATCGATGCTCGAGCGCTGGCGGACTGGGTCGCGACGCAGCCGCCGTGGTCGGATTTTCCGTTCGTCGTGCTGACCGAGCATGGCGGCGGGCTGGAACGCAATCCGGCGGCGGCGCGGGCTGACGCGAGATCGCTCGGCAACGTAACCTTGCTCGAACGGCCGTTTCATCCGACAACGCTGGTCAGCGTGGTCCGGACCGGACTTGCGCGGCCGGCGGCGGCAATACGAATGGCGCCGGCTCAACGAAGAGCTCGAATTGCGCGTCAACGAGCGCACCGAGGAACTGGCCGCGGCCAACCGTCAACTGCTGCGCGCAGATCGACGAACGCGAGCGCGTGGAGTCCACGTTGCGCCAGATGCAGCGGCTCGAAGCGGTCGGCCAACTCACCTCAGGCGTCGCGCACGATTTCAACAACCTGCTGACGGTGGTGCTCGGCAACATCGGCTTTCTCGAACAGGGCTTCGCGGCAGCGCGGGATCGACGGCAAGCTCGCGCAACGGCTCGGCTATATGCGCGCGGCAGCCGAACGCGGCGCGAAACTGACCGATCAGCTCCTGTCGTTCTCGCGCCGCCAGCGGCTCGAGCCGAAGGTCGCTCGATCTCAACGAGCACCGTCGCCGCATGCGCGACCTGCTGCAAAGCACGATGGGCGGCAGCATCCGGATCGAGACCGGCTCTGCGACCTCGCTTGTGGCCTGCGATGGTCGATCCGACCCAGCTCGAACTGGCGATCCTCAACCTCGCGATCAACGCCCGCGATGCGATGGAGGTCGGCGGCAGCGCTGACGTGTCGCCACCGCGAACGTAACGCTCGGGGCACCGCTCGTCCCGAGGAGCCGCCCGCCGGCGAATATGTCGCGATGTCGCGTCACCGATACCGGCACCGGCATGACGCCGACGAATCTGGCGCAAGGTGTTCGAGCCGTTCTTCACCACCAAGGAGATCGGCAAAGGCTCCGGGCCTCGGTCTGAGCCAGGTGCTTGGGCTTTGCCAAGCAGTCCGGCGGCGGCGTGCGAATCGAGTCCCGAGCTCGGGCGAGGGACGTCGGTGCATATTTATCTGCCGCGCGCCGAGCCGCGGCGTCGATCGCGCCGCCCGTTCGTTCCGCAAGGAAAACAGCCGCGTGGAGCGGACCAGCGCCAATATCCTGCTGGTCGACGACGACAGCGCGGTCCGCGACCGTCACCGCCGCGATGCTGCGCGAACTCGGATATCCGGTGCTGGAGGCGGGCAGCGGCGGGGCGGCGCTCGACCTGCTCGATCGCGAAACGGCCAGGATAGATCTGGTGATGGTCGATTTCGCCATGCCGGGCATGAGCGGCGCCGACGTGGCGCGCGTGGTGCAGGCGAAGCGGCCCGGGCTTGCCGATGCTCTACGTGACCGGGTTCGTCGATCGCGCCGCACTTGCCGGGGTGAGCGACAGCGAGATCGTCGGCAAACCCTTCATCAACAACGAGCTTGCCGAGAAAGTACGGCTGGCGCTGTTTGGAGCCAGCTCCAAAAAAGTGGTGCCGCTCAGGCGGTAAATCGGGGCGGATCGCTGGTGACATCGGGAATATCGGGCTGTGCTCTGATTAATCAAAATTCTCCACGATGCGGTATGGGGTCGGGCTTCCGCGTCGAGATTTGATGGGGTCCGGACAGGCCCGCGGCAGCGCCCGCAAACCGCCTTGAAGCGGTGCCGTGCGTCGTGCATGGTCGCGGCGTCGAGGACTGGAGCGCACGGCCGGTTACGGCCGCGCCCGTCGAATGCCCTTGGGAGGAATAAATGCGGTTTGTCGTCTGCACTGTGGCGGCTTTTTGCCTGATCGCGCCGGTCGCGCACGCGGAAATGTCGGGCGGCAAGGTCAAGATCGGCGTTCTTACCGATCTCTCCGGCCCCTACGAACAGAATTCCGGCGCGGGCTCCGTCGAGGCCGCGAAGATGGCGGCCGAGGAGTTCGGCTACAAGGTTAACGGCGTGCCGATCGAGATCGTCGCCGCCGATCATCAGAACAAGCCCGATATCGGTGCCGGAATCGCGCGGCGCTGGTTCGACCTCGACGGCGTCGATGCGGTAACCGATCTGGTGAATTCGGCCGTAGGGTTTGCGGTGCTGGAGATCGCCAAAACCAACAACAAGGCGGTGCTGCTGACCAGCGCCGGTTCGGCGGATTTCACCGGCAAGGCCTGCGCGCCCAACAATTCGGTCCACTGGGTCTATGACACCTACGAGATTGGCGCCGCAATCGGTCAGGCGCTGCCACAGCTCGGCAAGACCTGGTTCTTCGTCACCGCGGACTACGTGTTCGGCCGCGCGCTTCAGGACGGCGCCACCGCCTTTATCGAGAAGAACGGGGGCAAGGTGCTGGGCGGCGTCAGGCATCCGCTCGGCACGTCCGATTTTTCGTCGTTCATGCTGCAGGCCCAGTCGTCGAAGGCGGACGTCGTTGCGATAGCAAACGGCGGTGACGATGCCATCAACGCGGTCAAGAGCGCGCGTGAATTCGGCGTCACCGAAAAGCAGAAAGTGGTGCCATTCGGGCTCGACTCGCTGCCCGCCATCAAGGCGACCAGCCTGCCGCTTGCCCAGGGCATGATGTACGTGTCGCCCTGGCTGCCCGACCGCGACGATCGCTCGAAGGCGTTCTTCGCCAAATTCCTCGAGCGCCGCAAAACCGCGCCGTCGACCTTCCAGGTCGGGACCTATTCGGCGGTCCGCAGCTATCTCAAGGCGGTGGAGGCGACCAATTCGGACGATCCGAAAATCGTGATCCCGAAGATGCGCGAAATGCCGGTGGATGATGCCTTTACGCCGCACGGCACGCTGCGCCCTGACGGCCGCATGGTGCACGACGTTTATCTCGTGCAGATCAAATCGCCCGCCGAGTCCAAAGACGAATGGGATCTGCTGAAGCTCGTCGCCACGATCCCGGGCGACAAGGCGTTCCGGCCGCTCGAAGAGGGCGGCTGCCCCGCGCTTGCGCACTGACGTTTGCGGTTTGCAGCAGGCGAAAGGGTGCAGCGCCGGGTCATGGTGTTCGTCATTGCCGGACTTTATCCGGCAATCCACGGCCCGGCTTCGCTGGATGGACCACCGGGTCAAGCCCGGTGGTGACGGGGAGGGGTGTTTCCAGTCGGGGGCCGGCGACCCTACGGGAACCTTCGGCGATTACGCCGAGGCCAGCCTCTGCGCGCCGGCGCCGCCACGGCGCCCCTGCTGGTCGTCCTCGAGTTTCATCTTCTCCAGGAGAAGATCCATCACCAGCCTTCGCAGCCGGGCGTTCTCGAGCCTGAGATCGGCAATCTGGCCGCCACGTTCCGGCGTCGACACTACCGAACTGATCTCGTTGAGCACCGACCCATTCGCGGATTTCGGCTGCGGTTGAGCCGTTCTCGCATTGCGCCACCGGTGAAATGTCATGACGCTGATGCCGAGGATCTTTGCGATTTCACTTTGCGAGCGTCCTTCGGATACGAGGTTGTCAGCCTCCCGAAGTTTTGCCGCGATTTCCGACGGCGAGTGACGCTTCTTCTTGGCCATTTCCATATTCTCCAGAACTTCCCACAAAGTGCTTAGTGCGCGTCGGAAAGAATGTCTTTGCCACATAGTGTGGCGCATCCGATGTATATCGGAAGCACATCAAAGTTGATCGACCTGCCCGGAACGCCAAAGCAATAAAACCATATGACAGTAAAGTTTCGAAAATACAAAAGAAATTGTGTCACCTGCGAGCTTATACTGAGTTGCGACAAGTTAATGTCACGGCCGTTAGTTGAACGTTGCTGCAAGTATATCTGTACCGGCAGAATTCAGGTTAATGATCACCGCAGGCGGAAGGATCGCGAATGCCTGCCCCTTATCGGGGAAAAAGGTACCACCTATTATAATTTGGCGGCGTTCCAGATGAATTTGTCATGCGACAAAATCGTCATGCGACATAATCGTCCTGCGTATAACAACGCCCGGTCCGACACCAGCGGGTGAATGTCCAATACGCGAACGTTACTGTTACGTTCGCGGTAAACAGGAGCAAAAACGTCGCGACCGCGCGCGTTGCTGCTCGGGCGCGGCCTTTTCGCGGCGCCTCATCCGCAGGCCCGCCTGACGTGAACCGGTGACGGCAAAGAGCGCCTGACCGGGCGACCGCGATTCGTCCATGGCAGGCACTTGGGCGATCAACGGCAGGGATGTCGCGATTCGAAAGCGCGAAGGCCCTGCACCGCGTGAGCCTGCACAGGCTTCGCCTCCGGCGTCCGGACTCTTTGCGGCTGGATCATGTGCGGCTTTGCCGCCGGCCAGCAACCGCATGGTGCTGGACCAGCGAACAAGGTGTCAGTTCGGCCGCACGATCACGCGGGTGCCGACGGGGACGCGGCTATAGAGGTCAATGACGTCATCGTTGACCAGCCGAAAGCAGCCGGAGGAGACGGCGTGGCCGATCGTCTCCGGCGCATTGGTGCCGTGGATTCGGTAAACCGTGCTGCCGAGAAACATGGCGCGCGCACCGAGAGGATTTCCGGGGCCCCCGGCCATAAAGCGCGGAAGATAGGGCTGCCGTTCGAGCATCTCGGGCGGCGGCCGCCAGTCGGGCCACTCGACCTTGCGCGATATATTCAACAGGCCCGCCCAGGTGAAACCTTCGCGGCCGACGCCGATGCCGTACCGCAGCGCCAGTGTTTCGCTCTGAATGAGGTAGAGGTGGCGCTCACGTGTATCGACGATGATGGTTCCGACCGGGTGCTGTGAGCGATAGTAAACCGCCTGCCGCTCGAACTCTTCCGGCAACAGCGTGCTTGAATTGCCGTGATCGATGCCGGGATCGACGTCCTGTATGGTCGGCGTGAACAGTGAGGGCTGCGCCTGCGCGTGAGCGCAAACGGTGCAGAGGACCGCTACGCCGATCCACACAGCGAAACTGCGAAGGCCTCTCGTTCGGATATGCCGGTTCATTCGGGCCTCACCACTCTCCCGCCAATTTTAATAATTATACCATAGCCTGACGGAAGTCTCCATTCGACACAGCCGTATCAAAAGCGCTCAGTTGGCCGGGAAGCGCTGCACAGCCCCCCTGGCGAAACGCCCAGGGCGCTGACCCGGCGGGCATCGACATCACGGATCATGCGCCGGCACGCAGCGAACGCGGAGGCGATCGTGCAAGCCGGTCCCGCTGCGCCGAAATCTTCAACAGGATAGCGCGTTCGTGTTCATCATGGGTCCGCGCGGCTATGGCCCGGCAATCTTCGGCGCGGCGGCGAAAGTGTTCGAGAATTGGCATGTCTGCCCGCGATGGCCCCTCGCGCATGGTGCCGGCTTTTATGGACGGGGCGCCGGGCGGGACTGCGTCCATCCGGATAAACCACCCGTGCCGCCGTTCCACGCTGCAATATTGCCTTGATTGCCCCAGCCACGTCGGGGGACGGGACCGGGGCTTTCTTCGGGACGGCGACGCAACAATCACTAACGCCGGACGCAACAAGCACTAACGCTACACACCATCCGGTCGCGCTGTGTTCAGCGACTTAGGCCGCTGCAGCGACGCGAATGGCGGGTGAGCCCGGCACGCCGCTGTTTTCCATCGCTGTCTTCATTTCACTGGAGCGTACCATGTGCGGGCTTTCGCCACGTCGGCGACATCCTGAAGGATGACGATCTCATTCGGGTTGTCGGCGCTGCGGAACACTTTGCCATTTGTGATGCCGGCAGAAGTGCGGTTCTTCTCGGTTCCATTGTAACTCTTGCGCCAGGTGTCAAAGTCCTTGACATTGAAATGAAGTGTCGGATTTTCGTTGTTCATCTGTGATGTCCTTTGTGAGAACGCCTGCGCGCGCCCGCATCCAAACCAGTGCGCCCGCTTCCGCGCTTTCACCTGTCGAACTTCCTGATCGCGTCTGCGCTGACCGGTGTAAAGAAGTTGACGAGGTTGCCGTCCGGATCGCGGAACAGAAGCGAGCGGTTGCCCCAGGGCATCGTTGTCGGCTCCTGGACCAGCGAGCCGCCGATCACGTCGCCCAGCCTCCGATACTCGGCATCCACGTCGCCGACGCGAAACTCGAGAATGGCGGTGTGGTTGTCGGCGGGCCGGGCCACGTCGCCGCCGAACAGCCGCAGCGTGCGCGTGCTGCCGATCGCCAGGGTGCAGGCCGGCGTTTTCAGCTCGCCGAAATCCTCGGTGTACATCGTCACGGGGATACCGGTGATCCGTTCATAAAAATGCACGAGACGTCCGATATCGGCGGTAATGATGCGGATCGAAACGAAATTCACGATGTCCTCCTTGGGCGGGCCGGGTCGGGCCGCGGTGCGGCGCAGGGCTGTTGTATCCGGGGCCAGCTGACAGCATGGTGTCAGCAGTCTTTCGGCATACCGCCAGTGGGGAGAGACAGCCGTGCGCCGCGCCGACCGCCTGTTTCAGATCATCCAGATCATGCGGCGCTCGACCCGGCCGGTAACCGCGGGGGAGCTGGCGGCGGAACTGCAGGTGTCGCAGCGCTCGGTTTACCGCGACGTCGCCGATCTGATGGGGCAGCGGGTGCCGATCCGCGGGGAGGCGGGCATCGGCTATGTTCTCGACCGCGATTTCGACATGCCGCCGTTGATGCTCACGCCCGACGAGATCGAAGCAGCCGTGCTCGGCGCGCAGTGGGTGGCGGACAGGGGTGACGCCGTGCTGGCGGGTGCCGCGCGCGACCTGATCTCCAAAATCGCCGCGGCCGTGCCAGAACGTCTGCGGCCGTTCATCGCCGAGCCGACCATCGGCGCGCCGCCGGCTTTTGTGCGCGCCTCCGACGGACTGGATATTGCGAAAACCCGCTTATGGATTCGAAGCGGGCGCAAGATGCGCATCCGCTATCGAAACCTGGAGAAGCAGGACACCGAGCGCACCATCTGGCCGGTGATCATCGGCTATGCCGAGGCGGTGCGCCTGCTGGCGGCGTGGTGCGAGCTGCGTCAGGCCTTTCGCCATTTCAGGACCGATCGCATCCTCGCCGCCGAATTTCTCGATGAGCGCCACGGCTGCCGTCCCGGCACTCTGCGGACCCAATGGAAACGGCAGTTGGAGTCCAAGCGCGGCGCGCTCCAGTCATGACGGCGTGGCCGGTGGGTGGTTTGGCACCCGGAGTGTTACTGCTTCCGCTGGAATAACCGGCCGGCGACGGACCCGGGCCGGAGGACGCCTGTCGCGACAACCCCCGGTCGTTGGTCCTATCTTTTTCGCCTGATTTGCCATAGCATTCCGCCGGTCATTTCCAAGGTTGGTAAAAATGACAGGCAGTGAGACACGTCGCAAGATCGCGGCAATTCTCGCGAGCGATGTAGTTGGCTATAGCCGCCTCGCGGGAGCCGACGAGGACCGGACGCTGGCGCGGCTCCGGGCGCTGCGAAGTGATCTGATTGATCCTATCATCGCCGTGCATCATGGACGCGTGGTGAAGCGAACTGGCGACGGGGCTCTCGTCGAGTTCAGCAGCGTTGTCGATGCCGTGCGCTGTGCCGTCGAAGTTCAAAACGGGATGGTCGAACGCAATGCTGGCGTACCGTCTGAGCGCCGCATCGAATTTCGCATCGGCATTCATCTGGGTGATGTGGTCGAGGAGAGCGACGGCGACCTGATGGGCGACGGCGTCAATATCGCCGCGCGGCTTGAAGGCATCGCGAAGCCCGGGTCCATCTGTCTTTCCGTAGACGCCTATCGGCAGGTCAAGGCGCGGCTCGATCTGGTCGTCGGCGATCTCGGCGAATTGAACCTCAAGAACATCGCCGAGC
Source organism: uncultured Alphaproteobacteria bacterium (assembly GCA_963766925.1). Classification (GTDB taxonomy): domain Bacteria; phylum Pseudomonadota; class Alphaproteobacteria; order Rhizobiales; family Xanthobacteraceae; genus BOG-931. Next base: position 185,686 of record CAVYCI010000030.1, read on the forward strand.
CAATCCGCGTCTATTCACTCGATGTCGGCAGGCCCGTGCAGGCGAAACCTGCCGCAGAGTTGATTCCGGCAGCTTCTGCCCCGCGCCTGTCGATGGTGGTGCTCCCATTCGCCAACATGGGAGGCGATCCTGAACAGGAATATTTTATCGACGGTGTCACCGAAAGCCTGACCACGGATTTGTCGCGTATATCGGGAAGTTTTGTTATTGGGCGCAATACCGCCTTTACCTACAAGGGCAAACATGTCGATCTGAAGCAGATCGGTCGCGATTTGAACGTACGTTATGTACTTGAGGGAAGCGTTCAACGCGGCGGAAACCGGCTTCGCGTGAATGTACAATTGATCAATTCCGAAACCGGCAATCACCTGTGGGCCGAACGTTTTGACAAGCCGGTGGCCGATCTCTTCGAAATGCAGGACGAAATTGTCGCGCGCCTCGCCAATCAGCTCAGCGCAAAACTCATCGAGGCCGAAGCCAGACATGCAGAGATTTCAAAATCTGCCGATCTCGATTCTCTCGACTTGACCTTTCGCGGGCTCGCAGCGTTCAATCGCGGTCTTGACCCGGTCAATGTTGAGCAGGCCGAGCAATTCTTCAACAAGGCCATCGCTCTCGATGCAATGAACGTGGATGCATTGGCGGGATTGAGCCAGGAACGATCCCTTTCCGCAATTTTCCACGTGCATTCCTTGGCACCTGTCGATCGGACCGCATATCTGGCGGCGGCGGAAACGGCCGCCAAGAAGGCACTCAAGATTTCGCCCCGTCACACAAGGGCGCGAACTCGCGCTGGCGACGACGTTCTTGGCCACCAACCGCGCGGCGCAGAGCATCGCCGAGTTCGAAGAGACAATTGCTCTGGATCAGAACCAGGCGACCGCGTACGCTTTTATTGCCTTGGCGAAAGTTTTTCTTGGGCGCGCCGGGGAGATCGAGAGCGATATCAGTCACGCGCTTCGCCTTAGTCCCCGTGATACGTACACTTATTTTTGGTTCAATATTGCCGGCGTTGCAAAGCTGGCTCTCGGTAAGGACGACGAGGCAATTGGCTGGTTTCGACGATCGACCGAGGCAAATCGGAACAGTGCGCTCAATCAGTTCTTTCTCGCTGCTGCGCTGGCCCATCAAGGTGAAATTGCCGAGGCTGCAATGGCCACGAATGCTGGCCTGGAGTTAGACTCAACCTTCACAATCCGTCGGTATCGCGAAGGGGCGGTTACAGACAACGCGACTTATCTGGCGCAACGCGAGAGGTTCTACGAAGGGATGCGCGTGGCCGGAGTACCGGAGGGCTAGTGTCGGTTTTGAGTTGAGGCTGTCGAAAAGGTCTGAAGCGGTCGAGCGCGCACGCACCAATGCCGGGAGGGCACAATGACCGATTACGCGCTCGACAACTCGTGGGATCGGGCGAAACGTCGGCTTGCGCGACTGGAAGAGTATCTTGATCCGCTTACGCAACGGCGGATGATGAAATTAAAAATTTGCGCCGGATTGAAGTGTTTGGAAATAGGGGGCGGGGGAGGATCGGTTGCCACCTGGCTTTGCGAACAAGTGGGACCAACTGGCAGAGTCGTTGCCACGGATATCAACGTCCAGTTTCTTAGAGAAATCAAACGTTCAAATTTCGAATTCAGGCAACACGATATTACAGTCGATTCCCTTCCTCAGAGCGAGTTCGATTTCGTTCATGCTCGCTGGTTGCTTCATCATCTTTCTGAACCGGAGCATGCGATCCGTCGCATGATTGAGGCGCTACGACCGGGCGGATGGATCTTGCTGGAGGAGGTCGACTTTTTCCCGGTTCATGCCTCATCTTCGAAGGCGTACAGCGATTTCATGACGGCCTTGACCAGCGTCGTCGTAAAGGCCCCTGGATGCGGTTGCTTTTGGGCCCGCGCGCTTCCAGACCTGGTGGCGGGAATGGGTCTTCTGCAGGTCGGCGGTGAGGGTGATTTTTCCATTCTTCAGGGAGGCTCACCGATCGCCGAATTTTATGCCCTGACCGCCGATCAAATGCGCGAACGGATGCTTGAGTTCGCCGCGCAGAGTACGCGGCAGCTTGATCACGCTCTCGGACTTCTCAATGATCCGGGTTTTTGGGCGTTTGGCGGTGGCGGAGTTGCAGTATGGGGTCAACGGCCAACTTAACCTCCGTAATTCGGGGGAAGGTGCCCGCGGCCAGGCATCAACACCTCACGAAGACAACTCTCCGTCCCGGACAGAGCCCGATTATTTTGACGCCGGCGTCATGACCATTCGCTTCTTTCGCGCAGGGCCAGCACCGCGCCAAGCACAACAACTCCGTAGATAATGTCGCGGACGGCAACCGGCACTTGCCCTCCCGAAACCAGCGTGCCGACCTCGGTCAAGAGCAGCGCGCCGCCCAGGATGCCGAGAAAATGACCGCGACCGCCGGTCGCCAGCGATCCGCCGACCAGCACAACGGCGATGGCCGGCAACAGATACGGCACTCCCATGCTGAGAAAAGAGATGCCGCTGAAGCCCGTCATCAGTACGCCGACAAGCGCCGAGCAGAATCCCGAAAGGATGTAGACCCCGAGCAGGATCAGATCCACGCGCGTGCCTGACAGTCGCGCCACGCGAACGCTGTTGCCGACGGCAAGGACACTGCGGCCGAACGTGGTGCGGTGAAGCAGCAGCGTCGCGGCGACGGCGAACAGAACCAGGAACCATACGGCCGGCGCAAAGCCCATCAGGCTGCCGTTGTAGATCCAGCGCAGTACCGATGGCGCCGAACCGGTCGGCATGCCGCCGGTGTAGAGCAGTCCGACACCCTGCATGAAGCTCCCCATGGCGAGCGTCATGACGATGGGAGCGATGCCAAATAAGGTAATGCCGAGGCCGTTGACCAATCCGACGCCGACGCCAATCGCCAGCACCAGCGGTATTCCCCAGGCTGCGGGCGCGTCGTGTCCGTTGCAGATGGCGGCCAGCAGCACGCCGCAGATGGCGATGGTGTGCGGAACGGAGAGGTCGAGCCCGCCGGTCATCACCACGGCGCCCTGGCCAAGCCCGAGCACGGCGAGGAACAGGGCGAGTGTCAGCAGCGAATTGAAATAATGACTGCTGAGAGCGCCGCCATGCGTCACCGCTACGATCACGGCATAAACGACGATGCAGAGCGCCCAGGGTGGCCACACCAGCCGCAGCGAGGCGCGATTGATCCGAAACCAGCGCTGCAGACTTGCCCTCGGAAGCTCCGGATCGGGACGCAGGGCGTTGGCCGGACGCGCCGGTTGTGGCTGTCCGACAGAAAGGAAGCGGGGCAAACTGCGCTCGCGCAGGCCTGCCCACGCCAGCCGCACCCTTGCAATGTGCTCGACCAGCGCCGTGTCACCGCCGATCGAACCGCTGAGCACCGCGAGGAGCAGGACAGCGCCTTCAACGATCGGCGTGTAGCTCGACGACACGTCGAGCACGAGCAGCAGGCTGGAAATCAGTACGAGCGTAAACGTGGCAAACACCGTCCCAAGGCAGCCGCCGCGGCCGCCGATCGCGGTTCCGCCCAGGATCACCGCAGTCACGATCGGGATGATCAGTTCGCGACCGACAAGCGGATCACCGGCGCCAGTCTGGGCCGTGAGGATCACGCCGGCGGCGCCGTAGAACAGGCCGGCCACGACGTATCCGAGAAACTGCGTCCGGGCTACGGAAATGCCGCTGGCACGCGCCGCGTCGGCATTGCTGCCGACGGCATAGAGTGCGGTGCCGAACGGACTGTTCTTGATGGCCGCCCAGACGAGAAGCGCGAAAAGGATTACCGCGAGCGCCGCCGGGAACACGCCGGGGATCAAATCTCCGGTAAAGAATTTGGTGAGGCCTTCCGGCACGTGCCCGCCGGGATTGGGCATGATGAGCAGACTGAGGCTGAGCACGATGAACATGCTGGCCAGCGTCACGACGACGGCCTGGAGCCGAAAATACGCAACAAAAAAGCCGTTAAACGCGCCTACAAGGCCGCCGATAGCGACGCCGGCGAATGCCATCAATATCTGTGACAGAGAAGTTCGCTGTTCTGGCTGGCCAGCACCACGTTGACGAGCGAGAGCGTTGCGCCCGCGGAGAGATCGATGCCCCCCAGCACAAACACCACCGTTTCGCCCATCGCCGCCAGCGCAAGCGCGCCGGAATTGGTCGAGAGCGAGCTCAGCTCGAAATAGGACAGCGAACTCGAACTCACCATCTGCAAAAAGGCAAAGATGGCGATGAAGGCAGCGACCGCGACCAGCAGTCGCCGCTGCCGTACGAGACGCCGCCGCCAGCTGCCGCCCGTGGCGGCGGCGAAACCCGTACTCACTGAAGTGCTCCGCTGCCGGCGCTGCCGAGGGCCGCGACGAGGATGTTTTCTTCGCTCAGCCGTTCACGCGGCAGATCGGCGGCAAGACGGCCCCGATAAAGCACGAGTACCCGGTCGCACAGACCGACAAGTTCGGGTATCTCGGTCGAATAGAGCAGGATGGTCTTGCCGGAGGCCGCGAGATCGCGGATGAGCAGATAGATTTCGTGTTTGGTGCCGACATCGACGCCGCGGGTCGGGTCGAACAGCAGCAGCACCTCGCTCTCGCTGAGCAGCGCTTTGGCGAGCACGATTTTTTGCTGATTACCGCCGCTGAATGAATAAGCCGGTTGATAGAGCGCCCGCGGCGGCACGTTAAGCCTCGCGAACACCCCGTCGACGGCGGCGGATTCGGCACGGCCGTCGATCCAGCCGAAATCGGCGAAGCTGTCGAGAACCGGCATCGAAGCGTTGATCTTGCCGGAGAGCCGCAGAAACAGCCCCTCGGTTTTGCGGTCTTCCGGCACCAGACTGATGCCGGCCTGGAGGGCGCCGGCCGGCGACACCAGCGTCACCGGCTGGCCCAGCCGGTGGATGCTGCCCTGATCGGAATGGACAGCCCCGAACAGGGCCTCGAACAATTCCCGCTGACCCATGCCCTGCAGCGCCGCCACGCCGACAACCTCGCCCTTGCGCATGGAAAAGGACAGGCCGCTGAAGTGTCCGGCAACGCCCAGGTCCTTTACTTCAAGGGCCGGGAAGGAGTCATCGCTGCGGGGCGGCTCATTATGCGGCGGGTAGACCGCGCCAATCGAGCGGCCGATCATCAGCCGCACGATCTCGTCATCGGTCACATCGGCGAGCCGGAAGGAACCAACATGCCGGCCGTTGCGCAACACGGAAACGCTGTCGCAGAGCTGGCGCACTTCCGGCATGCGATGGGAGATGAAAACGATCGTGATCCCGGCGCGCTTGAGGCGCTCGATCTGCCGCCGAAGCCACTCGACGTCGGCAACCGGCAGGGTCGAGGTCGGCTCGTCAAGCAGCAGCACGTCCGGCCGGCGGATGACGGCTTTGGCAATCTCGAGCTTCTGCCGGGTTGGCAGATCGAGCTCACCGACCAGAGCGTCCGGGTCAATTCCGTGGATTTCAAGCGCCGCAAGCTGTTGCGTCACGCGCGTGCGGCTGGCCCGCCGGTCAACCTGCAGGCCAAGCCATACAGGTTCATACGGAAGCAGCATGTTCTGCGTGACAGTGAGTCCTTCCAGCAGGGTCATCTCCTGGAAGGCAGTCTGGATGCCGGCGGCGTGGGCGTGTTTTGGCGAGCCGAAATCAAGCTGCAGGTCGCGGACACGCACCTCGCCGGAATCCGGGCGCACGAGCCCGCTTAGAAGTCTTGACCAGCGTCGATTTGCCGGCACCGTTCTCGCCGACGATCGCGCGCGCCTCGCCGGGCGAGATGGCGAGCGATACGTCGTCGAGTGCGAGCGTCGCGTCAAAGCGCTTGGTCAGATGCTCAATGACGATCGCCGGACCCGTCCCGGTGCGGGACGGGCCCGGCTTTTTGCCGGACTCAAGCTCAACAGCCACCTTTAACTCCCGCTGCCGAGGCTCAGTCGATGGAGTGCTTGCCGGTCCCGATCAATCGGGCTCGCCGAGCAGCGCCGAATTGAATTCGAGTTCCGGCGTATAGGGCGACCAGAAATCGATGGCGTAATCGGGCGGCACTGTGCCGGGCGGGATGGTGTTGCAGCCCTCGGAGAATTCCCTGGCGGTGCCGGTTTTGCAAAGCTTGACCGTCTTTTGCGTAACCGGGACACCTTCGTAGTAGGTGGTGTGGTCGACTTTCTCGCCGGCAAGAACCCGCATGGCAATCTTAAAGGCATACGGCGCCGCGAAAAGACCCGAGCCGGTCGACAACCCGTTGCGCCCGAGCGCTCCCTCGATGCCGGAGTCCTTCGGCAGCATCTGCAGACGTTCGCCATTCGAGGAATCAGAAGCGCAGGGAATGATCGGTTTGCCTGGCCACCGGCCGTCCTCGACCTGCATCTGGCTGATCGTGTAGCAACCGGTTGCCGCGATCACGCCGTCGATGTCGTCCCAGGTGTGCGTCGCAAGAAACTCTTTCATCTTCACGCGGGCGAGGGACTCGTCCCACATGCCGACGAGCGTGCCGGTGATGTGGACGCCAGGAAACTCCTTGGCCGTGTCCGTCACGCCTTTGGTGTAATCTTCGCTGTAGGAAACGCCCGGCACGCCGGTGATGTACACCACGTTGCCCTTGCCGCCGATCGCTTCGAACACCCATTTGGCCAGTTTCGCGCCGTGCTTGACCCCGTCGATCTTGACGTTGTACGCGCACGGCTCGGTCACGCCGTTAACCGCAACGAAGACTACTTTCTTCTCGCATGCGGTCTTGATGACGCCGTTGAGCGCCGTCGGCGAAATCGGGAAGGCGACGATGGCGTCGGCGCCCGCCTGGATCATCCCGTTGATCTGCTCGATCTGGCGTTGCGCGTTGGCGCCGGAAGCCTGCACGCGCAATTCGACCTTGTCGCGGTAAGCGGGCGTCTTGGACATGGCCGCGATCGCATTTTTCGCTTCCGCCTGCCAGGCGTTGCCGACGTAGCTCATCGAATAATAGATGAGATATTTGCCGTCTTTGGTTTTCGCATCAGCCACGCGTGATCCCAGCGTGGCGCCACCAACAAGTACGGCGACCCCCAACGCAATCGCCCCGAAACTCATCCACGGCCGTTCCATACATCTCTCCTGGAAAGTCGTTCAGAACTGTTGACACCCGGCAATGTTGGTGATGTTAAATATTTGCAAAGTTCTTGTCAAGAACGCCCTGTTTCTTGTAAAGAAACAGTCACAGGAGCGACGATTATGACGGAAACCAGCCGCGGCGCCGTGGACGACGTGCTGTGCGAGCGTGATGTGCCGGTCGCGATGCGGGACGGGACGGTATTGCGATGCGACGTCTGGCGGCCGCGGTCCGGTGAAAAGGTCCCGGCGCTGCTGCAGCGCCAGCCTTACGACAAACGAATGGCGCAGGCTTATGTATACGCGCATCCCGCGTGGTATGCGCGGCATGGTTACGCTGTCGTCGTTGAGGATTCGCGCGGCCGGGGATCGTCCGAAGGTACGTTCTACCCGTTACGCGGCGATGCGAATGATGGTTTTGACACCATCGCCTGGTGTGCCGCGCAGCCCTGGTGTTCGGGCAAGGTGGCGAGCTTCGGATTTTCGATTCCGGGATTGAACCAGCTGCTCGCCGCCGCAGCAAGGCCGAGTGCGCTCGTCGCGGCTGTACCGGCTTTCTACCCGCAGGGGATGTACGACGGACTTGTTCACGTCGGCGGCGCATTCGGTCTGGCGGCAGTGCTGAACTGGTCGCAGTTGCTGGCGCCCGACGCGGCGCGCCGCGCGGGGCGTCTCGACCTCCTCGACGATATCCGCAATGCCGCCGGCTGCGGCGGGCCACCGCCGACACTCGCGCTCAAGGACATGCCGTTCCTGATGAAGCCGGACCTGATGCCGTTCCTGCGCGATTACCTCGAACATCCCGCCTTCGGTGCTTATTGGCAGGAATTCGAGCTTGGCGATCGCCTCAGCCAGATCAGCGTGCCCTGCCTGCATCTGTCCGGATGGTACGACACGTTCGTGAATCAGACGCTGGACGCCTACCGGCGCTTTACGTCCGAAACGCGGGCCGAGCACCGCCTTCTGATCGGGCCCTGGTATCATATTCCCTGGACCCAGCAGGTCGGTGTTGTTGATTTCGGCGACGCTGCACGCAACGTCGTGGACGAATACCAGTTGGCCTGGTTTGACGCATGGACCAAGGGACGCCGCGAGGCGCTCGACGCGATACCGCCCGTGCGGGTGTTCGTAACCGGAAGCAACAGCTGGCACGATGCGGAGAGCTGGCCGTTACCCGGGGTCACGACGCAAAGCTGGTATCTGAGAAGCGGTGGTCGCGCGAACTCGCTTAACGGCAACGGCTTTGTAAGCCTGGAAAAGCCGCGCGAGAGCGAGCCTGCCGACTATTTCTTCTACGATCCGGCTGCGCCCGTGCAGAGCCTTGGCGGTCATTCCTGCTGTTACCCGCAGGCTACGCCGATGGGCCCGTCCATCCAGCGCGACGTCGAGTTGCGCAACGACGTGCTCGTCTACAGTTCGGAAACGCTGGAGCAGCCGGTCTGGGTCGCAGGCACCGTCACCGCGCGATTGTTCGCAGCGACGTCGGCGCGCGACACCGACTGGGTTGTGAAGCTCTGCGACGTCGCACCCGACGGTCGCTCGCTGAACATCCAGGAGGGTGTCATCCGGGCCCGTTTCAGAAACGGCTTCGGGCAGGCGACGCTGCTCGAACCTGACAGCGTCGTCGAGTACACGATCACCGTCGGTGCATGTTGCCATCGGTTCGCGGCCGGCCATCGGATTCGCATCCAGGTTACGAGCAGCAACTTTCCGGCCATTGACCGCAATCCGAACACCGGCGGGCCGCTCGGCATGGAAGGTCCGTTTGAGTGGGAGCCGGCCAGTCAGACCGTGTTTCATGACGGGGCGCGTCCCTCATGCGTTTTCCTTCCGGTCGTTCCACACTGACGCAATGACGATGTTCACCAAAGACAGTCACCGCGCTCCGTGCAGACCGATCGCACGCGCGTCCCACCATTAAGCAGGAGAAAGCCAATGGAAAGCTGGCGAAGCCGGAAGACACTGATACTGGGCCGCACCGACATGATGGGGCTGGTGACGCCGGCAGAATACGTGGGCTGCGTCGAGCAGGCGTATCGCATGCACGGTGAAGGCCGCTATTACATGGATCCCAAGGGCCACATCGTGCTCGACAAATATCCCGGCGAATGGGAAGCGATGCCCTCCTACATCGAGGAGCCGGAAGCCGCAGCCTGCAAATGGGTGTCAATCCGCGAACGGAATCGTGAGAAGTTCGATCTGCCGACGGTGTTTTCCATTCTGATTTACACCCATCCGGAGACCGGCTTTCCGCTGGCGATCTGCGACGGCTCCTATCACACGGTGATGCGCACCGGCGCTTCGGCCGCGGTTTCGGCCAAATGGCTGGCGCGCAAGAATTCAAAGAAGCTTGCCATCGTCGGCGCCGGTCACATGGCCGAAGGTACGCTCGCCACCTGCGCCACGGTGTTCGCCTGGGACGAGGTCCGGATATGGAGCCGGTCCCAGTCGACGCTCGACGAGTTCACGGCGACCCAGGGTCCGAAATATCCGAGCTTCAAGATTCGCGGATCCCGCAATCTTGAGGAAGTCGTGCGCGGCGCCGACGTGGTGGTGACGGTAACACCGGCGCGCGAGCCGCTGGTCAAGGACGAGTGGATTGCGCCCGGCACCCATATCGCGGCACTCGGCGCCGACAAAGGCGGAGACCAGGAGCTTGATGCGCGTATTTTGCAGCGCGCGAGGATATTCGTCGACGACATCCGGCAGTGCCGTACCGACGGCGAAATCAACGTGCCGCTGTCGAAAGGTCTTATCCGCGAAGAGGATATCGCCGGCGAAATCGGCGAGGTCATCACCGGCAAGAAACCGGGCCGCCGCTCCGACGAGGAGATCACGTTATTTGATTCCACCGGCATAGCCCTGCAGGACTCTGCAACGGTACCGCTGGAATACGAGCGCGCGGTCGCAGCCGGCGTCGGCATCGAGAAAAAGATGATTTCGACGTAAGGCCCGACAGACTGCGGCGATGATGAGGTTCGGGGCCGGGCGCCTGGTCCGGGTTATGGATCAATCAGAATCGATCCATAACCCGCGGGCAACAAAGGATTTCAGGCGGCGGCATCAAGTTCGCCGGCGCCGGGTCTGTGCAGTCAGGGACAAAAAGTATTAAACAGCTCGCGAAGCCGGGGGCGCGCCGTGGAATCCTCGAGCGCCGCGATCAGCAACAGCCGCGCCTTGGGTGCCTTGAGATCGCCGGCGAAAATCACGCCGGCTTCTTCAAGATCGCGGCCTCCGCCACCGCCGCCGCCGTAAATCGGGCTGACGCGGCCAACGGAACAGCGCGAGGTAAGAACGACCGGCAGGCCGGCGTGACAGGCGCGCCCCAGCGCCTGTCCAAACCCGGCCGAGACGTTGCCCCTGCCAAATCCCTCGACGACCAGACCTTCGACTCCCATTTTGCGGGCAGACTCGATCATCCTGCCGTCAGAACCGAGCGACGCCGTGAAAATTTCCACCCGGCTGTCGAGCCGCTCCGGCTGCAAATGCATGCGAATTTCCGGTCTTCGATAAACGATGACGCGATCGCCATCGACAATTCCAAGCGCACCGTGGTGATGAGATTGAAAGGTTTCGACCGCGGCCGTGTGGACCTTGGTGACGTCGCGCGCGGCGTGAAGCTCGCCATTAAAGCAGATCATCGCACCCAACCCTTTTGTATGGTCGGAAGCAGCGGCGCGCAGCGAATGTATCAGGTTTCTCGGACCATCGGACTGCGGATGATCATGGGCAAGCTGTGCGCCGGTAAACACCACCGGTTTGTCGGTATCAACAAGGAGGTCCGCGAGGAAGCACGCTTCTTCCATCGTGTCGGTGCCGTGCGTGACCACGACGCCGTCGACGTCCGGACGGCTCACAAGTTCCCGCAACCGCCGAATCAACCCGTCGGCGACGTCCAGCGTCATATTGAAGCTGGAGATTGTGGAGAAATTCTCGAATGTCACCTTCGGCAGATCGTCCGGCGCGTCCGCGAGAGCGAAAACGGTCTCGATGCTTTCCGACGCAACCGTGTAGCCGAGCGCGGCCTCGTAGCGTGAGGCGATCGTGCCGCCAGTTCCAACGACAACAATATGCTTCATATTTACTGTGATCTCCGCAACAGACAACTGACTAGCTGTTCTTTTGTGTTTCGTAAATGCAGGAAACGAAATGTCAGCGTTGCGATACAGGCAGAAGATTGTAAGGCGTCAAAAATTGGAGAAATAAACTCATGGCGAAAGAAATTCTGTGCGCGTTCGGCGTTCACGTCGATGCGGTGGCCGGCTGGATCGGATCTTATGGCGGCGAGGATTCGCCAACCGACATTTCACGCGGCATATTCGCCGGCGAGGTCGGAAGTCCGCGTCTGCTCAAGCTGTTTGAACGTCTTGGCATAAAGACGACCTGGTTCATCCCGGGTCACTCGATCGAGACATTTCCGGAGCAGATGAAAGCCGTCGCGCAGGCCGGGCACGAGATAGGCATTCACGGCTACAGTCATGAAAATCCGCTGGCGCTGACCGCGGAGCAGGAAGAGACCATCCTCGACAAATGCATCGATCTGGTTACGGCGCTGCAGGGCAGGCCGCCAACCGGTTACGTCGCGCCGTGGTGGGAGCTCAGCGCAGCGAGCTGCGATCTGCTGCTGAAAAAGCAGATCAAATACGACAACAGCCTCATGCATCACGACTTTCAGCCCTACTATGTGAGGACCGGGGACGCGTGGACCAAAATCGACTATTCAAAAAATCCGGAAACGTGGATGAAGCCTTTGACCCGCGGGCATGAGACCGGACTGATCGAGATTCCCGCCAGCTGGCACCTCGACGATCTGCCGCCAATGATGTTCATCAAGGCATCGCCGAACAGCCATGGTTTCGTCAGTCCCCATGTCATCGAAGCGATGTGGCGCGACCAGTTCGACTGGGTCTATCGCGAATACGATTACGCGGTCTTTCCCATCACCATCCATCCGGACGTTGCAGGACGCCCGCATGTTCTGATGATGCTGGAGCGCCTGTACCACCATATGATCAGGAACCCCGGCGTGCGTTTCTGCACAATGGATGAAATGGCGGACGACTTCGCGCGGCGTTCCCCGAAACGGAAGTAGATGTCGCCGGTGGACCGTTTGCTGCCTGCGGACTTCAGGCCGGGTGGACCGCGACAAAGCTCCGCGGTTCGCGTCCTGTCACCCGAAGCCGCCGGATCGACGCGACGCGTTTATCGAAGCGGATAAATGATTATCGAAAGATACTGCATGGGCAGTTCAATCAGATCTTCAGGCCCGTGCCTCGACGAGGCGTCAAAGAACAATGCATCGCCAGGTTCCAGAACGTAGCCCGTATTACGATGACGGTAGCGAACCTTTCCCGAGAGCATGTAGATAAATTCGACGCCCTTGTGCCGAAAGTTCGAATATGGCTGCGCGTCTTTCTGCAAAGTTACGAGAAAAGGTTCGACTCCAATATCTCCTGAATGCGAATTGACGAGCAGATTATACAGGTGGCCGGCCTGAGTGCCCCGCCTGTCGATGCGCAGACCCTTTCCGGCCTTGACGAACGAGCAGTCGCGGGGCTCGCCGGGCTCGGCGAAAAAGCTGCGTACTGAAATGTTCAATGCTTTGGCGAGCGCGGAGAGAGTCGAAAGCGAAGGTGAAATCGAGCCGTTTTCGATCTTCGACAGCATTCCCGCGGTAATGCCCGCCGTTGCCCCCAGCTGCGCAACAGTCAGATCGAGGGAATTTCGAAAGCGGCGTATGTGCTGGCCAATTTCCTGTTCAAGGCTCAGCGGCGGCATATCCGGCGATGCATCAACGCTGGCAGTACTCTCCTTTTGCCGTTCCCCGGGTCTTGATCGGGGCTTTACAGTGTTTGACCGACGCATCGTTTTGCCTGTGAGTGACGACATTGGAAATCCTCCGTGCGGCGGCCAACATTTTTCGTCGCGACCGCCGTGTCAACGTCGAATTGTACTGGCTGGTTCAGTCCCGAAATGGGCGGGCAGATCGTATCTGACTCGACCGGCCGCGTCTGCCAACGCGTCGCAGATGGCCTTATATGGGGTGAGCCGGTGTAAAGTCTTCTACCACCCCGCGAGACTGCAGGTGTCCGAAACGCAGCCAGGGTGATCCTGAAGTGGGCGACGGACAGTGCGTGGCGCGCCGGATGGCTGCCCCCTTTGGGCGGGCGGTTCATCCACTCGCACGTCGCCCTCGTTCGCGGGGTATCAATAATCGAGTCATGAGCCCTGACGGCGGACAATGTCGGGCCTCGCGAGCCCGGAGCGATAAGCTCGACGCCAGCATCAGGGAGGTCCGCGCCCATGTGAACAGGAGTTACCGCGTCTTTCCGACTTCCTGCAGAGACGCGATCGCTCTGGCCTGAAGCGGGCGCCGTGCCTCGGTGTGCGGCGTCAGTTTTAAGATCGCGTCGTACGGGGACGGCGCGATGGCGCTCGCCTCGAAAGGATTCCGGGTTTGATTACGCCGCCGGTCTCACCCGGATTGCCTGCGTTGCGTATTACTTCCGATAGCGGCAATTCCCGGAAGTAATTCGCAGAGAGCCCGAATGTCCGCGCGGCTTGACGTTCGACAGATCCGCTCTACGCTTTTCGCCTCGCGACCACGATCACGAGCCCGCCGCTTCCTCGATCGCATTCGGCTTTCGCCACATTCGCGCAAATATGCGGTCGCACCGCAGGAACCCGTGCGCGAGCGCAGCGGCGACGTGGAGAACGACCAGCGACGCGAGGGCCACCGCCGATCCGACATGGATGCCGCGCGCCAGACAGTAAGCAGCCATGTCGGGCGCCAGCGGGTAGGGCAGTTCGAACAGGCCGAACACCCACGTTGGAATGCGCACGGGTGTCGTGGTCGTCATCAGCCAGCCTGAAAGCGGCATGACGAGCAGCAATATGTAAAGGCAGGTATGCGTCGCTGCCGCTGCGATGCGCAGGGAGCGCGGAGCCGGCGCGGACGCTGGCGCGTTGGCCCCAATGCGGACGCAGAGCCGCACCAGCGTAAGCGCGAGCACGGCGACGCCGATGCTCTTGTGGGTCTGTGTCAGCTCGAAACGCCTGGCCGCGTCGCCGACGAACTGCACCATGCACACACCGAGCACGAGCAGCGCCAGCACCAGCGCAGCACTCACCCAATGGAGCAGCCGCACCGGGCGCGGCCAAACCGGCGAGCGTTCATTCATTGGTCAGCGCGCGCGTCCGGACGGTGATTTCGAGCGCGTCATCGATCAGCGGAATGCCGAACACCATGCCGTAATCCGAACGTTTGATCGTGCCAGTCGCCAGAAACGCAACGACGCGCCCCCGTGCGCCCGGATCCGAATCGACGGTGACGTTGAGCGTGATCGGCCTGGTCACACCCAGCATGCTGAGGTCTCCGGTGATCCGGGCGGTGCGCGCGTCCACCTTTTCGACCTGCGTCGAGTTGAAGCTCAGCATCGGATATTTCGCGACGTCGAGAAGCGCGGGACTCCTGACGAAGTCGTTAAATGACGGTGAACCGAGATCGATCGAAGCGGACTCGACGACAAAATTGGTAAAGCTTCTGGCCGGATGGTCGAAATCGATCAGGATGCGGCCGTTATAATGCGTGAACTGTCCGCGCGTGGTCGGAAAGCCGACGGCATCGATCTTGAACCCAATTGACGTGTGAGCTTCGTCGATGCGCCAGTCGTGCGACGCCAGTGCGGTTGCCATGCCCGCACTGCATCCGAGTACCAACCCCAACGCCACGATGAAGCGGCCATGGGCGCGCGCAGAACAGAGTAGAGCGGTGCCGAAATGGAAATGCGCGTTCACTTGAATCCCCGCATCCCCCCGGTCCAACTCTTGCAGCGTGGTGCGTCACGCTCCAGGCACGAATTCGTGAGTGGGTGCCGCCGGCCGCGTTTCGCATCTCATCGTCACGTCACAAGGATCGATGCTTTGCAGGTGGGTAAGCCCAGGCGCAAAATTGCCTGCTGATGGCCGCGCCGTATCGTCCCGGACCGATCGAGGTCACGCGTGACGAGTCGGAATTTCTTCGAACTCCGTAAGTGCAGCTGTGTCGCGCAAACCGACGCGCAAAGCCAAACCACGACATCGGGCAGTTCACTCGATCAGTTTTTCGGCGCGAAGCAGAAACGATCCTGCGATGGTTACGCGCGGGCGATAGCCTTGATCATTGCGTTGTCGCTTCGTCCGCTGAGTATCGCCCTGGTGTTGCTTTTACCTTGGGGAGCGAGATCGAGTTTCCTTTCGCATCGCCTGCGGATCGAAATCGGGATGTGATCGACGACGATTCGATCATCGCCGGCGGGATTCCTCTGCTCCGGCGAGAACTCCGAGAACGTGTCGATGATGGTGAGTGTTTGGAGTGTGCGGTCGGTCGTGAACTGGTAATGGACAAATTCGAGCGGCCAGCGCGGTTGACCTTGGCCTCGATCCAGGACCGGCGTGCGTGTTGGGATCGCTCTCCGCTGGGCTTTGCGCCTGCGCACGGTCAACCCTTCCTCGCGGTAGAACTGATAGATGCGATTGATGCCTGAAGGGCCGCCCTGTTCCAGCGGCAGAATGAACCGCCAGCTGTAGCCGAACCGGGGACGCTGGTTGGCGAGATCGCGCAGACGACCGCGCAATTGCCGGAGCCGTCACGACTTGTTCGATGCTGTACCTACGCCGCGCCTAAAACAATCTTTCGGTCAAACCCCATTTCATTAAGCCATCGATGAGCGGCCTGAGACATGGGTGACAGACCGTACCGGACACATGGGTAACACTTTTCGCCTTTGGGCGGGAGGTGTTGATGCCGTGGAAGGAGTGTTCGGTCATGGACGAGCGCCTGCGATTTGTCGGACGGCTTCTGGATGGCGAGGCAATGACGGAGGTCTGTCGCGAGTTCGGCATCTCGCGCAAAACCGGCTACAAAATCTTCGACCGCTACAGGGAGCACGGGCTCGAAGCCCTGACCGACCGTTCGCGGCGGCCGGTTCGCTATGCCAATCAGCTGCCGGGGCAGATCGAGGCTCTGGTCGTCAGCCTCAAGCGCGGCAAGCCGCATTGGGGCGCTCGCAAGATCCGCGAACTCCTGGTGCGGCGGCTCGCCGGCGATGTGCGCGTGCCGGCCAGGAGCACCATCCATGCTGTGCTCGATCGCCACGGCCTGGTCAAACGCCCCGGCAGGCTGCGCCAGCGCGCCACCGGGACGGCGCTGTCGGCGGGAGCGGCACCCAACGATCTGTGGTGCGCCGACTTCAAAGGCGAGTTCAAGCTCGGCAATGGCCGCTACTGCTATCCGCTCACCGTCACCGACCACGCCTCGCGCTTCCTGCTGTTGTGCGAAGCGCTCAAATCAACGCGCGAAAACCTTGCATTTACAGCCTTCGAGCGGCTGCTTGCCGATCGCGGGCTGCCGCTCGCCATCCGTTCCGACAACGGCGTCCCCTTCGCCAGTCCCAACGCCTTGTTCAATCTCTCCAAACTCTCGGTGTGGTGGCTCCGCCTCGGCATCGCCATCGAACGCATCAAGCCTGGTCATCCGCAGCAGAACGGACGCCATGAGCGCATGCACCTGACCTTGAAGAAGGAAGCCACCCGCCCGCCGGGAATGAACAGCCTGCAGCAGCAGGCCCGCTTCGACGCTTTCCTGCACGAGTTCAACGCCGAACGGCCCCATGAGGCCCTCGCCATGAAGTGTCCCGCCGAAATCTATGCCGCCTCAACGCGTCGCTATGACGGCTTGCCTGACGTCGCCTACCCGCTTCATGACCGCGACATCCTCGTCACCGCGTGCGGACGCATCTGCCTGCATCGCAAGAAGATCAACATCTCGGCCGCGCTCGCAGGCCAGCGCCTCGGAATTAAGGAAGTCGACGACGCTATCTGGCTCGTCAGCTTCATGCACTACGATCTCGGCTATATCGACCTGGAGCAAAGAACCTTGCAGCCCCTCGACAACCCGTTCGGCCCGAGGTTGTCACCTATGTCTTAGGTACGTTCTGTTACCCATGTCTCCGGGCTGGACACGAGATGTTTGGCTCCCCGGGCCGGATTCGAACCAGCGACCAACCGGTTAACAGCCGGTTGCTCTACCACTGAGCTACCGGGGAACATTGGCAGCCATGCGCGGCGTGGCGCGGGTTGCCTATAACAAAGCCGCGCCTGGTTTGAAAGCGCTGGCTGGATAAATCGGACCGCCATCCTCCGGCGCCGCAGGCGGGGAGGCCGGGAAGCAGTTTTCGCAGCGTAAACCACCACTTTGGCGGGTACATGCCGTCAGCGTGCGCAGTTCGGGAGACCCTCTTGGGACGGATTTACCGACGCATATAATGGCTTCGGGTCTTCGGCCGCAGGGCTCCGCATCCGTCGGGCGGGACCTGACGTGTGCCTGACGGGTTATTGCCAGAACTGACAGGAGGCGCAGGTGTCCCGGACAGTGGCTGACGTTCTTGTCGCAACGCTCGAGCAAATCGGCGTGAAGCGCATTTTCGGGCTTATCGGAGAATTCGCTGAATCCGCTCGCCGACGCCGTTCGCCGCAGCAACATCGAATGGATCGGCGTCCGCCACGAGGAGGGGGCGGCGCTGGCCGCATCGGGCCAGGCGAAGCTCACCGGCCGGCTCGCGGTCTGCGCGGGCACAACCGGCCCCGGCAGCACCCATCTCGTCGCCGGTCTTTACGAGGCGAGCCGCGATCACGCTCCGGTGCTGGCGCTGTCCGGCGAAATGGCGCGCAAGATGCAGGGCACCGACTTCATCCAGACCACGGAACCGGATCTGCTGTTCCGCGACGTCTCGCTCTACACCGAGACCATCTCGTCGCCGGCTCAGGCGCCGGCTGTCATCCATCAGGCGATCGCGGCCGCCTATGCGGGCCGCGGCGTCGCGCATCTGACGCTGCCGCAGGACGTGCTCTCGGCAAAGGCCGACGGCAGCGTCGCAAGCGTCGCCACGCTGAAGCCGCGTCCCGAGCTTGCGGCCGGCGAAGCCGACGTCGCCGAGATCGTCCGGCGGATCGATGAGGCCGGCAGCGTCGTCATCATGTGCGGCGACGGGTGCCACGGCGCAGCCGACGAGCTTGCGCGCGCTGTCGGACCGACTGAAGGCGCCGCTGATCCACTCGGTCAAAGGCAAGGACATCATGCCGTACGACGACCCGCGCTGGATGGGCGGCATCGGCATGATCGGCACCAGGCCGGTCTACCACGCGGTCATGCGGTGCGATCTGCTGCTGATGCTCGGCACGGACTATCCCTACTCGGAATTCCTGCCGCAAAAAGGGTCGGTCATCCAGATCGACGAGCGGGCGCAGGTGCTCGGACGCCGCGCGCCGACCGCGCTCGGCGTCGTTGGCTCGGTGCGGCCCACGCTGAAGCTTGCTGCTTGAGGAAGTCGCCGCCAAGACCGACCGCGAGTTTCTTCGAACAGGTGAGCAGAGAGCGGCGCAAGTGGGACGAGATGCTGGACAGGCAGGCCGATCCGGCGCGCAGCAAGGATCGCATCCATCCCCAGGCCGTGGCGCGCGCGGTCAGCGACCTCGCCAGCCGCGACGCGGTGTTCGTCTTCGACACCGGGCTCAACACGCTGTGGTCGGCCAACTGGATCCGTCAGAGCGGATCGCAGCGGATCATCGGCTCGTTCAACAACGCCGCGGTCGGCACCGCGCTCGGTCAGGCCAACGGCATTCAGGCGCTCGACCGTTCGCGCCAGGTGATCGCGCTTTGCGGCGACGGCGGTTTCAACATGCTGATGTGCGAGTTCATGACCGCCGTGCATCACAAGCTGCCGGTGAAGGTGGTGGTCTACAACAATTCCTCCTTCGGCCTGATCCACGCTGGAGGCGGAGTCGGTCGGCCTGCCCGCCTTCCGGGAAGGGCATCGAGTTCCCCAATCCCGACTTTGCCGCGCTGGCCCGCGCCTGCGGCGGCCAGGGCTTCAAGGCCGACGAAGCCCGGCGAGCTTGCGGCACAGCGATCGACGAGGCCCTCAGCCTCGACGGTCCGGCGATCGTCGATGCGTGGTCGCGGCCGACGAACTGCCCAACCTGCCGCATCTCGAACTCGGAACAGATCGGCAATTTCGCGATGGCAAAGATCAGGGAGGCGGTGCTCGCCGTCACCGGGCCGTAGCGGGAATGAGCGGCAGCCGAAGCAGAACAATAAAACGGCGCTGGTTTCACAGGCGATAAGCGGATTGGGCGTTTTCTTCGCTGGCTGTACCGCAGCGGTGCTTCAGCTCTTCCCGGCGCGCTGCCCCTTTTTGTTGGGGGCATGGCCTCCACGGGCACGTGTGCGGCGCCGGGAAGGTGGAGGGCAGCGACCCCCGTCATCAGCGGCAGATGCGCACGCCAGCGCGCCAATAACACTGCACGCCGGGTTTGGCGACCGGCGGGATGACCACACAGCGTCCTGCCTGCCAGTAATAGCCCGCCCGGCAGGCGACAACGGCGTTCGCTTCAGGAATGGACCAGACAAGCCAGATCGCGCCGGCCAGCGCAAAGGCCAAATACTTCATGATGTTTCTCCCGGTCGGCAGGTTGCACTCATCGTAACTGGACGCCAACGACGGGTCGAGGTCAAACCCTCAATGTATCAACGCACCGATTTTCCGCCTTTGCCGGCGGAGCGGGTCAGCCGAAGGCGCAATCGCCACGCTGTGTCGCGTCCTCAAAACGGCGGGTTACGGCCCGGTCTGACCCGCCCTGTGCGATCGTCGCTTTCGCTGGCCGAAGTCGGCCGCCGATTTAATCCCGCCGGCCCGGTCGAGGGCGCGTCTGCGACGGGTGACGCGAAAAGGCGCTGCTCGGTCGTAATCTCCCGGCGTGTGCGGTTTGTTTTGTCCGTAGAGGCATTGCCCGACCAGGCGGCGATCCGGTCGAGCAGCTTCCCAATCTGGAAAAGGCTCTTGCGATCTTCCTCCGTCAGACAGTGCTGCAATGCTTCAGAAAGCCAGCGATCGCGGCGCGCGCGGTTGGCATAGAGCAGATTCTGACCGCGCGCGGTAAGCTTCAATCTTACTTTGCGCCCGTCCTTGACATCACGTGTCCGGACGATGAGGCCGTCTGCGTCCAGTTCACGGAGCATGGCCGCCAGGTTTGATGACCGCATGCCTTCGGCCCTGGCAACAGCCGACGGAGTGCCGGTATCTCCGAAGCGGTCGATGGCTCCCAGCAAAACCAGTCGCGCCCATGATCGCTCTCCGCTCTGTGCCTCCCGCCGCAACCTGCGATACAGGTTCATGAACTGCATGCGAAAGCGGGCAACATCAGACGAGGAGTGATCTTTCTTCATTTTGTTCCGGCAAACTGACGTCGTGGAAGCAAAACGCGAAGAAGAAGAAACAGAATACAAGTCTGTGCTTCCTGCACCCGCACGTCAATTCACCTCTTGGGGGATGCCGGCACAAAGAAAAGCAGGGGGCAGGTGCCCGCGAATTCCACACAGTTCAAAGGTGGCACGATCGACGCTGCCATTCGTTCCGGCTCGCCGGCAGCGTCCGAACGCTGCCGGCGGATCACGTGTTGGCAGTTCCGGCATCACATCCGGATCAGGAGGCCATGCCGGCAACGGCGGCTGGAGCAGAGCGGCGAAGCAACGGCCGTACCTTTGTCCCAAAGTCGCGGACGCCCTGGACGAAATCGGGGAAGGTCAGCAACATACCCTCGATGCCGGTGTCAGCTTCGATCGCGTCGATCTGCTGGGCCACGGACCGGTACGATCCGATAACCGCCGGAAAACTGAGGAACGCCATGTTGCCTTCCTCCAGAGGCAAACTCAGCGCCTCTTTCATTCGGTCACTTGTACCGCCGGTCACCGTGTCGAGCGACGCACTCCCGAGCATATTTCCAATCGCGACCGTATCGGCTTCGTCGAGGATCTTCTGCGCCTGCTGCTCGGCTTCACGGTCGGTCTCGGCTGCAACAACCACGTAAAGCGCGTAGGTGCCGACCTTGCGGCCGAAGCGCGCGGCCTCTTCGCCGAGGTTTTCGGTAATCCGCCGAAGATTGCTTTTCCCCGTCATCACGAAATTATGGTCGCCGTTCTGTGCGGTGAAGCGGACCCCGTACGCCGACTGACCGGCACAGACGATGGGAATTTCCCTTGAAGGCATCGGTTCGCACCGGCAATCGGTGAGCTGAAAAAATTCGCTGTGATGATCCGCGCGGCCGGTGCGCCACAACGACCGCAGGATTTCAAGATACTTGCCGGCGAATTCATAGCGACGCTCGAAGTAATGGTCGCCCGGCCACAGTCCCATCTGCTCATATTCAGCACGGTTCCAGCCGGTAACGATATTCAGGCCGCAGCGGCCGCCACTGATATCGTCGAGCGTCGCAATCATCCGGGCGGCGACGGCCGGATTGGTACTGAGCAGGCTGATGGTGGCGATCAGTCCGATTTTCGTCGTCGAGGCAGCAAGGCCTGCGGTCAAATTCACGGAATCAAGACAGGCATCCCAAAAATGGGTTTCACCGCCGAAACCGCGAAATTTGATCATCGACAGAACAAAATCGAGGCCCTGGCGTTCCGCCTCCTGCGTAATCGCCAGATTGTGCTTGAAGGTCGGCATGTAAAGCGGCGCCGCCTTCGAAAGAATGTACCCGTTCCGTCCGTTTGGCAGGAATACTCCGAACTTCATCGCGTTTTCTCCTGAGCTGTCGCCGATGTTCCTGAACTGTGTCCGCTCCGCCGCAGCACTGCGGCCAGTCCGAACGGGAAGGCAGCTTTACGGCCGCCGCACCCGATCGGGCCGGGCATGAGTGCGCGCGTGTCACGACATGAAGCAGCCGCCGTTGACGTGGACGGTCTGTCCGGTCATGTAGCTGGAAGCGTCGCTTGCCAGAAATACCGCCACCGTCGCGATCTCGTCCGGCCGGCCCATGCGCCCGGCCGGGAATACCTTCACCATGTCCAGCAATTCCTGTTCGGTGTAGCCGCCGCGGGGCTGGGCGGTGTCGGTTACGCCCGGCGCGATGGCATTCGCACGAATGCCAAACTCCGCCAGTTCGATGGCCATCGTGCGGGTCAGCGAGATGATGCCTCCCTTCGACGCGCTGTAATGCGCCGATTTATGCCAGCCCTGCGCCGCAGCCGATGAAAGACTGATGATCGCGCCACCCTTCTTCGCAGCCACCAGCCGGCGCGCCACCGCCTGGCTGAGAAAGCACGCGGCTTTCAGATTGACCGCGAGCGTGGAATCCCATGTCGAACTCGGTCAAATCCAGAATGTGGGCCCGCGGATAGATGCCCGCGTTGTTGACCAGAATGTCGATCCCGCCCAGCGCGGCGTCAGCCTTGTCGACAAGAGGGGACAGTTGAGAGAATTCACTGACGTCGGCGTGAACCGGTACGGCCTTTCCGCCGAATGCCTCCGCCTCGCGCGCCACTTCGCGGGCAGCGTCGGCGTTGTCGAGGTAATTGATCGCCACATCCGCGCCTTCGCGCGCAAACGCGATCGCAATGGAACGGCCGATCCCCTGCTGCGCGCCGGTGATCAGTGCCTTTCGTCCTTTAAGCTGCATCGAAATCCCTGTTGTTGTCAGATAAAGTCGTGTCGCAGGTCTGTGACAGTGTCGCTCCTGCGCGATGAGGCAGAGGGTGAGCGGCTGGTCAGATCATGTAGTGCCCGCCGTTCATGTTCATGCTTGCTCCCACGAAGTAGCCACCCTCGTCGGTCGCCAGAAGAAGCGCCGCGCCGGCTACTTCCTCGGGACGCCCGAGACGCCGTGCGGGGATTTGAGCGACGATCGCGTCGACGACGTCTTTCGGCAGGCTCGCGACCAGCGGGGTGTCGATCGGACCGGGATTGAGGCAATTGACGGTGATGCCGTCGCCGATCGCCTCATAGGCGAGCGCCCGCGTGAAGCCCATGATGCCGGCCTTGGCCGCGCAGTACGGCGTCATGCCCTCGACGCCCCGATGCGCCAGCTGCGATGAAACATTGATGATGCGGCCCCATCCGGCCTTGCGCATGTCGGGCAGCGCACGCCGGCAGCACAGGAACGTGCCGGTCAAATGAACCCGCAGCATCTCGTTCCACGCATCCAGAGTCACGTCTTCGATGCGGGCGACCAAGTCTATGCCGGCGCAGTTCACGAGGATGGCGGCCGGCCCGAGCTTTTGGGTCAATTCGTCGAATGCGCCCGCCACGGCGGCCTCCGATCCGACATCAGCCACGGCGAAAGCCGTCGACGATGCAAGGTCGCCCAGTGCCGACTGCACGCTGGCGGCGGTCTCGGCGCGACGTTCGATAATGCCGACGCGTGCGCCCTCCCGCGCGAAAAGCGTGACGATCGAAAGCCCGATGCCGCTGCCGCCGCCGGTGATATACGCGACTTTTCCGTTCAGTTTTTTGCTCATGCCGTTTCCTCCAAAGCAGAAGCGCCTACACTCAGTACCCTGTTGGCGATGTCCTGAAAGCGATCGAAATAATCCACGTCGCTGACGAGAGCAGCCACTTTCTCATGATTGATGCAGTGCACGAGATGGCCGTGCTCCGGTGTGAACCCGGGCACCGGACCCTGCCGGCACTGCGGCTCGACAAAACTGCAACGCGAGGCGAGGGGGCACCCAGGCGGCAGATCGACGGGGCTTGGAATTTCACCGTCGAGTGTCAGCACCTTCGAACGCCGCAGCGACGGGTGCGGGAGCAGCACGGACGCCAGCAGGCCGGCGCTGTAAGGATGCCGGGGCTTTGCGAAAAGCGCCTTCGCGTCGCCCATTTCCACGATCGAGCCGAGATAGAGAACGGCGAGCCGGTCGCTGATGAACCGCACGGTCGACAGGTCGTGGGAGATGAAGAGATATGCTGTTTCCAGCTCCCCCTGCAGCCGGATCAGGAGATCGACGATTTCAGCCCGCGCCGTCGGATCCAGAGCGGAGGTCGGTTCGTCGAGAATGATCAGGTTCGGTCGCGTGATCATGGCGCGCCCGATGCCGATCCGCTGCTGCAGGCCGGCGCTGAGTTCGCCCGGAAGTTTCTCGAGATGCGAGCGCGGCAGACCGACCCGCCTTGCGATGTCCAGCACGCGCTTTTCACGATCGGTCCTGGACACTCCTATGTATAAAAGGGGCTCGCCAAGCGCTTCGCCGGCGCGCATTCGCGGATTGAGCGACTCGGACGGTTCCTGAAAGACGCACTGGATGCGGCCGCGAAGCGAGCGGCTGCGGATGTTGTGCCGTGGTCCGAGCGGGCGGCCTTCATACACGATCGTGCCGTCCGTCGGTTCGATCAGGCCCATGACGCAGCGGCCAACCGTCGTCTTGCCTGATCCGGACTCGCCGACAAGAGACAGCGTCTGCCCGGGCTCGATCTCGAAACTGACGCCGTTCACCGCCTGAACACGCTTTGCAGATCCCGAAATCGGGAAATGCTTGACCAGATTCTGCACGTCCAGAAGCGCCGCCATCGGTCAGGCTTCCACCGGAAAATGACAGCGGACCTGCTGACCGTCGGCCGATACCGTAAGTCCCGGATGCTCGTCCACGCAGCGTTGCCGGCGCCTGACACAGCGCGGCGCGAAGGTGCACGCGCACTGCGCCGGAAGATCTGCCGCAGCCGCGGCCCATCGCTGGCGTAACGCCTCATTATGGGCGAAGGCCGCAAGCAGCATGATGCTGTACGGATGCTTCGGCCGGTCGAAAAACTCCGACGTATTGGCTATTTCGACGATTTCTCCCGCGTACATGATGATGATGCGCGAACAGAAGTGGGCGGTGATGGCAATATCGCGGGTGATGAACAGCGCCGAAGCCCCCTTGCTGCGCACCATCTCCGTCATCAGTTCCAGCACCTGGGTCTGTACCGTGACATCGAGGCCGCTCGTCGCGTCGTCCGAGATGACGAGATTTGGCGAGCAGGCAAGCGCTATCGCGATGACGACGCGCTGGGCCATCCCGCCGCTGAGTTCGTGAGCATAGGCGTTGAACCGCCGCCCGGGATCGGGGATGCGAACAGCCTCCAGCATCCGCAAGGCCGCCGCGCGCGCTTCGGCGGCACTGACGGGCATATGGTAACGAATGACGTTCGCGATCTGCTCTCCGATCGTGATGAAAGGATTCAGTTCGCTGCGCGGATTGGGAATGACCATCGCAATGTCGCGGCCGAGCACCGAGCGGCGCTCGTCATCGGGCAATTCCGACAGAACCGTACCCTTGAATTCGATGCGGCCACGCTCGATAAATCCCGGCCGGGAAATATTTCCCATGATGGCCCGCGCCAGAGTCGTCTTGCCGGCGCCGGACTCGCCGACGAGGCCCACCATTTCGCCTTTCCGGATTTCGAAATTGATGTCCCGCAGCGCCTTCGAGGCCGCACTGCCGGAACGTCCGAAGGCGACCGACAGGTCCTGCACCCGCAGGACGGTATCGTCCTTCGGGCGGCCCCGGTTTGTCGCGATCCACTTCTGCCATTTGATCGAGTGCGCTCATCTCATCCCCGGGTTCGCGGATCGAGCGCGAAATAAAGAAGATCGACGACCAGATAGAGCACGAGGGAAAGCAGTGCTGCGAAGATCACGAACCCCAGAACCGGGTTGATGTCGGCGTTGAGCACGCCCTGAACGGCATACTGTCCCGCGCCGCCCCAGCTGAAAACAATTTCGACCAGCACGGCGCCGCCGATCAAATAGCTGTAAAGCACGCTGACAATGGTGATGATCGCCGGCAGCGACGCCCGGAAGGCCTGCCAGCGCACGATCCTGCGCGGCAACCCGCACATGTCGGCGTAACGGATGAAATCGGACGCCATCGTCCGGTCCATCGTCGACTGGGTCATTTTCATGATGGGGCCGGCGGTCACGAGCCCCAGCGTCACGACCGGCAGCACGAGGTGCCCGAGCGCGGACCATGCGGCTTCGACGTCGCCGGCGAGGAGACTGTCGATGAGCAGGCTGCCGGTGATCGTAGCCGGCGCGGCAAGCGCAACGTCGATGCGGCCAAGGGGGGCTGGCACAACGTGCAGCAGGGAATAGAATACAAAGACCAGGACGAGAGCCAGCCAGAAATCCGGCACGGCACCGGCGAGAAGCCCGTAATAGCCGGCGATCTTGCGCACGACGCCGCGCTGACGGGTCGCCGCCATGACGCCAAGCGGAATGCCGATTGAAAGCGCGAGCAGCATGCTCAGCGTCACGAGCTCGAGCGTCGCGGGGAAGCGCTCGATGAGATCGTCGGTTACCTTCCCCGTGGTCTGCCACGAGGTTCCGAGATCGCCGTGCGCGACATTACTCAGATAAATCCAGATTTGCTCCCACAGCGGCCTCGTCAGGCCGAGCTGCTCGCGCAGCGACGCGATGGCGGCCGGCGTTGCGTTTGGCCCAAGCATCAGGATCGCCGGGTCGCCGGGAATAAGTTTGATCAAAAGGAAGCTTACGATGATGATCCCGATCAGCTGGGGCACCACAAACGCCAGTCGGCGCGCAACATAGCGGAGGAGCAGCATCCGCCTATGCCCTGATATTGGCGACGAGGAGACGCCGCTGCGCGGGATCGGAAAGGACTTCGATACTGGCCCCGATCAATGCAAAGCCGAACACGGTGAGCCCGAGTGCGATGCCGGGAAATATCGAGGGCCACCATTGCCCGGTCATGACGCTCTGAAAGCCGCTCGCGATCATGCTGCCCCATTCCGGTGTCGGTGCGACTACTCCGGCGCCGACGAAGCTGAGGCCCGCCGTGAGCAGGACCGACCAGCCGACGTTGATGGAGAGCTGCGCGAGGACCGAAGCGATCGAGTTGGGGATGATGTGGCGCCACACGATCGCCGCGTCCGACGCGCCCGCGACGAAGGCCGCCTCGACGTAACGCATGTTCCTGATCGACAGCACCTGGCTTCGCATCAGGCGGACGTAAATCGGGATATTCACGAAGGCGATGGCGGTGACGATGCTGCTGATGCCCTGGCCGAATACGGCGACGAGTGCGATCGCAAAAACAAAGACCGGGAACGCCTGAAGCACGTCGGCGGTCCGCATCACCAGAATGCTGAGCGCGCGGCGCCATCCTCCTTTGCCTTCGTAATAGCCGACAATGGCGCCGAGCGGCGCGCCGACCATACTTGAAATCAGCGTCCCGATAATCGCGATCACAAGGTCGGTGCGCGGCGCGTAGATGATGCGCGTCAATATATCCATGCCGGTATTGTCAGTGCCCAGCCAGTGCAGGGGACCGGGCGGCTGAAGATAGGCATTGGGGTCGGCGCGAACGGGATCGTAGGGACTGAGCCACGGCGCAAGCACCGCGACCGTCACGACGATCCCGATAATGCCGTATCCGACCGCAAAGGACGGATACGCCCGGAAAACCGCGAGCCAAAAACGACCGCTCGAACGGAGGCGGCCGGATCGATGCGGCTGATTGTAAGGCTTCGACGCATCGATCACGGCGGTTTGCTCGGGCATTTTACAGTCTCGAAAACGCTTCCCGCGGCGCGAGGCGCAATTCGGGCGGGCGTCTCTGGCGGGCTGCTTTCCTGTTCACGTCAGCTCGTACGCGAGAAGTCCTGAAAGCGGAGGTTGTTGGCCGTGTAATAGGTAAATCCGCTCAGGTTCGATCGGCGGGCCATCGTGTAGTTCAGATAGGCGATGAAGACCCACGGCGCCTCGTCCATTACGATCTCCTGAATTTTTTTCATTATCGCGAAGCGGGCCGCGTTGTCCGCCGTGACGGATGCCTCCTTGAGCAGTTTGTCGACCTCGTCGTTTTTGTAATTCGAATAATTGACGAAACTCTTGGAGTCGAAATAAAGCTGCATCGAGTAAGACGGATCGGGACACCACGGCGTGTCGGTAAACAGGATCATCGGCTGCGTGCGGCCGGATACTTCGTTATAGAAGGTTGCCGCCGGGATCTTTTTCAGGGTCAGTTCAACGCCCGCCTGGCGCAGCGATGTCTGAAACAGGATGGCGATCGGCTCCTGCACGGGATCACCGGCGTTGTAGGCGAGGGTGGTCTTGAAGCCTTCCGGCAGGCCGGCTTCCTTCAGGAGCGCCTTGGCCTTATCGAGGTCGTAGGTATATTCGGTCGCGGTTTTCGAAAAGCCCGGATAGATGCTCGGCATACAGCCGACCATCTGGGCTGCGGTACCCTGGAAAACGGTCTTGAGGACCTGCTCCGCCGGATACGCGTAATTCATCGCCTTGCGCACCAGCGTCTTGTCGAACGGTGCAAATTTTGTGTTCAGCTCGATCCAGAACATCGGGGATGCGCTGACGGACTCCACTGTCACGCCGGGCGCGGTCTTGAGACGCTCGATTTCGAGAGGTTGCAGGAACTGGGCAATGTCCACGGCCCCGCCCTGCAGCAGCGACAGACGGGTCGCCGACGTGGGGATCTCCTTATAGACGATGGTATCGATCGCGGGCTTTCCGCGATAATAGTCTTCACGGGCCTTGAACACGGCCTGCTGGCCACGCTTCAGGGATTCGAGCTGATAGGGGCCGAATCCGGCGCCGTTGTTTGAAATGAAGTCACGCGCCCAGGGATCGGCCGCGGTCGCCATCTGCTTGCATTTGGTCGAGTCGTAGATGTTGTTATAAAGATTCTGCTGAAGCTTCAGCAAAAGCGGACCTTCGTTCGGAAGCTCGAAGCGAACCGTGGACCGGTCGATAACCTTTACGTTGTCGGGACCGCTCATGCCCATGATTTTGGTCAGGAAGCCGCCGATCGCCCCGAGCGCGAATTTCCGGTCCCACGTCCATTTGACGTCGTCAGCCGTCAGTTCGTTGCCCCAGGCGCTTTTGACGCCCTTGCGCAGCTTGAACTCCGCCCATTTTCCCGCCGGATCGATCGTCCAGCTTTCGGCAAGCTTGCCGATCACGTTGATGCCGCCGGGCTTGTCCGGGTAGTCCTTGATGTCCTCGCGCAGCACGGCCGGGAATTTCGCGTCCGGCACTTTCTGGAATTCGATCAGACTGTCGTAGAGGTTCCCGATCGCGTCGATGGTGCCGAGACTTCCGTCGAATTCCGAATCCAGGCTTTGCGGCGTCGCAGGCGCGGCCACCACGATCGTTGACGTCGCGGCCAGCGCAGCGGCGTGAGGCAGCAGGCCGTCCAGCAGCGTTGTTCCGAACGCCGAGGCGCCGGTCAGCAGCACGGCGCGGCGCGTCGGGCTTGTGAGCCAAAATTTTGAGTCAGTCATTTATCTTCCTCCTGGAAATGGTTGTGTGGTGAGTGAGCTTCAGTCTTAAGCAGGCGCGGCGGCCATCCGCTTTGTCGCCGCACGGCTGCGGATGTCATGATCGGTCGGTCGGTCGCGGCAAAACTCCGGCGTGTGCTGCTTCGCGCCGGCTCTCGCCGCCGGAAGCATGTCGGCTCGTGAAAATTTCAGCGGGCGCCGCCGCGCGTATTCCGGGAATCGCCCGGCCGCTGTCGTCGTCAGCGAAGCGGCGATGATGGTTGCGGGCTCGAGGGAGATTGTCAGACGCACGGTGCGATCTTCGCCGTCACAGCCGCAGGTGGCGTTCGCCTGCTCCCGTTGTGGAGTCGGCATGCGCAGCCGAGACGCGGGACCCGATCGATTGGCAAATCGAGGAGATAAAACTTTGGCGCACCGCACGATCACCCCGCTGATAACGTTGAGGCGTTTCAAGCAAAATCAATGCCACCCATTTTCGGGTGGCTTCGTCCGGCACAGTTGTCTCGCGAATAATTTTTCTGCCGACCGGACTCCGCCTGGCTGATTACGGCGCGAATGGCGCGAACTCGCGCAGACATTCTGCGATGTCAGTCAAGGCATCTCCGATGCGGATGACAGGATCGATGTCGATCGACGGTGACAGGAAATATCCGCCTTGCGCAGCGCCCGTCAGGTCGGGCCGAAGCGTCCG
The DNA here is from genome assembly GCA_963766925.1 of uncultured Alphaproteobacteria bacterium. Taxonomy (GTDB): domain Bacteria; phylum Pseudomonadota; class Alphaproteobacteria; order Rhizobiales; family Xanthobacteraceae; genus BOG-931. Next base: position 215,552 of record CAVYCI010000030.1, read on the forward strand.
CTATTATTCCGTAAAAGCCTGGAGCGAATGACGGCGAGCGACCTTCAAACCAGCCGCCCATCTCCGACACAGAAGCATTGCGACCCAGCCTCGCGTGCCTATTGCTATGGCAGCATAGCTATAAATTATAGCAATATTCCCGTTGCCCGCAGTCCGCCTGCGCATCGGCATCTGTTGACGTGACGGCGCCCGCCGTTTCGTTCAATCGGCACCCCCGCTGCTTCAATTTCACGCACGCGGGGAGCCAGTTCCAGGACGACACTTCATCCCCGCAAGCCTAAATGCGGTTCACGGGCGTGCAGCAGCGCAAACTGGCGCTTCCCGCGTGCGCCAAACCGCAGGCAGTACAATCTGCCGATAGTTGAGCTGCGTGACGCGCCGCGCGGTTGAGGGATTGCGCGACGGATCCGATCCCCCGCGTGAACGGAAATGTTGCCGCACTGGGGGTGGCATCACTCTTGCTATGGACTGCCGATCAACCCCAAGGAAGGGACTACTTAAAATGGATATCGGCGTTTTCATTCCCATCGGCAACAACGGCTGGCTGATCTCGACCGCGTCGCCGCAATACAAGCCGAGCTTCGACCTCAACAAGCAGGTCGTGCAGAAGGCCGAGCGCTATGGCTTCGAATTCGCGCTGTCGATGATCAAGCTGCGCGGCTTCGGCGGCAAGAGCGAGTTCTGGGACTACAATCTCGAAGTCCTTCACCCTGATGGCCGGCCTTGCCGCCGTGACCGAGCAAGATCCGGCTGTACGCCTCCACCGCGGTGCTGACCCTGCCGCCGGCGATTGTGGCGCGCATGGCGTCGACCATCGACTCGATCTCGCACGGCCGGTTCGGCATCAACATCGTCTCGGGCTGGGCCAAGGGCGAATACGAGCAGATGGGCCTGTGGCCCGGCGACGAGCATTTCGGCCGCCGCTACGACTTATTCGACCGAATACGTCACCATCATGAAGGAGCTGTGGGAGACCGGCAAGTCGGACTTCAAGGGCGAATATTTCCAGATGGACGACTGCCGGCTGCTGCCGCAGCCGGGCAGCTCCATCAAGCTCGTGTCGGCCGGCCAGAGCGAGGCGGCATGGAGTTCGCCGCGAAATACACGCGACTACAACTTCATCCTCGGCACCGGCGTCAACACGCCGGCCGCGTTCGCGCCGCATGAACAAACAGCTGATCGCGGCCACGGCCAAGACCGGCCGCGATGTCGGCGCCTATGTGCTGTTCATGGTCATCGCCGACGAGACCGACGAGGCCGCGATGGCGAAGTGGAAGCGCTACAACGATGGCGCCGACGTGGACGCGCTGGCGTGGATGGCAGGCCAGGCCGATGCCGACACCAACGCGGGCGCAGGCTCGACGGCGCAAGACCATCAAGCTTCCGGAAGGCGCGGTCAACTTCAACATGGGCACCATCGTCGGCTCCTACGCCACCGTGCGCGAAGCTGCTCGACGAAGCGGCCGCGGTGCCCGGCACCAAGGGCATCATGCTGACGTTCGACGACTTCCTGATCGGCATGGACCAGTTCGGCCAGCACATCCAGCCGCTGATGAAGTGCCGCGCGTCCAGGGCGCAGGTCGCAGCCTGACGGGACACTCGCGGGAGCCTGCGTTCACCAGGCAGCCGGGAAGGTTTGTCGAGGCGTCCGGTCCGAAGCCCCAAAGCATCGGCCGGCAGCGAAAATCGAACAGCAACTCCGGTGCGTCGCCGCGTAAGCGGCGGCGCACTCTTCAAATCGCCGTCCTGTTGAAGGTTCACCGCGACTGTTGAATTTGGCTGCCGCCGGCAAGGGTGGCGCCAGTTTAATCCGCAGGCTTCAGCACGTGCCGGACCGCGCCCTGGATGCGTGCCTCGGTGCGAAACAAATAAAATTTACGTTGAAAACCCGGCTTGCTTATCGCGGCGCGGACGTGGTGATCCGCAGACGACAGGCGGGCATCATTCAGTTCTGGAAATTCCCGGACCGGCTTGCAAATCAGTGTGCAGGCCTCTGCTTCCGGTCGCGTGGACCGGAGTGCGCGGTCCCGAAACCGGACAGGATCAGGCGGCGGCTTTGACCGTCTGCCGCGCGCGGTCGTCAATGAAGCGGTCATCAATGAAGCGCGGAAAAACGGCGGTTACATCCCCGAAGGTCTCGTAGTTCATCTCAGACAGAGGGCCTCGACCTCCAAGGTCTTCTTCATGAAGATTTCAGCCATCGCGTTGTCGTAGAGGTTTCCACGTCGCCCCATCGAGACCGTGATCGGTTGGCAGGCCGCGGCGGACCTAAGAGGCGTATTGCGAGCCGCCATTCCGGTGGTGCACGCCGGCCTGCGGGAACGCCCGAACCCGGATGGCCGTCTTCAACGCCGCGACGTCCAATCCAAACCGCTGCAGACATGGCCTGCCAGCGGAATTCGAACGGCAACATCCGGAATCCCCAGCGAGTCCCTGGGCGCGGGCTTCGAGCCTCTTAAATCGGACAAAACGTGCGTTAAGTTCTTGAAACAGCTGATGGAGGCCACGCCCGGAATTGAACCGGGGTACCCGGTTTTGCAGACCGGTGCGTAACCACTCCGCCACGTGGCCGTTCAGGACATTGCCGACCTGGCGGTCCGCCGATGTCCCCTGGTTGCCGCACTCTATAAAGGAAGCCTGCCGCTCCGACAACGGCGTAGCGCCATGCACCCGCGGGATAATTAAGGTCTGCCGCGCCGCCGCAGCCCGGCGCGTTTTTCCCCCGCTTCGCTTGCCTTTTTTCATACCGTGCCGCACAACCCTGCTTCACGGTGATGGGAATTTGACGCATGTTCGACGCCGCAGCGGCGCGCCGTCTGATGGTTGACGGGCAGGTACGCACCGCCGACGTGACTAGTCCGGCTTTGATCGACGCGATGCTCTCGGTGCCGCGCGAGAGCTTCCTGCCGCCGGGACAGGCGGAACTCGCTTATATGGACGGCGACATTCCGGTCGGGCAGGGGCGTGCGCTGCTCAAGCCAATGGTACTCGCCAAGCTTCTTCAGGCCGCCGATGTTCAGGGGCACGAGCGCGTGCTTGTTACCGGTTGCGCAACGGGCTACTCGGCAGCCGTGCTCGCGCATCTGGCCGGCGCGGTGATCGCGCTGGAACAGGATGTCGAACTGGCGTGGCAGGCCAAAGCGGCGCTGGCCGGATACGCCCCGAAGGTCGAAGTCGCTGTCGGCCCTCTGACCGCCGGCTGGCCGGCCGGCGCGCCCTACGATGTCATCCTTCTTGACGGCGCCGCCGAGGTGATTCCGGATGCCCTTGCCCGGCAGCTCACGCCGGACGGCCGGGTCGTCGGGGTTTGCGGGCGGCCGCCGGCGACCAAGGGCACAATTCTGCACGTGATCGAGGGCCGGCTGGTCGGCCGCCCGATCTTCGATGCCTCAGCGAGGCTGCTGCCAGGTTTCGTCGCTCCGCCTGCCTTCGTTTTCTAGCCACGGCGGGAATCGGGCTGCGGCGCTGCCGATTGCCTGTCCGGATCCTGCCCTGTGGCGGTTATGTGCCACGACCGGAAATAATGCGCGTAAAACCAGCGGCGGGGGTTTCACGCCGTTTCGGCAGGCATCATAATGTTGCCAGTTGGGGATTTGCCGGCCGATTTCAGCGGCCGTGGTGTGGCGCGGGCCATGCGAGAAGGGCGAGGGTAACGCAGCCTGATGCGTGGAGGGGTGCGAAGTTATTTATTGGCCGTTACGGGCCTCGCCGTGGCCGTTCTCGGTCCGGGGGTGGGCTGTTCCGTTGCGACAGCCGATACGCTCGAATGGGCGTTGGTCCAAGCCTATCAGAACAATCCGCAGCTCAACGCGCAGCGCGCATCGTTGCGGGCAGTCGACGAAAATGTGCCCCAGGCGCTGTCCGGGTATCGTCCGAAGCTGAGCGTGACGGCGACCGCCGGTCCCAATTACGAAAATGCCACGCAGTCGTTTCCCGGCGGCACAAGGCCGACGACGTCGGAGACGTTCTATCAGCGCACCATCGGCGCGACCGCGACGCAGACGCTGTATAACGGGTTCCAGACCGCCAACCGGACGCGTCAGGCCGAAAGCCAGGTCGACGCCGCGCGGGAAACGTTTCGTGTTACCGAGCAGCAGGTGCTGCTCGATGCCGCCACCGCCTACATAGAATCTGTTACGCGACGGCGCGATTCTCGAACTCAACCAGAGCAACGTCCAGGTTCTCACCGAGCAGCTCAAGCAGACGCGCGACCGCTTCAATGTCGGCGAGGTAACGCGCACCGACGTGGCCCAGGCCGAGTCGCGTCTCGCCGCCGGCCGGTCTGCGCTGCTGGGCGCGCAGTCAAACTTCGTGACCTCGCAGGCGCAGTATCGGCGCATCATCGGCGTCAACCCCGGTCATCTCGCGCCAGGCTCGCCGGTTGACCGGCTGTCGCCCTCGACGCTGCCGAAAGCGATCGCGCAGGGTCAGGCGCAGAGTCCGTCGGTGCTCGCAGCCATGTACGGTGTCGACGTGGCAGAGCTTGCGGTGAAGATCAGCGAAGGCGCGCTCTATCCGAACCTGTCGGTGGCGGCGACGGCCCTGCAGGGCTGGACCCCGGGCTTCGAAACGCTCAAGGAGACGGCTGCGTCGGTGGTCGGCACGCTGACGATCCCGATCTATCAGGGCGGCGGCGAGTATTCGGTTATTCGGCAGTCCAAGGAAACGCTGGGGCAGCAGCGTCTCACGCTCGACGTCAATCGCGACCAGGCGCGCGCCACCGTGGTGCAAAGCTGGGGACAGCTCGATGCCGCGAAGGCCCAGATCGAAGCAACCACGGCGCAGGTTAACGCCGCCGAAATCGCGCTCAACGGCGTGCGCGAAGAGGCCCGCGTCGGGCAGCGCACGACACTCGACGTCCTCAACGCGCAGCAGGAACTGGTCAACGCGCGTGTCGCGCTGGTGACCGCGCAGCATGACCGCGTGGTCGCCTCTTACACATTGCTGGCGGCGGTGGGTGCGCTCTCGATGCAGCACCTCGGTCTCAACGTCATCATCTACGATCCGATGGTGCATTATCAGCAAATTCGCGACGCATGGGTCGGTGTGCGCGGTTCGGACGGCCGTTAGTCTGGCGGCCGTCTGACGCCGCGCGACGCGAATGCCGGTTTGTTTTCTCGATCTTCGCTTTGACGAACCTGGCGGCAGCGTTACATTTGTTGGTGGTTGATTCGCAAATCGGCGGTTGCGGCTATAATCCGTCGGCCGAAGCGGCGGGGGCCGTACCGAAATCGGAGGCGAGGACGCGCGTATGACGCAGCCGGCGAAAGCGCAGGAACCGTCGATGGAGGAGATTCTCGCCTCCATTCGTCGCATTATCGCCGACGACGACGCGAGCAAATCAACTCAAAAGGCTCCGGAGCCGCCGGTGGCGGCCGAACCTGCGCCGCCGCCACCCCCGCCAAAGCCGTTCGTGGTGGCTCCGCCGCAGCCTGCCGTTCAGGCCGCGGCCGAAGAGCCGGCCGTGATTTCCGGCAGCTTGCAGGATGACCTGCAGGACAAGGCCACCGACATTCTCGATCTGACCGAGTCGATGGAGGCGCCCGCGTTCGGGCAGTCTGCGGCCGAGCCCGGTCCGGTGTCGCCGCCGCCCGTGCCGCGCCCGCAATTCCGCAAGATCGAAGCGCATTCGGACGTCAGCTTCGAGGAAGGGCAGAAGCCGGCTGCGGCTCCTGCGGGCGCCGATTTCGGCCGCCGCGATGCCGAGGCCGAGCGCGGCCAGCTGCTTTCCAGCGCGACGACCGCCGCCGTCAATTCCGCTTTCAACACGCTGGCCCAGACCGTGCTGGTGCAGAACGCGCGCACACTCGAAGATCTGGTGCGCGAGATGCTGCGGCCTCTGCTCAAGAGCTGGCTCGACGACAACCTGCCGGGCATGGTCGAACAACTCGTGCGAGCCGAGATCGAGCGCGTCGCGCGGGGACGCTAATCCAGCCTCGAGGCCGCGCCTCCGGCTTCGTCATGCCGACTTGATAGCTGCGGCAATTCTCTGCGCGTGATCCGACAGGACCGCTGGCTCTTCCTTGAAGCTGGCCGGCGGTTTGAGCGAAATGCCGGTCTTGCGCGGAATGACGTGGAAATGCAGGTGGAACACCACCTGTCCGCCGGCGGGCTCGTTAAACTGCTGTAGCGTGACGCCATCGGCCGAGAACGCAGCCACCGTGGCACGAGCGATGCGTTGCGTCACTTTGATCACACGCACGAGATCATCCGCGGCGACATCCAGAATGTTGCGCGCCGGCGCCTTCGGGATCACCAGCGTGTGGCCCGGCGCCCGCGGCATGATGTCCAGGAACGCGAACGTATGGTCGTCCTCGAATACTTTGTGCGCCGGCAGTTCGCCGCGCAGGATTTTTGCAAAAATGTTGTTCGGGTCGTAGCTCGTCATCGCGTTCTCCCCGGGCAGCAAAGCTCGTGTCAGTCGGTCTCGACCCCGGCATCGTGACGGTACGGGCCGGTCGCGGCAAGTTCGGCGCCGACGGCAGCTACATAGGCGCGTTCGCGCTTGAGATAGTCGCCGATGGCGCGCCGCAGCGCCGGATCGGCGATAAAGTGCGCCGAGTATGTGGTCGCGGGCATGTAGCCGCGGGTGATCTTGTGCTCGCCCTGCGCGCCGGCTTCGACCCGGGCGAGCCGGTGCGCAATCGCGTAATCGATCGCCTGATAGTAGCAAAGCTCGAAATGCAGAAACGGGTGTTGCTCGACCGCGCCCCAGTGGCGGCCGAACAAAACGTGCGAACCGATGAAGTTGATCGCGCCCGCGATCCAGCGCCCGTCGCGCTTCGCCATCACCAGCAGGATGCGGTCGCGCATCGTTTCGCCGATCAGCGAAAAGAACGCGCGCGTGAGGTACGGCCGCCCCCATTTGCGCGAGCCGGTGTCCATGTAGAACGTAAAGAAATGGTCCCAGATGTCTTCGGTGAGATCGCTGCCGGTGAGCCAGTGCACGGTAATGCCGTTGGCAAGCGCGTCGTGGCGTTCGCGGCGGATGGTCTTGCGCTTGCGCGCGGCGAGCGCCGCGAGGAAGTCGTCGAAGCTCGTGTAGCCGGCATTGTCCCAATGAAACTGCTGGTCGGTACGCTGGAGGAATCCGAGTTCGCCGAGGAAACGAAATTCGGGCTCGGACGCGAACGTCACATGCACGCCGGACGCTTCGTCGATCCGGCATAGTTCGATAAGGCCTGACGCGAGCACCCGGCGGATCTCGTCGGCGCGGGGGCCGGGCCGCACCAGCAGCCGCCGGCCGGTCGCTGGCGTGAACGGCACCGCGACCTGCAATTTCGGATAATAATTGCCGCCGGCCTGCGCATAGGCTTCGGCCCAGCCGTAGTCGAAAACGTATTCGCCTTGCGAATGGCTTTTCAGGTAGCAGGGCGCGGCGCCAAGCAATGTGCCTTTGGCATCCTGCACGAGCAGATGCTGGACATCCCAGCCGGTGTGACCGCCGACCGAGCGGGACACCTCCAGCGCCGAAAGAAAATGGTGCGAGAGGAAAGGGTTGATGGTCTTTTCCTGATCCAGCACTTGAGCCGGACCGGCAGGCTGGCAAACCGGCTGAGCTTCCGGATTGGCGCACGCGTCCCATTCCGGCGCCGCGACCCTTCGAATGCTGTCAACCGCGACGACCCGGATGTCGCCCGCCGCCGCCTGTGTTCCGTCCTGCATCGTTCGTTTCCTGCCGGCATCCGTCATGGCCGAAAACTCTCGAAAATCACCTGGTCGGCAAAGCGGGTAGCCCGTTGACGCTCGCTCGCGCTGCGGACCACCCAGGTCAGTACCGGCAGGCATAAAACATGCCGCGCGAAGCCGGGCGCGAACGCCGGCAGACTGGCGAACTCATAAGCGACGAAGTGCGGGCGCGCCGTCAAGGCAGGCAGCAGCGAACCCATGCCCCTGCGCAGCCACAGCGGCATCTGGTCCCAATATGGATGTGGCCGGTATTTCGCCGCCACAATCCCGCGTGGCAGGCGAGGGGCCTTTTGCCGCAGCACGTGGAGCTGGCGGGGGTCGAACGACATCGGCGCGACCGGCCCCCGATAGCCGGCGAGGACGGATGCCACGCGCGAGGGCAGACGTTCGTCGCCGTCGAACCGGCTTTTCAGTTCCGGTCAAAATCGTCACGCGTCCGCCGACCAGATCGCAAAGCTCGCCAAGCGTCATCATGCGGTCGGCGGTGCCGCGAAACGTGACGGCGCGAAGCTCCGCGGCGGTCATTTGATCGAGCGTGCCTTCGCCGGCGGACAGACGCCCAAGCACGGCGTCGTGGTGCACCATGGCCTCGCCATCGGCGCTCAGTTGCAGATCGACCTCGATGCCGTAGTTGGCCGCGACCGCCGCGCTGATCGCGGCGGGCATGTTTTCGATGATGCCCTGAGCGGCGTCATGGAGGCCGCGATGGGCGATCGGCCGGGCCGTCAGCCAGTCGGGCGCCCAAGGCGCCTTCAGGATACTTCGAACAGGCCTTCGACCTCGACCGCGGCGTTTTGCGGAAGGGCTGCTACGCCAACGGTGGTGCGCGCGTGTTTGCCCTTTTCGCCGAAGGCGGCGACCATAAGGTCGGACGCGCCATTCATCACCTTCGGGCCTTCGAGGAAGTCGGGCGCCGAATTGATGAATCCGCCAAGCCTCACCACCCGCACCACCTTGTCGAGATCGCCAAGTGCTGCCTTGACCTGAGCCAGCAGATTGACCGCGCAGGCGCGCGCCGCCTTTTGCCCGTCTTCGATCGAGACGCCGCCGCCCAGATTGCCTTTCGCGACCAGGACGCCGTCGCTGTGGCAGATCTGTCCCGAGACCATAAGCAGGTTGCCGGTCCGCACGAACGGAACATAGTTGGCGACCGGAGCCGCCGGCTCCTTCAGATTAATGCCAAGTTCACTCAATTTCTTCTCCATCGCGCCGGCCATTGCCGTCCTCCATGTCGCCTGTGGGCCCGGTTTTTCGCCGATTGCGGGCCTTCACGCAAGGCAGCGCGACGGTTCGGTGCGCAGTTGCGGCCGCCCGGACGGCTTCTTATCTTTGCCGCCATTCGAGCCGAAAAACAGATTTTCGGGAGGGACCGGCGGGGGCAGGGTTTACGAATCGGAGAACCCCGAGGGATTATGATTGTGGCTCATGCTTTCTCACCGCGCGGTGTCGTTCTTGCCTGCGCTATGATGCTTGCGGCGCCTGTATCTGGCCCATGCCGGGCGCATGCGGAAGACAGCGCGGTCGCGTTCGTGCCGCATCGCGCGGTCTACGACCTCGCCCTCGCCAAAACGCGTGGCAACTCTCAGGTGGTCGCCGTGCGCGGGCGTATCCTGTACGATTTCGACGGCAATGCGTGCGAAGGTTACACGCTGAAATTCCGCCAGGTGTCCGAACTTGATTCCGGCGAAGGCAAGGTCTCGACCAGCGATCTGCGGTCCACGACCTGGGAAGGCGGCGACGCCAAGCGGTTCAATTTTGCCTCGCAGAATTTTCTCGACCAGAACCTGATCGATGCCGTGGACGGCCATGCCGAGCATGGCGCCACCGCCACCGCGGTCGATCTGGTCAAGCCGCAGCAGCAAGGACGTCGATATCGACGCGCCGGTGGTGTTTCCGACCGAACACATGGTGCGCGTGATCGAGGCCGCGCGCGCGGGCAAAACCATCCTCGACTTTCCGGTATTCGACGGATCGGACACCGGCGAAAAGGTCTACAATACGTTGACCGTCATCGGCGCCAAACTGTCCGCTGATGATCGCAAGCACGCCGATATTGCAGACAACGATCCGAGGCTTGTCGGCGATGCCGCGCTGGCCGGTGACGATCAGCTATTTCGAAAAGAAGCGCGACAGGAAAACCACCGAACAGACACCGACTTACGCGATCAGCTTTGAGCTTTACCAGAACGGGATTTCGCGGGCGTTGTCGCTCGACTACAACGACTTCATCGTAATCGGCAAACTTACTTCGTTGGAAATGCGGGAAGCAAAGCCCTGTCCGTGAGCCGGCTGGCCGGTTTTTGCTGATGGTTTCCGTAAAACCCGTCTAACTTTCCTTCCGCCTCTCGAACGCAAGCCCTCTGACCACGGCCTGATCGCCGAACCGCGCGCGAAGGCGGTCAACGGCATGCTCGGCTTCGATCGCGCGGCCATCGACCAGATCTGCCGGATCGGCCTGGTCGGCGGTTGTAAGCGCGCTGACGCCGACGCCGAGCAGACGAAATCTGGTGCCGTCCGGTTTCGCGCTCCAGCAGTCCCCGGGCCGCAGTAAAAATTTTGGTCGCGAGCTGGGTCGGCGTCTCGAACGAGTGCGCGCGGGTGCGGATTTTGAAGTCCGCAGTCTTGAGTTTGAGCGTGACGGTCGAGCCGGCGAGCGCCTTCTCCTTCAGTCGCGCCGAGACTTCCTCGGTCTGCGCCCAGAGGATGCGTTCGAGCGCACGGAAATCGGCAGATGTCGCTCTCGAACGTCGTCTCCGACGAGACGCTTTTGGTTTCGCGGTCGGGGCTGACCGTGCGCTGATCGATGCCGTGCGCGAGGCGGGCAAGGCGGCGGCCTTCGTCGCCGTAGCGGCGCGCCAAGTTCGGCTTCGCCCGTCCGTTGCAGATCGGCGATCTGGCGAAAGCCGTCGCGCGAAAGCCGCGCAGCGCTGACCTTGCCGACGCCAAAGATGAAACTCACCGGCTTGTCGGCGAGGAAGTTGCGGCGCCTCGCGCGGGCCCAGCACGGCAAAGCCGCGCGGCTTGTCGAGATCGGACGCGATCTTGGCGAGGAATTTGTTGCACGGAAAGCCCGATCGAAACCGTGATGGCGAGCTTCTTTTCGACTTCGGCTGCAAACCGCGCCAGCACTTTGGCCGGCGGCAGGCCGTGCAGCCGCCGGTCCCTTCCAGATCGAGAAACGCTTCATCGATCGACAGCGGCTCGACCAGCGGCGTCAGCGCCAGCATCATCCGTCGCACCTCGCGGCCGACGTTGGAATATTTCTCGATGTTCGGCCGCACGACGCGGGCATGCGGGCACAGCCGCAGCGCCTCGAACATCGGCATCGCCGAGCGCACCCCGAACGTGCGCGCGACGTAGCAGGCCGCGGCCACGACGCCACGGCGGCCGCCGCCGACAATAACCGGCTCCGCTGCCAGCGCCGGATCGTCACGCTTTTCGATGGTGGCGTAGAACGCGTCGCAGTCGATGTGCGCGATCGGCAAGCCGCAGCAGCTCATCATGACGCACCAGCCGCGGCGAGCCGCACGCCGCGGCAGCGCACCGATTGCGGACGAGGCATCGGCAAGGCAGTCGCGGCAGAACGAGGCGCTCATCGGCCCGCGTCACGGCCCATGTCCCGGTTATCGCCTGCCGAGCGTCTGCGCGGGCCCGCGCAATGTCTGCCGGATCGGCCGCGGCATCGTCGGCGAAGGCGATCAGGAGATTCTCGTCGCCGAGCATATGCTCCAGCACGCCGGCGAGAAAGCCGGGCTGCCTCGCGGCGTTGCGCATCTCATTCGGCGGTATGCCGGTCATATCGAGAAAACGCGACAGCCGTTCGGGCTCCGCCGCGATGAAGGCAAGTGCCTGAATTGCCAACATTTCCGCCTTGTCCCTGCCATCTTGTGCAGGTGTCTTCATGGGCATCCATTTGCCTTTCCGTAACATATCGCAGCTAGGTTCGACGGTTGCTGGGGAGTGCGGTGATCGGCCTGGCGGATCGGACGTACGCGGGCCGGGGCGGCGGGCGCAAGGGGACAGGCGAGGACATTCGGTGGCTAAAACCGTCCTTATCGTGGAGGACAACGAGCTCAATATGAAGCTCTTCCACGACCTGCTGGAGGCCCACGGCTATAACACCGTCGGCACCCGCAACGGCATCGAGGCGCTCGATCTGGCGCGCAGGCATCGTCCGGATTTGATCCTGATGGACATCCAGCTTCCCGAAGTGTCCGGCCTGGAAGTCACCAAATGGCTCAAGGACGATCAGGATCTGCGCGTCATTCCGGTCGTCGCCGTGACCGCTTTCGCCATGAAGGGCGACGAGGAGCGCATCCGCGAAGGCGGCTGCGAGGCCTATCTGTCGAAACCGATTTCGGTGGGGAAATTCATCGAGACCATACGCCATTTTCTGGGCAATCCGTAAGGACCAACGAATGACCGCCCGCGTCCTCGTCGTCGATGATGTTCCGGCCAACGTGAAGCTGCTCGAAGCGCGGCTGTCGGCCGAGTATTTCGACGTCATCACCGCCATGAGCGGCGCGGAAGCGCTGGCGATCTGCGAACGCGCCGAGTGCGACCTTGTTCTGCTCGACGTCATGATGCCCGATCTCGACGGCTTTGAAGTGTGCCGGCGGCTTAAGACCAATCCGGCCACGTATCACATTCCGGTGGTGATGGTCACAGCGCTCGACCAGCCTGCCGACCGCGTGCGCGGGCTCGAAGCCGGCGCCGACGATTTTCTGACCAAGCCGATTCCCGAACTGGCGCTGATCGCGCGCGTGCGTTCGCTCTCGCGCCTCAAGACGCTCACCGACGAATTGCGGATGCGCGCGGTGAGTTCGCGCGACATGGGTATCGACTCGCCGGAACGCGATGCGGTTGCCGACAGCGGGCGCGGCGGGCGCATTCTCGTCGTCGACGACCGGCCTTCGTCCTACGAGCGCGTGGCGGCGATGCTGGCCGCCGAGCATAACGTCGACATCGAGGCGGATCCGAACGAAGCGCTGTTCCGCGCGGCCGACGGCAATTACGACCTGCTGATCGTTTCGCTGGGGCTCGCAACGTTCGACGCGCTGCGCCTGTGCAGCCAGATACGCTCGCTCGACCGCACCCGGAACGTTCCCATTCTCGCCATCACCGACCCTGACAACAGCGCGCGCATGCTGCGGGGCCTCGAGATCGGCGTGAACGACTATCTGATGCGGCCGATCGACAAGAACGAATTGCTGGCGCGGGTGCGCAGCCAGGTGCGCCGGCGCCGTTACACCGAGCGGCTGCGCGACAATGTGCAGACATCGATCGAGGCGGCGATCACCGACGCGCTGACGGGGCTGCACAATCGCCGCTATATGGAAAACCACCTTGGCACGCTGGTCGAACAGGCGGGCGCGCGCGGCAAGCCGCTGGCCGTGCTCGTGCTCGATATCGACTATTTCAAAGCGATCAACGACGCCCACGGCCATGATGCCGGCGACGACGTGCTGCGCGACTTCGCGATGCGCATCAAGCGCTCGATCCGCGGCATCGATCTCGCGTGCCGGCTTGGCGGCGAGGAATTCGTCATCGTCATGCCGGAAACCGACATGGCGGTGGCGGCGATGGTGGCGGAAAGACTCCGGCGGCGGATCGCAGCCGAGCCGTTCGCCATCAGCTCCGGGTCCCGCAGCATTCCGGTGACGCTCTCGATCGGCATCGCGGCGCTGCGCGGGCGGGACGACACGGCCGCAAGTCTGCTCAAGCGTGCCGACCAGGCGCTCTACCGCGCGAAACGCGACGGCCGGAACCGGGTCGTGCCGGACGCCGCCTGAAGGGCAAGGCACCCGGTACCTGGAAACGCAAATGCCCGGCGGAGCCGGGCATCAGCAGACTCAGACCGGCGTATTGCCGACCTTATTTGATCTTGGATTCGCGGAATTCTACGTGCTTCTTCGCGACCGGGTCGTATTTCTTCTTGACCAGCTTGTCGGTCATGGTCCGCGCGTTCTTGCGCGTCACGTAATAGAAGCCGGTATCGGCGCTGGAGACCAGCTTGACTTTGATCGTGGCGGTTTTGGCCATGGTCGGACCTTTGCATCCATGCGGGTGTTGGCCGGCAACCTAGTCGCCGGGCCCCGAATGTCAAGGAAGCGGAGGGTTAAAGGTTTGTCCGCACGAAACGGTTGCGCACCATGTGATAGAACGGCACCGGATGGTCGTGGCTCATGCCGGTGGCGCTGCGTTCCTGCAACTCTTCGAGCGCCACACCCGTAATGGCCGGAATATCGAGGCTGCGGGCCTCGGCGATGGGCATCCAGACCAGCTCGACCAGCTCGGAATCGGGCCCGACAAAGCCTTCGGCGCGATGCGCGACGGTGGAAATGTCGGCGGCGAAGAAACGGCTGTCGAAGCGCCGCGGCCGCCCCGGCGGGGTGATGGCGCGGGCGACAAAATGGATGGCGCTCAGGTCCGGCAGCACTTTGGCCTCGGCGAACGCCTGCCACGGCCCGGGGGGAGCCTTGATCGGGGCCTCCGTCCGTGTCCCGAGCATCAGGCCGGTTTCCTCATAAGTCTCGCGGATCGCGGCGAGCGCGATCGCCGCGGCTTTGGCTGCGCCGGGGCGTTTGACGTTGAGCATCAGCCGCGCGGTGTCGCGCTCGTGCAGAGGCGATGCGGGTGTCATGCGCCGGTCGAAAGGCTCGACCCGTCCGCCGGGAAACACGAATTTCCCCGGAAGGAACTTGTGGTTTTGGTGCCGGCGGCCGAGCAGCACCTTCGGCACCGCGCCGGAGCGGTCGACCAGAATGAGGGTCGCGGAATCCCGCGGCCGCAGGTTGGCGAACGTGCGGTCGCGCGCGGCCTGCGTCAGCCGCTCGACACGATTGCCGGCATTGTCGCCCGATGTCGCGTCGGCGCTGTCGTTACTCATGTGTGTCTGTTCATGTGTATTTGTTCATGCGTGCTTGCCGCGCTTGCCCCGCTTGCCGGGCCCGCCGCGGTGACCGCTCCGCCCGTTCGGCCGCGGCGTTTTTCGCTGCTGCGGCGGCCTGTGTCCACCCCCTTCGGCATTGCGTCGCGGCACGCCCGCCAGCCGGAAACGCAATGCGCCGGCGACCGGTGCTGCCTCGACCAGTTCGACCGTTACCGGATCGCCGAGGCGGTGCGTGGCCCTGTTGCCGACAAAAGACCGGCCCGGCTCGTCGAAGTGGAAATATTCCTCGCCAATGTAGCGTGCCGGTATGAGACCATCGGCTCCGGTTTCGTCCAGCTCGACGAACAAACCCGCGCGCGTCACCCCGGAAATATGTGCGTCGAAGGTTGCGCCGACGCGGTCGGCCAGAAAATGCGCGATCAGGCGGTCGGCGGTTTCGCGCTCGGCTTTCATGGCGCGGCGTTCGGTCGCCGAGATATTGGCCGCGATTTCGGAGAGGGCGGGTGTGTCAGTCGATTCGGGAAGTCCGTCGCTGCCGAGCTTGAGCGCGCGGATCAGCGAACGATGCACGATCAGATCGGCATAGCGCCGGATCGGCGAGGTGAAATGGGCGTAGCGGCGCAGGTTCAGTCCGAAATGGCCGAAATTCTCTGCGGAATATTCGGCCTGCGCCTGGCTGCGCAAAACCACCTCGTTGATCAGCCGTTCGACTTCACGGCCTTTCATCCGTTGCAGGATCTGATTGAACATGTCCGGCCGCAGCGCGCCGCCTTTCGGCAGCGAAATATCGAGCGTCATCAGAAATTCGCGCAGCGCGTTGAGCTTCTCCGGCGACGGCTCGTCGTGCACGCGGTAGATCAGCGGCACGCGCGCCCGCTCGCAGGTTTCGGCCGCCGCGACGTTGGCGAGGATCATGAATTCCTCGATCAGCCGGTGCGCTTCGAGCCGTTGCGGCATGATTACGCGGTCCACGGTGCCGTCGGATTTCAGCACGATCTTGCGCTCGGGCAATTCGAGATCGAGCGGCGCGCGCTCGTCGCGGGCGTGCCGCACCGCGCGGTAGGCGCCATAAAGCGGCTCGAGGATTTTTTCCGCAATCGGCGCGGTGGTGTCGTCGGTGCGTCCGGACACCGCAAGCTGCGCCTGCTCGTAATGCAGCCGCGCCGCCGAGCGGATCAGCACGCGATGGAACGTGTGCGCGCGTTTGCGGCCGTCGGCGCCGATCACCATCCGCACCGCAAGCGCGGGACGGTCCTGGTCCGGGCGCAGCGAGCACAGGTCGTTGGAGATGCGCTCCGGCAGCATCGGCACGACACGGTCGGGGAAATACACCGAATTGCCGCGTTCGACGGCCGTGCGGTCGAGGGCGGACCCCGGCCGGACGTAGCAGGCCACGTCGGCGATGGCGACCGACACGATATGGCCGCCGCGGTTGTTCGGGTCGGGATCGGGCAGGGCGTGGACGGCGTCGTCGTGATCCTTGGCGTCGGGCGGATCGATGGTCACGAACGGGACGTTGCGCCAGTCCTCGCGGCCTTCGAGCGTCACCGGCCGCGCGGCCTCGGCCTCGGTCGTGACAGCGCCCGAAAAGACGTTGGGGATGCCGTGCGCATGGATCGCGATCAGGCTGACCGCGCGTTCGGTCTTGAGCGAGCCGAGCCGCTCGACCACCGCGCCGCTCGCAAGGCCGAATTTCCCCTGACGCGAAACCTCGAGCGCAACCAGATCGCCATCTTCGGCGTCGCGGGTCTGGCCAACGGGAATCGACAGTTCGCGCCCGAGCTGTTTCTTGTCGATCGGCACCAGACGGCCGCCGCCACCTGGGAGGCCACGGAAAATGCCGAGCACGCGGTGCTTCGCGCGGTCGATGAGTTTGATGACCCGCCCGGTATTCTCGCCTTCGCCCGTCTGCTCGACCCGCAGCAGCGCGCGGTCACCGACGCCGGCGATTTCGGCCGGCCGCGCGCGGCGGGGCGTGACGATGCGGATCGCCGGCGGCGCGCCGTGGGTGGCTTCGTCCCATTCCGTCGGTCGCGCCAGCAACTCGCCGTCGCGGTCGCGACCGGTAATGTCGGCGAGAACCACGGAGGGCAGGGTGCCGGCATGGTGCACCCGTTTCCGGTACCGCTCGATTTCGCCCTGATCGGCCAGTTCGCGCAGCATGCGCTTGAGTGCGGCACGGTCGGCGTTTTTCGCGCCGAAGGCGCGTGCGATCTCGCGCGTGCCGACCTTGCCGGCGTGCTCGCGAATGAAGGCGAGAAGCTGCTCGCGGGACGGAAGGGCGCCGGGTTTGGTGCCGGGTGGGGGTTTGGTGCGTAGTTTCATGGGCCGCTTAAGGCCATGTGAGTGGCCGAAGACGGCCGTCAAGCCCGCAGCGCCCGATTATTCGGCGGCCTGAGTGGATTTGCGCGATGATTTGCCTGGAGCTTTGCGGGCGGATTTACCCGGCGGCGCCCGCTTGGCGGCCTGTGGGCCGGCCCTTTTGGTGGACGCCTTGATATGCCGCGTCGTGCCCGGCGAAGGCCGTTTGGCCTTGCGCGGGCGGGCATGCGGGGCGGGGCCGCGGTCGGCGCGCGCATCGATCAGGGCTGCCGCTTCCTCGAGCGTGATGGTCTCCGGCGTCTTGTCGCGGGGCAGCGTGGCGTTGACGCCGTCGTGGCTGACGTAGGGTCCGTAACGGCCGTTCTTCGCCACGATCGGGCCGCCGCGGGACGGATGATCGCCCAGCGGTCGTCCCGGATCGGAACCGAAACGGCGGAAGCGCGGACCCTTCGCGACCTTTTCCGCGATCAGCGTCACGGCGCGGTTGAGGCCGATGTGGAAAATGTCGTCGCCGGTTTCGAGATTGGCGTAGGTCTTGCCGTGCTGCACGTACGGTCCGAACCGGCCGATGCCGGCCTTGATCGGCTCGCCGTCTTCCGGATGACGGCCGATCTCGCGCGGCAGCGACAGCAGCGCGAGCGCACGTTCGAGGTCGACATCCTCGGGCGCCGTTCCTTTCGGCAGACCGGCGCGCTTCGGCTTCTCACCTTCGACCGCCTCGCCGAGCTGCACGTAAGGTCCGAAGCGCCCGCTGCGCAGCGTGACTTCGAGGCCGCTCACGGGGTCTTCGCCGAGCTTTTTGGTGCCGATATCGCCGGAGCCGTCGGCCGGGCTGGTCAGCGGCCGGGTATAGCGGCATTCGGGATAGTTGTTGCAGCCGATGAAGGCCCCGAATTTGGAAAGCTTCAGCGTGAGCTTCCCGCTGGCGCAGGTCGGACACTGCCGCGGATCGGCGCCGTCGGCGCGCGGCGGAAACAGATGCGGCGCCAGCAGTTCGTCCAGCGTGTCGATCACTTCCGAGATTTTCAGATCCTTGATCTCGTCGACCGCGCCGATGAAGCCGCGCCAGAAGTCGCGCAGCACGTCGCGCCACGCCACTTCGTTGTTGGAAATAAGATCGAGCTGTTCCTCGAGACCGGCGGTGAAATCGTACTCGACATATTTCGCGAAAAAGCTTTCGAGGAACGCGACGACGATGCGGCCGCGGTCCTCCGGATGCAGCCGCTTCTTGTCGAGGCGGACGTATTTGCGGTCCTTGAGCACCTGAAGGATCGAAGCGTAGGTCGAGGGCCGGCCGATGCCGAGTTCTTCAAGCCGCTTGACGAGGGACGCTTCGGAATAGCGCGGCGGCGGCTCGGTGAAATGCTGGTCGGCGGCGATCGCCTTTTTCGCGAGAGGCTCGCCCGCGCTCATCGGCGGCAGCCGGCGCGCTTCCTCGTCGTCGGTGTCTTCGTCGCGGCCCTCCTGATAGACGGCAAGGAAGCCGTCGAACTTGACGACCGTGCCGGTGGCGCGCAGTTCGAGCAGACGGCCCGAGACGGCCGCCTTGATGTCCACCGTGGTGCGTTCGAGTTCGGCGGACTCCATCTGGCTCGCCACGGTACGCAGCCAGATCAGTTCATAGAGTTTGGCCTGATCGGCATCGAGGAAGCTTCTGGTATCGGCCGGCCGGTAGCCGAAATCGGTCGGGCGGATGGCTTCGTGGGCCTCCTGGGCGTTCTTCGCCTTGGTTTCGTAGCGGCGTGGCGCATGCGGCACGTACCTTGCGCCGAAATTGCTCTCGATGGCGCGGCGCGCGGCCGTGATCGCTTCGTCGGCGATCTGTACGCCGTCGGTACGCATATAGGTTATCAGGCCGACGACTTCGCCGCCAATATCGACGCCTTCATAAAGACGCTGCGCCACGCGCATGGTGTGCGCAGGCGCAAAGCCGAGCTTGCGGCTCGCTTCCTGCTGGAGCGTGGAGGTCGTGAACGGCGGCTGCGGATGGCGCTTGACCGGCTTCGCTTCGACCGTGTCGACAGTGAATGCGGCGGTTTCGAGCGCCTGCTTGAATGCTTCGGCCTCGGCGCCCGAGCCGATGTCGAGGCGCTGGAGCTTCTTGCCGTCGGCACCGACGAGGCGCGCCTCGAAGGTCTCGTTGCGCGGCGTCGCCAGCGTCGCCACGATCGACCAGTATTCGCGGCGGATGAACTTCTCGATTTCCAGTTCGCGGTCGCAGACGAGCCGCAGCGCCACCGACTGCACGCGGCCGGCCGAGCGTGCGCCCGGCAGCTTGCGCCAGAGCACGGGCGAGAGCGTGAAGCCGACCAGATAGTCGAGCGCGCGGCGCGCCAGATAGGCATCGACCAGAGCCTGGTCGATCTGACGCGGTTTGCTCATCGCCTCGGTCACGGCCTGCTTGGTGATGGCATTGAACACCACCCGTTCGATCGGCTGGCCGTGCAGCGCTTTCTTCTGCTTGAGGACTTCGAGCACGTGCCATGAAATCGCTTCGCCCTCGCGGTCCGGATCGGTCGCGAGGATCAGGCGGTCGGCGTCCTTGGCGGCGCGGGCGATATCGTTGAGCCGCTTCTGCGCCTTGTCGTCGATCTCCCAAATCATGCGGAAATCGGCGTCGGGGTCGACCGAGCCATTCTTGGCCGGCAGGTCGCGGACATGCCCGAACGAGGCCAGAACCTCATAGCCCCGGCCAAGATACTTGTTGATCGTTTTTGCTTTGGCGGGCGATTCCACCACGACGAGGTTCATGATAACCCGATGATTTGACGGCCTTTTCGCGGGCCTGCCTTACGTCCGGCGCTTCCCGGCCGCCGGGAACATGGGTAATGCGGCCCCCCCTGTCAAATCGTTACGACCCGTGGATTGACCCGCCGGAGGCGCAAAACATCCCCGAAAGCCGGCAAATCGGGCTTTATCGAAAAAAATTGCAGGCGTGGTTAGCTGCGTCTTACGGTTGCTTTTTTAAAAAATGTATCTAAAAAGGAGAGGTTGGAAATTGGCGACGGTTGGAAGCAATGGAATTGACAGTACTGGCCAAGGGTCCAGCCACAGGATCGGTCGCCCTGACACGGCCCGTTACATAGCCTCGCTGGCGGATGAACTGGCGAGGCTGGCAAGGCGGCATGACCTCAATTCGCTCGCGTACATTCTGGACATGGCGCGGCTCGAGGCGGCCGAACTCTCGACGCGCCTGAGCGGCACCGAGGGCGAAAGTCCGTAAGGGATGTAGTGCCCGCATCGCTTTACGCCACCCGTACGTCGAGGCTTTCGAGCAAAGCCCGGCCCGGACTGCCGTCCGGGAACGTTCCGGGCCGTTGCTGCATTCGCGCACCGCGTCACGCAAATCGAAATCCGGATGACCTTCGGAATCGGCGACCTCGCTCGGAATCGGCGACCTCGCTGCCAGGGTCCGCCAATCGGCGCTGTAACGCAATGCGTTGACGGCGCGAGAGCAGAAAATCGTCGGCCGGCCAGGCTTCGCCCCGCCATCGGCCCGCATCAGACCGGGTTGCCCTCAGTCAACGAGGGAGTGCTCGCGCCCAGGTTGTATCCATTCGGGAGCATGATTTCACAGCGCCGGCTCTCAGGCCGGCCTTTCCAGCCGTGCTGCGCCGCGCGGCTTCGGGAAGAAAGCGGAGGCGTCGTGAAAAAGATAGTTGACACAGAAACTACATGCGGAACAAAGTAGTTTCCACGGAAACAGTAGTGCTGACGCGGCCACGGTCGCTGCACAGCCGCAAACCGCTTGGAGGGAACAATGGACTCACAGGTGAAAGATGTGGTGCTGGAAGCCACCAGAGCTTCGGACGAGGAGCGGGTGACGTTTGGCGAGGTGGTGCGCGAACTCGTCAAAGCCGAAGTCGAACGTTATCATGCCGACCTGGTGCGCGGAGAGCGGACCTACTATCTGCCGAACGGCGAATCCGAGGTCGTGGCCGGCGAGCCGGTTTCGACCGGGCCGGCGCAGGCTTTCTCCGCGCCCAAAGTCGAGGCGGCGGTAAAGGCAATCCAGGGCGGGGAGATCCGGTACCGGACGTTCTGCCGGCTTATCGCGGAAGGCGGGTGCGTCGGCTATCTCGCGTCGCTTGTGGGGCAGCGGGTGGTCTATTACGGCCGTTCCGGCGACATGCATGTTGAGTGGTTCCCGGGAGCGAAGCGCGAGAAGGCGGCGTGAAGGCAAAATCGGCCACGGTCAGTCCGCTGGAAGCGCACCTCGGCTACTGGCTGCGCTTCGTGTCGAACCAGGTGTCGCATGCCTTCAGCGTCAAGCTCGCCGCGCGCGATGTCGCGGTGGCGGAATGGGTGGTGATGCGCGAACTGTACGAATGCGAAGCCATGGCACCGAGCGCCCTCGCCGAAGAGATCGGCATGACGCGCGGTGCCGTTTCGAAACTTGCCGACCGCCTTGAAACCCGGGGGTTTGTCACCCGAACCCGCAGCGATGAAGACCGGCGCTATCAGGCGCTGGCGCTGACCGCGAAAGGGCGCGCGATCCTGCCGAAGCTCGCGGCGCTGGCGGATCAGAACGATGCCGAGTTCTTTTCGCATCTCGACGCTGCCGGGCGCGACGCAATCGTTCGGGCGATGAAGGAGATCGTGCGCCGGCACGGGCTCAAATCCGTGCCCGTGGATTAAAGGACGCAGGCTAAGCCAGCGATACCAGACCGCCACCGTGGCGTTCGATCCGGCCGGCGATTTCGAGTTCCAGCAGCACCATCCGCACCACCGCGGGCGAGCTCTTCGAAAGCCTGACGAGATCGTCGATCTGAACCGGCGCGGTGCTCAGCAGGTCGGTGATGCGGACGCGTTCGTCCGCGGCGGGTTCGATGTCCGCGGGCGGGCCGCCCGGCGGCGGGAGGTCCGGTTCCCGAATCGGCAAATTCCCCATGATCGGCTTGAGCACGGCGATAATGTCCGCGACTTCGGTAACCGGCGTCGCACCCTCTTTGATAAGGCCGTTCGTGCCCTCGGCGCGCGGATCGAGCGGCGAGCCGGGAACCGCGAACACTTCGCGTCCCTGTTCGAGCGCAAACCGCGACGTGATGAGCGAGCCCGACCGTTTGGCGGCCTCGATGATGACCACTCCGAGCGACAGTCCCGAGATGAGCCGGTTGCGGCGGGGAAAGTCGCGGGCGCGCGGCTCCCAGCCGAAGGGCATTTCGGATACCGCGGCGCCGGTCTTGAGAATGTCGTCGAGCAGCTTCGCATGTTCGGCGGGATAGAGTTTGTCGTGTCCGCCAGCCAGCACCGCAATCGTCCCGGTCGCGAGCGTCGCGCCATGTGCTGCGGCATCGATTCCACGGGCGAGGCCGGAGACGACCGCGAACCCGGCCTCGCCGAGTTCGCGCGCGATTCGCTGGGTGAATTTCAGACCGGCGCCTGAAGCGTTGCGCGAGCCGACCACCGCCACGAGCGGCATCGTGAATGCGCGTGCCTCGCCCCGGATCGCGATCAGCGGCGGCGCATCGTCGATCATTTGCAGCCGCGCGGGATAGTCGGCTTCGCCCATTGCCACGAACCGGGCCTTGAGCTTTCGCGCGGCAGCAAGCTCGCGTTCGGCATCCGCGCGGGAATACGGAGCAACGCCAGCGGCACCGCCCCGGCGCGCAAGCGTCGGGAGCGCCGCGAGCGCTGCCGCTGCGCCGCCAAAGTGGTTGACCAGTGCCCGAAACGTACGCGGCCCGACATTCTGACTGCGGATCAGGCGCAGCCAGTCGATTCGCTGTTCGTCGGTAAGCTTTACGCCGGTACGCCGACCGTTCACCACGCCCCCGCGCCTTACGCTGCGCCAGCCCGCGGCGAGCATACGACGAAATTGCGGTGGTCCACGGAAAAACGATCGCGGCAGGTTGCGAAGACGGACAGTGGAGCGATCAGGCGTTGCCGGCGAGCTTCGCGCGGCTGCCGATTTTGCCTTCGGTACCGCGCACGAGTTGCGCGATGTTGGCGCGGTGCATGACCCACAACAGGATCGACAGCAGCACGAACAGCGAGGCGTTGGACGCGTCGCCCCGCCACCAGAGAAACACCGGCGTTGCGGCGCTGGCGGCGAGGGCGGCAAGCGACGAGTACCGGAAGAGCGCCGCGACCGCGAGCCAGACCGCGCAGAATACCAGCGCTGCCGGCCAGGCGAGCCCCAGCAGCACACCGATATAGGTCGCCACCCCTTTGCCGCCGCGAAAACGCAGCCAGACCGGAAACAGATGGCCGAGGAAAGCGCCGACCGCGGCGACCGCCGCATAATCGTGCCCGAGCCAGTAACCGGCGGCGAGCACGGCCACCGTGCCTTTGAGGATGTCGCCGGCGAGCGTCGCTGCCGCCACGCCCCTGCGGCCGGTCCGCAGCACGTTGGTGGCGCCGATATTGCCCGAGCCGATGGTGCGCAGGTCCGGGCCGCCGGTCAGTCGCGTCAGCAGAATGCCGAACGGGATCGAACCGCAAAGGTAACCGAACAAGAAAGCGGCGGCGAAAGCGGGCGCATGCATGACGCCAGCGTACTTTTCCGCCCGCGCGCGGGAAAGCGCGAATTGGTTTTTCCGTTCGCCATTGCGGGGAGTGTTGCGACAAAGCCGCCCGGGGCCGCAGCGGGCGACGGGAAGCCCGACGGCGCCGGCAATGACGGAGCGATCGCAAGGCGAGGGCGCTAGCCTGCGGCGCGGGTTTTCCTGCCGCTCTGGTGCGCGTGAAAACCCGCAGCCTCAGCCTCGGCGGCAGTGCCGTAAACGATCAGGTGCCTGAGCCTGTCCGCAGGGCTGCGCGCGAGAAGCGTGAGGCCTGGCGAATAAATCTTGCGCGTGGTGTCGGCTGTCACGAACGGCGACGCGGCATCGGCTTCGATATCGGTTTCGCAGTAAATGCAGCGGAGCTTGCAGTGTTGCGCCGACTGGTCTTCCACGACGTAAAATTTATTGCCGGCGTACTGCCGCTCCGCCGGATCGCCGGTGATGCAGTTGGGGTTGGCGCACTGAATGCCGGTGCCGATCGGCTGCACATAGACCGGGTGATCGGGCTCGGAAAAACCGCCGGCGAAGGTGTGCAGCGATCTTGTTCCTGTGCAGGCCCAGCAGCAGCGAAATCAGCGCCATGCGCACGGGAACGCCGTAGGCCGCCTGCCGGAAATACATCGCGCGGCGGTCGGTATCGAGCGATGCGTCAAGCTCGTTGACGCGCGGCAGCGGGTGCATGACGCTCGCCTGCGAGTATTTCGCCTCGCGCAGAAATTTGGCGTCGATCTTCGGGTAGGGACGCTCTTTCTCGCTCCAGCGTTCTTTCTGAAACCGCGTGACGTAAACGGCGTCGATCTTCTTTTGCAGGATCAGCCCGTAATCGACCTCCGGCTCGGCGTAGAGCGAGAGCTGATGCGGCTGGTCGGCGGTGACGTAAAGCGCGTCGATCGAGCCCTCGTCCTGGCTCGGGCGCCTTGGAGATCATGCGGCAGTGGAATTCCTCGCGCAGGCGGCGGGCGACGTGGGTCGGCAGCTCCATTCCGGGCGCCGGCAGCGGGTCGATGGTCGCGCCGAACCGCGCCAGCGCGTAGACGAACGAATGGATGGTGCGGCTGCCTTTGAGGTCGCCGGAAATGGCGACCTTCATGTTCTTGAGGCCCTTGTTCTTGGAGCGCAGCGTGAACAGGTCGCACAGCGTTTGCGTCGGATGCTCGTGGCTGCCGTCGCCGCCATTGATCACCGGGATCTGCGAATATTCGGCGGCGAGGCGCGCCGCGCCGTCGCGCGGATGGCGGATCACGACGATGTCGGCGTAGTTGCCGATAACGCGGATGGTGTCGGCGAGGCTCTCGCCCTTGGCAGCCGAACTCACCGTCGGATCGGCACTGGTGATGTTGTCGCCGCCGAGCCGCAGCATCGCACTCTCGAACGACAGCCGCGTGCGGGTCGAAGGCTCGTAAAACAGGGTCGCGAGGATTTGTCTGGACGCAACTGTGGTGCCGCGGCCGATCCGGTACGATATTTTCTTGTCGGAAAGCTCTTTCAAAAACCCGTGCGCGACCTGGAAGATCGTCTCGATCTCCTTGTTGCTCAGGTCGTTGATCGAAACGATATGGCGCGTGAGCGGCGGGGTTTTGGTCATTAAAGCGCTGCTATAGGCCCATTCCGAGTGGTCCGGCAAGCCCGCGCTGGTCAGGCCGGGCAGGCATGCACGGAAATGTGGTAGCCTGCGGCATTTGGCAACAGGGCGATGGCCATGACCACAGTCCCGCGCTTCGATTCCCAGGAAGTTTTCAACCAGTCGCCGCCCTACGAAAACGTCGATCTGTTTTCGAGCGACCGGCCGCTGGTCGAGGCGGTCGCGGCAAACGGTGCGGGTGGCGAAGTGGCGGCCTTCGCCGCTTACGGCCGGCAATGGGGCGCTGCGGCAATGTTCACGCGGGCGCGCCACGCCAACGAGAACCCGCCGAAGCTCTACACCTTCGACCCCAAGGGGTTTCGGCGCGATGTCGTCGAATTTCATCCCGGACTATCACGATCTGATGCGGGCAAGCATCGCCGCCGGCCTGCATGCCTCGACCTGGGCGTCCGCCGGCGCCCGCGCGCCGGCACCCGCCGAAGTGGCGCGGGCGGCGCGCTATCTACATGACGGCGCAGGTCGAAAGCGGACACCTCTGCCCGATCACCATGACGCGCGCCGCGCTCGCGCCGCTCGCGTCCGCGCCCGCGCTGCTGGCCGAAATCGCCCCGAAAGTGGTGAGCGGCAGCTACGACCCGAGCGTTCCGGCCGTGGTGGGAAAAGCCGGGCATGACGCTCGGCATGGGCATGACCGAAAAGCAGGGCGGCACCGACGTGCGCGCCAACTACCACGACCGCGACGCCGACCGGCGAGGCCTACTCGATCACCGGACACAAGTGGTTCCTGTCCGCGCCGATGTGCGACGCCTTCCTGGTGCTGGCGCAGGCGCCAGGCGGGCTGAGCTGCTTCTTCGTGCCGCGCTTCCGCCCGGACGGCTCGGTCAACGCGCTGCGGTTCCAGCGGCTCAAGGACAAGCTCGGCAACCGCTCCAATGCGTCGAGCGAGGTCGAATTCGCCGGCGCATATGCGCTGCGCGTCGGCGACGAGGGCGCGGGCGTGCGCACCATCATCCAGATGGTGCAGTTGACGCGGCTCGACTGCGCGCTCGCATCGGCCGGCTTCATGCGCATGGCGCTGGCGCAGGCGGTGCACCATTGCCGCTATCGCTCGGTGTTCCAGAAGCATTTGTACGACCAGCCGATGATGCGCGCGGTGCTGGCCGATCTGGCGCTCGAGGTCGAAGGCGCGGTCGCGCTGGCGATGCGGCTTGCGCGCGCGTTCGATCATGCCGGCACCGATCCGCGCGAGGCGGCCTATGCCCGCATCGTGACGCCCGCGGCGAAATATTGGGTCTGCAAGACCGCGCCAGGCTTTATCTACGAGGCGATGGAGTGCCTCGGCGGCAACGGCTACGTCGAGGAAAGCGTGCTGCCGCGGCTCTATCGCGAGGCGCCGGTCAACGCGATCTGGGAAGGCTCGGGCAACGTCATGTGCCTCGACGTGCTGCGCGCCCTGCGGCGCGACCCCGAGTCCGCGGAGACTTTCGCTGCGCTGGCGCGCGAGGCCTCAAAACTTTCCGGCAAGGAAGTCCGCGCTGCCGCCGGCAACGAACGAGTTCGAGAGCGAGGCCGCGGCGCGAATCACGGTCGGACGCCTCGCGGCGCTGGCGAGTGCGGCGGCGCTCCAGGCAACCGCGCCGCAGGCGGTGGCGGAAGCGTATCTGCGTACGCGTCTCCTCGAGCCGCACGGCACGCTCTACGGCGCGGGCGGCGTCGACGCCCGGACCGCCACGCTGATCCTCGAGCGCGCGCTTCCCGAGGCGGCTTGAGGCAGCGCTATCCCCGCGCGAGCCGGTCGAGCGCTCCCTGCAGGATGTAGGCGGCGGCGTGCTGGTCGATCACGGCCTTGCGTTTGGCGCGGCTGGCGTCTGCCGCGATCAGCGCGCGTTCGACCGCGGCCGTTGACAGCCGCTCGTCCCACAGCGCGATCGGAAGTCCGGTGCGGCCCGCGAGGCTTCGCGCGAAGGCGCGCGTCGATTGCGCCCGCGGACCTTCGGTTCCGTCCATGTTGACCGGAAGTCCCAGCACGAAGCCGACCGCGCGCCGCTCGCCGGCCAGCGCAAAAATGCGGTCCGCATCGAGACCGAAGCGCTTGCGCGCAATGGTTTCCACGGGCGTTGCGAGACGCCGGTCCGGGTCGCTCGCGGCAACGCCGATGGTTTTGGTACCGAGGTCGAGCCCGATCAGCGCGCCGCGGGGTGGAAGCAGCGCTGCCGCATCGGTCAGCATCAGGACGGGCATGACGGCTCGTTAGCACGCTCGACCCGTACACGGCCAACGACGCCCCCAGGGCGCGATCTCATGGCGCAAAAACCTCTGGCGCAAAAAAAGAAGCGCCCGCCGGTGGGCGGGCGCTGCTTGGGGTCCGAGGCGCTGTGAAGTCAGCGCGGCGCGTGATCGGCGGCGATCCGGTCGATATCGGATCGGGTGATGCCAATATCGGCGAGTTCGCGGTCGGTCAGGAACGACAGTTCCCGCCGCACGGCGTTGTAGCGCTTCCAGGCCTGGATAAGGCGCGCGATGTAGGCAAGCATGACTTGAATCCTTTCCCCGGCGAGGGGTCCCGGCCATTGGCCGATTCGTGCATTGAACATAGGGCCTTATGTGCACTGCACCATCGCTTTTGTTGCAGTGCAGCTAAGAACGCAATGCATGCCACGGCATTGAGCCGTAAGGGATTTTTAATCATGTACGAAGGGAGGCCCATGCGGATGCCTCCGGGTTCCCGCGCCACGATTGACGGCCGACCCGCCCGCTTTAGGCCACGGCGAGACCGTTTCCGCGCCCTTATCGCCTAACCATAATCCCGGCGGTGTTGCGTTAGTCGGGGACAGTAGGATGGGGACCGCCCGGGATCACCGAAGATGTGCGGAAGAGTGCGTGGCGATGGCGCAGGCTTCGCAGGACGACAGCGACAGAATGCTGTGGCTGACGCTGGCCCAGTCTTGGGCCCGCCTTGCGGAGCACGTCGCGCGGGGCTGGACGCCGGAAGAGACGGCTGCGCCCGATGCCGCGGACTGCGATGCAGTTGTCGAATTGAGCAGCAATTAGACGGCTGAAATCACATCAGCCGGACGACCGCCGGTCGCCAATTCGTGCGGCTGGGGCGTCAGACGCCGTGACCGTTGAGCACCTGGCGGCAGGCCCCGCTGATTCGGGTCCGGTTGGTTTGCAGACAATTGAGAATTTCGAATACGTCCGCGTCATCGCCGTCCTTGAGAAGCGATTTGCAGAAGCGCACCACGTCCGGATGGCACGCTGCGCGCTCGGCATCGTTGCCCTGCTGCGCGCCCTGCTGCTGTCCATGACCAAGCGGGCGGCCGACAGGCGGCGGCTGCGGCGGCAACTGCGCGAGCACCAGCGTTCCTGCACCCAACGTGAAAGCGATCGTCAACGCAACCGTGCGCAACATCATTGTCCCCCTCCGGAACATAAGGCACCGCAGCTTCCCGCCGCGGCGTCCCCAAGCGAATTGACTTGGGAGCTTAAGGCTTGCTGCCGTCTTAGCACAGCGATACATCATCGCGGCAGGGCGGTTAGCTCAGCTGGTAGAGCGTCTGCTTTACACGCAGGATGTCGGCGGTTCGAGCCCGTCACCGCCCACCAGCCTTCGCCAACAAGTCCCGCGAAGGCTCTGAAGTTCATCCCGCAGTGAAGTTCTCGACAGGATATCGACAGGGCCGGCGCCGGCGACGTTCCGGCAACAGACGTACCGGCATCTGACATTCCGGCAACTGACATTCCGGGAGCAGTCATCCCGGCAACAGGCATCGGAAGACAGACGACGGAAACGTTTCCGCCGCCGGTCGTCCGTTTCCAGCTTCAGATGGCTTCCTTGAGCTCTTTCGAGGCGCGGAAGGCGACCTTCTTGCTGGCCTTGATCTGAATGGCTTCGCCGGTGGCGGGATTGCGGCCCATGCGCGCGGCGCGCTTGCGCACCTGCAGGATGCCGAGTCCGCCGATGCGGATGCGCTCGCCCTTCTTCAGATGCTTGACGATGTTGCTGACCAGACCGGCGAGGATGGCTTCCGACTGCTTTTTCGAAAGCTCATTGTCCTCGGCAAGGCTCGCCGCGAGATGCTTCAATGTTACGGTTGTGACTGGTTTGCTGGCCATTGAGACCCTCCTCGGTGAAGCGATAACGGGCCAAAAATGCCCGTCATCGCGATGCAGTTAGACGATTCGGATGAGGCTGACCACGCTTGTTTTGCCGATTCCACCGATGTTTTCGCGGGTCCCGGGCTGTCTGGACTCGCTTCATGGCGCGCGCAAGGCAACCGGAAAAGGCCGATTTCAGGTAGAATCCTTGACTTGCGCGGGCGCGGGCCTTAATTGCGGGCGGCGTCCGCGGGGGCGTAGCTCAGTTGGTTAGAGCGTCGGCCTGTCACGCCGAAGGTCGCGGGTTCGAGTCCCGTCGCTCCCGCCAGTGTTTTCAGTCACTTAAGCCCGTCCGTTATGACGGATTGTCACGCGCTGCAGCTGCCCTTGACCCTGTTCATCGGGTACAGGAGCGGCCCGGCAAAGGCGGGCAACACGCCGCGCAAATCCATCGACGAGGGGTTCCGGCTGGCCGGCGTTGGTGGCTTCTTTCCCGCCAGGCGCGGGAAATTCCGGAATGCGACCGCAACCGTATCGTCGCGACGAAAAGCCCGGCGGCGGCAGCCGGGGCTGATTCCCGGCCTCGAATGGCTGGTCGGTTCCTAAATCTCAGACGCGCAGGTTTCGCGCACGGACGTGCGGTCACGTCGGCGAAGTTGCGATTCGCGCACTTCTGGCGTTGTTCCGGCGGCAGGCCGTTCGTACGCCGCTGATCTTCAACGCTTCGTGCACACGTCGTTTCGGCGGGCGGCTTGCGCCTTTTTGTGCACTGCGCTAAGGGTCCCAAAAGGTCAGTTTTCCAGCGCGAATCCGCTTGAGATTTGGGGCAAATCAGCGCGGTGCCGGCTGTTTCGCAGCCGTCGCCTGGAGGGCATGTTCCTGAGGTACGATATAGGCTGTCAATGATGGCCGGCCGGAGGGGCATCCGATGACTCAGTCGCTCAATCAACTGCTGCTTGGGTACCTGCCGCTGGTCGTTTTCATCGGCGTCGCGGCCGTTATCGGCCTTGCGCTGCTGCTGTCCGCGTTCCTTCTGGCCTACAAGCAGCCCGATCCGGAAAAACTGTCGGCGTACGAATGCGGCTTCAACGCCTTCGACGATGCGCGCATGAAGTTCGACGTGCGATTCTACCTGGTCGCGATCCTGTTCATCATCTTCGATCTCGAAGTCAGCTTCCTGTTCCCGTGGGCGGTCGCATTCGGGAAGATCGGCCTGTTCGGGTTCTGGTCGATGATCCTGTTCCTCGCGGTGCTGACGATCGGCTTCATCTATGAGTGGAAGAAGGGAGCGCTCGAATGGAACTGAGCGAACCCGTGATCCGCAATCCGCGTCAGGATCTGGTCGCCGCCCGCGCCGCACCGGGCGTCATTAACGATCCGTATTTTGCCGGACTCAACAGCGAGCTTTCCGACAAGGGATTTCTGGTCGCGGCCGCCGACGATCTGATCGCCTGGGCGCGCGCCGGCTCGCTGATGTGGATGACGTTCGGGCTCGCCTGCTGCGCGGTCGAAATGATGCAGATGTCGATGCCGCGTTACGATGCCGAGCGGTTCGGTTTTGCTCCGCGCGCGTCGCCGCGACAGTCCGACGTCATGATCGTTGCGGGCACGCTCACCAACAAGATGGGGCCGGCGCTGCGCAAGGTTTACGACCAGATGCCGGAGCCGCGCTACGTGATCTCGATGGGATCGTGCGCCAACGGCGGCGGCTACTATCATTATTCGTATTCGGTCGTGCGCGGATGCGACCGGATCGTGCCGGTCGATATCTACGTACCCGGCTGCCCGCCGACCGCCGAAGCCCTGCTGTACGGCGTGCTCCTGCTTCAGAAAAAAATCCGCCGTACCTCGACGATCGAACGCTGAACATGGATGAGACCCTCGACACGCTCGGCCGGACGATCGCTGACGCCCTTGCGGCGTCCGTCAAAAGCTGGTCGGTCGCGCATCATGAACTGACGGTGCTCGCCGAAGCGCGCGACATCGTGCCGGTGATGCGCTTTCTGCGCGACGATCCGCGGTGCCTGTTCTGGAACATCGTCGACGTCACGGCGGTCGACTGGCCGGGCCGCGAAAAGCGTTTCGACGTCGTCTATCACCTGCTGTCGCCGAAGCACAACGTACGTATCCGGGTGAAGATCGAGACCGACGAAACCACGCCGGTTCAGTCGATCATCGAGGTATTCCCAGGCACCGACTGGTTCGAGCGCGAAGCCTACGACCTCTACGGGGTGATGTTCGCGGGTCACCCGGACATGCGACGGCTGCTGACCGATTACGGCTTCGACGGCCATCCGCTGCGCAAGGATTTTCCGCTCACCGGCTTCGTCGAGGTGCGCTACGACGACGAAGCCAAGCGCGTCGTTTACGCGCCGGTGCGTCTCGCGCAGGAATTCCGCAATTTCGATTTTCTGTCGCCGTGGGAAGGAACCGACTACGTCCTGCCGGGCGACGAGAAGGCGGGCAAGCCCGGCGGCGGGCAGGGCTCCTGAGGGATTGACGATGAAGTCTTCGCTCAAGCCCGGGCTCACCCATCGCGTCGCCTACAGGGTGGCAGAGGAAAAGACCGTTCCGTATACCTATCCGGAATCGCCCGAGATCGCGGCGATGCCAAAAGTATTCGCCACCGGTTTCATGATCATCCTGATGGAATGGGCCTGCACCGACCTGCTCGCGCCGCACCTCGATCCCGGCGAGGGCAGCGTCGGCGTGCATGTCGATGTCAGCCATAGCGCCGCGACGCCGCCCGGCATGACCGTGACCGCGGAAGCGGAGTGTATCGAGATCGTCGGCGGGCGTGTGGCCTTCAGGGTCAGCGCGCATGACGGCGTCGATCTGATCGGCGAGGGCCGCCACGAACGCTTCGTGGTGATGTGGGACAAATTCAACGCAGGGGTCGCGGCGAAGGCCGCGATGATGGCGGCCGCTTCATGACGGAATCCCCGCAGCGCAATTTCACGATCAATTTCGGGCCGCAGCATCCGGCGGCGCATGGCGTGCTGCGTCTCGTGCTGGAACTCGACGGCGAAGTCGTCGAGCGCGTCGATCCGCACATCGGGCTGCTGCATCGCGGCACCGAGAAGCTGATCGAGCACAAGACCTATCTCCAGGCGATCCCGTATTTCGACCGGCTCGATTATGTCGCACCGATCAATCAGGAACATGCGTTCTGCCTCGCGGCGGAAAAGCTGCTCGAAGTCGCCGTCCCGAAGCGCGCGCAGCTGATCCGCGTGCTGTATTGCGAGATCGGGCGGCTGCTGTCGCACCTTCTCAACGTCACCACGCAGGCGATGGACGTCGGCGCGCTCACCCCGCCGCTGTGGGGCTTCGAGGAGCGCGAGAAGCTGATGGGCTTCTATGAGCGCGCCTCGGGATCGCGCATGCACGCGGCCTACTTTCGCGTCGGCGGCGTGCACCAGGATCTGCCGCCGAAACTGATCGACGACATCGAGGCGTTCTGCGATCCGTTCCTCAAAGTCTGCGACGATCTCGAGGAACTGCTGACCGGCAACCGCATCTTCAAGCAGCGCAACGTCGATATCGGCGTCGTGAGGCTCGAAGACGCGTGGGCGTGGGGCTTTTCCGGCGTGATGGTGCGCGGCTCGGGCGCGGCGTGGGACCTGCGCAAGGCGCAGCCCTACGAGTGCTATGCCGAGATCGATTTCGACATTCCGGTGGGCAAGAACGGCGACTGCTACGACCGCTATTGCATCCGCATGGAGGAGATGCGCCAGTCGATCCGCATCATGAAGCAGTGCGTGGAAAAGCTGCGTGCGCCGGACGGGCAGGGGCCGGTCGTCGTCGACGACAACAAGATCACGCCGCCGCGCCGCGGCGAGATGAAGCGGTCGATGGAAGTCGCTGATCCATCACTTCAAGCTTTACACCGAAGGCTTCCACGTGCCCGCAGGCGAAGTCTACGCCGCGGTCGAAGCGCCGAAGGGCGAGTTCGGCGTCTATCTGGTCGCCGACGGCAGCAACAAGCCGTACCGATGCAAGATCCGCGCGCCGAGCTTCGCGCATCTGCAGGCGATGGATTTCCTTTCCCGCGGCCACATGCTGGCCGACGTGTCGGCGATTCTCGGCTCGATCGACATCGTGTTCGGCGAGGTCGACCGATGAGCGTCCGCCGCCTTGCCGAGAAGCAGCCGCCGAGTCTTTCGCGTTCACGCCGGAAAATCTGGAATGGGCGAAAGCGCAGATCGCCAAATATCCGGCGGGCCGGCAGCAGTCGGCGGTGATTCCGCTGCTGTGGCGGGCGCAGGAGCAGTCCGGCGGCTGGCTGCCGCAGAAGGCGATCGAGGCGGTCGCCGAGATGCTCGGCATGGCGAAAATCCGCGTGCTCGAAGTCGCGACCTTCTACACGATGTTCAATCTGTCGCCGGTCGGGCGCTTTCACGTCCAGTTCTGCGGCACCACGCCGTGCATGCTGCGCGGCGCGGAGGAGCTCGAAGAGCGTCCTGCACCGCATGATCGGTCACGAAGAACGACGTCACGGCCGATGGCACGTTCTCCTGGACCGAGGTCGAGTGCCTCGGCGCCTGCGTCAACGCGCCGATGGTGCAGATCAATGCCGACTATTACGAGGATCTGACGCCCGAGAGCCTGACCCGCGTTCTCAACGAACTGGCCGCCGGCAGGACGCCGAAGCCCGGTCCGCAGGTCGATCGCCACATGTCGGCTCCGGTCGGCGGCGAGACGACGTTGACCGATCCGTCGCTTTACACGACCAACGGCAAACCGGCGCAAACGGGAGCCGCGCTGACCGACAGCGAGGCAAAGAAGCCGGGCGAAGCCGCCAACATTCGCGAAGCGCCGGTGCCGAAATCGCCGTCCGCCAATCCGTCCGATCCGGGACGCAACTAGACAAGACGCGGAACCATGCTCGCCGACAAAGACCGCATCTTCAAAAATCTTTACGGCCGCCACGATTTCGGCCTCGCCGGCGCGCGTGCGCGCGGCGCCTGGGACGGCACCAAGGCGATCCTCGAGAAGGGCCGCGACGGCATCGTCAACGAGATGAAGGCCTCCGGCCAGCGCGGCCGGGGCGGCGCCGGCTTTCCGACCGGGCTCAAATGGTCGTTCATGCCGAAACAGTCGGACGGCCGGCCGAGCTATCTCGTCATCAATGCCGACGAGTCGGAGCCCGGCACCTGCAAGGACCGCGAGATCATGCGGAACGATCCGCATCTTCTCATCGAGGGATGCCTGATCGCGGGCTGCGCCATGGGTGCGCATCATTGCTACATCTACATCCGCGGCGAATTCATCCGCGAGCGCGAGCGCGTTCAGGCGGCGGTCGATCAGGCTTACGAAGCGAAGCTTATCGGCAAGAACAACATTCACGGTTTTGACTTCGATGTTGTCGTCCACCACGGCGCCGGCGCCTACATCTGCGGCGAAGAGACCGCGCTGCTCGAAAGCCTCGAAGGCAAGAAGGGCATGCCGCGGCTCAAGCCGCCGTTTCCCGCCAACATGGGACTCTATGGCTGCCCGACCACGGTGAACAACGTCGAAACCATCGCGCAGGTGCCCGACATCATGCGGCGCGGCGCGGCGTGGTTCGCCGGCATCGGTCGCGCCAACAATACCGGGACCAAGCTTTATTGCATTTCCGGCCACGTCGAGCGGCCGTGCAATGTAGAAGAGCAGATGGGCATTCCGCTGCGCGAACTGATCGACCGTCATGCCGGCGGCGTGCGCGGCGGCTGGGACAATCTGCTGGCCGTCATTCCCGGCGGCTCGTCTATGCCGCTGGTGCCGGCCGGCCCCGATCAGGCGGACACGCTGCTGATGGATTTCGACGGCTGCCGCGACAAGAAGAGCGCGCTCGGCACCGCTGCCGTCATCGTCATGGACAAGAGCGCCGACATCGTAAGTGCCATGGCGCGCATCTCGTATTTCTACAAGCACGAGAGCTGCGGCCAGTGCACGCCGTGCCGCGAAGGCATGGGCTGGATGTGGCGCGTGCTCACCCGCATGGCCGAAGGCCGCGCGCAGAAGCGCGAGATCGACATGCTGATGCAGGTGACGACGCAGATCGAAGGTCACACCATCTGCGCGTTCGGCGACGGCGCCGCATGGCCGGTGCAGGGCCTGCTGCGCCATTTCCGTCCTGAGATCGAGCGCCGCATCGACGAATACACTGCCAATCCCGACACCGTGGGCGTGTTCGACCCGCCGGTACACGAAGCGGCGGAGTGAGACGCGAGATGACCAAGCTCATCGTCGACGGCAAACAGGTCGACGTACCGCCGGAGTACACGCTGCTTCAGGCCTGCGAAGCCGCGGGCGCCGAGATTCCGCGCTTCTGCTTTCAGGAGCGGCTGTCGATCGCCGGCAATTGCCGCATGTGCCTGGTCGAAGTTGCCGGCATCGCCGAAGCCGCAGGCGTCGCTGCGCTCTGGGCGTGCAGGATTGCCGCCCGGACCGAAGGGCGAACCGCCGAAGGTGATCAGCACCCGGTCGCCGATGGTGCGCAAGGCGCGCGAAGGCGTGATGGAGTTCCTGCTCATCAACCATCCGCTCGACTGTCCGATCTGCGATCAGGGCGGCGAGTGCGACCTGCAGGATCAGGCGATGGCTTACGGCATCGACCAAAGCCGCTTCCGCGAGAACAAGCGCGCGGTCGAGGACAAATATCTCGGCGCGCTGGTCAAGACCTCGATGAATCGCTGCATCCAGTGCACGCGCTGCATCCGTTTCGCGACCGAAGTCGCCGGCGTGCCCGAACTGGGCGCCATCGGCCGCGGCGAGGACATGGAAATCACCACCTACCTCGAAGAGGCGATGGTGTCCGAACTGCAGGGCAACGTCGTGGATCTCTGCCCGGTCGGTGCGCTGACCTCGAAGCCTTATGCATTCGCGGCGCGGCCGTGGGAGCTCAACAAGACCGAGTCGATCGACGTGATGGACGCGTCTCGGCTCCGCGATCCGGATCGATACGCGCGGCCGCGAAGTGATGCGCATCCTGCCGCGCATCAATGACGACGTGAACGAGGAATGGATTTCCGACAAGACCCGCCACGTGGTCGATGGTCTGCGCACCCAGCGGCTCGACCGGCCCTATGTGCGCGAGGGCGGCCGGTTACGCGAGGCTTCGTGGAGCGAAGCGTTCGCCGCGATTGCCGCAAAAACTCGCGCGGGCAACCCGAAGCGCATCGGTGCGCTGGTCGGCGACCTCGCCGCGGTCGAGGAGATGTTCGCGCTCAAGGATCTGATGTCGCGGCTCGGCGTGGTCAATCTCGATTGCCGCCAGGACGGTTCGGCACTCGATCCGGCATGGGGCCGCGGCAGCTATCTGTTCAATTCCACTATCGCTGGCATCGACACGGCGGACGCGCTCCTCATCGTCGGCGCCAATCCGCGCAGTGAAGCCGCCGTGCTCAATGCGCGCATCCGCAAGCGCTGGCGCGACGCAAAGAGCTTCCCGATCGGACTGATCGGCGCCAAGCCGCCGCTGACCTACCCCTACGACTATATCGGCGCTGGGCCGGAGACTCTTGCCGACATCGGACGGCACAGTTTCGCCGATAGCTGAGGAAAGCGGAGCGGCCGATGGTTTTGGTCGGTGCCGGGGCCTTTGCGCGCAAGGACGGCGCGGCGGTCGCCTCGCTTGCCGCGAAGGCCGCGATCGAACTGGGCGCGGTGAAGGACGGCTGGAACGGGTTTTGCGTTCTGCACAACGCGGCGTCGCGCGCCGGCGCGCTCGATCTTGGTTTCGTGCCGGGCGAGGGCGGATTGACCGCGCTGCAAATGGCGCAAGCCGGCGCGCTCGATATCGTCTTTCTGCTTGGCGTTG
The DNA here is from genome assembly GCA_963766925.1 of uncultured Alphaproteobacteria bacterium. Taxonomy (GTDB): domain Bacteria; phylum Pseudomonadota; class Alphaproteobacteria; order Rhizobiales; family Xanthobacteraceae; genus BOG-931. The sequence continues at coordinate 252,442 of CAVYCI010000030.1, forward strand.
ACGAAATCGACATGGCGCCGGGCGCTTTCGTTATTTACGTCGGCACGAACGGCGACCGTGGCGCGGCACGCGCCGACGTGGTGCTGCCCGGCGCGGCTTATCCGGAAAAGTCGGCGACCTATGTGAATACCGAAGGCCGCGTGCAGATGGCGTCGCGTGCGGCATTTCCGCCGGGAGACGCGCGCGACGATTGGGCGATCCTGCGCGCACTGTCGGACGTGCTGGGCCACAAACTGCCGTACGACTCGCTCGCTGCGTTACGCCGCGCGCTTTATCAGGCGCATCCGCATTTCTTGCGGTCGGACAGATCGCGTCCGGCGATGCCGCCGACATGCAAAAACTTGCCGCGCGCGGCGGGGCCGCCGACAAGGCGCCATTCCGTCTCGGCCGTGACGGATTTTTATTTCACCAATCCCATCGCGCGCTGCTCGGCGGTCATGGCGGAATGCTCCGCCATCGCCGGCGGCCGTTCGGCCATGACGGCTGCGGAGTAGGGCAGGTGACGCTCGCCGAATTCCTCACCGTTTACGTCTGGCCGCTGGTGATCATGGTCGCCGAGAGCGTTCTGTTGCTCGTCGATTCTGCTCGTCGCCATCGCCTACGTGCTTTACGCCGACCGGAAAATCTGGGCCGCGGTACAGCTCCGGCGCGGCCCCAACGTGGTCGGGCCCTGGGGACTGTTCCAGTCGTTCGCCGATCTGCTGAAATTCGTGCTCAAGGAGCCGGTGATTCCGGCCGGCGCCAACAAGGGCGTGTTTCTGCTCGCGCCGCTGGTGACATGCACGCTGGCGCTTGCCGCCTGGGCGGTGATCCCGATGGGCGCCGGCATAGCTGATTGCCGACATCAATGTCGGGGTACTCTACATCTTCGCGATTTCTTCCCTCATGGTCTACGGCGTGATCATGGCGGGCTGGTCGTCAAATTCGAAATATCCGTTCCTCGCGGCGCTGCGTTCGGCGGCGCAAATGGTTTCGTACGAAGTTTCGATCGGCTTCGTCATCATCACCGTGCTGCTGTGCGCGGGCTCGCTCAACCTGTCCGCGATCGTCGAAGCGCAGAACAGCCGCTGGGGTTTGCTGGGCTGGTACTGGTTGCCGCTGCTGCCGATGTTCGTCATCTTTTTCATCTCGGCGCTGGCCGAGACCAATCGGCCGCCGTTCGATCTCGTCGAGGCGGAATCGGAACTGGTCGCCGGTTACATGGTCGAATACGGCTCGACGCCGTACATGATGTTCATGCTCGGCGAATACGTCGCCATCGCCACCATGTGCGCCATGGCCACAATCCTGTTTCTCGGTGGCTGGCTGCCGCCGTTTCCGGTCGCGCCGTTCACCTGGATACCGGGCCTGATCTGGTTCGTGTTCAAGGCAACTTTGGTTTTCTTCATGTTTGCCATGGTGAAGGCGTTCGTTCCGCGCTATCGCTACGACCAGTTGATGCGGCTCTGGCTGGAAGGTATTCCTGCCGATCTCGCTTGCCATGGTCGTGATCGTCGCCGGCGTTCTCGAGGTCATCAGAGGCTGACATGGGACTTGATCAGGCCGCGCGTTCGATTTTCCTGAAGGAGTTCGTGCAGGCGTTTTTCCTGTCGATGCGTTATTTCTTCAAGCCGAAGGCGACGATCAACTATCCGTTCGAGAAAAATCCGATTTCGCCGCGGTTCCGTGGCGAGCACGCGCTGCGGCGCTATCCGAACGGCGAGGAACGCTGCATCGCGTGCAAGCTGTGCGAGGCGATCTGCCCGGCGCAGGCCATCACCATCGAGGCCGGCCCGCGGCGCAACGACGGCACCCGCCGCACCACGCGCTACGACATCGACATGGTCAAATGCATCTATTGCGGACTGTGTCAGGAAGCGTGTCCGGTGGACGCCATCGTCGAAGGTCCGAATTTCGAGTTCGCCACCGAAACGCGCGAGGAGCTCTACTACGACAAGGAGCGCCTGCTGGCGAACGGTGACCGCTGGGAGCGCGAGATCGCCAAAGCCATCGCTCTCGATTCGCCATACCGGTAAGACGCCGCGCCCATGATCCTGCACGCCATATTCTTTTACGTGTTTGCCTGCGCGTGCATCGCGTCGGCGATCATGGTGATTGCGTCGCGCAATCCGGTGCATTCGGTGCTGTTCCTGATTTTCGCGTTCGTCAACGCGGCGGGCCTGTTCGTTCTGCTCGGCGCCGAATTCCTCGCCATGATCCTGATCGTGGTCTATGTCGGCGCGGTCGCCGTGCTGTTCCTGTTCGTGGTGATGATGCTCGACGTCGATTTCGCCGAGCTGCGCCAGGGCCTGCTCAACTATCTGCCGGCCGGTGTCATCGTCGGCGGCGTGTTGCTTGCGGAACTGGTGTTCGTGGTGGTCGCGCGCGTCATCCAGCCGGGCGTGCCGAAGACGATCACGGCGCCGATACCCTCGGCCAACGCGATCAGCAACACGCAGGCGCTCGGGCTCGTGCTCTATACCCGCTACGTCTATTACTTCGAGGCTGCCGGCGTGATCCTGCTGGTCGCCATGATCGGAGCGATCGTGCTTACCCTCCACCGCCGCGCCGGCGTCAAGCGGCAGTCGATCGCCGAGCAGTCTGCACGCAACCGCGCGAGCGCCATCGATGTCGTCAAGGTGAAATCCGGGCAGGGCCTGTCATGATCATCGGACTCGGGCACTATCTGGCGGTCGCCGCGATCCTGTTCACGCTCGGGATCTTCGGCATCTTTCTGAACCGCAAGAACATCATCATCATTCTGATGTCGATCGAGCTCATTTTGCTCGCGGTCAACATCAACCTCGTGGCGTTCTCGACCTTCCTCGGCGATATCGTCGGCCAGGTGTTTGCGCTGGTGGTCCTTACGGTCGCTGCGGCGGAAGCCGCGATCGGGCTCGCGATCCTCGTCGCCTATTTCCGCAACCGCGGCTCGATCGCGGTTGAGGACGTCAATCTGATGAAGGGCTGAGCAGGCAATACGATGTACGAAGCCATAGTCGTCCTGCCGCTTCTCGGCGCCATCATCGCGGGCGCGATCGCGCTCTTTGGCGCGGCCAGCCGGCTGCCGGGCGCAAATCCGCCGCCGCCCGACGACGATCACGCGGCGCCGCTGGTGCCGGAAGATCACATTCACGGCGCGCCCGATCCACACGCTGCTCACGCCGAAATCCATCCGTCGGGCCACGAGGACGGAGAAGTCGCCGCGGCGAGCGCGGGGTCGCGGTCAGCCGAGCTGATTACCACGACGCTGCTCGCGATCTCCTGGGTGCTTTCCTGTGTCGCGTTCGTCGATGTCGGACTGAACGGTCACGATGCCCGGGTGCCGATTTTCAACTTCATCACGTCGGGCGATTTCAGGGTCGACTGGGCGCTCCATATCGACACGCTCACCGCCATCATGCTGGTGGTGGTGACCACGGTATCGGGTCTCGTCCACCTCTATTCGATCGGCTACATGGCCGACGATCCGTATCGGCCGCGGTTCTTCTCCTACCTGTCGTTCTTCACCTTCGCGATGCTGATGCTGGTGACGGCGGACAATCTCGCCCAGCTGTTTTTCGGCTGGGAGGGGGTGGGGCTCGCGAGCTACCTGCTGATCGGCTTCTGGTTCCACAAGCCGGAGGCAAACGCGGCTGCGATGAAGGCATTCATCGTCAACCGGGTCGGCGACTTCGGTTTTGCGCTCGGCATCTTCGCGGTGTTCCTGCTCACCGGCTCGATCAATTTCGACACGATTTTCGCCCAGGCACCGGACCTCGTCGGCAAAAGCTTCCACTATCTGAACTTCAACGTCGATGCGCTGACCCTGATCTGCCTGCTGCTGTTCATGGGCGCGATGGGCAAGTCGGCGCAGTTCCTGCTGCACACCTGGCTGCCGGACGCGATGGAAGGCCCGACCCCGGTATCCGCGCTCATTCACGCAGCCACGATGGTGACCGCAGGCGTGTTCATGGTGGCGCGCCTGTCACCGCTGTTCGAACTCGCGCCGACCGCGCAGGCGTTCGTCACCTTTATCGGCGCCACCACGGCGATTTTTGCCGCGACGGTCGGCCTCGTCCAGAACGACATCAAGCGTATCATCGCATATTCGACCTGTTCGCAGCTCGGCTACATGTTCGTCGCGATGGGGGTGGGCGCCTATTCGGTCGGCATGTTCCACCTGTTCACGCACGCCTTCTTCAAGGCACTGCTGTTCCTCGGCTCCGGCTCGGTCATCATCGCGATGCACCACGAGCAGGACATCCGCCACATGGGCGGCCTGTGGCGCAAAATTCCGTTCACCTACGCGATGATGGTGATCGGCACGCTGGCGCTGACCGGCTTCCCGTTCACCGCCGGCTATTTCTCCAAGGACGCGATCATCGAAGCCGCCGCGGTCGGCAAAAATCCGTTCGCGGTGTACGGCTTCGTCATGACGGTTGCAGCGGCCGCGCTGACCTCGTTCTATTCCTGGCGCCTGATCTTCAAGACGTTCCACGGCGAGCCGCACGACCGCCATCACTACGAGGCGGCGCATGAGCCCACGAAGCTGATGCTGGTGCCGCTCGCGGTGCTGGCGGTGGGCTCGTTCGTCGCGGGCTGGCCGTTCCTGCACCTGTTTGTCGGCAGCGGCGTCGAAGGGTTTTTCCGCGAGTCGCTGAAGTTCGGCGCGAATAACACCATTCTGGAAGATATGGAAAAGCTGCCGCTGCTCACGTCGCTCAGTCCGACGCTGATGATGATCGGCGGGTTCCTGGTGGCCTGGCAGTTCTACATCCGCCGGCCGGACATTCCGGTGGCGCTCGCGCGCGATCAGGACGTGCTGTACCGCTTCCTTCTCAATGCGTGGTACTTCGACCGCATCTACGACGTGCTGTTCGTGCGGCCGGCGATGTGGCTCGGGCGCGCGCTCTGGAAGGGCGGCGACGGCTACATCATCGACGGCTTCGGCCCTGACGGCGTTTCCGCCCGCGTGCTGGACGTGACCCGCAACGTGGTCCGGCTCCAGACCGGGTACCTCTATCACTACGCTTTCGCGATGCTGATCGGCGTGGCTGCGTTCGTCACCTGGTTCATGTTTGCCGGGGGGCATTGATGACAAGCTGGCCGATCCTTTCCGTCGTCACATTCCTGCCTGTCGCGGGCGCGATCTTCATCGCGTTCCTGAGCGACGACGAAGCGGGCGCGCGCAACGCGCGCTGGGTGTCGCTGTGGACCACCCTGATCGTGTTCGCGATCTCGCTCATTCTGGTCTGGCGCTTCGATTTCGGCTCGGCGGATTTCCAGTTCCTCGAGAAGCGGCCGTGGCTCGGCGGCGCCATCAATTATTCGATGGGGGTGGACGGCATTTCGCTGCCGTTCGTGATCCTCACCACCGCGCTGATGCCGATCACCATTCTGGCGAGCTGGACCTCGATTCAGCGCCGGGTGCGCGAATACATGATCGCGTTCCTGGTGCTCGAGAGTCTGATGGTCGGCACCTTCTGCGCGCTCGACCTGGTGCTGTTCTACCTGTTTTTCGAAGGCGGCCTCATTCCGATGTTCCTGATCATCGGCGTGTGGGGTGGCCCGCGCCGGGTCTATGCCAGCTTCAAGTTCTTCCTGTACACGCTGCTCGGCTCCGTGCTGATGCTGCTCGCCATCATGGCGATGTACTGGCAGGCCGGCACCACCGACATTCCGGTGCTGCTGCATCATGCATTCCCCCGCTCGCTCCAGACCTGGGCGTGGTTCGCGTTCCTCGCTTCGTTCGCGGTGAAGATGCCGATGTGGCCGGTCCACACCTGGCTGCCGGACGCGCACGTCGAAGCGCCGACCGCGGGTTCGGTCATCCTTGCCGCGATCCTGCTGAAGATGGGCGGCTACGGGTTCCTGCGGTTCTCGCTGCCGATGTTCCCGCAGGCCTCGATGGACCTCGCGCCGCTGATCTACGTGCTTTCGGTCGTGGCCATCGTCTACACCTCGCTAGTCGCGCTGATGCAGGAGGATGTGAAGAAGCTCATCGCCTATTCCTCGGTGGCGCACATGGGCTTCGTCACCATGGGCCTGTTCGCGATGACGGCGCAGGGCGTCGCCGGCGGCATCTTTCAGATGATCTCGCACGGCATCGTCTCGGCGGCGCTGTTCCTGTGCGTCGGCGTCATCTACGACCGGATGCATACGCGCCAGATCGCGGCCTATGGCGGCCTCGTCAACCGCATGCCGATCTATGCCTTCGCCTTCATGGTGTTCACGCTCGCCAACGTCGGACTTCCCGGCACGTCGGGGTTCGTCGGTGAATTCCTGACGCTGATCGGTACCTTCCGGGTCAACAACTGGGTGGCGACGCTCGCCACCCTCGGCACCATTCTCTCCGCCTGCTATGCGCTGTGGCTCTATCGCCGGGTGATATTCGGCAAACTGACCAAGCCGGCTTTGTTCAACATCAAGGACGTCGGCTGGCGCGAAATGCTGGTGCTTGCACCGCTGGTCATCCTGACCATCGTGTTCGGCATCTATCCGAAGCCGGTGCTCGACATGTCGGCGGTTTCGGTCGCGCAGCTGATTGAAAACTTCCAGCACGCGGTTGGCGGCGTCCAGTCCGCGGCGCTGGCGAGGTGAGGCGATGAATACGGCTTTGACCATCCCCGGGCTCGTTGCCGCTGCTGCCGGAGATCGTGCTGGGCCTCGGCGCCATGGCGCTGCTGATGGTGGGCGCTTACAGCGGCAACGATCAGCGTGCCGTGCGCGTGATCGACCCGGCCTCGATCGTGCTGCTGGTCATCGCCTGCGTGATCGTCATCCTGATGCCGGAGGGCAAGCAGGTCAGCTTCGACGGCAGCTTCGTGGTCGACGACTTTGCCCGGTTCCTGAAAATCCTCGCGCTCCTTGGCTCGGCCGCCGCGATCCTGATGTCGATCGACTACACCCGACGCGAACAGGAACAGCGGTTCGAATATTCCGTACTGATCGTGCTTTCGACGCTCGGCATGATGATGCTGATCTCGGCCGGCGATCTGATCGCGCTTTATCTCGGCCTCGAACTGATGAGCCTGCCACTTTACGTGGTAGCGGCGAGCCATCGCCGGTCGCTGCGCTCGACCGAGGCCGGCCTGAAATATTTCGTGCTCGGCGCGCTGTCGTCGGGGATGCTGCTTTACGGCGCGTCGCTGGTTTACGGCTTCACCGGCACCGTGAGCTTCGTTGGCATCGCGCATTCGGCGGCGCGACGCCGGTACCGGTCTGATTTTCGGCCTGGTGTTTCTGTTCGCCGGCTTCTGCTTCAAGGTCTCCGCCGTTCCGTTCCATATGTGGACGCCGGACGTGTATGAGGGCGCGCCGACGCCGATCACGGCGTTCTTCGCGGCTGCACCCAAGGTCGCGGGCATCGCGATGTTCGTGCGCGTCGCGGTTTCCGCGTTTCCCGGCATCACGGCGCAGTGGCAGGAGATCGTGGCGTTCGTCTCCATAGCCTCGATGCTGCTCGGCTCGTTCGGCGCGATCGGCCAGCGCAACATCAAGCGCCTGATGGCCTATTCGTCGATCGGCCACATGGGGTTTGCGCTGATCGGGCTTGCCGCCGGCACCGCGGAAGGCGTGCAGGGCGTTCTGGTCTACATGGCGATTTATCTCACCATGACGCTCGGCGTGTTCGCCGCGATCCTTGCGATGCGCCGCGGTGAAGGCATGGTGGAGTTGATCGACCAGCTTGCCGGCCTCGGCCGCACCAGCCCGGGGATGGCATTCTTCCTGTCGATGCTGCTGTTCTCGATGGCGGGTATTCCGCCGCTCGCCGGGTTCTTCGCCAAGTTTTACGTGTTTCTCGCCGCCATCCAGGCCGGGCTCTATATCCTCGCCGTGATCGGCGTGCTCGCGAGCGTGGTCGGCGCCTACTACTATCTGGCGATCGTCAAGCTGATGTATTTCGACGAGCCCGCGCCGCGGTTCGCGCCGATGCCGGACGAACTGAAAATCGTGCTCGGCGTATGCGCGGTCCTCAATCTGCTGTTCTTTCTCTATCCGGGCCCGCTCGTCGGCGTCGCCAGTGCCGCCGCGCACTCGCTGTTCTGATGCAGCTTCCTTCCGCGGCGCAGGCGGCGGGCTACCGACTGGCGCACCGGCAGACGCTGTCCTCGACCAACGAAGAGGCGCTGACGCTGGCGCGGCGCGGCGATCGCGGTCCGCTCTGGGTCACGGCGCGAGGTGCAGAGCGCGGGACGCGGCCGGCGCGGCAACGCGTGGGTATCGCCCGCGGGCAATCTTTACGCCACGCTGCTGCTGTGCGATCCGGCTTCGGCGGAACGCGCGCCCGAACTGTCGTTCGTTGCCGCGCTTGCGGTGCACGACGCGATCGTGTCGCTCGCACCGGCGCTGGGTCACGCGCTCAAGCTCAAATGGCCGAATGACGTGCTGTGCGCCGGCAGCAAGCTCGCCGGCATCCTGATCGAAGGCGAGCGGCTCAATGACGCGTTCGTCACCGCAATCGGGATCGGCGTGAACTGCATGCACCATCCGGCCGGGACGCCGTATCCGGCGACCGATCTTGGCGCGTTCGGGGCGGATATTTCACCCCCACAGCTCTTTGCCGCGTTGTCCGGGACGATGATGCACCGTCTTGTCCAATGGCGCCGCGGGCGCGGGCTTTGCCGCCATTCGCGCCGACTGGATCGTCCGGGGCGCCGGCATCGGCAGCGAGATGCGGGTGCGGCTGCCGGACCGTGAACTCCTGGGCCATGCCGAAACGCCTCGACGAGCAGGGCCGTCTGATGCTGCGGCTCGCCGACGGCAGCGTTCAGGCGATTTCCGCCGGCGATGTGTTCCCGCTCGCACCCCGGACGGCGCCGCTTGCGGCGGCCCGCGGACAGGCCGGCTGATGGCCGCCACCGAGCTTGTGTTCGCGCCGCTGGGCGGCATCGGCGAGATCGGGATGAATCTCTCGATCTACGGCGTCGGCGACGGCCGTCGGCGGCAGTGGCTGATCGTCGATTGCGGCGTCTCGTTCGCAGCCGAGGAGCATCTGCCGGGTATCGATCTCATCATGCCGGATATCCGCTACCTCATTGGGCAGCGGCGCAACATTGTGGGCCTTGTGCTCACGCACGCCCACGAAGATCATATGGGCGCACTGCTCGATCTGTGGCCGCAGCTCAACGTGCCGCTCTACGCGACGCCGTTCGCGGCGGCGCTGTTCGAAGCGCGCCGGCTGTCCGAACCCGGCGCGCCGAAAATTCCGGTGAAGGCGGTGCCGCCCGGCGGGCATCTGGAGCTTGGGCCGTTCGCGGTCGAATTCATCAATGTCGCCCATTCGATTCCGGAAGCGACCGCGCTCGCGATCCGCACGCCGCTCGGCACGGTGATCCACACCGGTGACTGGAAAATCGATCCGACCCCGGTCGTCGGCGCGCCGACCGACCAGGCGAGACTCACGGCGCTTGGCGACGAAGGCGTGCTCGCACTGGTCGGCGATTCCACCAACGCGATCCGCGATGGCCAGTCGCCGTCCGAAGCCGAGGTGGCGAAGACGCTCGCCGAACTGATCCAGACCGCGCCGGCCCGCGTCGCGGTGACGACGTTCGCCTCGCATGTCGGACGCATCCGCGCGGTCGCAGACGCCGCGAGGCTTGCCGACCGTGAAGTCGTGCTGGTCGGCCGTGCGATGGAGCGGGTGGTGCAGGTCGCCCGCGAGACCGGCTGGCTTGACGGCGTGCAGGATTTCCGTCCCGCCGAGACCTATGGCTATCTGCCGCCCGACAAGGTGCTGGCGCTGTGCACCGGCAGCCAGGGCGAGTCCCGCGCCGCGCTTGCGCGTATCGCCGAGGACCAGCACCCGGAAGTGACGCTCACGCGCGGCGACCGCGTGATCTTTTCGTCGCGCACCATCCCCGGCAACGAGAAGGCGGTCTCTCGCGTCATCAACGGCCTGGTCACCCAGGGCATCGAGGTGATCACCGACGCCACGCATCTGGTTCACGTGTCCGGCCACCCGCGGCGCGGCGAGCTTCGGCAAATGATCGGCTGGGTGCGGCCGAAAATCCTCATTCCGGCGCACGGCGAGGCGCTGCATCTTGCCGAGCACGCCAAGCTCGCGCGCAGCGCCGGCGTTCCCGAAGTGCTGGTCTGCCGCAATGGCGACATGATCCGGCTGGCGCGCGGGCCGGCGGAGGTCATCGACGAGATCCCGTCCGGGCGGGTCTACAAGGACGGCGCGCTTCTGATCGATGCGGCATCCCGGACAGTCGCCGCGCGCAAGCGGCTTGCCTTCGCCGGTGTTGTTTCCGTGGCGCTCGCGATGACCGAGCGGGGCGAACTCGCGGCCGATCCGGAAATCGAATTGATCGGCATTCCGGAAACCGATGCCGGCGGGCACCGCATGGAGGACATCGCCCGGCGCGCCGTCGATGAGACTTTCGCATCCCTGCCGAAGCCGCGCCGCCGCGATCCGGACGAGGTGGCCGAAGCGGTTCGGCGGGGCGTGCGCGGCGGCCATAGCCGGGCGCTGGAACAAGAAACCCGTCTGCCACGTCCACGTGCTGAAGGTGTAGCATCGGGCGTTCCTGGCGCGCGTCAGGCCGCTGTGGAGAAAGGAGCAAAGCATATGATCGGCAGGCTCAATCACGTCGCCATCGCCGTGCGCGACATCGCGAAGGCTGCGGACATATACCGCAACACCCTCGGCGCCGACGTTTCCGCCGCCGTGCCGCAGCCGGAACACGGGGTGACGACGGTGTTCATCACCCTGCCCAACACCAAGATCGAACTGCTCGAACCGCTCGGCGACAGCTCGCCGATCCTGAAATTCCTCGAGCGCAATCCGGATGGCGGCATGCATCACGTCTGCTACGAGGTCGACGATATCCGTGCCGCGCGCGATGCGCTCAAGGCCTCCGGCGCACGCGTGCTGGGCGACGGCGAGCCGCGCATCGGTGCGCACGGCAAGCCGGTGCTGTTCCTTCACCCGAAGGACTTTTCCGGCACGCTGGTCGAACTGGAACAGCGCTGAATGCCCGTCACCACAGCGCTCGCGATCTTTTTTCTGATCTGGTGGGTGGTGCTGTTCGCCGTCCTGCCTTGGGGTGTACGCGGCCAGCACGAGGGCGATGGCGGCGAGATCGTTCCCGGCACCGATCCGGGCGCGCCCGTATTGCCGCGGCTCCTGCGCAAGCTGGTCTGGACCACCGTGGTCTCGCTCGCGGTTTTCGCGCTTTGCTATGTCGTTTACGTCAACCGGCTGGTCACGATTGATGGACTGATGGGCAATTTCGGGAAGCACTAGGGCCGGAGGGTACCGAGGCCGGAAACACCGTCCCGGCGCGCACTTGATAAAGCGGTTGAGGTTCGCACAAAAAATAAGCAGGGCCGAGGCCCTGCCTAAAGATTACTCATCCGATGCTTGATCCGCGCCTACGCCGGTCGTTTTGTTCTTTTTGGCGAAGGCGGCAGCGTTTAATTCGCGCCTACGGACCATCCTCCCGAGACTTGGACCTAAAGCTCCCCGGACGTCATACTGTTACGCAACGTGCAGGAAAGCGTTTAGTTGGTACTCGATCTTTAATCGAATGTCATCCTCTTACCGGCGCGGACCAGAAAAAAATTACGCCGCGACGACGTTCCGGAACCGGGCGCGGCGCCATCGGCGACCACAAGGGCCCTTGTAATTCCGGCCTCGTTGCGGATTCACTGCCCGCGACTGAATCGGCTTCCCAACGAGCGAGATTTCATGCGCCTTTCCCGTTACTTCCTGCCCATTCTGCGTGAAACGCCGAAGGAAGCAGAGATCGCCTCCCACCGCCTGATGCTTCGGGCTGGCATGATCCGCCAGGAAGCCGCTGGCATCTATGCGTTTTTGCCACTCGGGCTGCGCGTGCTCGACAAAGTGTGCCGCATCATCCGTGAGGAGCAGAACCGCGCCGGCGCGATCGAACTGCTGATGCCTACCATCCAGTCGGCAGACCTGTGGCGCGAAAGCGGACGCTACGATGCCTACGGCAAGGAGATGCTGCGCATCACCGACCGCCACGAGCGCGAGATGCTGTTCGGGCCTACCAACGAGGAAATGATCACCGAAATCTTCCGCGCTTACGTTCGCTCCTATAAGGAGTTGCCCATCAATCTCTACCACCTCCAGTGGAAGTTCCGCGACGAGGTGCGGCCGCGGTTCGGCCTGATGCGGGGCCGCGAATTCCTGATGAAGGATGCCTATTCGTTCGACCTCGATTTCGACGGCGCGAAGCACGCCTATAACCGCATGTTCGTCGCCTACCTGCGAACGTTCGCGCGCATGGGGTTGCAGTCGATCCCGATGGTCGCGGAAAGCGGCCCGATCGGCGGCAACCTCTCGCATGAATTCATTGTGCTGGCCGACACCGGCGAGAGCGAGGTGTTCTGTCATCGCGACTATCTCGTTTTTCAGACGCCCGACGCCAATGTGGATTTCGACAGCGCCGCGGGCCTTCAGGGGATCGTCGATCAATGGACGTCACTCTATGCGGCGACATCCGACAAGCACGACGCTGCGGCGTTCAGCGCGCTTCCGACGGAAAAGCAGATTTCGGCGCGCGGCATCGAAGTCGGCCAGGTGTTTTATTTCGGCACCAAATATTCCGAGCCGATGAAGGCGGTGGTAACCGGCTCCGACGGCGTAGAGCGGCCGGTGCACATGGGGTCGTATGGCATCGGTCCCACGCGACTTGTGGCCGCGCTGATCGAGGTGTTTCACGATGACGCGGGCATCAAGTGGCCGGAAGCGGTGGCACCGTTCACCGTCGCCATTCTCAATCTGAAGCAGGGTGCTGCCGAAACCGATGCCGCGTGCGAGCGTCTTTACGCGGCTCTGAGGGGGAAGGGGATCGACACGCTCTACAACGATCTCGACGAGCGGCCCGGCTCGAAATTCGCCAGCACCGACCTGATCGGCATACCGTGGCAGGTTCTCGTCGGCCCGCGCGGCCTTGCCGAGGGCAAGGTCGAGCTCAAGCGCCGTTCCGACGGATCGCGGGAATTGATTACCGTGGAGGAGGCGCTCGCGCGGCTCGGGGGCTAAAGCTGTGTGCGGCCAGGCCGCCGGGCCGATTGACGGCTTGAAACCGCCAGAATCATGTGAAACTCCGTGTTCTGGCGGGGATCAGAGATAAATGCGGGAGCCGGCTGGCACTCATCCTTTTGCGCCGTTCGAGTGGATGCTGTCGCTGCGCTACCTCCGCGCGCGGCGCAAGGAAGGATTTATTTCGGTCATCGCCGGGTTCTCTTTTCTCGGCATCATGCTCGGCGTGGCGACGCTGATCATCGTCATGGCGGTAATGAACGGGTTTCGCCAGGAACTCCTTGGAAAAATTCTGGGCCTTAACGGCCATCTGCTGATTCAGCCGCTCGAATCCCCGCTGACTGACTGGCAGGCGGTGGCAGAGCGGGTGTCCAAGAGTTCCTGGCGTTCGCCTTGCCGCGCCGATCGTCGAGGGACAGGCGCTGGCATCGTCGCCGTTTAACGCCTCAGGCGTGCTGGTGCGCGGCATCCGCCCGAATGATTTGGACTGGCTTTCCTCGGTCGCGAAGAACATGCAGCAGGGTACGCTCGACGGCTTCGACGAGGGGCAGGGCATCGCCATCGGCAGCCGCCTGGCGGAGCAGCTCTCGCTGCGCGCCGGCGACAATCTCACGCTGGTGGCGCCACGCGGCGCGGTCACGCCGATGGGAACCACGCCGCGCATCAAGTCCTACAAGATCGCCGCCGTGTTCGAGATCGGCATGTCGGAATACGACGCCGCGTTCGTGTTCATGCCGCTTGCCGAGGCGCAGGCGTATTTCAACCGCTCCGGCGACGTGACCGCGATCGAGGTCTATACCGACGATCCCGACCGGATCGACCGCTACCGCGCGCTGGTGACGGAGGCGGCGGCGCGGCCGATCTATATGATCGACTGGCGGCAGCGCAACGCCACGTTTTTCAACGCGCTCCAGGTGGAGCGCAACGTGATGTTCCTGATTCTGACGCTGATCGTGCTGGTGGCGGCGCTCAACATCGTGTCCGGCATGATCATGCTGGTGAAAGACAAGGGAAGCGACGTCGCCATCCTGCGCACAATGGGCGCCACCCAGGGTGCGATCATGAGGATCTTTCTCATCACCGGCGCCTCGATCGGCGTGGTCGGCACGCTGGTCGGCTTTCTGCTCGGCACCGTCATCTGCCTGAACATCGAATTGATCCGCCACTTCCTGTCGTGGCTGACCAATACCGAGCTGTTCTCGCCCGAGCTTTATTTCCTCTCGCGGCTTCCCGCCGACATGAATGCCGGCGAGACCACCGCGGTGGTGGCGATGGCGCTCGGGCTGTCGCTCCTTGCCACGCTCTATCCGTCCTGGCGGGCCGCGCGGCTCGATCCCGTCGAAGCGCTGCGGTACGAGTGACCGGACCGCGATGGACGACACCACCACCATCATGGACCAGGCGCCCGCCCACGCCGCCGACACGCCGCAGCCGATGCTGTTCCTTCAGGATGTCACGAGGCGGTTTCGCCAGGGCGACACCACGCTCGACATTCTCAAGGGCGTGGAGCTTGCGGTGTGGCCCGGTCAGTCGGTGGCGCTGGTCGCGCCTTCGGGTTCGGGGAAGTCGACGCTGCTGCACATCGCGGGGCTGCTCGAGCATGCCGACGGCGGCGAGGTCTATATCGATTCCGTGGCAACCTCGCAGATGTCCGATGTCGCGCGCACCCGGATCCGCCGCACCGATATCGGCTTCGTGTATCAGTTCCACCACCTGCTGCCGGAGTTCTCCGCGGTGGAGAACGTGATGCTGCCGCAGATGATCCGGGGGCTCAAGCGCGCGCAGGCGCAGACCCGCGCGGTCGAGCTTCTGACCTATCTCGGGCTCAAGGAACGCCTCACGCACCGGCCGTCCGAACTGTCGGGCGGCGAGCAGCAGCGTGTCGCGATTGCGCGCGCCGTCGCCAACGGGCCGCGCCTGCTGCTGGCGGACGAACCGACCGGAAATCTCGACCAGCGTACCTCGGAGCGGGTGTTCGGGGTGCTCGGCCAGCTGGTGCGCGCCTCGGGGCTCGCCGCGATCGTCGCCACCCACAATCTCGACATCGCGGCGCAGATGGATCGGCGCGTCACCATCCGCGACGGCCGCGTGGTGGAAATGCCATAACGCAGGCCGGCTTCGCGCGCGGTCGCTGCGCGTAACAGCGCCACTCAAACACGAAGCAGCTGCTCAAAATGCGCGAGGCCGCCCGAAGGCGACCTCGCACGTCTTATCCCAAAATTACGTTGCCGCTCAGCAGACGCGGCACCAGCAGCGGTACGGTCCGCATACCCGGCGCCAGCCAGGCCGACAGCCGCCGCCCCAGCCCCAGCAGGCGGCCTCTTTGACCGGGCTGGCGTTTTGCGCCTGCCCGTGCAGGCTCGCCGCGCCTGTCTGGGTCTGTGCCTTCGCCGCGAAGGCCAGCGATCCCAGCACCAGGGCCGCAGCAGTCAAGGTGATAGCGAACTTACCCATCAAACCCTCCTGTTCCGGTTATTTGAATCGCAGGGACACCGATTTCCCGCTTTGAGGCGCTGGCTGTTTGCATGCAACCCGTCTCAGCGATCCCGACAGTCAACCTCCGCGGCGTGTCCCGAGCGGTGATGCGCCAGCAGCCGATCTCTTCTTCAAAGCGGCAGAATTAGTGCCGCAACACGACAGCGCCGCGACGATACCCTTCGATTTGCGCGATTGCCAAGCCTGTAGCGGATACTTTTGCACGGACCAAAGCAGGCGCAGGCGCGGTCCGGTTGCGGTTTGTCCCGCAACTCCACGCGACGCGCGAAAGCCCCCGCGTGCGGCTGGCACAAATGCGAGGGCCGGCGGCGATCAGGAAGGCGGCTGCCCAGGCGGCGGCGCTCCGGGCTGACCGGGCGGCGGACCGTAACCGGGCGGCGGCCCTCCCGACTGGCCGGGCGGCGGCGGGCCGGGTGGCGGTCCATAAGCAGGCTGACCCGGCGGCGGTACGTAGCCGGGTGGTGGCGCCCCGTAATACGGATCCGCGATGCACCGGCGGCCGTACGGGCCGAGATGGTAGCCGGGTGGACAAGCGTAGGGCGAAGCGCAGGCGCTCAGGGTGAGCGCAGCAATCGGCAAAGCGAACAAACTCGCAAGACGCACTGGCATGCGATGGTTCCCCCGTCCCAAAACCCCCGTCTGATCCAGACGCGATGTTCACGGCCAAATTTGGACGTTCGTGTTAAGAAACGGGTAAGCATCAGGCACTTGCGGGGCAGCGGCCGGAGTTGCGCCGACAGGACCGTTCCTCGGAACCCTGGCTGTCGATGACAGCCCGGAGCGGGGCGGATACGCTGGGATGCAACCTGGAGAGCACGCAATGACTGTCAAAATCGACACGCAAGGACGCAACATTTTCCCGGCCATCGAGAAGCTCGATGTCCGGGACGCCGGCCGAAATGTCGAGCTGATTTTTGCGACCGACATCGATGGTGAATTGACGCCGGTATCCCTCCATCTGAGTTACGGGCAGGCGAATGATCTCGCGATACTTCTGGATCCGTTTCGGAAGATCTAAGCGGGCGTGCGTGCCCCTCGTCATTGCGAGAAGCGAAGCCACGAAGCAATCCAGCTCCCCGCCGCGGTCTGGATTGCTTTGCCTGAGGCTGCCAATGAGGGATGATACTTGACCTCGTCATCGCCATGAAGCCGTCGGAAAATTCGCCATGAAGCCGTCGGAAAATATTGACCGGCTGATCGCAGAACTCACGGACTGGCGTGGCGAAACGTTTGCCAGCCTGCGCAAAACCATCCTCGATGCCGACCCGGAGATCATCGAGGAATGGAAATGGATGGGAAGCCCGGTGTGGTCCCGCGACGGAATCATCGCGGTCGCCAACGCGCACAAAGGGAAGGTGAAGGTTACTTTCGCGCACGGCGCACGCCTTCCCGATCCTGAAAAGCTCTTCAACGCCGGCCTCGAAGGCAATGCGAGAAGGGCGATCGATTTTTTCGAGGGTGACGCGATCAACGAGCGCGCTCTGAAAGCGCTGGTCTGTGCCGCGATAGAATACAATCAGATCAAATTGAAAAAGAAAGCATCGGCGGGCGCCGGTGCGAAGGTGCGCAAAACCGGAAGAAAGACGTGAGGCTGCCGCCGAAGCAGATCACGCGGTCACAGCAGCCTGCAGACCCTATTGGGCGAACGGGCCGGACATCATCCGCATTTTTGATGTTCACTGGCAGACGCGGAAATTGTACTGGGTCGCCGTCATGCCTGCCGCATCAGCTCATCGCGTCATTGCGGGGAGCAAATGACAAGCAGACCAGTGCCGCGCCGTAGTCTGGATACCTTCGCCTTCGGCCCGCTATGACAAACACCGTATGGCTACGCTTCGCGCGCATCGACTGGATGAGCGCGCAACGTCGTAATTGCCGCGCCCGAGCAACAATCGAGACCACCGGCGGTACACGCCCGTCACGGTCCCATGATGGCGTTCGCCCGTCTGCGTCACTTTAGGCTTGACCCGGAACATTTCGCGAACTATGTTCCCTCTTCGTTCTTCAGGAGGGCATCATGTTTCGTGCTGTCGCAGAGGAAGCGTTGGCGTTGACGTCGATTGCCTTGTTTCTCGGCATGGTCGCTGTGTGGACCCAGGTGCTCGGCGTCATTTAGGCGGGTGGCGGGCGTGCGGTTTCCCCCTAAAGCTGTGCGCGGCGCGGTCCTGGCCGTGTGCGGCGGTAGACTTTGCCGCGGCTGATCCCGCATGTTCGGCTCTCGCAGAATCGCCAGCCAGCCGTGAGTATCCAGCGCCATGCCCGCCGCATCTGCCGCTACGCCCGGCTTCGTGCACCTGCATGTGCACTCGTCCTACTCGCTGCTGGAAGGCTCGCTCACGATTGCGCGCCTCGCGGAGCTTGCGAAAAAGGACCGGCAGCCGGCGCTGGCGCTGACCGATACCGACAACATGTTCGGGGCGCTCGAATTCTCCGAGAAGCTCGCGGGCGCCGGCATCCAGCCGATTGTCGGCTGCACGCTCGCAGTCGACTTCGGCGATCAGGACAATCGCAGTCCGTCGCCGGGGGAGGGGTTTTCGCGCCTCGTGCTGCTCGCCACACGCGAGGACGGCTACCGGAGCCTGATGCGGCTTTGCTCGCGTGCGTATCTCGACACCGCGCAAACCGAACGCCCGCATATCAAGGCCGGCTGGCTCGACGGCGAGACGAAGGGGTTGATCGCGCTCAGCGGCGGCCCGGGCGGGCCGCTCGACGCGGCCGTTGGCGGCGGACAGGGCGCGCTGGCGCTTGCGCGCTGCGAGCAGTTGCAGGGTCTGTTCGGCGACCGGTTCTATATCGAGTTGCAGCGTCATGGGCTCGCGGCCGAGCGCGCCGCGGAGCCGGGCCTGA
The DNA here is from genome assembly GCA_963766925.1 of uncultured Alphaproteobacteria bacterium. Classification (GTDB taxonomy): domain Bacteria; phylum Pseudomonadota; class Alphaproteobacteria; order Rhizobiales; family Xanthobacteraceae; genus BOG-931. Next base: position 270,764 of record CAVYCI010000030.1, read on the forward strand.
TCGAGCTTGCGTATACCCGCGGCATCGCGGTCGTCGCCACCAACGAGCCGTTCTTCGCGACGCGTGAGGATTATGAGGCGCACGACGCGCTGTTGTGCATCGCCGAGGGGCGGCTGCTTGCCGAGAGCGACCGCCGCCAGGTTACCGCGGAACACCGCTTCAAGACCCGCGCCGAGATGGCGTCGCTGTTCGCCGATCTGCCCGAGGCGCTGGCCGCGAGCGTCGAGATAGCCGAGCGCTGCTCGTTTCGGCCCCGGACGCTCGCGCCGATCCTGCCGCGGTTCTCAACCGTGCGGATGCCTTCTGACGCGGGCGGGCCCGATTCCACGCAGCAGCGCAGCGAAGAACGCGCCGCGGGTGAGGCGAGCGAGGCCGCGGAGCTGCGCCGTGCCGCGCAGGCCGGGCTCGACAGCCGTCTGGCGCGGCACCCGATCGCCCCCGGACGTACCGCCGCGGATTACCACGCCCGGCTCGACTTCGAGCTCGGCGTCATCGCGAGCATGAAATATGCCGGCTATTTTTTGATCGTCGCCGATTTCATTCAGTGGGCGAAGGCGCAGGGCATTCCGGTCGGCCCCGGCCGCGGATCGGGCGCGGGCTCGCTGGTGGCGTACGCGCTGACCATCACCGATCTCGATCCGATCCGCTTCGGGTTGCTGTTCGAGCGCTTTCTCAACCCCGAACGCATTTCGATGCCGGACTTCGATATCGATTTCTGCCAGGACCGGCGCGACGAAGTGATCCGCTACGTCCAGGAGAAATACGGCCGCGACCAGGTGGCGCAGATCATCACCTTCGGCACCCTGCAGGCGCGCGGCGTGCTGCGCGATGTCGGGCGTGTGCTGCAGATGCCGTACGGGCAGGTCGACAAGCTCTGCAAGCTCGTGCCGCAGAATCCGGCGAGCCCCGTCACGCTCGGCAATGCGATCGACGGCGAGCCGCGGCTTCAGGCCGAACGCGATCGCGATCCGGTGGTGCGGCGCGCGTTCGACATCGCGCAAAAGCTGGAAGGGCTGACCCGCCACGCCTCGACGCACGCCGCCGGCATCGTGATCGGCGACCGGCCGCTGTCGGAGCTGGTGCCGCTCTACCGTGATCCGAAATCGCTGATGCCGGTGACCCAGTTCAACATGAAGTGGGTCGAGCCCGCGGGCCTGGTGAAGTTCGATTTTCTCGGCCTGAAAACGCTCACCGTGCTCGATCTCGCGGTCAAGCTCGTGAAACGCCGGGGCATCGAGATCGATCTCACCAGCCTGCCGCTCGATGACGCCAAATCCTACGACATGATGGCGCGCGGCGAGACCGTCGGCGTGTTCCAGGTGGAAAGCGCGGGCATGCGGCGCGCCCTGATCGACATGCGGCCCGACCGGTTTGAGGACATCATCGCGCTGGTCGCCTTGTACCGGCCGGGACCGATGGCGAACATCCCGACCTATTGCATGCGCAAGCATGGCGTCGAGCAGCCGGATTACATTCATCCGAAGCTCGAGGAGATCCTGCGGGAGACTTACGGCGTCATCGTTTATCAGGAACAGGTGATGCAGGCGGCCCAGGTGCTGTCCGGCTATTCGCTCGGCGAAGCCGATCTGCTGCGCCGCGCCATGGGCAAGAAGATCCGCAGCGAAATGAAGGCGCAGCGGGACCGCTTCGTCTCCGGCGCCACGGCGCGCGGGGTGCAGTCCGGCCAGGCCGAGGCGATCTTCGAACTGCTGGAGCGGTTCGCCGATTACGGCTTCAACAAGAGCCACGCCGCCGCCTACGCGCTGGTCGCCTATCAGACCGCCTACATGAAGGCGAACTATCCTGTGGAGTTCATGGCGGCGTCCATGACACTGGACGCCGGCAACACCGACAAGCTCGCCGAATTCCGCGCAGAAGCCGAGCGCCTCGGCATCAAGGTCGAGCCGCCTTCGGTCAATCGCTCCGGCGTCGAGTTCGACGTGGCGGGCAACACCATTTACTACGCGCTCGCGGCGCTGCGCGGCGTCGGCCGCCAGGCGGTCGAAAGCGTGATCGCGGCACGTGCGGACCGTCCGTTCCAGAATCTTGCCGACTTCGCCCGCCGCATCAATCCGCGGGCCATCAACAAACGCGTGCTGGAGAGCCTCGTCGCCGCCGGCGCGTTCGATGCGCTCGAACCAAACCGCGCGCGGGCGTTCGCGTCGGTCGACATCGTCCTTGCCGCGGCGCAGCGCGCGTTCGAAAACACCGCGATCGGCCAGTCCGAACTGTTCGGCGGGCCGGCAGCCGCGGAGCCGATGGTGCTGCCGCAGGTCGAGCCGTGGCTGCCGGCGCAGCGGCTGCAACGTGAATTCGACGCGGTCGGCTTTTTTCTCACCGGTCACCCGCTCGACGATTACGCCGCCGCGCTCAAGCGGCTTCGCGTGCAGTCCTGGTTCGAGTTTTCGCGCGCGGTCAAATCCGGTGCCGGGGCCGGGCGGGTTGCCGGCACGGTGGTGGCGCGCACCGAGCGGCGCACCAAGACCGGCAACAAGATGGGCATCATTGGGCTCTCCGATCCGAGCGGCCATTACGAGGCGGTGCTGTTTTCCGAGGGCCTCGCGCAGTACCGCGACCTGCTCGAGCCCGGTTCCGCGGTGCTGCTGTTTCTCAGCGCCGAAGTGCAGGGCGACGAGGTCCGCGCCCGCATCCAGTCGGTCGAGCCGCTCGATCAGGCGGCGGCGAAAATGCAGAAGGGCCTGCGCGTGTTCCTGCGCGACGACGCCCCGATCGAGGGCGTGGCGCGCCGGCTGCAAGCCGTCCAGCCCGGTGCCGCCCGCCAGGCCGCCGATCACGCCGACGGCGAAGTCAGCATGGTGCTGATGCTGCGGAACGGCAACGAAGTGGAAGTGAAGCTGCCGGGCCGTTTCAAGGTCTCGCCGCAGATTGCCGGGGCCATCAAGGCAGTTTCGGGCGTGGTGACCGTTGAAGCGCTGTAGGGTTTCGCCGTCATTGGGAGCCAAAGACGAAGCAATCCGGACTGCGGTGAAGGGCCGGATTGTTTCGCCGCATCGCTCTCGCCGCCGGCCGCCGGTATGATCGGCGGCGATGCGTACTTCCCTTTTCGACTTCGTATTGCCCGAGGACCGGATCGCGCTGCGGCCGGTGCATCCACGCGATTCCGCGCGCCTGCTGGTGGTCGATCCGCAGGCTCTGTCTCTCGCGGATCGCACCGTACGCGACCTGGCGTCGCTGCTGCGGCCGGGCGATGCGGTTGTCGTCAACGACACCAGGGTTCTTCCGGCGAGCCTGCACGGCCGCCGCATCGGCCGCGGCGACCGCGAGCCGGAGATCGCCGCGACGCTGGTGAAGCGGCTCGACGGATCGCGCTGGAACGCGCTCGTCAAGCCGGGCCGCCGGCTGGCGGCCGGCGACATCGTGCGTTTCGGCAGCGAAGGCCGCGTTTGTTTCCTCGATCAGCTTGACGCCACCGTAGAGGCCAAGGGTGAGGGCGGGGAGGTGACGCTCGCCTTCGCATTCAGCGGCGCGGCTCTGGACGAGGCGCTGGCGGAACGCGGCGACATACCGTTGCCGCCCTATATCGCAGGCCGCCGCGCCACCGACGAACGGGACCGCACTGACTACCAGACCATGTTCGCGCGTGCGGAAGGTTCGGTCGCGGCGCCCACGGCGGGGCTGCATTTCACCGATGGCATCGTGCAGGACCTGGGAACGCGCGGCATCGGCCTTCATCGCGTCACGCTGCACGTCGGGCCGGGTACTTTTTTACCCGTGAAGGCGGATGACACGTCCGCGCATCGCATGCAGCCGGAATGGGGCAGCGTGAGCCACTCCACCGCCAACGCGCTCAACTCCGTGCGGCGGGCAGGCGGGCGGATCGTTGCTGTCGGCTCGACGTCGCTGCGGCTGCTGGAAAGCGCCGCGGCCGTGGACGGCACGGTGTCGGAATTTTCCGGCGAGACCGCTTTGTTCATAGCGCCCGGTTATCGTTTCCGTGTGGCCGACATCATGCTGACCAATTTTCATCTGCCGCGCTCAACTCTGTTCATGCTGGTGTCGGCGTTCTGCGGCCTCGACGTGATGCAACGGGCCTATGCGCACGCGATTGAAAGCGGTTACCGGTTTTATTCTTACGGCGACGCCTGCCTGCTGTTCCGCCAAAACACGGGTCCATAAGCGCGCCGGTTCGCCGACGGCAGACGGGCCGCCGTACTCAAGCCGGATTGGTAACTCACGCCGTCGCCGCTATGCTGGCCGATGGCTGTGACGTGTGGCGGCGACCGCTTTTGCGGTCCGGGGCGACACCTCCGGCAAATCGTCAGAAAATTAACGGAAAACCCGCAATCGTGGATCTCAGTCGAGGAGAGCTGCCATGGCGATCGAAGAATACTTCTCAGGCTCTTATTCCGCGGCGCGCGCCAAATTCCTGGCCGCCGCCCAAAAGACGGATTCGGAAATGTTTGCCTTCCGTCTGCCGGGCCGCACAGGTCCGGAGGGTGAAGATCTTGTTGTCGACGTTGCCCGGCTCGGGCCGAAGAATGCGCGCAATCTGCTGCTTTTGATCTCCGGGACACACGGCGTCGAAGGCTTCTGCGGTTCGGGCTGCCAGACGGGATACTTCAGGGACCGGCTGTTTGAAGCACTCCCGCCCGATACGGCTACGATACTCGTCCATGCGCTCAACCCGTTCGGGTTCGCGTGGCTTCGCCGCGTGAACGAGGACAATGTCGATCTCAATCGCAACTTTCGGGATTTCGCGAAGCCGCTTCCGCCGTCGCCGGAATACGACCTTCTGCACAACCTGCTGGTGCCGGCGGACTGGGACGGCCCGGCGCGGAAGCAGGCCGACGCGGCGCTTATGAAACACATTGTCGAAAACGGGGAGCGGGCCGTTCAGGCCGTCGTTTCCGGCGGGCAGCATTCCCGCGCCGACGGCCTGTTCTACGGAGGACGCGAAGAAACCTGGTCAAATCGTACGTTTCGTCAAATCCTGAGAGATCATGTTCCCGCCGGGACGGAAAAACTCGCCGTCATCGACCTGCACACCGGACTGGGTCCGAAGGGCTACGGCGAGCCGATCTATTTCGGTTCTTCGAACGAAGATCTCAAACGGGTGATAAAGTGGTACGGACCGTCGGTGCGAAGTCCCGCGGTTGGCGATTCCGTTTCCGCAAAACTTACCGGCACCGTGGCCGATGCCGTGATAATGGCGTTTCCCGATTTGACGACCACCTATGTCGCGCTCGAGTATGGCACGGTGCCCTTGCTCGACGTGCTCGCGGCGCTGCGGGCCGACAACTGGCTGCATGCGGTGCCGGATCGTCAGAGTCCGCTCGCCCCCTCGATCAAAGACCAAATCCGCGCGGCCTTTTATGTTGAAACGTCTTATTGGAAAGCAGCGGTTTACGGCCGGTTCGCCGACTTCGTGCTGCGCGCCGGTCGCGGGCTGGCCAGTCAGTGAGTTTTGATCCCGTCGATAAATCCGGGACGCTGGATGCGTTCTCGTTCCGCCTGCTCGCCGCGGACGGCGCCGCGCGTGCGGGCGAGGTTGCGACAGCGCACGGTGTTGTGCATACGCCCGCGTTCATGCCGGTCGGCACCCAGGCTTCGGTCAAGGGCGTGCATCAGGACGACGTGCGCGCGTCGGGCGCCGAGATTTTGCTCGGCAACACCTATCACCTGATGCTGCGGCCCTCTGCGGAGCGCATTGCGGCGCTTGGCGGGTTGCACCGGTTCATGCGATGGCCGTATCCAATCCTCACCGATTCCGGCGGTTTCCAGGTCATGTCGCTCGCGCCGCTGCGGAGGATCACCGAATCCGGCGTCACATTCCGCTCGCATCTCGACGGCGCAATGCTGGAACTCACGCCCGAGCGGGCCGTCGAAGTTCAGATATTGCTCGGCTCGGATATCGCGATGCAGCTTGACGAATGCGTCAGGCTGCCCGCGGAGCGATCCGAGATCGAGCGCGCTATGAAGCTGTCGCTGCGATGGGCGGAGCGCTGCAAGCGCGCGTTCGAGCGCGCCGCGCCCGGCCGCGCGCTGTTCGGCATCGTGCAGGGCGGCGATGATCGCGACCTGCGCGCCGAAAGCGCGCGCGGGCTGGTCGATATCGGCTTTCCCGGCTACGCCATCGGCGGACTTGCGGTCGGCGAGCCGCAAAACGTGATGCTCGACGTCGTGGCTGCGACCGCGCAGGTGCTGCCCGCCGACCGGCCGCGTTATCTGATGGGCGTCGGCACCCCGGACGATCTGCTCGAAGCGGTGGCACGCGGCATCGACATGTTCGACTGCGTGATGCCGACCCGCAACGGCCGGCATGGCCTTGCCTTCACGCGCTTCGGCCCGATCAACATCAAGAACGCGCACCACGCCGACGATCCGCGTCCGCTCGACGCCGAGAGCCGCTGCCCGGCGGCGCGGGAGTTTTCGCGGGCGTACCTGCATCATCTGTTCCGCAGCGGCGAGACGCTGGGCGGCACCCTGCTGTCGCAGGTCAATCTGTTCTACTACCAGGATCTGATGGCAGGCGCCCGCGCGGCGATCGCGTCCGGCCGCTACGCCGGTTATCTGGCAGCGACCAAAGCGCAATGGGCGGCGAAGGGCGATGTCGCGGAAAAAAACAACCCGCCGGACGAATAACGCAGCCCGGCGGGTCACTCACTTTTCGCGCCCGAACTTCAACGCAACAGGCTGGCGCGATGACTTCGGCTGCGGGTTGATGCTCTCGTGAACCTGACCCGGCACGCGGTCCCGGTCCTTTTTCAGAACCTCAGCATTGCCCGCTTCGCGACGCACCCGGCGCAGGGCGCTTCCTCCTGCGGGGCAACGATAATCTTCACCGCCGAAACTCAGGCGGCGAAAATCACGCAACAGAAACAGAAGACTAATGCGGATAAACGGTGATCGAAGTGACGAACTCATGCGCGCAACCGTCGCACGACCAGGCGTGACGGATGCTGCCCTTGAGATTGAATTCGGAAAGCTTGAACTGGGTTTGCTCGGCCATCAGCAGAACGCTGCCGCATTGGGGACACTTGGGGCGGCCGAAATCCCCTGTCGGGGAAGCGTCGGTGGTGCAGCCGCATTGCCAGTTCATCGCCGATCTCCTCGACGCACTTCGCCGCACCCCGATTTGCCCTGTGGCGGAAAGTTTGACGGGCGTCCGTGGCGACGTTGCGACGGCTTTATGAAACTTTGTGGTCGCCGCAACGCAGCAAACGACGCGAAGGTGGCACCGTTATTCGGCTGCCTGCGCCATCACGTGCTGCTGGAACTTCGGCATGACCTCTTCCGCCATGAGCTGCATCGACTGCCGCTCCCAGCCCTCGTTGGGCCCGAGCCAGTCCAGCCCGGTGAGCAGCAGCGTCCCGAACGGGCCAACCTCTTCGCGGAATGCGACCAGCCTGTCGAGCATGGTCCGGGGCGAGCCATACAGCGTGCAGCCTTCGGTGATGACCTCGGCCGTGGCCTCGTGGTCGGGCATGTCCGGCTTCGGCTTCAGGATCGACAGGAGGCCGACCCCTCCCAGCGCCGCGCGGATGTAAGTGAAGAAATATCGGTTGGACGCCTTCTCGCCGTAAACGCGATCATGCGCTTCGGCGTCGGTCGGTGCGACCATGACGTTGCGCGCCACGCGCCAGTTTTCGCCCGAGGCGCGCTTGCCGGCTTCGGCGCATGCCTTGCTGTAAATCGCCCAGTGCGAAGCCACCGAGTAGGTGGGGATGATGTTGGCCGAAAGAATGCCCCAGTCCTGGAGCGCCGCCGTCTTTGCTGAAGACGAATGCGGGCTTGCCAGCGAGAGCGAGATCGGCGGTCCACCCTTCTGGTAGGGCTTCGGCATGTAGCCGATACCGAGTTCGGGAATGACGTTGTTCTTCAGACTGAAGTTCCAGAACTCGCCATTGATCGCATAGGGTGGGTCCTGCGACCAGATTTGCCGCATGATGCGGACGCTTTCCACCACCTTGCGGTTACGAACTGCCGGGTCGGTGTGACCAAACAGCTCGAAGTCGGATAAAAGCCCGCCGGGCCCGACGCCCAGCATGAACCGGCCGCGGCTCATGTGGTCGAATTGCGCGGCTTCCGCCGCCACGATCACCGGATTGTGGTTGGGCAGGTTGATGACGCCGGTGCCGAAGCGGATATTTTTGGTCGCGGGCACCAAGCCCGCCATGAACATCAGCGGGGAGGGGATCGGTTCGCTGGTGGCGGAGAAATGCTCGCCCAGCCACAATTCCTCATAACCGAGGCGGTCGGCCAGCAGCGATTTCTCTGTGTCTTCAGCGAGCGTGTCGGTAAACGAGCGGGCTGGCGGATGGACCGGCATCATGAAAAATCCGAGCCGCATGTTTCCCCCTTTTTGGTTCGCCGTTCCGTCAGAACTTCGCCGTTTGGCAAGTGCTGGCGCCGACGTTAGTGGGAGATATTCCACCCGTGTTGCGGCTTAATCAAGCGCCGCCGGCGGTGCGTTCGGTGCCGAGGGTGATTTTAGTGTCCAACGGCCTGAGACTTGATTCCCGCCTGGCACTGTCGCAATGTGGCAAATAAGCAAATAAACGGAGGAAGGCCTTATGAGTGTAGCGGAACTGCGCGGTGCCGCGTCGGACAAGATTCCGACGCCCGCCGAACTCGTCGCCCGCGCCCGCGCGCTCGCGCCGAAGCTGCGCGAGCGTGCCGTGAGAGCCGAGCGCAACCGCGATGTCCCGCGGGAGTCGGTCGAGGAATATATCGACGCGGGTCTGATCCATGTTCTGCAACCCAAGCGCTGGGGCGGCTACGAGTACGACCACGAGGTCGCATTCGATATCGCGGTGGAACTCGGCAAATCGACATGCACGTCCTCCGCGTGGGTTTTGAACTATATGGCCGATCACGCCTGCGTGCTGGCGCTCTTTCCGGAAGAGGCGCAGCACGACGTCTGGAGCGCAAACAAGGCGGCCTGCATCGCCACCTCGGCGGCGCCGACCGGCAAGGTCACGGTGGTGCCGGGCGGCTACCGGCTCGACGGCCGCTGGTCGTGGTGCAGCGGCCTGCGGCATTGCCAGTGGATCATGATCGGCGGCCTTGCGTTCCGCGAAGGCGAGGATCATCCGGACATGCGGCTTTATCTGGTGCCGGTGTCTCAGGTCGCCCAGGAAGATACGTGGCACTGCGCGGGGCTGAAGGCCACCGGCTCGATCACCTGCATTCTCGACAATGTGTTCGTCCCCGAGCATCGCAGCGTGTCGTTCCAGACACTCCGCGACGCCTGCTCGCCGGGATCGCAGGTCAACACCAATCCGATCTACCGCACCCCGTTCATCGCCGTGCACTCCTATGCACTGCTCGGTCCCGCGCTTGGCTCCGCGCGCGGCGGCTATGCTGATTTCGTCGAATGGACCCGGCAGCGCTACCTGACCTACACCCAGCTCAACATCGCCCAGCACGTGCCGTTGCAGCTCAAGGTCGCTGAAATCGGCGCGGAGATCGACTCCGCCGAACTGCTTGCCCGCAGAGCACTCGCCACCGCGCGCAAGGATTATTCGGGCATGACGATCGAGACGCGGACGCTGCTGCGCCGCGATTTCACCTACGCCATGCGCATGCTGCGTGACGCCATGGACGAACTGATAAGGATCAGCGGTTCGAGCGGGCTGATGGAGAGCAATTCGGCGCAGCGCTGCTGGCGTGACGTCCACGCCATTTCGTCCCACGTCGTGATGAACTGGGATGTGCCGGCCGAAAATTTCGGCCGGGCTGAATTCGGGTTGCCGCTCAATCCGGCCTATCCGATGTTCTGAGCACAACCCGGAAAACCGCACGCCGGTTTTCCGGGACGTTCCTTCTGCCAGATGTCGTTCAGGCGTCCGGCCGGTTATGGCCGACGGTCTTGAGATATTGCAGCGTCTCGTCGAGCGAAACGACGTCGGCGTATTTGACGTTGAGGTCGAACAGGCTCTGGTCATGAGCCGCGACCGAACGGTCGCCGACCGCCTCGCGCACCACCATCGGCCGGTAGCCGTTCTGGAGTGCGTCGACCGCAGTCGCGCGCACACAGCCTGAGGTAGTGCAGCCGACAAGGATCAGCGTATCGATGCGGCGGCTGTTAAGCCGCGCCACCAGATCCGTGCCGAAGAAACAGGAGGCGTATTTCTTCGCCAGCAGGATGTCGTTCGGGCCCATGGCGAGGCGGTCGTCCACCTTGACGGCATTCGAGCCGGCGGTGAGCGTCTGCGCACCCTTCTGCTTGAGCGCCCAGATGCCGGCGTCCTTGATGCCGGCTTCCTCGTAGACCACCGTCGAGAAAAAGCACGGAATGCCGCGCTCGTGGGCAACTTCCAGCAGCGGCTTCTGCGCCGCAATCTGGGTGTCCAGATTCGCGCCGAGCGGCATGTTGGCGTCGGTGAAGCCGTTGATCATGTCGATGACCATCAATGCCGGCCGTTCGCCAAAACCGATCTTGATGCCGAACCCCCGCTGACGGAAAAACTCCTCGTCATCCTGGCCGCTGGTCACGTTACTCTCCTCCATTCCCCGCCAGGCGATGCGCCGGCGCTTCTGCAGAATTTGCGCTCGCCGAACCCTTCACGAGCCAGCCCCTTATATGCGATCAATCGCGGGGCAAAAAGGGAGGATTACCGGGTGACGAAAAGGCATCAGGGCAGGACTGTTGTGATTTCCGGCGCCGCGTCCGGCATCGGGCAGGCGACGGCGGTGCGACTGGCGGCCGAGGGCGCGCGCATTTTTATCGCCGACCGCGCCAAGGCCCAGGACACACTGCGGTCGATCGAAAGCGCCGGCGGCGAGGCCATCGCCGTTCAGTGCGACGTCAGCGACCAGGCGAGCGTGGCAAAGCTGAAGGCCGAGGTCGAAAAAAGCGGCGCAAGCTGCGATATCCTTATCAATAACGCCGGCATCTATCCGATGCAGAGCTTCGACGACATCACGTTCGAGGACTGGAAGCGTGTGCTGTCGGTCAACCTGGATTCGATGTTCCTGATGACCAAGGCGTTTTCCGGCGGCATGCGGCAGCGGCGCTGGGGCCGCATCATCAATATCGCCTCGGATACGGTCAGCCTTCTGGTGCCGAACCTCGTCCACTATATCAGCAGCAAGGCCGGCGTCATCGGTTTCAGCCGTTCGCTGGCCACCGAATTCGGCGAACACGGCGTCAACGTCAACACCATTGCGCCGGGGCTCACGCGCACGCCGGGTACGCTTGCGGATAAGGAAATCCCGGGCGGAATGACCAAGGACGCGCTGTTCGAGATGATGGTCCACATGCAGTCGATCAAGCGCAGCGAAGTCGCCACCGATCTGGTCGGCGCGATCTCGTTCCTCGCCAGCGAGGACGCGGCCTTCATCACGGGACAGACGCTCTACGTCAACGGCGGCCTTACCCGCACGACGTAAGGCGCGTTAATTGTAACGCGGGCCGCGGCGCCTCAGCCCTCTCCCCGCGTACGGTGGGAGAGTGGCGCAAAGGCCGCGGCGTTCGGTGAAGGGAGCCGCGCCTCGCGTCACGCGAAGCGCCGCCCGTTCGTCAGTTCCAGCGCCACACGCCGTAAGCGTGGCCGTTCTGCATCTGCGGAGCGATGTAGTTCGGCTTGCGGTTGCCGATGGCGCCGAGCATCGCGATCCAGTTCAGCAGTTCGCCGCCCACATTGCCGGCCTTGAGAAGCTGATGCTGTGTCGCTTCGCCGATCAGTCTGTCAATTTGCTGGTTCTCGAGATACGTGATGACCTTGAGCGCCCAGTCGGGGTCGGGCACGCCATCGGTTCGCCCGGGCGCCATGCGGGGGCCGGCGACTTCCAGCGAGAAGCTGCCGCTTCCCATAATTACCACCCGCAGCGGTGCCGGCCATGCCTCGATCGCGCGCGCGACCGACTGGCCAAGGTCGTAGCAGCGTTGGGCTGAAGGCAGCGGGGGCAGATGCCCGCTGATAAAGAACGGTACTACCGGAACGTGCATTTCCGGCGTCAGGAAGTGCAGGGGCACAACGACCGAATGGTCGACCGAAAAGTGCTGGGTGAGCGCCACGTCGAAGCCTGCTTCGATACCGGTCTTTCGGATATGCGCCGCGAGGTCGGCCGCCGACGGGATTTTGTACACCGGCATTTCGCGCGGTTCGTCGTTCGGTCCCATGAAGCTTTTGTCCACGCCGACCGCGAAAATCGGGAGATTATCGAGGAAAAACGTATTCAGGTGATCGGTGTCGAACATCACGATCACATCGGGCCGAACGGCGGCAAGGTGCTCCTTTTGCGCCGCGAACAGTTTTGCGGTTTCGCTCTCGGGGCCGTCGCGCTTGACAAAGAACGGGAACACCGGGGTGTGCGGCACGCCAAACCCGGCGACGATACTGGCCATTTCCTTGAGCTCCCTTGGTAAGTTCGCGTCGATCGGCGCGCCTGCAACATTAGCTGGTGCGAGTCGCCGCCGCCAGATTAAATGCCGGTCAATAAACAGGGGAGAAAACACAATGGTGTCGAAAGCGAAGAAGAAGAGGCCAGCGGCCCGCCGGAAGCAGGAATCGCAGCCGCCGGTTCCGGTCGCTCATGGCCGGTTCGAATACTCGGCGATTGTCGATCGCCCGCGGTTGACCTGGCCAAATGGCGCGCGTGTCGCGCTGTGGGTGATTCCGAACATCGAGCACTTTTTGTTCGACCGGCCCTCGACGCGGCTGACCAATCTGCCGGTCAACCCCGACGTGCTCAACTACTCGTGGCGCGACTACGGTGTGCGGGTGGGAATCTGGCGGATGATGGAGATCATGGAGAAGTACGGCGTGAAGGGTACCGTCGCGCTGAACTCCGATGTCTGCAAACAATACCCGCGCATCATCGAAGAGGGGAACGGGCTCGGCTGGGAGTGGATGGCTCATGGCACCAACAATTCGACCCTGATCACCGGCCTGACGGAAAGCGACGAGCGCGCGCTGATCAGGGAAGTGGTCGGCACCATCACCAAAAGCGTGGGCAAGGCTCCACGCGGCTGGCTGAGCCCGGCTTTGAGCGAGACGGTGAACACGCTCGACATCCTCGCCGCGAACGGCATCGATTACGTCGGCAACTGGGTGAACGACGACCAGCCTTATCCGATGCGTGTCAAAAAGGGATCGATGATCGCCATGCCGTATTCGACGGAGATCAACGATATTCCCGCGCTGCTTGATCTGCATCAAAGCCCGGAGACGTTCGGGCAGATGATCTGCGACCAGTTTGACGTGCTTTACGAGGACGGTGCCAAAACCGGCCGCGTGATGTCGATCTGTCTGCATCCGTTCCTGGTCGGTTATCCGCACCGGAGCAAATATCTCGCAAAGGCGCTCGCCCACGTCACATCGCGTCAGGAAGTATGGGTGACCACCGGCAGCGAGATCGTCGACTGGTACAGGAAGAATTACGTGAAGATGTAAGGCCGCAGGGCAGCGAAGCCGGCCGGATTCGGCCGGAGTATCCGGCCGGAGTGCCCGGCCGGAGCCTCACCGCCTGTCGATTGAGGGTGGGAGGCATCCGGTTTCCGGATGCGCCCGGACAGGCGAAGAAACTGACGAAGAAGAAGACCAGGACATTTGTTTAAGGATCTTATGATGACGGTTGATCGCCGCTCGTTGCTCAAATACGCCGCGGCGCTGCCCGTCGCGGGCGGCGCGCCTGGCTTCCTGCGGACCGCCGGCAGCATGCCGGAGGCAAAGGCGGACTACACGCTGCGCATTGCGAACGGGCTGGTCGAACTTTCGCCGGAGCACGTGGTTTCGACCACGCTTTATAACGGCCAGTTTCCCGGGCCGCTGCTGCGGCTGAAGGAAGGCAGGCGGGTCGTCGTCGACGTTCACAACGATACCGATACGCCCGAGCTGGTTCACTGGCACGGCCTGTTCGTGCCCAGCGAGGTTGACGGCGCGGCGGAGGAGGGAAGCCCATATATTCCCGCGCGCGGGACGAGCCGCATTTCGTTCGTGCCGAAGCCGTCGGGGCTGCGCTTTTACCACACGCATGTGGCCGCCGGCGGCGACCTGAACCGCGGCACCTATACGGGGCAGTCGGGCCCGCTCTACATCGAGCCGGCGGACAATCCGGGCGCGTATGACCGCGAGATTTTTCTTGTGCTCAAGGAATTCAAGCCGTCATTCACCCGCGCGGGCGACATGGAAATGGACATGCTCGCCGGGACACCGGTCAAAGAGCTGCAGGAGATCGCGAAGCTGGCCGATGAAAAATTCAAAGGCGCCAAAGGATACGAAGTCGATTACGAACTCTTCGGCATCAATGGAAAGATGCTGGGCCACGGCGAGCCGGTCCGCGTGCGGCAGGGCGAACGCGTGCTCTTTCATGTGTTGAACGCCAGCGCGAGCGAAGAACGCAGTCTGGCTCTGCCCGGCCATGTTTTCAGAGTTGTCGCGCTCGACGGCAATCCGGTGCCGGTGCCGGCGGAGGTGCCGGCGCTGTGGCTCGGGACCGCCGAACGCATTTCGGCGATCGTAGAGATGAAAAACCCCGGCGTCTGGGTGCTGGGCGATGTCGTCTGACGATGACCGCGGTCACGGTATGGGCATCGTCGTCGAATACGCGGGCGCCACCGGCAAGCCGCGCTGGAGCAGGCCGAAGCCGTTCCGCTGGGACTACACGCTCTTCGGCAGGACGGGCGGCACGCACGCGTTGCCGGACGAGACGATCGAGATGACCATCGTGAAAAACAACGGCGCGATCGACGGCTTCAACCGGTGGACGCTCAACGGCGAGGCCTTCTCGATGGAGACCATGAAGCCGGCGTTTACGTTGCATGAAGGCCGCCGCTACCGGCTGAAGTTCCGCAACGCCAGCGACGACATTCATCCGCTGCATCTGCACCGGCACAGTTTCGAACTGGTGCGTATCGCCGGCAAGGCGACATCCGGTGTGATGAAAGATGTCGTGATGCTGGGCGGCTTTCAGGAAGCCGAATTCGATTTTGTCGCCGACAATCCGGGAATCACGCTGTTCCACTGCCACCAGCAGCTGCACATGGATTTCGGATTCATGGCACTGTTTGATTACGCGTGACCGGCGGCGCGGGTATTCAGCCTGTCCGCAGTGCGATCGACACCGCGATCAACGGGCGAGCCGGACGAAGTTGACGCGAGGCGACAGAGAGCTGCCTTTGCATCCGCCAGCAAAACGCCGGGCAGATGGCCCGGCGTTTTGTCGTCTGAATGTCGCATCTGCCCGTCGGAGGGCTGCGTCATCCGCAGTCCTCCGACGTTTTGGGCCCAAAGACGCGCTCAGCCGCAAATCCAGACGTATCCGATGGGAGACGGCCGCCAGCAATGGCCGACGCCGTACGCCCACCAGCGGCCGCCGTACCAATGCCGCCCTGCGCCGTACCAGACGCCGCCATAGTAACGGCCGCCAACCCGATGGACGCCGCCGTGATATCCGACGTGTCCGCCATGGTAGACGCCGCCGTGATGCACACCGCCGTGGTAGGCGCCGCCGTGATGCACACCGCCATGATGGACACCGCCGTGGTGTACAGTGCCATGATGGGCGCCGCCATGATGGCCGCCGCCATGTCCACCCCCGCCATGTCCGCCCCCGCCATGTTTGGCCATGGCCTCAGCCGGGATCACGAGTGCTGCCGCGACTGCGGCGACGAAAGCGAGTTTGCGTATCATGGGGTTCTCCTGACGCAACGCGAAATGTCAGCGAGACTGTAGGTCTCGTCCCATGAACCCGGTATGAATGGAATTGCCCGTTTTTGGAACTGCACTTGAGGGCAGGTTGCACTGCGCGGGTCATTTGAAATGAGTCAATCACAGGCAACCGGGTACCGGCAGCGTGGACCGCGGCATTTAACCTCAATCTGGAAAAGAGCGAATGACTTGTCGCAAGAAGCGGGATTTTCATTTGTGATGTGTTTGGCGGCGGGGAGCGTTCTCTCCGCAGTGTCCGCCACCAGGGTCGAGGCGCAACAGCCGCCTTCCGTGCAGACAAATGCCGCAGCAATCAACTCCGGACAGGATTTCACGGAGCCGCAAAATCTTTTCCAGACGCGGTACACTTTCCAGAGTTCTCCGGGGAGCGGGAGCACGCCGGGCACGATTCGCACCGTTACATCCGACACGGTGACTTTGCGGACCGATCTGATGTACCGCGTCGCGCCACAATGGACGCTTGCACTTCGCGGTGACCTGCCGTTCGTCGCCAAGGATCCTGTTGCTCCGGATAACCCGGCCGGAGATTACCGCTACGGTCTCGGCGATGCGGACGCTCAAGCGGCACTCATCAAACAAATCGATGCGCGATGGTCCGCCGGCGCCGGCCTTCGCATCGTCGCCCCGACAGGCTCTGATGACCTGACGACGCGCAAATGGCAGGCGCTGCCAATCGTCGGCGCCAGCTACATGCTGCCGGAGTTGAGCGAAGGCAGCTTCTTTACGGCGCTGGTACGCTACGCTGTCAGCTTCGCGGGCGACCCGACGGCCAGAAACATCAGTACTCTGCAACTTGCACCGACATTGAGCATCGCACTGCCGGATCGGTGGTTCGTGACGTTTTACCCAAGCCCCGACATACGCATCAATTACGGGGGTCCCGTGACGGGCCAGACCGGACGGCTGTTCCTGCCGATGGACGTCATGGTGGGGCACAGCATAGCCAAAGGCGTCGTGCTGTCGCTGGAAGTGGGAGTTCCGATGATCAGCGACTATCCGGTCTACGACTTCAAAACCGTGACGCGCCTGAACGTGAAATTTTGAGTGTCACCGCGCGAGGCCGCGCCGCCGGCGCAGCCTCCTGTCGGCGCACCGCCGTGCGGCGTCAGCGGGAAAAATCGCCCGAACGATCCTCGATATCCTGAACGCGCACACGGTCGAGCGGGAAGGCGGACGGTTTCTTTGCGTTGAAATCGAGCCTGCTGAAATCCACACTGCGCATGCGCCGGTCGTACATCGTCCAGTAGTAGTAAACCTTGTGGCGGGTGTCGGCGATGACAGACCACTGCGTGTATCCAAGATGGAAATCTTCGGCGGTTGCGCCTTCGCGGACGACGCCTTTTGGAATGTCGAAGTTGTTAAGCATCGTAGATGCGGCAGCGACAGCTTCGGCGGCGTCCTTGACCGGCTCCATCGCATGCACGAATGCCACCGCGCGGATGAACCGTGAGGGCGGCGTGAAATCGCCCGGCAGTCCCAGCATTCCGCTTCCGGCTCCGAAGGGTGCAAGCGACACGCCGTCGATGCTGCGGGGCGCTGCGCCGTGCGGTTTCAGATTGGCGTAGTTGCGCAGGTTGAGCAGATGCCAGTCGTAGTTTGGCGAGTTGGTCATGACGCCAACGGCGTTGTCAAAAATCGTGAGCACGCCTTTGGTGTATTCGATGACGATGGATGCACCCGATGCATCGGTCACGACGTGATGCAGCGGCAGGGGAGTTCCGAATTTCTTCTCGATGTCGGCATTGCGCACCACCTGGATGCCAGGCATTGCGCGCCGTACTTCATCGACCGTTTTAAAATTGCCGAGCAGATAGTTCACGACGTCGACGGCGCCGATCGTTGCGGACTGTCGGTCGGCGTCCGGCTGCTGGTAATCCGCGAAGCCCGGGTAGAACAGGGCGCCGACCGTCAGTCCCCCTTCATTCATGCCGTCGGTTGCATAGGGCAGGCCGTCGGCATTGATGCCGACAAAGCCGTACAGGTTCTTCCAGACCCGCCCGGTCCCGCCGCCGTCGAGCGCGGCCGAGAACGACATCGCACGCGGCACCAGCACCACTTCCGAGTGCAGGTCCGAAGCGCCCCATTCCATCGTGCGCGCATAAATGCCGGTCCCGTCCTGCGCCCGGAAGACCATGGACGTGCAGGCGAATACCGGCGACACACTGAAACTCAGAAGCGAACCGGTCAGTATCGACGCCACCAGTTTGGCGGCGATGGAATCAACTCTCATTTGTTTTTGCTCCGATGGAGGCATGTGCAGCCTGAAGCGGCCCGCCTGACAATTCAAACTATCGCAAGGCTGCCTAACGTCCGGTCAACGTGCGGGTGCTTTGCACCCGCGCCACCTGCTTCGGAGGAAGACTTCAATATCGTTCGGTGCCGCGGCAGCGGCCCGCGGACGTCTGTTTTATATGGCAACTTTATATGGCAACTATCCGCCAATAATGCGTAAAGTGGCAAACCGACCCGAGACGGAAACTCATGACGGCTGCGGGGGCCGGTCGGCAGACCATCGCACGCCGTACAGACCGGGCGATCAGGAAATGTCTTTACATCAGGGAGGCCTTCATGTTGTCGAAGTTTCGGTTGCGACACTATTTTGTTGCCGCAGTCGTGGCGCTCGCGGCCTTGTCCGCCAGACCCGTTCCGACCGAGGCGCAGCAGGCGTGGGCGCAGGCCGGCGTCCTGACGTGCAAGCTCAATCCGTCGATCGGTTTCATCATCTTTGGCCATCAGACGATGGAGTGCAAATTCCAGCAGGTCGCGCCGTATCCGGTGCAGGCTTACGAAGGTGCCATCAATACGGTCGGCCTTGATGTCGGCATCACCGGCACCGGCAGGTTCGCCTGGGCGGTATTCGCGCCTAGCGTGGGCCTGAACCCGGGCGCGCTCGCGGGCGAGTATGTTGGCGCATCCGCCGACGCCGGTCTCGGCCTTGGCGCCGGCGCGAACGTTCTGCTCGGCGGCTCGGGCCGTACGGTTGCGCTTCAGCCGGTTTCCGTCGAGGGTGCCGTTGCAGTCAACGCCGTCCTCGGCCTGTCGATGCTTAAATTGCGCCCGGCCCAGCTCTAGCGCGGCCGCACCGCCGACGGCGCGCGGGAGCGGCGCGATTTGCTACGCAGGCTGGGCTGCACCCGCGAACCTGAATGTGCGGGCGATACTGAAAATGCCACCGACGGCGCGCGGGCGCGCGATCGGCATAGGCACGCCTATTGGGCAAGCTTGCGCGCGTCTCTGGACATCTGGAGGCACGTAAGCAGATCCGTGTAGCTTGACTGGCCGCCGGCCGTGGCTTCGCCAATGCAATTTGTCCTTTCCGAAGCTGTAAAGCCCGACCATTGCTTGACCAGCTGCCTCCGGACAGCCATCTCGCTGCTTATACAGCTCCTGAAAGCATGCTGGACGCTTTGACCTGGTTCCAGATCCAGGGCGCCCTGCCGGGCGATGCCGTGGCAGACCGGCTCAACATTGAGGCGAGGGACGTCGTCTGCAAGCGCCATGGTCAACGGTATGACCAGCGCCAGCGTCGTAACGGGAATCATCATTGGAATGCTCCACGTTGGCGCGCCTTTATGTAAGGCGCGTTGACCGCCTGACAATCCGGACGGACATCTTTCCAAGACCATGCCACGGCGCTATTCCCATGACCGGCCGTCGTCTCGGCGCAGACAACGGCTTCTGGTTCGCGCAACTTGTCGAACGTGGTTACTTTACTCGTCCGGCAGGTCATGCTGCCAGCGGCTGACAAAGCCGGCGATCGCGGCGCCGAGGATTGGCGCCAGCCAAAACAGCCAGAGCTGCGAAATATAGGCTCCGCCGGCAAACAGCGCCGGGCCGGTGCTGCGCGCCGGATTGACCGAGGCGTTGGTAACCGGAATCAGAAACAGGTGAATGAGCGTCAGGCACAGCCCGATGGGGATACCGGCAAATCCGACCGCCGCGCCTTTCGAGGTCGTGCCGATGATGACGTAGAGGAAAAAGAACGTCGCAACGACTTCGATCAGGAAGCAGGATGCCAGTCCGTATTTACCGGGACTGAGATCGCCATATCCGTTGGAGGCAAACCCGCCGGGCACCCAGTCTGGTTTTCCCGAAGCGATCGCGTAGAGCAGCGCGGCGGCCGCAATGGCTCCCACCACCTGGGCGATGATGTAGGGAATGACGTCGGCGGCCTTGAACCGTCCTCCGGCCCACAGACCGACGGTGACGGCGCAATTGAAATGCCCGCCGGAAATGTGCCCGACGGCGTAGGCCATCGTGAGAACGGTCAGCCCGAAAGCAAGACTTACCCCCAGGAATCCGATGCCCAGCGACGGAAAGCCCGCCGCGAGGACGGCGCTGCCGCAGCCGGCAAATGTCAGCCAGAAAGTGCCGAAGAACTCTGCTCCAAGCCGACGGGGCATCGTCATGTTTTCCTCCCTCGATTCATTTAACGCATCGGCTTCAGCCGATTACGAACGTCGAAGCGCGCCTCGCGGGCAAACTCGCCGGAAGTTCACACGGGTTGTCCGACCTCATCGACTTTCACCGCGCGCATGCGCTGGTTGTAATTTTCCAGGTTGAGGCCGCAGACCTCGTAGCGGGGGAGATAGCCCATGAGGAAACCGTTGACGCCCATCCGGTAGAGCGCGCCGACATCGCCGGCGAGCAATGCACTGCGTTCCTCATCGGTCAGGTCCAGTGGCGCCAGGGCTTTGGCCGGATCGGCCTTCATAGCCGCGCGAAAGGCGTGGTCGCGCAGCACCTCGCGGCACAGATGGTTTACCGCAAACGTCGTCATGGTGCCTCCCGCCTGAAACCGCCCTTCAAGTCGGTGGTGAGCCCGGCTGGGATCGAACCAGCGACCTACTGATTAAAAGTCAGCCGCTCTACCACTGAGCTACGGGCCCCTCGGCGCACTCCTTACTGAAAACCCCGGTGATTTACCAGACCGCCGACGGGCCTGCGTAAAACTGCGGAAATCGCACAGCCGTGCGGTTTGGGCATAGATCGGTGCGGGCGCCGGGTTTAGCGGTCGATACATCCGATGGAGGATGTTATGCCCGCCAATGGCAATGCGACCGTGCCGGTACCCAGGCGTGTGGTGGTGATCGGGGCGGGAGTCGCCGGCCTCACCGCCGGATATGAGCTCCAGAAGGCGGGATACCGCGTCACGGTGCTGGAGGCGAAGGACATTCCGGGCGGCCGCATGGCCGAGAAGATGGAAGGCGCCTTCATGAAATATACCGGCGCCACCGGGCTGTTCCGCTTCTACGCCGACATGTGGGACATCATCGCCGAGGTCGGCCTGAGCGACCGTTTGATGCCCTACCCGAAGATGGGCAGCGGTTTTGCCAACAATACAAGGGAAACGTACGCGCTCGACTTCAACCAGACCTTCGGCATGCTCAGGCATCCGGCCCTGAGCGCGGGATCGCGGCTGCGGCTCGCCACGCTGATCCCGGATTTCCTCCGTGCGCGCCGCACCGTCGATCCCTGCCTAGTGCATACGGCCGTGCAATTCGACGACGAGAGCATGGCCGAATATCTCACGCGGAAGGTCGGTGCCGATTTCCTGGAGAACGTCGTCGCCGTCGTCTACCGGAACCTGTGGGCATGGGACGTGGAGCAGGCTTCGAAGGCCTATTTCCTGATGATCTATCCGCACGTCCGGAACCGGCCGTCCTATACGTTCACGAGCGGGTTCGGCACGCTCACCCAGGCGCTCGCCGACAGGCTCGACGTGAAGTTGAACACGCGGGTGCACGCGGTCGAACTCGGCGACGACTGTGTTGGCCGCAACGTCATCTGTGAGGGTCCGGAGGGCCGGCAGAAGCTCGCCGCCGACATTGTCGTGTGCGCGCTGCCGGGCAACGCGGTGTCCGGCGTGATCGCCGATCAGACACCGTGGGAGAAGGCGTTTTTCGCCGATGTGCCGTACGCGCAATACGCCATGGTCGCGTACGAACTGAAGTCGAAGCCCGCGACCGAATTCGACATCCGCACCTTCCATACCCGCCGGCACCAGACCCCGATCTCCTTCATCAAGACCTTTCCCGGCTCTGAGCGGCCCGGCGATCCGCCGCGGCTGTGGCTGGTGCTCGCGCCGGACCGCCAGCGGCATTACCTCGACAGGGACGGCTCGAACCTCGACCGGGTGGCGCGCCATTGGGCGAAGCAGATTTATCCGTCACTCGAACAGGACCTCAAGGACGTCCACGAAATGCACCGCGACTACATCATCGCCAGCTTCCCCACCGGGCAGGCGCGCAAGGTGCGGGCGCTATTGTCGGCGCAGGAGGCAGGTCCGAAAAACATCTACTATGTCGGCGATTATCTCGGCAACGCGACCACCGGCGGCGCCCTCGCGATCGGCCGGCGCACCGCGCGCAAGATCATCGAACACTGGGCGCATTGAGATCGCTGGAGTGGTGGGCTGCGCGCAACGTCTCCGAAGGCAGTTCGCCAAACGCCTCGTAGTACTTTCCCGCAAAGCGGCCGAATTGAAAGCATCCGACTTCAGCCGCGACAGCGGCGACAGTAACATGCGCCGGCGCGTCCCGCAGGCGCCGGCGTGCCGTGGCAAGCCGCAGCGCCAGCAGCCTGCCCATCGGGGTGGTGGCGCGAAACCGGCGAAAGCCGTCATGCAGGGTTCGCTCGCTTACTCCGGCGGCGGCGGCGAGAGCGCTGACCCTCAGAGGCTCCGCCAGGTGTTCCTGCATCTCCCGCTCCGCACGCAGGACGTAATAGGGAACGGCGTTGCGGCCGTCGCCCGGCTCCGCGGCGTGAGTGTGCGGCTGCGCGGCCAGCAGCGCGGAGAGCAGCAGGTCTTCCAGTTCCGAGCAAAGCGGCTCGCGGGAAAACGGCCCACCGCTGTCAACCGTCCGCACCGTGAAATCGAGCAGTTGTCGCCATTCCCGCCCGGCCGGCCGGCTGAGGTCGAAAGCGGTCTGGAATTTCAATCCGCCGCGCGGACGCTCGCCCACGCGCCCGGCAAGCCGGGCTTCCATGATCTCGCGCGGTATTTGCAAAATCATCTGGGTGCAGTTGTCGGACCAGCGGACGTGGAGCGGTTCGCCGGGCGAGATCACCGCCGCCATCGCGCCTTCGGACAGGATGCGGCTTTCCCCGAGCGTGATCTGGACTGCGCCGTGCACCGGTATCTGGACGAGGAAAAATTTCTCGAGTCTGCCGGGCCAGACGTCCACGGCTGGTCCGATGCGCATCAGGTTGATCGATACGCGCCTGAGCCGTGCGCGGCAGATCAGACCTGATACCGGAACGTTCGAAAGCCGCCGCATGCGATGCGGCTTGAGCAGCGCGCCCAGCCGGTGGTGCATGGCCTCGAAATCGCCGGAAGCGAATTCACAACAGGACGCCAGCGGCAGATCGGCGGAGGGCATGTTGACAGCCTTCGATGAAGCCCGTCTGATCCTTGCACCCCCGGTCCATGGCAGCAAGCGCCGGCGGCGGGCAACAATTTGCGAAGGCCAGCACATGCCGATCGTCAATCGCGTCGCCGACTTGCATGGCGAAATCACGGAATGGCGCCGTGACATCCACGCCAACCCTGAACTGCTTTACGACGTGCACAGGACCGCGGCCTCGGTCGCGGAGAAGCTCCGGAGCTTCGGCTGCGACGAGGTCGTGCCCGGAATCGGGCGCACCGGCGTTGTCGGCGTCATCCGGGGCCGCAAACCCGGAAACAGGGCGGTCGGCCTGCGGGCCGACATGGACGCTCTCCCGATCGATGAGGCGACCGGGCTGTCGTACAGCTCGACGGTGCCGGGCAAGATGCACGCCTGCGGCCATGACGGCCATACCGCGATGCTGCTGGGCGCGGCCAAATACCTCGCCGAAACCCGTAACTTCGCAGGTACGGCCGTCGTGATCTTTCAGCCGGCGGAGGAGGGCGGGGCCGGAGCACGCGCCATGATCCGCGACGGCCTGCTCGACCGCTTCGGCATCGGCCAGGTCTTCGGAATGCACAATTATCCCGGCCTGCCGGTCGGTGAATTTGCAATCCGTTCCGGCCCGATGATGGCATCGACGGATTCCATTTCGATCAGGCTCGAAGGGGTGGGCGCGCATGCGGCCTGGCCGCATTCCGGGGTCGATACGGTCCTGGTGGGTGCCCAGATCGTCAATCAGCTTCAGTCGATTGTGTCGCGCAATGTCGATCCGCTCCAGGCGGCCGTAATTTCGATCTGCGTGTTCCAGGCCGGACGGGCGGAAAATGTCATTCCGCAGCACGCGCTGCTGCGCGGCACCGCGCGCAGCCTGTCTCCGGAAGTGCGCAAGCTCATCGAGAGGCGGGTGAGGGAGGTCGTGGAAGGCACTGCCAAAACCTATGGCGCCAAAGCCGAGGTGAGCTACTCGTCCGGATATCCTGTCCTCGTCAACGACGAAGGCCAGACCGCGTTCGCGGCGTCGGTCGCGGGCGAGATTGCCGGCAGGGACCGGGTCAACACCAATGCTCCGCCGATGATGGGCGCGGAAGACTTCGCCTACATGTTGATGGAGCGGCCCGGCGCGTTCATCTACCTTGGCAATGGCGACAGCGCCGGCCTTCACCATCCGGCCTACGATTTCAACGACGAGGCGATCCCGCTCGGGACGTCGTACTGGGTGAGGCTCGCGGAGACCGCGCTGGCCGGATAGTCGATGGCGAAGCCGCGCTTACTGCGCGGCCTCGACGCGGTTTTCTCCAGGCAGCTTCGGCGCTTCGGCGATGGTCTTCGAGCGTGGCAGCAACTCCATCGCGCGTGCTTCGGCCGCGCGCCACCAGGCAAAAGAGTTAAAGCGCGTGCCTTCCATCGCCGCGATGGCAACCGCCATCAGGAACGGCAGGCTCTGCACCATCAGGACCGCGGCAAAAATGTTGATCTCGCGCACCTGCTTGTAGTTTGTGACGACAAGCGTCAGCGCGCCGAGGATCAGGAGCGCGGCGAGGATGGCTTCCCAGAAAGCCGGGAAGTCGCCCTTTCGGGTTGCGCCACCCTTGGCCGTCCGCAGGAACGGAAGGCGCTCTTTGAGAAGGCCCGAGCCGACGGCCTGCGCCACCGTCCATTGCATCGACATTGCCGCGCAGACCGCGCCCAGCATGTGACTGACCGGGACGCGGACCCGAAGGCGGTAAAGCGCCATGAAGTGGGCGACCGATACCGCGAACGAGGCGAGGATCGGCACGGTGAGAATCTGGTCCGGCACGGCGATGGTGAGGAATGCGACCACCGGCACCCACAGGATGTTGAGGATCGCGACGACAACGCCGACGCTCTCGGCGCCAAGCCAGTTGAGCCAGCCAAGGCCGTATTCGCGCTTCTGCTCGCGCGAGAGCGTATCGCTCCACGGCAGCATGTGCCGCCAGTGCTTGCGCACCAGCTGGAAGCCGCCGAATGCCCATCGCTGCCGCTGGCGCTTGAACGACTCAAACGTGTCCGGCAGCAGCCCGTAGCCGTACCGGCGCCGGGTATAATGCGCGAGCCAGCCGTCTTGCAGGATCGAGAGGCCGAGATCGCTGTCTTCGACGATGGTTTCGCTCGACCAGCCGCCCGCGCTTTCGATGGCGGCGCGCCGGATCAGGCACATCGTGCCGTGCACGATGATCGCGTTAGCCTCGTTACGCTGCACCATGCCGATATCGAAGAATCCGGCATATTCGGCGTTCATGGCAAGATGCATCGGCGAACGGCCGGCGTCGCGATGGTCCTGCGGCGATTGCACGATCCCGACGCGGGGATCGGAGAATAACGGCACCAGATCCTTCAGCCAGCCGGGTTCGACCACGTAATCGGCGTCGATGCAGCCGATGATTTCCGCGTCCGGAGCGGTGTGCTCGAGCGCGAGCCGCAGCGCGCCCGCCTTGAAACCCTCAAGCTTTTCAATGTTGAGGAATTTGAACCGGTCACCGAGCGTCCGGCAATGCTCTTCGACCGGTCGCCACATCGCCGGATCGGGCGTGTTGTTGAGCACGACCACGCATTCCAGATTCGGATAGTCAAGGGCCGCCACGGCGTTGAGGGTAGCCTTGAGCATCTCAGGCGGCTCGCGGCAGGCCGGAATGTGGATCGATACTTTGGGCGCGTAGCCTTCGGGGACGAGCGGCGGCGAACTGGCAAGCCGCCTCGGCGCGCGGCCGAATGCGATGGCCGCTATTTCCTCTATCCGCGCGAGTGCGATGACCGCGAGCGGAACGAGCAGAACCAGACCGAGTCCGAGCGCAAACGCGGCCCCGGGGACGAAGTAGTGGCCCTTCCAGAACGCCACGATGGCCGCGCACCAGGCGCCGACTGCATTGGCCGCGCCCGAGAGAATAAGCGCCTGTGGGGCGGTGACCCCGCCGATGGCGAGGATCGGCAGGGACAGCAGCAGCCCGAGCAGGACGGCAAGGCCGGCACGCTTGATGTAATCGGGATCGGTGATGGGGCCGGTCCAGGAGAATTTGGGCTGGCGCGAGGCGTCAAGGTACCCCCAGTAGGGCCCGACACCGCCTTCCGCCGTCTTCCACGGCTGATCGATCGACTCGATCACGTTGTAGTCGATGCCATAGGCCTCCGCGCGGGTGACGAAGTCCCGAATGATGGCCGCCTGCTCGATCCGGCCCGGGGTCGCGCCATGGAAGTTATAGCCGGCGCTGGGCCAGCCGAATTCGGCAATCACGATGCGCTTGCCGGGGTGCAGGCGGCGAAGCTGGTCGTAAATTGCAATGGATTCATCGACCGCCTTGGCCGGGTCAGTGCCGGACCAGTAGGGCAGGATGTGCGCAGCGATGAAGTCGACCGACGAGGCAAGCTCCGGGTGATCGACCCACGCCGACCAGATTTCGCCAGTCGTGACAGGGACCGGGCTCGATCTCTTCACACGCTGGATGATCTTGATAAGGTCGTCCAGGCTGGTTTCCGTCCGCAACATGGTCTCGTTACCGACCACGATGGCGTTGACGTTGCTGTTATGCCGGGCAAGGTCGAGCGCGGAGCGGATTTCGCGCTCGTTACGCTCCTTGTTCTTGTCGATCCAGGCGCCGACGGTGACCTTGAGGCCGAATTCGGCGGCGATGGGCGGGACCAGTTCGGCGCCGCCGGTCGAGGAATAGGTGCGGATGGCGCGCGTATAGGGCGCGATGGCCTTGAGGTCGGCGCGGATCTGCTCGGCGGTCGGGCGCTCCCCCCAGTCGGGATGCTGGGAGTCGACGAATGGCGCGTAGGAAATACTGGCAAGCTGGCCGGTAAAATCCGGAGCCGTTTCTTTAGTTCGTAGCGAAGCCCACAGGCCGGCATGCACGCACGCTACAAGCGCGAGCACGGCGACGACGGTCCGCATCTTATTTCAACCACGCGGGGCGATGAGGCAGAGGTCGAACCCAACCCCGATGTTCGACATCGATACTGAAGCAAACTTGAGCGGCACCATCAGAATTAGCCCTCGCAAGTGGCAAATTCAAGACAGCGTTGTTTGGTCTGCAACTTTATTCGGCAGATTGTTTGCTCAGGACGCCTGGGCCGGCGCTCAGTGGTTGGCGTTGGTCGGGGCTGCCGCAGCTGGGGCGGGTGGTGGGGGCGGCATAACCGGCGCTTCCGGACTGATCCAGCAGGCCTGGATGCGGCCATTGAGGCTGTCGGCCGCCTTCGGGTCGATGTTGCTTCCATGCAGAATCAGGCAACGGAACGACGACTGGATATGCGCCGCCGGGCAGCCAAAGCGGTCGTAGAGGTCCAAATGGCGGAAGGCGGTGTCGAGATCGTCCCGCCAGAGCAGGCTCACGACGCGACGGCCGAGCCACACGCATTCCGGGTTGCCGGCCGGCCCGGTAATGGCATGCTGCGCCTCCGCAAATTCGTCGACCTTCTGGGGATCTTTGCCGGCTTCCGGCGTTGCAGAGGAGGGCTTCTCGGCGGGTTTGGTTTCACTGGTCTGGGCGAAGGCGGACGGAACTAGCGGGGTGATCGCGGCCGAGGCAAGCCACAGCGCGACACCAAGCCCGCCGGCGACGCTGAACAAACGGTGGAGCATGGTCACTTTGGTTTTGTAAGCCGACGAGGATTCGCGAGCCGTTGGTGTTGTTAACCGGTTGGAGCAGAAGACGTTTCCAAAGCCGCCCGATTGTGCCGCCGTTATGGCATTGCGCCGGTGCCGCCGCTCGAGACAACAGCGCAAGTGCACCGTTTTGTCCAGCGTGGATCGCGAGGCGCGCACTCGATCCTGCCGCGAGACTTGGCACGACGCGTTTGCAGGGTTAATGGCAGGAGGTGTCCCGTTTTCGAAGCCCCTCCGCCACTGTCGCTCGGCTTGCGTCATTTGCGCTCACCGCGCTTTTGATTCTGCTCGCGTGGTGGTGGCTCGGGGCACCGGTTGACCTTGGCCTGTCGCGGCCGCCCGCCGAGAAATTCTATTGCCTGTCGTATGCGCCGTTTCGCGGCGCGCAGAACCCGCTGGTCGAAGGCACCCGGGTCGAGCCGTGGCAGATCGACGAGGACCTCGCGCTGGCCGCGAAATACACCGGCTGCATCCGGACCTATTCGGTGGAGGACGGACGCGACGATGTCCTCAAAAGCGCGCGGCGTTACGGGCTCAAGGTGCTCCACGGGATATGGGTTTCCGGCGATCCCGAACGGACCCGGCGGCAGGTCGAAGCGACGATCGCCTATGCCAAAGCCTATCCCGATGTGATCACGGCCATCGTCGTCGGCAACGAAGTGCTCCTGCGGGGAGAAATGACGGCCGCCGATCTGATCGGGGTCATTCGTGAGGTGAAGGCGCACGTGTCGGTGCCGGTCACGTATGCCGATGTGTGGGAGTTTTGGCTGCGCAATCCCGACGTTCAGAGCGCGGTCGATTTCGTCACCGTCCACATCCTGCCGTACTGGGAAGATTTTCCGATCCCGGCGGTTCGTGCTGCGGCCCACGTCGCCGCCATTCGGGCCAAAGTGGCGGCCGCCTTCCCGGGCAAGGAAATCGTCATCGGTGAGTTCGGCTGGCCGAGCGCCGGACGGATGCGCGAGGCGGCGCGGCCGTCCAATTCGAATCAGGCGCGTGCCATCATCGAGACGCTGGCGCTGGCGGAACGCGAAAATTTCCGGGTCAATATAATCGAGGCGTTCGACCAGCCGTGGAAGCGCGCCCTCGAAGGCACTGTCGGCGGCTATTGGGGCATCATCGATCGCGGGAACGGCGGGCTGAAATTCGGCTCCGGCGGCGGCGTCTCGGACCATCCGCACTGGCTGGCGCAGGCGCTGGCGGGCATCGTGCTTGCCGCGCTGACGTTCGGGGGCGCGTTTGCGGGAGGACGGGGCAGGAGTCTGCCCGCTTCGACATGGCCGTGGATCGCCGCGCTCGCCTTGATTCCCGGCGTGCTGATCGGCTGGACCGTCGAATCGGTGCTGGTCGAAAGCTTCAGCCCCGGGAGCTGGCTGCGGTCACTGGCCTTCGCCGCGGTCGCGGTCGCGGCCCCAATCGTCTGCGCGGCGGCCTTTACGGCGCGGCGGCCGGTGCCTGCATTCGCCTCGCTGCTGGGCCGGCGCGGCCAGCCGCTTGACGCGCTTGCCTGGGCGCTGGGCGGCACGATGATGACGCTGATGCTTGTCGCGCTCGAAGCCGCGGTCGGTCTGGTTTTCGACCCGCGCTATCGGGACATTCCGTTCGCGCCGCTCACCGCGGCCGTGGTGCCGTATCTGTTTGTGCTGTTTGCCACCACGCGTGCCGGCGGACCGCGAACCTTCGCCGGGATCGCCGCGGCCACTGTACTGGTGGTTTCGGCCGTCTATATCGTCTTCGACGAAAGTTTCGCGAACTGGCAGGCGGTATGGTTCTGCGCCGGCGCCGTAGCGCTCGCCTTCATTCTCGTGCGGGTGCGGGACGCGCAAAACTCAGGATAAGGACCCCGGCGGCGAGTGCCGACAGATCGGCATTGTGCAGTACAACGCCGAGGGCCGCAGCGGCGAGCGCAACCGCGAAAATGACGACCGACGGTCGCAACAGATTGACCAGGGCCGCCAGCAGCGCGACCCCGCCGAAGACTTCGTAATTGAACAGCGTGGCCGTGAGCCGCATCGTGGCGCATAGCCAGGTGCCGAGCCCGGCCTGACAGGCAAGCGACACGGTGCTGTTCTCGAACGCGGCGTATCGCAGATAAAGCGCCTCGCCCAACGCGGCGAAGGCGATCACCAGGAGCCAGTTGGTCTGGCGTGCGGTCGGCTGGAACAGGGCGCGCGGCATGGTCATGCACGCATCATAGTGCGGCGGTCATCGCAGCGCGAGATGGACGCCGTCGAACATGGTCGGCTGACACGCCATCCGCATTGCCGACAAGGTCACGCACAGCTGTTCCGCCTGGTCGGCGCTGGCGAACGGCCCAACCACGAGCCGCAACGAGATCTTGGTCGCTTTCGAATTGTCGCGCATCGTGACCAGCGGCGTCAGCCCCGCGAAAAGTTGGGGATACGCTTTGGAGAGCGCAGCCCAGCGCTCGTGCAGCGCCTTCATCGAGGGAGCGCCCGCTATATCGGCACCGTAGGCTACCGGCAGTTCATTGGCGATCCTGTCCGGCGGCAATGGCGGAACTGCCGGCGCCGGTTTTGCAGGCGGAGCGGCAACTGGCCCGGAGGCAACTGGAGTGTCAGGGCTTTCCGCATCCGCCTGTGACTGGGTATCCGGGGCAGGGGCGGGCGGCGGAGCGGCGGTCGCCGCCACGGCCGCAATGGTCATGGGTGCGGTTGGCACCGGCGGCGATTCACCGCTGGGCCATTCCGCAGCGGACGAAGCATCGCGGGCGGCTGCTGCGGTCGCCGCCGTTTTCACCGCGTCGATCTGCTTCGTGATCGAGCCCGTCATGTCGTCGATATGATGCTCGACCGAGGTGAGCCGCGTGAGGATGCGATCGCGGTCCTCGTTGAGTCCGCGGACCGCCTGCGCAAGCTGGCGCATCGCAATCTCTGCGTCCGAAGGCCGCGGCGGTGAGGGCGCGATCTGCGCCGGTGCCAGTGCCGGGCGAAGTGGCGCCGGCGGGGTTCCGCCCAAAGATGCGAACGTGGTCGCGGCCCGCTGCAAGCCGGTATCGCTCCGGCCGGCAAGGATGGCGAGAAAAAGCGCACCGGCCGCGACTGCGCCCCAGAAGGCAAGCTGCCGAAACTGCTGCATTGTCAAAGTCCGGCCTGGCGCGGTCCGCTTCGGAGCCGCGTTCGCATTTCGCGCTCCAGCAACCATGCAGTCGCTCCGGGCACCTTGCGGCGAATCGGAGGTAAAATAGCAGATTCCCCCGACCGCTCGCGTCGTTGACGGGGGCCCAAATCGCTTTCGTCGCGATCCGCGCTGACGGAACGCATACGGATCGTGACTTTCAGCGACCGCCCGCCTCGGCTAAGAGAGCGCCGCGGAGGTTTTCGGTATGTCCGAAGGAACGGCACGGACCTGTCTTGCGATCGTGCTCGCGGCCGGCGAGGGCACCCGCATGCGTTCGACCCTGCCCAAGGTGCTGCATGCGGTCGCCGGGCGTTCGCTGCTCGCTCACGTGCTTCACGCGGTTGCCGATGCCGGCGTGACCGCGACCGCCGTCGTCATTGGCCCGGGACAGGACGCCGTCGTCGCGGAAGCGCGTCGCGTTCTGTCGGATGCCGCGTGCTTCGTGCAGCATGAGCGCCGGGGAACCGCCCACGCGGTGCTGGCGGCGAAGCCGGCGATCGAACGCCGCACCGACGACATTCTGATTGTTTACGGCGATACGCCGCTGATCCGCCCGCAGACGCTGGCGCGCTTGCGGGCCCCATTGGCGAAAGGCGCCGCTGTCGCCGTTCTCGGCTTCCGGCCGGCCGATTCCTCAGGCTACGGACGGCTCATCGTCGCCGACGACGAACTGATCGCCATTCGCGAAGAGGCCGACGCGAGCGCCGCCGAAAAGGCCATTGATCTGTGTAACGGCGGCATCATGGCGCTCGCCGGCGCAAACGCGTTTGCGATCCTCGAGCGGATCGGAGATCGCAACAGCAAGAAAGAGTTTTATCTGACCGATGCGGTCGAGACCGCGCGCAGCATGAAGCTTCGTGCCGTCGCGGTCGAAGTCGAGGAGGACGACGTGCGCGGCATCAATACCAAAAGCCAGCTCGCCGAAGCCGAAGCGGTCGCGCAGCAGCGTTTGCGCAGGGCGGCGCTTGACGCGGGCGTTACGCTCGTCGCGCCGGAGACGGTGTTCCTGAGCGCCGACACCAAATTCGGCAAGGATGTGGTGGTCGAACCCTATGTGATATTCGGCGAGAAAGTGACGGTGGAAGACGGTGCAGTGATCCACGCCTTCTCGCACCTGGCGGGCGCCCATATCGGCAAGGCAGCCTCGATCGGGCCGTTCGCCCGGCTGCGGCCAGGCACGCGGATCGGCGAGCGCGCCCGCGTCGGCAATTTCGTCGAGGTCAAGGAAGCCTCGATCGAGGCCGGCGCCAAGGCCAATCATCTCAGCTATATCGGCGACGCGGTGGTTGGCGCGAATGCCAACATCGGCGCTGGTACCATCACCTGCAATTACGACGGCGCCGAAAAGTACCGCACCACGATCGGCAGCGAAGCGTTCATCGGCTCCAATTCGGCGCTGGTGGCGCCGGTGGAAATCGGCGCCGGGGCCTATGTCGGCTCCGGTTCGGTGATCACGAAAAACGTGCCGCCGGGCGCGCTTGCGCTGGGGCGTGCCCGCCAGGTCGTTAAGGAAAACGGCGCGGCGCGGCTGCGCGATCTCAAGTCGCTCGGCAAAAAGAAGTCCGATTCCGGAAAGTGACGCCGCGGATTTGGCATGTTTGCCAAGAATTTGCGGGTTCCGGGCGGCTTAACGGTGTTACCGGACGAAACGTTTTTTTATTTGGCATCAGCTAAGATCGCGCCTTAACGGTGAGGGACCATGGGGTTCCGCCGCGGTCGGCGGCCTGGGAGACCATCCACAGGAATGTGCGGCATTGTCGGGATCATCGGCGGCGAACCGGTTGCGCCGCTTCTCATCGATGCGCTCAGGCGCCTCGAATACCGCGGCTATGATTCAGCGGGTGTCGCCACGCTGGAACACGGCGTGCTGACGCGCAGGCGCGCCGAGGGCAAGCTCAGAAATCTCGAACAAAAACTGTCGCGCGAACCGCTGGCCGGAACCATCGGCATCGGCCACACCCGCTGGGCGACGCACGGCCGGCCGACCGAGAACAACGCGCATCCGCACGCCACCGAACGGCTCGCGGTGGTTCATAACGGCATCATCGAGAATTTCAGCGAGCTGCGTCGCGAACTTGAAGCGCACGGCGCGAAATTCACGACCGACACCGATACCGAAGTGGTCGCCCATCTGGTCAGCGAGAACATCAGAAGCGGACTGTCACCGTTTGAGGCGGTCGAAGCAGCATTGCCGCGGCTGCGCGGTGCGTTCGCTCTCGCGTTTCTGTTCTCCGGCGAAGAGGATTTGCTGATCGGCGCGCGTAAAGGCTCGCCGCTCGCGGTCGGCTTCGGCGACGATGCGATGTTCATCGGCTCGGACGCGATTGCGCTCGCGCCGTTCACCGACA
This sequence comes from uncultured Alphaproteobacteria bacterium, assembly GCA_963766925.1. Lineage (GTDB taxonomy): Bacteria > Pseudomonadota > Alphaproteobacteria > Rhizobiales > Xanthobacteraceae > BOG-931. The sequence continues at coordinate 303,906 of CAVYCI010000030.1, forward strand.
CCGTGAGCTATCTGGAAGAGGGCGACTGCGCGGTGATCAGTCGCCACGGCGCGGAAATTCACGACGCAGGCGGCGCGCTGGTTCACCGTGAGGTGCTCAAGTCAAACGCCTCGGTGATGCTGCTCGACAAGGGCAACCACCGCCATTTCATGGCAAAGGAAATTTACGAGCAGCCGGAGGTCGTCGGTCACACGCTCTCGCATTATCTCGACATGATCGGCCGGCGCGTCGATCTGCCGATGGTGCTGCCGTTCGATTTCCGCGCGCTCAACCGCATTTCGATCGCGGCCTGCGGGACCGCCTATTATGCCGGCATGGTGGCGCGCTACTGGTTCGAGCGCTTCGCCGGTCTGCAGGTCGATGTCGATATCGCGTCCGAGTTTCGCTACCGCGAAGCCCCGCTGGATCCGGGCTCGCTTGCGATCTTCGTGTCGCAGTCCGGCGAGACCGCCGATACGCTCGCGTCGCTGCGCTATGCGCGTGCACACCGGCAGCACGTCCTCTCGATCGTCAATGTGCCGACATCGAGCATCGCCCGCGAGAGCGACATCGTGATGCCGACGCTCGCCGGACCGGAAATCGGCGTTGCCTCGACCAAGGCTTTCACCTGTCAGCTTGCGGCGCTTGCCGCGCTGGCGATTGCCGCCGGCCGGGCGCGCGGCGTCCTGTCCGATGGCGCGGAAGAGGAACTCGTTCAGGCGCTGATCGAAGTGCCGCGGCATATCACCGAGGCGCTCGCACTCGAACCGCAGATCGAGCATCTTGCGCGCGATCTCGGAAAAAGCCGCGACGTGCTTTATCTCGGCCGCGGCACCAGCTATCCGATCGCGCTCGAAGGTGCGCTCAAGCTGAAGGAAATTTCCTACATTCACGCCGAAGGTTACGCCGCTGGCGAACTCAAGCACGGGCCGATCGCGCTGATCGACGAAGACATGCCGGTGATCGTGATTGCACCGTACGACGGCGTGTTCGACAAGACGGTCTCGAACATGCAGGAGGTCGCCGCGCGCGGCGGGCGCCTGATTCTGGTGACAGACGCCAGAGGTGCGGCTGCGGCAGCTTCCCGGTCGGTGGTTACGCTGACGCTGCCGACGATGCCGGCTGCGGTCACGCCGCTGGTCTATGCCGTGCCGGTTCAGCTCATCGCCTATCATACCGCCGTGAGTTTGGGCACCGACGTGGACCAGCCGCGCAATCTGGCGAAGTCGGTGACAGTGGAATAAACTCGGCCGGTCGTTCGTCACACTGGCTCAGGATGCCCGTGCCACTGTATAGGTGCAGGCGGGACGCATCACGAATTGAAGTTGAATGGCCGATGACAGCAACCAGAGCGGTGGAACAGTGCCGAGCCCAGCCAGGCCAGGCGGTCTTGTGAGCCGCATACGCAATTATTTCCTGACCGGTCTGATCGTGGTCGGCCCGGTTGCGGTCACGATCTGGCTGATCTGGTGGTTCGTCACCTGGGTCGACAACCTGGTGCGGCCGCTGATCCCGGTGGCGTACCGTCCGGAAACCTACCTGCCGATCAACATTCCGGGCTTCGGTCTGATCATCGCCTTCGTCACCTGCACGCTGCTCGGATTCCTGACGGCGAATTTCGTCGGCAGCCGGCTGGTCGATTTCGGCGAGGGCTTCCTGCACCGGATGCCGATCGTGCGGCCGATCTACCGCACCGTTAAGCAGATATTCCAGACGCTGTTCTCGAATTCGGAATCGAGCTTCCGGAATGTCGGACTGGTGGAGTTTCCTTCCCCGGGGATGTGGTCGCTCGTATTTCTGACGCAGCCGCCGACCGCGCAGATTTCGGAACGGCTTCCCGCGACCGAGCATGTCTCGGCGTTTTTGCCCTGCACACCGAATCCGACCACCGGCTTTTTCTTTTATGTGCCGCGGCGGGACGTGATTGATCTGGACATCACCGTCGAGCAGGCGATGACGCTGCTGATTTCGGCCGGCATCATCCAGCCGGGCAGCGATCCGCAGGACAGGCTCGCGGCTCTCGCGGCCACGGCCCGCGCCGCCCAGGCGGCGCGCAAGGCGGAAACAAGCCCAGCCGTGTAGCGGAACGTGTGTTTCGTTTTGCCGGCCGATCCTTTATATGTCGCGACAGAATGGCACAGGGGGGATGGCTATGGGTTTCGGACAGGCGATTTCGTCGGGCTTCTCGAACTATGTGGGCTTCTCGGGCAGGGCGAGCCGCTCGGAATACTGGTACTGGATTCTGTTCTATTTTATCGGCGCGATCGTTGCGGAAATTATCGACGCCGTACTTGGAATAACCGCGATATACCCGCTGTTCAGTCTCGCGGTCCTGCTGCCGGGAATCGCAGTGGCCGTACGCCGTCTGCACGATCTCGACCGCAGCGGCTGGTGGATCCTGCTTGGCCTCATTCCCCTCGTCGGCGCGATCATCCTGATCATCTGGTACTGCATGAAAGGCACTACGGGTCCGAACCGCTTCGGCCCCGATCCGCTCGGCGGCGTGGACGGCTGGGCCCGTTCGCCGGCCTGACCGGGCGTTGCAGGCGCGATATGGGCGCGGTCAACCCGCGCCCGGCAGCCTGACGGCCTCATCGCGTGCGAACAGATAAAGCAGCTGGCGCAACGCCGCGCCGCGCGGCGAGGCGAGCTTCGGGTCGCGATTAAGCACGAGCGCGGCATCCTCGCGGGCCGCGCTCAAAAGACCGCCGTGAACATCGAGCCGGGCAACCCGGAAACCCGGCATGCCGCTTTGCCGGGTGCCGAGAACGTCGCCTTCGCCACGCAGGCGCAAATCCTCTTCGGCGATGCGGAACCCGTCGTCGGTCTCGCGCAGGATCGCGAGCCGCGATTTCGCGGTTTCGCCGAGCGGGCCCTTGTAAAGCAGCAGGCAGATCGAGCGGTCGGCACCGCGTCCGACGCGCCCGCGCAACTGATGAAGCTGCGCCAGCCCGAACCGCTCGGCGTGCTCGATCACCATGACGCTCGCTTCCGGCACGTCGACGCCGACCTCGATCACGGTGGTCGCCACGAGGATGCGCGCGGCTCCCTGCGCGAAACGCGCCATTGCGCGATCCTTTGCGGCCGCGCGCATGCGTCCGTGTACGAGTTCGACGGCGTCGCCGAAGCGCTGCTTCAGCGCCTCATAGCGGTCCTCGGCCGCAGCAAGATCGACGGTCTCGGATTCCTCGACCAGCGGGCAGACCCAATACACCCGGCGGCCGTCGTCGAGGGCGCGCGCAACGGCGTCGATCACTTCGCCAAGCCGCTCCACCGGCAAAGCGCGCGTGTCGATCTTCTGGCGCCCGGCGGGCTTTTCCCGCAGTTCGGAAATGTCCATGTCGCCGAAGTACGTCAGCACGAGGGTGCGGGGAATCGGGGTCGCTGTCAGCACCAGGAGATCGACCGCCTCGCCCTTGCGCGCCAAAGCGAGGCGCTGGTGGACGCCGAAGCGGTGCTGCTCGTCGATGACCGCAAGCGCGAGATCGTGGAACGCGACATCGTCCTGAAACAGCGCGTGCGTGCCGACGATAATGTCGATTTCGCCGGCGGCGAGCGCCGACAGGATTTCCGCGCGGTCGCGGCCGCGGTCGCGGCCGGTGAGGATTGCAATGCGGATGTCAGCGGCGGCCGCCAGTTTCTCGATAGTGGCGAAATGCTGCCGCGCCAGAATTTCTGTTGGTGCCATGATCGCGGCCTGCCGTCCCGCTTCGATCACGGTCGCAGCCGCGAGCAGCGCAACTACAGTTTTGCCCGAGCCGACATCGCCGTGGAGCAGCCGCAGCATGCGATTGGGCTGGGCAAGGTCGGCGATGATGTCTGCCACCGCGCGCTCCTGCGACGGCGTGAGCGAATAGGGCAGGGCGGCAACGATCCGCGCACGCAGCCGCCCTTCGGCGGCGGTGCCACGGCCGGCGCGCACGCGCATGTGCGCGCGCAGCAGTGCAAGCGCAAGCTGGCCGGCAAGGAGTTCGTCGTAGGCCAGCCGTGACCACGCGGGGCCCTGCGGCTCGAGAACAGTGGGGTTCGCCGGGCGGTGGACGGTCCGCAGGGCTTCGGCGAACCCCGGAAAGCCCTGTCGCGCGAGCCAGGCCGCGTCCTGCCATTCCGGCAAATCGGGAATCCGGTCGAGCGCAAGATCGATCGCCCGGCGCACCTGCTTTGCGTGCAGTCCTTCGGTCAGCGGATAAACCGGGTCGATCAGCGGCAGCTTCGAGAAACCGCCCGCATCGACCACAAGATCGGGATGCAGCATCTGGAGGTGCCCGTCGTAGAACGTCGCGGTGCCCGAGACGTAGCGCTTCTCGCCCTCGGGCAGCAGTTTTTCCAGATAATCCCTGCGGGCATTGAAATAGGTGATGGTCAGCGTGCCGGTCTCGTCGTGCGCCTCGATGTTGTATGGCGCGCGTGGCCGGTTTGGGGGCGACGGCCGATGGCGGTCGACGGTGACCGCGACCGTCACCACGGCGTCGGGTGTGACTTCGGACAGTTTCGGCTGCAGCCGCCGGTCTACATAGCCCGCCGGCAGGTGGAGCAGAATATCGATCATCCGCGGCGGCCCGGCGTCGCGGCCGAGCAGGCGAGCGAACAGCTTCTCCAGCTTCGGCCCGATACCGGGAAGCGTGGAAAGCGGCGCGAACAGCGGATTGAGCACCGGCGGGCGCATCGGCGGTTCCGTTCAGTCCGGCGCCGGGCCGACGCAACCGGCCTGTACCGTGTTGCCGGCACGGGTCAATGACGCGGAGATTTTGTGTCCCGCTGCTGACATCGTCTGCCTTGCCCTCTATATACCCCTCGCCCGGCCGCGTCCGGGCTTTTGGCGTTCGCTTTCAAGGCGGATTTGCACGTCGGATTATCACAATGACCGGGCGATCGAGCGAGGGACTGGACGAGCGGCGGCGGCGGATTTTGTTCCGCGCATGGCGTCGCGGGGTGCGCGAAACCGACCTGATCGTCGGCCGGTTCGCCGACGCGCATATCGAAGTGTTCGATGCCGCGGGTCTCGACGATTTCGAACGGCTGATCGAGGCGACCAACGCCGAACTTTATGCCTGGGTCAGCGGGATCGAGCAGCCACCCCCGCCCTATGACACGCCGGTGCTGGCGAAGCTCCGCGCGTTCCACGCCGATGCGAGCCGGGTGCGCCCCGGGGAGGACCAGTGACCGTACAATTACGTTCGAAGGCACAGGCGTATCGGCCGGTGCCTGGCCGCCCGCTGGTTCTTGGCGGCGTCGCCGAAGGCGCCGAGGGTTTGGTGCTCGCAGACCTCGCGCGCTCGGTGGCCGCGGGGTCCGCGCCGCCCGCCGTCAGCCTCACGGTGATCTGCCGCGACGGCCCGCGCATGGCGACGCTGGCCCGTGCGCTCGCATTCTTCGCGCCGGACATCGAGGTGATGCAGTTTCCGGCGTGGGACTGTCTGCCATACGACCGCATGTCGCCGCATCCGGCCGTGCTCGCGCAGCGCATGACTACGCTGGCGCGGCTCGTCCGGGTCAAAGGCCGCGAGCGTCCGGCGATCGTGCTCACCACCGTCAATGCTGCGCTCCAGCGGGTACCACCGCGCGAGACGCTGGCGCGTCAGTCGCTGGCGGCCGCGCCGGGAAACATCCTGCCGATGGCCGGCGTCACGCAATGGCTCGAGCTCAACGGCTTCACGCGCGCCGGCACAGTGCGCGAACCTGGCGACTACGCGATACGCGGCGGCATCGTCGATCTGTTCGCGCCCGGGATGGACGCGCCGGTGCGGCTCGACTTTTTCGGCGACACGCTGGAATCGGTCCGCAGTTTCGATCCGGAGACGCAGCGCACCACCGACGAACTGCGGGCGCTCGATCTGGTCCCGATGGCGGAGTTTCAGCTCACCACCGACACCATCCGGGCGTTTCGCACCGGCTATATCGCCGCCTTCGGCGCCGCCACGCCCGACGATGTACTCTACGAAGCGGTCAGCGAAGGCCGCCGCGCCGCCGGTATCGAACACTGGCTGCCGCTGTTCCACGCGCGCCTCGATACGGTGTTCGATTATCTGGAAGGAAGCCCGGTCGCGATCGAGCCGCTGGCGGAAGAGGCCGCGCACGAGCGCCTCGCCCAGATCGCCGACTATTACCAGGCACGTAAAGAAGCGCTCGATCAGCCGGGCAGCGCACCCTACAAACCGCTGCCGCCGGACCGGCTCTATCTCGGCGAAGCTGAATGGCGCGAACAACTGGACCGCCTGGCGCTCGCACGGATCACGGCGTTCGCGGCACCGGAGGGGCCGGGCGGGATCGATGTCGCGGTGCGTCCCGGCCACAATTTCGTGGCCGAACGCAGCGAAGGGGCCAATGTGTTCGATGCGGTGACGAAGCACGTCGCCGCGCTGCAGGCCTCCGGCAAACGTGTCGTCATCGCGATGTGGACCGACGGCTCGCGCGAGCGCATGGCGAACGTGCTGGCCGAACACCACCTCGCCAATCTCACGCCGGTTTCGTCGTGGCCGCAGGCGCAGGCATTGCCGCGGCCGCAGGTCGCGCTGGCGGTGCTCGGCATCGAATTGGGTTTCGAGACCGACGATGTAGCGCTGATCACCGAAGAGGACATTCTCGGCGAACGCCTTGTTCGCCCGCGCCGCGCCGCGAGGCGCGCCGACAATTTCATCGCCGAAGCTACCAGCCTCGCTGCGGGCGACATCGTCGTTCACGTCGATCACGGCATCGGCCGCTTTATCGGCCTGCGCGCGATCGAGGCGGCGGGTGCGCCGCACGACTGCCTGGAAATCCATTACGCCGGCGGCGACAAGCTGTTCCTGCCGGTCGAGAACGTCGAACTGCTGTCGCGTTATGGCTCGGAAGAATCCGGCGTCGAACTGGACCGGCTGGGCTCCAGTGCCTGGCAGACGCGCAAGGCGCGGATGAAGAACCGCATCCGCGAAATCGCCAACGAACTGATCAAGATCGCGGCCGCGCGGCAACTGCACGAAGCGCCGCCGCTTGCGGTCGATCCGGGCCTTTACGACGAGTTCTGCGCCGGCTTCCCCTACGAGGAAACCGACGACCAGCAGGCTGCGATCGCCGCGGTCATCGCCGATCTCGGCTCCGGCCGGCCGATGGACCGGCTGGTCTGCGGGGACGTCGGATTCGGCAAGACGGAAGTGGCATTGCGCGCCGCGTTCATCACCGCGATGAACGGCAGGCAGGTCGCGGTCGTGGTGCCGACCACGCTGCTCGCCCGTCAACACTTCAAGACGTTTTCCGAGAGGCTGCGGGGCTATCCGGTCAAGATCGCGCAGGCCTCGCGGCTGGTCTCCGCAACCGAACTCGCGCAGACCAAAAAGGGCCTCGCCGACGGCGACATCGACATCGTGGTCGGCACCCACGCGCTTCTCGGCAAGACGATCAAATTCAGAGACCTCGGCCTGATCGTCGTGGACGAAGAGCAGCACTTCGGCGTCGCGCACAAGGAAAAGCTCAAGCAGCTGCGTGCCGAGGTTCACGTACTGACGCTCACTGCCACGCCGATCCCGCGCACGCTGCAGCTTGCGCTTTCCGGCGTGCGCGAAATGTCGATCATCGCCACGCCGCCGGTGGACCGTCTCGCGGTGCGCACGTTTGTGTCGCCATTCGATCCGGTTGTGGTCCGCGAGACCCTGCTGCGCGAGCGCTATCGCGGCGGCCAGGCGTTCTACGTCTGCCCGCGCATCGAGGATCTCGCCGAGACCAAAGCTTTCCTCGACAGCAACGTGCCCGAGGTGCGTGTCGTTGTAGCGCACGGGCAGATGCCGCCGACCGCGCTCGAAGACGTCATGGCGGCGTTTTACGACGGCAAATACGACGTGCTGCTCTCGACCACGATCGTCGAATCCGGGCTCGACATTCCGACCGCGAACACGCTGATCGTGCACCGCGCCGACATGTTCGGGCTGGCGCAGATCTATCAGTTGCGCGGCCGCGTCGGGCGTTCGAAAGTCCGCGCCTATGCACTGCTCACGCTGCCGGCCGCGCGACGGATCACGCCTCAGGCCGAGCGCCGCCTCAAAGTGCTGCAGTCGCTCGACACGCTCGGCGCCGGTTTCCAGATCGCTTCGCACGATCTCGATATCCGCGGCGCCGGCAACCTTCTCGGCGACGAGCAGTCCGGCCACATCAAGGAAGTGGGTTTCGAGCTTTACCAGCAGATGCTGGAAGAGGCGGTGATGAGCCTCAAGGCCGGCATCAGCACGCCCACAGCGGACCGCTGGTCGCCGCAGATCGCGATCGGCACGCCGGTGCTCATTCCGGAGGATTACGTCGCGGACCTGCCGGTACGGCTCGCGCTCTACCGCCGTCTCGCCGAGATCGAGGACGACCGCGAGATCGAGGGCTTCGCCGCCGAACTCGTCGACCGTTTCGGTCCACTGCCGGTCGAGGTCGAATATCTGCTCCAGGTCGTCGCCATCAAGGCGCTGTGCCGCCGCGCCAACGTGGAGCGCATCGAGGTCGGCCCGAAGGGCGCGGTGCTGTCATTCCGCGACGGCCTGTTTCCCAATCCCGAAGGCCTTATCACTTACATCGCGAAGCATCCGGTTGGCGCAAAAGTACGCCCCGACATGAAGGTCGTGTTTTTCGACGAGTGGGAAACGCCTGCGGCACGGCTCAAAGGCGCAACCGGAATCCTGCGCGCGCTGGCCGGTATCGCGGAGAAGGGCGCCAAGGCGGCGTGATCGATGCGTGTCGTCTCGTTGCGGGGGAAGAAGCGAAGCAATCCGGCCGCGCATCGAAACGGCCATGTTGCCGTCGGACTTTGGCATCGCCATGATCTCTTTATCCGATAGTATTCCCCCCATTTACCTGCATTGAAAGGCGACCGGCATGATCCTGCTCGTGGAACCGCCTGCGCCGTACGATCACCCCTTCCATGGTCAGGTGATCGAGCAGCGGCTGTCGCTGCTGGACATCATCCAGGCCTGCCACGGCCCCGCGGGCGGCTGCGCGTGGGTGAGCAACGGCGTGTGCCATATCGCACTGCCGCGCAACGAGACGGATCGCCGCCTGATTGCTCTGATTCGCCAGCATGAGATCGCACACTGCAACGGCTGGTCCGCAAACCATCCCGGCGGCCATCAGGTCGAATATGACCCGGACCCTCCCAAGGGATTCAAATACGGCCACATGAACCTGTCGTTTTAACGGGGGGGCACGCCGCGCCGGACACGTTCCGTTTTATCCGCCCCCGCGCAGCGGGGGAGGGGGACCACCCGAAGGGTGGTGGAGGGAGCTTCTTGCCCGTGCGTTACCTGCGCCGTGAAATTCCGTTGTGGCCGAAGCCCCTTCCACGCCCTGCTGCACAGGGCGGTCCCTTTCCCCGCTTCGCGTGGCAGGATGGCTTTTTATTCAGTTCGTTTTCGGGAAGGGGTTCGCGGGGTTACGATGCGACGAGTTGGTTCCCGCGTTCGCGGGGATGGGGCGCGGCGGTGCTTACGCCCGCATCCGGGTGTGGCGGCCGGCGGTGCGCTCGATGGCGTTGGCGAGGTATTCCGGAGACTGCGCGCCGGTGACGATGACGCTGCCGCCGAAGATGAAGCAGGGAACGCCGTCGATGCCCGCTTCTCTCGCGGCGTTGGCGTCGGTCTCGACGCGGTCGACGTCGGCGTCGCTGGCGAGCAGCCGGCGTACGAGGTCGCCGTCCATGCCGCAATCGATGGCGGCCTGAATGAGCGTCTTCGGGTCGGTCAGATCGCCTCCCTCGGAGAAATAAAGCTCCATCAGCCGCTGCTTCATGTTGCCTGGATCGGTCGCGCTGCGCGACCACAGGATCAGGCGATGACAGTCCAGCGTGTTCGGTTGCCGCGAAATTTTGTCGGACGCGTAGCTCAGGCCTTCCATCGCAGCGGCAGCGGCGACGCGTTCAGCAATCACCGCGTAACGTTCGGGCGAACCGAATTTGGTTTCCAGATAGGTCAAACGGTCTATTCCCTCGCGCGGAATCCACGGGTTGAGGAAATACGGGCGCCAGTTGATGTCGACGGGAATGTCGGGAACGAGCGCGACGGCTGCTTCAAGCCGGCGCTTTCCGATGAAGCACCAGGGACAGACCACATCGGAGACGACGTCAACGCGCACGGAAGCGGTTGAATTGGTCATGACACGATTCTCCCGGTTCGATGCCGGGCGCAGTCCATCGCCCTGAGGCAATAAATGGTGCGCCGGTCAGCCGGCGGCAACCCGGTCCACAACGCGCGAGATCAGCGAATCGACATTGTCGGTCGGCTTGAGCGTCGCCAGCGTTACCGCGGTGTCGATGCCGCCGTGGCCCCGATCGGGCGCCAGCATGGTGTGCTTGAGAACGCTCGCGATCCGCCGGGCAATCACGTGGGCGGCGCGCAGGTCGGTCTCGGTGAACACCGCGAAAATCGAATTGTCTGCCTCACGGCAGGCGAAATCGACCTGGCGCATCAGCCGGGCGACGAGGCGCGCGGCGTCAAGACCGATGCGGCGGTCGCCGCGGTCGAACGAGAAGCGCGCGATCGAGAGTCCGACGCCGCGCTTCTCGGCGTCGTCCACCGCGCGGTTGAGGTCGCGCCAGAATGCGTCCTGCGCCAGCAGGCCGGTGTCAGGATCGATCATGCCCTGAGCGTCGAGGGATTTGAGCATGCGGCGCAGCCGTTCGCCGAAAGCATGCAGCTGCACGAACGGCAGGAAGCGGTCGACAAGACGCGCCGGCCCTTCGGCAACGCGGTCGAGGTTGGGCAAATGCGCATAGAAGTCGTCGATCAGTCCGCTCTGGCCGCCGAGCACCGCGACCGGCAAATCGCGAAAGCGCGACGTCCTCGGCGAGCACCGTGAGCATCGCTTCGACAATGCGGGGTCCAAAACCGTCGCCGATTACCATGCCGTCGATGTCGCGGGCGTTGAGCGCACGCGCAGCGCTTTCCGCGCTGAGCGCCCCGACGAGGCCGACGCGTTCGCCGACCGCGACTGCAAGTTCGGGATAGGAGCGGCCGCGGCCGCACACCAGGACGGTCGCTTCTTCCAGCGGTTCAGTGTCGGGCAGGCCGGGGATGGGCGTGCCGTGCGAGGCCAGCGTCGCCATCCGGCGCAGCACCGTGCCGTGAAGGGTGCGAATGCGCAGAGCCGCGCTCAGCCGCCGCGGGATCTGGGCGGCCGGCACGCTTGCAGACATCGCCAGCGCCTGCGGTATCGGCGCGGAACCGTCCTCGCGCATGCGCGCGATCACCGGCGTGAACGGGCCGTCGGAGGACTTGAGTTTGTCGGCGAGAGCCTGCGCCCACGCATCAGCGTGTTTGCTGTCGGCGCAAGGCTCTGCGATCACGACCGCTTCCGGCGTTACCGAAGCAACCGCGGCGGCGGCGTCGCACCACGCAGCTTCGACCACCGGATAAGCACCAGCGGCGCGCAACGCTTCGACGACATCGGACGCCTTCTGGTCGGCAACGACGACGAACGGACCTTGCAGCGCCATGGCGGGGTGAGTTTTTCAGATACTGACACAACCATGCCAAAGGGCTGTTAATGGCACGTCAACGCAACCCCAGGAGTTTACCGAACAATCAGCGCAACCAGGGATTCGAGACGCCGGCGGTGACGATCCGGAGCCGCTCTCTAGCGCGCCTCCGGGAATGCGTCGTGGCTGCTGCGGTCGGCAAACGCCGCGACCACGAGCGGGTTGACGCCGACCGCATCGAGCGCTGCCTGCATGGTGCCGCGATCTTCGGCGTTGCCGATCAGATGCTGACCGAGCAGCGGATCGGGCAGGGCGGCCAGGGTGGCTTTCTGGTCGATACGGCTCACCGCGTTCTGTAAATTGCGGAGCGGGAAGCGATAGCCGCCGACGCTGATGATGCCTGGCGGCGGACCGGTGACAATCAGGCCCCTGCCAGCGGCGTCGACACGGCAGGCGTACCCGGTATCGACCGCACCGCCGGGCCCGATCCGCAGATGCGGCAGGCCGGAACGCTCGATTCCCGGCGGGAAGACATGGTGCGGCACCATCGGTCCACGCATCGCCAGCGTGCCTGCGTCGGTGCGCAGCGTTTCCGCGACCACGACCGCGCCTTCCTGGTCCCGTGGCGTCGACACGCGGCCGAGCGGAACCGGAATTGGCCGTCCCTCGCTGTCGCGCCGCGCCGGAATGACGGCGACTTCGCCGAAGATCGAAACATCGATCAGAGCGGAATTTGTTTCGTGCCACGTTGCGCTCGCGGCAAGCTGCTCCGGCAATCGCCATGCCGCGATGACAGACAGCTCCTGTTGCCCGGCGAATCCTCCGGCTTCGGCGACACGCAGGGCGATGGGCGCCGGCAGGATCACCGCAGCGCAACGATGCTCGTGCCGCTGTGTGTCGAAAATGCCGGGCGTGAACGGCTGGTGCAGAACCAGCGTGCCGCCGCTCAGGAGCCACGGCAGCAGCGTGAGGCTCAGGCCGGCAAACGACGCCGGCTCCAGAGCAGAGAGGATATTCGCGTTCTGCCCGAGCCGCGCTTCGCACAGGACCGTCAGCCCGCTCGCGAGCAGTTCGGAATGACTGCGCGCAACCGCGACCGGGCCGGTCTGGCCGACGTCGAACGTGACGGCAGCCACATGCGCGGCGGCATTGTTCTGGCGATCGAGATCGGGCGGCGGCAGCGGCGTATCTGCTTCGGGAGCGAACAGATCGTCGAACGGGATCACGCCATCGGGGAGGTTCTGTCCGAACGCGCACAGATACCGGATGGCAAACACCTCGGCGGCGACCTGCATCGCCAATCGGGCGTGGTCGAAGGCGCCGACGTGGCCGCAGGTTATCAGCGCTCTCGCGCCGATGCGCGCGAGCGCCATCACCGTGTCGGCGCGCCGCCACAGCAGCGGCAGCGGCGCCGCGACCATACCGGCGCGCCAGACGCCGAGCATGGTCAGAAAATTCTCGACGACATTCGGCAGCTGGATGCCGACGATGGCGTCGGTCGGCAGACCCATGCTGCGCAGGCGGCCCGCGATCGCGGAAACGACGCGGTCCGCCTCGGCAAAGGTGAGCCGGCGCGGCTCGCCGTCGGTGAAGCCCGGGCGGTCCGCCGGGTCGATGAGGGCGAGCGCGTCGGGATGGAGCCGGGCGAGGTGACGGAACACGTTCTCGATGGTCACGTCGCCCGAAGCCGCCGCCGGATCGCCGAGGATCATTGCATCGCCCGTTTCGGTTCACGCCACCACGTTTCCGGAAGGTAGCCGGACAGCGAGGTATGCGAAGGATGTGCGATCGAGGACCAGCGCGCCACCCACTGCTGCGGAAGATAAAACAGCGGCACCACGTAGAAGCCGGAGATCAGCAGGCGGTCGAGCGCGCGCACCGTGTCGACGAACTCGGGACGCTCGCGTGCGTGCAGCATGGCGGCGATCATCGCGTCGACGCCCGGGCTGCGGACGCCCGTATAGTTGCGCGAACCTGGCTGACCGGCCGCAGCCGAACCCCAGTAAATGGCCTGCTCGTTGCCGGGCGACAGCGACTGCTCAAGACGGTACTGGATCATGTCGAAGTCGAACGACTGCCGGCGCTGATCGTATTGCACCGCCTCTTCGCCGACGATGCGGCCGGCCACCACCATGTCGAACACGGCCGACTCGAGCTGCTCCACGGTGGGGAAGGCAATCCAGGTGCCGTCGATCAGCGCCACCCGGACGCCGCCGATGGGGCCGGAGAACGGCAGCCCGGCCAGCTGGGTGGAGGCCGACGCGGCGTTGATCGCCAGCACGTCGTAGAGGTCGTTGGGGTCCAGGCTCAAAATTGTCACCACGACCTGGATCTCGTTGCGCAGGCCGGCCACGAACGACGGGCGCAGCGGGCGGTCGATGAGCCGGCAGGTCAGGATCGCGTCGGTGGAAGGCCGACCTTCACGCCGGAAGAACGAACCGGGGATGCGGCCGGCGGCGTACATCCGCTCCTCGACATCGACGGTCAGCGGGAAGAAGTCGAAGTGCTCCTTGGGGCTCTTGCTCGCGGTGGTCGCCGACAGGAGCATGTTCTCGTCGTCGAGGTACGCGACCACGGCGCCGGCGGCCTGCTGGGCCAACCGGCCGGTCTCGAAACGGATGGTGCGGGTGCCGAAGCTCCCGTTGTCAATGGTGGCGGTTGCCTCGAACACGCCCTCGTCAATTTCAGCTACAGACATAGGTGTCCGTATGGCCTCTCTCAAGTTATTCGGCTTTTTCGCGTCGTCACGCGCAACTCAACTTGAGAGGCGGCCCAACAGCTCCTCAGAGCTGATGCCTGAATACGGCTACGGCCATCGATCGAAGCGGCCGACCTGCCCCAGATCCGGGGAGCCCGGCAGCCACTACCGAAGACCGCCCGATGCAGACAGGGCTGCTCTCAGCAACATGCACTGACGCGCCGGAACGGAACGCGCGGATCTGCGCGGACCGCACCGTTTGCTCGGGCCGCACGGGCCCAGAACGCTCCCACTCTACACGGGGCAACCGGGCCTGCCGGCAAGGGCTCTGGTTTGCCCGAGTGTCAGCGGCGCAGGCCCAGCCGCTCGATGAGCGAGCGATAACGCTCGACGTCGATCTGGGAGATGTACTTGATCAGCCGACGCCGGCGCCCCACCAACAGCAGCAGTCCCCGCCGCGAGTGGTGGTCATGCTTGTGCACCTTGAGGTGCTCGGTCAGGTCCGCGATCCGCTTGGTCAGCAGCGCGATCTGCGCTTCCGGCGACCCGGTGTCGGTGTCGTGCAGGCCGTACTGGCCAAGAATTTCTTTCTTCTGCTCGGCTGTAAGCGCCACGAAATATCTCCATCAATTGGTCCGCGATCATTGGATTTCAAGGCGCGGCCACCGCGAACCGCAGCACGCGCCGATGTCGTCCGGCAGTTTAGCAGCCGGGCGGTGACCGGCCCCAATCGTCGCCGGGCGTGATCACTCGGTCAGCAGGATCCGCGTCCGGTCGGTGTCGATGCCGATCTCGGCCACCAGCTCCTGCACGGAGTCGAACCTGTGCTGCCCGCGGATGCGGGCGACAAAGTCCAGCGCGACGTGCTGTCCGTACAGGTCGGCGGTGGTGTCTAGGACGAACGCCTCGACGGTGCGAGTGCGGCCGGAAAACGTCGGGTTGGTGCCGACGGACACGGCGGCCTGGTAGCGCTCCCCCGGAACGACGGTGCCCGTCACCGGCCCGTGTCCGAGCACGGTGAACCAGGCCGCATACACGCCGTCGGCCGGGATGGCCGAATACATCGGCGGCGCCACGTTCGCGGTGGGAAAGCCCAACTCGGCGCCTCGCCCGTAACCGCGGACCACGACACCCTCGACGCGGTGTGGGCGGCCCAGCGCCTCCGTGGCAGCCATCATGTCGCCGGCGTCCACGCAGGACCGGATGTAGGTGGACGAGAACGTCACGGTTTCGTTGCTGTGGTGCTCCGACAACAGCGACATCGACTCCACCGCGAATCCGAACCGCTCACCTGCCTTGCGCAGGGTGTCGACGTTGCCGGCCGCTTTCTTACCGAAGGTGAAGTTCTCGCCCACCACGACCTCGACCACGTGCAGGTTTTCCACCAGCAGCTCGTGCACATAGCGTTCGGGGGTGAGCTTCATGAAATCGCTGGTGAACGGCATCACCAGGAAGACGTCGATGCCGAACTCTTCAACGAGCTCGGCGCGCCGGGTCAGCGTCGTCAGCTGCGCCGGGTGGCTGCCGGGATAGACCACTTCCATCGGGTGCGGGTCGAACGTCATCAGCACCGTCGGCACATTTCGCGTCCGGCCGGCTTTCACCGCATGCGCGATCAGCTCGGCGTGGCCGCGATGCACACCATCGAACACTCCGATGGTGACTACGCACCTGCCCCAGTCGGTCGGAATCTCGTCTTGGCCGCGCCACCGCTGCACGACCGCAAGCCTACGGCGCGACGCGGCCCGACGTGACCCGAGAACCGATATCGGTCGGTACCAACCGCAGGTTTTTGCACGCATAATCGATCAGGATGGCGAGGAGCACACCGGATCACGCCCAGGTTGCCTAAACTTTCTGCTTGTGAGGGCTGACGATGGGCCTGGCGGTATTACCGCGGTCGGCCAGGACTATCTCAAGGTCATCTGGAATGCCCAGGAGTGGTCCAGGCAAAAGGTCAGCACCAAAATGCTTGCCGACCGGATCGGGGTGTCGGCCAGCACGGCCTCGGAGTCGATCCGCAAACTCGCCGAGCAGGGCCTGGTCGACCACGAGAAGTATGGCGCCGTGACGCTGACCGAGGCGGGACGCCGGGCCGCGCTCAAGGTGGTGCGCCGGCACCGGCTGTTGGAGGCGTTCCTCGTCAACGAGCTCGGGTACGGCTGGGACGAGGTTCACGACGAGGCCGAGGTGCTCGAGCACGCGGTCTCGGACCGCTTAGTGGCCCGCATCGACGCCAAGCTGGGGTTCCCGCAACGCGACCCGCACGGCGACCCGATCCCGGCCTCCGACGGGCAGGTGCCCACACCGCCGGCCAAACAGCTGTGGGCGTGCAGCGCGGGAGACTCCGCGACCGTGGCCCGTATCTCAGACGCCGACCCGGAGATGCTGCGCTATTTCGCCGACGTCGGTATCAATCTCGACTCTCGGCTGCGCGTGCTGACTCGCCGCGAGTTCGCCGGAATGATTTCGGTGGTCATCGAATCGGACGACGGCGCCGAAAGCACCGTCGATCTGGGCAGCCCGGCGGCCCGGGCGATCTGGGTGGTGGGCTGACCCACCTGATTTTCCCGCGAGCGCTAGTCGGCCAGCAGGCCCTTGGCGATGTGCGTCACCTGAACCTCGTTGCTGCCGGCGTAGATCATCAGCGACTTCGCGTCGCGGGCCAGCTGCTCGACCCGGTACTCGGCCATGTAGCCGTTACCGCCGAAGAGCTGTACGGCCTCCATCGCGACGTCGGTGGCCGCCTCCGACGAATACAGCTTGATCGCCGATGCCTCGGCCAGCGTCAGCGGTTTTCCGGCCTTCTGCCGGTCGATGGTCTGAAACACCATGTTCTGCACGTTGATCCGCGCGATCTCCATCTTGGCCAGCTTGAGCTGGATCAATTGGAATTGCCCGATGTTCTTGCCCCACAAGGTGCGGGTCTTGGCGTAATCCACGCACAGCCGGTGGCATTCGTTGATGATGCCGAGGGCCATCATCGCGATCCCGATCCGTTCGGCGGCGAAATTGGCTCGGGCGCTGTCGCGGCCGTCCCCGCCGTGCTGTTCGTTTTCGCCGAGGAGGCGGTCGGGGGTCAGCCGGACGTTGTCGAAGAACAGCTCACCGGTCGGCGAGGACAT
This sequence comes from uncultured Alphaproteobacteria bacterium, assembly GCA_963766925.1. GTDB lineage: Bacteria > Pseudomonadota > Alphaproteobacteria > Rhizobiales > Xanthobacteraceae > BOG-931. Next base: position 321,127 of record CAVYCI010000030.1, read on the forward strand.
CATGCCCATCTTCTTGAACGGCTTGCCCTGGGTCAGCCCTGGCATGCCCGCGTCAAGCACGAAGATCAGCACCGGCCGGTTGCGCGGGTCGGCCGCGGAGTCGGCGAGTTTGGCGTAGACCACCAGCACGTCGGCGTAGGGGCCATTGGTGATGAACGTCTTCTGCCCGTTGAGGATGTAGGCCCCGTCTCCGTCGCCGGAGCGCCGGACGGTGGTCTTCATGCCGCCGAACGCATCCGAGCCGGAGTCCGGCTCGGTGATGGCCCACGCCGCGATCTTTTTCAACGTCATCAGGTCGGGCAACCAGCGCTCCTTCTGGGCCAGCGTGCCGCGGCTCATGATGGTCGCCGCACCCAGCCCGAGGCTGACCGTCGCGGTGCTCAGCAATCCGATGCTCACCCCGGCCAGTTCGGACACCAGCATCGCGACCATCGATGCCGGTGCCCCGCTCATTCCGAAACCGCTTGCGCCGTCGTGATTTTCGTCGGTCGCCTCGCTGGGCCTCCCGTCCTGCTTGGCGCGCTCCCGGTCCAGCACCTTCTTGACCGATTCGGCAGCCATCGCATCAAGGCCGAACTGGCTGAACAGCTTGCGGGCGATCGGATAGGGCGACAACGCGCCCGTTTCCAGTTCGTCCAGATGCGGACGAATTTCCTTGTCGATGAACTGACGAACGGCATCCCGGACCATCAGATCGGTGTCGGACCACTCGATCACGGCTCTCCCCCCTTGGCCCCGTGCGCCGCCTCGCGATTCAGCGGTCGGCGCGCTGGTAGGCGGTCAGTGTAAATCTCCGGCCGATAGCCTGGCTTGCCTACGAAAGGATTGTCGCGCGGGATGGTGCCGTCGTCATTCAGGCGAAGAATCTTGCCGTACGCGCTCATCGGGTCCTGGGCCTTATCGACGTCGCCGGCCGCGGGCGTGGTCATCAGAATTGTGCCGTCGTGCGCAAAGGCCAGACGCGAGCCGCCGATGTTGGTGCCCTGCTCCGTGCTGTAGAGTTCCTGGACCTGGGTGAGTGAATTGCCCTGCAACTTGGCTCTTGCGAGAACGGTGGCGGATTGATTGCCCTCACCCGCCTTGCTGAACGCGAAATAGATCCACTGATTCTGAGCATATTGGGGGTGCAGGACAAAATCGTACAGCCCGGCGTTGGCCCGGGCATTGACCTTGGGAACTCCGCCGAGGGGTTGCGGGTCCAGGACGCCATCGCGAATGATGCGCAGCTTACCGCCCCGCTCGCTCACCAGCATGTTGCCGCCCGGGAGAAACGCGAGACCGAAGGGGGCGTTCAGCGCTTTGGTGATGACCGTGACTTTAATCTTGTGCTGCTCCGCGGTATCGAAAATGAAGGGTCCGTCACCCAAAGGAGCGCGGGGAAGGTCGATCACATTGGCCTGCCCGCGGAGGAGCAGCGCGCAGGTTACAGCGCCGAAGACGGCGATCACAAGGAAACGCTTCATAGCTACAACTATACGCGGCGGCTATTCGGCTGACGGCCAGCCGCGCTGCGTTTCCTTCGGCAGAATCCGGAAGAAGGCATTGACGGCGTGGATCTCGCCGCCCCAGACCTTGAACGCCTCAAACGTCACCAGGGCATTGCCTGGACCATAGGAGTTGGTATCTCCGAAATTCATCCACAACAGCACGATGCCCGCTTCCTCATCCACTGCGGCGACGCTCGACTTCACGTCCGGATGCAGCATGATTTTCTGCGTGAACAGGCCGGGAGCAGTTCGCGCGAGGGCACCCTTCGCCGGCAATGAAGGTGCCGTTCTCAACGCGGTACGCCTCTTTCGCGAACGGCGTCCTGGCTTCCGTAAAGCTCCCGATCCGTAATCCCTCGGGATACCGCAGCGCGGCCTGGATCATCTCCGCGCGCGGCATTTGCTTGCCCGCGGGCACCGGCGCGCTCATCCCCTTGAGCGGGTTGTCGAGCGAATCCGGCTTGAACTTTCCATTCGGCAGGATGCGGTCCACCAGCGTCTCGATCCCGGCGATTTTCCGGTCCGCAACCCGCAGCACAACCGAATATAAGACCTGCGCGTTGTCCTCAAATAACGCCACGTGCGAGGCCGCGATCTGCTTTTTCAAGTCGATGTAATCCTGCCGGTAGTCGCCCTTCCTGGTCACCGTTTTCCACAGTCCTTCGCCCAGCTTGAGTTCCCGCGAGTCTTCCGTGAACCGGACATTCGCGGCTAAGGGCAGCCGTGACGGCTCCCGCGCCACCAGCGCGTCGATATAGGTCGTGATCATTCCCTTCAGGCAGACCCGATCACAATCGGCGGCCTGCGCTCCGCTGGCGGTCACAGCGGCCAATACGAGCATTGCTGGATAACATCGATTCATGCGGACTCCTCCGTGGTGGGATTATACCCCATGCAGAAATATACGCCCTTACGGCCACTGAGCGAGTATACTGCGTGACGGAGGTGACGGATGCGGCTTCGGATGGTAGCTCCGCGGGCGTTGATTTTCGCGCTGCTGCTCTGTCCGTTGAGCGGGCAGTTGAGCGGACAATGGCTTCGTTATCCCACGGCCGGCGTCCCCAAAACGCCAGATGGAAAACCGAATCTGGGAGCGGCGTGCCCCCGAACGGCCGACGGCAAGCCGGACTTTTCGGGCTTATGGGTGGTGCCCAGCTCGCGCCCAGGCAACCCGGACTTTCCCGGCTGTGAGCCGGTTTCCGACGAATTCATCAACATCGCCGCAAGTCTCAAGGATGGCTTGCCGTATCAACCCTGGGCCGCCGACCTGGTGAAGACCCGCCGGACTGAGCAGCGGGTGAACGATCCCATGTCGCGCTGCTCGCCCATCGGGCCAGTTCGTTTGCACACCTGGAATGGGCTAAGAAAAGTGGCGCAAACCCCAGGACTCCTCATCCTCATGAGCGAACTGGATACCAGCTTCCGGCAGATCTTTACCGATGGCCGCCCTTTACCGGCCGATCCGAATCCATCGTGGAACGGCTACTCCACCGGCAAATGGGACGGCGATACATTGGTCGTCGAAACCAGCGGGTTCCGGGACGGAATCTGGCTGGATGCCACCGGCAATCCGATGACGGACGCAGCCAGGATCACGGAACGCTTCCGCCGTCCCGACTTTGGACACCTGGAAATTGAGAT
>CAVYCI010000031.1:0-142623 GCA_963766925.1 uncultured Alphaproteobacteria bacterium
AACGGCATGTCCTCGAGCGGCACGATCTTCGAAACCACGCCCTTGTTGCCGTGACGGCCGGCCATCTTGTCGCCCGGCTGGATCTTGCGCTTCACGGCGACGAAGACCTTGACCATCTTCATCACGCCGGGAGGCAGTTCGTCACCGCGCTGCAGCTTCTCGACCTTGTCGAGGAAGCGCTGTTCGAGCCGCTTCTTGGATTCGTCGTACTGCTTGCGGATCGCTTCGATCTCCGACATCACCTTGTCGTTGGGCGAAGCAAACATCCACCACTGCGAGCGCGGATGCTCTTCGAGCACCGCGCGCGTGATCTTGGTGTCCTTCTTGAAGCCCTTCGGACCGGCGATGCCCTGACGGCCCTCGAGCAGTTCGGCGAGCCGGCCATAAACGTTGCGGTCGAGAATCGCCTGTTCGTCGTCGCGGTCCTTGGCGAGGCGCTCGATTTCCTCACGCTCGATGGCGAGCGCGCGCTCGTCCTTTTCGACGCCGTGCCGGTTGAACACGCGCACTTCGACGACCGTGCCCTGGACGCCGGGCGGCACCCGCAGCGAGGTGTCGCGCACGTCGGAGGCTTTTTCGCCGAAGATCGCGCGCAGCAGCTTTTCTTCCGGCGTCATCGGGCTTTCGCCCTTCGGCGTGATCTTGCCGACCAGGATGTCGCCGGCGCGGACCTCGGCGCCGATATAGACGATGCCGGCCTCGTCGAGATTCTTCAGCGTCTCTTCCGAGACGTTGGGAATGTCGCGGGTGATTTCTTCGGGGCCGAGCTTGGTGTCGCGCGCCATCACTTCGAATTCTTCGATGTGGATCGAAGTGAAAACGTCGTCCTTGACGATCCGCTCGGAGAGCAGGATCGAAGTCCTCGAAGTTGTAGCCGTTCCACGGCATGAACGCGACCAGCACGTTCCGGCCGAGCGCCAGTTCGCCGAGATCGGTCGAGGGACCGTCGGCGATGATGTCGCCCTTCTTGACCTGATCGCCGACCTTCACCAGCGGTCGCTGGTTGATGCAGGTGTTCTGGTTGGAACGCTGGAACTTCATCAGGCGGTAGATGTCGACGCCCGGCTTGGTCGGATCGGCCTCGTCGGTGGCGCGAATGACGATACGGGTCGCATCGACCTGATCGACCATGCCGGTGCGCCGCGACGCGATCGCGGCGCCTAAATCGCGTGCGACCACGCCTTCCATGCCGGTGCCCACGAAGGGCGCTTCGGCGTGAACCAGAGGCACGGCCTGCCGCTGCATGTTCGAGCCCATGAGCGCGCGGTTGGCGTCATCGTTCTCGAGGAACGGAATGAGCGCCGCGGCCACCGAAACGAGCTGCTTCGGCGAGACGTCCATGAAATCCACCTTGTCCGGCGGAAATAAGCTGCACGTCGCCGGCGTGGCGCACGACCACGAGATCGTCGGTGAAACGTCCGCGCGGGTCGATGGTCGAGTTGGCCTGCGCAACGGTATAGCGGCCCTCCTCCATCGCGGAGAGATAGATCACCTCGTCCGTGACGCGGCCGTCCTTAACCTTGCGATAGGGGGTTTCGACGAAGCCGTATTTGTTCACGCGCGCGAACGTCGCGAGCGAGTTGATCAGGCCGATATTCGGGCCTTCCGGCGTTTCGATCGGACAGATGCGCCCGTAGTGCGTCGGATGCACGTCGCGCACCTCGAAGCCGGCGCGCTCGCGGGTCAGACCGCCCGGACCAAGCGCCGAAAGACGGCGCTTGTGGGTGATCTCCGACAGCGGGTTGGTCTGGTCCATGAACTGCGAGAGCTGCGAAGAGCCGAAGAACTCGCGCACCGCTGCCGCCGCAGGCTTGGCGTTGATCAGGTCCTGCGGCATCACGGTGTCGATGTCGACCGACGACATGCGTTCCTTGATCGCGCGCTCCATGCGGAGCAGACCGATACGGTACTGGTTCTCCATCAGTTCGCCGACCGAACGCACCCGCCGGTTGCCGAGATGGTCGATGTCGTCGATCTCGCCCTTGCCGTCGCGCAGATCCACCAGCGTGCGGATCACCGCGAGGATGTCTTCCTTGCGCAGCGTGCGCACGGTGTCTTCGACGGTGAGATCGAGACGCATGTTCATCTTCACGCGGCCGACCGCGGAAAGGTCGTAGCGCTCGGAATCGAAGAACAGCGAATTGAACATCGTCTGCGCGGTGTCGACGGTCGGCGGTTCGCCCGGGCGCATGACCCGGTAAATGTCGAACAGCGCGTCGTCGCGCGTCATGTTCTTGTCGATCGCAAGCGTGTTGCGGATGTAGCCGCCGACATTGACGTGGTCGATGTTGAGCAGCGGCAGTTCCTTGTAGCCATGCTCGAGCAGCGCAGGCAGCGGCGTCTTGCCCACGCTGATGTCCAGCGTGCCGTCTTTCTTCTCGGTACCGGTGATCTCCTCGCCGGCTTCGGCGTAGATCTCGCCGGTCTTCGGATTGACGAGATCCTCGGCGATGTAATGGCCGATCAGCTCCTCGTCCGACAGACGCAGCGCCTTGAGGCCCTTCTCGGCGAGCTGCCGCGCCTGGCGCACGGTGAGTTTCTTGCCCGCTTCGAGGACGACCTTGCCGGTGTCGGCGTCAACGAGGTCGTTGACCGCCTTGTAGCCGCGCAGCCGGTTGGCATCGAACGGCACCCGCCAGCCGTCCTTGGCGCGCTTGTAGAGCACCTGCTTGTAGAAGGTGTTGAGGATTTCCTCGCCGCTCATGCCGAGGGCGTAAAGCAGCGACGTCACCGGGATTTTGCGGCGGCGGTCGACGCGCGCGTACACGATGTCCTTGGCGTCGAACTCGATGTCGAGCCACGAACCGCGATACGGAATGATGCGGGCGGCGAACAGAAGCTTGCCCGACGAATGCGTCTTGCCCTTGTCGTGATCGAAGAATACGCCGGGCGAGCGGTGCATCTGCGAAACGATGACCCGCTCGGTGCCGTTGACGATGAACGTGCCGTTGTTGGTCATGAGCGGAATATCGCCCATGTAGACATCCTGCTCCTTGATGTCCTTGACCGACTTGGCGCCCGTCTCTTCGTCGATATCGAACACGATCAGCCGCAGCGTCACCTTGAGCGGCGCGGCATAGGTCATGCCGCGCTGGCGGCATTCGTCGACGTCGTATTTCGGGCCTTCGAACTCGTACTTCACGAATTCGAGCATCGAACTGTTGGAGAAGTCGGAAATCGGAAATACCGACTTGAACACGGCCTGAAGGCCCTCGTTGGGCCGGCCGCCCGGCGGTTCAACCACCAGCAGGAACTGGTCGTAGGACGCCTTCTGAACCTCAATGAGGTTCGGCATCTCCGCGACTTCCTCGATTTTTCCGAAAAACTTCCGAACGCGCTTCCGACCAATAAATGTCTGCGCCATCATGTCCTCTCGCTCAATCGATCCATCAGGCGCGGGCCGTGGGCCCGGGCCTTCACCCCGACCATCCGGTCCGGGGCATCGAGGCGATCAAGACAACTCTCCAGAAGGCCGCTATCCATCGCGACCATCGGGACAGGCGTCGAACCACCGTATTTTCGAACCACCGTATCTTCCGCGATTCGGCCCGCGGACCGAATCTCTCTCAATACGCGAATTGCCGGCGGAATTTGTGACGATTTCGCGAACTTCGCGTCGAAACCGCCGATTTCCACCATTTCTGCGTCTTAAGCCTCTCAAAATCCCGGTAAGGGGCCCGCCGGGCCGGGATTCTGCAACCTGCCGCCTCGGACGGCCGGGGCTAAGCCCGGCCATCAATCTCGTAAACCCTTAAACCAGCGCGATCCCCGGGCGGTGCACGCCGGAGATCGGGCTGTTGGGGACTGGCTTAAATAAGTATCGATTACTTAAGCTCAACCTTCGCGCCGACCTTTTCGAGGGTCGCCTTGATCTTGGCGGCCTCGTCCTTGTTCACGCCTTCCTTGACCGGCTTCGGAGCGCCTTCGACCAGGTCTTTGGCTTCCTTGAGGCCGAGGCCCGTGATAGCGCGCACTTCCTTAATGACTTCGATCTTCTTCTCGCCCGCGGCGGTGAGAACGACCGTGAACTCGGTCTTCTCCTCGGCCACCGGCGCGGCAGCGCCGGCGGGGCCGGCAGCGACCGCTACCGCGGCTGCGGCCGAAACGCCCCACTTCTCCTCGAGAAGCTTCGCGAGTTCGGCGGCTTCCAGCACGGTGAGGCTGGAGAGGTCGTCAACGATTTTCTGCAGATCAGCCATGACTTTTGTCCTTCGGTTCTAACCTTTTGAATGGAAATCTTCAGGCGGCGGCTGCGCCCTCGCCGCTCTTGGCGGCGTAGGCTTGAACCACGCGTGCGACCTTGGCGGCAGGAGCATTGACCACCTGCGCGATCTTGGTCGCCGGCGCCTGGATCAGGCCGACGATCTTGGCCCGGAGCTCGTCGAGCGAAGGCAGGGCGGCAAGCGCCTTGACCCCGTTCGGGTCGAGCGAGGTGATGCCCATCGCGCCGCCAAGGATCACGAACTGCTCGTGGGTCTTGGCGAAATCGACGGCGACCTTTGGCGCCGCAACCGGATCGCCCGAAAAGGCGATCACGGTCGGTCCCTTGAGCAGGGGCCCGATCGAAGCAACGGCACTGCCTTCGAGAGCGATCTTCGCGAGACGGTTCTTCGCGACCTTCACGGTGGCGCCAGCCTGCTTCATCTGCCGTCGCAGAGTCTGCATCTGGGCGACTGTCAGGCCCGAGTAATGCGCCACGACCACGACATTGGTGGCCTTGAAGGCCTCGCCAAGAGTCGCGACCATTTCACTTTTTGCCGCGCGATCCACTTCGCTCTCTCCGGTTGGCGGTTCCTCTGACGAAGCCGCCGGGTTGATGCCTAGCACCCTGCCCTCCGGCACAGCTTTCGCCGCACCGGGCCATCGAGGTCAGAACCGCAGGACAAATAAATGCCCACGGTCTTCACCCGTCTGTGCAGGCCTTTCGATTAAGCCGTTGCCGGCGCCTGCAGTCTTGGACAGGACGCGCCGACCGAATACCGCCGGATGGTACCAGTTCTCAGGACATCCACGCATGGATCGCGCCGAGAGTATGGTCGCTTTGACGGTGTTCGAGAAGCGCGCAAAGGCGCACCGACAACGGGCCGGCGCGCCCATGGCGTCTGTCTAGCCGCTTCCGGCCGGCTTGCCAAGCATGAATCGCGCCACCGGGAAAGGATCTGGCCGCGCAGGTTTGCGTCCTGGCGTCTGCTTTAAACATGCGCGGAAGGCTCGGCCCTGCCGGATGAGACCCATCGCGGACTGACACTCATGTCGGCAGCCTGATCCGGCCGCCGCCTTCTCGCTGATGCTGCCAAAACGACGCCTTAAGGCACTGAACCGCAAGTGGTTTCCTCGAATAAACCTGGGCTATTTGAAGTGCCTGATTGACACCTGGTGCACCAAATATACTTACCTTGGGCGACCCCTAAAATGGACCCGAAGGAGACAGTCTTTGACCAGTTCCCACCCAGGCAAGCCCGGCACGGCAATTGTGACCGGCGCATCCTCCGGCATCGGCAAGGTGTATGCGGAACGGCTCGCCGCGCGCGGCTATGACCTTGTGCTCGTGGCGCGTCGCGAGGACCGCCTGCACCAGATCGCGGCCGATCTTCAGGATCGTTTCCCGATCCTGGCAGAGGTGCTTGTTTGCGACCTTTCCCGGCCGGACGGCGTCTCAACGGTCATCGACCGAATTGCCGGAGATGCCTCGGTTTCGCTGCTGGTGAACAACGCCGGGTTCTCGAGATTGAAACCTCTGACGCAAACACCGGACGACGTGATCACGAGTATGATCGCCCTAAACGTGACGGCTCTTACGGCCCTGTCGAAGGCTGCGCTCGTCAGTTTCAAAAAGAAGGGTTCGGGGACGCTCGTGAACGTCGGTTCCGGGGCCGGCTTCGCGCCTTATCCGGGAATACCGGTCTACGGTTCGACCAAGGCCTATGTGTACCTGTTCACGCGAAGCCTTCAGAACGAAGTTGAGGAAACGGCTGTGCGCGTGCAGCTCGTCCTGCCAGGCGCCGTGGTCTCCGAGGGCTGGGATGTCGCGGGCGGGGCGGAGCTGGAGCCGCTGCCTGAAAGCGTCGTTATGACCACCGAGGATTGCGTAGACGCGGCTCTTTCCGGTTTGGATCGAGGAGAGCTTGTTACGTCACCGTCGCTCCACGACGAAGCCTTGCTGCGCGATTACGAAACTGCCGCGACCAGGCTGCTCCAGGGGATGTTCGACGCAAAACCTGCTGCGCGGTATGGATTGAGGAAGTAGTTTCACCTCGACGGTGGCGAGGGATCGAGGCCAGGTTATCTGGTGCCGGGAAGCTCTCCAGTACGATTCGAAAGCGAAACGGCAGCCCGGCGATTTTCTCAGTTCTTGTCCGCGAGCCGGCGAGCGGCGACCGCCCTGCGCGGAATGAGCACGAAGTGAAGCGCGCCCGCCCGTCACTCCTGTGTCAGGAATGACGGGCCGGCGGCGTTGCTTTAATGCGGCTGTTGCGCGTCCGGGAACAGCGTCGCGGGCGTGACCTTCACGCCGGGTCCCATCGTCGAGGAGATCGCGACGCGGTTGATGAAGTGGCCCTTCGCGCCGGCCGGGCGCGACTTATGCACCGCGTCGGCAAACGCACGGATGTTCTCGATCAGCTTGTCCTCGCTGAACGAGGCCTTGCCGACGCCGGCCTGTACGATGCCGGCCTTTTCAGCGCGGAACTCGACCGAACCGCCCTTGGCGCCCCTCACCGCGGTGGTAACGTCCATGGTCACGGTGCCGACCTTGGGGTTCGGCATCAGGCCGCGAGGGCCGAGCACTTTGCCGAGACGGCCGACCAGCGGCATCAGGTCGGGGGTGGCAACGACGCGATCGAAATCGATGGCGCCGCCCTGCACTTTTTCCACCAGGTCCTCGGCACCGACGACGTCGGCGCCCGCAGCCCTCGCCTCGTCCGCCTTCGGCCCGCGCGCGAACACCGCCACCCTCACCGAGCGGCCGGAGCCGTTCGGCAGGTTGACGACGCCGCGCACCTGCTGGTCGGCGTGACGCGGATCGATCCCGAGATTCATCGCTACTTCGATGGTCTCGTCGAACTTCGCCTTGGCGCGTTCCTTGACCATCTTCACCGCTTCGGCGAGCGTATAAAGCTTTTCGCGATCAACGCCTTCGCGTGCAACCTTTGTGCGTTTTCCGAGCGTCATGACTTCACCTCCAGCCCCATGGAGCGGGCGGACCCTTCGACCATGCGCATGGCCGCCTCGATGGTGTCGCAGTTCAAATCCTTCATCTTCTGCTCGGCGATCTCGCGCACCTGCGCTTTGGTCACCGAACCGGCCACGTCGCGGCCGGGAGCCTTCGACCCGCTTTCGAGTTTGGCCGCCTTCTTGAGGAAGTGCGACATCGGCGGGGTGCGCAGCTCGAACGAGAACGAGCGGTCGGCATAGACCGTGATGGTGACGGGGATTGGAGTCCCCTTGTCGATCTTCTGGGTCTGCGCGTTGAACGCCTTGCAGAATTCCATGATGTTGAGGCCGCGCTGGCCAAGCGCGGGGCCGATCGGCGGCGACGGATTGGCCGCCCCCGCCGGCACCTGCAATTTCACATAGCCGGTGATTTTCTTCGCCATTCTGTACTCCTGTTAGTGGTGCGGATTTGACGGCTGGCGACCGTCTCACCTCCCACGGCTTCACTTGCGAGGCACTTTTACCCGTCACGCCCGGGCTTGAGCCGGGCATCCATGATGCCTCGCCGCTACATGGATTGCCGGGTCAAGCCCGGCAATGACGTTTCATAATTTCTCCACCTGGCCGAATTCCAGTTCGACAGGTGTGGCGCGGCCGAAGATCGAGACCGCCACCTTGAGCCGCGAGCGGCCCTCGTCGACCTCCTCCACCGTGCCGTTGAACGAGGCGAACGGTCCGTCGGACACACGCACCTGCTCGCCGACCTCGAACGACACCGACGGCTTCGGCCGCTCGATGCCTTCCTGCACCTGGTGGATGATGCGTTCGGCCTCGGCATCGGACAGCGGCATCGGCTTGTTGTCGGAGCCGAGGAAGCCGGTGACCTTCGGCGTATTCTTGATCAGGTGATAGGCTTCGTCGGTCAGTTCCATTTTCACCAGGACATAGCCTGGGAAGAATTTCCGTTCGGCGTCGACTTTGCGGCCGCGCCGCACCTCGACGACTTTCTCTTTGGGAACCAGTATCTCCTGGAACTGGTCGGACAGGCCGCGCTGCTTGGCCTGTTCGCGGATCGAGTTCGGCCACCTTGTTCTCGAAATTCGAGTAAGCGTGAACCGCATACCATCGGCTGATCATGTCATGAAATCCGGGTCGATGAGTGTTGCCGTCTTCAAGCGCGAGTTCACGAGTTGATGCCAAGCAGAAATCCGACGCCAATCCGCATGACCTGATCCGCCAGCAGGAAGAAAATCGACGCGACGGCCACCATCACGAATACCATCATGGTGGTGACGGTCGTCTCCTTGCGTGTCGGCCAGGTGACTTTCTGACCCTCGGCGCGCACTTCCTGCAGGAATTTGAAAGGACTGAACTTTGCCATTGCCCGTCTGAATAGTGCCCGTCTGAATGGTTATTCCCCGCCCGACTTTCAGGAGGAGACCAACCCGGCGCATCCTTTTTGGGGAAAAGTTCGTCGCGGAAGTCCGTCACCGGGCCGCTGACGATGCACGGATAAGTACTGCCGCCAGCTCAAATCGTCAAGCCGGAAGCCTGGCGCCCGCATGTCGCGCCAGGATGCCGGCCCGGAGGGACCGGAAAGGCTGATGCTGTCACGAAATCGGGATACCATGCGTTTTCGACGCGAAGATTGTTCCGGCCCACTCGACTGGAGCCGGCCCAGCCGATCCTGGAGGTGTGCTTGCAGCAGCCGGTGCCAATGAATCCAGGAAAGCGGGCAGTCGCATCGAGCCTGCCGGCCCTCGGCCTGTCAGCGCTGGGCGTCGTGTTCGGCGACATCGGCACCAGCCCGCTCTACACGCTGAAAACGGTTCTCGCCCTCACCGGCCCCCATCCCGACCCGACCGCTACGCTGGGCGCCCTGTCGCTGGTGATCTGGACGCTCATCGTCGTGACGTCGATCAAATACGTATCGTTCGCGATGCGCGTCGACAACGACGGTGAAGGCGGAATTCTGGCGCTCATGTCGCTTCTCGGCGTCAAGCGGCAGCACCGTCCCGCGATTGTGGCGCTCGGACTGTTCGGGGCTGCGCTGATCTACGGCGACGGCGCCATTACGCCGGCGATTTCCGTGCTTTCGGCACTCGAGGGGCTCGACATCGTCACCTCGACTTTGCAGCCGTATATTTTGCCGGTGGCGGTGGTGATCCTCGTCGCGCTCTTCGCCATCCAGCCGCTTGGGACGACGCGGATCGGCAGGGCATTCGGCCCGATCATGGCGCTGTGGTTCCTCGTCATGGCGGTGCTCGGAATTTGGGGGATCGTGCAGCATCCTTCCGTTCTGGCCGCAATCGATCCGCGCGCAGGTTTTGCCTATTTGCGCACGGGCGGGCTGACGGGCTTTCTGGTGCTTGGCGGCGTGTTTTTGTGCGTGACCGGCGCCGAGGCGCTCTATGCCGACATGGGCCATTTCGGCGCCAGACCGATACGCCTTGCCTGGTCGGCAGTCGTCTTTCCCAGCCTCATCCTCAATTACGCCGGTCAGGCGGCGCTCGTTCTCGAAGGGGCTCCCACAGGGGACAACATCTTCTACCGGCTGTGTCCGCCCTTCATGCTTGTGCCGCTGGTGCTGCTTGCGACCATCGCCACCATTATCGCCAGCCAGTCCATCATCACCGGAGCCTTTTCCATGACGCGGCAGGCCATCCAGCTCGGGTGGTTGCCGCGGCTGCAGATCACGCAAACGTCCGAGCAGGGATACGGTCAGATCTACGTCGGCATCGTGAACTGGTTACTGATGATCGTGACGCTCGGTCTGACGATCGGTTTCGGCAAATCGGACAACCTCGCGGCGGCCTACGGCATCGCGGTCTCGGCCACCATGCTGATGACTACCGCGCTGCTCTTCATGGCAATGCGCGAGATCTGGCGATGGAGCCTGCCGGCGGCGGCGGCCGTTGCCGGGGTGTTTTTCGTTGTCGATGCGGCTTTCCTCGCCGCCAATCTCGCCAAGATCACCGACGGCGGTTATGTGCCGCTGCTTCTCGCCGCAGCGGTGTACGGCGTGATGCTGGTCTGGCACACCGGCGCGCAGGCCGTTTCAGCCCGGCTTCAGGAAACTGTCGTGCCGATCGCGAGCTTTATGGCGCGGATCGCCGAGGGCAGGATTCCGCGCGTGCCCGGTACCGCCGTGTTTCTCACGCGGACCGTGCGCGACGCCCCGCCGGTCCTCGTCTGGCACCTAAAGCACAATCGTGCGCTGCATGAGCGTCTCTTCATCCTCACGGTGCTGACGGAGGCGGTTCCGTGGATCGAGGATGCCACGCGGCTGCGGGTCGAGGAGATTGCGCCGGGCTTCTGGCGGGCGGCGGCCCGTTACGGCTTCATGGAGCGGCCCGACATTCCGGCTCTGCTCCAGAAGGCCCACGCCGGCGGCTGCGGCATCAATCTCTCGGACATCACCTATTACATCGGACATGAGACTGTGGTCGCGAGCGACGACGGCAAACGGTTGCCGCGATGGCTGGAAGCCTGCTTCGCAGTGCTGGAGCGCAATTCCGCCCACGTGAGCGATTATTTCAAGCTCCCGCGCGACGCCGTGGTCGAGATCGGTCGGGAAATCGCGATTTGACAAGGCAGACTTTTGCCGCAGTTCAGATTTTTTCGATGGATGTCGATTTTTCAAGCGGCGGGCCGGTCCAGGCGCGAGGCCGGGTGGCGCCAGGCTGTCATTTCCACCCTCCAGCCCATAAAACGCCGGACACCCCGTCACGGCATCACTCTTCCGCCGTTTATGTAAACCGTCTGGCCGGTCATATACCGCGATGCATCGCCGGTGAGGAACAACAGCGGCCCGGCGACATCCTCGGCGACCGCCATGCGACCCATCGGAATGGAGGCAAGGATTTTTTGACGCAGGTCGCCCAACTCATCGAACCACCCGCGATTACCCTGCTTGCCGCCGCTGCCGGTGCCTCCTGACAAAAACGCCGTATCGACGACCCCGGGCGCGACGGCGTTGACGCGGATGCCGGGGGCATTTTCCTTGGCGAGCGTTTTCACCAGCGCGAGCAGCCCGGCCTTCGACATGCTGTAGGTGCCATACGTCGGCTCGGGATTTGTCGCGAGCCCCGAGGACGTGAATGCCATCGCGCCGCCGCCGGACTTCCTGAGCAGCGGAAGCGCATAGCGCGCGCAGAGGACCGCCGAGTACAGGTTGACGTCAAATACTTTGGTGAATTCCTCAGCCTTGATGTCCTCAATGCGCGCCTGACGCGGATTGATGCCCGCCAGATGAACAAGCACGTCGAGGCCGCCCCACGCTTCGTCGAGCGCACCAAACGCCGCCCGCACGCCGTCCTCGTCGGACGCGTCGATCGCGACCGTCACGGTGTCCGCCGGCAACGGGACTTCGGCAATCGCCGTTGGGCGGTCGAATACGGCGATCCGCGAACCGCCCGCGTGCAACGCTTCCACATAGGCCCGGCCGATGCCGCCGCATCCGCCGACTACGCAGACGCGCGCATCGGGGCCGGGACCGAGACGCGGCACATTCATCGGCAGATCTCCAGTGGCACGCTTCCGGAAAAAGCCCGCCCTACCCGATGTGGCTCTGATGGTTTGCGAGATACCATTCCGCAATTTCTTCCCGCGTCGCAAACCACACGTCATCGAACTGTTTGACGTAGTCGACGAAATCGCGAAGCGCGCGAATGCGGAACGGCTGACCGATAACGTGCGGATGCAGACCCACATTCATGAAGCGGCCGCTCGTGGCGCTTTCCGCGTACAGCCAGTCGAACTGTTCCTTGAACACCTTGAACGCGCCGTCCACGTCCATCCCCTGGCGCATGAAAACAGTGAAGTCGTTGACTTCGGAGGTGTAGGAAACCGACACCATCGGCTTTCCGCTGCGTGTCGTGACCAGATAGGGCTGGTCGTCGTTGAGGAGATCGGTGATGAAGATAAGCCCCTCCTCGGCGATGATGTCGATGGTGTTGAGGGTGGAACGCAGCGAACTGGAAAGCCATCCCTTCGCCGGCCTGCCACAGGTCTCGCGATAGACCCGAAGCGTCTCGCGGATGACCTCGCGCTCTTTGTCTTCGTCGAACATGAAATCGGTCAGCAGGTCGGACTGCACATAATTGTGCGCAAGAATCTCCCACCCGCGCTCGAGCGCGGCGTCGATCACGGCCCGCCGCTCCAGACCCATTTTCGCGTTCATGGTGCACGTCGCCGGCACGCCCGCCGCGTCGAGCACGTCGATCATCCGCCAGACGCCGACCCGCTGCCCGTATTCGCGCCAGGTGAAATTCGGATTGTCGTAGACGTTGCCCGGCAGATCGCCGCCGACAATCCCGGGACCGCCCGGATAATAGGGCTTCGACGATTCTCTTACCCTGTCCCAATGCTCGAAGTTGATCGTGAGCATGACGGCGAGCCGCTTGCCGTTCGGCCAGCGCAGCGGCTTGCGTTTCGGAAACGGGACAAAATCATATTTCATGAGCATGTGTCCGGATTGTCGGGGTTGAGGTCTGGACTGTCGTGCGGGGCCCCGCTCGGTGGAGGCTGCCGACGGCTAGAACTTTATGGCTTTGACTTCAAGATACTCCTGAAGGAGTTGCGTTCGGGGTTCTGCGCTCAGGCGCTGATTTGTTTGAAGGCGCCGGCGCGCCGGACCAGAAGCCGCTGATGTCGAGGCCTTCGTGGCGCTGGCGCGAGGGAAGCCGCCGGAAAAACGGACACCAAAAAAGCGGACACCATGTGTGCTCGGCTTGACTCCCGCACGTGCACGTTCATAATCGAACCACATTATGGGAGTCAACTCTCACAATGTAGAAATCATCATCCTGCGGGGACCTGTGGCCGGCACCGTTGTGCGTTCAGATACCGGAACGTCAGGCAAACTTCACGTCGTGGTGACCGGCGGCAGTCGCGGCCTCGGCCGGGCCATGTCGCGCGCTCTCGCAAAGGCCGGCGCGTCGGTGACGGTCACCGGACGCGATCAGTCGGCCCTCGACGCCACCATCGACATGATCCGTGCGGACGGCGGCGACGCCACCGGCTGTCTGTTCGACATCACGGACCAGAGCGGTGTCGACAAATTTGCCGAAACCATCAGCGCCTCGCACGGCCTGCCGGACGCCGTGTTCGCCAATGCCGGAATAAGCCTCGTCAAGCCGGCGTCCGAAACCACGTGGGCCGACTTCCGGCATCTCCTCGATGTGAACGTTCTCGGCACGTTCGCCGTATTGCAGGCTTTCGGCCGGCCCATGCTGGCGCGACAGCGCGGCAAACTCATCACGGTTTCGTCGGATATCGGAATTCGCGGAAGCGCGAACTGGGTCGCCTACGGCGCCAGCAAGGCGGCGATCATCTCGATGACCAAGACACTGGCCTGGGAATGGGCGCCGCATGTGACCGTCAATTCCATTGCGCCCGGTGCTTTCGCGACGGACATCAACGCGCACCTGCTCGCCGTCCCCGAGATCATGGACGACCTCCGGAAGGCCACTCCGCTCGGCCGGGTCGGCATTGCTGAAGAGATTGGCCCGCTTGCCGTGTTCATGGCCGGATCCGGCTCCGATTTCATGACCGGCCAGGTCGTCAGCATCGACGGCGGGATCCAGCGCTCATGAATTTGGCGCCGGACAGGAAGCGCTCTGACATTCCGGCCGTATCTTTCGGCCGCGCGGCTTTCGCGCGCGCCCTGATTTCACCGGTGCCGTACCGCGACGGGCAGCACATTGACGCTTGATGCCCCCACGCTTGACGCCGGCCCCAGACGGGCAGCGCGCGTCTCCGCCGCCCGCCGGTTCCTCGGCGTCGGCGCCGCCCTGATTGTCCTGATCGTTTTGCTGGCAGTCACGCAGGAAAACTTTTTCCGCTACTCCAACATCATGAACATCCTGCGGACCAACGCAGTGCTGTTCGTTGTTTCAGTCGGCCTGACCTTCGTGATTGTCAGCCAGGGTCTCGATCTTTCGATCGGATCGATGGTGGCACTCGGCGGCGTCGTGCTTGCCATCATGCTGGCAAGCGGGCTGCCCAGCGGATTTGCCATTCTCCTGACCGTGGCCGGATGCACCGCCATCGGCGCATTCGTCACCGGCGGTCTGATCGCCTACGGCGGATTCAATTTCTTCATCGTGACGCTGGCCATGCTGCAACTGCTGCGCGGCGCCGCGCTTGTTCTCAGCAACGGCATTCCGAAATCCACCATTTCGCATGACCTCGTGCAGTTTATCGGCGACGGCTCTGTTCAGGGCGTTCCGGTCCCGGTGGTCATCGCTGTCGTGACCGGACTTGTCGGCTATCTGGTGATGCGCTGGACGCGCTTCGGCCGCGCCGTTTACGCGGTGGGCGGCAACGAAACCGCGGCCCGCCTTGCCGGCGTGGACGTCCGCCGCATCCGTCTCGCCGTTTACGCGATCTCCGCCCTTTGCGCCGGCATCGCCGCCGTCATGCTGACCGGACGCCTGACGTCATCGCAGCCGGTGAGCGGCGCGGCGGGTCTTGAATTATCGGCTGCCGCCGCCGTGCTGCTTGGCGGAGCAAGTTTCGCGGGCGGAGCCGGCACGATCGCCGGCACGGCCATCGGCGTCGTGTTCCTTGGCGTGCTTGCCAACGGCATCACGCTCGCCGGCGTGCCCTCCTACTGGCAGGGCATCGCGACCGGAGCCGTCCTCGTATCCGCCATCGCGCTGGACCGACTGCGCGGTCAATAGACGAACTGAACTACGGACTGAGGCAACCACAGAGGGAGAAGTTATGACGAACGTTGATTACAACCGCCACCGCTGGACGCGGCTGGCGTGCATGCTCGGCCTCGGCCTTGCTGCCGTATCGCCGGCAGCAGCGGCCGAGAAGATCAAAGTCGGCATCGCCGGCGCGAACTACGCCATCGAGTCGGCCCGCGCCCAGTACGAGTCGCTTGCCGCAGGCCTCGAAGCGCGCGGCATCGCGGTCAAGTTTCTTGACGCGCAGCTCGACATCAACAAGCAGGTCTCGGAGATTGACCAGTTCGTCGATCAGAAGATGGACGCGATCGTCGTGAACGTGGCCGGCGATCCGAACGCGCTGCTCGGCCCGCTGCAGCGCGCGCAGAAAGCTGGAGTGAAGATCTTCTCGATCGGAGCCACCCCTGGCTTCGCCAATACCCTGGTCGAGGTCGACCTGCCGTCCGAAGAGCTCGGCCAGAAGTCCGCCGAGTTTATGTGCAAGGCGACCGGAGGAACCGGCCAGATTGCCCTCATCGAGGCTATCGACATTCCGGTGCTGGCGGCCCGATGGGAGAGTTTTCTGGCAACCATCAAAAAAGACTGCCCGAATCTGAAAGTGGCGGCGATCGAACGGGCGGTTCCCGATGACGCGGCAACATCGCGGCCGATCGCGGAAGATCTCCTGACGCGGTTTCCCGACCTCAAGGCAATCTGGGCGATGGGCGACGGGCCGGCGCTCGGTGCGGGACTGGCCGTCAAATCGTCCGGCCGAAAAGTCATCGTGACCGGCCTCAATGGTGAAGGCCAGGGCATCGACGGCGTTAAACAGGGCGCAGTCAGCGCGACCTGGGACATGCTCCCGACCGATATCGGGGGACAGCTGGCGACGAAGATTGCCGATATCCTTCAGGGCAAGGCACACGCCCCGGCCAAAACGGAGGTGTTCACCGTGCACAATCTGCCGGAGTGGAACAGCCAGAACGCCGGCAAGTGGAAGCCCTACGACCAGCGCGTCAAGTACCCGGGCATCCAGTAAGCCAACGGGGCCGCGCCGCGCGGCCGCTGCCGCAAGGCATATCGATCACAGTTCGCGGCGCCATGAGCGGCGCCGCGAACAACGCCAATAAGGAACTGGAAAATGAAAGCGCTGTTGTTGACCGCGATTGGCAGGCCACAGGAGGTGATCGACGATCTCGACGTCGATCTCCCCGAGGAACATGAGGTTCTGGTCCGGACCTGCCGGTGCGGCATTTGCCACAGCGACCTTCATTTCCGCAACGGCACGTGGAAGACCTTCCCGCTTCCGCTCGTGCTTGGTCACGAGTGTTCGGGCGTCGTTGAAAAGGTCGGCTCCCAGGTTCGATATCTGCAGCCGGGCGATCACGTGGTGGGCTGTCTCACGCCCTTCTGCGGCGAGTGCGAATATTGCCTCAGCGGCCGCATGAACATTTGCTCCGGCGGCGGTCTGCAACGCCAGGAAGGCCACCGGTCCCGTCTCATGCGGCAAGGCCGTCCGGTGTCGCAATTCGTCAATCTCTCGGGTTTCTCCGAGATGATGCTGGTGCACGAGCGTGCGCTTGTGAAAATCGACCGCGACATTCCTTTTGATATTGCAGCCGTCGTCGGATGCGCCGTGACGACCGGCGTCGGCGCGGTCATAAACACCGCCCAGGTTCGGCCGGGGCAGACCGTCGCCGTCATCGGATGCGGCGGTGTCGGACTCAACGTCATCCAGGGCGCGCGGATCGCAGGCGCATCCCGCATCATCGCGATCGACCGGTCGGAGGTTAAAGCGAACGCGGCGCGGGCATTCGGCGCAACCGATGTCGCCGTCAGCACGCCCGACATTGCCGCGGAAATCATCGAAATGACGTCAGGCGGCGTCGAGCATGCTTTCGAGGCGGTAGGCCTTTCGATCACAGCCCAGACCGCGTTCGACATGCTTCGTCCCGGCGGCACCGCGACGGTGGTCGGACTGCTGCCTCAGGGCGCGACGATCAGCATCAATTCGACCGCGCTCGTATTCGACCGCCGGATCCAGGGTTCCAGCATGGGGTCCAACCGGTTTCGTATCGATATTCCCAGATATCTTCAGATGTACAAGGATGGACGTTTGCTGCTGGACGATCTGATTACGTCCCGCATTGCGATCGATGAGATAGACGACGCCATGCTGGCGCTGGAAACCGGCGACGGGATACGCCGTACGGTCGCGGTCCTGTCCTGAACCCCCGATTTCGAACCCCGGAATACACGCCGGTTTCCGATGCGTTTTCAGCACTATGCCGATCGGCTTAACGGTGAGGCGGTCTTCCGGGCCCGGCTGTCGGTGCCCTCGTGAAGCAGCCGCGTGATCTCGTTTGCGCCGGCGCGAACCTCGGAGATGATCTGCTGCCGCTTGCGCGCATTGGTACGGTAGATGGGAGCCGCGACCCCCAGCGCCGCGATCACTTCGTTGTTTTCGCGGATCGCGGCGGCAACGCCCCAGATCCCTTCGTCGACTTCTTCAAAGCTTTGTGTGAATCCCTTCTTCACGACGTCCGCAAGAAATTCGGGGCTTAACATTGCAGCGCTCTTGCCGTCGATCTGATCCGCAACCGAGGCCAGATAGCTGCTGCGCTCGGGCTCGGGCGTGTACGCCAGCAGCACCCGCGCCATCGAACCCAGATGCAGGCTCATGGGCTGGCCCCGTTCGAACTGAAGACGGACTGCCTGGCTCGATTCGACCCTCTCGACACAATAGGCGTAATGGCGATGCCGTCTCGAAACCAGCACGGTTTCATTAATCCGGGCGCGTATGCCGGTCATGACCGGCATCGCGACGGTTTCAAGCAGGGTCTGTCCCTGCTGGGCCGCCCCGGCAAGGGCAACGAAACGCTTCGTGAGGCGATAGCTGTTGACGCCTGTCTGTTCGAGAAGACCGACCTCCCGCAGCAGGGCGACATAACGATACATGGTCGATACGGAAACATGGAGCGTGTCGCACAGTTCCGGAACGCTCCAGTGCGGCCGCGCCGCACTAAAACAGAGAATTACATTGAGAAGCTTGCGCGCGCTTGCTGCGCCCGCCACTTCGGTGATCTTGTTTGATGCCCCGGATCCGTCGTCAGCCAGGTGTGCGCCTGAACTACGAGCCAATTGGCCGTTCCTCCCCTGACAGGACTGCAGGCGTGCGATTTCCGCCGCATGATGACCCTCTGTCGATAGCCGCGTCCGGACCAAAATTCAATCTGGCAAAAAGTCTGCGGCGGCCGATGACTTTGATCTGCGAAAGCCGCGGGGAAAACAGATCCATGCGCCGCACGTATTCCCGCCATGAAAATTTGCGAAGCCCGATGAAAGGGTTCTGGAAAACTCTGCTTCACCGACATATCGAAATGTTGACCGCCCTCTCCGCGGCGCACTCACGATGACTTGCCCTGTCTACCAAACCCCTCCATCGTTCGGAGCGCAGCCAAGTGGTCGCCGCTCCGCTCCGGAAATGAAAGAACCCAATGTCGAGCAGGATTGAGCCAAACGTCATTATCGTCGGCGCCGGCCCGGTGGGCCTCGTCACCGCTTCGCTGCTTGCCGACGAAGGAATTCCGGTCACGTTGCTGGAAGCATGCGCCGAACTGCCTCACGACCTGCGCGCCTCCACCTTCCACCCTCCGACGCTGGATATGCTCGAACGCTTCGACGTCGTGCCGTCGATGATCGAACAGGGACTGGTGTGCCCGACCTGGCAGTTTCGCGACCGCCACGAGGGCGTCGTCGCGACGTTCGAGCTGTCGCGGCTGGGCGCCGACACCAGCCATCCCTATCGGCTGCAATGCGAGCAGTGGCGGCTCGGTGAACTGCTTTACGCCCGCCTCCGGTCAAATCCCCTCGTGACCATAGAGCTCGGCACCACCGTCAAGGCCGCGCGGCAGACCGCGGATCATGTCGAGGTGGATGCGGTTCTGCCTGACGGCAGCACGGTGACGCGCGGCGGCTCGTTTATCGTCGGGGCAGACGGCATCGGCAGCGTTGTTCGCAAGGCGATGGGCGCAAGTTTTGACGGCATGACGATCCCGGAGATTTTCCTTACGCTGTCCACCTCCTACGACTTTCGCGAGGCGATGCCCGATCTCGCCAACATCGCCTATCTTTCCGATCCACAGGAATGGTTCGTGCTCATTCGCACCGCGCGGCTCTGGCGCGCGCTGTTTCCGGTCGACGCCGCTTTGAGCGATGAAGACGTGACCTCGCCGCAACTGGCCGAGCGGCTGCTCCAGGGCGCGGTACCGCGCAGCGCGCATTACGAGGTCACGCACCGGACGGCGTATCGCGTCCACGAACGGGTAGCGTCAGGCTACGTCAAAGGACGCATGCTGATCGCCGGCGACGCGGCGCACGTGAACAATCCGCTCGGCGGCATGGGCCTCAACGGCGGCATCCATGATGCGTTCAATCTCGCCTCCACGCTGACGGAAGTGATCCGTGGCGCTCCGCTCGAAACCCTTGAGCGCTACAGCCGCCAGCGGCGCAGGGTCGCGCTCGACGTCGTCCAGCAGACGACGTTGCGCAACCGCTCCATTCTCAACACCCGCAAGTCCGGCGCCCGGGAGGCTTATTACGACGACCTGCGCGCCACCGCCGCGGACCCGGTCAGGCACCGCGACTATCTGATGCGCACGTCCATGATTCAGTCGCTGCGCGATTCCGCTTTGGTCGCCTGAGCGGTCAAGGGCGACAGACCCGTCGCTCCCGGCCCCCCCGGCACGCGGGGGAGCGGAAAAGCCGGCCGGCCCGGTCAGGCGACGGCGCGGTCGCCCTGCCCGCCGTTTTCGACTTCGTGCGCGCCCGACGCCCAGAACGCGATCGCCTCTTCGGTCGCACCGGCGGCATCGAGCTCGGCGACAATGCGGCCGCCGAACAGCACGTAAATGCGGTCGCAAACTCCGAGCAGCTCGGGCAGTTCCGAGGAGGCCATGAGGATCCCCATGCCCCTGCCCACCAGTTCGGCGATCTCCTTGTAAATGTCTTCCTTCGCGCCGACGTCGACGCCCCGGGTCGGCTCGTCCAGCAGCATCACTTTCGGATCGGTCGCCAGCTCGCGTGCGATGACGACCTTTTGCTGATTGCCGCCCGACAGCTCCTTGACGTGCTGCGCCGGTCCCGTCGACTTGATGCCGAGTCCGCGGGCGCCACGCGCCAGCGCATCCGCATCGAATGCGCGGGTGAGGATGCTCATCGGAGAGCGGTCGTTCATGACCGCCAGCGCGACATTGCGGTAAATGGGCCAGCCCATGATCAGCGCTTCGGCTTTGCGGTCTTCCGGCACATAGCCGAGGCCCAATTCGTGCGCGGCCCGCGGACTGCTGATGCGTCCCGTCTTGCCGCAAACGGTGATGGCGCCCCGTTCCAGCGGCTTGACGCCCATAAGCGTCCGCATGATCGCGCTGCGGCCGCTGCCGACCAGGCCGGCAAGACCGACAATCTCGCCGGACCGGACAGTGAGCGAAACGTCCCGCAACGGTCCCCTGTACACGCCTTTCATTTCAAGCAGCGGCGCGCCTTTCGCGACCGTGGCCTTGTGCCAGAACGTCTCGATGTTGCGGCCCACCATCATGGCCACGAGCTGCCGCTCGTCCGTCTCCGACTTGAGGACCGAGCCGATATAGCGTCCGTCGCGCAGCACCGTGACCCGGTCGGCGAGCGACATGATCTCTTTCATGCGGTGCGATACGAAGCCGATGGCGACACCGCGGCTTTTCAGCTTCTGCAACAGCGTGAAAAGCGTCATCACGTCGGTCTCGTCAAGCGAACTGGTCGCCTCGTCGAGCAGCAGGACGGCGGGCTCGTCGATCAGGGCCTTGGCAAGCTCGACGAGCTGCCGCCGGCCGCTCGAAAGCGAGGAGACCTTCGCGCGCGTTTCGAGGCGAAAGCCCAGTCCGTCGATGACCTTTTGTGCCGCGGCGTGGACGCCGCGCCAGTTCAGCAGGGGACCATTGCCCGGGAGCCTGCCGAGAAACAGATTCTCGCCGACAGTCAGCGCCGGCACCAGCTGCGGCTCCTGCGGAACCAGCGCAACGCGCAACTGCCTCCGGGCCAGCTTCGGATTGAGTGCATCGAACGCCGTTCCGCCTACCGTGATGGTTCCGGCATCCGGCGGCTGCACCCCCGAAATAATCGACAGCAGCGTCGATTTTCCCGAGCCGTTCTCGCCCATGACGGCGTGAATTTCGCCGGGTCTCAACTCGATCCCGACATCGTCGAGCGCGACCACACCGGCAAACGCTTTGCGGATTCCCGAAGCCGTAAGTGCAGCGTCGGTCACGACGGCTCCGCCCGCGTCGCGAGTTGCCGATCCGCCATCGGATCTGTCACTGCAAAATACCCCGTTTTCACGATGCAAAATGACCGCATTGATACGTTTGATTAAGAACGCAGGCTGCCCCAAGTCAAGCTCTGGCTGCCACAAGCGGCACGAAGCCGGCAGGGTAGAATGCACCGCAGGCGGCTGGCCTAAGCCGGCTGTGCGGACAGCACGTACCTTCGGCCTTTAGCCATCCCGGTCGTCAATAACCCAGGCGCGACATCAGGCGAAGTCGCCGTTAAGTGCCAAGGGGGACAAGCGCGTGCCGCAGCGGCTCGTCTGAAATCCTCATAAGTCCGGTGAATGGCTGACCCAGTTCGAGGATCAGAAAAATCGCAGCAGATGCCGAGAGCGCAAAAATGCCAAGAGCCACAACGGTGGTTGCGTTGTTGTCAGCGAAGAGGCTGAAGCTCGCGAAAATGATCGCAAGCCAGAAAATCAGCACCACAAGGAAGGGCATGGGGATTTCCGCACCCGCCTCGGCGAACAGCAGCAGGCGGATCTTTGCAACCTCCTGCAGAGTGCCAATTGCCCTGGCCTGGAGAGAGCGTTGCTTCTCGTTTTGCGGTGCGAGTTTCAGTATCTCATCGAACAATGCCAGTCCGGCGGCGCCTGCCTCGAATGGAGCCGACTCTCCTGAAGGCGAAGAATTCTCGCGCCAGATCCGATCGGTCATTGAGGCGACCGCGGGACGCATGAGATTACGGGCCGAAACCGCTTCCGGCCCGTACTGCGCCAGGAGCTGATCGAGCACAACAATATTGGCGGTCATCTGCTGGACCTGGCTGCTCTGAGTCCCGTAGGTGCTGTTTGCCGAAGCGATCAGCAGGCCAAGCACGAGACCGGTGATCGTTCCGATCAGGCCCGTTCCCAGCTTTACGACGTCCCTGGTAGCGTCGCTCAGATGGTGCTTCGGCAACGCGCTGCGGAGAAACATGCCGATAAACGCACCGGCCAGAACGCATGCAAACACGACGACCGACAGCAACAGGGGGCTCACCGCTTATTCCTCCGACATTGACACCGACCCACCGCGCGGCCAGCCGCAGGCTGTTTCGCAACTCACTCCGAATTGGCGGCAGGCGAGCGGACGGAACTCCGCCCCGGAACTTACCGAATCCAGTGGAACCGCGCGTGACTTTCGGTTCGAGTCAAGACGGCTGCTTCAGGCGTCTTCCATCCGAAAGAATTCCGGTGGCACTTCAAGCAGTTAGGTTTGAGCGGCCTGAGACATGGGTGACAGACCGTACCGGACACATGGGTAACACTTTTCGCCTTTGGGCGGGAGGTGTTGATGCCGTGGAAGGAGTGTTCGGTCATGGACGAGCGCCTGCGATTTGTCGGACGGCTTCTGGATGGCGAGGCAATGACGGAGGTCTGTCGCGAGTTCGGCATCTCGCGCAAAACCGGCTACAAAATCTTCGACCGCTACAGGGAGCACGGGCTCGAAGCCCTGACCGACCGTTCGCGGCGGCCGGTTCGCTATGCCAATCAGCTGCCGGGGCAGATCGAGGCTCTGGTCGTCAGCCTCAAGCGCGGCAAGCCGCATTGGGGCGCTCGCAAGATCCGCGAACTCCTGGTGCGGCGGCTCGCCGGCGATGTGCGCGTGCCGGCCAGGAGCACCATCCATGCTGTGCTCGATCGCCACGGCCTGGTCAAACGCCCCGGCAGGCTGCGCCAGCGCGCCACCGGGACGGCGCTGTCGGCGGGAGCGGCACCCAACGATCTGTGGTGCGCCGACTTCAAAGGCGAGTTCAAGCTCGGCAATGGCCGCTACTGCTATCCGCTCACCGTCACCGACCACGCCTCGCGCTTCCTGCTGTTGTGCGAAGCGCTCAAATCAACGCGCGAAAACCTTGCATTTACAGCCTTCGAGCGGCTGCTTGCCGATCGCGGGCTGCCGCTCGCCATCCGTTCCGACAACGGCGTCCCCTTCGCCAGTCCCAACGCCTTGTTCAATCTCTCCAAACTCTCGGTGTGGTGGCTCCGCCTCGGCATCGCCATCGAACGCATCAAGCCTGGTCATCCGCAGCAGAACGGACGCCATGAGCGCATGCACCTGACCTTGAAGAAGGAAGCCACCCGCCCGCCGGGAATGAACAGCCTGCAGCAGCAGGCCCGCTTCGACGCTTTCCTGCACGAGTTCAACGCCGAACGGCCCCATGAGGCCCTCGCCATGAAGTGTCCCGCCGAAATCTATGCCGCCTCAACGCGTCGCTATGACGGCTTGCCTGACGTCGCCTACCCGCTTCATGACCGCGACATCCTCGTCACCGCGTGCGGACGCATCTGCCTGCATCGCAAGAAGATCAACATCTCGGCCGCGCTCGCAGGCCAGCGCCTCGGAATTAAGGAAGTCGACGACGCTATCTGGCTCGTCAGCTTCATGCACTACGATCTCGGCTATATCGACCTGGAGCAAAGAACCTTGCAGCCCCTCGACAACCCGTTCGGCCCGAGGTTGTCACCTATGTCTTAGGTACGTTCTGTTACCCATGTCTCCGGGCTGGACAGTTTGCGCCCTGGCAGGAGTGGAGGGGACTCGAACCCCCAACCCCCGGTTTTGGAGACCGGTGCTCTAGCCATTGAGCTACACTCCTAGGCGGCGTTCACATGCCCGTTGGCGCGCGGCAAAGCAAGTCCTTGCCGGCGTCTGACTTTATCGCCCCCGAGGCCTTGCGGAAATTCCCCGCCGCTGACAATCAACGCAAAGCCCCAAACTCGGGAGCGGCCCCCGATCAACTGCGGAGCGGACCGATGCTGACGCGACGAAAAATCCTGCTTGTGGCCGGCTGCGCCGCACTGGCCGTACCGACACTGGCGGCATCGGCGGTGGCCGTGCCGTCACGCGCGGCAGACGCGACGGCGCTGGCGTTCGTGACGGCGATTTACGATGCCTACAGGGGCAAGGACAGCCCCGCAATCGCGCTCAACGACGACCGCGCCCTTCGGCGCTATTTCGAGCCCACGCTGGCGGCGCTGATCCGGAAGGACCGGAAGGACGCCAGCCGGCGCGGCGAAGCGCCGATCCTCGACGGCGACCCGTTCGTTGACGCCAACGGCTGGGAGATCGCCGCCTTCGACATCACGATGAGCGAGCCTGAGCCCGGCAAAGCCGTCGCAACCGTCAGGTTCACCAATTCCGGCACGCCAAAGACGGTGGTGCTCGACCTGGTCAGGATCCGGAAGGAGTGGCGTATCAGCGACATCGTCTGGCAGCGCGACGGCAAGCCGGAAACCCTGCGCGGACTTTTCGCCCATTGAAGCGGGCTCGAAAGTTTTCGATCGGCAAACGGGCGGGTGGCAGCCAGGAGACGCCAGCGCCGGTTCAGTCTGAATTTCCCCGGAGCAGTCTCTGCGCGGACGGGCTTCGCCTCACCGCTTCCGGCAGCCACGTCACCGACTGCATTGCCGCAACGAGCGCGGCCTCCCGCGAGGGATAAACCGAGCCTGAATAATACTGCACCGGCGTCCATTGACCTCTGTCTTCCGCGTCGCGCCGGAATTCCTCAAAGCCACAGCTTCCGTCGGGGCGGCAAAACAGATCGACGCACCGGTCGTGTTCAAAATTCTCGATGCTTGTGAAAACCAGCCAGGACCTGTCGATCCGTTTTGACATCGGGAGGCGCCCGCGTGAACGAAAACGCGCGATTTTGACGATCCGGCCCCATGGCGTCTACCCGCCCCCCCTTTTGATGGCCGTGCAACGGCCTGATCGCCGGACGCGCCCCTCCCCGGCTGTCCGGAAGCAGACGAAGCCGGGCGGGCCTGTGCCAATCAGGAATTTGTTTCATGACCCCCGATATTTGTTTGTTCGAGTTAAGCATGCGCCAATTATTCTTCATTAGTTTGATCGTTCTTTGGAGGACGACATGACGCATGAGCGCCGTAAACTCATTCGCACGCGCGTGCTCAAGGGAGCAAAGATGCTCCTTGGAAAATCCTCTGTCATCGATTGCGTCGTGCGGAATTTGACCGGGCGCGGCGCCGGCCTCGAGGTCCCCAATACGGGCGGCCTGCCCGAAACCGTGGATCTGGCGATGGATGCCGGTCAGTCGGTTCGCCGGGGCAGGCTCGTATGGCGGAAGTTGAACAGGGCGGGTGTAGAGTTTCTTTGACCCCGGCCGTGGACTGCCAGGGCAGGCGCGGCCGTCGGGCCAGTCCCGGCGGATCAATCTTGCAAACGGGGCGTCGCTCAGATCTACGGCTTTGCCGCGGATGTGGGAAAGATGCCCGACATCACGATGAAGCCTTGCGTGCGCTTGAAACGATCGCCCCAGCGACGGATAGCCGGATAGTCCTGCCGCGAAATACCGCCTTCCTCCGACAGCATGATGTAAGGGAAACAGGCGACGTCGGCGATGGTCGGGTGGTCGCGGGTCGCGATGAAGTTCTGGCCCTCGCGCTCGGCGAACCACAGATGCTCGTCGAGGATGCGGAAGAGCCGATGCGCTCCGGCACGCGCGGCGTCGATATCGAGATCGTAAAACAAGCCGTCGTGCAGCCGCGCCGCAGAGGCTGTCGCGGTGATTAAATCGGCGAATGCGAGCCACATGGCGACCCGGCCCAGGGTGGCCGGATTGTCGCGCGGATACCACAGGCGGCTGTGATCGTAGCGTTCGGCCAAATACACCAGAATCGCCTGTGCGTCGCGCAGCACCAGATCGTCGTCCTGCAGCACCGGAAGCTGGCCGAGCGGATTGATCTTGAGGAACCACTCGCTCTTGTGACGTGCACGACATTGTTCAGTATCAGGATGCTAAGTGCTGCCTTTATACGATGAGGCTCGTCCGCTGTGGAGGCATTGGCGGGTGATGTAAGCCCGCTTGGCCTTGCGGCCAAACCGGCGAACTCTATCGACCACTCGAATGTGCTGCACAAGACCTATGCGCCAGTTGATCTCGAAGCCGTTCGAGGCACCGACGAAGCCCGGCTCAGACGTCGCCGACGAATACGCTCAGGGAACAAAAAGGGGGATTTTGTATCAACCAAGAAGGCCGGAGATGTATCAACATGAGGCCGACATGAGCGTAAGTAATTGAAAAGATTGGAGCGGGTGAAGGGAATCGAACCCTCGTCATAAGCTTGGAAGGCTTCTGCTCTACCATTGAGCTACACCCGCGCCGGGACGACACGTAATAGCGTCTCCGTACAGCATCGCAAGTTCTACGTCAGCAGACGGCTCACCGCCGCCCGCCATCCGGCCAGCTTCCGGTCGCGCGTGGCGGGGTCCATTTGCGGGGTGAAGCGCCGCTCGCGCCTCCACAGCGCCTCGAAACGGTCCGGTTCGGGGAAAAAGCCGCAGTGCAGGCCGGCGAGAAAGGCCGCGCCCAGCGCGGTGGTTTCCCTGATCTGCGGACGGTCGACCGGACCGCCGGTCAGGTCTGCAAGCCGCTGCATGGTCCAGTCGGACGCGGCCATGCCGCCGTCGACGCGGAGGGTTTTGAGCGCCCCTTCGGCCTCGCCCCAGTCCGCCTTCATGGCGTCGAGCAGATCCACGGTCTGGAAGCACACGCTGTCCAGCGCAGCGCGCGCCAGTTCGCGCGGGCTGGTGGCGCGCGTAAGGCCGAACAGCGCGCCGCGCACGTCGGGCCGCCAGTACGGCGCCCCAAGGCCGACGAAGGCGGGCACGAGAATGACGTCCTGGGTCGGGTCGGCCGCGGCCGCCAGCGCCCCGGTGTCGGCCGCGGCTTCGACCACGCCCAGACCGTCGCGCAGCCATTGCACGGCAGCGCCCGCAACGAAGATCGATCCCTCGAGCGCATAATGGCGGACACCGGCGAGCTGATACGCGATCGTCGTCACCAGCCTGCTGGCGGAGGCGACCGGCGTGCGGCCGGTATTGAGCAGCGCGAACGCACCGGTGCCGTAGGTCGATTTCACCATTCCGGGCTCGAAGCAGGCCTGCCCGACCAGCGCCGCCTGCTGATCGCCGGCGATCCCGCAGACCGGGATCGGCGCACCGAACAGGTCCGGATCGGTTACGCCGAAAGCAGCCGGAGGAATCGAGAACTTCGGGAAGCACGCTTTCAGGCACGCCGAGCAGGCTTAGAAGTTCGTCGTCCCATCGGCCCCGGTGGATGTCGAACAGCAGCGTCCGCGATGCGTTGGTCGCATCCGTGGCGTGAACCTTGCCGCCGGTGAGACGCCAGAGCAGCCAGGTGTCGACGGTGCCGAACGCGAGTTCGCCACGTGCCGCGCGATCGCCGGTTTCGGCGGCGCGTGCCAAGAGCCACGCGAGCTTGGTGCCGGAGAAATAGGGATCGAGCAAAAGTCCGGTCTTTGCGGCGAACAGCTTCTCGTGCCCCTCCTCCTTGAGGCGCGCGCACAGGGCGGCCGTGCGCCGGTCCTGCCATACGATGGCGCGGTGAACGGGCCGCCCGGTGCGCCGATCCCACAGGAGCGTGGTCTCGCGCTGGTTGGTAATGCCGATCGCGGCAATGTCGCGGGCGCTCAGGCCCGCCCCGCGGATGGCGGCGCGGCAGGTTTCCAGCGTGGTCATCCACAGGTCTTCGGGCTCGTGCTCGACCTCGCCGTCGGCGGGAAAGTGCTGAGCGAATTCCTGCTGCGCGAAAGACGCTATCGAGGTATCGGCGCGGAATACGACGGCCCGCGTCGATGTCGTGCCCTGGTCGATGGCGAGAACGCAGGACGTCACGGGAGCCTCGCGGAGCCGTCGCGCGCAAACGGTCGAACGGTTAATGCGCCGGAATCGGGGGTAAGGAAACCGGCGCAGGTCTGGTATTGCGGTAATTATTCTCTAGCAATTGCAGCCCTAAAAGTCGCCGCTGGAGCTGGCGCGCGATGCTGACCGCAATGCTGCGAAAATTCGCCGTTCGCGCCGGGCTTCGCTCCTGCGAACGCCTCGCCGGCGACGACAATGGCGCTACCGCGGTCGAATTTGCGCTCGTCGCCGCGCCGTTTCTCGCGCTGCTGCTCGGACTGTTCCAGACCGCGCTGGTGTTCCTCGCCGGACGCGAGCTTGACCAGGCCGTCGCCCAGGCGAGCCGCTACATCATGACCGGCGGGGCGCAAAACTCGAACATGACACAGGCGCAATTCCAGACCTGGGTGTGCCAGAACATTTATGCGCTGTTCAACTGCAGCAACCTGATGACCAACGTGCAGGCCTACACCGCCTGGTCGGCGGTGAGCACGGCGGCGCCGACGCTGACGTTCAATGGCCAGGGCCAGGTCTCAAACGCATGGAGCTACACGCCCGGCGGCCCCGGCGACATCGTTGTGGTCCAGGTGATGTATCAATGGCCGGTCGTACTCGGCCCGCTCGGCTTCAATCTCTCGAACCTCGCCAATGGCAACCGGCTGCTGATGTCGACGGCGGTGTTCAAGAACGAGCCCTATTGATGATCGGGAAGCGCACAGCATCGCAAATTCGCGCGTGGCTGCGCCGCTTCGCCGGCGATCGGGACGGCGTATCGGCGGTCGAGTTCGCGATCGTGCTGCCGTTCATGCTGCTGATGTACATCGGCGGAGCCGAGCTTGGTGACGGACTTGCCATCCAGTTCAAGGTCACGGAAGCGGCGCGTACCGTCACCGACCTCACGACGCAATACGTAAGCATCGACGCTCCAACCATAAGCAACCTCCTCGGCGCGTCGTCCCAGGTCGTCGCGCCCTACCCTTCGACCGGCATGGTCGTGACGGTTTCGGAAATCACCACCGATGCGAACGGTCAGGGCTCCATTACCTGGAGCTGCTCGCTCAACGGTACGCCGAGGCTTGCGAGCCAGTCGTTCACGCTGCCGACCGCGCTGCAAACGGCGAACATCTCGCTCATTCTGGGAGAGGTGACGTATCCGTACACGCCGCAGCTCGGCTACGTGATCACCGGCACCGTCAATATCTATCAGTACACCTATTTCTATCCACGGCTGTCGACCCAGGTGACAGGACCGGCTTCCGGCTCGGGCGCGGTTACCTGCAGTTAAAATTTGCACGGCGCGCGAACACAGCGCCGCCCGGCTCCGCCGGGTGGTTTCTGGTTAATGAAAGGTGTCGACCTTCGATTAACGCCCGCGGGGCTGCGACTCCCGGTGAACCCCGTGCCGGCTGCAGGTTACATTCGCCAGCCTGCGACAACTCGCGCACGACAGGTGGCAATTCTGCAATCGGCGTAAGCATTTCATAGCAATTTTAGCCTAAAAAAGCAGTCATTGGAGCACTGCGCCAATGACTCAAAAAGCCCGCAACAGGTTCGCCGAACGGTACGCCCTGACACGTGCGCTGTTGGCAAAATTCCGGTCGGACAGGCGCGGCAACACCGCGATCGTCCTTGCGCTGTCGGCACTGCCCATCATCAGCGCCGTCGGCTGCGTCATCGACTATTCGAACGCATCGATGATCCGCACCAAATTGCAGGCAGGGGCGGACGCGGCCAGCCTCGCCGCCGTTTCCGCCAATTCCACCCTGGTTCCCACCTCCCAGAATATGACCGGAAATGGAAACGTTGCCGGCGGCACCACCTTCCTGACAAATTTCTTCAATTCCAACGTGAGCGCCACTCAGGGCTATACGAGTCTGACCCTGCCATCGGCGAGCGTGACCAAAAGCGGGCAGGTTGTCACCGCAAACTTAACTTTCAGCGCCCAAGTTCCCACCTATTTCCTCGGCGTCATGGGCTACAGGAACATTCCCGTCAACGGAAGCTCAACCGCGAGCTACACGCTGCCGACCTACATCGATTTCTATCTTATGCTGGACGTATCCGGCTCCATGAGCTTCCCGTCGACCACGGCCGAACAGACAAGACTGCAATCCGTCAATCCCGATAACTACACTCTCTACCCGGGCGGTTGCACCTTTGCATGTCACTTTACGGCCCAGGGAGCATGCCCGCAGTCCCAGCAGCGATCCACGCCCGCTGTGGGGTCGAGAACGAACCCTAACCCGGGCGGTTACTGTCAGGGATTTACCATCACCCGGCTGGGCACGACGCCCGCCACGGGAAACATCAACCCGAGCAATGTGAACTGGAACGCTACCCAGGTCAGCACTTGCCCGACTCCCGGAACCACCTCCTGCATCCAGCTTCGCGCCGACGCCGTTGGATATGCCGTGAACTCCCTGCTGACAACCGCGGCAGCGAGCGAAGTCGTCGCCAATCAATTCAGGGTCGGACTGTTTCCGTTCATCCAGTATCTGCCCACGTCCTGCACGACGTTCCCGCCTTGCTTTCCGCTGACCCAGAATCTGACCGGCTCGGCAACCAACCCGAGCACGATCAACTACGCGGCGGCCCAGCTCGCGACCGTGCTCGATACCGGCACCAATTCCTCGCTGGGATCCGGCGGTACGCATTTCGAGAACGCGTTTCCCAGCATAAACAGTCTGATCAGGACGGTCGGCACCGGCAGCAGCCAGTCAAACACGCTGCCCTATGTGTTTCTGATCACCGACGGTTCCCAGGACAATCAGACCCAGTGGAACGGAAACTGGTCCGGAAGCAATCAGGCGACGACGCTCAGCACGTCGCTGTGTACCACGCTCAAGAACCGCGGCATCACCATCTCGGTCCTGTATATCCCGTATCAGACCATCCAGAACCCGACCAGCTTCGCCAACGGCGAAGACTATGCAGCCAACAGCAACATTCCCAACATCCCGGCCTCGCTCCAGACCTGTGCGTCAGCCGGATTCTATTTCACCGCCAACACGCCCGCCGACATCACCAGCGCTCTGCTGACGATGTTCCAGAAGGCGGTGAGTACCGCCCACATCACCAACTGACCGGTTGCAGTCCGCGGCATGGGGCGGCGAAAAGGCGCGGCAGTGCGGCAGGCCGTACGCTGCCGCACAGTTCAGGCGCGCCGGCAGAAGCGGATACTGATTGCTTGCCCCGGCCTGAGGGCACGGAGGCGCGCCCTCCCGCAGACCGGACGCTGCCGTGCGTCCGGGCGCGCCCAAGGAAGCCAACAAGGCCGGTTGAAATCTCGCGCTCAGGCGTGGCGAAAGCGCGAGATTTGCCGAGCGGGACGACCGGCGCAGCAGGCCAGGCCCGCACGCACCACCCGGACGGCGGCGATTTTCCTGTCCTGCCCCCAGCCCGCGCCACGCGCAAACGCGCTCGGAAAAACCATGAAGAAAGGCGGAGACGCCGGACAAAAACGCTGCGGACCACAGCGCGTCACCACGTTTTGAGGGTAAAGAACCTGGGCGCTGCCGCGCGACCTCAGGCAGGCCACGGGACGGGCCTCAGCACGTCGTCACGTTCTGCGGCGGATAGAGAACACAGGTGCTGCTGCGGGGCGTCACGTAGAGATTGTCCGAAAGCGTGAGCGTGCTGGTTATGAAAGCTCCGAAGGTCGGCGTGAAGGTGTAGCTCACCTCGCCAAAAATCAGATAACATGGATAGGATCCGCATGAATTGTTCGACACCAGCGTCGTTGGCAGTGTCATTGGCGCGCCCTGCGTGCGGGCGGTTCCGTTGAGCGAATAACTCCAGCTCACCGTCGCATTTGTTGCGCTCGCTATCTTTATCTGCGAGATCGTCACGACAGCCGGCGAGCTCGAATAAGGCGACATCACCACCGACGTCGCGCCGACGATCGACTGCATGTCGGTCGTCTGGATGGTGGTATACTGGTTGGTGATAGCCGCCAGCGTATATGTCGCCGATCTCACTTTCAGATAAATCGCAAGCGCATTGCCGGCATCGAACGATGCAAGCATCAACAGCAACATGATCGGCAATATCATCGCGAACTCGATCGCGGCCACGCCGCGCGTCGAGGCAGCAAAACGGCGAATGATTTTTGCCGGCCACACCCTCATCAGTAGGGCTCCACCCGGAACGCGGTGACGCCAACCATCTCAGCGTTGCTGTTTGGCAGATTTGACAGTGCAAATCCCAGCGGCCCGCCGACAACCGACCACTGATAGATGAGCTGTACGACCATAACCTGGCCCGGCGAGCCGGGACTGTAGGACCAGCTGTTGGTGACCTGACCTGCCTGGTTGAAAGTCAGGGTCGGAGTCGACGCGTTGGCGTTGCCGAAATTCGAATAGTTCTGGACGTTCACCATCAGGTTGTTGCAGTTAAAGAGGGGCTGCAGCGTTGGGCAAACGAGCGTCTTAAACTGGGTCTGCGTAAGGCTCTGCGCCTGTCCGGTCATGAAAAGCCGGCCGGCCAGTACAGCCGCATTCTGCAGCGCCTGCTGGGCGAACAGAAACACGGCAACCTGAAGGATCGCAATCAGGGTCGCCAGAAATACGGGCGCGATCAGCGCGAACTCTACAGCGGTCGCGCCGCGCTCGGCGGAACCGAAACGCTTCACGGCTCTGCCGCTCCGCTGCGCGTATTTCGTCAGCCATCCAGCCATGTCGAGCCCGGTAAACTCTCGGTTCAGCCTCAGCGGCCGTCGCCCCGTGTCTTGCCTGTTATCCTGCGGGCGATGCAGAAGCCGCGACCCTGCATTCATTAACATTAGAAGGGAGGCGTTGATTTTCTGTTGCCGCAAACGTGCAGAAAGCCGCACGAAAACGTTAACCGCAGTTGGCAAATGCCCGCGGGGATGCAAGGCGCGCCGGCGTTATTTCAGTTCGGGCCCATCCCGGCGGCAGCTCACTGCTCGAGGACAAGCTGGCCGCCGCTATACTCGAAGCGCCGCAGGCGCGACAAAAACGACAGGCCCAGCAGGTTGTCGCTCAACGCCCCGTCGGGCAGAACGAGAGCCGGAACGTCGCGCACGACAAGATCCCCGATCTCGACCATGTCGAGCCGCATCGGCGCGGCGCGCACGCTGCCGTTGGCGGTTTTGACCTCCGTGACGAACTCGCGCTGCGCGGGATGAATTCCGAGCCGCGCAGCATCGCTCGCCATCAGCGCGATCACGGTAGCGCCGGTATCAACCATGAAGCTCAGCCGGCGGCCGTCGATCCTGCCGTCGACCTGGAAATGACCTCGGGCGTCGCGGGGCACGACGACCGAACGCGAATTGGCGGTTGCGGCGGTAGCTGTGGCCGGAGCGGCAGCCAGCCGGGCGTGGCGCAGGCGCGGCCGGCACCGGGCCGGCGCCGATCTGCATGGCATAGCGCGGAACCACGACGCCGGCGCCGAGCGCGAGCACTGCGAACAGGATGATGGAACGCATGAGACCGGCCGATATCCTTTGCCGTATCTCACCATAGACGCGGCGAACCGCGCGCTAACACGCGCACCGCCAGCACGACTATACCGCGTTATGGTCAGCGGCCGTTTTACGGCTTTGCAGGCATTTGAAGCATCTTCACTGCGGGACAAGCGGCAGCAGCAGATGCGAAGGCCGCCTGGCGTCGTGATAGATCTTGTGCAGGGTAATTCGGCTGCTGCCGACGTGCGGGGCGATATATTCGACGTTGGTGGCGCCGGCTACGCCGGACGGCATGTCCATGCTCGATATCTCGACGCAGATGCGATGGCCCCGGCGGAACAGGTTGGCGGTCGCCAGAATCTCGATATTGTATTCGGTGATTTCTCCGGGAACGATCTTTTTCTGAGCCTTTCGCGTCAGCGGATGCCACGGCTTCCAGGGTTTTGAACGCTCCGGATCGACCGCGCGATGGGAGGCCTTGAGCCAGCCCCGTGTGAGCTCGCGCTCCGGCAGATCGTCCGGGATCTCGCGCTCGCCGTCGCGCACCGTGCGCACCGACACGTCCGGTCCCACGTCCTTGAGCGCAACGATCCAGTTGGTGTCGTCCTGATCGATCGCGGCAAACAGGTTGAGGACCGCGGGGCCCGCGACGAGCAGATCTTCCGGCAGCGGATCGCTCAGATAACGCAATGTCGCGATCCTGTTGGTTTGCGTGGGCGGCATCTGCACGAACGCGTCGGGCGGCAGTTCGTCCTGCACGCTCGACGGCGTGAACGGCTTTACCTCGAGCCGTTCCCAGCTGTTCAGATAGAATTTGGTCCACTGTGTCTCCGGCAGCGGCCAGTCGGTCCCGGTTCGCCACCGGTTGGCGCCCGTCACCCAGTAGCGCACCGGCGGCTCGTTCATGACGCCGGTGTCGATCCCCTTGAGCCAGTGATCGTACCAGCGCAGGATTTCCGCATGCATGGTATGAAACGGCCGCTCCAGATGGGCGGGTCCGACGAACAGAAGCTTCTTCGGCCCCTGCAGCTTCTCGAAATAGCTCTGCGCGCCGTTGAGATGCGTCTTGTACGTGTAGCCGTACCAGCCGGCGCCTGTATAGGAGGGGATGCTGATCTGCGCGAGCGATTTTTCTGCCTCGCGGACCACCTCTTCCTTGTCGTACGGATCGATCAGCAAATCGAAGATCGGCGGCATGTGCTGGCCCTTCTGCGCCAGCACATTGTAGAGGTGCGGATACATCCGATAGTCCGGGTTGGCCATCGCCTCGCGCCAGTGCGCGTCTTTTTCAGGCGGCAGATCGCCCGGCTTGCCCTTGTTCTGATGAATCGCCGAAAAATGCATGACCAGATAGCGGAACAGATGAATCATTCCGCCAGGGTATTCTTCGCGAAAGCTGCCCAGCGTGCCGTAGGCGCCGCGCGGATCGAACGGAAAGATCGCTTTCAGATGCGGCGGATTCTGCCGGGCAACGTGAAACTGTTCGGCGCCGAAACCCGATATGCCGACCATGCCGACCCGGCCGTCGCACCACGGCTGGCTGGCGATCCATTCGATCAGATCGTAACTGTCCCATTGCCGGCTGCCGCCGCCGTCCGACTTGCCGACGCCGCGCGGCGAGCCGATCACATGAACGTACCCGCGCGAGGTGAAAAATTTGGTATCGCCGGCTTCGATCGGACCGGTCCACAGCGACGACCAGCTCGGCTGCGGGGGGAGCACGTCCTTGATGTCGGGGCCCTGGAAGTCCTTGTTGTAGATGGCGAATGCGAGCAGCGCGGGAAATCGGCCCGGCGCATCCGGCCGGTAGATGTCGACCGACAGGTTGATGCCGTCGCGCATCGGCACGGCCGCATCCTTTTCGGTAATCATTCCGTATTCGGGCGCGCGGTCATAGACCACCGGCGGAGTATCGTTACGGGCCGGCAAAGCGGCGGCAATGCGTGCGCTGTCGTCCATCAAGAATTTCCTCCCATGGGCCGGGCGAATTGTCGGGAAACGCTGCTTCGCCCAGGCCAAAAGTCCCGCGACCTGCGCGCTAAAAGCCCGAACCCGACGACAATGTCGATGAAAATTTTTGCGCGCCGGGCCCCGCGGCGATGCGGCTCACAAGACTCCGGCGGGGGTTGTCGGGAGACCCCGGCCAGGCGCGGAGCGACCGGCTGCCTATTGCGTCAGCCGCGCGGTCGTTACCGCCTTCTGGAACAGCGCCTGCATGGCGGCAGTGATGTCGCCGTCGGTAGTCACCGAGAAAAACAGTCCAGGCGAGGCGCAGCTTTGCATGTTGGGACCGATCTGGCTTTGGAACGGCGCGATCCAGCTGTTGTACCAGGCGTTGGTCGGCAGCGGCAGATAATCGGTATAGAGAACGGCAATCAGGATGCCGCGGTTCTTTACGGTCGTGCACAGCGTCGTATTGAAAGGCTGCTGGCAGCGGGTACCGCTGAGAGGCTGCGAGCAGGACGACGAGATTTCGTCATCGACACCATCGGAAACGATCAGCAAAACCTCCTGCGGCGTGCCGCTCGGAGCGCCGGTTCCCGGCGCCGGCATGATGCCGTTGATCTGCGCCATGGCGGTTTCGAAATTGGTGTCGGCATCCTTGTTGTTATTCGTTTTGGTAAGGTAGTTGTTGGAATAGACCTCCAGCACGTCGATGTTGGCAGCCGCTCTCTGCGCGTTGGCAAGGTTCTGGGTCAGGAGCTGGATCGTGTTAAGGCCGGATGCGTTGAACGTATAAATTGCCATTTCGTAGGTTGCATTGTTGGCCGTTTCCGTTGCGGCCGCGGTCGTCATCAGCGACTGCGTCGCGCTCGCCAGATTCTGCATCCGGGTGACGACGTTAAGCTGCTGCGCCAGCGTGTAGTTGTCGACGCCGCCGGGATTGCCGAGATTGTCCGCGGCGGGATTCGACTCGTGGCAGGCGAACGCACAGCCTCCCTGCGCCGACGTAGCCGCAACCATGGTGCTGATGCCTGCGGTTGTCGCCGCGATGTCCATGGACGGCGAATTGTCGAGAAGCAGATAAAAATTGATATTCGGCGCGGCTGAAGATGCCGCCTGCGACCGGCCGGAAAGCGACCAGTTCGTTTGCCCCAGAATGCCTCCAAACGAGTTCACGGAAGACGCCGAGTAGCTGACCGTGACAGTGCGGACCAGGCCGCTGTAGCTGATGGCGATACTGGGCACGCCGTAGTTCAGGGCCGGAATGGCGGAAGCCTGCGCGGCGAACATATTCTGCGCCACCGTCGTCACGGCCGCATCCGGCTGGGTCATCATTCCCGGCGTGACGGCGGCAAGAGCGGCGGCGTCGGCTGCGGCGTTGAGCAAAGCGCGCTTTCGCATCGCGCTCGAAAAATCCAGTCCCATGCCGACCAGTAGCGTTATCGGGATGAGCGAAAACGCAAACAGGATCGCCGCGCTGCCGCTGCGATCGCGGCCGAAGCCCGCCATCGGGTGCAGTACCGCCCCCGCCCGCGGCGTCCGAAAAGCCCTCAGACAGTTACGCAACCGGTCGAATACCGCCCGCATGGCGATGCGTCCTTATGCGCGGCTTGATCCGCGGACCCAGGACGCAGCTAGTAATTTCAATTGCTGAAGAGGCTGTGAAACTGCTTCGCTACGAGCCGTTACCGTCGCTTAGAGGTTTGCGGGCAATCGCGGCAACGTCCCCTCAACCATTCGCCCGGCGGGCCGTCCAGACCCGCCGCCGGTCAGGGATGGCAACGCAGCAGTCCGGTCCAGTCGCAATAACCGAACCCGACGCGGCAGCAGCCAAACGATTCCCGCGAACAATGATAGAATTGATATTCGTACCCGCAATGGTCCGAGCAATAAGGCCGGCCGCTATAGGCGTCGTAGCCGCAGTGATTGCGAAACCGGCGCGGCAGAGCCTGCGGCTCCTGCCAGTCTGCAAGCACGACCGGCGCGAAAGCGCCCGCAGCAGCCGGCTCTTCTGCATGGCACACCGAACCCAGCACCAGCACTGCGAAAACAGCAATCAACCAGGCCTTCATCTGGAATCCTCTGCGGAGATGGTGGTGAACGAAAGTTCGCCCGCCTGCCGGTCGGACGCGACGTCGGCCGGCGACACCTGCCTGACCGACTGGGCCCCTTTGACCGGCAGCTTGATGGAAAACCGGGAACCGCTGCCCTCTTTGCTGGCGACCTGGATGCTCCCGCCGTGCAGTTCGACCGCGACCTTGACCAGATAGAGTCCGACACCGGTTCCGACGATGCCGGAAACATTTCCGCCGCGGTGATAACGTTCGAACAGGCGATCGAGGTCGGCTGCCGGAATTCCGATGCCGCGGTCGGCGAACGAAACCGCCACTTCGTCGCCGACGACGTCGGCATCGACCTCGATAGGCCCGCCGCCAGGCGAATACTTGATGGCGTTGGACAGGAGATTGCTGAACACCTGAAACAACAACCTGGAGTCGCCTGAAATGAGGATGGGTCCCGACGGGAACCGTTCGACGATCTGGGCAGCAGGAACCATTTCGCGGTGTAATTGGCAAGTCTCGCGCAGCAGCGCCACGACGTCCATCTCGGCTGGCTGGAAGTAAAGCTCGGCGCCGCTGTCGATCACTCTTGCCGAGTTCAGCATGTTGTCGATCAGGTGGGTCAAACGCAGAATCGCCGCGCGGACCTTGCCGGCACGCTCTTCGATTTCCGGCGGCGCCACGGATTCCTTCATCTTGATCAGACGCCGGGCATGTCCGTCGATGATGGTCAGGGGTGTCCGGAACTCATGTGAGGCCATGGATACGAAATTGCGCTGCAGGAGCGTAAGCCGCTGTTCCTGCGCGAGCTGCTCCTCGAGCATGGCCGCCTGACGCGCCAGCATGCGCTGGCTCCTCATCAACTCGATCGCGTTGTTGCGGAAAACGACAGTCGCCTGCGCCATTTCGCCGATCTCGTCCCGGCGTTCCGTTTCGGGAATATCGGTATCGGTGTTGCTGGCGGCAAGCTGCCGCATCCGCTCGGCGAGGTGAAGGAGCGGACTGGAAATCGAGCGGCTGATGTGAATGAGGGCTGCCACGACCATGATGGCGCCGACCGCCATTCCGAGAAGGATAAGCCAGAACGCCTGCCGGTAGGCGACATCGAGACGGTCGCTGGCGGCCTGGGCATTCACCACCGCCTGATCGGTAAGCCTGTCGAGCGCGCCGCTCGCGGCGTCGTAGGCGAGGCGCGAAACGCCGCCGTACATCGCCAGCGCCTCCGCCCTGCGGCCTGTCCGCGACAGCACCAGCATGTGATCGACGATCTCGTGATAGTTCTTCCAGTCGTTCTTGAACTCCTGGTAAAGCTGGTTCTCGGCGCTATCGTGCCTGATCCGTTCGAAATCCCCCTCCGACGCTTCTACGGAGTGGTCGATATCCGTCATCTGCCGCACATTCGCCGCAACATCGTCGGGGTCTGTCGAAAGCAGGCTGCCGCCCTCGAGAGCGCGAAAGTCCGCCGTAAAATTGTTGAGTTCGCCCAGCACACGAAGATCCGGCAGCCAAAGCTCGGCAACATCCGCCGACAGCCGGTTGAAATTGTTCAGCCGCCATATGCTGAACAGGCCGAGGATGACGACCAGCAGGAAGAAGACCAGAAAGACCGCCGTAAGATGAAACCGGATCGAATGCGGCTGCCACATGGAGGTCCACCAGCGGTGAGAGAGCAGCGTGAACGGCAAGGGCGATTTTCTCCGGCGAAACATCTATGATAACCGTATATACGGGCCTGCACTGAGTGGAACCTGCGCGCTGCCGCCTGCGATCTGAATTAAGGCTCTATTTTCCCGCGAACCAGTCCGGTAGCCGCCATGGCTGACGCACCGACCAAGATACTCTGCATCGAGGACGACCGCGAGACCGCAGCCCTGATTGCCGAGGAACTGGTCGACCGCGGCTACGCGGTCACGCTCGCGCATGATGGCAGCGAAGGCCTCTCCGCCATCCTCAAAACGATGCCGGATCTGGTCCTCTCCGACATCAGCATGCCGATAATGTCCGGATTCGAACTGCTGGAGCGTCTGATTGAGCTCGCCCCGCGGTTCTCGAGAATGCCGTTCATCTTCCTCACCGCGCTCACCGACCGGGACAACGAACTCAAGGGCCGGCAATTGGGCGCCGACGACTATGTCACCAAGCCGATCGACTTCGACGTGCTCGCCACAATCATCA
Organism: uncultured Alphaproteobacteria bacterium; assembly: GCA_963766925.1. GTDB lineage: Bacteria > Pseudomonadota > Alphaproteobacteria > Rhizobiales > Xanthobacteraceae > BOG-931. Next base: position 39,440 of record CAVYCI010000031.1, read on the forward strand.
CCGCGCGCCTCGCCGGCGTGGCGCGCACCGGCCTGACACCGAAAACCTCCGAACTTAACGACCGCGAAGTCGAAATCCTGACCTGGGTGGCCCGCGGCAAGACGTCCCTCGAGATTGCGCAAATCGTCGGCCTCACCAAGCGGACGATCGATTTTCACATCGACAACGCACGCGCCAAGCTCGGCGCCGCTACCCGCACCGAGGCGGTCATCAAAGCCACCACCGGGCGGCTGATCGAACCGTAAGCCTGACCGCGCAATCAGGCGCAGCGCGTATCGGGGGCAACGCTTTCTCTTTGCTGCGCACTGTCGGCGCCCGCCTGATCGAGCCGGTAACCAACGCCCGAACTCGCTGACAATCAGTGCAGGACGCGTGGGATCGGCTTCGATCTTCTGCCGCAGCTTGCGCACCAGGATGCGAAGATACTGGATGTTGCCGGCGTGACTGCCCCAGATTTCCCGGATCAACTGCTGATGGGTGACGACCAGCCCCACATGACTCGCAAGGCTGTACAGCAGCGTGTATTCCTTGCGGGTGAGCTGGACATGCCGGTCGTTGAGCGTGACCGACCGCAGTACCAGATCGATGGTCAGCGGTCCGGCCCGGACCACCGGGCTTCGGTTGGTGCTGCGCAGGTGACGGCGAAGCGCCGCCTCGCTCCGCGCCAGCAACTCCGAAATGCCGAACGGCTTGACCACGTAATCGTCGGCGCCGAGCTTGAGCAGGCGAACCTTTTCCTGCTCGTCCGAATGGATCGACAGCACGATAACCGGAATATCGGACCACGAGCGCATCCGCTCGAGCACTTCGGCGCCTTTGATATCCGGCAGATCGAGGTCGAGTATGACGAGATCGGGCCTGTTCATGGTCGCAGCCCGAAGCCCGCGCTCGGCATTCTCGGCCTCGATCACCGAGAAGCCGTGAAGCTCGAAGCCCGCGCGGAGAAAGCGCCTGATCTGCGCTTCATCGTCGATGACGAGCACCTTAGTCATCGAGCATGTCCGCAAGCTCGGGCGCGTCCGAAAGAACGGTCGGCAGCCGCAACGACAGCGTCGCGCCGCGGTCGGGCCCGGGGCTTTCCGCATGAAGCGTGCCGCCGTTGGCGGCGATGAAGGTGCTGGCAATCCACAGCCCCAGACCCGAACCCGACGGAGCGGCCGCATGACTCTGGCCGCGGAACGACCGCCTGCCAAGCTGTCCCAGTTCATCGGCGGTCAGACCGCCGCCCTGATCCTGAACCGAGAGAACGACGCAGTTCTGCTCGCAGCGGCTGACAATTTTGATCTCGCTGCTGGACGGCGAATATTTCGCGGCATTTTCCAGAAGCTGGCCGAGCGCCTGTTCGACCAGCGCAGAGTCGACATGAACCAGCGGAACGTCGGCGGCGACGTCGAGCGTGATCCGATGCGAAGCGAGCCTGCGCTCCTTCTGCCTGAGCGCGGCGCTGACGATGTCCGTCGGGTCAGTCCAGGCCAGTTGCGGCAGGACGCCTTTGGCGGTGATCCGGCCGGCGTTGAGCAGATCGCGAATCTCGCTGTCGAGCTGGCCTGCCTGGTCGCCGATGGCGTCGACCAGCGCGCTTGCGCGGCGATCGTTGACGACAGCCGGCATTTCGTTGAGCACGCTGCAGCTGCCGATGATCGATGCAAGCGGGGAGCGCAACTCGTGCGAAACACCCCCGACAAGCGCATCGCGCAGCACTTCGGTCTGATAACTTATCTTCGCGTTTTCGATCGCCTCTTTGATCTTGAGGTGCTTGAAAGTCACCATCACCTCGTCGAGCACCGCCTCGACACGCTTTGCGACCGCGCCCGTGATTTCGACCGGGCTGTCCCCTACTTCGACGGCGATCGCGCCGTAGCCGAGGATTTCCGGAGCGATGACGCGAAGCAGCCACGCCTTGCCGTCGTGGGCTTCGATGGTGGAGCCCTGCAAAGCATCGGCCTTTATCAGCACCAGCGCCGCCCGGCGGATCTCCGGCGGAACACCGTCGGGTGGAACACCGTCGGGCGGAACACCGTCGTCAGGCGCTTCGCCATCGGAAGCGGTGGCGATCAGCACGGCGCGATAGCGCAATGCGTGAGAAAGATAATCCTGCATCGCAAATATCAGATCGCGGCCGGTGAGGCAGGTAGCGAGCCGCTGCGAAAACGCATGCAGCTCCCCGATCTCCCGTTCCCGGCGGCGCAGATTGACGGCCTCATTCTTGAGGCGTGCAGCAAGGTTGCTCGTGACCAGCGCAATGAGCAGGAACAGGACCAGATCGATTACATTCTGCGGATCGCGGATCCAGAAGGTGTAAACCGGCGGGTAGAAGAAGAAATCCGCCGCGGCCGCACCAGTTATGGCCGCAACAATTCCAGGCCAGACGCCCCACTGCGTCGCAGCCACCACCACCGGCAGCATGTAAACCAGCGTGACGAAGTTGAAAGGGATGAAATAGTTGATGACGACGAGACTGACAGTCGCAAGCCATACCAGAACCAGCGTTGCCACAGTCGGGATCGCATTGGCTGCAATCGACTGGCGCAGTCTGGCCCCAAGGCTGCAAGCACCTCCGCCGTCGGCCGCGCTCCGCGCCAGATCCGGAGTCAGATCGTGCAGTCCGCGCGGTCGCTGAAATTCACGCCGTTGATCAAGAGTAGACACTGCCTCTGCCCCCTCCGAAGCGGTCAGGTCGTAATGCTGCACACACCCGGCTGGCATTTGTCACAAATCACTTTCCCTGGTTGTGAATAGCAAGTCGAGATGAGTCTGGACCCGAAAAAATAAGTAAACCATATAGGTGTTCGATGATCTGACCGAAATTGCACCAATATTGATCGTATGCATGGCGACGCCGCCCTCTAAATGAGCAGTCGCATATTTACGGGCAGCCGCCAAAAGCGAAACGGCCCTGCGACGGGAAACATCGCAGGGCCGCTCGACAGCGCGCTATTTGGAAACCGCTACCGCATCAGAAGTGGAAGATGAGGTCACTCGCAGCGATCACGGCCCAGCTCCGGTTCGGCGCGACGGTTCCTACCGCACCGTTGCTGTTGAACGCCGGTGCGTTCATCGAACGATAGTACGCAATTTCCGGCCGAATCTCGACCTGGGGCGAAAACCAGTGCTGCCAGCCTGCAGCGACATCCGTGTAGTTCGTCGCAACGCCGGTACGCTGTCCCTGCGGATCCATGAAATACTCGGTCCGCAGCGAGAAGTTGTTCAGCTTGTTCGGCGAGTAGTTGACGTAGAGCAGGAAGGTCTGCTCGTCCGTGTTGCACGTCAGGGCGGTAGTATTGCCGCACTGCGCCATACCCGGACTGTTGAATGGCGTAAATTGCGGGCTGAACGGCGTACCGCCGCCGGAAACGATGGTAGCTACCGTCGGATTGCTGATGTTCGGCACATTGTTTTCATGGATGTTCCAGGCCTCCATCGCGATGTGCCAGTAGTCGTTGATCTTGTGATAATACGTGCCGCCAATCCACTGGAGATTGTTGTACCCCCACTGGCCGCCGTTCAAAGCGTCACCGACGATATTGAGGTCATCCTTGCCGTCGTCGCTGGTCCAGCGTACGCCGAGCGTGACAGTCGGCACCGCCCCCGGGTCTTTAAGCATCGAAGTGCCCGAATAGAGCGGATCGGGGTTTCCGGCGAGCACATAATAGTTGGGAATTTTCGCGCCTGCGTTCCACGGCATCGTGTCGCTGCCGACAGTGAGACCGGTCTGGACGATCCAGTTTTTGGTCAGCGCAGTGGTGACCTCCAGGCCGGTGTTCGTGTAGTTATCGAACGTATACGTCAACGAATGCACGTACGTGTAGTTGTTCGGTGCAAGCTGGGCTTCGATGTCCGGAATGGAGATGAAACGTCCGATGCGCACGTCCATCCCCTGAAGCACAGGGAAATACAGGTCCGTGTACACCATCGGAAAGTCGTACCCGTTGACGGCATTGTGGTTGAGCAGCTGGTAACTGAACAGACCGTACGCGGTGGTGTACCGGTAATCGACGCCGTAAAGGGCCGACAGACGGAAGCCCCAGTCGAAGTGATCGTTCTGCGTCGTATCGGCAAGGCGCTCGATATAGATCACCGCCTGATCGAGCTGAACGGTGTTCGGCGTATAGTCATACGCTGCCGGCGCGTTGCCCCCGGGCCTGGTACTGTTGGTGCTCAGGTTGGCGCCCGGCGCGACCCAGCCGTAAACCTGCACGTGGGCGTCGTTCATCGCCTGTCCCAGCGGGTTATTGCTGAGCGCGACCATCAGCGGCGAGTTGACCGAATTGGGCCGGGTGACGCCGATATTCTGGGTGCCGCCGTACGGCCACTCGGTAAACGGCATGGGCGGCGAGGATTGCGGCGTGGGCGGCCAGGCGCTGTCGGAGCGGCGGCTAGGCGGGGCTTTCGGATCGGACGGCGCGACGCCTTTGCCCCATTCAAGTTCGTAGTAGCGATACAGACGCGTCAGGAACGCGTCCCCGAGATATTTGTCGAGGCAGCTGTAATCGACGTACGGATCGCAAAAGCCGTGGTTCGTAGCCGACTTGGCCGCAAGGATTGCCGACTTGCTCGGCGTACAGTTGTAATCGACGTATGGATTGCAGGTTGCCCCCTCGACCCATCCGGTCGGCAGACCGTTCGTCCACGCGCCGAATGCATCGGCGGCCATGGATCGACCCGATCCACCTACCGCGAGCAGCACTGCGACAAGTAGTAGTAACCGTTTCATGATCGCAAACCCCCCATCACGTGTCGCAGCTGCAAAGCCCAAAGCTGACAGAACTGCGACGTGCAATTCATAGAATCTCAACGCTGTGATTTGTCGCAAGGCACTCGGTGGAAGTCGATGTTGCAGCGCCCATTTTTTAATAACCAAAAAATAACCACACACCGAAGTTGTGCGTATTCAGCCTATGAAGTCGTCATTTGACGTTGAAGCCGATCAATACGGCAGCACGTTCTGGCGACGACAATGATTCCCGGCCTGCGGAGCCAGGGGCTTTAATCGCCCCGTTAAATCAGCGTTTGCGCCGATGTCGGCACGACGCGGCAGTCCTGAAGCGGGCGGGATGTAACTCTTTTGTCACACATAGCCAGAATTGGACGGCGGTATCCGATCACCCGCAGGCAGCGCCGCACAGCGATATTTTTATTTCAGGGCAAAGCAGGCAAATCAGTCTCGAATTTTTATGCTGCCTGCCCCTACCATCCGGAAGTGAGCCGGCGCGACCAGCGAACCTTGGGGCCCGCGCATTGACCGAAGAAAAATTCGAGAACACTGTGGATGGGGTCGTGACTCCGGGCTTGCAGTTCCGCTTCGTGCCGCGCGAACTCGTCAGCAAATGCCAGTTGCTGATCGAGAGTTTTCACGCCCTTCACGGGTACGTCACGCTCCCCGACATGCTCTGGCAGTCGGCGGCCCGCGACATCATCGAAAGTCAAAGCGAATTGACAACCATGTTCAGGCAGGCATCCCGATCGAGGGGCGCCCGGCGCGCCAACAACTCGCTCATGGAGATTGCGACGGTTATCGTTTCAATGGAGATGCTGGCGCGTGATTTCGCGGATTGGGGCAAACGGTTTCCGGCAGCAAAACGCGAGGCCGAGAAGATGCTCGCCGATATTCCGCCGCCGCGGCGCACGTGGCTGATGGATATGTATCTGTTTCCGGACCACGGCCTGCGCCGTGATCAGGACAGCGCGCTCGAGCGGCCGGCTGGCGTTTTGCCGGCAACGGTCAACTAGGCCTGGAAAAATCCCCACATCGCCAGCGCGCAGATGGCCGCAAACGGCACAGCGGCAAGGCCGAGCCAGCTCCACGTCCAATAGGCCTGTTCATCCTTCGGTAAACTGAAGAGCTGGAACAGAATCCACAGCGAGACGACCAGACCCAATGCCATGCGGAAAAGATCCGCCGGTGTCTCGTAGGCGGTCCAGACGGTCTCGCTTTGCGGCAGTGCGACGCGGATCGTGACCATCAGGACGGCAACGATAAAAACGGTTCTGAAGACCGTTCCGACAACTCGCAGACTGATCCGGTTGCTTGCAGCGGAGAAGGTGTGTTCATGCGCCCAATTCGCAGGCAGCCATGCCATCTTATCCTCCATCCTCGAAAGCCCTTATGATGGACTTCTGTTGAGAATCTACGCTTTCCCATAGCTGAAATATAGACGGCATATAGTTATGCCCATCAAACATAAAAATAGTATATATTTGGCGCCGGATTGTGCAGAAAGCTGCTTGAAAATCAGGCTGTTACCCTGATCCATCAAGCGCGCAGGCGCGCGCCGGCAATCCCCTGCGGGGCGTCGATCGCAGTAACTTCTTCGTGTGAAATCAGGGCTTGGGACGAAATGCGGTCCCGTTGATTCCCGTCGCCGCTTTGGCCGGGCCGCCGATGCCGGACGGGCCGCCGGCGCCGTGCAGCGGTGTCACGGCGCTGCCGTTGATCACGCCCGGCCGGATCGCAACGGGCCGCACGCTCATTATGGTTCCCGCTACCGGACTTGCCGGGTGGATCAAATAGGCCTGCGGCTTCCGATGCGCTGCCCCGCCCGTTCCGAACACCCCGACTGTTCCGGGAGCAGGGCTTCGCACGAGAGGCGAAACCACGGGGGGCGAAAGACCGGGAGCCCCACCACGCGCGGCGTTATGCTGCTCCGGTCCCTCAACATGAAATATCGAAACGCCGACGGCATTGCGGGCGGCGGGCTCCGATGGCCCTCTCGATGCAGGCGGCCGGGCCAGCAGATTGCGCGGCGCGATGGTTTTGAGCGGCTTTACGACGGTAACGCCGTCCCGCGCTCCCGGCTGACGACGGGTTTGCACCGAGATGCGCGTGTCGATCGGCTCTGAAATCTTTAGCCCCGCCCGCAGCCGCAGGCCTCTCGGCAGCCGCAGGCCTCCCGGCAGCGGCAGGCCTGTCGGCGGCCGGGTCCGACGGTGCGCCGCCGGCCGGTCCCGGCGTGGCGGCGGGCTTCGCCTCGGCCGCGTTGCCGTGACCCCCACCGCCGGCTTCCTCCGCAAAACCGGCATGTGTCGCTAAAGCGCCGAACAGCGCGATCGCGGCAAGCCGGGACACCATGTTCAGGCCGGTCTTCATTTTACCGTCTGTCCTGTCGCTGCTTCACTCGGCGGGCTGCGGGGCACCAGGCTCCCCGGCAGGCGTCGCACGGACCGCTGTTTTCAGAAACAACGACTGAAGCGCAGGAACGATCACCAGCAGCATGATCGGACCGATCAACATTCCGCCAACGATAACCGTCGCAAGCGGCCTCTGCACCTGGCTGCCGATGCCGGTCGAGATGGCGGCCGGCAGCAGTCCAATACAGGCCGATAGTGTCATCATCAGGATCGGCCGCATCTGCTCCTGGACCGCGTGGAACATGGCCTCGACAGGATCGGTGTGACCGCTTTCGATCACGCGGTAAAAGCCGTTGAGGATCAGTATGCCGCTCATCACCGAGACGCCGAACAGGGAGATGAACCCGATGGCCGCGGAAATGCTGAAATCGAGGCCCAGCGCGTAAAGCCCGAGCAGACCGCCCGAAATGGCGAACGGCAATCCGAGCAGCGCGAGGAAGCTGTCGCGCCAGGAATTGAACAGCCCGTAAAGCAGCACCAGGATCAGCACCAGAGTGACCGGCAGGATGACGGCCAGCCGCTTTTTGGCCTGCTGCAGCCAGTCGAACTCGCCCGCCCAATCGACCCGGTAGCCGTTCGGCAGCTTCAAGTTGCGATTGATCCGGTCCTGGGCCTCGGTAACGACGCTGGCGAGATCGCGACCGCGGACGCTGAATTTGATCGGCACATAACGCTGGTTGCGCTCCCGGAAGATATAGGACGCGCCGGTGTCGAGGGTGATGGACGCGACCTCGCTCAGCGGAATGTAGGCGGTGCCGTTCGCGGTCTGCACGCCGACCTTGAGGTTGCGCACCTCGTCGATGTTGTTGCGGTATTGCGGAGCAAGCCGCGCCACGACAGCGAACTGACGGTCCGCTTCCAGCAGCGTCGTCGCCGTAACACCGCCGAGCGCCGCCTGAACGAGACTGTTGATGTCGTTGACACTCAAACCGTAACGCGCGGCCTTTGCCCGGTCGATTTTGATGTTCAGGTTCGGCTGGCCGAGCACCCAGAATACGCCAAGATCGGTAACGCCGTCGACTTTCGCCATTTCATGCATCGCTTCGCGGGCGAGACGCTCGAGCGTCTGCAGGTCGGGCCCCACGATCTTGGCAGAATTGGCGCCTTTGACGCCCGACAGGCCTTCCTCGACGTTGTCCTGGATATATTGCGAAAAGTTGAAGTCGATGCCGACGAATTCCTTTGCGAACTCGCTCTGGAGTTCTTCGATCAGCTTTTCCTTGGTCAGTCCCTTCGGCCACGTTTCAAACGGTTTCAGCGGCACGAAGAATTCGGCATTGAAAAATCCTGCCGCATCGCTGCCGTTGTCCGGGCGGCCGTGCTGCGAAACAACAGTGACGACCTCGGGATGACTGATCAGGACTTCCCGAATCCTGTTGACGATCGGCATGCCGGCTTCGAGCGAAATCGTCGGCGGCATGGTGGCGCGAATCCAGAGATTGCCTTCCTCGAGTGTCGGCAGAAATTCGCTGCCAAGCCTCGATCCAAGGAACAGGCTGAAGGCAAGAAACAGCCCGCCGAGCACAATGACGATTGCGCGGTTGTGCAACGACCAGCGCAGCACCGGCGTGTAGACCCGGCGCAATCCGCGAACAACGATCGTTTCCACTTCGCTGACATGCTGGGGAAGCAGCAGCGAAGCAAGGCATGGAGTCACGGTGAACGTCGCCAGCAGCGCGCCGGTCAGGGCGTAGGCGTAGGTGCGCGCCATCGGACTGAAAATCTGCCCTTCCACGCCCTGCATGACGAACAATGGAATGAACGCCGCGACGATGATGGCGGTCGAAAAGAATATCGCCCGGTCAACCTGCAGCGCGCTGATCAGAATGAGCCGAAGCCGGTCGGACCAGAGCGGCCTGTTGGGAGAAGACCCGGCTGCCGTCGGATCGGATCCCCACCGGCCCTCCGCGAGCTGCCAGGCCAGCGCCTGCCGCTGCCCGGGTGGCGCCTGGAAATTCCGGTAGACGTTCTCGACCAGAATGACGGCCGCGTCGACGATGATGCCGAAGTCGACCGCGCCGACGGAAAGCAGATTGGCGTCCTCTCCGCGCAGCACCAGAATCATGATGCTGAAGAACAGCGCGAACGGAATGTTGGCGCCGACGATGATGGCGCTGCGCAGGTCGCCCAGAAACACCCACTGGATGATGAAGATCAGCAGACAGCCGAACACCAGATTGTGCATAACCGTACTGGTGGTAACGCCGACAAGCGTGGTGCGGTCGTAGAACGGCACGAGCTTGACGCCCGCCGGCAGACTGCCGTCGGAGTTGATCTTCGCGATTTCGTCGCGCACGCGCGCCACCACATCGTTGGTGTGCAGCGTCCGGTTCATGATCACGATGGCCGCGACGACGTCGTCCTCGTGGTCGCGCCCCGCCTTGCCGAGGCGCGGCGCATAACCGACCGAAACTTTGGCGACATCTTTGACGAAGACCGGCACGCCGTTGGACTGGCCGAGCAGAACGTTCTCGATGTCGCCAACCCGGTAGCCCTGCGTCAAATTCGCGTCGCCGCCGCTGTTCATCAGGCCGAGGCCGCGGATGTTGACGGACTGCTGGCCCATGTTGATGGTGCGGCCGCCGACGTTGATGTTGGCGTTGCCGAGTGCGGTGATCACCTGCGGCAGCGTGACATTGTAGGCGTCGAGTTTGTGCAGATCGACCTCGACGTCGTATTCCTTGGTCGTGCCGCCCCACGTGTTGAGCTGCACCACGCCTGGCACCGTCAGCAGACGGCGCTGCAGGATCCAGTCCTGGATGGTGCGCAGATTGGTCAAGCCGAAATGCGGCGGGCCGACCAGCTGGTAGCGGTAGATTTCGCCGACCAGGCTGGTCGACTGGATTTGCGGCACGACGTTGTTCGGCAGGGTCACGTTCTGCTGCAGATTGAGCGCGGTCTGCGTCAGCGCGAAGTAATAATCGACCCCGTAATTGAACGTGATGCGTACAAACGACAGGCCGTAAAACGACGTCGAGCGAATGACATCGACACCCGGCGTGGAGGCCACTCCGATCTCGAGAGGGATCGTGTAATAGCGTTCCATCTCCTCGGCGGAAAGGCCGGGCGCCTGCGCGGTGATTTCCAGAATGACCGGCGCCGGATTGGGATAGGCCTCGATGTTCAGCTTCGAAAACGCGAACAGACCACCGCCGAGAAAGATCAGCAGTCCGAGCAGGACCAGAGGACGACGTGTCAGTCCGAATGTGAGCAGCCCTTTGATCACGGCCCTATCTTACTCCGACGTCGCCGGCAGCGGTCGTGCGAACGAATTCACTGCGCGGTCGCGAGCGCGTTGCTGAGGAATATCGCGCCTTCCGTGGCGACAAGCTCGCCGGCCTGCACGCCTTCGAGAATCTGGCGGTAGCCCTCATTCTGTTCGCCGATGGTAACAGTGCGTTTGACGAACCGGTGCCTGTCGGTGGTCACCCACACGGACATGGTGCCATCGCCCTCGCGCACCGTGCCGTCCAGCGGGATCGCAGGCGAGCGCATCGGGTCGCCGACGCGAATGGTGAAGTTCGCGAACATGCCCGACCGTAACTCATGGCGCGGGTCTTTGATCTCGGAGCGCACCAGCACGCGGCGGGTATTGGGGTCGACGGACGCACCGATGGTGGTCACCGCCCCGGTGAAAACCCTGTCCGGAAACGCACTGACGACGACACTGACCTCCTGCCCCACACGAAACGCAGGACTGTCGAGCTCCGGCACATCCGCGAGCATCCACATCGTTTCGATATCGGAGACGATGTAGGGCGCGGGCGTGACGCCGGGCTGCACGAGGAGGCCGGGCGCGGCGTTGCGCGCGGTCACGCGGCCGGCGATCGGACTTGCCACCACCAGCGTCGGATCAGCGATCCGGTCGGCGACGATGCGGTCGATGTCCGGATCTTTTTTGCCGAAGATGCGAACGGCATCACGCCCCGCACGCAGATTGCCCTCGGCAGTCTGCTGGTCGGACACGGCCTGATCGAGATCGTGCTGCGAAACGGCAAGCGTTTTGTACAGTTCGCGAAGCCGCGCAAGATTGCGGGTGGTCAGCTCCAGAACGCCGGCCGCCGCGATCAGCGTCGATTCAGCCTGGAGCAGATCGGGACTGTCGATCGTAAAGAGTGTCTGCCCCTTCTTCACGTCATCACCGACCGCCGCGTAGAGACCGATGATGCGGCCCTGATAGGGCGTGAAGACCTGGACAGACATGTCTTCATTGAAGTCGATGCTGCCTACCGCCTGCTTCTGGACCGGAAAGTCGTGCAGGGCGACCGGCTCGACTTTCACCGCCTCGCGCTGACTGTCGGACAGATCGACACTGTTGCGCTCGGCCGCCGGCGGCTGGGTGCGCCCGTTTTGTTCGGTGCCTGCGTTCGCCGTTGCAAGGTCGCGGTTCGAAGTTTCCCGCCAGTACCACGCAACGAATGCCACCGCCGCCACGGCGATGAGTCCACACGCGAACACAAGCTTTGCGCGGTGGCCGGTCAAGCGCAGATTCATGGATAAACCGTAGTCAGATGTCCAAAACTACCCGAGAACTGGCCACTCGCCGGTTCGGTCGTCCACTGTCATTAATCACAGAATCTGCATTAACTACACCGTCCTGCGCGACTCAGCACAGCTTATTATTGTACGAATATATCATTTCGTTATTCGCGTTCGACTTGCCCGCTGCGGAGACCATCCGGCGCCGCGTCCGAAGGCTCGCGGCGCGCGCCGGCATCACGGCACCGGTCCGGCATCGACACATAGGAAAATAGTTGTCACTGAGCGGGCGCCGTCGCTGTCCGTCCTAAAAAAATCTGGCGGCGATGTGCAAAATCACAGCAGAGCGAGACGCGACACTGATTCATCCACAGTGTTGCAACTCAATCACAGCCAGCGTTCAACAAATCCTGAATAATGGACTACTGTGATCGCGGGACGTCATTGGGGATCCCGCACTCCCCTGCCTGTTGCGGTAAGTGTCACTGGCATCATGTTCGGTACGTCGGTCAGGTGGTCGTGCAAAGGTGCCACCGCTCTTGCGGCTGCAACGCTTCTGGCGGGCTGCGCGCTCGGTCCTGACTTTCTTCACCCCGCCGCGCCGAAGATCGGCGGCTACACGGCCGAGCCGCTGGCCGCGGCCACTTCGGCAACCGATTCGCCCACCGGCGCCGCGCAACGCTTCGTGCAGGGACGCGACATTCCGCAGGAGTGGTGGGCACTGTTCCGGTCGCCGGCGCTCAACGCGCTGATCCGGCGCTCGCTCGACAACAATCCGTCATTACAGTCGGCGATCGCGACGCTGCGTGCGGCAAACCAGGCGGTCTACGCCCAACAGGGCCGTTTCTTTCCGCAGGCGCAGGCGAACTTCAACCCGACCCGCCAGCAAATTTCGTCGAGCCTTTCGCCGATCATTTCTTCGACCACCAATCCGTACAATCTCTACACGGCGCAGGTCCTCGTCTCCTACACGTTCGACATCTGGGGCCTTAACCGGCGGACGGTGGAATCGCTGCAGGCGCAGGCCGACATGCAGCGCTTTCAGGTCGAGGCAGCATACCTGACGCTGGCTTCGAACGTAGCGGTCGCCGCCATTACCGAAGCGTCGCTGCGCGGACAGATCGAGGCTACCAACGAGCTGATCACGATCAACGGCAAGATGCTCGACATCCTGCGCCGCCAGCTCGATGCCGGCTACGCCAACCGCAGCGACGTCGCCGCGCAGGAGGCGGCGCTCGCCCAGGCCAGAGCCACCCTGCCGCCGCTGCGCAAAGCATTGCAGCAACAGCGCGACCTGCTCGCCGCTCTTGCCGGCGGCTTCCCCAGCGAGGGGCCGCGCGAGACGTTCAGGCTCGCGGATCTGCAACTTCCCGGCGACCTGCCGGTCACCCTGCCCTCGCAGCTCATCGAGCAGCGTCCGGACATTCGGGCCGCCGAAGAGGAACTGCACTCCGCAAGCGCACAGATCGGTGTCGCCACCGCGAACCTGCTTCCCAATTTCAACATCAGCGGCAATGCCGGCTACATGAATACCGCCCTTGCAGGATTTCTCTCACCGCAGAACCTGCTTTGGGAGGTTGCGGGTAATGTTACCCAGACATTGCTTGACGGCGGCACGCTTTTGCACCAGCTCCAGCAGGCCAAGGACACTTACAACGCGGCGGCCTGGACTTACCGGGGCACCGTCGTCGCCGCCGTGCAAAACGTCACCGACTCGCTGCGCGCCCTGCAAAACGACGCGGATGCGCTGAAGGCCGCGCGCGACTTCGAACGCGCTTCGAAGGTGAGTTTCGACCTCGCCCGCCAGCAGATGGAAACCGGCAACGCCAACGTCCTGCTGCTGCTCAACGCCCAGCAGACCTATCAGCAGGCGGTGATTCAGGTGGTGCAGGCCCGCGCGGCGCGGCTCGCCGATACGGCGGCGCTGTTTCAGGCGCTCGGCGGCGGCTGGTGGAATCGGCATGAGCCGCCCACCGAGAAGGTGCTCAATGTCGGGATGGATCAGGCCACGACGGTGACCGGCAAGGATAAGGAAGACGGGTTCCTGCGCGGCCTGTGGCCGTTCGACCGCCAGCAGCAGTTCTAGCCGGGCGCGGACGGTCCGACGGTTTCAGGCCACGGCGGGGACGGGCAAGGACAGGCAAGGACGGGGAAGACGGCTTCCTGCGCGGCCTGTGGCCGTTCGACCGCCAGCAGCGGTTCCAGAGGAGCGCCGGCGGTCTGACGGTTTCTGTCTTCCGGTTTCCGGTCTGCCGGCTGCTTAGGCGACGTCGCTCCTGTTCAGGCGACCCGTCGCTCCTGCGCGACGTTGCCGGCATATTGTGAAGGAGTAACGGCCGCGGCACGGCCGAGTTCAAGCTCGAAGATGCCGGAGTCGACGACAGGGGGGCTTGACTGATAGCCGCACTCGGCGCGCACGTAGCGAAGTGCGGCTTCGCGATCAACAAAAAGACCGCCGCGAATTCCTCCCTGATCCTGCACCACCCATTGTCCCTGGTGATTGCGTCCGATCAAAAAAAGCGGAGACCGCGTTTGCGAAGGAGGTTCGCCGTGATTGATCGTTTTCATTGGCGCGCACTCCCCGTCCTGCCGGTCGATGTGGAATTTACGGAAACCAGCCTGCGACAGCGATCCACCTCCCGGTTGCAGCGGCGCAGTGCGCGGGCGGAAACCGCGGATCCGGCGCGTTCGGCGGCGTGCCGGTCGAGGGCCCGCGACAGCCGCTGCAGTAAACCGGCGACCTGTGCGGCGCCGGCGGCAGGAATGACACTCATCGAGGTAGCACCTCATGCTGTTTCGGTGACGCATTATGTGCGCCGGAACGAATATGAATTCGAGACGGAACAGGGGGGCACTGTCATAAAGACGGCATAGCTGCGACACTGGCGTCCTGTAGGCGTCGCTTCTTTATGAGAATTCCTATACGGCGGGTTGGACCGCCCCCTCGAAATCATACCATCGCTCTCTTTAGATAGCCCGAACACCACCGCAGAAAGCATCACCATGTCCGACCTGATCATGCTCGCCATCGGGATCGTCTTCTTCGCTGTCTCGATCGCGTATGTGTACGCCTGCGACGTGCTGTGAGGACCCAACCATGATCCACACGATGATTTTTGATTACGCACTCGCGGGCTTCGTTACCGCCGCGCTGCTGGTTTATCTCGTCTACGCACTCGTCAAACCCGAACAATTCTGAAGAGTCACACCGCCATGACAATCACAGGCTGGGTGCAAATCCTGCTGTATTGCGCGATCATCGTTGCGATCACGCCGCCGCTCGGCGCGTATATGACGCGCGTGTTCAGCGGCGAAGCCACCATACTTTCGCCGGTGCTGCGGCCGGTCGAGCGCCTGATTTACCGAATCGCGGGGGTTGACGAGCGCAGCGAACAGCACGCGACTACCTACACGATCGCGATGCTGCTGTTCCACGTCGCCGGCTTTCTGT
The DNA here is from genome assembly GCA_963766925.1 of uncultured Alphaproteobacteria bacterium. Taxonomy (GTDB): domain Bacteria; phylum Pseudomonadota; class Alphaproteobacteria; order Rhizobiales; family Xanthobacteraceae; genus BOG-931. The sequence continues at coordinate 54,498 of CAVYCI010000031.1, forward strand.
TTCTTTATGCGCTGATGCGGCTGCAGGCTGCGCTGCCGTTCAATCCCGCAGGACAGAGCGCGGTTGCCGAGGACCTCTCGCTCAACACTGCCGTCAGCTTCATCACCAATACCAACTGGCAGGCCTACGGCGGCGAGACGACGATGTCGTATCTCGTGCAGATGCTCGGCCTGACCCATCAGAACTATCTGTCGGCCGCGACCGGCATCGTGCTCGCGATGGCGCTGATCCGCGGATTTTCCCGCCATTCGGTGCGCACCGTCGGCAATTTCTGGGTCGATATCACCCGCTGCACGCTCTACGTCCTCATTCCGCTGTGCGTGCCCTATGCGCTGTTTCTGGTCTGGCAGGGGATGCCGCAGACGCTCGGCCCCTACGTCGAGGCGACCACCCTCGAGGGAGTCAAACAAACCATCGCCGTCGGGCCGGTCGCGTCGCAGATCGCCATCAAGATGCTCGGAACCAACGGCGGCGGATTTTTCAACGCCAATGCCGCGCATCCGTTCGAGAACCCGACCGCCCTGTCGAATTTCGTGCAGATGATTTCGATCTTCGCGCTCGGCGCGGCGATGACCAACGTATTCGGGCGCATGGTCGGAAACCAGCGCCAGGGCTGGGCGGTGCTTGCGGTCATGGGCGTGCTGTTCGTCGCAGGCGTCGCCGTCTGCTACGCGGCCGAAGCCCACGGCAACGATGCGCTCAACGCGCTCGGTCTCACCGGCGGCAACATGGAAGGCAAGGAGACCCGCTTCGGCATCGTCGGCTCCGCCCTGTTCGCCGTGATAACCACCGCCGCCTCGTGCGGCGCGGTCAACGCCATGCACGATTCGTTCACGGCGCTGGGCGGCATGATTTCGCTGATCAACATCCAGCTCGGCGAGATCATCATCGGCGGCGTCGGCTCCGGCATGTACGGCATGCTGCTGTTCGTCATCATTTCGATTTTCGTCGCCGGACTGATGGTCGGCCGCACGCCGGAATATGTCGGCAAGAAAATCGAGGCCAAGGAAGTCAAAATGGCGATGCTGGCGATCCTTGTCCTGCCGCTGATGTATCTCGGCTGGACGGCGGTCGCCACGCTGGTGCCGTCCGCGGTCGCCTCGACGGCGAATCCCGGGCCGCACGGCTTCAGCGAAATCCTTTACGCCTACACGTCGGAGACCGGCAACAACGGCTCCGCGTTTGCGGGGCTCAGCGCCAACACCGTCTTTTATAATGTCACCGGCGCACTGGCGATGCTGGTCGGGCGGTTCTGGATGATCATCCCGACGATGGCGATCGCAAGCTCGCTTGCCGCCAAGAAAACGGTCCCGCCCTCCTCCGGTACGTTCCCGACCACCGGTGGCCTGTTTGTAGGCCTCGTGGTCGGCGTCATCGTCATCATCGGCGGCCTGACGTTCTTTCCGGCGCTGGCGCTCGGCCCCATCGTCGAACAGCTTTCCATCAACGCCGGCACACTGTTTTCAGCGAATTGAGCACAGCCATGGAAACCACTGCAACGCGCAAAGCCGCTCCGGCGTCTGCGCTATTCAATCTCGCGATCGTCCTGCCGGCGATCGGCTCGGCGTTCGTCAAACTCAATCCGCGCGCGCTGATGAAGAACCCGGTCATGTTCGTGCTCGAGGTCGTCTCGGCACTGACCACGGTGATTCTGATACGCGACCTCGTAACCGGCGGAGCCCACATCGGGTTCGAGTTCCAGATCGTATTGTGGCTGTGGTTCACGGTGCTGTTCGCGAACTTCGCCGAAGCCGTCGCCGAGGGGCGCGGCAAGGCGCAGGCCGACACGCTTCGCCGGCAGCGGACCCAGACTCAGGCCAAGCTGCTCACCGGGCCCGATGACACGAACAAGTTCCGGATCGTGCCTTCGACCGAGCTGAAGGTCGGGGACGTCGTGCTGGTCGAGGCCGGCGACATTGTTCCCTCGGACGGCGATGTCATCCACGGCATGGCTTCGGTCAACGAGGCCGCGATCACCGGCGAATCCGCACCGGTGATCCGCGAATCAGGCGGCGACCGCTCTGCCGTGACCGGCGGAACGCAGGTACTGTCCGACTGGATCCGCGTGCGCATCAGCGCCGCGCCCGGTTCGACCTTCATCGACCGCATGATCCGGCTGGTCGAAGGCGCCGAACGGCAAAAGACGCCGAACGAAATTGCCCTGAACATCCTGCTGGTCGGCCTGACCATCATCTTCGTGTTCGCCACCGCGACGATTCCGAGCTACGTCGCCTATACCGGCGGCACGGTGTCGATCGTGATCCTGGTGGCCCTGTTCGTCACCCTTATCCCGACGACGATCGGCGCGCTCCTGTCGGCCATCGGCATCGCCGGCATGGACCGTCTGGTGCGCTTCAACGTGCTCGCCATGTCCGGACGCGCCGTCGAAGCCGCGGGCGACGTCGATACGCTGCTGCTCGACAAGACCGGCACGATAACGCTCGGCAACCGGCAGGCGACCGAATTCAAGCCGCTCCAGGGCGTCAGCGAACAGGAACTGGCCGACGCGGCCCAGCTCGCTTCGCTCGCCGACGAGACGCCCGAGGGCCGCTCGATCGTCGTTCTGGCGAAGGAAAAATACGGCATTCGCGGCCGCGAACTTTCCGAACTGGGCGCGACGTTCATTCCGTTCAGCGCGCAGACACGCATGAGCGGCGTCGACTTTGCGGGCTCCTCGGTCCGCAAGGGCGCGGTCGAAGCAATCCTCAACCATCTCACCGGCTCGCCTTCCGTCATCGCCGCCGCCGGGGCCGTCCAGGGAGTGCGCCAGACCGTCAGTGCCGAGACCATGCGCGAGGTCAACGCGATCGCGGATGCGATCGGCAAACTCGGCGGCACGCCGCTCGCGGTCGCCAGGGACGGACGGGTGCTTGGCGTCATTTACCTCAAGGACATCGTCAAGGGCGGCATCCGCGAGCGCTTCGCCGAACTGCGCCGCATGGGCATCCGCACGGTCATGATTACCGGCGACAATCCGATGACGGCGGCGGCAATCGCGGCCGAAGCGGGCGTCGACGATTTCCTGGCCCAGGCGACGCCCGAGGACAAACTTCGCCTCATCCGCGACGAGCAGTCGAACGGCAAGCTCGTGGCGATGTGCGGCGACGGCACCAACGACGCGCCGGCGCTCGCGCAGGCCGATGTCGGCGTCGCGATGAACACCGGCACGCAGGCCGCCCGCGAGGCCGGCAACATGGTCGATCTCGATTCGAATCCGACCAAGCTGCTCGAGATCGTCGAGATCGGCAAACAGCTCCTGATGACCCGCGGCGCGCTGACCACGTTCTCGATCGCCAACGACGTGGCCAAATACTTCGCGATCATCCCGGCGATGTTCGTCGCGTTCTATCCGCAACTGCAGACGCTCAACATCATGGGCCTCAAGACTCCGGAAAGCGCGATCCTCTCCGCCATCATCTTCAACGCGCTGGTCATCATCGCGCTGATCCCGCTGTCGCTCAGGGGCGTGCGCTATCGCCCGGTCGGCGCGGCCCAGCTGCTCCGCCGCAATCTGTGGATCTACGGCGGCGGCGGCGTCGTCATTCCGTTCATCGCGATCAAGGCAATCGACATCGTCGTCACTGCCTTGCACCTTGCTTGAGGAGAGCACAGATGTTGCGCGAAATCCGTCCGGCGCTGGTTGTTCTCATAGCGCTCACCGTCATCACCGGCCTGGTCTATCCGCTGGCAATGACCGGGATTGCCCAGGTTATCTTCCCGTATCAGGCGGAAGGAAGCCTGATCGAACGCGACGGCCACGTCTCGGGGTCTGTCCTGATCGGCCAGAATTTTACCAGCGACAAATATTTCCACGGCCGGCTCTCGGCGACGTCCGCCCCTGACCCCGCCAATTCGTCGAAGACGGTGGCTGCTCCCTACAACGCCGCCAATTCCAGCGGCTCGAATCTCGGTCCCTCCAACAAGGCGCTGGTCGACCGCGTTCAGGACGATATCGCAAAGCTCCGGAAGGAAAATCCGGAAGCGCCGGTACCCGCCGATCTGGTGACCACCTCTGGCAGCGGACTTGACCCCGAGATTTCGCCGGAGTCCGCCTACTTCCAGGTCCCCCGTGTTGCCAAGGCGCGCAACTTGACGGAAACTCAGGTACGGCAACTCGTGGCCGATAACGTCAAGGAGCGTTTCCTTGGACTTCTGGGCGAGCCGCGGGTCAACGTCCTGCTGCTCAATCTCGCGCTCGACCGCCTGTCCGCTGGATAGGGCGGCGGCCGGTGAAACCGTCGGGACATCGTCATGACGGATCAGCGGCGCTCTTCCGAGAACCGGCCTTCGCCGGAGGCCTTGCTGGCCGCCGCGCGCCGCGAAGAGGGCCGCGTCGGCAAGCTCAGGATATTTGTCGGCGCCGCTCCCGGCGTCGGCAAGACCTACGAGATGCTCCAGCAGGCGCACGCCCGCAGGAAAGACGGCTACGACATCGTCATCGGCGTCGTTGAGACGCACGGCCGCCGGGAAACCGAAGCGCTGGTCGAAGGACTGGAAATCGTTCCGCGGCGGCGCGTCGTCTACAAGGACCAGCTGCTCGACGAAATGGACCTCGATGCGGTGATCGCGCGGCGGCCGCAGATCGTCCTCGTCGACGAACTCGCGCACACCAACGCCGAAGGCAGCCGCCATCCCAAGCGCTATCTCGACGTCGAAGAGCTGATGGGCCACGGCATCGACGTCTACACCACGGTCAATATCCAGCACATCGAGAGTCTGAACGACGTGGTGGCGCAGATCACCCACGTGCGGGTACGCGAAACCGTGCCGGATGCCGTGTTCGATCGCGCGGATGCGGTCGAACTCGTGGACCTCACCCCCGACGACCTGATCCAGCGGCTCAAGGAGGGCAAGGTCTATGTGCCGCGTCAGGCCGAGCGCGCGCTGGAGCATTTCTTCTCGCCCGCCAATCTGACGGCGCTCCGCGAGCTCGCCCTGCGGCGCACCGCGGAACGCGTCGACGAGCAATTGCTCAACGAGATGCAGGCCCACGCCATCCCGGGTCCGTGGGCTGCCGGCGAGCGCATCCTCGTATGCATCAGCGAAGATCCGCGCTGCGCCGGCCTCGTGCGCTACACCAAGCGCCTCGCCGACCGTCTGCACGGGCCGTGGATCGCGCTCTACGTCGAAGGCCGCCGCGCGGCACAGCTTACCGAGGAGGAGCGCGACCGCATTGCCGACACGCTGCGGCTTGCCGAAGCACTCGGCGGCGAAGCCGTCACCCTCCCCGGCGACCGGCACATTGCCAGCGACGTGATCGGCTACGCGCAGGCCAACAACGTGACGCAGATCGTGATCGGCAAATCGGCGCGCACCCGCTGGTTCGAGATCGTGCACGGCTCGGTGGTCCACGATCTGGTCCGCCGTTCCGGCAATATCAGCGTCCACGTCATATCCGGCGATACGATTGCCGGCCCGCCGATTGCGAAGAAATCGACGCGCCGGTCGAGCGCAAGCAGACCGCCGACCCGCAGCCCTATGTCATGGCGTTGCTCGCCGTGGCGCTGGCGCTGTGCGGCGCGGCACTCGACCGGCCCTGGTTCGGCGTCGAGAACGTCGATCTGGTGTTCCTGACCGCGGTCGTCGGTCGTTGCGGTGCGGCTACGGGCTGCTGCCGTCGCTGCTGGCGAGCGTCGCCTCGTCGCTGGCCTATAATTTTTTCTTCCTGCCGCCGATCTACACGTTCACCATCACCGATCCGACCAACATTGCGGCGTTCGTATTTTTCACCCTCGTGGCGGTAATCGTATCGACCGTGGCGGCCCGCGGCCGCACCCAGGCGGTCGCGGCGACGGACCGCGCCCGCAATACCGAACTGCTCTACGCATTCGGCCGCAAGCTCGCCGGCGCTGGCACGCTCGACGACGTTCTGTGGGCCACCGCCTATCAGACCGCGCTGATGCTCAAGGTCCGCGTCGTCCTGCTGCTGCCCGAGCAGGGCACCATTACGGTCAAGGCAGGGTATCCGCCGGAAGACATTCTCGACGACGCCGATCTGGCCGCAGCCAAATGGGCCTGGGAAAACGATCGCGCCGCCGGCCGCGGCTCCGATACGCTGCCGGGCGCCAAACGCCTGTTCCTGCCGATGCGCACCGGGCGCGGCAACGTCGGCGTAATGGGCATCGACAGCGACAAGACCGGCCCGCTGTTTACGCCCGACCAGCGCCGTCTGCTGGACGCGCTGCGCGATCAGGGCGCGCTGGCGATCGAACGCGTCCGGCTTGTCGAGGACATGGATCGCGTCGAGCGCGCCGCGGAAACCGAGCGGCTGCGCTCCGCGCTGCTGACCTCGATATCGCACGATCTCAAGACGCCGCTTGCCGCCGTGCTGGGCGCCGCCGGCGCGATGCGCGATCTCGGCTCGAAGCTCAGCGACGCCGAGAAGCTCGACCTGCTGTCGACCATCATCGACGAGTCCGAGCGCCTCAACCGCTTCATTGCCAATCTGCTGGACATGACCAAGCTGGAATCCGGCGCGATCGCGCCCAACGTCGCGCTGCACGATCTCGGCGAGGTCGTCGGCAGCGCGCTGCGCCGCGCCGGCCGCATCCTCGCGCACCACAGGGTCGAACTCGAACTGGCGCCGGATCTGCCGATGCTCAAACTCGACGCGGTGCTGTTCGAGCAGGTGCTGTTCAATCTGCTCGACAACGCGGCGAAATATGCACCGATCGACACCACCGTCCGCATCCAGGGCTGGCGGAGCCGCGACTCGGTCTGGCTGTGCGTGCTCGACGAAGGAAACGGCATTCCGCTGCAGGACCTCGACCATATTTTCGATAAATTCTACCGCGCGCAGAAGACCGATCAGGTTCGCGCCGGTACCGGGCTCGGGCTCGCGATCTCCCGGGGCTTTGTCGAGGCGATGCACGGAACGATCGTCGCGGCGAACCGCACCGACCGCAGCGGCGCCGCCTTCACCATCAGTCTGCCGATTCCCCCTCAACACGACCAGCTGGACGCCGCCGCATGACCGCCGCTCCGCTCCGCGTACTGGTGGTCGACGACGAGCCGCCCATTCGCAAGCTGCTGCGGATGGGACTGACCGCCAACGGCTATCAGATACTGGAGGCGCCCAACGGCAAGGCCGCGCTCGAGCTGCTGGCCGAGTCGCCGGACCTGATCATTCTCGATCTCGGTCTGCCCGATACCCAGGGCCACGACCTGTTGAAAGCGATCCGCGCCCGCAATGAAAGCGTCCCGATCGTGGTTCTGTCGAGCCGCAGCGACGAAGCCGGCAAGGTCCAGGCGCTCGATTTTGGCGCCGACGACTACGTCACCAAGCCGTTCGGGATGGACGAGCTGCTGGCACGGATGCGGGCGGCGCTGCGTCATCAGTTGCAGATTCAGGGCGAGCGCCCGATCTTCCGGGCCGGCGACCTCTCGGTCGATCTGGTCCGGCGCATCGTGAAAGTCGGCGACCGCGAAGTGAAGCTGTCGCCGAAGGAATACGACCTGCTGCGCGTGCTGGTGCAGCATGCCGGCAAAGTGCTGACGCACAAATTTCTGCTCGGGCAGCTGTGGGACGATCTCACGGACGCGCAGTATCTGCGCGTCTATGTCCGGCAGTTACGCCAGAAGATCGAAACCGATCCGGAACAGCCGCGTCACGTTCTCACCGAAACCGGCGTCGGCTACCGGCTGCGCGCGCCGGATTAAATCTCTGCGTTTGGCTCGCGGGCGGGCCGCAAATTGATTGGCGCAATATTGCATCTGATCCTGCCCGCAATCCGCCGTGTCCCGTCGCCGCCCTGCCAATGTTCTTGCCAACGTTCTTGCCAACGTTCTTGCCACTGTTCCCGCCGCCGTCTTGCTGCTCCAGCCGGAGCAGCCCATAGTACGCATTGACATTCGGGTGCAGCAGGAGTTGCTGATGGCCGACGAACTCGTGTTCTACACCAACCCCCGTTCGCGTGGACGCATCGCCCGGTGGATGCTTGAGGAAGTCGGCCAGCCGTACCGCACCGAAGTCCTCGATTACGGCACCACGATGAAAGAACCGGCCTATCTCGCCGTCAATCCGATGGGCAAAGTGCCGGCTCTGCGCCACGGCGATGCGGTGGTCACCGAGACCGCCGCGATCTGCGCCTATCTCGCCGATGCGTTTCCGCAGGCGAAGCTGGCGCCGCCGCCGGGCGACCGTCTCCGCGCCCCCTATTACCGCTGGATGTTCTACGCCGCAGGCCCGATCGAGGCCGCGGTGACCAACAAGGCTTTCGGCTTTGCGGTGCCGCCGGAACGTGAAGTCTCGGTCGGTTACGGCAACTTCGGCCGTGTCATGAATACGCTCGAAGATGCCGTCTCGCACGGCGACTATCTGGTCGGCAACAGCTTCAGCGCCGCCGACGTCTATCTCGGTTCACAGATCGGCTTTGGCCTGATGTTTGGAACGTTCGAGAAGCGCCTGGCCTTCGAGCGCTACTGGGACCGGCTCAAGGCGCGTCCTGCCTATATTCGTGCCGGCGAAATCGACAATGCGCTGATGCCGCCGGCAAAACCCGCGGGCTGACGTTCCGGCGTCACGGCAGCCGCATCAGCGGTTCGCCGACGCGAAGCTGCGCACCTTCCCTGACGTGATCGCACAGCGAGAAGGTCGCGGGCGCGAAGACGACGATGGTCGAGCCATGCTCGAAGCGTCCCAGTTCGTCGCCTTTGCGAAATGAGGCATCGCAGCCGATGATGTTGGCCCCGCGCTCGCGCAGCGCAAGCGGCCCGTCCAGAAAGTTCAGGCGAATGCTGGAAACCAGAATTGCTGCTACCGCGACCATCGTCACGGGAGCGCCGCCCGCGGCCAGCCGGATCGGCAGCACCCCCCGTTCGTTTTTGCAGAACAGCCGCTCGATGCGCCGCAGCGCGATCGGATTGACGTTCCAGGTATCGCCGGAAATGTAAAGCACGCGTTCGATGCCGCCGTCGTGCGGCGCATGAAACCGATGATACATGCTCGAGGTGAGCCGGAGCGTGACGTAGCGCCCTCCCCGGTGCGCATCGACCAGCGCGTCATCGCCGAGCAGGTCGCCGAGCGTGTAAGGAAAGCCCTTCGCCTGACAGAGCGTCCCGTTCTCGATCGTGCCGCAGGCGCCGACGATCGCATCGCAGGGACTGACCAGAATGTCCGGCCGCTGGTCGATCGGGCGCGCGCCGTCCTTGAGCTCGCGCGTGAAGCATTCGTGCATGCTTCGAAACCGGGTCGTCTTCGCTTCCCGCAGATCGAGATCGGAAAACAGCCGCCAGACGCCGATCGAAAGATCGCGGACGAGCGGCTGTTCAATACGGCTGAACCAGCCGATGAACTGCGTCAGCAGACGGCGTGGAATCCGGTTGGTTAGGAGGAAGTTGATGTCCTCCTGCGCCAGCACGCGCATGAGCAAAGAGCGAACCGTCATGGGCCTGTCAATTCCGGCGGGTAAACCGCGATTTTATGACACTGCCAATGACAGTCTGGGGGACGACCACCCTGGCACTCTACGGGGCCGGCGGCGCGGCGCTTGCGACTTCGCTTGCGAAGCTGCGGCAGCGGCTCCAGCTCTCGCAGGCCAAGCACAAGTCGCTTGCCGGCCATGCCCGCATGGCCCGGCGGCTCGCGGGCTTCGTACCATTCTACGCCTACGACGATTTGCGCTTCTTCTGTTCCGACGGCGCGCCCGCGAACATCGTCGAGCGAAGGCGCAGCGGTCTCGACCGGCTTTCGGCGCTCTACAACAGTCGTTTCGCGGAAACCATCCGCAGCACCGCCGAAGCGGCCGCCGGCATCTCCGACCTGCAATTCACCGACGCCTATCGGGTCCCGTTCCAGTACAGCCGCTATCTGCGCACGCGCCTGCCGTCCGCCTCGTTCATGCAGTCGAGTGCCGGCGTCACCGTTACCGATCTCGACAACAACGTGTTCTACGACGTCAGCGGCTCGTACGGCGTGAACGTGCTGGGCTACGATTTCTACAAACAGGCCATCGATCGCGGCGCGGCCCGCGTCCGCGCGCTTGGCCCGGTGCTCGGCCCCTATCATCCGCTGGTGCTCGACAACGTCAGGATGCTCAGGGAAATTTCCGGGCTCGACGAAGTTTCGTTTCATATGTCGGGCACCGAGGCGGTGATGCAGGCCGTGCGGCTTGCGCGCTACCATACCCGGCGGTCTCACCTCGTGCGATTTTGCGGGGCCTATCACGGCTGGTGGGGCGACGTGCAGCCGGGCATCGGCAACCCGCTGCCGGCACGCGACACCTATACGCTGCGCGACATGTCGGAGGAGGCGCTGCGCGTACTGCGGACCCGCCGCGACATCGCCTGCGTCCTGGTCAATCCCCTTCAGGCGCTGCATCCGAATGCGGCGGCGCCTTCCGATTCCTCGCTGGTCGACAGCGGACGAAAGGCGCATTTCGACAGGGCGGCCTATACCGCGTGGCTCAAGGCGCTGCGCGCAGTCTGCACCGAACGCAACATCGTTCTGATTTTCGACGAAGTGTTTGTCGGCTTCCGGCTCGCCCCGGGCGGCGCACAGGAGTATTTCGGCGTGCACGCCGACCTCGTCACCTACGGCAAGACGCTCGGCGGCGGGTTGCCGATCGGCGTCGTCTGCGGACGCGCGGCGCTGATGAAGCGCTTCCGCGACGAACGCCCCGCCGACATCTGCTTCGCACGCGGCACGTTCAATTCGCATCCTTATGTGATGGCGGCGATGAACGAGTTTTTGCAGCACCTGCAAACCCCGGAAGGCCAGGCGGTCTATCGCGACCTCGATCTGGTCTGGAACGGACGGGCCGAACAGCTCAACGCGCGCCTGCGCGCCGAAGGACTGCCGGTCGAGGTCGCCGGGATGTCCTCGATCTGGACCGTCTGCTACCGGGAGCCGTCCCGCTATAACTGGATGCTGCAATATTACCTGCGCGCGGAAGGACTGGCCTTGAGCTGGATCGGGACCGGCCGCCTGATCTTCAGTCTCGATTACACGGACGCGGATTTCGAAGCTGTCGCCGAGCGCTTCGTCGCGGCTGCAGTCGCGATGCGGGATGACGGCTGGTGGTGGCACGATCCGTCGCTGACCAACAAGGCGATCAAACGGACAATCCTGCGGGAGATGATCGCCAGCCGGCTCCCGGTGTTCCGTCCGTAGCTGCGTCATCGCGGAACGCGGTAAAGGCCGAGACAATCCGGAAGTCCCCGGGGCGCGAGCCGGACCGAGGTGCGGCCCGGCCGCCGCGAAAGCCGCGGCGCTCAGGTCAGCCGCGGCGCCTCTTCGGCTTCCTCTTCTTCCCACTCCGCGACCTCGGTGCCGATACCGGGATCGATCAGCTCGCCGCGCAGCAGCGCAAGCGGCGCCCTGTGGTAGAGTTTGATGTCGTGAAACGGATCGGTGAGAATTTTGGTGGCCCACACGAGACCGCTCTGCACATCCTTGAGAAAGAACAGATGGACGGTCCGAAATATCACGCCGCCGATGCCGATCACCAGCCAGATTTCGGCAACGTGGCGAATGAATTCCATCGAGCCTGTGTGCGGCGTAAAGACGCCGAAGAATGTCGGATCGAAATAAAGCGGCAGCGGCGACAGCGCCCAGATCGTCAGCAGGATCACCTTGCGGCGCAGATTGTAGCCGACCTTGATTTCTTCCTTGTATTCGTGACTGGCGCGATTGACGACGTCGTAGTCCCTGGGCTCGAAGAAAAAATGCCCGCATTGCCGGGTCGTCATTGCGACCAGCCAGCCTGCCAGCGCCGAAATTGCCGGGTCCTTGAAGATCATCACATAGGAGAACAGAAAGGTGATCGCGCTGACCAGATGCAGCGACTGATTGATCCGGCTGTGATGGTAATAGCGGTGATCGTCCCAACGCTGCGTCCGCAAAGCGGCAAGAAAATCGGCCATCTGTTACCCCTGTTGATGTCGCTGCTGTTGTATTGCGATTTCGATGAATCCCCGGTGACATCACACAAATGTCACGTTCGGGGATTTATCTCCTGATGTGGGGGAGTGCCCCTGACCGGACGCCGCGGTCAGGCGGCAGCCGATGAACGCCCGGAGTTTTTCGAGCGCGCCTCGCCGCCTTCTTTGGTGAACCGGATGAGCGAGAAGTGGCCGAGCGGCGGCATGGCGCGGCGCTCGATCAGGCGAACGCCACCGGTTTGGCTCGCCCATCTGGTGTAGCGCTCGAACGAGAATTCCGTGCGCCAGCCGAGCCTGCGCACTGCCGGCTGAAACCAGTGCTCGAGCGTCCGGCGCAATCCCGCCTCGGCCCCGACCCGGCTCACCAGAATGATCTCGCCGCCGGGCTTGAGAACCCGCGCGAACTCGTCGAGCGTGGCCTCAGGATGCGGCACCGTCGTCACGACATACTGCGCCACCACCGCATCAAACGAATTGTCGGGAAACGTCAGATTTTCGGCGTCCATCACCCAGAGCCCCTCGACGTTTTTGAGGCCGTATTCGGAAACCCGCTCCTGGGCCTTCCGCAGCATCAACGGCGAAATATCGACACCGCACAGCCGGCATTCCGGCGAATAATGCCGCAGCGATATGCCGGTCCCGACGCCAACCTCCAGAATGCGGCCGCCGACACGCTCCGCGGCCTCGATCGCGGCCTCGCGGCCGCGCTCGAACACCGCGCCGAACACCAGATCGTAAACCGGGGCCCAGCGGTCGTACGCCTTGGTGACTGTCTGCTTGTCGATATCCGCGTGAGATACACTGCTCATGGTCTGATCCTTGTGTTGCAGGCCGTCACTTGAAGTGCGTCAGCCGGCGTCGGCCGGCGTCGATTCCCCGATCGCCATCGCCGTGGCGAGATCGCGATCGGGTCCGCCCGCCACCTTGCGGGCGTGACCGAGAAACTGGCGGGCGCTGTTTTCCCAGGAACAGTCGAGCGCGAATTTGCGGCAGGCGTCGCGCGAAAGCCCGAGCGCTGCCATGCAGGCGCGGGCGAGGTCTTCGTCCAGCACGCCGATCGGCTGGTCGCCGATGACGTCTTTCGGCCCGGTGACCGGAAACGCCGCAACCGGAACGCCGCTCGCCAGCGCCTCGAGCTGAACGATGCCGAAGGTGTCGGTACGACTCGGGAAGACAAACACATCGGCGCCGGCGAGGTGCGCGGCAAGGGTGCCGTTTTCCAGCGGGCCGAGGAATTTGGCTTCGGGAAAATTCTGTTTGAGTTTCGCCTCGGCGGGTCCCGCGCCGATGACGACTTTGGTGCCGGGCAGATCGAGCGAAAGAAATGCCTCGAGATTTTTTCGACCGCCACCCGCCCCACCGTCATGAAAATCGGACGCGGAAACGGAAGCTCGATCGCACGGTCGGGACGAAACAGCTCGATGTCGACGCCGCGGGTCCACATTCCGAGATTGCCGAACCCGCGCTGGCGAAGTTCGCTCATCAGCGAGGGCGTAGCGACCATGGTCACGGTCGCGCCCGAGTGAAACCAGCGCAGCGCCGAATAGATCCAGCTCTCCGGAATGGGCGAGCGCGCTGAAATGTATTCCGGGAAGCGCGTCGTATAGCTGGTGGTGAACTTGCGTCCGTTCCGCCGGCACCACGCCCGCACCGCAAAGCCGAGCGGCCCTTCGGTCGCCAGATGAATGGCGTCGGGCCTTGCCGCCTCGATGCGCTCGCTGATGCCGCGCCGGGACGGGACCGCAAGCCGCAGGCCCGGATAGGTCGGCACCCGAAATGTGGGAAAGCCGTCCGGCGACAGGAACTCGATGGTCGCCCCCAGCCTGCCCGCGGCGCGCGCCAGTGAACCGAGAGTGCGAACAACGCCGTTAACCTGGGGCCGCCAGGCGTCGGTGGCGACGAGAATTTTCATCGGGCGCGCGGGACAGCCCGCTCCCTTCCTGTTGTCGAATCGCGTGCGACAACCATTGCCATTTCCTGTCTCAACTGTGTGACGGTCGCGGCGTACAAAGGATCAAACAAGGACTTTTTCGTTACACTGCTGTTACAGTTGCATGAGAGTTTGCCGCCGACCCGCACGCGGCCGCTGCAACCGGCAGTCCGCCGCCGTGCTTAAAAGTTTGATGTGACGGACACCACCGCGCAAACGATCATCGCCAGGCTCGGACGCGGTACTCTAGGCGCAGCTATCAGCGTATCGGTGCTCGCGGTCGCGCTGTTTACGCTTTATCGGCTCACGCACGACGTCGATCTGGACAGGGTGGTCGCCGCGATCCGGGACCAATCGCTCCTGAATATCGCGATCGCCGCCGGTTTTGTGATCGCCGGCTATGTGACGCTGACCTTCTACGATTACTTCGCGCTCCAGACGATCGGCCGGCGGAAGGTGCCTTACGCGGTCGCCGCGTTCGCAAGCTTTACCAGCTTCACGATCGGCCACAGCCTTGGCGCCGCGGTCCTGACCGGCGGGCTGATCCGGCTTCGTATTTATTCGGCCTGGGGACTGACGGTCGTCGACATTGCCAAAATCGCCTTTGTCACGGGCATGACATTCTGGCTCGGCAATGCGTTTCTGCTCGGGGCGGCGACAGTCCTTTCGCCGGAAGCCGCTACCGCCGTCGACCGGCTCGGGCCGCAGATCAACCGGGGGCTCGGTCTGCTCGGGCTGCTGGCGATCGTCTGTTATCTTATATGGATCGCAGGAGGCCGGCGCGCGGTCGGCCGCGCCGGCTGGCAGGTCGTGCTGCCCGGGCTGCGGCGCTCGCTGTTGCAGATCGGAATCGGTGCGCTCGATCTTCTGCTGGTAACGTTCGCGATGTATGTCCTGCTGCCGGCGGAACCCGTGGTCGGCTTCGCCACAATCCTGGTGACGTTCCTCACAGCTACCCTGCTCGGGACGGTCAGCCATGCGCCTGGCGGACTCGGCGTGATCGAGGCCACCATGCTGCTCGGGCTGGTGCAATTTCAGCGCGAAGAGCTGCTGGCCGCGCTGCTCACATTTCGTGCGCTCTATTTCGTTCTGCCGCTCGTGCTGGCAGCGCTCGCACTCGCTTTGCGGGAACTGCGTATCCTGATGCGGCCCGCATCGCGCCGCGACGATGACGGTGCGTAACGAAGGCCCGAACCTTGTAAGCCCCGGACCCCCACGTTAAGGTTTTGTTGACGTCGAGTGGGGTGGGTTGTGACGCGTGGCATTGTCGTCGCCGAGGCTGGAGTGCGGCCGCAATCCGCGCTGGTGAGGCGCGTTGCGCGCGTAACGGCATCGGCGCTGTTGGTGCTGGCGCCGATCGCTGCGACGATGCCCCACGCGGCCCTGGCCGAGACCCTGGAAGTCGGCGCTGGCGAAAGCCTACCAGAGCAATCCACAGCTCAACGCCCAGCGCGCCATCGTCCGCCAGAACGACGAAGGCGTCGCGCAGGCGATGTCCGGATACCGGCCAACGCTGGCCGCGACCGCATCGGTGGGTGAACAATACACCAACACAACCGGCGTCATCCCGCCCATCCCGCCCGGCCTGCCGAACGGCGTCTCTTATACGATCAAGGGCTACACCACGCCCTGGTCGGCCGGACTCAACGGGCAGCAGACGCTGTTCAACGGCCAGCAGACCGCCAACAGAGTCCGCAAAGCCGAGAGCCAGGTTTCGGCGGCGCGCGAAACGTTGCGGGTGATGGAAGAGTCTGTGCTGCTCGCGGCCGCGACCGCCTACATGGACATGTCGCGCGATACCGCGAACCTCGAGGTACAGCAGAACAACATTCGCGTCCTGCAGCGCACCCTGAAGGATACGCAAAACCGCTTCTCCGCCGGCCAGGTGACAGCGACCGACGTGGCTCAGGCCGAAGCGCAACTGGCGGCCGGCGAGGCGAACCTTCACGGCGCCGAGTCCACCCTGATGACGACGCGCGCGAATTACCGGCGCGTGATCGGAATCGAGCCGGCCAATCTCGCACCTGCGGCTCCGGTTGACCGGCTGTCGCCGACGACGCTGAACGCCGCGATCGCAGTCGGCTCGGCCGAGAATCCGTCGGTGAGCGCCGCGCTGTACGGGGTTGATGTCGCGCAGCTGCAGATCAAAATCGCCGAAGGCGCGCTGTGGCCGACGCTGGCCCTGCAGGGCAGCGTCCAGCAGCAGCAGTATTCCAACATTCTCACGCCCAACCTGTTTCTCGGCACCGTGATGCTCAATCTGTCGGTACCGATCTATCAGGGCGGCGCGGAGTATTCCGCGATCCGCCTCGACAAGGAGAACGCGGGGCAGCAGCGCCTGAACGTGGATCAGGTGCGCGATCAGACCCGCGCCAACGTCGTTCAGGCGTGGGGCCAGTTGCAGGCGGCCAAGGCCCAGATCGATGCAGCCATACGCCAGAACGATGCCGCCGAGCGCGCGCTCGAAGGCGTGCGAAACGAGGCGCAGGCCGGACAGCGCACGACGCTCGACGTGCTCAACGCCGAGCAGGCGCTGGTCAACGCGCGCGTCAGTTTGATCGTCGCGCAGCACGACCGCGTCGTCGCCTCCTACAGCCTGCTGTCGGCGGTGGGACGGCTTTCCGCCGAAGAACTGCACCTGCCGGTCACCATCTATGACCCGACCGCGCATTATCAGCAGGTGCGCGACGCCTGGATCGGCGTGCGCACGCCCGACGGACGCTGACGCGCGTGCCGTTCGGGATATTCGCACGTGATCGCGGTTTGCGTGATCCGGCACGGAGCGCAGATGAGAGCCCGATCATTTCATGCGCGATATTGACCCGCGCTGAAAGCGGCTGCTCGATCGCGTGAAACCGGCATGGCGCACCGGACCATTACGAGGCGTGATTTTCTCAACGGCGTCGCCATCGGCGCGGGCGGCACCGTTACGGCAGGGCTGACGCCGCACCTCGCCGCCGCCGCGCCCGGCGAAACAGCGCCCCAGGACACGCCCGGATACGACCCGCCTGCCCTCACCGGCCTGCGTGGCAATCACCCCGGCAGCTTCGAAGGCGCGCATCGCCTGCGCGACGGCGATTTCTGGTCGCAGGCGGGCCGCATCGCCGCTACCGGCGAAAGCTTCGACCTTGTGGTTGTTGGCGGCGGCATCAGCGGATTGGCGGCAGCGTACTTCTACCGCGCGGCGCACCCGGGCGCGCGCATTCTCGTTCTCGACAATCACGACGATTTCGGCGGCCACGCCAAACGCAACGAGTTCACGCTGAACGGGCGACTTGCGCTGATCAATGGCGGCACGATGGGTATCGACAGCCCGCGGCCGTACAGCGCGGTCGCCGCTGGCCTTCTGAAAAGCCTCGGCATCGACCCGGTCGCGCTTTCGAAAAAATGCGCCGACCGCAATTTCTATCCCTCGCTCGGTCTGGGCAACGGCCTGTTCTTCGACAAACAGACGTTCGGCGCCGACAAACTCGTTGTAGCCGGCGCCTCGCCTTCCTGGCGGGAGGTACTCGAAGGCGCGCCGCTCTCCGAAAGCGCCCGAAGCGACATCGTGCGGATCGAGGAAGCGGACATCGACTACCTTCCCGGCCTGTCCCCCGACCAGAAAAAATCACGGCTGTCGAAAATCAGCTACCGCGATTTCCTCCATACGCTCGTCCGCGCAGGACCGGAGGCCATCGCTTTCTATCAGGCGCGCACGCATGGCGAATGGGGCGTCGGTATCGACGCTGTTTCGGCGCTCGATGTGTGGGCGTTCGGCTTTCCCGGCTTCCAGGGCATGCGGCTCGAGCCGGGCTCCGCGCCGCGCATGGGCTATACCGCCGCAGGCTACGCCGACGGCGGCTCCGATACGTTTCATTTTCCCGACGGCAATGCTTCGATCGCCCGGCTGCTGGTACGGACGCTGGTTCCGGGCAGCATTCCCGGCAACAGCGCCGAAGACGTCGTGACCGCGCGCGCCGACTATTCCCGGCTCGATCGGGCGGCTTCGACTGTTCGCATCCGGCTCGGCAGTAGTGTCGTGCGGGTCCGCAACATCGGTGAACCGCCGGCAGCGGTGGAGATCGCGTATCTCCGCGCAGGCAAAATGTATTCGGTGCGGGCGCGGTCCTGCGTGCTCGCCGGTTACAACATGATGATTCCCTATCTCTGCCCCGATTTGCCGGAACGGCAGAAAGAAGCGCTGCGTTACGCCGTGAAGATTCCGCTGATCTACACCAGCGTGGCACTCCGGAACTGGCGGGCTTTCAAGGCGCTGGGAATTTTCCGCGTCTATGCGCCGGGCTCGTACTACTCGTCGCTGTTTCTCAACCCGGCCGTCGATATCGGAAATTACCGCTCGCCGCGTTCGCCGGACGAGCCGATGGCGGTGCAGATGATTCGCACGCCGGTACAGCCGGGCCTGAACGAACGCGAACAGCATCGGGCTGGACATTTCGACATTCTCAACACCAGCTTCCAGACGTTCGAACATAACACGCGCGATCAGCTCGCGCGCATCCTCGGCCCGGGCGGCTTCGATCCCGACCGCGATATTGCGGCGATCACCGTCAATCGCTGGCCGCACGGTTATGCCTACGAGTACAATCCGCTGTTCGATCGCGAGTGGCCGACAGGATCGGCGCCGCACGAAATCGGCAGGGCGCGATTCGGGCGGATCGCGATCGCCAACTCGGACGCAGGCGCCGCGGCTTACAGCGACTGCGCCATCGACCAGGCCCACCGCGCGGTGCAGGAACTCCTCAATAGCTAGACGACCGCGCGCGAGAGCGCCATCGCGGCGCCGCAGGCCCTCGTTGCGAACTGACACCGCGGATCAATACCGGCAGGCCACGCGGATTTGTTCCGCCAGCGTATTGCCGAGCAGCGGCTTCTCGACCACCGCAACTCCGGCCAGCGCCGCACGGCCGGCGAGGGCGGCGCTCGGGTTACCGATGGTCAGGATGGCCGGCGCCAGGACGTTGCGGCCACGAAGACTGGCGATCAGTTCCATCCCGGTCATATCCGGCGTTCTCTGGTCGATCACCAGGCAGTCACAGACCGGAATATCGCTGGAACGAAGAAGCTCGGCGCCGCTGCCGTAGACACGAACCGCAAAGCCCTCGGCCTCCAGTGAGAATTTCAGCGAGTCGCAAACCTCCGGATCGCCTTCGACAATGACGACCCGCGGAGCCGCCTGCCCTGAAGAGGGCCGGACCCTGAAGTCAGGCTTCGCAACGGAGTTTGCTTCCATACCTGAAAGCTAATGACAGAAATTGGCGGGGCGGCTTTGACGTAGGTCAATCGTGGGGACGGCTTCACGCGAACGGTAACCGCAGCCCCCCTGCGGCCGGCATACGCGCCCCCCTACAGTTTCATGGAGGAAAGCGCCCCGCGCTGACGGCCACTCCTGTCAAAGTTCTCCGGCCGCAGCCAGGCTTCGAATCTGGCCTTCCGCGACGGCCATTCGTGATCGAGCATCGCGAACCACGCCGTGTCACGGCTGCGGCCTTTTTGAATCATGTGCTGACGGAAAATGCCCTCGAACGAAAATCCGAAGCGGAGCGCCGCGCGACGGGACGGCGCGTTCAGCGCGTTGCATTTCCATTCGTAGCGGCGATAGCGCAGGTCCTCGAACACATGCCTCGCCATGAGATACATCGCCTCGGTTCCGCCGGCAGACCGCATCAGCTCCGTGGTGTAGAAAATGTTGCCGACTTCGATGACTCGATGCTCCGGTGTTATTCGCAGATACGACGCATGGCCGGCGGCCTCGCCCGTTGCGTTGTCCACGATGGCGAACGACAGCGGATCGTCCGAGGCGGCGCGTTTCTCAAGCCAGGCAGCGAAAGCCGCCTGGTCGGCAAACGGCCCGTCGGCGAGATAAAACCAAAGCCGTTCGCGATCTGCGCCGTGCGTGCCCCGAAACAGCGCTTTCGCATGGGCGACCGGATCGAGCGGCATCACCGTGACCAGCCGGCCCCGCAGCCTGGTTCGCGCGGGACGCAGTGCAGCAGCTGCTTCCACCGCAGGTCCGATCGGCAGGCCCGTCACAGTCTCTCCCGACATCTCTGCCTTCGTCATGTCAATTCAATCCGGCCAGGGACAACCCGATAAAGCCACAGAACCGCTCCCGGCGCCTGCGTCATTTTGATAAACCCGCACACGCGTACGCGCCGCGCTCGCGATAAATCTTTGCACGCCGTCACCGCGAGGTGCATAGTGAAAGCATGACGATTTTTAAATGTCCCTATTGCAGGGCCGAATATGAAATGACGCTCGCCCGGCTGTCTTTTCAGCAGCGGAGCTACGCCAGGTGTCAGGTTTGCCACCGGACGATGTACAGCTGGAGCGCCCGAAACGTCCCTCAATTCACGCTGATGAGCCCGTCGGGGGAAAACAGAAAGAGAAAGTCTCCGACCTCAATCGATAAGAAGCAGGTGACATCGCGCTCCTGTTTTCGCTTCAAATAAACCCCTTCCAGACGGAAAACGCGGTCAAAGACTGGTTAAGAATCTCTTTGCCAGGTCCACGGGACGCGGTACTGGTTTCTTGACAGCACGACCGGGGCACGCCGGATGACCGCAGCGCTCCTTGCCGCAATCATGCGCGGTCTGTATCGTGCGTAATCAAGATTGGAGATCTGAAATGGCTACAGGCACCGTGAAATGGTTCAATCCGACGCGCGGTTACGGGTTTATTCAGCCCACGGGCGGCGGCGGTGGTAAGGACGTATTCGTTCACATCTCGGCCGTCGAACAGGCGGGATTGAGCTCACTCAACGAAGGACAGGCCGTCGAGTACGAAATCGAGAGCAATCGGGGAAAAGAATCCGCGGTCCGTCTCAAGGTGAAGTAGCCGTTGAAGGCGAAACCACCCGAACTCACTTCAGCCGCGTGTCAGTCCTGTGGAGCGTGTTGTTCGTTTTCACCGGAATGGCCGCGGTTCTCCCTGGAAGACGACGCCTGGCTCGATCAAATTCCCCGCGAGTTTGTCGATGACAGCGCCGGCCGGATGAGATGCGAAGGCAATCGCTGCAGCGCTCTTGCCGGTGAAGTCGGCGTCTCGACAGCTTGCACGATCTACGCCGTCAGGCCCGACGTCTGCAGAGCATGTCTGCCCGGAGACCACGCCTGCCTCACGGCCCGGCGCCACTTCAACCTCTGAGAATTTCGGTTCGATGCGGGACCTGCCGGCGCTGCGCCGACCGCCCTGCCCCAAAGGCCGCCCCGCAGCCCCCCGAAATTCACGCGCCGGCCAGCCGTCTTCGATTTTCGTTCAGCAAGCGGCTTTATTCCCGTCAGCTTTGCCGATTTCCGTGCTATGGTCTTTTAAATGGCTGATCATCCCGACTTTTCCGTCGTCGTAAAGAACCGGGCCCCGCCTCCAAAGCCCTGGAGGTGGGAGATTTATCGCGCCGGCAGAAGCAGCCCGATTGAGCACTCGAAGGACTTCTTCGAGTCCATGACCGAGGCCAATCGCGCCGGGAAAGTGGCGCTGAAGCTGCTGTTGAGCGAGCACTCCGACTGACGCTCCGGGGGCCGCACGGCCCGGAAGTCTTTGACAAATCCCGCAATATCTATTAGGCAGGCGAACTTGTTCGACGGGCTGCCGTCAAAATGGCGACGTGGAGAGTTCTCCGCGTCTTCCCGTTGGCAGCCCCGGTGCCCATCGGCAGGCACAATTTCAGATACCGACGTTGGGTCCTGATCGCCGGTGCAGTCACCCGAATTCTGCAATTCCATGCGCCAGTTTGGCGCTGCACCAGGCCATCGGACCGTTGAGCCGCCCGATCTGAAAGGAGCACCGCTTGCAAGTTCTCGTTCGTGACAACAATGTCGACCAGGCCCTCAAAGTGCTGAAGAAGAAGATGCAGCGCGAGGGCGTCTTTCGCGAAATGAAACTGCGCGGTCACTACGAAAAGCCGTCTGAAAAAAAGGTCCGGGAAAAAGCGGAAGCCATTCGCCGCGCCCGCAAGCTCGCTCGCAAGAAGCTGCAGCGCGAAGGCCTGCTGCCGATGAAGCCCCGCGTGGTCCCCGGCGCTGCCCCCGGGCGAAGCGCTCCGCCGCGCGCGCCCCGTTTTTGATTCTTGAATGACGTCGCCGTTGACGCCCGCCCAGTTCGTGAAGGACGCTGGTGCCCCGCATCGGTCGCGCTGCCTGGTGTCGGCCTGAGCGCCGTCCACAGCCCCGCGAGGCGACGCGCTGGCGCGCGCATTGCCATCGCAGCGGCACTGCTTGCAGAATATAAATCCTCATAAGGAGATTCGAATGGCCTCTCGCCAAATGAAAATGCCTGAGAAGGTCGAATCCGAGCCCGAAAGGCCCTTCTCGCAGCGCAAGCGTCCCGAGCTGGGGCGTTACCTGCTCCAGGTCGACCGCCAGACGAAAGGTTCGTACCAGACCGCGGAAACTGCGGAACTGGCCGGACTCGCGATCAAGAAGGAATATCCAATCCTTCACGTCACCGTCTATGACAGCGTCGATTCTGCGAGCACGGTGATCGCGGTTCCCGCCGCATCCTGAAAACTTCCCGCGTCAAAGCGCGGCGCGCCGCAACGTCCTCCTCGCCTGCCGGAACTGTTTTTCTGATAACGCCGCAGGCCTCGCCGCGCGGTGCCGGCTGTCCGCCAACACCAGGCCGATTCGCCCGTTCCCGCGAATGAGGTCACGCCCGCCCGTCGCGGCGCGAAGGCGACAGGGAATTGGTCAGGCGGTATCATGGTTCACCGGCGCGACCGCACCCGGATACCTGCCGCCGAACCGGCCCAAAGCATCCAGTCAACAGTCCGTCCGGTACGAATTTGCGAATTTGCTTGCCCGTCCGCCCCATAGATCGCATCGTGAGGGCTGCACGCTGCACCCCGCATCAAAGTCACACGGAACGTACCCGGGCTCATGAGCATCTCCCCGATCTTCATCGAATCCGGATCGAGCGAAACACGCTATACGAACCTGTTCGCCTGCATCAGCGAGGAAGACGACAGCTACACGGTGCAGGTCCGGCTTTACAATCACGGGATGCCGGAAAATACGGCGTGGGGCGAAGAGATGGCGGATTTGCTGGAAACCGCGTCCATGCTGGTGTCCGCCCTCGCCGCCGAGTTCTCGATCGCGCAGGCGGGCATCAAGATCGAAATACGAATGCAGGATCCGCGCGGCGGCACGCGTCATTAGCGGCCCGCCGCGAGCGGCCTTTCGACACCCTCCGGAATGCCTTGAAACGAACACAACAATCGCCTATGATGCGTACTGGAGCTGAATAAGCTCAACGCGAGCCGCGTGTACGGGACCCCGTCAAACGGCTTCTGGCTCGCTCTTCTTAGTTCATCGACAGCCCAGATCGCGCGGGGTGTCCTCGCTTAATCCGCAATGCAGGCCGTGCGTATCGCGCAACGGCCGCGCGACGCGCGACAACAAGAAAGCTTTTTCTTTGACCGACTTTCACGACTTCCAGCCTTAACGACGCAATCAGCAGAGCCCTCGCCGAAGAGAACTATCTCACACCCACCCCGATCCAGGCGCAGACCATTCCGACCGTCATGTCGGGTCGCGATGTGATCGGAATTGCCCAGACCGGAACCGGCAAGACCGCTGCGTTCGCGCTGCCGATCCTGCATCAGCTCGCGGCTGATCGCCAGCGCCGCCGGTAGCGCAAGAGCTGCCGCGTGCTGGTGCTCAGCCCGACGCGCGAGCTTTCCGGCCAGATTCTCGACAGCTTCCGCGCTTACGGCCGCCATCTGCGGCTGCGGTCGGCGCTGGCGATCGGCGGCGTCTCGATGGGCAGCCAGGTGCGCGCCCTGCTCAACGGCGTCGACATTCTCGTCGCCACGCCGGGACGGCTGCTCGACCTCGTCCAGAGCAACGCGCTCCGCCTCGACGGCGTCGAGTTTTTCGTGCTCGACGAAGCCGACCGGATGCTCGACATGGGCTTCATCAACGACATCCGCAAAATCGTCGCGAAGCTTCCGCGGCAGCGGCAGACGCTGATGTTTTCCGCAACGATGCCGCGCGCAATCGCCGATCTCGCCGCGCAGATGCTGCACGATCCTGTCAGCGTCGCGGTCGCGCCGGTTGCGTCTACCGCCGAGCGGATCGAGCAGCGCGTCATCCGGGTCGACCGCTCCGGAAAGACCGCAACCCTGATCGAAGTACTGCGGGGCGAGACGCTCGACCGCGCCCTGATCTTCACCCGCACCAAGCACGGCGCCGACAAGGTCGTGCGCGACCTGGTCCGGGCCGGCATCGGCGCGGACGCCATTCACGGCAACAAATCGCAGAACCAGCGCGAGCGGGTGCTGGCGGCGTTCCGGACCGGCCAGGTCAGAATATTCGTCGCCACCGATATCGCCGCGCGCGGCATCGACGTCGACGGCATCAGCCACGTCATCAACTTCGACATTCCGAACGTGGCGGAGACTTACGTGCATCGCATCGGCAGAACCGCACGCGCCGGCGCGGAAGGTGTCGCCATCTCGCTGTGCGACGGCGAAGAGACGGCGTTCATTCGCGACATCGAAAAGCTGATCCGCATGCCGATCCCGTCAACCGACCGGCGGACGGCGCCGCGCCAGTCCGACGCATCGAACACGAAGACCGGCAACGCCCGTCCCCCGTCCGGTCCGCCGGCAAAGCGGCGGCAGCGCCGTCGCGGTGGCGGCGGCGGTCAGCGCCAGCAGCAGCACCATCACGATCATTCGAGAGACACCGGCAGCGGGATCGGAACCGTCGGCTTCATGCAGCGCCACGCCCCTTCGGGGCGCGATGCAGGACACGAGGCGCGGTCGGCCGCTCATTCCAAAGGATCCTGACATGGCAAAAGAAGAGCTTTTGCAGTTCGAAGGACTTGTCATCGAAATATTGCCCGACGCGCGTTATCGCGTCGAGCTGGACAACGGCCATGCGCTCGTTGCCTACACCGCCGGAAGAATGAAAAAGAACCGGATCAAAACGCTCGCGGGGGATCGGGTGACCGTCGAGGTGTCGCCCTACGATCTTGAAAAAGGCCGGCTGATCTTCCGCCACAAGGACGAACGCGCAGGGTCGGTCAGCCGCCCCCCGCAACGCAATCAATTCCGCCGGCGCTGACCCGCACGCCGGAGGGCACCATGAGCAGTGAGGGCAACGCGACGGAAAAAGGCGGACCACACCATGCGCATTTTCATTTTTAAATCCGAGAAAAGTCCCGATTTACGGGCATTCGGTGGCGACCTGGTCGGCGGCAGGCTCCCGGGCCAGTTCAAGCCCTGGCGTGCCATCGGCGCGATCGCTCCGGACCGCGAACCGCCGTACAATTTTTCCCGCGAAAAGATCGAAACGGCCATCAACGACTGCGGCTATCAGCTATGGCGCATGAGCAAAAAGAGTGCGGCGAGTGCTTGAAGTAAGCCGGAGGGATTGGCGCAGGCCGTACCTCCATAAGGAGGATCTGCGATGACTGACAGCGGCCATAAGTTCAAAGTTGGTCAAACCGTCGATCTGATCCCGTCAACGTTTCGTTCGGCGGCAAAAGGCACTTATCAGATCGTAAGCCTGCGGCCGATAGAAGGCGGCAATACGCAATATCGAATCAAGAGCATGAGCGAAGCTCACGAGCGCGTTGTCTCGGAAAGCGATCTCATCCTGTCGGCGAACCTGAAATTCGATTGAGAGGCTGTTTGATGAAGCCGGAAATGTTCAGGATTCTTCGAACTCAAAAGCGCGGCTGCGGCACCGGCGACAGAGGTTGGCCGCGGTTACCCGACGCGCGAGGAAGCGCTGATCGCGGTCAAGAAGCATCTGAAGACCTTCCACGTATCCGGCCACAACCCCGAAGAAAACTACTGGTGGGCGCGGGATGTCGAAGGCCTGAGAAAATGCTGGATATCGAACACCGACTGAAAGCCGAGGACCTCAATGATCAGTTTCCCCAACGAAAGCCGTTTTTTCGACCCGACGCGGCGGGCGGTGCGGTTCTGGGGACACGACAGGTCGATGGAGTGGTCGTTTTTCGTTACCGAAGAAGCGCTCAAGCAGCTCCAGCCGCAGGGTGAGCGCAACGAGGCGGGACTGCTTCTCGCTTTCGATGCCAATCGGGCAGCAATTTACGCAGCAGCGACGAGCGCCTACAAGCGCGACCGCAAGGGATCCTACGAGCTCGGGACAACGGATTTCTGACCGCCGCGGGGGCGGTGTCCTGCCGCCTTGTCGCGAGGCGCCATTTCCCGGTCGCGGCGGCGCAAAGCCCGATGGCAGAAGTCCGTCAGGATTTCTTGCCGCCGAAGCCTTTTCCGGTCGGCGCATTTGGCGTGAATGGCGAGGCAGCCTGCGCGCCCTTTTTCTTGTTCTTCTCGGCCTTCGGCTTCTTCTTCTCGCGATTGCTTCTCATCTGGCCCTTTGCCATGCGGCCCTCCCTTTATTCCGGGGTGATTCCATGCGCGGTGAATGTAGCGCGAAATTCCGCGCTTGCGAAATGGCTGAAAGAAGAACGGCTAGTTCTCTTCCGAAAGTCGCTTGAAATCGGCGATCACGGCAGCAATGAGCTTCTGCCGGCGCGGATCCTGACCGGAGAGCGTCGCCGCAAAAAGGTTAAGCAGGTAGCACGCCTTGTCGGCGGCGTCGGACCAGCCCGCGGCCGGCGCCGCAAGCAGATGGGACTCCAACTCGTCCTGCCGAAGGCGCAGCGCCTTCTCGTTCGAACTCGACGTCTGCAAGAAGCCGGCGAAGCTCGGTAGCCTTCTGCGCCGCCATGCCGCGACGCCGGTCGAGGTCGATCGTCCTGTCGGTCATGAGCGCGCGAGGCGACGCGCCAGCGGATATTCCGCACTGTCGTAGAGGCGGCGAATGTCGTCGCTGCCGTATCGCTCTTCTTCGACTTCAAGAAATGCACCGACAAGAAATTCCGGCGGAAGGTCCTCGACTGCGAACTGGATGGCCTGGGCGGCCTGCTCAAATCGCTTGTAGCCGAACGGCTCCCGGCGGCGCTGGCGTTTTCGCGTCGGAAAAAGCTCGGCCGCGGCGCCAAAGTCAAAGCTGGCCATCGTCGGTCCTCATCAAAAAAGATTAAAGATTATCCGGATAAACAACGGTTCTCCGGACCGTTGTAATATAGGCACGAAACGCACTGTTACCAGCCCGGTTGCGCGGTTTTCGTGCTGAATGACGATTGCGGATCGGCGGTCCTGGCTGCATTTTCCCTCCGTTGTGGACGCGCTGCCAGTCGATCTGTAAATGTCGGCCTGTCGGGCAGGCGATTCGACCACGCGAGCTGTTAAAAGCGCCTGCCGGATCGCCTCGATCCGCCGCGCATACCACAAAGCACATACGGCGGAACTTACGCACAAAAAAGGCGTCTTCCTGTGGCAAGACAAGTCGTCTGAGCCGACGCGCGCTGAACCGCGCATCAAGCCAGCGATCGAATTCCTCCGGTAACAGTTACGCGCCCGATGCCGGGAACGTACAGCCTGCTGCCGCCACGGAGATTTTTTTGGACAACCGACCTGAAAACGCCGCCGGCGCCGCCGCGGCCGGCATGCGCGCGTCGGCGCGAAGTCTCGCGCATCATCGCGAACCCGACCACGGGCGTAGCGCTCTCGAGCTTCTGATAACGCTCGTGCCATTCGTTGGCCTGTGGGTACTGATGTGGCTGTCGCTGCAGGCCGGATACGGACTTTATCTGCTGCTGGCCGTTCCTGCGGCGGGCTTCCTCGTCCGCCTGTTCATGCTTCAGCATGACTGCGGCCACGGCTCGCTGTTTCGCCACCGCTTCATGAACGACTGGCTCGGGCGCGTGCTCGGCGTGCTTACGCTGACTCCGTACGATTTCTGGCGGCGCACCCACGCCGCCCACCATGCGTCCTCGGGCAATCTCGATCGGCGCGGCATGGGCGACGTCGACACCCTGACGGTCAGGGAATTTCGCGCGTTGTCGTGGCTCGGGCGGCTGCGCTATCGCCTGTATCGCCATCCGCTGGTTCTGTTCGGTCTTGGCCCCGCTTATCTGTTTTTTCTTCAGTATCGCCTGCCGGTCGGATTGATGCGCGCCGGCTGGCAGCCCTGGTTGAGCACCATGGCAACCAACCTCGCGATCCTGCTCGCGGCCGCCGGCACGATCTGGTTCGTCGGCATCGGTGCGTTTCTGCTGGTGCATGTGCCGGTTACGCTGATCGGTGCTTCGCTCGGGGTCTGGCTGTTCTACGTCCAGCACCAGTTCGAGGACACATTCTGGGCTCGCGAAAAGGCATGGAACGTTCACGAGGCAGCCTTTCACGGCAGTTCGCACTACGACCTGCCCGTCGTGCTTCGCTGGTTCACAGCCAATATCGGTCTTCACCACATCCACCATCTGTCCAGCCGAATCCCGTTTTATCGGCTGCCCGCGGCCCTTCGTCAGAACCCGGAGCTCGCAAAAGTCGAGCGGTTGACGCTGGGCCAAAGCCTCTGGTGCGCGCGTCTGGTGCTGTGGGATGAAAGCGCCCGCCGGCTGATCAGCTTTCGCGAGCTGCGTGCCCTGCCCGGCACCTGACCGGCAAAAGCCGTGACCCTGGCGGTCCGGCACATCTGCGGGGACGTAAATCTCACTATTTGTTAACTAACCATATCATTAACATAACGCACTCCCGTACCGGATAAATTAGTTCATAATTTCGCTGTGCGATGTCTGAGTGCATGTTTGCACTTCGGCAACTTCTGCACCCCATTCGCAGCAAATTCGGCCGCGTTCTTCTGGCGTCGGCTTTGCTCGGGGTCAGCGTCTGGGCATTTGTTCCTTATTTTCAGTACCGCATCGCCCCGTCGGCGTTCATCAACGCCGAACTTTTACGGGTGACCGCGCCCATAGCCGGCCGGCTGACGCAGGATCTTCCGCGCAAGGGCGAGTTTATCGACCGCTCCGCGAAGCTGGCGCTGATCGCCTCAACAATAACCGATCGGGGACATCTGCTCGATCTCGAACGCCGGCGCGCCGCTTCGCAGGACAATGCCGCACTGGCGCGCAGGCAGCTGGACGAGATCGAGGCGTTCGACGCCGAACTGGCCAAACGATACGAGGCCTATCGCGACGGGATGGTCAGCCGGCTGAACCATCTGATGGAAGAAACCGAGGCTGAACGGACCGGATGTCAGGCCGAAGCGCACCACCGCATCGACATCGGAGCGCGGATGCAGGCCCTCGTCGATGTCGGCGTCACGTCCCAGGTTCGAACCTCCGAAGCGCTCGCCATGCAGGAGGCCACGTCGGCACGGTGCCGCATGGCCGAAGCACGTCTCAAGCGCCTGACCGGGGAGATGAAAGCGGCGCGGGAGGGCGTGTTCCTGAGCGACGCCAATGACGTCCCCTATTCCCGGCAGCAGCGCGACCGCATGGTGGTGCGCCGTCAGGAACTGGAAACCGTGCTTTTGCAGGAAACCCGGCAGACGGAACAGCTCACCGCCGAACTCGCCGAGGAACGCAGCCGGCTCGCCCGTGTCGATCACTACGATCTGACGCTGCCGCACTCTCATGTCGTCTGGTCGGTGGCGGCCAGCCCCGGCTCGGCGGTCGTCGAGGGGCAAACCCTGATGGACTTTGCCGACTGCGAGCATCGCTTCGTGGCGGTTGATTTGCCCGAGCGGGACTTCGAGCAAATCAAGACAGGCGATCCCGCGGCCGTGCGATTGATCGGCAGCAATGAATGGACCGAGGGCAAAGTCCGTCAGGTGCGCGGTTCGGCCGCCCGCGTCGACGACCGCCTGCTCGCCGCACAGGTCCCCGCCACGGACGCCGGCAACATTACCGTCGAAGTCTCGCTGGAGCGCGGCGTAACGCCGGCCGACGGCAACGGCTTCTGCGACATCGGCCGCCTCGCCGAAGTGCGCTTTCAGCGATCGGGCTTCGGTCTCGGTCAGGTCATCGGCTGGATCCTTCACCGGCAACCGGCGGGCGGCGCGGTTTCGGAATTGCGGGGAACTCTCGACAACCCCGAACCCGGCGCCGCGGCCAGCTTAAGGTCCGCGGGAGCCGGAGCAGCAGAACTTTCGTCAGCGTCCGCGCTCGATCCTGCCGCGCAATCGGGTTCCGCAACCGTCGCGAGCCAATAACTTGCGTCCGGAAAATATTCCGCTGCTGCAACTCGTAGGGCCCGTCCTGTTCGTGATCGGCGCGATTTACGTGCTCGCGCCGACGTTACCGATGACGCGGAGCTGGGCGCGCGTCCTCGTCTTCGCGGCGGTCTGGCTGATCATCACGCGGTATATCGGCTGGCGCGTGTTCAGCACCGTTCTGCCGGCGCACGGCCCCTGGCGCGAGGTGGGCTGGGTCTGGTTCTGCTTTGCCATAGAGATGCTCGCGCTGTTCGACGCATTCATCCTCTACCTTACCTTCCTCCGGAGCAGTGATCGCCGCGCCGAGGCCGATGGTCACGAAGCGCGGCTGCGCGCGCTGTCGCCCGACCGGCTCCCGCCGGTCGACGTTTATATTCCGACTTACAACGAACCCTTTGAGGTTCTGGAAAAAACCATTACCGGCGCGCTCTGCCTCGATTATCCGAACGTCCGGCTGTGGGTGCTGGACGACGGCCGTCGCCCCTGGCTCAAGGCCTTTTGCGAGGCCAAAGGCATCGGGTATCTCACCCGCCCCGACAATGCCCACGCCAAGGCCGGGAACATCAATCACGCGCTGACAAAAACCGACGCGGATTTCGTCGCGGTCTTCGACGCAGACTTCGTTCCGCAGCGCAACTTTCTGATGCGCACCATCGGCTTCTTCGACGATCGGCGGATCGGAATCGTCCAGGTGCCGCACGCCTTCTACAATCACGATCCGATGCAGGCCAACCTCGCCCTGCGAAAGTCCATGCCGGACGACCAGCGCTTTTTTTTCGAAGCGATCATGCCCAGCCGCGACGCCTGGGACGCGGCCTTCTGCTGCGGATCAAACTCGGTGACCCGCCGCGCCGCGCTCCGCAGCATCGGCGATGCGCTGCCCGTGACCTCGATCACCGAAGATGTCCTGCTGACGCTTGCCCTTCTGCGCAACGGTTACATCACGCGCTATCTGTGCGAGCGGCTCGCCTTCGGCCTCGCGCCGGAAACCCTGAGCGCGTTTTTCGTGCAGCGCCAGCGCTGGGCGCGCGGCGCGGTTCAGATCCTGTTCCAGTCGGCGGGGCCGGTCGGCCGGAATCTGTCCCTAGTGCAGCGGCTGCTTTTTCTGCCGACGCACTGGCTGTCGCAAAGTCTGATGCTGATGATCTCGGTTGTCGCGCCCATCGTGTACCTGTGGACCGACACGCGACCGCTCGTGAACGTGACGGTCGAGGGCATCGTCTATTATCTGCTGCCGATGGTGCTGGCGGTAGTCGGCGGCATACTGGTTTACGCGCCCCGCCAGTATTTCCCGATCGCCGCACAGGTGCTTGGGGTCTTTCAAAGCTTCAAGATTTTGCCGACGGTGCTGACAACCATCGTCAGGCCGTTCGGCCACGTTTTCAGGACCACGCCAAAAGGGGCGGCGGCCCAGGCATCGGCCGGCGAAAGCGGCATATTCTGGACGGCCGCAACGCTGATGGCGCTCACGACCGCCGGGCTTATCGTCAACGCGAAACCGGAACTGCGTATCGTCAGTCAGGCCGAACTCGTCCCGATCGTCGCCATGTGGTCGGGCATCAACGTGGTGATTCTGCTGCTCGTGTGCATGATGTCGCTTCAGGCGCCGATACGGCGCGCCGAGGAACGCTTCGATCTCGACGAACCGGTCTCGATCTTCGCCCCCAACGGAACGCTGGCGACGGGAAAGACCAAAGACGTCTCGCTCTCCGGCGTCGGCATCAAGGTCGACCCAAGCAGGGCGCTTGCCGCAGGCGTGGGCGACCGGGTGCGTATGTTTTTGGCTGAAGTGGGATTTGTGGAAGGCAACGTCGTGCGGAAGTCGGGCGACCTCCTTGGCGTCCATCTGAATTTGCCGCCCTCGATAGAGCGCGACCTTCTGATCCGCAAACTGTTCACGGCCGCGGTGGCCAACGTATCGGTCGATGTTTCGGCAACGGCGGCGACCGGGATGCTGTTGAGAAGCATCTGGTCCGCGTCGTCGGCGCCCGCAAATCCCGCGCCTGGGGAATCCGCCGTCGCGGCGATCGAAAAGCTGCCGCCCACAAGCCTCGTCATTCCACCACGCGCGCCGGAGATTCCGCTCGACAAAATCGTAGCGGCACGAAGGGCAATCGCAGCGTAAGGCGCGGAACCCCTGGCTTAAACGCCGGCGCGCCGCCGCTTGCTTTGAAGGTGCCGGATCACGGATATCCACGCTACCGACATCTCAAGCAGAATTTCCCGGTCCGACAGCGCCGCGCGATCCGCCAGCAGCCGGCACGCTTCGGAATAGCGTTTGTATTCGGCAATATTTTGGACCGCGACCCGCGACGCAGCCTGCGACTCTTCGTTGAAGGTCACGCCGACGCGACGTTCTTTGCGCCACACCACGCTGCACGAACGCCGCCGCGGGTCCCCGTCGACCACAAGGTCAAAAAAATTGGGCGCAGGACCCTGAAATTCGAGTTGGGCGCCCGTCTCCGACAGATTGTGAACAAGGCACCCCGAGGAATTGCCGTTGGGCCAGAAGGTCCGGCCTGCTTTGAGCATTTTCCGTCGCGACCAGCCGCGCCGGTCCGGTACGTGGCGCCGGTCATCGATTTCACCGGGCCCGGTACCCTCGGACTCTCCTTCCGGTACGCTTTCCATGGCCCCACCCATTCGTTGCGGAACGCACTTTATGCACGTACCAGGATACTTCCGGTTCCCTTCGCTTTGGTTAAAGCCAGTGGAGGTCTGCCCCGCTCAGGTGGAGCAGGCCAACGCATGTTTAGCGCCGCGTTCCCGAGGCGGTGCCGGCCCGCGTGACCGCCGGGGCCGTCAGCGCGACCGCAGCTTCCGTCGTGAGAAGGAGGAAGGTGAATGTCTCCTGAAGGTACAGCCGCACCAATGCGTCGGTGTGGCTCAAATAGCCGATCGAAACATCCTGACCGAGATACAGGCCAAAGTCGCCGCCACGCGTCGTCAGCACGAACGCGCCCGCGATTGCCGGCGCCCAAATGATTTCGCCGTCCACGAGACGCTTGACGTGCTCAAGTACCGGATAGCCGTGATCGCTGGTCTCGCTGAGGCCGGTGTAGGCGTCCGCGCCGAGCAGCACGGAATAGGGACCGTTGACGCCTGCCAGACGGAGCTGGCTTACCGCCTTGGCGATGGCGTCGGGATAGGCGCGCACATCGTCGGGAAGCGCCGTCACCGGATTGCTGGTGCCTTCCCGAATGCCGCCGATGCCGCCGTCGGCATAGCCATCGAAAATGGCGCGATCTTCAGCAAAGGCCAGTGTCTGCGCGGCGTCCTTCGCGGGCTGCCAGTCCGAGTTGTTGGCGCCGCGTTCGACATCGTCGATCTGCTGACGGCTGAGTTCGAAAGGCACGCGCAGTTCGACAAGCGCGTTCACCGCGCGCTGGCGCGCGATGATGCCGTCGCCGGAGGGTTTGATATCGCGCAGATGCCCGGTGCCGATGGCCGCAAGCGCCACGCCGCCCGGCCCCTGCACGTCAACGACGCGCCGTCCCGCGACGTAGCGTTTGAACGTTCGGGCGGTTTCCTCCTCGATCTGAGACCACGCCGCATCTGAAATCGGGGCAAGCTCACGGTAAAGATTATTCATGCGCAGGGTCTCCTTTAAGCGAGCCAATACCGAGCGATCCGTCGCGCACGGATGCGGCCGGTTGCACAGGCGATGCGACCGCAGGCGGCGACGCGGCCGTCGATGCCTGGTCGTCACCGACATTCTCCAGGAAGGTCGCGGACGGCGCGAAGAACAGACTACCGCTGACAGCGCGGCTGAAATCCAGCAACCGGTCATAATTGCCCGGAGGCCGGCCGACAAACATGTTCACCAGCATTTGCTCGATGGTCCGGGGCGAACGCGCGTAACCAATGAAAAAGGTCCCGAACTCCCCCTTCGCCACCGAGCCGAACGGCATGTTGTCGCGAACGATCTTCACTTCCCTGCCGTCTTCCACGATTGTAGTGAGCGCATTGTGCGCTGACGACGGCTTGACCGCGTCGTCAAGTTCGATGTCGGAAAGCTTGGTGCGGCCGATGATGCGTTCCTGAGCCTCGGTGGACAGTGCGTTCCAGCCGGCCAGATCGTGCAGGTATTTTTGCACGATCACGTAGCTTCCGCCCGCAAACGCGGCGTCCTCCTGACTGACAAACGCAGCATCGATTGCCGCCTGATCTGCGGGGTTCTCCGTTCCGTCGACAAAACCGACCAGATCGCGATCATCGAAATATCTGAACCCGTGCACTTCGTCGACCGGTGAAACCGCGCCCCCGAGACGCGTCATAATCTGGATCGCAAGCTCGAAACAGAGATCCATGCGACCGGCGCGGATATGAAACAGCAAGTCGCCGGGGGTTGCGACCGCATGCCGCGGACCCGCCTGGATTTCACGGAACGGGTGCAGTTCGGCCGGACGCGGCGTGCCGAAAAGTCGGTTCCACGCCTCCGATCCAAATCCGAGGACGCATGACAGTTCGCCTTCGATGTCGCGAAAACCAACCGCGCGCAAAAGCGCCGGCAGGTCCCCGCAGAACGACCGGACGGCCGCACGATTTTCGACGCCGGGATTGACCGTCACGATCAGAAAGATCGCGGCGCGCGTCAGAGGTCGAACCACTTCCTGCGGGACGGGTGTATTTTCGTCTGCAATCAATTGAACGGCCCCTCCGTCGACACTGCGTCAAACCCCCGAAAACACGGCTGCCAGGTCAAAATAAGCCCTGTCGCGACGGTAACTGCCACTGTACAATATTATACATCGTGCCATCGCGGGAGTGCCGCATCAGGTCAAGAGGTGAGATGTCATGATCCTGGGATGTCAATTCCGGCTTTTACTCTTTTGCATGTCATAATTACGCTGATCGCCATTGGCAGCGGCCTGATAGTCGTCGGCGGAATGTTCGCTGCGAGCAGGTTACCACGTACTACAGCACTGTTTCTGCTTACGACGATTTTGACCAACGTGACCGGGTTTCTGTTTCCAATACACGGCTTCACGCCGGCGCTTGGAGTTGGAATTTTTTCCTGCATCATCCTCGTGGTAGCGTTGATCGCCTATTACGGCAAACAACTAATCGGCGCATGGCGCTGGATCTACGTCGTGATCGCAATTGTCGCGCTCTATCTCAATGTTTTTGTCCTTATCATACAGAGCTTCATCAAAGTACCTGCGCTCAATGCGCTGGCGCCGACACAGTCAGAGCCGCCATTCGCGATCGCACAGGCGGCGGTGCTTGCGATCTTTGTTCTCATCGGAATTGTCGCCCTGGTTACGTTCCGGCCGGCGGCGCCGGTTGGCATTTCAGGGAGCCGGCCGCTCTGAAGGATCGGAGCGAACGAAAATCGCGGCCTTCAAATAGCGGAATACGCGCGCAGGCGCCGGGAGCTGGACCGCGCCCGGTGCTTCGCGGACCGGTTTCCGCTGCCCGTGAACCCGGACCGGTGCAGACCGGTACTCACCTGCCCCGGCCGGCGAATTCATCGGCCCAAACCGCGAACGCCGCATCGCGCGCATCCCTCCATTCGTAGAAGGCTTCGCGCCAATTATCGTCCCTTGCGCCGGCGTAACGTTGCCAGGCGTCTTTTTCGACCAGTTTGGCATCGGCATACTTGGATGGAACAACGTGGGGCATCGCGTGCAATCTCCAGTTTTGGATCACCGTTCTGCCATCAGGGGCCTGCGGCGGTTTGGGCTCTGTTAACGGCGCCTGATGCAGTCGGCCGCGCGGGACCATATTCCTCGTAAACTACCGGTCCGTGATGATCTGTTTTATACAGCAACGGCAAGACAATCAGATCAAGGTGGAGCGTGAGCGGCGGTGGCGTGCCCGCCCTGCCGGATATACGCACGGGCGCCCGTGCACAGGGTAACGCGACCGGTGGCAGGGCCCGCCAGCGCCATCCCGCACAAGCCCGTTTCCATTGCCGTTCCCGATGCACCTCGGCAACCGTGCGAAGTTTCAGGGCACCAGCCTCAAGGATGAGTCATGAACGAGAAAAAACCGAATTACCGTGTCGAGATGAAAAACAGCGGCACGCCGCTGAATGAAGCCTATGGGTGGAATATCTACCGGAACGGCGATGTCTTGCCCACACTGCGATCGCCTCAGACTTTTGTGTCCCGCAAGGCCGGGTTGGCCGACGCTAATCGGGCAAGACAGCAACTGGCTGAGACTGACTTAGCGGAAACGCCGCCACCGATTGTTTGAATCGAGTTGCATGGAGGCAGGCAGCCCTTGCAGGCGTG
Source organism: uncultured Alphaproteobacteria bacterium (assembly GCA_963766925.1). GTDB lineage: Bacteria > Pseudomonadota > Alphaproteobacteria > Rhizobiales > Xanthobacteraceae > BOG-931. The sequence continues at coordinate 90,584 of CAVYCI010000031.1, forward strand.
GTTCAGTTACCCCACATACATAAGGTCAGGGATGGCACGCGATACGGGATATTGTTCCCCATACGACGGCACCGACCGCGACGAACGCGCTCTGTCCGTGCCGCTTCGTCGCCATATCCAGAGCGCCACATCGATACCGTCATTCGCCTCGCCACAGTCGCATCGCCACAGAATTCGAGTACCGCGGCAATAAAACGACCCTGCAAAACGATGATCGTGGAAAACGGGACGGGTCATGAGCAAGGTGAGCGAGTATCGGGCCAGCGCGGCAGAATGCCGCCGAATGGCCGACAGTGCAAAAGATTCCCTTGAGAAGCATATGTGGCGCGATATGTCGGAATCCTGGCTGGGCATGATCGGCCATGCGCAACAGGAGGACTTTGCCGCCGAAGAGCGCGAGCGCGGCACCAAACAGTCGCGGTCCGAGTGCCTGCATTAGAAAGTCTTCGCATTCATTTCGTTCAGGCGCACGGTACGGTCCCCAACAGGAATTGCTGGACGGAGCCAGTGGAGCACGACCAACGCCCGCCGTATTTCCCTCGCGCTGCCGTATTCATGCAACGGCGGTTTCTTCCCCGGAAACTTTGAAGGCATCTGCCGGCTCAAAGGTTCAGTGTCGCTGCCATTGCAACCGCAGGCGCGGCGTGCCGCCTCCCGCGGCAGGCAAAACTTCATCCACCATCACCCAGGAGCCAGCCATGCAGAATGGCACAAGAAGAACCACCACCAGGCCCGCCGGCAAATCGGCCAGCCCGTTTGCCAACCGTTCGAAGCCGTGGACATCGAATGTTGCCCGACCGGATTCGAGGAACCATCAAAGCTCGCAAAGAAGCTATGAGCACTACCTCGCGCTCGCCCGGACGCAGGCACAGTCCGGCGACACGATCGGCGCCGAAAGCTCTTATCAGCACGCCGAGCATTTCCTAAAATCGATGTCGTCAGACCCGGAATCGAAATAGAGAATTCGCAGCAATCGTCAGAGACTGCACATTCCGCTCTCTCAAAGCGGAACTTCGGCATCCGTCGCGTCGAACAAAACCGGATGCGATTTCTCGACCGGCAAGGGCGACAGGCCGTTGCCGCCATTCAGATTGACCCGACGCGACCGGGAGCGGCGCGCATCGGCACCTGACGTGCCAATCCCCAGCAATTGGCGATAGGAAGCCACGTAGTTTTTGGCCATTCTTGTACTTGTAAATCTTTCCTCAAAGCGCTGTCGCACGGCGCGACGATCGTAAAGCAGGATTTCCCGAAGCGCCGCGACGGCTTCTTCCTCGCTGTCGACTATCTTTCCCGTGATGCCGTCTTCGATGATCTCGGGGATCGAGCCGCAGCGGAACGCCAGCACCGGCGTGCCGCAGGCCATGGCTTCGATCATCACCAGTCCAAATGGCTCCGGCCAGTCCACCGGAAACAGCAGAGCTGCGGCCTCGCCGAGGAATTTTGTCTTTTCGCGCTCGTTGATCTCTCCGATGAATTCCACGCCAGGACCAATCAACGGCAGTATTTCGTTGCGGAAGTAGTCCTGATCGACCCTGTCGACCTTTGCGGCGATCTTCAACGGAATGCCGGCTGCGCGCGCTATTCTGATCGCGCGGTCCGGACGCTTTTCAGGCGAAATCCGGCCGAGGAACGCAAGATAGCTTCCCGGCTCAAACGACGGGCGATGCAGGTCAACCGGAAGCCCGTGATGGATCGTTGAAATAAAATTGGCGTGCGGCAACGGTTCGCGCTGGTGGTCGGAAATCGAAACCAGCGGCATCTCGCCGAAGCGGGAATAGAAGGGCTTAAGGTCCCCCAGATCCAGCCGTCCGTGAAGCGTGGTCAGGGTGCGGCCTGCCAGCGAGCGGAAAAGCGGAAAATGAAAGAGATCGATGTGAAAGTGAAGGACGTCGAATTCCCCGGCCCGTTCCCGCACCTTGTCGATCATCAGCATAAAGTGAGGGACGATGTCGCGCGCATCAGGGTCAAGACGCAGCGCACGGGTGCAGCAGGTGGCCAATTCGGCGCTCGTGATGGAATTGCCGCTGGCAAACAGCGTCACATCGTGGCCCAGCCCGACAAGCTCTTCGGTTAAATAGGAAACGATCCGCTCAGTCCCGCCATAGAGTCGTGGAGGAACACTCTCAATGAGAGGCGCAATCTGGGCAATTTTCATGATAACCCTCGTCTGCCGGCAAACCCCAACGCGTGCAGTGCAGCAAAGTTCCATCGGAAGGCGGCACTTTACTGATGTCCGTTCACGAGACTGAGCAAAATCGACCGTTTTCTGAAATGCCGGAGTTGCTTGATCTCAACGCGGCGCGCGGGGCGGTACCAGCCAGCGGGGAAGGTCACGGCGTTGCGGCCATCCGTAACTGCCAGGAGACGGGATTCCCATGACAGGACGAATCACCTTGGCCGAGTCGTTGCCAACAACCGCCGTCGTCCGCGTCTCGCGCGCCAGCTTCGACCCGAGCCGGTTCGACGAGGTCGACGCGGCGAGCAAAAAGACCTCGGAGTACATAATCCCGGCCATCAGACGGCTGCCGGGACTCCTTCACTTTTATGCGGGCGTCTCGCCGAAGGGCTCGATCGTGCAAGTTAGTGTCTGGGACACCGACGCGCATGCGGCACAGCTGGACCGACTGAAGGAGATGGTCGTGGACGGGCGCAGGGATATGGAAGCTGTCGGCGTGACGTTCACCCCGATTTTCAACTACCCGATCGACTGGACCTGGACCGTCTGATCTTGGGTCCGAACAACCCGCTGCTCATGCCAACACTTTTATGGGTCCAGACCCTGGTGTTCTTCCAGCGGAAATTCGGCAACCGTTGTCCCGTCCGAATTCATAATCGTCATGTGCCAGTCTGAAAAATTCGACCCGGACGGGAGCATTCCTTCGGCCCGAAGCCTTTGCGCAATTTCCCTCGCGCCTTTGCGGGCCGCTTCGACATTGGGGAAATCAAGCTCGTGTTCGGGGAGAGTGGTCGAGTAGTTTGAGAATTCGACTTTGAATTTTGTCATGCGAAAGTGCCAACGCGGTCAGGGCGATTGAGTTGCATCCAGCGCTCACCGATGGATCAGTACCGGGATTTTGCAATGCGTGAGGACCTTGACCGCCTCGCTGCCGAGCACGATCGCGGAGATGCCGTGGCGGCCGTGCGAGGCCATGACTATCAAATCGCAGCCCTGCGACTCCGCGGTACCGATGATTGCCCGATAGGGATGTTCATCCTCGACCTGGAGCGTCTGGCACGGGACACCTGCCGCTTCGGCCGCGCGGGCGATGGCGCCAAGAGTTTCCCCGGCATATGCGCTCATACGCACTTTGTATTCGGCCGGCGTGTCCTCGATCATCCGCGCATCGGTCGTGATCGTATGAAAAGGCGCCAGGACCGTCAGCGCCATGACTTTCGCGCCGATCCGTTTGGCAAGCGCAATGCCATGCCGGACCGCATTACCGGCCAGTTCCGATCCGTCCGTCGGTATCAGGATGCTGGTATACATTGCCGTCTCCTCGACCGCGACGTCCCAGCCCCAGATGCGCCTGAAACTCTCTTCTGGCAAGCGGCTTTCGGATCGTTAGCACCCGCAGCCATCGTGCGATTACAGCGTATTGTCTGCACCGCCTGTGGCAAGCGCGAGCACGGCCGCGGGATCGGCGACCTCACCGTTTGAGGTCCAGGCGACAAATTGATCCGGGCGGATCAAAATGAAAGACGCCTCATACGCCTCGCGGCCGTCGCGGCGCGAATCCTGAATGATTTTCAGCGGCATCCCACGCCTGACGGCCGCCTCCTCAAACGCGCGCACAATCGATTCTTCAGCATCGAGCGCGACAAGCGTGAAGCCGCTTCCCAATTCCTCGTAGATGTTCCGACCTGAAGACAGCCGCGCGGGCATCAGGTGATGCCCCGCTCTGGCCCTCGGGAGGTGTGAGCCCACAGCGCTGCAGACGCTGCCCGGTGGTCCCGCTACGATCGGCGAACCTTCGTAGTTTGGCTCAAACATTTTGATCTCGGATCGCGATTCCGCCTGCCGCTCCGTCCATCGCCGCCCGAATTCAGCGTCGTCGCGAGCCGGATCAAACGCTTCCAGAAATTCCCTGTCCCGCCGGATTGTCGCCTCGATGAAATCCCGCGCGGTTGAGGCGAAGACCGGTCGCCGCTCCTCGTCATAGGAATCAAGAAGATTTGGCCCCGCCCACCCTTCCAGCGTGGCGGCCAATTTCCAGCCGAGATTGGTCGCATCCTCGAAGCCGGTGTTGATGCCATATCCTCCATAAGGTGGATGGCTGTGCGCGGCATCTCCCGCCACAAACAACCGGCCTTTGCGGTAGGTATCCGCCAGTGCAAACCGCAGACTCCCAGAATCCGACGTGATCGAACTGCACATCGAACTCCGCCCCCACCGCGTCGTACAGCAGGGCGCGGAAGTCGAAATTGTCTTTGGTCGTTCCGGGCGGAACCGGCGCGTGGAAGAACCAGGTCGTCCCGAGATCGACGCGGCCGAAAAATTTCCAGTAACCACGCAAATCAGGATGCAGCACATTGTAAAACGACTTGCCTGGAAACTTTCCCAATAGTTCGTGCAATCGGGTGGACCGAAACACCAGCAGCACCATCAGCCGGTCGTGATCGGAATACGTTTGCGAAATGCCGGCTCGTTCCCGGACCATGGACCGGCTGCCGTCACAGCCAACGACATAGTCAGCCAATACTGTCTGGCCGGGGCCTCCGCCGCGCGGCGAGATTTCCAGACACATGCCTTTTTCGTCCTCACGCAGATCTTTTGCCACCCAGTCGTACCGGATTTCCAGCGCGGGCAATTCCGCGGCACGATTCCGCAGGACCGCCTCGGTCGCGTACTGAGGCAGCCTTTCGTTTTCCGTAAAGTAGTACGGACTCACGAGCTCGCGCTGGAACCAGTCGTAGGCGTGTTCTCCGAGCAGCGTTCGGTAAGCCGTTACACCGCCGATCCCGTAGTCTCGCGGAATGGTGCGCGCCGCACGCAAGGCCCGCTCGGCCCCCCAGAAATGAAAGTGCTCAAGCGTACGCTGCGTAAGGTTTTGGCCTTTTGGAACCGATTGAGGATTGGCGTAACGTTCAACGATAAGGCACCGTATTCCACGCTGGCCAAGCTCGATCGCGAGACCCATTCCGACAGGCCCTCCGCCGACGATGGCGACCGGAACGCGCAAAGGGGCAGAATTGCTCCCGGCGATATTATTCATGAGGATCGCTCTCGATTGTTTCACTCAAGCCGGGAGCGCTTTTTCGCCGTGTTCGGGCGGCGCCGGCGCAGAAAGCACAAGCACCGCATTGACAGGATGTGCGCGATCCAAACCGCCGGCGCCATGAAGCATCAGCAGCGGTTCGCCTGAGCCCTGTTCGGCGAATTCAAGATAAATTCCGGCGACGTTGATGAAGCCGCTTCGCACCGCTCCTCCCTGACGAGCGTTCTTTTTATCGAAGGTCAGCCGACACTACAGGAATGGTCTATAGGGCGGAATGGCGCTCCCGTGCAACGCACGGCTGCGCGAATGCATACCACAGTGCAGACTGACATTACGATCGAATGTCGCGCGCGCGCGAGGGCAACGGCGCTGGAGACAGGTCATCGTCCGCGCCTGCGTTCCGCAACAGTTCGTGCAGAATTCGCCCTTCCAACGCCGCGACTTCCGGCGACCCGATTTCGCGCGGGCGCGGCAGATCGATGCGATGATCGAGCGCGATCCGGCCGTCCTCGATCAGCAATACGCGATCGGCGAGCGTGACGGCCTCGGCCACATCGTGAGTCACCATGATCGCCGTGAATTTTTGCTCGAACCACACGCGCTCGATCAGCCGCCGCATCGACAGGCGGGTCAACGCATCCAGCGCGCCGAGCGGTTCGTCAAAGGCAAGCAGGCGGGGCTGGCTCACCAGTGCGCGCGCCAGCGCCACGCGCTGCTTTTGACCGCCGGACAATATCGACGGCCAGTCAGCGCGCCGTTCCTCGAGTCCAACCTTGCGCAACGTGTCGGTCGCCCGCTCGCGCGCATCCGGCGAGGAACGTTCCCGGCCCAATCCGACCTCCACGTTGGCGAGGACCGATGCCCAGGGCAGAAGCCGCGGCTCCTGGAACATAATTCTGACTGCGCCGCCGTGAGCGTCCGGTTCGAGGTGTCCGCCAAAATGGAATTCGCCTTTGCCTGGCTGCTCAAGTCCGAGCAGCAAACGCAGCAACGTACTCTTGCCGCAGCCGCTCCGTCCTACGATGGCGACGAACTCGCCGGCGGGAATGTGCAGATCGATGCCGCGAAGTATCTGCTTTTGTCCAAACGACTTCCACAGGTCACGAATCGTCACAGCGACGCCCCCGGGCCCGACGTCTGCAACAACGGCATCCGGCTCAACGGCGTCCGCCGTGAGTTCGAAGAAATTGTCAGCGCGGACGGGTGCCTCGACCGTCATGTCTTGACCCTGCCCGGCTCCTGAAATGCCGGATGCCAGGCGAGGCACCACCGCTCGAGCAGCCGCGCCACGCTGTCCGCGAGTTTGCCCAGCAGCGCGTAGACCAGAATGCTCAAGACCACGACATCGACCAGCAGAAACTCGCGCGCCTGCATCGCCATATAACCGATGCCCGAGGATGCGGAGATTGTCTCGGCGACGATCAGCGTGAGCCACATGATGCCGAGGGCATAACGCAGCCCGACCAGAATCGACGGCAGTGCGCCCGGCAGGATCACGCGCCGGAACAGCGTCGGCGCCGACATCCCGTAAGTCCGGCCCATTTCGACCAGTTGCGGATCGACGGTGCGGATGCCGAGCTGCGTGTTGACGTAGATCGGGAAAAACACGCCGAGCGCGACCAGGAATATCTTTGCTTCCTCGTCGATGCCGAACCACAGGATCACCAGCGGGATCATCGCCAGATGCGGGATGTTGCGGATCATCTGCAACGTGCTGTCGAAGATCCGCTCGGAGCGCTGTGACAGCCCGTTGGCGAGACCGAGCACGAAACCGATCCCGCCGCCCAGCACGAGGCCGACAATTGCCCGCCAGAAGCTGACCCAGATATTCCGGGGAAGCTCGCCGCTGACCGTGGCATGCCACCCGGCAGCAATGACGGCCGTCGGCGCCGGCAGAACGCGCGCCGGAATCACGCCGCCAAGCGACAGCAGCTCCCACGCGGCAATGATGCCGACGGGCAGCGCCCATTGCGTCAATTTCTCCGATTGCTTCTCGATCGCCGGGACGAACTTCATCGCGTTCTGCCGGTCACGACTGCGCGGTCTGGCGGCGAAGCGGAAGTTTCTCGTTGGCGATGGTCTCGCCGAACGGCCCGGTATTGACGCTTGCCGGATCGACGGGGCGGGTCTGCGCGTGGAGCGGCAGCAGCGGAAACACCAGTTCGGCGAACCGGTAGGCCTCTTCCAGATGAGGATAGCCCGACATGATGAAGGTATCGATGCCGATCGCCATATATTCCTTGATGCGCGCGGCCACAGTCGGCGGATCGCCGACCAGCGCGGTCCCGGCGCCGCCGCGCACGAGGCCTACGCCGGCCCAAAGGTTGGGGCTGATCTCGAGCCTGTCGCGGCGCCCGCCATGGAGCTGCATCATGCGTTTTTGACCGACCGAATCCATGCGCGCGAAAATCGTTTGCGCGCTGGCGATGGTTTCGTCGCTGACGTGCGCGATAAGGTCCTCGGCGGCCTGCCATGCCTGCGCGCTGGTTTCGCGCACGATGACATGCAGGCGGATGCCGAAACTCACATGTCGTCCGCGTTGCGCCGCAAGTGCCGCAACCGGCGCGATCTTCTCCGCGACCTGCGCCGGCGGCTCGCCCCAGGTCAAATATTTGTCGATCGTGTCGGCAGCGACATCGACGGCGGCTTCAGACGAGCCGCCGAAGTAAAGCGCGGGCCGCGGCTTTTGCATCGGCGGGAACAGCAGCCGGCCGTCTTCGATGCGGATGTGTTTGCCATGGAAATTCACCGCCTCGCCCGCGAGCATGGCGGTGTATACGGTGAGAAATTCGCGCGTGACCTCGTAGCGTTCGTCATGTCCCAGAAACATGCCGTCGCCCCGGTTTTCCGTCGGATCGCCTCCGGTGACGACGTTGATCAGAAGCCTGCCCTGCGAAACACGGTCGAGAGTCGCCGTCATGCGCGCCGCAACCGTGGGCGACTGTAGTCCCGGCCGTACCGCGACCAGATACCTCAGCCGCTCGGTCCAGGGCGCAATCGCCGACGCGATGACCCAGGAATCCTCGCAGCTTCGTCCGGTCGGCAGCAGCACGCCGAAATAGCCGAGATCGTCGGCGGCCTGCGCGACCTGGCGCAGGTATGGAAGGCTGACGGAGCGGGCGCCGATCGTGGTGCCGAGATGGCGGCCGTCGCCATGCGTCGGCAGGAACCACAGGACATTGGCGTGGGCGGGCGCAACAATGTTCATGACGCGGGCTTTCTGACAATTCGGGAGACGACGACCTGTTTGGGAACCAGCCCGAGGGCATAAAACGTGTCGGCGATGTGCTGCTGATCGGCGATTGCAATATCGTCGAGCGGACGTATGCCGTAAGTCTGGCGCCTTAGCGCGACTTCCAGAATGGGTGCCGGAATGCCGATGCCGGCACTGAGCTCCTCTGCGACGGTCTTCTCCTTCCCTTCGGCCCAGCGATCGATGTCGGTGATTGCCGCAACAATCGCATCGACTGCCGCGGGATTGGCGTCAGCGAACTTCTGCGTGGCAAAATAGAACTGACGGTTCGGGGCAAGCCCGGTGGCGTCGGTCAGGATTCGGGCGCCGGTCGAGGCCTCAGCCGCCGCGAGGAACGGATCCCAGATCACCCAGGCATCGACGGCGCCGCGTTCGAACGCGGCACGCGCGTCGGCCGGCGAGAGAAAGACCGGCTCGATCTCGGAATATTTCACGCCGGCACTCTCCAGCGCCCGCACCAGCAGAAAATGAACGTTGGCGCCCTTGGTCAGCGCGACCTTCCTGCCTTTGAGATTGGCAAGCGTCTTGACGGGAGAATTCCGCGGCACGAGGACCGCTTCGCCCCTGGGCGCCGGCGGCTCTACCGCCACATAGACGAAGGGGACGCCCGCGGCTTGGGCGAAAACCGGCGGAGTTTCGCCGGCGTGACCAAAATCGACAGCGCCCGCATTGAGCGCTTCAAGCAGCGGCGGGCCCGAAGGAAATTCCCGCCATTCGACTCTGAAACCGAGCGGCGCGAGCCTGCTTTCAAGCCCTCCCCGGGCCTTGAGCAAAATCAGGTTGCCGTATTTCTGAAAGCCTACGGTGACGGCTTTATCGGCCGCCGGGCTGGCGCCGGGCAAAAGAGCGCCGGCGACCCCGAGGAAAACCGCGATGCCGGCAATGATCCGCACCATGAGTTACTCACACCGCTATTGTGTATGTTGTACATAGCATTACTATACTATTTTGTCACGCGGCCACGTGAATGTTGCCGGGGATCTGCGCCGTCATGGCTTTCGGCGCGCACAACGCAACGCGCGGGTTTACGAGACACCGGGCAACCGCGCGAACGCGGCGATTCCCCAACCCCGCCAGGCTCTCCCACGAACCGCTACCCGGCCGGCATGGAATTGACGCGGAGCATCACTTCAGTCGCCATCAGTTCGATCGATCGCCTGAAGTGGGGGTTCGACCCAATCCATTCCGCCTTACACCGGTTCGCCGAATGGGCCCGAGACTTCGCAAAACGCGATGATCTGATCGACAACACTTCAGCCGCTTCTTCAGCCAGCCCGCAGGCGTCTGCCGGAGAGTCGATTTCGCTACCGCCTTGTCAGTCTGGACTGAGCAGGTCTTCGGCCAGGCCGGTTTGACGTCCCCGGCCATTCGCGGCGTCTCTACACCCCCGGCCACGTCATCGCGGAAATGTCCATATCCGACATTTATTCAGCGATTTTATAGCAGGCTTCGACATTCCCTTCGATCGCCCCTTGCTTATGATTGCGGACAAATCGGGTAAGACCGCTTGCCCGGGCGTGGGAGGATGGCCTTTTTTGAACTCTACTTTCAGTAAACCTGATATCGACGTTCGCAACCTTCGCGTGCTGGTCACGGCGGGCGGCAGCGGGATTGGGCGCACCATTGCAGAAGGCTTCGCCGCGTCAGGCGCAAAGGTCCACGTAACCGATGTCGCCGAAGCACCGCTGGCCGCGACCGTGGATGCCGTATCGGGAGTCACGGGAACTCTCGGCGACGCTTCCAGCATCAAGGACGTGGATCGCGTTTATGCGGATGTTTCTGCTTCGCTCGGCGGACTGGACGTGCTCGTCAACAATGCCGGCATCGCGGGTCCGACTGGCGTCGTGGATACGCTGGACATGCCGGACGTTGACCGGACAATCGACGTCAATCTCAAATCGCAATTTTACTTTCTCAACCGCTTCGTGCCGTTTTTGAAAGCCTCTGAATCCAGTCCGTCCATTATCGCGATGAGTTCGGTTGCCGGACGGCTTGGCTATGGGCAACGCACGCCTTACGCTGCGACCAAATGGGCCATCGTCGGCCTCGTCAAATCGCTAGCGGTCGAGCTTGGCCCTCTGGGTATTCGCGCGAACGCGATCCTTCCCGGGGTGGTGCGGGGCGAGCGGATGGACCGCGTGATCGCCGCCCGCGCTGCGGCCCTGAACGTCGCGTTTGAAGACATGCGCGAAGACTACCTCCGCAAAATTTCCCTGCGGCGAATGGTCGATGCAACCGATGTCGCCAACCTGTCGCTGTTCCTCGCCTCCAGTCTGGCGCGCAACATCAGCGGGCAGGCCATCAGCGTCGACGGCAACGTAGAGTATCTGTGAGCTGCGCCGCAGCGCAGAAACCGTGAAGCCTGGTCAACGTTGGGTCATCGTTCCGTGCCCGGTCAGACAATGAGTGCATACGCCGTTCCCGCGTAACGTGCCACGCCGGCGCCGAAACGGCAGCCTGCTGGAATACATGGTCATCGCCATCATCGTGGCGCTCGTCCTGCTGTTCTCGATCTTCATCCAGGGATTCGCCACTCTCGGAAATCTGCGCGTCATCGCGTCGAATTCCGCGGCGCTGGTGATTTTGAGCTGCGGAATGGGAATGGTCATCATTTCCCGCGGGCTCGATCTTTCGCTGGTCGCCACCATGGTGGCAGGGCGCCACGGTTTTTGCGATCTCGATGGACTCAGGCTGTTGCATGGCCGCTCGCATTGGGATTGGCGCTGCTGGCGGTCGCCGTGATCGGCTTCATCAACGGTTGGCTGATCGCCTACGTCGAAATATCCGGCGATGCTGGCGACGCTTGCCTCGGCGATGGTCGTTACCGGCTTTTTCCGCTTCGTGGTGCTTCGCGGCGAGTTTTTGCTTCTGCTGCCGAAGACCGATCCTGCGGTTGTTTTCTTTTCCGGCGACATCTGCCGGGACTGACCGCGCCGGTCGCGCTGATGATTGTCAGCTTTGTGCTGACCGCGATCCTGCTCCGCTTCACCACGTTCGGCCGCATCACCTACGCGATGGGCGATAACTTCCAGGCCGCCCGATTGACCGGCCTGCCGGTTCGAACGACGACTTTGATGATCTACGTCTACGCGGCGGTAATGGCTCTGCTGGCGGGGCTGGTGACAGCGGCATCCAGCGGCACGGTGGATTTCCGGACGGTCACCAACGGAACGCTGCTGTTCGAAGTCATCCTTGTCGTCGTCCTCGGCGGAATCCCGTTGCGCGGCGGCCGCGGCGGCATGCGCAACATATTTCGTCGGAGCGGCGCTGATAGCGGTGCTGCGCAACGGCATGACGCTGGTTGATCTGACCACTCAGACGCAGGACGTCCTCAAGGGACTCGTGCTGATCATCGCGATCGCAACCGACAACTATTTCAACCCCAGAGACACGGAGACCGATACGGTCGGCGATCTCTGACAGTAACGTCGTCAACGAAGGAGGAAGACATGGTGCCTATAACGAAAAACACACTGCCCAAAATCATCACGGGATTTGCAATCTGTGCGTTGCTCGCCCTTGGCGGCGGTGGCGCTCGCGCCGACAGCAATATCGCCGGCAAGAAGGTCATCTTCGTGCCGATCTCGATGGGGATCACGCTGACCGAAGCGTGGGTGCGCGGCATGAAGCAGCACGCGGCGATCTACGGCTACACAGTTGACGTTCGCGATGCGCATTTCAACACCGGAGCGATGTCGGAATTGCTGGCCAAAGCCATCAGCGATAAGCCCGATGTGCTCGTCGTGCACAATCCGACCGTGCAGCTCCTCGCCCGGCAAATCAAGCAAGCCGAGTCGGAGGGCATCAAGGTCCTGCAAATAAACCTTCAGTCGAACCAGCCGTCGACCGCTTTCGTCGGCGCGAATTGGGAGCGGATCGGCCGCGAAATCGCCGAGGATATCGTCAAGGAGTGCGGCAACGGCAGCGGAAAATCGGGTGAAGTCGCGATCATTCCCGGGCAACTAACGGCGGCGGACAGCGTCATTATGAACGAGGCCGCTTTCAAGGTCTTCGCAGCTCATCCCGAAATCAAGGTGGTCTCGAACCAGGCGTCGGATTGGGAGCCGGAAAAGGCGCGCCAGATCACCGCGACGGTGATTCAGCAGCATCCCAATCTCTGCGCCATCTTTGGCCATTGGGACGTCCACACCATGGGTGCCGGCAAAGCCGTCAAGGACGCGCATCTCGAAGACAAGGTCATCGTGTATGCGACCGGTGGCGGCGACGACAAGACCTGCCAGGCGGTCGAGGACAAAATACTCGATCGGGTTTGGAGCTACGATGCCGATGGTCAGGGCCGCGATGCGGGCACGATGATCGACATCCTTCTCCAGGGTGGAGTGGCCGCCGACCATTCGATGCTGAAGATCGAGTCGCCGATGAAGATCATCAAGACCGGTCCGACCTATAGCCCCAACCTTTGCTTTAAGCTGTAATCAGCCCCGGATAGCTCGGGCTAACAGCAAGCGCCTCGCGCGCGGGGTCCGCTCGACGGGCCCCGCGTTCGCGAGTTCGACGGATATATACAAGTTGTCAGTGCACGATCGATTTCGCTCGCCTGCCTCGCCAGCGCGTGCCGCGCTTCGTGCTCTCGCCGCGCCGCATATTGTCCGACATTCTGTCGAAGGGCTGGGTCGAGAGCGCGATTCCCTTCATTGCCTTCGTCGCCATGGTGCTCGGCGTGGTCCTCGGCACCAAGCGGGTATGTGACCGCCGACCAATCTAAGCAATCTGACCCAATACGCCGCCGATGGCGGACTTGTCGTTCTGGCGCTTTTGGTCGTCGTCGCCGTCGGCGGCATCGATTTGTCGGTGGGCTCCAACTTTGCGATGTCGGCGTTCGCCGCGCTCTACGCCTTTCATATTCTCGGCTGGCCGGTGTCGGGCGGTTCTCGGCTTTCGCTCTGGGCTGCGGTGCTCTGGTCGGCGCGGTCAACGGTGTGCTTGCCGGGTTGATGGGTTGCGGAGCGTTGCTGACGACGCTCGGCACCATGATCACGGTGCGCGGCCTGTTCACGCTCGCTTCCCAGGCTCGGCTGGTGGCGATTTCGACCAGCAGCTCGCGCAGCAACGATCTCTGGGACTGGATCGGCTTTGAAAAGCCGTTCGGTATGCCGGTCGGCTTTCTGGCTCTCGTCGCCGTCGCCCTGCTGATTTTTTTCATGTTCCGCCAGTCGCGGTTCGGCTGGCATATTCTTGCTGTCGGCGGCAACAGAAAGGCCGCGCGGCACGGCGGCATCAACGTCAAATTGACGGCGTTCTTCGCCTACGTCGTGGCTGGCCTGATCGTCGGCCTGGCCGGATTTTTGTTCGCCGCGCGGCAAAACAGCATCGGTTCGGACACCGGCATCGGCCTCGAGTTCTTTACCTTGACGGCCTTGGTCGTCGGCCTGGGCGGCTTCGTGCCCGGCCGTGGCGCTGTCGTTTCCGTTTTGATGGGTTTTGCGACGATCTACGTTCTCTAAAACGCGATGATCAATTCGGGCTTTCGCGGCGATTTCACGCAATTTGTGCTCGGCGTCGATCATCATCGTGATCCTCGCGAATCGACGTGAGATTCCGCAAGAACCGGCACCGCCTGCTGGCATCGACCTATCTCGATCCGGTCGCCCTGGACGTCGACGATGTTCGCGGCATGGCCGGATTGATGCCGGATGCAATTGCGCCGAAATTATCGGAAGCCGCAGCTGATCGGATCTGGCAAGATCGACGGGCCCGAGGACGTCCTGCTCGATAGCCGAGGTAACCTTTATTGCGGCACGCGCGATGGGCGCATCGTGCGTTTCGCGGCGCCGGACCATACCGAGACCAGCGTTCTCGCCAAGATCGGAGGACGTCCGCTCGGGCTCGCGTTCGACGCGCGAGGGGCGGATCGTCACGTGCGTCGCCGGTATGGGGCTCGTGCGCGTGACGCTGAAGGGCGACGTCGAATTGTTGACGGATCAGACCGAGCGCAGCTTTTTCAGCATCCAGGACGACACCACAATCCGCATGGCGGACGATCTCGATATCGCCGCCGACGGGACGATCTATTTCACCGACGCGACCAAGCGCTACGATATCGCCGATTGGGGTCTCGATTTGCTGGAAGGACGGCCGAACGGCCGGCTGCTGAGCTTCGAGCCGAAATCTCGGACCACCAGGACGGTCTGCGATAACCTGATTTTTCCGAACGGCGTCTGCCTGACCCATGACGGCCGTCATCTGCTGGTGGCGAGCACGTGGACCTGTTCGATCCTGATTTTCGATCTGCGGAAATCTGGCGGACGGGCCCGCGGATTTTCGTCCGCGGATTGCCCGGCTATCCAGACAACATCAACCGCGCTTCCGACGGCGGTTATTGGATCGCGCTCGCCGGCATGCGCAATCCGGTGATGGACGAGGCGATGACGATGCCCGGATTGCGCCGCCGCATGGCCAAACGCGTGCCGCCGACAAACTGGTTGTTCGGCAATCTCAATATCGGCGGCGTGCTCAAGATCGACGGACGAGGGAGAATCCGCGACGCGCTTTGGGATAAGCCGGACGGGCCGCTTTATATGATCACCTCGATGCGCGAGCACAAAGGCGCGCTCTATCTCGGCGGGGTGACCAACAACAAAATCGGCCGTCTCGTCCTTGATCGGGGCCGATCGCGACATGGACCGGTCCCGGCAGCTATTGGAAGAAAGCGTGACGATGTTCTTCCGCAGGCGCAAAAGGAAACGCCGGCGATGCCCTTGGAAGGCGCGCTGGGCCCCAATGGCCGCCTCGACGACGCCGATGCGATTGCCGTCGCGAAGCCGGATGCCGTTTGCGTGAACGGCGATGGGCATCTCCTTGTTTCGTCCGGTTTAGACGTGCTGCTGATCCGGCGATGGGGCGAAGAGCCTGAACTCTGGGCGAGGTTTCGATGCGCCGGTATCGGCACTCGCCGTGAGCGAAGGCGGGCAGGTCGCGGTCGGGCTCGCGGGCGGCCGCTTGCTGTTCGCGGTCCAGTCCGGCGAGACGTCTCGCCGGGTTGGACGCCGTCATCCCGTCCGCGTGCGGTCGCCGACTGTCTCTTCCTGTCCGAGGACGAACTCGCCGTCGTCGATCACGGTTACGGGCCGGACGAGACCGCATCCTCTCGCTGGCGCCTTGGGACACGGTCGCGCGCGGACAGGTGATCGGCGATCAGCCGAACCGGCGAAACGCGGGTCATGCGCCGCTGGGCTTCATTGCCCGATGGGCATCGCGCGAGGGGCCCGACGGTACGCTGGTGCTGAGCGAACTCGAGACGCGCGCGCGTCGTCGATACGTCCGGCAAGGTGCTTGCAGTCAGGCTATCCCGCTTATCTCGGCCGCATTGCGCAAAGTCGGCGACCGGCTACGCGCATCGCCTGCCTGTCGCGGCGCGATCCGCTGATCGAGTTCCTCAAGACAGAACGCGAATTCGTCGACGCGGATGAAAGCCAATATCGATCCGCGGCACTGGATATCGCCGCGCGCCAATCCCCGGAGTTCAGTCACGAGTTTCCGATCGAACTCGGAGCGACCCGGCTGTTCGGCGAGATCAAGCCCTGGGCGCCGTCATTCTCCTACGGCTTGGTGATCGAGACCGACGCCGACCATGACCCCGGTTGGTTCGGCGCATTCGCGGGCCAACGGAGTTCGCCATGCGATATCCGACGTAGCCGCATGGAACGGGAGTCTGATTGCGGTCAGCCGCGCGAGCGAAGAGATTTTGAAATTCGCCCGTGCCGGAAACGCCGATGAGCGCTAGTCCGATCATTCGCGCTCGAAGGCGTGACCAAGCGCTATGGCGGCATCGCCGCCCTGCAAAGCGCCGATTTCGACCTGTTTCCCGGTGAAATTCATGCGCTCGTCGGCGAGAACGGCGCGGGCAAATCCACCCTGTGCAAGTTGATCGCGGGCGTGATCGCGCCCTCGGAAGGGCGCATCATCATCGACGGGCAGACCGCGCATTCTGACGGCCCCGAAGGATGCCGCGCGCTACGGCATTTCGATGGTGTACCAGGAGACCAGCCTCGTTCCGCAATTGACCGTTGCGCAGAACATGGTGCTCGGCCGCGAGCGCGCGTTCAACTCGGTGCGCAAAGTGCGAAACGCGGCGCGGCAAGTGCTTCAGCGTCTCAATTTCAACGTCGATCCGTCGCAGTTGGCAGGCTCGCTGTCCGCCGCCAAACGGCAGATGGTCGAGATCGCCCGCGCCGTCCTCAACGACGCCCGGATCATCATCCTCGACGAGCCGACCGCGGCGCTGACGCCCGAGGAGACCGATCATCTGTTCGAGCTGATGGCATCGCTGCACAAAGACCGGCGTGGCGATGATCTTCATCTCGCATGCGCTCGAAGAGGCGCTCACCCACGCCGACCGTATTACCGTTCTGCGCAACGGCCAGCTGGTGAAGACCGGCCCGGCGGGCGAATTCGATCGCGACCGTCTCATTCGCCACATGATCGGCGACGATCTCGATGTGGAAACGCCGTCACCCCGTGCCGCGCGACGCGGTCGCGAACCGCGCTGCCGGTGCTGCGGGTGGAAAACATCCGCATGGGCAACGTGGTCAACAACATGTCGTTCTCGATATTTCCAGGCGAGATCACCGGTATGGCCGGGCTTATCGGCTCCGGACGCAGCGAAGTCGCCAAAGTCATCATGGGTCACACCAAACGCAACTTCGGCGGCGGGCAAATATGGCTCGAATGGACGTGAGGTCCGCTACGTGCTGCCGGCACAGGCGGTCGCTGCCGGAATTGCTTATGTCTCGGAGGACCGCAAACTCGACGGTTTCTTCGAAATGATGAGCGTATCGCAGAACATCGGCTGCGGATGGCTGGCGAAATTCGGGCGCGGCACTGGTTCTTGCCCCGCTCGCGAAAATGCGCGCGATTGCGCGCGAGTGGGCGGAGCGTCTTTCGATCCGCCGCATCGGCGACGACCAGTCGGTGCTGTATCTTTCCGGCGGCAATCAGCAGAAAGTCGTCATCGCGAAGTCTCTGGCGCAGAAGCCGAAGCTCGTGATCTTCGACGAGCCGACGCGGGGCGTGGATGTCGGAGCGATTGCCGAAATCCGCCAGATCATTCGCGCCTTCGCCGACAGCGGTGCGGGCGTGATGCTGATTTCGTCCTATCTGCCCGAAATCCTCGATCTGTCCGATCGCATTCTGGTGGCGAAAAGCGGCACCATCGTTGCGGAATTCGCGCGGTCGGAGGCAAGCGCCGAGAAAATCCTCCACGCCGCGATTCATTGACCGGGAGCCGGACTTTTTTGATGCTTCGGCTGCCTTTCCCCTACTTTCCGCATCTCCGACGAGAACAACACACATGACCATTCGTTTTGACGGCAGGGTCGCAATCGTCACCGGCGCGGGCGCCGGACTAGGACGCAGCCACGCGCACGGACTGGCAGCACTCGGCGCGAAAGTCGTGATCAACGACCTCGGAAAGGATGGCGTGGCGCCCGACAGCGCGCTGAAAGTCGTCGAGGAAATCCGGGCGGCCGGCGGCGTCGCGATGGCGGACGGGGCGGACGTGACCGATTTCGAACAGATCGCGGCCATGACGGAACGCGCCGAAAAGGAATGGGGCCGGATCGACATTCTCGTCAACAACGCCGGAATCCTGCGCGACCGGACGTTCGCGAAAATGGAGATGGGCGAGTTCGACAAAGTCGTCCGCGTGCATCTCTACGGCTCCGCGAACTGCACGAAGGCGGTCTGGAACGGAATGCGCGAGCGCAGCTACGGGCGCATCGTCTTTACCTCGTCTGCCTCCGGCATTTACGGCAATTTCGGCCAGGCCAATTACGGCGCTGCCAAAGCCGCGATGGTCGGCCTGATGAACGTCCTGCATCTCGAAGGCGCCAAATATAACGTCCGCGTCAATACGCTGGCTCCGACCGCCGCGACCGCGATGACGGCGGGCCTGCTGCCGCCGGACGCCGCAAAGCTGCTGACGCCGGAATCGGTGACCCCGGCGGTGCTGTTCCTTGTCAGCGAAGATGCGCCGTCGCGGGTCATCCTGGGTGCCGGCGCGGGCGTCTTCGCCGTGACGCGGATCGAGGAGACGCCGGGAGTTTGGCTCGCCGAGGCGGAGCGCTCACCCGACACGATCGCCGCCCGATGGAACGAGATATTCAGCGGCCAGAAGTCGTTTCCGCTCGAAGACGCCTTTGCTCAGACGCGAAAATTTTTTGAGACGGCAAACGCCGCCGAACGGGGATCGTCTCCAGGGTCCTTTTAGCTTCCGGCGGATTGGCTGCGGCGCGATCGGTTAAAGCACCGCGCTGATTGAATCGAGCCGCAGCGCGACGTGCAGTTCCAGCGCCGCCACCGGATCGTCCCAGCCGCCCGTGATTTCGCGCAGCGTGCCCAGCCGCTGGCGCACGGTATTGATATGAACGCCCAGAACCTCGGCCGTGCGCGCAATATTGTGCTGACTGTCCATGTAGCACAGCAGCGTCTTCTTGAGCTGCGTCCGGTGATTGCGGTCACGCTCTTCGATCGGCGCAAGGACGTGTTCCAGATATTGCACGATGCGCGAAGCGTCGCCTGCATCGAACAGCTTCGCGAAAAGATTCACTTTCGAGTATTCGACAAACCGGGTGAGGCGCCCCATCTTGCGCAGCACGCGAAGCGCCGGCTCGATCCGGCCATAGTGGGCGGGCGCCTGCGTGAGATCGGCGAACGGATCCGACACGATGCCGCCGGTTTCCCATCCCTTCCGGCGGCGCAGGAGCGTCTGAATAAAAGCCTGGATCGATTTCTCCGGACCCGCCGCAAGATAGGTGTCGTCGATAAGATCGACGAGCAGATTCATGTTCGCGGCGGACGCACGGATCATCGCGGTTTGCGCGGCGCGGTCGAGGCCGGAGATGGCGACGAGCGCCAGCGTCAGCGGCTGATCGGTGCCGATCTTCAGGCGCTCCCGAATTGCGGAAACGGTGGAGGTGTCGGGCGGATCGACGAGAATGAGATGACGCAGCAGGGTCGAGGAAGCGATCAGCTGCTCCGTCTCGCGCTTCTCGCTCCACAGCTTGGCGATCGAAAGCGCAACGGTGCTGCGTTCCAGATTGCGAATGTCAATCTGATCCAGTTCGCCGCGGTGACAGATGACGAGGCTTTCGCCGCGCTCGGTGCCGCCATGCAGCGCCATCACCCGGTAGTGCTCGTCGCCGGCATCGTGCAGGACCACCGACCGCCCGCTGTGACGCGACCTGGAGATGGCGCTGATAAGCATGGACGGCTGGATCCTGGCGTCTTTCAGGTCCGCCGGATGTCCGCCAAAGGACGCCGAGGTGAACTGCCCTTTCACCGAAAGCGAGTCATCGTACAGAACAATCGCGCCGTCGATCTGATCCGCCATACGCTGGATGAAACGCGGCCATTCCGTGCCCCTCGCCAGCAGCGACGTCATTTCATCGTGAGCTGCCGCCGAAACATCGACGCGATGAATGTGGTCGATCAGCGCGGTGCGGTTGCGCTCTGCTTCCGCCAGTGCGCCCGACAGCCTGCGGAACGCCTGCGCGTTTCGCATGGCGACGCCGGCATGGAGGGCGAACGAGCCCAGAATGGAGATTTCCCGCCCGGACAGTTTGCGACGGTAGCGGTCGGCAACAAACAGCACGCCCTGCAGCTTGTTTTCCGAAAGGATGGGGAACCCCGCGAGAGAGACGATGCCTTCGGCCTTGAAAGCGCGATCGAGCGCTTCCGAGTGCCGGAATCGCTGATCGTTCAGATAGTCCTGCGTTTCGAAAAACGTTTTGGAATTGATCGTGAGGCTCACGGCCCCGAAGCCGATCCGCGTCTTCATTTCCGAGGTGGCCGGATTGAGGTGTCCTTCGGCCGTGACTGTGCGCAGAATCCGATGATCTTCGTCGAGCATTGTCAGATAGGCGACGTTGGCGCCCACCAGGCTTCTCGCGCGGCTGACGATGGTCCGCAGCAGGTCCTGCAGCGCAAGCGTATTGGAGAGATCGTGGGTGGTGTCGATAAGAAGGCCGAGACCGCGTTCGCTGACCCCGCTGTCGCGAATTGCCTGGGCGACGGTCTTGAGATGAAGATGCAGCCGCTCGATTTCCTGTTCCGCGTCGTGATCGGTCGGTGGTGAAGCCAGCGCGTTCCGCACCGTCACGATCGTTTCGGCGATTTCTGAATCGGGCGCGCCGAGCACCGCCTTTTCAAGCGCGGTCGCGATCAGCGAAAGAGCACTCTGTGACACGCCACGGCCCCGAATTTCCTGCAGGCGGAACCTGGCCTAAACCACCGGATGCCGGCGAAGCCTGTGCCTGGTACCACGCAAGTGTATCAAGCATACATGAATATGGGCGATTTGATGCACGATATTCCATGCCGCGCGCCGCCTTGGCGCCGCCTTGGCGATGGCGATTGCAGGGCCGGAAGCAATTCGGGCAGGGCTGTGGCCCTGCCCGCTCTGCAACAGGCAGCGGGCTGGATGAAGCCAGCCCGCGCTTTCAAGCGACGGAAGGTACGTAGGGGAAGGTCTTCGACGGCTTCGCCGTGACCAACTCTTTGCCGATGCCCAGATGGACCGGGCTGTTCGCCGCAATGCTGAACATCACGTCCGGCGCATTGTCGGTCAAAGAGCGGCCATTCCACTCCGCAAAGCCGAACGTCGCCTGGGTGCCAACTTCGTAGGGAAGCACGTTGGGGAAGAACCGATGGGCGACCTTCGTGCCGTAGGCTTGCGGATCCGCTGACGTCCCGTTCGCCGCCACGACGTTCGCAACCGCCTTGCCGACGACGCCGCCATAGGTCGCGAAGTCGTCGGCCGGGCGGCCGGCGTTGAGCCGATTGCCCAGGTCTTCGTTGAACTGCGTGAACAGGGGGTGGATCATCGGCAGGCCGACGCGGTTGATCGAGCGCCAGCCGCCTGCGTCGGTCGCGAGAGTTGCCACGGCCCAGACGCCGACCCGCCTGCTGCCGGAGGCGGCGGCAAGAAGGTCGCTGTCCGGCACTTCCATCACGATCGAATAAACGGTGTGGCCGGCAAACAGAATTCTTCGCCTTGCCGGGATTCCATCCGGACAGATCGATCCCGGTGCCGTCCTGAAAGGCATGACCGACCGCGTGCAGAACGTCTGGCTCGATCCAGAACGGGTCGCCGGCTTTGCCGGCCCAGATGCGCAGGCCATTTTCTGTCTTGACCGCCTCGCCGGTGGAGCCGCGCGCGAGGATCGTGCCGGCGGCGTTCGGATCGGCGGCTTCTTTCCCCGCGATCCTGCGCAGCACGAAGCGCTGCTTGTCCGACGCGTCGCGCGCATCGAAGGTGATGCGGTAGGTCACGTCCTCAACAGCGTCGCCATCGAGGTCGACCTTGAACTCGTACATGCCTTCCGGATGATAGCCGGGCACGGGTATGGGGCCGGCGATCGAGTGACAGACGTTGATCACGAATACGGTGCCGGTCTCGCCCCTGAACAGATAAAGGTCCGTGATGTCGAGGCGGATATCCTGGCGGGCGATCGGCGAGTCAAGATGATGGGACATAATGCTTTCGCTCCTTAATCGACAACGATAACTCCGCAGGGCTGCGCCCGATCAGCACGGTGCAGATTGCAGGGCGGCCCTGAATAAACTCCGGCAAAGCCTGGCGCTTTAACGCAGAAATATGACACCGGAATGGCCGGTTATCATGCCCAGCAGCGAGCTGTATTTGAACGCCTTTTGCTACAGGCCGTCATGACAAGCGGGACCATAATGGGCGGACCAGCGTCGATCAACACCGCTTTCGCTGCACCCGCGTCGCGCCGAGGCAGATAAATCGACTGCACAAAGTGCGGCGTTTCGGACGCTTCGCCTCTCCCCACGAACGGCGCCAGCGCGGATCAGCGTTCCTGCCCGCGGACCGGGGTAAAGCGTTGGTCCTCCGGCGCACCGGAATGGACGAGAACCTTGGCTATCTCAGCCGGCCCGATCGCTCCGACGTGACGACTGAACCAAACTATTCTTTATTCGTGCAGCAGCGCTTTCCAGTTTCGAGGCACCGCTCCGGCTGGTCCTGGCACCGGTTGATCCAGGGGATGACAGTGAGGCGCGTGAAGTTTCGGGCCGGTGATAAAGTCCTTTATACGATAGTCGTAAAGCCACTCCTCACCCGGCTCGAAGCTCATGATTATCGGGTGGCCCGTAGCGGCGGCGTGTTTCGATGCATGCTGTTCCGGCGATGAGTCACAACAGCCGATGTGACCGCATTCCGCGCATCTGCGAAGATGCAGCCACCATCCGCCGAGAGACAGGCATTCGACACAACCTGTTCCGCTTGGTCTGGCCGCCGGGTTGATACCATCCGTCCCGGATTTCATGTGTGTTCTCTCTGACTGCCATTTCGCTTTTAGTTGCTCATCACCGAGGGGCGGGCGAGGAGGCGCTGTTCGCCTCCACATGACGTGCGAGCCGGGCAGGTGTGCGGCGCCGCCTCAACGCGTACCGCCGTCGGCCGAAGAGGAGCCGTCCTCGGGGACCTCACGTCGCCCGATATGTGCGCTATCACCACGGGTGTTTTGTCGTCACCAAAGACGCCAGCGCGGCGTCGTCGCACCGTTCAGCCGTAAGCGACGCCCGGGTTGCTTTGCCCAACCTCTATAATATAGCCATCAGGATCGCGAATGTAGCAGCGGGTCTCGCCGTATTTAGGCTTTGGCTCGGTGATAAACTCGGCTCCCCGACTTCGCCAAAGTTTGTAGCACGCCTGGATATCCGCAACGCGGATGTTCATGAAGCTGCTGACTGAATCGGGGTCGGCGGGGACATGCAGCGTTACCGTCGGCTTGTCGGGAGTCGGACCGCCCCCGCCGTTGACGATGAGCCACGTGTTGGCGATCTGGAGATAGCCCGGCGCACCCTTGCTGTCGCCTCTGCTCGCAATGTGCCCTCCGAACACCGTTTCGTAAAATCGAAGCGATCGTTCGACGTCGGCGACGGTGAGAAAGTGCGCGACAGTAATCCCCTCCTGCGGAGGCATTTGATAGGTCTTCTGTTCGACTTGTACCTGTGTCATGGACGACTCCTTTTCACTTTGAACCCTGTGCAAAAGCTCCGTGACATAAAGCTCCGTAACATAGAGCAAAAAACGATGACGGCCGTCACGGCGCGGGTACGCTCCACAGTGCGTCGACCGAATATTTGCCGGGACCGGTAACGACCAGCAGCAGAAAGCCTCCCATAATTGCGAGATTTTTGTAAAAGCTGTCCATGCTGTCAACGTAATCCGCGCCTGTTTTGGTCCAATAGCGATGCCCGGCAAGCGCAGTTCCCAGCGTGTAAAAAAACATAAGCAGAGCCAAAGGACGTGTAAACGCGCCAACAGCGACCGCGAATGCGACGGGAAGCTCCATGAAAGTCGCCACGCCGGCGGCCAGTAACGGCGCCGGAACGCCGAGCTGCTCCATCTGACTGGTCGTGCCGGAAAAATCCCTGAGCTTTCGCCAGCCGAAAATCAGAAACAGCGCCGCCAGCAGAAGACGGGCAGCAAGAATGAGCTCATCGTTGATGCCGTTTGTGACCATGCTCTATGTCAGATCGATCACGAGAAATCCCGGGGAACAGAGCGATCCCAGTCGCGACTGAACACTTCGTTCGTGCCCTCAAAGGCGCGCAGACTTCCCTGCAGCCGGAAGGCATTGTTCGTGGATGACATCCGCAGCCGGGTCTCGACCCGGATTTGCCAGTCGTTTCGCGTCAGAGTCTGGATATGATGAAGGTCGGCAGCGGCGCTGAGCGGATCATTGTCTTCGACGTGATACTCGGTCCTGTCCTGCGTGCCTGATTCCAGACCGATACGGTCGATGCGTTCAAACCGCATACCATCGCGACGGGAGATCGTTGGACTGTCGGGTGATGCCGTCTCCGGTTCGGGAAAAGGCGCGAGCCCCGCGTCTGCGGCATCGGGCGAACGTTGTGGCAGATCGAGCGCGCCGGCAAAAATCTGCAGCGTCGCCGTCTCGGGAGCGGGCCAGATCATCGGCCAGTAAGCTGTAGATATCGCAAGCCTCACCTTGTGGCCGGATGGAAATACCGAGCCTGCATCGTTGAGCCGGATGCGCACCTGGTAGCGCTCGCCTGGCACCAGCAGGGCGGGCTGTTCGTGGCTGTCGCGATGAGTGAGGTTGAGCACGCCGTAGCTGACGCGAAGCGATTCACCGGACGGGTGCACATCGCATAACCGAACTGCCAGATTCGCGATCGGACGATCGGATGCGACATCGAGCGTGACGATCGGAGCGCCAAGGATCTCGATCGGCTCATCGAGCGGCGGCGTCTCGAAAGTCAGCGAGCGCGCGTCGTCTTCCTGCTGGTCGCCGGCCTGATCGTGCCCGCGACCGAATGGAACCCAATAGCCGCCACACTTGCCGACCGTCTGCGGCGAGCATACGGCCCGAGCCGTCAATGGTGCCGCGGCTGCCCGCAGCCCCTCATCGGTCAGGAACAGCCGCCGCGGCTTTATTCCTGGCGGTGGCCACGACGGTTCTGCAATCCAGCGGCCGGGCAACGTGTCGTGGTGGGTCGCCGGCTTGACACTGTCCGTCATCCACGCCCGCAGCATGGGTTCGTCCATCACGGCCGTGTCGACGCCCTTCAGCCAATAATCCCACCAGCGCAGGATTTCCTGGAGGAATCCGATCTGGGGGCCGGGAAACGCGAAGTGCGGATAGGCGTGGCCCCACGGCCCGATGAGCCCCTTGCGGGGGACCTGCAGCCGCTCGAGCAGGCGCGGGATCGCATTCTTGTAACCGTCGGTCCAGCCACCGACCGCATAGACCGGGCACTGGATCGCTGCGTAGTCCTCGCATACCGACCCGTGCTTCCAGTATGCGTCGCGCCGCTGGTGCCGCAGCCAGTTTTCCTGGAACAGCGGCATGTTCTCCAGCCGCTCCAGCCACATCCCTCGCCAGCGCTCGCCGACCAGCGCCGGATCGGGCGGCAGGCACATCAGACTGAAAAAGAAAAAGGCCCACTCGAGGCCGGCGGTGGTGAGAAACGCACCGCCCATATAGTGCGCATCATCGGCGTACCGGTCGTCGGTTGAACAAATAGTGACGATTGCCTTGAGCGCCGGCGGACGGCGCGCCGCGATCTGAAGGCCGTTGAACCCGCCCCAGGAGATTCCCATCATCCCGACGGCGCCATTGCACCAGGGTTGTGCAGCCAGCCAGGCGATCAGTTCCACGCCATCGTCCTGTTCCTGCGTGGCGTATTCGTCGAACAGCAGGCCCGTCGATTCTCCACTGCCCCGAATGTCGACGCGCACGCCCGCGTAGCCGTGACCTGCGAGATAGGGATGAGTCAGCGCGTCCCGCTCATAGGTCCCGTCGCGCTTGCGATACGGCAGATACTCGAGGATGGCAGGAACCGGCTTCTGCTCGGCGTCCTCCGGCAACCAGATGCGGGCGGCCAGCGTCGTGCCGTCTTTCAACGGTATCAAAGTATGCTCGATAACCCGAACGGCTCTGGGGAAGGTCGTGACAATCACGGAGGCACTCCCATTGGCAGATCGCGGAACCGCCGGGACGGTCAGCCGGTGCGGCCGGTAAGCTCCATTTTCTTCAGCCCGCGCGGGGCCTGCGTTTTCTTTGCGAACTCACGCCCCGCTTTTCTGGATCAGGCCCAGGATGAAGGCATCAACGCTGTATGGGCCGGCGCCGGCCGAGACGACCACGATCAGCATGAAGGCATAGAGGACTTCGGGCAGATAGAGCCAATCGTCGATCCGGTCTGCTTCATCGATCGGCTTGTAGACTTTAATTCGCTGCGGTCCAGACGTGATGGTGGCGACGAGGATGAGCACCAGCAGGCCAAACGCGGCGAGCGGTGCAAGAAACCCGACGACAACGGCGCCGCCTGCCAGGAACTCGACCGAGGGCACCCACCATTGGTTAAAGCCCACGGCATGAAGGCCAAGTCCCTTTAGTTGATCGACCAGCGCGCGATGGCGCTCCGCGTTAAACAGCTTGTGATATCCCGACAGCATAAAAAACAGTCCAACCGCGATGCGGCTGAGAGTGAGTGCGATGTCGGTCCCTCCGACACCATTGAACAGAATATTTGTCATTGGCGCTGTTCTTTCCCCCTTCACTGTTTTCAGCCCGGTACGGCGATCCGCGCCTGGCAGCCGGGGATCACCGGGAGACGCGGAAGTCACGTACCCGATGGTCTCGATTTCAACGCCAGGATTTCAGCGCATCAGCTCAACCCATTGAGCGCGCGAAGGACCAGGCTCGAAGGGATCGCCGAAGTACTGCGTCTCGCGGGCAACCTTCCCGTCTCTGAACTCCATGATGCTCACTGTGTATGACGGCACACCGTCGTATGTAAGAATGAGTTCGGTAACCCAAAGGTCCCCCACACCAAGTACGCGCTGAATCTTAAAGCGCTTCCTGTTCGGCTGCGCAGAACGGGACGCCTGAATATTACGGCGGCCGCGAATTCGCTCCCCTGACTGCGGATACTCAAGCACGGCATCGTCCTGATAAATCTCGTGTTCTGCCGCGAAATCATTCGCATCCGAGGCGGTCCAGTGGCGATCCAAAGCCGCTCGAATATTTTGGTCGTCATTCATAATTCATTTTCTCTCTCGCGGCATCACAGCAAATATCACAACACGTTGTCGCGTCTTGTTAGTCCCGTCAAGAAATATCGGACCGCCTTCAGTATCACATATGTGATCGCCGGGCTTATCGACATCGACATCAACAAATCTTAGGATTTTCCTGACTGGATCACGCAATTATCGGCAGTCTGTTGCTTGACCTGCAGCCGCTGCAAGTAATGACGCGGCGAATTCACAGGCGGTATTTCAACTGGCCGCCAATCTAAATCTAAAGTGGATTTCAACGAGGATTGCGCAGTCAGGCTCTCGATCTCTACGGGTGCGGCGCGCGGTTACTGTTTCTGGCAGGCAAACTGGAGGACGCGACCAGCATTGGCGATCGAGCGCTGAAATCGGGCAAGCGATGCGTCAACGCTTATTAAGCCGGGATCCGGGGCCGGACACGGAGCTGCACTATGGCGAGTGGACCATCTTCTGCAGCTGAGCCGGCGTTAGCCGGTCATCCTGCCCGGGTTGCGCCACTGGAGTTGACGTCCGCGACAACGACGTTTCACCGGTTGACGGTCGATAGCGTCGGAATTTTTTACCGCGAAGCCGGTTCGAAGGATGCGCCGACCGTCGTGCTTCTGCACGGGTTCCCTTCATCCTCGCGCGAATTCGATTTGCTCATTCCCCTGCTCGCCACGCGCTGCCATGTGATAGCGCCGGACTTTCCGGGATTCGGTCAAAGTGACGCCCCGCCACCATCATCGTACGCGTATACGTTTGACAATCTGGCAAGGACGATCGACGGTCTTCTCGAACAACTCAAGATCAGCAAATACACCTTCTACCTTCATGACTATGGCGGCCCGGTAGGCTTTCGCATTGTCCTGACGCATCCGGAGCGGCTGCACGCGCTTATCATCCAGAACGCCAATGCCTATGAGGAAGGCCTGGGCGCCAAGTGGACCGGCATCGCGCAATACTGGGCCGATCCGAAAGCACATCCCGAAGTGTTCGAGGCGTTCGTGTCCCCGACCGCAACCGAACAGCGTCATACCCTCGGCACCTCGCATCCCGAACGCTATAACCCGGATACTTGGACGGACGAATACGCCCACCTGTCGAGACCCGGCCAGCGCGAGATCCAGGCCAGCCTGCTGTACGACTACCGGACGAACGTCGCGTCCTATCCGGCGTGGCAGGCGTGGCTGCGCGAGTACAGGCCGCCAGTTTTGGTAGTCTGGGGACGAAACGATCCCTCGTTCATTACGCCCGGTGCGGAGTCCTTCAGGCGCGATCTGCCGGAGAGCGAAATCCACCTTCTCGACGCGGGCCATTTCGCGCTGGACGAAAAGAACGACGAGATCGCGCTCTTGTTCTTGCGTTTCTCGCCAGACATTCCACCTGACCGGCGGGTTCCGGGGTAAACGGTAATCGCTGGCGGGCCAACAGCACAGCCGGACCATCCCATTCCATTAGCGGACAGTTGGCCAACAATCTCAGGCCAAAGCGCGATGTCGAATGCCCGCGGGGACGGCTCTCCGCACCAAAAGCGCCAGCGCGGATCAGCGTTCCTGCCCGGGGACCGGGGTAAACCGTTGGTCCTACGGCGCGCTCGCCTGTCCGGTCTGCCGCAACGGGATTTCTTCCGGTGACCTGCGCCAGCAGCGAGCCGGGATCCGAAGGCAGACGGTCGCCCCTCCAGCAAACAATCTGGTCCGGCCGAAGCAGAGCGAGCCTCGCCTCGTACAGTTCGTCCAGCCGTTCTTTCGTCAGATCAAGGATGACGAGTGGAACGCCGAGCGCCCGCGCGGCGGCAAGAAGCTCCGCGCCGTCCGGCGCGTCATGCCCGAGTTCGAAGCAGCGTGAATTCAAACCCGAGCGCATCGTACAGCGATCGTCCGTCGGACAGCCAGGCGTGCGGCGCGCGCCCGCCAGGGCAGGCGCTCGGGCGATAGATGTTGGGGCTGTCAGGAGGCGGCTCCGTGCCATCCCGCGCAATGATCGGAGAGTCATCGTAGCGGACGCCGAGCGTGATGCCCGGAATGTCAAACTCCGCCCGCGCGTGGCGATTGAGGTACTCGCTCATCGCCGAACGCAACTCCGTGCCGGCGTCGCTGTCGGCTTCGATTTCGGCAGGCACGGTGAAGCGGCCGACCAACTCCGCGTACATGCGCGCGAAGCCGGTATTACGCCGCGCCACGGGCTCGCGCTCGCGCTGGTAGCTGTCGAGGAGGAACGGTCCTCCCCAGCCGTTGATTGCCGCAGCAAGTTTCCAGCCGAGGTTGACGGCATCCTCGACAGCCGTGTTGTAGCCGAGGCCACCTGTCGGCGTGAAAAGGTGCACGGCATCGCCCGCAAGAAATACGCGGCCGGCCTGAAAACGTTCGGCGACGAGCGTCAACCCTGCCGTCCAGTGCGAGCGCTGGACAATCTGAAATTCAAACTCCTTGCCCATCCCGCCGTGAACAAGCGAACGGGCGAACGCCTCGGGTAATGAGTCCGGGCTTTCGTCAGGCCGCAGTTGCGACATGAAAACGAAGGACCCCCGCCCGTCGAGCGCCAGCATCAGGCCGCGCCGCTCGGGATTCACCGCCCAATACTGCCAGGCCTTCCGGTGGGGAATGAGATCGTACAGCTGCGGCGCATAGAAATAGATGGAATACATCAGCCCGGCAAGGAACGGACGATCGCGGTTGGCTTCCCCCCGATATCCTATGCCGAGCTTTTTACGGATTTCACTTCGCGGACCATCGGCGCCGACGAGATATTTTGCCGTGAAGCTGCTTTGGGTGCCGGTGTCTGACAGGACTTCCACTTCGACGCGATCACCATGATCGGCAAAGCCGGTTGCCCGCCATCCGAAATTAAGCGCAACGGATGCCAGCCGCTCCGCCTCCTCGCGCAAAATGCGCTCGACATACATTTGCGAGCAGCGGTGCGGCAGTTCGGCTGCGCTCCAGGAGCCGGAGAGACCTCGAACAAGCTGTTGCGTCTGCCCGGACGAAGGCAGCTCGAAGCGCGCCAGCTCGTACCGGGTGAAGCGCGTGAAATAAGCGACGTCGGTCTGGTAATCGGACGGAAGACCGGCAGCGCGGATGCGGCCGGCGAACCCCAGCCGCCGGTAATGCTCCATTGTACGCGCCTGAGTCGCATTGGCCTGCGGATGCGGCGAGGTGTCCGGCCGATCGTTGAACAGGATCGTCCTGATATTGCGCCGGCCGAGTTCATTCGCGAGCATGAGCCCGCAAGGGCCGCCTCCGACGATAATGACATCGGCATCGAAGGGCGAATTATTGGCCATGCGGTTCATTATTAATGATCCCGTTCATTTTATTTCGGGAGAAGCCGGAGTCAAGGCCAGGACTTGGGTTAGCGGCCTTCCGGTCGCCGCAGGGGCGAAAGGCAAAGCAATTTCCCCGAATTACCCGCATGGAGGGCAAGGTCGCCTGGTACGGCGTTAGTCCGCTTGCCGGCGGGGCGGTAGTATTACGTGCGTTTAATCTGAACTTGTTCATTATTATTCGGTATGACAGAAATTCCATTTTTCGCCCCCGTCCCAAACTGGACTAATCCGGTCCGACGGAGGTACATCCAAAGTCGCGATGTCTCACATTCGATGCCTGGATCGGCGTCGGCCGGGCACGGCAGGACGGGATTGACTTGAATGGCAAAGGCGGTTGCCACCAAAGGTACGCTGCATTCGGGCCGCCGCGAAACGAACAAACGCGAGAAGCTCGCGCGGATACGTCAGGCGGCAAAGGACGTATTTCTCCGCAAAGGATACGAGGCTGCCACCGTACGCGAAATTGCCGCCGCGGCCGACGTGGCCTTCGGAACGCTGTTTCTCTACGCCAGAAACAAACAGGACCTTCTTTTGCTGCTTTTTGACGAAGAGGTGATCCCGCTGGGCGAGCGGGCATTTTCCAAAGCCAGACCGGAAGCGTCGTTCATCGAACAGTTGATCGCTTTTTTTGCGGAATTCTACAGGTTCTTCAGTGCGACGCCGGGCCTTTCCCGCGACATGCTGAGAGAAATTACCTTCAGCAGCAGCGGTATCGTTGCCGCGCGCATGTGGGCCAGTGTCCAGCAGACCGAGCAGCAAATCGCGAGGCTGGTCGCGCGCGCCCAGGCTCAAAATCAGGTAAGCTCCGGCATCGCTCCCAATGAAGCGGCTCATTTGATATTCAGTCTCCACCGGGTCGAACTTCGTTTTTGCCTGGACAAAGCCGGGCCCGATGTCCCCGCCAGTCTCGACAGGCTCAGGCGGCAGTTCGAAATCCTGTTTGATGGCTTGAAGTCGCGCAACGTCACCATCGCCGAAATCCCCGTGCCGCATTCGCGAAAGCGGCCGACAGGCCGGGGCAAAGCAAAACAGCTTTTCGGCTGACGTCAAACCGGACCGGCAAATCGCGCGAACGAACCAGCGTCATGAATGCCGGCCCGCGAACCGTTACGCCCGGATTCAAAAGCTGGCTATTTCAGATAACCCGTCTTCCACCAAAACTCTCGGGCCGCCGGGTGAAACGGAACGTCGATGGGCGTTGCCGGCGAATCGACCAGCATCGCCGCCAGCGGCAATTCCTTCTGCTTCACGGGACCCCAATTCCACGGGATCGAGTCCTTCCTCGCCTCCATGCCTTCGCAGAATTTTCTGATAAGGAGGTCGGACGCATCCACCCGCGTGTAGATCGGCCAGCCGCTAAAATCGACTGTCGCGAAGTCTTCCTCAAGGCGGGTCAGTCGCGCCTTCTCCATCACTCCCCGCTTGAAACCGGCCTGTTCGAGCTGGGCCAGCCGATGCCCGTCAATGCCGAGAAACCGCATGCCCGCTTCCACGGCCTTGTCCGCCCATACAATGACGCCCTCTTCGAAGATCGCATCGAACTCGCCGTTGACGACGCGGCCGACCCGCGACGCCTGGTTCGGCGGACTCTGATGAGGCATCGGCTGATCGTAGGAGACGCTCCCTCCCCATGCGAGGATGTCCGAATAGCCAAAGCCGTGAATGTTGAGAACTTTCTCCACCAGACGGGTCGTGCTGGCGTCCAGCGAGCCGCGCACAGAAACCCGAAGGGGAAACCGCTTCTCACGGATGTCGTCGAGGGATGTCAGGCCGGAAGCCCGCGTCACGGCAAAACCAAGCTGGTCGTAATGGGGTATGACCGCGATAAGCGCGACCTGCATGGGCTCGGAGAACAATCCCGTGCCACGGTGAGCCATGGAGAGAATCACGCCGGGATTCATGATGGAGATGTCGAGCTCGCGCCTGAACACCTGGCCAATCGAATCCGGGTTGTTCGCGCCGAAGAGCCGAAAGGATCCCTCTTCGTCGCCCTGACTCCTCAGGCTGATCGTCGTTTCGCGATAAGGCCAGTCCCACTCCGTCATCATAAAGGAAGCGGTTTCCAGCATCAGCTTCGCGCGAATGCTGAGCGGATCGACCGGCCCTACTCCAGGCAGGATCGACGGCGTGCCCCCCTTTCGCAGCGGGGCGACCGTCTTCATTTCAGTCTTCGAGGCATCAGTCATCACATGACCTTTCCAGCGATCTAAAACTGAAGGGCAAGCAGGTCGGGCAGCGCGCCGCCGCCACAGACCGGCGCGCCGCCGGCGAAGTAGGTGACCCCGCCGACTGTTGCCGCACCAAAAGCGTGACGGGCCTGCGGCAATGGCGTGAGATTCGACCAGCTGTCAGTTTTTGCTTCGTACGCGGTCACGTCGTCGAAGGCGTTGGGGGTAGACGGCCGACCGCCGGGTTTGCACTCGCCGCCGGCATAGATGACAAGATTTTTCAGGACTGCATACGCGCCGCTCGAGCGCGGCCTGGGCAACGGCGCGGCGGTGTTCCACACATCGCCCGCGGGGTCGTAGACGTCGTGCCGATCGATATTGTCCGCGACATCGGCCGTACGGCCGCCGAACAGATAAATCTTGCCGTCCAGCACGGCGACGCCCATGTGGTCGCGCCCTGGACCGGGGACCGGCGAACCTGCCGACCACTTGCCGCTTGCCGGATCATAGACTTCATGTGTCGTGACAGGCGGATCAAGGCCCAGGAACACGTCCGCGTCGCCCGGCTTCGATATCTTCATCGCCTTTTCCGAGCTGCGTCCGCCGAAGACGTGAAGCTTCCCGCCGACAGCGGCCACCGCCACCGAACCCCTCGGGCCCGAGAGCTTCGGAAGCTCCGTCCATTTGTTCGCAGCAGGATCGAACACGAACGCCAAATTCTGGGCGCCCATGTGCACGATGGTTGTGAATCCGCCGATCGCGTAGAGCCTGCCGCCAAGGGCCGCGAGGCCGACGTGACTGAGGCCGCGCGGCAGCGGCGCGCGTTCCTGCCAGACGTCGCCAACTGGATCGTACATTTCGTTCAGCGTCGAGTCCCAGCGCGGCGGCCCGTTGCCGGCCTGCTCGGTTCCGCCGACGACATAAACTTTGTCGTCAAGCGCGGCGACTCCGACCTCGGCCCTGCCGACCGGCATCGGGGCTTTCCTGGTCCATGCGCCACTCCCGGGCGTTTCCCCAAAGCCCGCCAGCGCGGACGCGAGCAGGAGCGCCAGGCCCAGCGAAACCGCGTGCAATATCGTCTTTGACATTGGGTCACTCCCTTATTTTTTATGATTATGATCATTTATAGATGGATCGATCTTGTCGTCAAGAGGCTGAAGGGCGGGTATCGGGATCGGGAACGACCCGGCCGTTCCGGCGCCAGAACGATACGCTGCCGGCGCGCCGCTGACTGAATTGATACTTCACGTACCGCCCGCGGCCGGGTGCACCTGGCAGTCCGCGCGGACCGCCCGCGGCACAGGCTTGACAGGGCGCCGGCCTTGTCATCAAAATGATCATGATCATATTTAAAGCGTGGATGTATCGCGCATGATGCGGGGCCCTGGACCTGTCTCCCCGCGGCTCCGGCGGGTCGGCGCGAATGTTCAGGAATTTTTGTCCAGGTACTTTTCGGCAAAACCGGCGACCGCCAAGGGAGGAAACATGATCCGCGTCCAAAAGATCGCCCACGCCAGCTACTCGACGACCGACCTCGACGTGATGACCGAGTACTACACGGGCATTCTCGGACTTTCGATCGCAGCCAGGGAAAAAGATGCCGTGTTTTTCGGCTCGACGGTCGATCACCATTCTGTGGTGCTTCGAAAAGGCGATGACGCTCGGTGCACGCGTATAGGGTTCCAGATTTCGCCAGACGACGATCTCGCCGCATTCGCCAAACAGGTCGAGTCTCAAGGCATCGGAACGTCCCTGAAAAAGGATCCGGAGCCGGCGATTTCAGAGATGGTGACGTTTGCGGATCCCAAGGGAACGATAATGGAGGTGTTCAAGCCCGCGAGCTTTTCCCGTCAACAATTCCAGAACAGCGGCATCGTGCCGCTAAAACTCGGTCACGTCGCGTTCCACGTAACCGACGTGAAGCTGACGACCAAATTCTACTGCGACGTGCTTGGCTTCCGCGAGTCGGACTGGATGGCCGACGTTTTTTCCTTTTTGCGATGCGGCCCGGACCATCACGCCATCAACCTCGTGCAGACAGGCCTCAGCCGCCACCATCACACCGCATTTGAACTGCGCGACTGGGCTCATATTCAGAGCGCGTGCGATTACCTCAGCCGGAACGGCTTCAAACTGCTCTGGGGACCCGGCCGTCACGGCATCGGCCATAACCTCTTCACCTACCATCGCGCACCGAACGGTCTCGTTACCGAACTATTCGCGGAACTCGACCGGATGGACGAGAACCTTGGCTACTTCGAACCGCGGCCCTGGCATCGGGACAGTCCGCAGACGCCCAAAGTCTGGCCCCTCGATCCCATGACAGCGAACCAGTGGGGGGTCGTCCCGGATGAACTCGGCACGGCGTTCTAGATCAGGATCGGGCGGGTCGGCTTTATCGAACCCGGGTTTGCGCTGCCGGGATGGCGGAAAATCCGTTTGACCTCAGGCGTCATCCGATCGTTGCAAACGGTTCTCAGCCGTCGCGCCGTGCGCCGCCATCCGGTCACCCCTCCCCGTCATGAGGACCGTCCTGTGCTGAAGAACACGCGTAATCCCGACGGCAGACCTTAAGTCGCAGGCTGGAGGTGAAGATGTGCAACTCGTGCATTTCAAGACGCACCCTCCTCAAGATGGGGACGGCGGGTGCCATCGCCCTATCATCCGGGTGTGCGCCCGCGCATTCGAAGCCTTATCGCGTCGACGTGCATTATCATCACATCACGCCGGCCTGGATCGGCGAAGAGGTGGTCGAGAAATCGTTCGCGCCCCAGGTTATCGGCAAGGCGAAGGGCTGGACACCGGGTGCGGCGATTGAAGAGATGGATCGCAACAACGTTGCCACCGTAATCTGCTCGGTATCCAACCCCGGTATCTGGTTCGGCGACGTCCGGCAAAGCCGCCGTCTCGCGCGGGCATGTAACGAATACGCCGCACGCATTCGTGACGATCATCCCGGCCGCTTCGGATCTTTCGCATCGCTTCCGCTGCCGGATACCGAAGGCAGTCTTGCGGAAGCTGCCTACGCGCTGGACGTGCTGAAAGCTGACGGCATCGGGTTGTTCACAAGCTATGGAGACAAATGGCTTGCCGATCCGTCCTTTTCGCCGGTGTTCGAGGAACTCAACCGTCGCAAAGCGGTCGTGTACGTGCATCCGATCGCGCCCGCCTGCTGCCGCAATCTCATTCCCGTCATCCCGGGCGCGCTGCTCGAATATCCGGTCGATACGACGCGCACGATCCTGCACTGGATTATGACCAGATCGGCGTCGCGGTACCCGGACATCCGTCTGATATTCTCCCATGCCGGAGGTCTCATCGTGGCCGGTGTCGGCAGGCTGCAGATCCTCGCGGAAACTCAGAGAAATATGGCAATGCCCAAGAGCTTCGCGGCCGAAGTTGCCAAGTTTTACTACGAAATATCGAGTTCCGCGGATGCCGTCACAATGGGAGCGCTTCGCGCGTACGTTCCGGCGTCCCACATTCTTCTGGGAACCGACTCGCCGTTCATCGGCCCAATGGCGCCCAACATCAGCCAGTTGTCAAAGCTCGGACTTCCCCGCGCCGATTTATCCGCAATCGAGCGCGAAAACGCCGTCGCCCTGATCCCGCGGCTGCGGCGGACTTCGCCGTGATCCTGTGGCAAATAACTTTCGAAGGTCGGTCAGGACTATCGCTGACGATTTCTGTCGGCTGCCGTCGTTGCGCGTTATGACGCGGTGCGCAGCCGCCGGGGGGTGCGCCCCAACTTTCGCGACAGCGTCGCCGTCAAATGCTGCTGTGACGAAAATCCGCATGCACAGGCGATCTCGGCAATCGACACGTCAGATTGGTGCAGCATCCTGCTGGCGCGTTCGACCCGTCGTTCGATGATCATGCTGTAAGGAGAACGGCCGGTGCGGGCCTTGACGCTGTCATAGATGGCGCGAAGCGGAAGATTGACGGCGCGGGACAGGTCGGCGCAGGTGAGTTTGTCCTCGAGGTTTTCCTCGATGTACTCGCAAAGCTTCGCGAACTGCCCGTCCGACAGCACGTCGCGCCGCGCCGGCGCCGCCGTGTCGAGCTGGCGCATGGTTTCGACGTAGGTACCGAGCGCAAGGAACTGCAGCTCGAGAGGATGCAGTACCCCGGATCGGCGCAGCCGATCCTTCACGTAATGAGCCAGAAACTTGATCGCATCATTGCGGATGTTGTTGCTGCTGCCCGCGCGCCGCAGCGTTTCGATACTGCGATCGTCTAGCAGGCTCTGAAAGTCGTCAGCGTAGCTGAACGCAATAAAGCCATGCCGTACCTCGGCGGCTCGTACGCGCACATAGCCGATTCGCGGATGGAACGCGGTGGACTCGCTCTGAAAAACCAGCCGCTTTTCGCGATCATCCTCGAATTTCGCACTGCTGTTGATGTCGCCCAGCAACAGGCAGATGACGTCAGACGTGTTGGAAAATTCCAGCGCGTAAGGTTTTGGTTCGGCGATGCAATAGCCAACACCATGCGTGTCGCCGCGGAGATGAAACTGGTCAAGACCGCGAACTGCAATCGACCCCGGCCGCTCGCGAGCGGACAGCGCCATATCATCCTCCCCAGGCCACACCTTTTTATCGGGGCGTGCGCAGCAACCCGGCGCTCTCAGGATTTCTCAGTGATCCATGACGGAGCACGAAGAATCTACCCCACTTTGCACGGTGCTGACAACGGCCATTTCACGCTGTGCTCCCCTCACTTGTTCAGGATTTGATAAAAAAATCAGGAATTTGAAAGATTAGCGGTCCGCTACGGCGGCAATCTTTCCTCAATAGAAAACAAGGGAGGACGTACCTTGGCGACTTTAGCGCGCAAGTCTTCGGCGCCAGCTGCGGCCAAGGGTAAATTTGATGCCGAGGTCGACATCATCGCGATCGGCAGCGGCGTGGCCGGTTTGGCGACCGCTTTGTTTGCCTGCTGGCATGGCAACAAGGTCCTCGTGCTGGAGAAGGCATCGCAGCTCGGCGGAACCACGACGCAAGGCGGCGTTCTGGTACTGGGTGCCGAACAATGCGGCCATGCGCGCGGCCGGCGCCAAAGATCCCAAGGCCGACTGCATCCGCTATATGGCGCGGCTTTCGCGGCCCGAAGTGTACAATCCGAACGCGCCGCGTTTCGGCATGCCGGCGTGGGAATACTCCCAGTACGAGGCGATCTACGACAATGCCTCGACCGCAACCGAGCTGCTGAGCAAGAAGGGCGCGCTCGAATATCGCCATTGCGATTTCGTGCCCGACTATTGGGCTGAGCTGCCCGAGGACAAAGCTCCCAAAGGCCGCGTTCTGCTGCCCAAGGGCGGCACGGGAAACGATGTCGGACGGCGGCGAAGTCGCGGTCCGCACCATGTCGGCAGCCGCCAAGCGCGATGGAGTCGATATCCGCACCGGCCATCGCGTTCAGCGTCTGATCAGGAACGCGAGCCGGCGAAGTCATCGGCGTCGAGGCCGATACGGCGAAAGGCAAGAAGCGCTTTTTCGCGCGCAAGGCGGTGGTGTTCTGCACTGGCGGCTTCACCCACAACGTCGAACTTCGCAAGAACTACCTCAGACTGTGCCGGTCTACGGCGGCTGCGCGGCGCGACAGCAACGAGGGCGATTTCGTCTACATCGCCGGCGACAGTCGGCGCGCAGCTGCGCAACATGAACTACGCGTGGATGTGTCCGATCGTGTTCGAGAAGGCGATCGCGCAAAGATCCCGCCTTGATCGGCACGTTTTCGCCGTCCGGCGACTCGATGATCTACGTCAACAAAGAGGGCCGCCGCGTCGCCAACGAAAAGCTGGCCTATAACGAGATGGCGCAAGTCTTCTTCCAGTGGGATGGCGCCCGGGCCGAATATCCGAACCTGCTGTTGATTGCGATCTGGGATCAGCGCAGTCAGGACCACAGTGCCGGCGACGAATACGGTCGCTTCATCGTGCCGCCCGGCACGGACGATGCGCACGTCATCAAGGGGGCGACGCTTGCCGCCCTCAGCAAGGCGATCGGCGAACGCCTCGAGCGTTACAAGGCCGCTACCGGCGGTTTCGCACTTGAACCCAGCTTTCGAAAAAACGCTGGCGGCGACGATACAGCGTTTTAACGGATTCGCCTCCGGCGGCCGGGATTTCGACTTCAAGCGTGGCGAACGCCAGGTCGAATTGCTCTTCAACGGTTCGGTGGCTCCGTCACCGTCGGCGCCGAACCCGACAATGTTCCCGATCTCTGACCAGGGTCCGTACTACGCGGCGCTTCTGACCGGCGGAAATCTCGACACCAAAGGCGGGCCGAAGACCAACGCAGACGGGCCAGGTTGTCGATGATCAGGACCAGCCGATTGCCGGCCTCTACGGCGTCGGGAACTGCGTTGCCTCGGCATCGGCGCGGGCCTATTGGGCAGGCGGCGCGACGATCGGCCCG
Organism: uncultured Alphaproteobacteria bacterium; assembly: GCA_963766925.1. Taxonomy (GTDB): domain Bacteria; phylum Pseudomonadota; class Alphaproteobacteria; order Rhizobiales; family Xanthobacteraceae; genus BOG-931. The sequence continues at coordinate 129,527 of CAVYCI010000031.1, forward strand.
ATCCTGGCTTTCTCGTATCTGGCCGCCGCCGCCGCGCACAAGGAGCGCAAAAAACGCGCGAAGTAATTGAAAGGCGGCGCCGAACGTCGCCGCGCTCAAGGGAGGATATTGATGGCCGTTTCCACGAAAACAATGACCGATGAGCAAAGAAAGTCGGTAATCGTCGAATATCTCAAGGCCTTCGACAAGGCCGGCGTAACAACTGACGGCGGCAGCATCCTCGATCTCTTCTCCGATGACGCACAGGTCTATTTCCCGAAATGGGGCCTTGCCAACGGCAAGAAAGAGATCGGACAGATGTTCGGCGATATCGGCGCCACGCTGAAATCGATTCAGCATCACTATTCGCATTTCAACTATATCTTCTCGGGCAGCGATCTTGTGGTGTGCGAAGGCACCAGCGAAGGCGAACATCGCGATGGCAAGTGGCGTGCCGGCGTGCCCGAACACGGCGCCGGGCGCTGGTGCGACGTCTTCGAGATTCGCGACTGGAAAATCCAGCGCTGCTTCATCTATCTCGATCCGGACTATGCGGGGAAAGACACGGCCCGTTATCCGTGGCTCAAGAGCAAATAAACGTCCAGAGGCACCCAAGGGGAGGGATGACGATGAAATCATATTTTCGGGGAATACACCGCTGGGCATTGCCGCTCGTTGCGGCTGCCATTGTTGCCTTGCCGGGCACTCTGTCTCACGCCCGCGACGTCAACGAATTGATGATGAAATCCGTCGGCACGACGGAGAATGTCTCGCCGGTGATCGTCGAGGCCATCAAGCACGCGGCAATGGATCTGACGCCTGACCAGCGCAAGCTGCGCATTGGAGTGCTGGAAAAACAACGTTTGTGAGACCGGGCACGGCAATCTTACTGTCGCTTACGCCGATGGCTTCGGCGAGAACGTGTGGCGGCAGGTCACCAAGATGGAATTCATCACCCAGGCCCTGACCTATCCGAGCATCAAGAAGATTATCTATGCGTCGGCCACGGGCGATGCCACCAAAGCCGTCTCGGACATGCGCGCGTTCATAGCGCAGAAGGTGGATGTCATCGTGATCTTCGCCGACGCGGGACCGGCATTGCTGCCGACCGTCAAGGAAGCCACGGAAGCCGGCATTCTCGTTGTGCTGCACAATGGCACCTACGTCGGTGGCAAAGCCGGAAAGGACTTCGTGACGTCGATCGCAGAAGACCTCTGTGCGCTCGGCACGGACTTCGTAAAAATGGTCGTGGACAATTCGTCCAAGAATCCGACCACGATTGTCGAACTCGGCGGCACCCCGGGGAACGGGCTTAGCGCCGGATGGCAGAAGTGCTCCGAACAGGAGATCGCCAGGCACGCGAACCTGAAGCTTCTTGGCAAAGCCGACACCAACTGGACGCAGGAAGGCTCGTTCAAGGCAATGTCCGGCTTCCTCGCACAGTACGGCAGCGTGGACGCCGTGCTGTTCGAATATGCCGACGGCTTCCGCGGCGGCCTGCGGGCCTATGAGGCGGCCAAAAAGGCGCCGGATCTCATTGTTTCGCTGCGCACCGACGAGATGGGCGTGATCTGCGACTGGGAAAAAGCCAACGACCCGAACTTCAAGATATTCTACTCCAACGGACAGAACGATCAGGCGCGCTTCGCCCTGACGGCGGCGATGATGAAGAAGGAGGGCAAGGATGTTCCTCCAAACATTAACGTGCCGTTCAAGATGCATCCTGTCGTCAAGGGCCAATGCAATCCCGCGATTCCGGAAAGCGCGTCGTTGACGACGCTGGTCGACAACGACATGATGAAAGAAATGTTTGCCAAACAGTAAGAGGCAAGCAGCGGGTGACACAGTCGAACGGGCGTGAGCCTTGTGCCGCGCCCGCTCGTCCCCGGCTTCAGAGCGGGACGGCGTCTCCCGCTTTTTCGTTTGCGTGGAAGCGAATGCGCGACGCGCTGATACGCGACGAACAACAGCGATGATTCTCGGTATGACATGATGGCGGCCGCCTCGCTTGAATTGTCCGGCATCTCAAAGCGCTATCCCGGCGTGCTGGCGCTTGATCGGGTCAACTTCGAGTGCCGCGCGGGGGAAATCCACGCTGTTCTCGGCGAAAACGGCTCCGGAAAGAGCACACTGCTCGGCATCGCCGCCGGTGCGGTGACCGCCGACGAAGGCCGTATTGCGATCATGGGAAAGCCGGTGGTCACCGCCGATCCGCTGCACGTGCGCCGATTGGGCCTTGCGGCCGTTTATCAGGACGATTCGCTGGTGCGCGAGCTCTCCGTCGCCGAGAACCTGGTTCTCGGCGCGCCGGATGGGCCGAAAAGTCTTGCGGGAAAGCGGCAGTGGGCTGCGAAGCAGCTCGCCCCGTACGGGCTGGAAATCTCGCCGGAAATGCCCGTCGAACAATTGAGTCCCCTCCCAGCGGCAGTTTCTCGAAATCGTCAAGGCATTGGGGACGAATCCAAAAATCCTCCTGCTCGACGAGCCTACTTCGAGCCTCGACATCTCCGGCGTCGAGAAGCTAAGCGCCATCATCCGCAGGATTGTCGCTGCAGGCACGGCCGTCGTTTACGTGAGCCACCGGCTGCCGGAAATCCTTGCGCTGGCCCATCGCGTAACCATCCTGCGCGACGGCGTTGGCCAGGGTACCTATGACGTGAACAGCGGGCTGTCGGAAAACGATCTCATCGCCTTGATGGTCGGGCGACCGATCGACACCGAATATCCCGTCAGGCCAGCGTCGGCGTCGAGCGAGATAGTACTCTCGGCCAGAAATTTGAGCGGAGCGCGATTTCACAAGATCGGGCTCGACGTTCGCCGCGGCGAAATTGTGGGATTTGCAGGCTCCGAAGGCAACGGGCAGCGCGAGGCGCTGCGCGCCCTCGGTGGCCTCGAAGAAGCAGGTGGAGAGGTGCTTTGCGCCGGTTCTGCTGTCAACACCAGAACGCCGCGCGGCGCGCTTGACGCGGGCATTCTTTCGCTCAGCGCCGATCGTGCCGCGGAATCGATATTTCCGGCGCTGGGCGTTCGCGAGAACATGACGGTCCAGGTCCTCGGCGAGTTTGCCAGAGGGGGTTTGATCTCGGCGCCGAAAGAGCGGGCGGCCGCGCTCGCGCTCGTCGAAAAGCTCGACATCGCTGCGGCTGATCTCGATCAATCGATCGCCAGCCTGTCCGGCGGCAATCAACAAAAAACGGTATTGTCGCGGAGCTTTCTCGACGACCCGAAGGTGCTGCTGATTGATGAGCCGACCCAGGGCGTCGATGCCAAGGCGCGCTTCGACATTTATCGCGCGATCCGGACCAAAGCTGACCAGGGAATGGCCTGTGTCGTGAACTCTTCCGACGCAATGGAACTGGCCGGTATATGCGACCGGGTGCTCGTGTTCTCGCGCGGGCGGGTTATTCGCGAACTCCACGGCGGTGAAATCACCGAAGAAACCATCGTTTCTTCGTTTCTTCGCTCCAGGGATATTGCGGATTCTTCCAAAGAGACAATGGTGGCGCAGCGGTCTGACAGCACTTTGCTCGCCGGCTTCGGCCGGTTAATCGCCGGCGGCAGTAACCAGTGGTGGGTGCCGCTGCTGCTTCTGTTCGTGCTCATCCTTGCGATCGGCGGCTACGCCTCATTGCGTACGGATGTGTTTCTGACCCCACTCAACATCCGGCACATTTTCCTCGCGACCGCGCCCCTGGCGCTGGTGACCATGGCGCAGTTCAATGTGTTGATGGTACGTGGCTTCGACGTCTCCGTCGGCGCCGTGATAAGCCTGACCGTCGTAATCGCTTCCTTCCTGATTTCAGAGGACCTCAACGCGGGGCTTATCCTTCTCGGCGCGCTCGTTTGCGTGGCGATTGGCGGGGTGATCGGGCTGACCAATGGCGCCCTCGTACGCTATGTCGGCATCAATTCGGTCATCACGACCATCGCCATGCTAAGCGTGGTTCAGGGTATCGCACTTTATTTGCGGCCCTCGCCCTTTGGCGTAATCAGCGAAGATTTCATCGACTTCTTCCAGACCCGCGTCGGCTTCGCTCCGGTGTCGTTCTTCGTCATTCTGGCTGCCGCAATCGCCGGTGATATATGGTTGTATCGCACGCGCAGCGGCCTGAAGTTGCGGGCCGTCGGTTTTCGCGAAGAGGCGGCCAAGCGCAACGGTGTGCGCGTCGATTTTGTTCATCTGCGCGCTTATCTTCTGTCCGCCGTGGTTGCCGTTCTCGGTGGGCTGTTCGTCGGCTCGGAAGTGGGCGTCGGCGCCCCGGTTATCGGCTCCGCCTATACGTTGACCAGCATCGCGGCCGCGGTTCTTGGCGGTGCCGCTCTGACCGGCGGCCGCGGCTCGTTCGTGGGCGCCATGTTTGGGGCGTTTTTTTTCACGCTGACCGTCAACGTCATTACGTTGCTGGGGCTCAATACCGGCGCGGGCATCATCACCAGCGGGGCCTTGACCCTGTTTGCCGTGGCCGTCTATTCCGGCCTGCATCCGATCCGCCGTGTCTGGAAGAATGTGCGCGCCGCGTTTGCGGGACAGGGCGGCGAAGTAAAGTCATGAGCATTCGTGCCGGCGTCCCCGCAACCGGCTCCGCGTCGCAACCTCCGCCCGGACGCCGCTTTCCGGTCAGGATGCGCTTTGCCGCGATCTGGATTGCGATGGCGGCGCTCATCGTCATCTGCGCCGTCGTCGCACCGCGCAGTTTGTTGCCTTCAACCTTCCTCGCCATCATCCCGCTGGCGGCCTTTCTCGCCATCGCGGCGGTCGGTGAGACACTCGTACTCATGGCGCGCGGGATCGACCTGTCGATCCCGGCAGTGATTACACTGTCAAGCACCGTCATACTCGGCATCTCGGGCGGTCACGACGAAGCCCTTTTTGCGGCGCTCTGCGGGGCGCTGGCCCTGGCCACCCTGGTCGGAATGATCAACGGAATATTGACCGCGGTGTTCGGGCTTAACGCACTGATTGTGACGCTGGCGGTAGGTGCAATAACGACAGGCGCCACATTATGGTACCGTGTCTCGCTGCCGCAGGAAGCACGCGTACCTCCCGCGATGGCGGGATGGGGCGATGCGCGGTTCCTCGGAATCAATTTTGCGGTGTGGGTCGTTGCCGCGCTGGCCATCATTCTCGACGTCGTGCTGCGGAAGACCACCATCGGCCGGCGCTTTTCGGCCGTTGGCGCCAATCCGCGGGCGGCCCGGGTCGCCGGCATCAATGTCGCCGGCTACCAGACCGCAGCTTTTGTGGTGGCCGCGTTCCTTTACGGGATTGCCGGCATTCTGATCTCGGCGTTCATCCGAAATCCGACCCTCATGGTTGGCGACCCCTATCTGCTGGCACCGATCGCCGCTGCCGTCCTCGGCGGCACCGCGATGTCGGGCGGCATCGGCAGTATGACCGCTGTCGCCGGCGCCGCGCTGTTTCTGACCCAACTCGGTCAGGTGCTGCAAATGTTGGGTTTGTCCTCTGCGCTGCAGTTCGTCATTCAGGGAATTGCCATTGCGCTCGGCATGGCTTTGTCAGGAATAGACTTTGCGCCGTTCCTCAAGTTCGCGGCTCGCGACTCACGCCGGAAAGATGTGGCCGTCAAAAAAGCTTGAGCGCCTGGAGTTCCTGCGACTTTGTCCCGGAGACTTTTTCACCCGTGACTTCCCGCGAGCAATCCTTACTGCACAAGTCCGTCACCGGAACCGGCACCGGTCGGGACACTCGCAATAAAAACACCAGTTTCATCAATGCCATACGCCCGTTCCGCAGCGGCGCAACAGGGTGCCGCATTGCGCGCACGCAAAAAACCCTGCACTTTGCAGCAGGTACGCTTTCGTAGACCGGCGCAGGAACTAAACAGCCGGGTCAGAAAGCCGGCCAGAAAAAGCCGGTCGTGAAAAACCGGTCATGGGTTCGCCATACGGGCCCGGGGAGGAAACGTCAGACATGTTTCGCGCGATGCGCACACGTCGCATTCGCGTCGGACAGCAGGAGATCGTTTTCGTCATCTTCGCTGTGCTGTTCGTCGCGCTCTCGGTTCTGTTGCCGGGATTTTTCTCGGCCGACAACATGTGGACGCTTCTGCAAAACGTGGCGGTGCTTGGCATTCTGGGCCTTGCCATGGCGATCGTCGTCCTCGGCCGGGGCATCGACATTTCACTGATCGCGGCGCTCGCCATTCCGGCGGGCGTCGTCCTGCAGATGGTGCAGGATGGCCACACGCTCGCCGGCTCGATCCTCACGGCGCTTCTGTTCTCGGTCGGCATCGGTCTGTTCAACGGCTGGCTCATCGCCTACGCGGACGTGCCTTCGCTGTTCGCCACTCTGGCGACCGGCATCCTGGTGGCGGGCCTGGGACAGGCATTTCTGTTCAAGCTCGACGTTGTGCAGTGGAGTCCCGGAATGGAGGGGTTCCAGCGGCTGGGACAAGGCACGATCTTTGGCGTGCCGACGGCGATCGTGATGTTCGCGGCCGCGTGTGTCGTCGTGGCGCTGTTCCTGCGGCAGACACGGTGGGGGGCTTATATCTATGCGATCGGCGACAATCCCAACGCAGCCCGCATCACCGGCATTCCGATCCGCCCGATCATCGTGCTGCAATACGTGCTGGCCTCGTTGATCGGCTGCTTCGCCGGCCTCGTTATGGCCGCGTCAGTCAATTCGATGCCGACGCGAATTTTCAATTCGACCCTCATCTACGACGTGATCCTCGTCGTCGTGCTCGGCGGCATTGGCCTGTCGGGAGGCCGCGGAGGCGTTTTGAACGTGATAATCGGCACGTTGTTGATCGGAACGATGCTCAACGGCATGACGATCATGGACATCCCCTATGCGGGGCAGAACCTGATCAAGGGCGTGGTGCTGTTGCTGGCCGTCGTTACCGATTCGGTCCTCAATCCACGCAACGAGGAAACGGCGCAGCAGGGCGACATTTAGCGTGTGAATGTAAATACAGGCGAACGTAAAAAACGAGGGAGGTAACGATGAAAGAAGCAACGACGGCGTTCAACAAGGCCGCGAGAGCGGCGCTTTTCGCGCTGGCGGTGACCGCAGCGACGGGCGCGCCCGCGCTGGCGCAACAGGGACTCGACGAGCCGTTTCAGAAACCGTTTAAGGACGCGCTTGCCGGCAAGACGGTGGCCTTCGTGCCGGTTGCGATGAACTTCGACCTGACCGAGGGCTGGTTCGCCGGCCTCAAGAAAGAGCTCGAACCTTATGGGGTGAAATTCGAGCTGCGCGATCCCAACTGGAACACCAACGCCGGTGCCCAGGCCGTTACCTCGCTTATCTCGGAGAAGCCTGCGGTCATGGTCATTCATAACCCGGACGTGCAGACTTATGCGAAGCTCCTGCAGCGCGCCGAGAATGACGGCATTTTCGTCATCCAGATCAACATGGGCTCGGCCTATCGCAGTTCGGGCTTCGTCGGCGCGAACTGGATCGAAATCGGCGAGAGGGATGCGGGCGCGGTCGTGAAGGCCTGCGAAGGCAAATCGAACAAAATCGCGATCGTGCAAGGCGCGCTGTCGGCCGCCGCGAGCGCCTATACGCTCAAGGGCGTCGAGAACGTGCTCGCCACACATCCGGAGATCAAGGTGGTCTCCAGCCAGGCTGCCGACTGGGACGCCGCCAAGGCCAAGGCGATTACCCAAACCGTCCTGAAACAGAACCCGGACCTCTGCGGCATCGTCGGCTTCTGGGACGGTATGGACATCGGCACCGCCGCGGCGGTCAAGGAGGCCGGACTTACCGGCAAGGTGTTCGTCGCGACATCGGGCGGCGGCGAACGCAGGGGCGCGTGCGAACTGGTGAAGACCGGCGCCTTCGACCTCGACCTCAGCTACGACGTGCCGACGCAGGCGGAGCAGATGGCCGCGCTGATCAAATATCTGCTGTCATCCGGCGCGAAGCCTGGTTCGATCAAGGGCTCGTCGTATACGACCCTGATTCCGATCACCAAAGAGAACGCCGAATCTGCGACGGCGTGCTGGAACCTCAGCGACCTCAAAAAATAGTCGCCGCCCGTAACGGCCACCCGAGGGGCGAACTTTCCAGGTTTCAACTGGGAGTTCGCCTCCCCCTTCCCCCGTTCCGGCCCCAATCGATCGGCTGTCGATGCGTCAAACTCTAACGCGGTGGCGATACCGGTACTGGCCGGATCACCTTCTCGGCGAGATCCTGTCCAAAAGATGGACAGAGACCGCCATCCCCGTCATCGTCCTCCTTGTCGTCGGCTTCGCTTCGAGCCGCATGATCGATCATTTCCTGTCCGCTTCGAGCCTCGCCGACACGGCGAGACAGGCGGGCGAGATCGGCTTCATCGCGCTCGGCGAGGCGCTCGTCGTCATTGTCGGCGGCATCGACCTGTCGGTCGGCTCGATGTTTGCGTTGACCGACTTCTGCGCCCTCTTCACGCTCGACGTTCTCGGCTGGCCGGTCGCTGCCGTCATCGCCGCGACCGTGGCCTGCGGCGCGCTGCTCGGCGCAATCAACGGGTTTCTTATCGGCTACCTGAGGCTGCGCGCCTTCATCACCACGCTCATCACGCTGATCATATACCGCTCGGCGTTCGACCTTCTGATCCAGCGCTATTCCAACTCGATCGCCTCGGCCTTTCCCGACTTCCCGTCGTGGAATTTCATCGGCGGAGGCGACGTGCTCGGCGTTCCGGGCATCGCCATCGTTTATCTCGCGGTCGCGATCTTCGGGCACATCTTCCTGACGCGGCTGCGGCCCGGCTGGCATATCACGGCGATCGGCGGCTCGCGGCGCTCCGCATACAATTCGGGCATACCGGTCCGGCGCACGATCGCGCTCTGCTACGTCGCCTGCGGGGCGCTGACCGCTGTCGGTTCCCTGTTCTTCGCCGCCCGCCTCGGCACGGTCGGCGGCGATATCGGGATAGGCCTCGAAGTCATCGTACTCACCGCGACGGTGCTCGGCGGCATCACGCTGGGCGGCGGCAAGGGATCAGTGACGAAGTCGGCGGTCGGGACGCTGATCGTCCTTTTGATCACCAACGGTCTTACCACGATGAGCGCGCGCGGCGGCTTCAACCGCATGGCGCTGGCCAGCATCCTTCTGGTCGCAGCCGTGATCGACATCCGCTGGCAGAAGAACCGGACGCGCATCATAAGCAAGGTCTATGTCAGTCCGACCTATCACAGCCTGCCGCCGCCACCGACCACCGACATCGGGAAGGGCGGGCCGTTTGAGCAGAACGACAGGCTGCGCGACGTCGAACTGATCGGTCTCGGCAGGATCGAGGCGCCCGAAGACGTCATCCTCGACCGCAACGACAACCTGTACGCCGGCTCGCGGCACGGCGACGTAATCCGCTTCTTCGCGCCCGACTACCAGCGAATGGAGGTATTCGCCCACATCGGCGGCCAGCCGCTCGGCATGGCCTTCGACCGCAGCGACAATCTCTACATCTGCATCGGTGGAATGGGACTCTACCGCATCGCACCCGACGGGAAGGTCGAGAAAGCGACCGACGAGACGAACCGCAGCCTGCGTTCGGTCAACGACGACAGCCGCCTGCGGCTCGCCGACGACCTCGACATCACGGACAATGGCCTCATCTTCTTCTCCGAGGCAACCATCCGTTACGAAATGGACGAATGGCCGGTCGACGGGCTCGAGGCGCGGGGCAACGGCCGCATCATCTGCTACGACACCAACACCGGCAAAACTCATACCGCTCTCCGCGGCCTCAAATTTCCGAACGGCATCTGCGTCGCGAGCGACGGCCAGTCGATCCTGTTCGCAGAAACCTTCGGCTGCTCGGTCAAGCGCTACTGGTTCGATGGGCCGCAGAAGGGCCGTGTCGCCGTCGTTATGGACAATTTGCCGGGCTATCCCGACAACATCAATCTGGCGTCAGACGGCAACTATTGGCTCGCGCTTGTCGGAATGCGCAGCCCCGCGCTCGATCTGGCGTGGCGGATGCCGGGTTTCCGCAAGCGCATGGCAAAGCGCGTACCGGTCGACGAGTGGCTGTTTCCCAATATAAACACCGGCTGCGTGGTCAAATTCAGCGAGCAGGGCAAAATCCTCGACTCGTACTGGGACCTTAAGGGCGTTAACCACCCCATGATCACCTCGATGCGCGAGCATCGCGGCTATCTCTATCTTGGCGGCATCTCCAACAATCGAATTGGCCGCTACAAGCTCGAAGGCGCCGATCCCGATTTCATGCAGTACGAAAAGCGCTGGGGGCGGCTGCCGTGATCGGAGCGATACGGGAGTTCGCCAACCACTTCCTGGGCCGTGGCGATGCCACCATAGCGGTGCCTTCATTCGACGGCGCGCTGAAGCCGAACCAGAAACTCGAGGAAGCCGAAATAATCCTCGAGTGCGCAGAGCCCGAGGATCTGGCCAGCGACGGCCGTTCAATCTATCTGGCTGACGGGCCAAGGCTGCTGCTGCTCGACGGCGGCTCGCGGACGGAACTCCGCGCGTTCGATGAGCCGATCTCGGCGCTGGCCTGCCTGCCGGACGGCGGGCTCGCCGTGGCGCTCGCGGGACGTACGGTGAGCATCTACGCCGAGCCGTCGGCGCCGAAGCCGCGCACCATTTTCACCACCGGACTGAGCGCGGTAAACGCGCTCGCCGCTGCGCCCGGCGGAATGCTGCTCGCGACCGACGGCTCCATGAAGCGCGGCGTCGGCGACTGGGCGCGCGACCTCATGGAGCACGGGCACAGCGGCAGGTTACTCATGCTCGATCCGGCGACCGGGTCGAGCAGCACGCTTGCCAGCGGCCTTGGGTACGCCTTCGGCTGCTGCCCAACAGACAACGGCGCGCTGGTCAGCGAGAGCTGGCGCCACCGTCTGGTCGAGATCCGCCGCGACGGCTCGAAAGACATCGCGCTTCCCCATTTGCCGGTCTACCCGTCGCGACTTTCGCCGGCGTCGCCCGACGGCTACTGGCTGAGCGCTTTCACCGCCCGCACCCTGCTGGTCGAGTTCGTGCTGCGCGAGCGGGCTTTCCGCAGGCGAATGATGGCCGAGATCGAGCCGCGGTACTGGATCGCCCCACGCCTGCGCTCGGGCAACTCTTTCAAGGAGCCGATGCAGGGGGCGCACATCAGGACGATGGGGGTGGCCAAGCCGTGGGCACCGCCGCGGTCCTACGGCATCGTCATCCGGCTCGGCGCCGACGGCGCACCGCTCTATTCGCTGCACAGCCGTGTTGACGGCGTAAACCACGGCGTCGTCGCCGCGATCGAGGTCAACGGCGATTTGATCATGATCGCCAAAGGGCCGGGACGAATCCTGAAACTCCCGATTGCCCGTCTCGAGAAGGAACTCGCGGCATGAGCGACGACATCATTCTCTCGCTGAGCAAGGCCACCAAGCTTTATGCGGGCGTCCCGGCGATTGACGGCGTCGACTTCGATCTCCGGCGCGGCGAGATCCATGCGCTGGTCGGGGAGAACGGCGCGGGCAAATCGACGTTGACCAAGGTCATGGCGGGCGTCGTCACCCTGACGTCGGGAACTATGAACATCGACGGCGTCGAAGCTTTGCCGAAGTCGCCGCTGGAAGCGCGTCATCTCGGCGTAGCCATGGTGTTCCAGGAAAACAGCCTCGTTCCAACGATGACGGTGGCGCAAAACCTCTTCCTCGGCCAGGAGCGCTTTTACAATCGTCTGCGCGGCATCTACATCGCGGCGCAGCAGTTCCTCCAGTCGCTGAACTTCGACGTCGCTCCGACCGTGACTGTCGGTGCGCTTGGCGCGGCCAAGAAGCAGATGGTCGAAATCGCGCGCGCCGTACTTCACAAGGCCAAGGTCATCATCTTCGACGAACCAACCGCGACGCTGACGCCGGAAGAGAAGAAGTACTTCTTTGATCTTGTGCGCGACCTCAGGAAGCGCGGCGTATCGGTGGTGTTCATCTCGCACGCGCTCGAAGAGGCGCTGCTGCTGGCCGATCGCATCACCGTGCTGCGCGACGGCAGGAAGGTCGTGACCGATGACGCGTCGAAATTCGATCGCGCGCGCATCGTACAGGCGATGGTCGGACGCGATCTTTCCCATACGCTCTACGGCGTTCGCAAGACGACGGTACGCAAAGCCGGCGCGCGCGTACTTACGATGCAGAACCTTAAGATGGCGCCGATGGTTAAAAACAATTCGCTTTCCGTATTCGCCGGCCAGATAACCGGAGTGTTCGGACTGGTCGGCGCCGGACGCACGGAGACGTTCAAAATTGTTGCGGGCGTGCTCAAGCGCGATTTCTTCTACGGCGGCGAAATCTTCCTGCGCGACAGGCCGGTGCGCTTCCGTGTGCCCGCACCGGCGGTGCGCGCCGGCATCGCCTACGTGACCGAGGACCGCAAGGTGGAGGGCTTTTTCGAGACAGCATCGATCGCGCGCAATATCTACCTCGGCCTTATGTCCAGGTTTCCGCGCGGCCGCACGTTGTTGTCCCGGCGCGAGGCGAACAGTATCGGCAGGGACTGGATCAGGAAACTCAATATCCGCGCCATCGGCGACGAGACGAGAGTCATCGAGCTCTCCGGCGGCAATCAGCAGAAGGTCGTCATCGCCAAGTCGCTCGCGCAGGAGCCGGACCTGATTATCTTCGACGAGCCGACGCGTGGCGTCGACGTCGGCGCGATCGTCGAAATCCACGAACTCATCAACAACCTTGCCGACGATGGCAAGGCGGTGGTCGTTATCTCATCGTACCTGCCGGAAATCATGGCGCTTTCAGACCGGATCCTCGTTTCCCGGCAGGGGAAAGTGGTCGAGGAGTTCTCGGCACTCGAAGCGACCGAGGAGAAAATAATGTACGCGGCGATCCACTGACGCCCGCCGCGCGCCGGACAACGATCGGTCAGCAGCCGGCGCGGCTGCAGCCAGAGCAGGTCGTTGGCATCTGACCTGTTCTCTCTTTTGAGTTCACCTCGCGCGCTGGTCATTTGGCCACGATGTCAGAGGTTCGTGTACCACCAAAATCCCCAAACCAGGACGCCGCCGCCATCAATGCCATTGATGTCAGACGAATTCATCTCCGCACAAAAAGCGCCGCGCCGACACGGCGCAAAGTCCCATAATCCGCGCCGGACTTCGTTACGGCCAGAATATAAAATCTATAGATATTTCAATTATTTAATTCGT